>CAWAET010000015.1:0-163526 GCA_963781065.1 Thermoanaerobaculia bacterium | reverse complement strand
GCGGCAGCGAGAAGCCGAAGACGCTACCCGCCGGCCGGTTGCCCGCGGCCCATATCTCGCCCTGGTGGGCGTCGACGATCTCGCGGCAGATCGCCAGGCCCAGCCCGACGCCGCGGCCGTTGCCGCCGTCGCCGCGCGGGGCGGGGTCGAGCTGGACGAACCGCTCGAAGATCCGCTGGCGCGCCGCGGCCGGCACCCCGGGGCCCTGATCGGCCACTTCGACCACCGCCCGGCCCTTGCCTGCCCCGTCCGCGTCGGCGAAGACCCGCACCACGATCCGCCGCCCTCGGGGGAGAACTTGATCGCGTTCTCGAGCAGGTTGCCGACCACCTGCAGAATGCGGTCGCGGTCGCAGGCGACGGGGACCTCTCCCCTGGGCACCTCGTCGCTGGGCACCTCGCCTTTGGGCACCTCGCCCTTGGGCACGCCGCCGTGCACCCCGGCATCGTCCGCCAGCGTCAGCTCCAGGCCGCGCTCGTCGACCAGGGCGGCGAAGCTCTCGACGGCTTCGCGCACCACCCGCGTGAGGTCGCGACGGCGGAAGTCGTAGGCCGCCCCCTCGGCCTCGAGCCGCGACAGCTCGAGCAGCTTGTCGATCATCCCGGCCAGCCGCCGGCTGCCCTGGAGGTTGAGCTCGACCAGGCGCTTCTGACGCGGGTTGAGCGGCCCCGGGATCTCCTCGAGCAGCAGCTTGTTGGTCTCTTCGGTGGCGACCAGCGGCGTCTTGAGCTCGTGCGAGACGTGCGACACGAACCGGCGCTTGGCCTCGTCGAGCTCGCCCAGCCGCTCGACCATCTCGTTGAAGCTGGCCTCGAGGCGCGAGAACTCGTCGCCCCGCGCCGGGCCCGGGCGGTAGGTGAAGCGGCCGTGCGAGACCTCCCGGATACCCTCGGTCAGCCGCTTGAGCGGCCGGTTGAGCGAGCGCAGGGTGAGCCAGAGGACCGCCAGGCTGACCGCCAGGGCGAGCCCCACCAGCAGCCACGAGAGGGTGCGGGCGCGACCGCTGGCCCGCGCCGCCGCCGCCACCTTGGCGGCTACCGCCAACTGGGTGGCGCTGGTCACCGAGGTAGCCTGCGCCCGCAGCTCGCCGAAGGCGGCCACCAGCTCGACCGCCAGCCGGCGCTCCTCCTCCCCGCCCCGCTCGACCCGCGTCGCCTCGTCCGCGATGGCCGTCAGAGGCAGCCGCCGCCAGCCGTCGGCCAGCCGTTCCACCTCGGTCAGCTCGTCGGGCGACAGGGGCAGGAAGCGCAGCTCGCGCAGGCCGGCCTCGAAGTCGGCCGCCAGCCCCGTCAGCCGCTCGGCGTAGGCCGGGTCGCGGGTCACCAGCAGCTTGCGCGAGAACTCCTCGAGCGCCGCCAGCCGCCGGCTCTGCTCGAGCGACACCGCGGCGGCGCGGAACTCGATCTCGGACAGGCCCTGGTTGACCCGCGCCAGCCGGTTCACCAGCGACAGGTCGTAGGCCAGGATGCCCAGGAACAGGACGATGAGCAACCCCCAGCCCAGAGCCAGCTTGCTGGCGACCCTCAACGGCCGCTCCTCGCCGCAAACCGATGCGCCGTCGAGCCGCCAGATCCCCTGCCACCGGGCTCCGGGGCTCCGGGCTCCGGGCAGGGCTCCGCAGCTGCGACACGGCGAGACAGGGAGCTTGCCACCGCAGGCACCTACTCGCCTTCGGCGGCGTAGCCCTTGAGCTTGCTGCGGATCGTCTTGACGTCCAGGCCCAGGTGGCGGGCGGCGCGGCTCTTGTTGTTGTCGAGCCGTTCCAGGGTCTCGAGGATGAGGATCTTCTCCGCCTCGGCGGCGGTCGCCCCGGCGGGCAGGGTGATGACGCCCTTCGCCTCCGGCGCGCGCCGCAGATAGGGCGGCAGGTGGGCGCGCTCGATCCAGCCCTCGCGGGCCAGGATCACCGCCCGCTCGACCACGTTGCGCAGCTCGCGCACGTTGCCGGGCCAGTCGAAGGCCGCCAGCCGTTCCAGCACTTCGGGCGCCGCGCCGCGCACCGCGGCGCCGTGCTTGTCGTTGAACCGGCCGATGAAGTACTGCCCCAGCAGCGGCACGTCGGCGACCCGCTCGCGCAGCGGCGGCAGCGCCACGGTGAAGACGTTGAGCCGGTAGTAGAGGTCCTGGCGCAGTCGCTTGCGAGAGATGGCGTCGGCCGGGTCCAGGTTGGTCGCCGCCAGCACCCGCACGTCGACCTGCCGCTCCTTGCCGCCGCCCACCCGGCGCACCCGGCCGTCCTCGAGCACCCGCAACAGCTTGGCCTGGAGCAGCGCCGGCATCTCGCTGATCTCGTCGAGAAACAGCGTGCCCTCGTGGGCCTGCTCGAAGAAGCCCGGCCGGCGGCCCGAGGCGCCGGTGAAGGCGCCCTTCTCGTGCCCGAACAGCTCGCTCTCGGTCAGCCCCTCGGGGATGGCCGCCGAGTTGACCGCCACGAAGGGGCCGTTGACCCGGCGGCTCAGCGCGTGGATCGAGCGCGCCGCCAGCTCCTTGCCGGTGCCGCTCTCGCCGGTCAGCAGCACCGAGGCGTCGTTCTGCCCCAGCACCCGCAGCGTCTCGTAGAGCTCGAGCATCTTCGGCGAGCCGCCGACCAGACCCATGAAGGTCGAGCGGCCGGCCAGCCGCGCCTCGAGCTCGCGCGCCTCGGCGCGGCGCGCCACCTCGCCGGCCGCCGCCTCGAGCGTCGCCGCCAGCTTCTCGTAGTCGAGCGGCTTGGTCAGGAAGTCCAGGGCGCCCAGCTTCATCGCCTCGACCGCGGCGTCGATCGTGCCGTAGGCGGTGATCAGGATCACCGGCCGCTCCGGGTCGAGCTCGCGCAGGGCGCCCACCAGCTCGAGCCCCGAACGGTCGGGCAGCGCGACGTCCGAGATCACCACGTCCGGCGCCTCGCGCTCGGCGATCGCCAGCCCCTCGGCGGCGGTCTCGGCCAGATGGACCTCGTAGCCCCAGCCGCCGAGGCGCATCTCGAGCACCTCGCGCATCGCGGCCTCGTCGTCGATCACCAGGATCTCGAGCGACCTCTCGGCCATTCCCCTCCACCTCCCGACAGCGTCCGTGGTCCAGGTCACGAGCGTGCCCCGCCCCGCGCCCGTGGCGGTCGACCTCCGTGCCGACCGTCGTCCGACTCTACTCCGCTAGGGAATAACTCCCTACTCCCCACCCGCGGCGACGGCTCGATCCAATCGTTGTCCATAGCCCAAACCCCTCAAAGCAAGGAACTTGCCGTCTGCCGGGCAACCTGGCACCGCTGTTGCGATAGGAGAGGGTCATGTCCGGCCCCCAGTCGAATCCCGAGAGCTGATCGATGGCCTGGAAGCGAAATGAGTTGGAGCCGTCTCCCGAGTTCCCCACCCGTGGAGCACGCGAGCCCTCACCGCCTTCCGACCGGCCACCGGCCCGCCTGGGACCCTCGGTCACCATCAGGGGCGACCTCACCGGGGAGGAGGATCTGCTCATTGAAGGGCAGTTGGAAGGAGAGGTCGTGGTCCGGCAGCACTCCGTCACCGTAGGCCGAAGCGGTCGCCTGACGGCCGACGTCTACGGCAAACGTGTCGTCGTTGAGGGAGAAGTTGCCGGCAATCTGTACGGTGTCGACGAAGTGGTCATCAGGCAGGCCGGAAAGGTCCAGGGAAGCGCGGTGTCACCACGGGTCACTATCGAGAGTGGCGCCAGCTTTCGCGGCCAGATCGACATGCAATCGGAATCGGTGAAGCAGGCTTTCGCCCGCTGGGAGGCCGGACCTTCTAAAGATCCACGACGGCCGGAGGGGGATCGCGGTTCCTCTGTCCCCGCCAAAACCCCTCCGCCGTCAGCTTCACCGGCGAGTCCTTCGCCGCCCTCGACACCGAAGGCCGCCACGGCCGAAAGCTGACCGTCACCCGACACGGAGGTATCCGCGATGCGCAACAGAGTCCTCTGGCTTTCCGTCATCCCGCTCGTCCTGCTCGCCGCCGGCTGTGCCAGCAAGAACTACGTTCGCGGCGAACTGGTCGAGCTCGAAGAGCGCACCGCCGTCCGCATCGACGAGGTCGAAGGCCTGGTCGAGGCCAACCAGACCGCCATCGCCGAGCACGACCAGCAGCTCGGCGAGCTCTCCAAGACCGCCGGCGAGGCGCTCGAGCGCGCCATCGCCGCCGGCAAGCTGGCCGAGGGCAAGTTCCTCTACGAGACCGTGCTGACCGACGAGGACGGCGTCCGCTTCGGCTTCGACGAGGCCGATCTCTCGGACGAGGCCAAGAGCGCCCTCAAGCTCTTCGCCGGCGAGCTCCCCGATCACGGGACCGACATCTACGTCGAGATCCAGGGTCACACCGACGACATCGGCCCCGACGAGTACAACCTCCGCCTCGGCGCCCGCCGGGCCGAGAGCGTGCGCCGCTTCCTCAACCAGGAAGGCGGCCTGCCGCTGCACCGGATGGCCGTCATCTCCTACGGCGAGACCGAGCCGATCGCCGACAACGGCAGCCGGGACGACCGCGCCCGGAACCGCCGCGTGGCGCTGGTCGTGCTCAAGTAACGGATCGCGCAGGCCTGGCGAGGGAGAGATGGGGGCATGGGGTGGAACAGCCGAACAAACCTGCGCTCAGTCGAGTTGATCACCTATCGAGTCGTCGAGATCTGCTATCAGATGGAGGGCTGGCGGCGGCTTCTGCGGCACATCGAGAATATCGAGCAGGAGCGTGACGCGGCCGATCACCCGCTGCTGCGGTACCAGCGCCGGATGCCCGGCGACGCCTGGCAAGAAGCCCTGACCAGCGACCGGCTGAAACCCTTCGCCTCAATCTTCGAGGTCGGCGTCAGCTCCGAGTAGACGAGCCTGTCCCTGGGCCGGCGCGCCAAAGCCCGTTAGAGTAGGCGCCGTGCGCCAAGTGCCGCTCCAGGCGCTGATCGGCGCGGTCCTCTGCGCCGCCTGCGTCTCCGTCTCCTTCGACACCCGCGCCGACCGCGCCTACCGCGCCGGCGACCTCGAGGAGGCCGCCCGGGCCTACCGGCAGGTCCTCGATCGCGCCACCGGCGGGTCGCGCGAGGCCCACGCCCTCTACCGGCTGGCCCTCATCCACTCGCGGCCCGACAGCCTGCTGCGCGACGACGCCCGGGCCGCCGAGCTCCTCCGGCGCGTGCTCCGGGACCACCCCGACTCCCGCTACGCCCCCCAGGCGAACCTGATCCTCGACCTCCAGCGCCAGGCGGCCCGGCTGCAGGAGATGAGCGACGAGCTCGCCGCCGGCATCCAGCAGCTGCGCGCCGAGACCGCCCGCGCCGTCATCGCCCTGCAGCAGGAGATGGGCCGTGTCGAGGGCGAGGCCCAGGCCAAGCAGGAGCGGATCGCCCAGCTCGAGCGGCAGCTGGCCCGGCTGCGAGGCCAGGTGGGGGGCTTCAACGAGGAGGTGGCGCGCCTCGAGGAAGAGCTGCGGCGGTTGAAGGAGATCGACCTGGCGCTGCCACCGTAGGCAGCCGGGCGTCGAAGGCACCCTCGTGGGCCTGTTCGACTCCATCCTCGACCGCTCGATCCTCTTCTCCTTCGACCGCGGCGGCTTCCGGCGCCACCGCTTGGGCTTCCGGCCGGAGGACCTCGAGGTCGACCTCGGGGGGCGCTCCTTCCTCGTCACCGGCGCCAACTCGGGTCTCGGCAAGGCCACCGCGCAGGCGCTCGCGGCTCTCGGCGCCAAGGTCTGGCTGCTCTGCCGCTCGGCGGAGCGCGGCCGCCAGGCGCGGGACGAGATCCGCCACGCCACCGGCAACCCCAAGGTCTACCTCGAGACCGTCGACCTCGCCGACCAGGGCTCGATCCGCCGGCTGGCCAAGCGCTTCACCGACCGCCGGGTCGACGTCCTGATCCACAACGCGGGCCTCCTGCCGGCCGAACGCCAGACCACGCCCGACGGCCTCGAGCTGACCTTCGCGGTGCACGTCGTCGGACCCCTGCTCCTCACCCGGCTCCTACTGCCGCGCCTGCTGCGGAGCCCGGACGCCCGCGTCCTGCTGGTCTCCTCCGGCGGCATGTACGGCGTCCGCCTCGACGTCGACCAGCTGCTCGAGCCCGGCCGGCCCTACGACGGCGTCAAGGCCTACGCCCGGACCAAGCGGGCGCAGGTCGTGCTCAACGAGCTCCTGGCCGACCGCCTGGCGGATCACGGCATCGCCTGCAACGCCATGCACCCGGGCTGGGCGACCACGCCCGGCGTCGAGCGCTCCCTGCCCCGCTTCCAGCGCCTTCTCGGCAAGCGCCTCCGCACCCCAGAGGAGGGCGCCGACACCATCGTCTGGCTGGCCGCCTGCCGCGAGGCGGGGTTCACCAGCGGGCGGTTCTGGTTCGATCGCCGGCAGGTCGCGACCCATCTCGGGCCGTGGAGCAAGGAGCGGCCGGGGGAGCGCGAGCGGCTGTGGGAGACCTGCTGCAGGTTGGCGGGGATCGACGAGCGGTGGGAGGTGGCCGGACGCCCCGCCGTCTTGCGCCGCCACGAGAGCATGCCCTACTATCTTCACTCGGCCAACGGCTCCCCTGCCCGCGGCCGGTGACATCTCCAGGCCGACGTAGCTCAGTTGGTAGAGCAGCTGATTCGTAATCAGCAGGTCAGCGGTTCGAGTCCGCTCGTCGGCTCCATCTAAGTTACTCACACCAATCGGTTTACACAGCCGCTCCTTTGGGGTGAGTCTTTGGCTCGGGAGCCGGGTTATCCAGGGGTTATCTGTAGACCCCTCAAACCCCTGCCCGCGGCCCTGTAACGCCCCGGCCGACCGATTGACTGCCTCGCGTCACCTACTCCCGCCCTGGCTCGCCCGTCCTACCACTCCAGGTCCCTGACCTTCTCGACGTGCTCCCCGGCCCCCAGGCCCCGCAAGTACTCGTCCGTCGTCGCCAAGTTCAAGTGCCCCAGCTGCCGACAGGCCCAGCCGGGGGGCTGGGGGGAGCCCCCGCCGGGGACCCTACCCCGCGTGGAACCGGCAAGTGGTACTACCACGGCGGCACCGGGAAGTTCGAGGGACTGACGGGCGGCGGCAGGCGATCTGTCTGTCCAAACGGCTGAGAAGCGCCCCCTGACCGGCCTGGGAGGACGTAGCCCTTACCCCGGCCTGCGAGGTTGCCGTTCCAAGCATTTTGCCTTGGAACGGCGGCATGGCGGGGGTGCTGGGGCCAACCTGCTCGGCCTGCCCGGCCGGGTGGTGTGAATCCAGGCCGCCAGGCGTAGCGTCAGATCTGTCCCGATAACGGCACACCCGGGGGGCCTCGGGGTCGATGGGACTCACGGGTCCTCGTTCTCAGCCGGGCTGCCGGTGAGTACAGACGAACGAGGAGGGCCGTATGCGTGTGCAGCGAGTGCTTCTGGGTGGACTCTGTGGGTTGTGGGTGGCAACGGCTGTCTGGGCCGGGTCGAAGCCCGTCGCGGTATCGCCAGGCGACGCCTCGAAGCTCGTCCTGATCGGGAATACCTGTCCCACGTTCAGTTGGGGGGCTGTCGCCGGAGCGAAGAGCTATGAACTGGTCGTGTACCGGGTCGGCCAGGAGAAGCGTGAGGTCGAACCAGTGCTTGAACAGGAGATCCCTGGCTCAGCCTCATCGTGGACGCCGCCTCTGGAGTCTTGCTTGGAGCGTGGCGGTCAGTACGCCTGGTCGCTGCTGGCCGTGAGTAGGCGACAGCCCTCGGAGTGGTCGTCGCCGAGCCTGTTCGAGGTAACGGCGGGGCCGAGCGAGGTGGAGTTCGAGGCGGCGCTCGAGGTTGTGAAGAGCTACCTGGCTGTCGAGAGGGAGGGTGCCGAGTCAGCTTCGAGCACCCAGGAGTCCACTGCGGTAGAAGAGGCGAAACGCCCGAGCAGGAGCGAACTACCCGGCACGAGGGCGGCTCCTGCAGCCACCCAACTCTCGGTGGATGGCAACATCGATGCGACATCGTTCACTGGCGACGGCTCGAATCTGGCGGGCCTGGGGAACCCTGCGGGCCCGTGTTTCAACTCCACGAAACGCTTCGTGGCCTGCACCAACGGCACGGTGACGGACACGGTAACGGGGCTGATTTGGCTCGAGAACCTGGGCTGCTATGACACTCCCAAGACCTGGGAGACGGCGAACGCATATGCGGCCCAGCTGCAGGATGGCGTGTGCGGACTCACGGATGGCTCTCGGCCGGGGGACTGGCGGCTGCCGACAAATGAGGAGTGGGAGGGGATACTGGATTCGAGTTGCGATACCGAGCCCAAGATCGTTGGCAATCAGTCATTGACTGCCGGTTGTTACACTGACGACGACCCCGACAGTGAGTGGGCCTCCGGTGTGGTGGTGTCGTCCCTCTACTGGTCGTCGACTACCATCGCCTACAACCCCACGATTGCCTGGATCGCGACCCTCTACGGCGGCTACGTCAGCAACGACCTCAGGACCGGCAACAACTATGTGTGGCCGGTTCGCGGCGGACCTTCGCAGCACGAGCGCATCAGGTCTGTTTTCTGTCCCACCGATAAGTTTGTCAGCGGCTTCGATTCTTACGGCGAATTGATCTGCGACAGCATCCCCGAACCATGATCATCGCAGCCCACCAGCTGCGCCATCCCGCTGGTGTGAGCCTTCACCACGTGGGTGGCACATCCCGGTCGGGCACATCCCGGTCGGGGCAGGTGCGTCACGCTGCCGGGGGCTTGTCCAGCGGGCCGCGACAGCGCGCGGTGCGAGTGCGATACGCCGCCGCCGACGCAGTAGTCAGCGTCTCCCCAAAGCCAGGACGAGCTCTCGCGGGCTCAGGCCCCGGCGAACAGGAGGGCGCGGGTCATCGGCGAGGGCACGCCGCTCTTCTGGAGACCCTTCTCCGACTGGAAGCGGGCCACCACTTCCATCGTCGCCAGGTCCAGGTCGCCGTCGACCGGGCCGGCGTAGTGGCCAGTGCGGCGCAGGGCGCGCTGCGTCCGCTCGACCACCGAGACGAGGTAGGGCTCGTACTGGCCGCCGTCTAGTCCCTCGATCAGCCCGGTCTTGGGATCGACCCGCGAGACCCCCTCGCCGGCCGCGGCCGCCGCCTCCGCTTGCCGCTCGGCCCAGGCCGAGGCCGCCGCCGCCGCCGTGGCTCGGGCCGCCTCGAGCTCCCCGAGCGCGGTATCGAGCCGCTGCCGCGCCGCCTCCCAGTCGCCGTCGGCCGCCTGTTCGAGCGCGCCGAGCAGGCGTTCGGCTTCAGCGAGCGGCGCGGCCAGCGCCCCGACGCTCTGCTCCAGCGCCGCCGGCACCACCTCGCCACCGCCCGGCTGCCCCTGCAGCACGCGAGCCGCGGCGGCCAGCTGGCCCCGCCGCTCGGCGAGCGCCGCCGTCTCCTGCTGCCGCTGAGCGGCCTCCGCCTCCTGGCGCAGCTGCTCCTCGGTCTTGACCGGCGCGGCCGGCTGCTCGGCTGTCTTGTCCGCGCAGCCCGCCACGGCCATGGCGGCACAGATGCCCGCCGCTTGAATCAGATGCGAAGCCCACTTCATGACTACCCCCTTCCGAGTGCCGGATTGAGCATACCAGCGAGCGCGGCGGATCCGCGTCTCGGCTGTCACGCCGTCTCCGATACCCGGCCGCCTCACCTTGCCCCGCCTCCGAGTGGGGCGACCTGCCGAGGCCGGCGCGAAAAGAAGGACCTCCCGCCCTACTGCCGCGTGTAGACGATCTCCATCGTCTTCATCTCGTCGCCACCGGCGCGGGTCTCGTACCACTCGAAGACCTGCTTGTCGGGGCCCTCTTCGCGGCTCACCGCTCGCACCACGATCGGGCCCGCGCCCATGGGGTCCGCGTACTCGCCGTGCAGGGTGATCGAGTCGCTGGCCGCGTCGTAGGTGCCGTGGCTCATGAAGCCGCCGGTGCTCATGCTGTCCATCCAACTCGCCCAGTACTTGCCGGTGACGTTGTCGTAGCCCTGATGCCCGAGACCGTCGAACGGCATGCCCATCATGTCGCTCTTCGCCCGCTGCTCGAGCACCCGGCCGTCGAGGATCATCTTCTGCTCGGAGACGCCCTCGGAGACCATCGGCGGCGCCGACGGGTCCATCCAGCTGCTGATCACCATCTTCCAGGTGCCCTCGGACCGGGCCAGCCGCGCGTGCGCCTCGCCGGGCGCCCCGGCCTTCATCCAGGCCTCCATCATGGCCGCATCCTCGGCGCTCATCTCGGCCTGGGGCTCCTGGGCGGCGAGCGGCATCACGGTCAGCACGACGACGGCGACGAAACAAAGGAATCGCTTCAAACTCATGGTGTCGGTCCTCCTCGGAGTTGACGTTTGCTGGGATCCTATCCAAAAAGACCGAGCCCCGGGGAACTGCCAGCCTCAGGAGCCGGGGCGGAGTTAGACTCCAGCGCATGGGTCAGCCGGCAGCGCTCGACAGACTCGCGATGCGCACCCGGGCGGCAGTGCGGACGGCGCTGCTCCTGCTCGTCGGGCTGGCTGCGCCGGGCGGGCTATCCTGGTGCGAGGCGGAGGAGATGGGAATGGACGGGAACGACGAGATCCAGCGAGCCAGCCGGCAGCTTCGAGGTCACCATGAAGCCCCTGGAGAGCTACAACCAGGCGGCGGACGCCAAGGTCGGGCGGATGTCGATCGACAAGGTGTTCGCGGGGGACCTGGTCGCCACCAGCCAGGGAGAGATGCTCACGGGCGGCTCCCCCGCCGAAGGCTCCGCCGGCTACGTCGCGATCGAGCGGGTGACCGGCACCCTGGACGGCCGCGAGGGCAGCTTTCTGCTCCAGCACTCGGGCACGATGACGCCCGCGGCGCAGGAGCTCACCATCTCCGTGGTCCCGGCGTCGGGCACCGGCGAGCTGGCGGGGCTCGCCGGCACCATGTCGATCGAGATCGAGAACGGCCAGCACCTCTACTCGTTCGAGTACACCCTGCCCGCCGGCCAATAGACGGTGCCGGCCGACCGGCCGCCCCTTCACCAAGCACCAAGCCAGCTTCACCAAGCTCACCAAGCGGGTGGCACCAGTGAGGGGCGGTGCAAGCCCGCTGGCTGCCGGTCAGACGTTGTGCCCGCCGACCAGCTCCAGCCCGAGGATCTTGAGCATCGGCTTGAGCGGCAGGACGAGGCTCTTCTCTCGCCCGCCGGCGACGACGATGCCGACGGCCCTGTCCGCTCCGGTGGTGTTGCTCACCACCAGGCCCCCGGAATCCCCTCCGAGGGAGAACTGTCGCCCCGAGGGCGCGACTTCGTAGACCTCGTTGAAGTAGACCGTGCCCTTGAAGACCTGTGAGTTGAGCGGCCCGTAGAAGCTGGTGACGTTGTACTCGACGTACTCACCGCCCTTGATGATGTTGGTGACCGTGCCCCGGCTCAGCCCGGTCGAGCGCCCCCACTTCTTCACCGGCAGCCCCTCCCGGATCCTGGCGAAGGTCGTCGGCGTGTCGTAGGCACCCTCCCCGCTCCCCTGCATCGAGCTCAATCGATCCGGGTCGTGGACACGGAAGCAGGCGAGGTCGCTGTTGCGCGAGATGTCGGAGACCGCGGGCAAGCCTTGACTCATCGGCGCGGCGGAGTAGTGGACGCCGATGACGTGGATCTCGGGGTGCGCCGCGCTCACGTCCTGGATTCCCGGCACGACGATGGGCGTTCCGGGGCGAGCGGTGTTGCATCCTCCGACCACATGGTTGCAGGAGATGCCGAAGAGCTCGCCCTCGTCGATCGAGCGAGCCAGGGCGGTGAGGGTCCCGGCGTTGCGCTGGTTGCCGAGGCCGACCGAGGAGCAGCAGGCGATGCGTTTGCCGGCGTAGTGAATCGGCACGAACTTGCCGTAGACCTGGACCGCCTGGTCGACCCGGTAGGGCTTGGAGATGTCGATCTCGAGGACGATCTGGCTGTCGGCGAAGGCCGCGTCGAAGAGGCGCTTGAGCTCGGCGATCTTGGCTTTGGCGATCCGCAGCCGCGAGTAGATCGTAAGCGTGTCCTCGCGCTTGACGTCGGTCGTGAGCACCCTGACGACCTTGCGCGTCCGGAAGTACTCGGCGTGCCGGGCCTCGAAGGGCAGGATCGACGGATCGCCCTGGCCGACGCCTTCGTCGCCCTGGGCGCTGTCGGCCAGGATGCCGTTCTCGAACGCCCAGGTGAGGACCGCGTTGCGGACTTGGGTCAGCTCTTCCTGCTCAGCCATGGGATTCCACCACCACGAAGAGAGTGGGCTCGGGGTCGTCGACCTCGCGCGCCGGGCGCAGCTCGTAGAGCCCGGGGGACAGGTCGGGCGTGACGACGACCGAGAAGCTGGTCAGCTCGACGCCATGGAAGTCGACCCTCATTTCGATCGGTTGCTTGTCGAGATCTGGCCTCCCGGTGTCGGCGTCGAGGCCGACGATCTCGAAGAACTCCGCCGGGTCCACGACCTCCTGGTTGTAGGAGGCGACGATCTCGATCGGCTCACCAACGGTGTAGGCGTCTTTGTCGACACTGATGCCGAAGGCGCCGCGGTTGCCGACCGGGGCGACGGCGTCGGCCGCTTGCGGCTTGATCCCCGCCGGCGCGTCGAGAAAACGATAGAGCGACCGGCGCAGCTCCCGATCCTCGAAGATGCTGCTGTGCTTCTTCAGCGAGAAACCGTGCGGCAGCGCCGCGAAGATGGCGCTCGAGATCGGCACCGTGCCGTCGCCGCCCTGAAGCCGCTCGATCGGCGCGAGGGTTGGAGCATCCCACTCGTTGCGGACCGTGGTCTTGTGCGCGGCGCAGCCGAAGAAGAAGTAGTCGACCCCGGGCGGGCGCTTCTCGAGATCGAGGGCGGACCAGAAGTCCCTGGCCGACTGGACATTCTGCGGATTGAGGGTCAGGGCGCCGGCGATCGGGGCTGCGAAAGAGTCCATCTTCGTCGGCACCTGACCGGGAGGCACTCTGGGGACGGTCAAGGCGCTCTCCGGCGAGGGCGCCAGCTGATAGACCGAAGGATAGCGCGAGTCGGAGGCGAGCTGCACCAGGTCGGGGCCGCTGATACCCAGCTGCGACTCCTTGCCCAGCAGCCGTTCGAGGGCCTTGGGCGCGCCGAAGTGGGGGGTGCCGAGGGTGATCAGGGTCGAGATCTTGTCGAACCACGCCCGATCGGAGAACTTCCCGCTCTCGAGCAGGTAACGACTCACCAGGCCGCCCATCGAGTGGCCGATGAGCACCAGCTCGGCGAGGTCGTCGAGCGCGTCGAGCTGGCCGGCCAGCCCCGCCGCCGCGTCGGCGTTGGATCGCCGCCAGTCGTAGGGAAAGGGCAGGAACCGCCTGGCCGCCCCACCCAGCGAGTAGCCGCAGCGCTCGATGTCGTCGAGGATGACCTTGTAGACCGAGACCGGTCCGACCGAGCGGATGACGGAAGAAGCTCTGAGGCCATTGGCCATCAGGTCGTTGATCCGGCCGTAGCCGAAGGTCACTTCCCACAGGCTCGGCGGCCAGACCACGTTGTTGGCCGGATCCACCAGCTCCGAGCCGAGAGTCCCGGGTACGAACACGACACACTTCATGGCACGTCCTCCTGGCGAGTGGGCTGAGCCGGGCGCAGCCGAACCCAGCCGGGCGTGGGAGCTACCACCAGCACAACGGCTGGTCCGCTCGACAAAGTATCAGGCTCCAACCATCTCGGTTGGTTGGACGGACCGCTCCGGTCGATTCCCGGGACCGCCGGACCTGCTGTTACGGGCCTCGCACCTCGTTGCGCAAGGTCGAGCCCGCGCCTGCGGGCCGCAGGAGCTGCCGCGGCGGACGCGATCAGGTCGTGAGGACCGCCTCGTCGCCCACGCGATCCCCCGCCACCCCAGCCTCCGCCGACGCCTCCGCCACCTCCGCCACCGCGCCGCGCTTGCGCGCCACCAGGGTGTAGATCGACGGCACCACGAACAGCGTGAAGGCGGTGCCGATGATCATGCCGGTGACCAGCATGATGCCGATGCTGTTGCGGGCGCCGGCGCCGGGGCCGCTGGCGATGATCAGGGTGAAGTGGCCCATGACGGTCGCCGCGGTGGTCATCAGGACGGGCCGCAGACGGGTCGTCGCCGCCTCGAGCACGGCGTTGAGCTTGTCGCGCCCGGCCTCCTGCAGGTGGTTGGCGAACTCGACGATCAGGATGCCGTTCTTGGCCACCAGCCCGACCAGGGTGATGAGGCCGATCTGGCTGTAGATGTTGAGCGTCGTCAGGTCGAGGAACGAGAACAGCAGGGCGCCCGACACCGCCAGCGGCACCGAGCCGGCGAGGATGATGAAGGGGTCGCGGAAGCTCTCGAACTGCGCCGCCAGCACCAGGTAGATGATGATCGCCGACAGCAGGAAGGTGCCGAGGAACTTGCTCCCCTCGACCCGCAGCTGGCGCGACTCGCCGGCATAGTCGAGGGTAAAGCCCTGCGGCAGGATGGCGCGGGCCTCCCGCTCGAGGAAGCCGAGCGCCCGATCCAGCGACACGCCGGGCGGGATGGCGCCCTGGATGCGCACCGCGTTGAGCTGCTGGAAGCGCTTCAAGTCGCGCGGCTCGGTGGTCGTCTTCAGGGTGGCGAAGGTCGACAGCGGCACCAGCCGCCCGGCCGGCCCGGTGACGTGGATATCCCCCAGCTGGTCCGGAGACAGCCGGTCGGCTCGCTGGATCTGCGGGATGACCTTGTAGCTGCGGCCCTGGATGCTGAAGCGGTTGACGTAGTTGCCGCCCAGCATCACCGACAGATCGCGGCCGACCTGGGCCAGGTCGACCCCGAGCGAGCGCACCTGGTCGCGGTCGAACACCACCTCCGCCTGGGGCTGGTCGAACTTGAGATCGGAGTCGGCGTACATGAACAGCCCGCTCTGGAAGGCCTTGCCCACCAGCTCGCCGGCGAAGCGCACGAGCTGCTCCGGCTCACGGGTCGAGGAGACCACCAGGTCGACCGGGAAGGTGCCGCCGCCGGGCAGCGCCGGCGGCACGACGGGAATCACCCGCAGACCGGGAATCCGCGCCACCTTGTCCGCCAGCTCCACCCGCAGCTGCTGGGTGCTCTTCTGGCGCTCGGACCAGGGCTTGGTGACCATGCCGCTGAAGCCGCCGCCCGGAGTGGTGATCTGGAAGGTCTCCGAGGTCTCGGGGAACGACTGGAAGGCCTTGTTGACCTCCGCGGTGTAGAGCGCCGTCTGCTCGATCGTCGAATTGGGGGCCGCCTGGACGATGGAGAAGACCACCCCCTGGTCCTCGGCGGGGGCGAGCTCTTTCTGGGAGAACATGTAGAACGGCACCGCCAGCAGCGCGACGATCCCCCACAGCGTCAGCACCACCGGCCGGTTGGCCAGGGTGCCGGCGAGCAGCCGCTTGTAGAGCCGCCGGACCGCGTCGAAGTGGCGGTTGATCATGCCGGCGAAGCCGCGCTCGCTGTCGCCGGCGCGCAGCAGCCGCGAGCCCATCATCGGCGACAGCGTCAAGGCGACGATGCCGGAGACCACCACGGCGCCGGCCAGGGTGAAGGCGAACTCGCGGAACAGGGCGCCGGTGAGGCCACCCTGGATGGCGAGCGGCGTGTAGACCGCCGCCAGGGTGATGGTCATGGCGACGATCGGCCCGAACAGCTCGCGCGCCGCCAGGATCGCGGCCCGCATCGGGGCTTCGCCGAGGTGCAGGTGGCGTTCCACGTTCTCCACCATGACGATGGCGTCGTCGACCACCAGCCCGACCGACAGCACGATCGCCAGCAGGGTCAGCAGATTGACCGTGAAGCCGGCGACCAGCATCAGGAAGACGGCGCCGATCAACGAGATCGGGATCGCCACCACCGGGATCAGCACCGAGCGCCAGGTGCCGAGAAACAGGAAGATCACCACGATGACGACCAGAAGCGTCTCGATCAGAGTCTTGAGCACCTCGAAAAGTGCGCTCTGGATGTAGCGCGTCGAGTCGTACGGCACGCCGACCCGCATCCCTTCGGGCAGGTCGGCCTCGATCTCCGGCAGCACCTCTCGCACCCGCGCGACGACGTCCAGCGAGTTGGCTGTGGGCAGCGTCCAGATCCCCATGAAGGTGGCGGTCTGGCCGCTGAAGCGAACCTCCGAGTCGTAGTTCTCGGCGCCCAGCACGACATCGGCGATCTCGCCCAGCCGCACGACGTCGCCGCCCTCCTCCTTGACCACCAGCTGGCGGAACTCCTCGACGGTCTCGAGCGAGGTGTTCGCCACCAGGTTCACCGAGACCATGGTTCCCTTGGTGCGGCCGAGCGCCGAGAGGTAGTTGTTGTCCGCCAGCGCCGTCCGAACCTGCGACGGCGAGATCGACAGCGACGCCATGCGCTTCGGGTCGAGCCAGACGCGCATGGCGAAGGTCCGGTCGCCGAGGATGTCGGCCCGCTGCACGCCGCTCACCGCCGACAGTCGCGGCTGAACGACGCGGGTCAGGTAGTCGGTGATCTGGTTCTGGTCGAGCTCGTCGGCGGCGAAGCCGATGTACATGGCGGCGAACTCGCTGTCCGCGGTCTGCAGCTCGATGACCGGCGCCTCGGCTTCGGGCGGCAGCTGGTTGCGCACCTGCGCCACCTTCGCCTGGATCTGGGTCAGCGCCGCGTTGGTGTCGTAGTTGAGCTCGAGGTGGACGCTGATGCTGCTCAAGCCCTGGGAGCTCGACGACTCGACGTAGTCGATCCCGTCGGCGCTGGCGATCACTCGCTCGAGCGGCGAGGTGATGAACCCGCGCACCAGATCGGCGTTGGCGCCGATGTAGAGGGTCGAGATCTGGACGACGGCGCTGTCGCTGCGCGGGTACTGCCGCACCGACAGCGAGCGGATCGACTGGACCCCGGCGATCAGGATCAGCAGGTTGACGACGATCGCCAGGACCGGGCGCTTGATGAACAGGTCGGTGAGCTTCAAGGCGTTCTCCAGGACTCAGCTGTTGGCCGGCCGCGGCGCGGGGTCGTTGCCGGGCTGGATCTCGTTGTTGACCAGGACCGCGCCGCCGTTGCGCAGCTTGAACACGCCGGAGGTGACGATCTCCTGCCCGGGCTCGACGCCGGCGCGCAGCGCGACCTGATCGCCACGGGTGCCGGCGAGTTGGACGAACTGCTGCCGCACGCCGGTGAAGGCCTGCCCCGCCGGGTCCTTCAACTCCTCCACCACATACACGGAGTCGCCGTAAGGGGCGTAGCTGATCGCCGAAGCCGGCAGCGTGACGAGGGTCTCGCCGGCGCCCAACAGAACGCGCGCCTCGACGAACATGCCCGGGCGCAGACGGCCGTCCTGGTTGTCGAGCTCGGCGCGCACCTGCAGGTTGCGGGTCGCCGGATCGACCACCGCGTCGATGGCGCTGATCCGTCCCTGGACCTGGACCTGCCCGCCGTCGGCGTCGACTTCCACCGCCGCGCCGGTCCGCAACCTCTCGAGCTCCTGCTGCGGCACCGTGAAGTCGGCATAGATCGGGTGCATCGACTGCAGTTCGACCACCGGAGCGCCGCCCGGAAGGTACTGGCCGAGATTGACCTGCCGAATGCCAAGCACTCCGGCAAACGGCGCCCGGATCGTCTTGCGGTCGATCGTCGCCCGGATCTCGCCGGAGCCCGCCTCGGCCTGCGCCAGCTCGGCCTCGACCTGGTCGAGCTCCGCCTGCGAGGTGACGCCCTTCTTGCGCAGACCGGCGATCCGGTCGTACCGCGCCCGCGCCAGTTCGAGCCTCGCCCGCGCCGCGGCCAGCTGCGCTTCCTCCTGGCGCGTGTCGAGCTTGACCAGCAGGTCCCCCCGGCGCACCGCGCGACCCGATTCGAAGGCGATGCGCTCCACCATGCCGGGCAGATCGGCGCTCACCATCACGCCCTGGACGGCGGTCACGGTGCCGATTCCCTCGAGCGTCGCGGGCCACTCCTGGCGCTCGGCGACGATCGTCGTGACCGCCTCCGGCGGCGGCCGGAAGGAGGCGCCGGCCGCCATGCCGGCCTTCACCTGGCGGAACTTGACCGTGCCGATCACGGCGAGGAAGACCGCCACGATGGCGAGCAGCAGGAGGATTCGTTTGGTCATGGAAGGTACCCCTCGCCCGCTTCGCGGACGTCGATGGAGCGATCGCCGAGCAACGATCCCGTGGCTCGGCGCACTGCGGTGTCGGCGATTCTGTAGTCGGTCAGCGCCTCGATCTCGTCGAGCCGCGCCCGGGCGAGGTCGTTCTGGCGCGTCAGCACGAGGAAATTGGTCGACAGCCCTACGGCGTAGCGCTCGCGCTCGGCGGCGAGCTGCACCGCGGCCGCCTGGCGGCCGGAGCGGGCGGCGTCGATGCGCCCGGCGGCGGTATCGAGGGCCGCCGCCGCGTCCAGCACCTCGACCCGCACCGTCTTGCGGGCGCGCGTTAACTCGGCCTCGGCGCGAATCCGCGCCTGATCGGCGATCTCGGCCTGCGCCCGTGCCGACCGGCTGCCGATCGGCAGCTCCAGGACCAGTCCGATCCGGGCGTCGTCGAAGTCCCCGTCGACGATCGACGAAAGCGAGTCGCCGAGGTTGCCCTCGAGCCCAGTCGGAACCTCGGATGGCAGCCCGACAAACCCCTGCACAGCGGGGTTGCGCGTGCCGGCGAGCCCGAACCGATCGTACGAGACCACCAGGTCGAGGCTGGGGTCGATGGCGTTGCCGGCCAGCTGGCGCTCGACCGCGCGGCGCTCGATCAACGACCGCGCGGCGGCAAGCTCGACCCGCGTGGCCAGGGCCCGCTCCATCGCCCGGCCGAGGTCGACCGGCGTTGGCTCGACCTCGACGTCATCCACCGGCACCAGGCGCGCGGCCCACAACTCGTCGTCGTCGTCGGCCAGGATCAGCAGCCGCAGGGCGCTCTCCGCTCGCTGCACCAGCTCCCGAGCGGCAAGCAGCTCGCCCCGGCGGCGCTCCAGCTCGGCGCGCGGCTGCGCCTCCTCGGTCTCGGGCAGCGCACCGCTGTCGATCCGCAGGACCGTCTCGGAGAGCTGCTCATCGGCCAGCCAGACGGCCTCCTCGCGCACCGCCACCTCGCCGCGAGCGGCGGCCAGCGACCAGTAGGCCCGCTCGACCGCGGCCACCGTCTCGATCACCACGCGGCGGAAGCTCGCCGCCGCCACCTGCCGATCCGCCGCCGCGACCCGTAGCGCCGCCCGTGCGCCGTCGATCTTCCGGTCGCGCAGCAGCGGCTGGCGCAGCTCGATGCCGAGCTGCGAGCTCCAGGCCGGCGAAAGCAGGTCGAAGGAGGCATCCGAGGTGTTGCGCGCGGTTGCCGCGCTGAGCGACACCTCGCCACCGCTGGCGAGCAACTGGCGCGCCGTCGCCGCCGCCTCGGCCGCCTGCTGGGTCGGCGCGAGCGCGCCTCCCGGGGCGCCGGAAAAGCTGGAGTTGACCGGGGTCGAGGCCCGCCTCCAACCGGTCTCGAGCGACAGGCTGGGGTCGTAAGCGCCCCGCGCACCACTCTCGCCGGCAGCGGCCGCGGCGACGCCGGTCCGCTCGATCAGGATCTCCTCGTTGGTCTCGAGCGCCCGCGCGATCGCCCCGGCCAGGGTAAGCGGCCGCTCGACCGGCGTCTGATTCTGGCCCCAAGCAGGCGCTGCCGCGACCCCGGCCAGGCCGACGAGCAATGAGAATTTCAAGATCCGACGCAACTCCATGTCTATCTCCCGGGCGCGCCTTTCGGCATCGCCCAATACGGCCGCGTTGAGCGCACCCTGCGCTCGCGTGGCACTTCGATGTCCGCTTGTTGTCGGTTGCCAGGATCCTGACTGGCGCTTCGCGAATCCAGGTCCGGTCAGGAAAGGCATGCCGGTGCAAGACGCGGGCCATTGACTTGCGCCCCCGCGGCTCGACCTGCGCCGCTCGGCCCGCTGGCTGCCAAGATCCCCGGCACGCTCGCCCCTCGGTGTGGGAATCCGGCCGTCGTGCGAACAGATGAGATAGCCTGCCGCCATGTCTGCAGGCAAGAGCTACGGACCGGATTCAGAACGGCCGGGCGACCCGGATCGGCGCTCCGGCAAGGACCGCCGGCAGGCGGACCGCCGCGACCTCGACGTGCCCGTCGAGAAGGACCGCCGCAGCCCCGGCTGGGACCGGCGCCGCGGCGACCGGCGGCAGGACTAGGTACCAAGGGGCTAGCAGCCCTCCTTGCGCTTCCGCTTTGTCGAGACCACCGGAGCCGGGCCGGGCGGCGGGGGCTTGGGCATCGCGATCGCCGTCTGCTCGGCCGTCACCTCGCCGCTCCGGGGGGTGCCGCCGAAGAACAGGCTCACCCGGCGGGCGCGCTCGAAGTCGGCGACCTCCCGCAGGCTCGCCGTCGGCGCCAGGGCTGGGGAAGAGGATGCGCTGCTTCCACTCCTCGAGGCCGTAGAGCAGCATGTAGACGCCGCCGTAGCCGCGCGCCTTGAGCAGAAACCAGGCCTGCGCGGAGTGGGTGCCGCCGTCGGAATAGAGCACGATCTTCTCGTTGCGGAGCAGCGGATAGTCGGCGAGCTCGGTGATCTGCACGGACTCCGCGGTCGGGATGTGGTACTCGGCGTAGGCCGCCGGGTCGCGCACGTCGAGCAGCCGGTAGTCGTTGCGCCCCTGGATGATCCAGTCGGCGAGCTCGTCGACCGTGACGTGGTCGACCTCGCTCTCGACGATGGCGGCGAGCTCGGCGGCGTTCAGGGTCACCGTGCCGCCGTCCCGGGGGCCGCCAAAGAGGGCGACGAGGCCCAGGGCCAGGGCCAGCACCGCCAACCGGCTCTTCAAGGTCCACTGCCACGGCACCAGGCGTCTCATCCGGCCACCTCCGCGCCTCGGGCCGCGCCCGCCGCGCCTGCCGTCGCGCGCCCGGCCCGCCGACCACTTCTCCACCGCTTCGGCGCCGCGGAAGCCGCCCAGGGCCATCAGCACCACCAGCAAGACCACCAGCCCATAGCGCAGGTGGAACACCTCCGGCAGGGTGACCTCGCCCAGCGGGGTGGCGTAGACGAAGGCCTCGATCGCCGGATAGGCCTCGCCAAAGACGAAGATGCCGGCCAGGATGCCGCAGACCGAAGAGCAGCGCGTCGATCCGCCCGGTGGCCATCGCCACCACCGAGGTGCCCGGGCAGTAGCCGCCGATGACGAAGCCGAAGCCCAGCACCAGGCCGCCGACGATCTGGGGCAGCAGGTAGGTCGGCCCGAAGTAGACCAGCGACAGGTCGACCAGGCCGGCCCAGGAGAGATAGAAGAGGCCGAGCATCGCGGTGACGATGGCCGTGAACATCACCTTGAAGACCGCCAGGTCGGTCAGGTAGAACTGCGCCGTCAGCTTGCGGGCGCTGCCGAAGCCGGCGCGCTCGAGGAAGAAGCCGAAGCCGAGGCCGATGACGAAGGCGACGACCAGCGAGACCTCGTCGCCGAAGAGGCCGAACTTGAAGAACGGCGCGCTCATGTCCACTGCCTCCTCACGAACCAGGCGATGGCGTAGGCGCCGGCGAAGACCATCATCATGAAGGCCCAGCTGCCGACGTTGAGCAGCGCGCCGCCGGAGAGCGCCTGACCGCTGGTGCAGCCGCGCGCCAGCTTGGCGCCGACGCCCATCAGGGCGCCGCCGGCGAAGGCCAGGGCCAGACGGCGGCCCGAGGTGATGCGCGGCCCGTGCTCGACGGTCTTCTTCAGCCGCCCGGCCAGGGCGCCGGAGAGGAAGCCGCCGACCAGCAGGCCGAGGACCTCGAAGACCAGCCAGCTCTTGAGCGGGTGGCCGATGCCGTTCTCGAGATAGCCGAGGTAGAACTCGTTGCCGCGAGCGTGCTCCGGGGCGACGCCGTCGACCAGCCAGGCGACGCAGCGACGAGAACGCGCCCGAGGCGCCGAGGCCGCGGCCCATGACGACGAAGGCGGTCAGCAGCACCAGGCCGAGGCCGATGCCGGCGAGGTAGGGATTCATGTACGGCGCGGGCTCGCGGCTCACCGCGTGCTCGCCGGCCGCCGACTGGAGGCCGGCTGCCGCGGCGCTCCTCGTTTCACCGTGGATCTGCATGAGATGAAGTCTCCTTTCCCCTTGCGAGGGCTCCTCAGAACGGCGACCAGTGGCTCACCTGGCCGGCGGAGACGATGACGAAGCGCAGCACCACGCCGCCGGCGAGGACCAGCAGCGGCGCCACCGGGGTGTGGCGGATGCGGTGGTTGACCGCCAGCAGCTGGATGATGAGCGGAATCACGACGCCGAGGCCGACCACGAAGACCCAGAAGACCGCCGTGTAGGGCCCGCCGAGAAACAGCCGGGCGGCCTCGAGGTGCACCTGGGTCGAGGAGACCAGGCCGACGAGGAAGAGCCCGATCAGCACCAGCTCGGCGACCAGGAAGCCGTTGTCCGCCTTGGCCAGCAGCTCGCGCTCGGCGGCATCGCGGGCCACCATGTGGCCGAACGCCGCGGCCGCCGACAGGCCCGAGACCAGAAACAGCGGGCCGAGCAGGGCGCTGTTCCACAGCGGCCGGGCGCCCAGGGCGCTGAGCAGGATGCCGGTGTAGATGCCGAGCAGACCGCCCAGGAGCATGTTGAGGGCGCCGACGGCGGTGATCAGCTTGGGTCGCCGGCGCATCCGCTCGGACAGGCGGCCGACGGGCGGCAGGCGGTCGAGCAGCGGCCGCAGCGGCCGCGGCACCCGCAGCAGCATGTTCGCCACGAGCGCCGGATAGACCAGCAGCAGGATCCAGGAGCCCCAGGACATCGGCGAGGCGACCTCGAAGGTCGTGTACAGGCGCCAGAAGTACAGCTTGTGCTCGAGGTCGAGAAACAGGGCGAGCATGCCGGCGCTCAGCAGGCCGAGCGCCAGCCCGGGCAGCAGATAGCAGGCCGATCGGGCGTTGCGGTAGCGCCCCGAGAACAGGAAGTAGCCGGAGATCATCATCATCCCGGCGACCAGGCCGCCGAGGAACAGGTAGACCGGGATCTCCCAGCCCCAGACGTGCATCTGGGGATCGATCATCGGGTTGGCGCGGGTGGTGGTCAGCTCGTCAGTCCGGTCATGGCGGCGCTCCGCTGGTCGTTCGACGGCGCTTCAGGTCAGGAAGTAGATCCGCGGCTCGGTGCCGGCCGCGGGCAGCAGCCGGTGCCCCTGGCGCGACGCCAGCAGCCGGCTGACCTCGCTGTTGGGGTCGTCGAGGTCGCCGAAGTGCATGCAGTGGGTCGGGCAGACCGCCACGCAGGCCGGATCGAGCCCCTTCTCCACCCGGTGGACGCAGAAGGTGCACTTGTCGGCGTAGCCCTCGGGGTGGATGTAGCGGGCGTCGTAGGGACAGGAGGCCAGGCAGGCCTTGCAGCCGATGCACAGCTGCGGGTCGATCTGCACCATGCGGCCGAACTCCGCCACGTGGCTGGCGCCGGTCGGGCAGCAGTAGACGCAGGGCGGGTTGTCGCAGTGGTTGCAGCGCTCGCTGCGGATCTCGAGCGCCAGATCCGGGAAGCGGCCGGTCGTCTCCTCGGTGATCCAGTCGCGGCAGAGGCCCTCGGGGACGTCGTTCTCGGTCTTGCAGGCGACGACGCAGTCCATGCAGCCGACGCACCGCGCGGTGTCGATCACCATGCCGAAACGCGCCATCTCAAGCAGCCTCCAGGGTCACGAAGTTGACGCTCATGCCGGTGCCGCCCATCAGCGGGTCGACCGCGTAGCGGGTGATGAGCTGCGCGTCGCTCGCCCCCTTCTTGGCGCGCGGCGCCAGGCCGCGCGCCGTGTGGCCGAAGCCGTGCACCATGTAGACGCAGTCCGGCCGGATCCGCTCGGTGGCCTTGACCCGGATCGGCTGGCTGACCACCTCGTCCTGGTTCTTGAGCCGGACGTAGTCGCCCGAGGCGAGGCCGTGCCGCCGCGCCACCACCGCGTTGACCCAGACCTCGTTCTCGTCGACCATGTCGCTCAAGAGCGGGTTGGTCTGGGTGCGGCTGAACGAGTGCACCGGCGAGCGGCCGTAGAGCAGGCGGAAGGAGCCCGGCGGCGGCTCCTCGGGCGGCGTGAAGCGTGGGCACCGGATCGAAGCCGGCCTCCTTGAGCTGCAGCGAGTAGAACTCGATCTTGCCGGTCGGCGTGGGGAACTCGGGCGGGATGCCCTCCTCGAAGTAGATCGGCTGGCGGGCGCCGTGCAGGATGCCCGTGGTCTTCAGCTCCGCCAGGCTCGAGCCGGCGCCGCGCAGCCGCTGGTCGAGATACTCCTCGATGTCGCGCCACGGGAAGTAGCCCTCGAGCCCGAGCCGCTTGCCGAGCTCGCGGGCGATCCACCAGTTGGGCTTCTGGTCCGCCGGCGCCTCGACCACCGGCTGGCGCAGGGCGACGAAGGGCTCGCGGAAGAACTCGACGTTGAGCTCGTCGTAGCGCTCGAGATAGACCGACTCGGGCAGCACCACGTCGGCCCAGCCGGCGATCTCGCTCGGGATGACGTCGACCACGACCAGCAGATCGAGCTTCTGGATCGCCTCGATCGTCTCGCCGCTGGTTCGGCAGCGCCTGCAGCAGGTTGGTGGCGTAGACCATCCAGCCCTTGATCGGATAGGGCTCGCCGGTGATCGTGGCCTCGCGGATGCCGGTGGTCAGCGTGCCGTCGGCGAAGGGGTACTTCTTGCCCGGGTTGTCGACCTTGCCCCGCTGCGGCTTGGGATAGGGCGGGTAGTGCCAGCCCGGCACGTCCATCGATGGCCGGGTACGCAGAAGCCGCCCTTGCGGCCCCAGCTGCCGAGCAGCGCGTTGAGCAGGGCGATGGCGCGGCTGCGCTGGGCGTCGTCGCCGTACCAGGTGACGTGGCGGCCGGGGTGCACCAGGGTCGCCGGCCGGTGCCGGGCCATCTCGCGCGCCGTCTCGCGGATCACCGCGGCTCGATGCCGGTCTCGGGTGTAGGCCCACTCCGGGGTGAACGGCGCGACCTCGGCGGCGAAGGCCTCGAAGCCGAAGCCGTGCGCCTCGACGTAGTCGCGGTCGTAGAGCTCCTCGCTCACCAGGACGTTCATCCAGGCGAGCAGCAGGGCGATGTCGGTGCCCGGCTTGATCGGCAGATACCAGTCGGCCTTGCTCGCCGCCACCGAGAAGCGCGGGTCGACGGCGATGATCCGGGCGCCGGCGCCGATCGCCTCGGCGAACTCCTGCACCTGGGTGTTGTGCATGTTCTCGCCGAGGTGCGAGCCGATGAGCACCAGGCAGCGGGCGTTGCGGATGTCGGTCCGCTCGGGCGAGCCGACGTCTTCGCCGAAGGTGAGCTTGAAGCCGACGTCGCGCGGGCCGCGGCACTGGGCGTAGGAGGGCGCCGTCAGGTTGGGCGTGCCGTACGCCTTCATGGTGTGCTTGAGGAAGGTGCCGCCGATGCCGTGGCTGAACAGCGCCATCGCCTCGGGGCCGTGCTCGGCCGGATCGCCAGCATCTTCTCGGCGATGTGGTCGAGCGCCTCGTCCCAGGTGACCTCGGCCCACTCCTCCTCGCCGCGCCGGCGCCGCCGGATGAGCGGCGCGGTCAGCCGGTTGGTGTCGTAGTGGGCGCCGATGCCGCCGGTGCCGCGCGGGCACAGCCGGCCCGAGCTCAGCGGGTCCTCCGGGTTGCCCTCGATCTTCCACAGCCTGCCGTTGCGGGTGTACGCGATGGCGCCGCACTTCCAGAAGCAGATGTCGCAGTAGGTGGGCACCTTGCGAATCTCGTCGCCCGGCGCCGGGGCCGCCAGCAGATCCGGCAGGCCGAGTCCCGAGAAGCCGCCGGCGGCGGCCAGGCCGGCGGCGCCCGTGGAGATCTTCAAGAACCGTCTTCGCGACAGAACCGGCATGTCGTGCCTCCCTCTACCTGAGAGGCACGCAACCGGGCCGAGGTTCCCAAGCCGGCCAACCCGGGCAGGTGCTCACCGCAGCAAGCCGCTCGACCAGGTCTGGGGCTATTCGCACGACGGCCGGAGATCGAGGTCTATCTGCTTGGGCGATGGGGGCGAGGTGCGGGCCTACTCGGGGCCGGTGGGCAGCCTTTTCGAGCTCTCCAGACTCGACTCGTCGACCACCGAGGTGAACCTCGAGCGGGTGGCACTGGGCGAGTTGGCACTGGGCGAGTTCCTCTCGGAAGTGCGGCAGGGGTTCCAGCCGCGCGCCGAGTGCAGCTGCCTACCCGATCGGGTGTCGTCCGAACGACGCGGTCCTGAAATCGTAGGAGTGCGGGGAGCCGTACAGGGCTCGGCGACCGCCGGCCGCTTCTCCCCGAGACCGACCCGCGCCGAAAGTGGCGACAGGCCGGGACCGCGGCCGGACTCGGCTCGCCGAGAGCGGTCGCCCCGCAACCAGGCCATCGTGCCGCGGCCGCCTGCCGGTGGCAGGACGGCGCCCGGAGGACCGACAGATGAAGACCCAGCTCGCCCACGAGCCGCACAAGATCAAGACCGTCCGCCCGGTCACCTTCCCCAGCCTCGAGGAGCGCAAGAGGAACCTGGCCGGCGCCCACTTCAACGTCTTCAACCTGACCCCGTCGCAGGTCGGCTTCGACATGTGCTCGCTGGGCACCAGCGCCATGACCCAGGAGCAGCTTTCCGGCCAGCTGGTCGGCGACGAGGCCTACGCCGGGGCGCGGAACTTCGAGCGCCTGGAGCGGGCGGTCCGCGACGTCCTGGGGCACCACTATGTCTGCCCCGCCCACAACGTGCTCGGCTGCGTCAAGCTGGTGACCGCGACCCTGGTGCCGCCCGGGTCGATCTTGCCGTCGAATGCCAGGACCCGGATCGACATCCTGATCCCGCGCGACGTCGAGGTGCCCGACGTGCGCGACCATGACGAGAAGGTCTTCACCGGCAACGTCGACCTCGATCGCCTGGAGGAGATTCTCCAGGACGGCAGAGTGGCCGTCGTCGGCCTGCAGGCCTTCGCCGACGGGCAGCACCCGTTCAGCTTGGCCAACCTGCGCGCGGTGCGCGCCCTGGCCGACCGGCACGGCAAGCGCCTGGTGATGGACGGCTCGCGGGTGATCGAGAACGCCTGGTACATCCAGCACCGGGAGCCGGGCATGGAGTCCCGCGCCATCGCCGAGCTGGTGCGGGCGATCGCCAAGACGGCGCATGTCTTCCAGATCGACGCCGCCCAGGACCCGAAGTGCCCCACCGGCGGGCTGCTGGCGACCGACAACCCCGAGGACCACGAGCGCTTCATGAACGAAGTCGTGGTCTACGAGGGCCTGCATACCTACGGCGGCATGGCCGGCCGCACGATGGAGGTCTTCGCCCGCGGCCTCGAGGAGATGTGCATCGAGAGCGAGGTGCAGTGGGTGATGCAGCAGACCGAGCGCTTCAGCGCCCGCCTGCAGGAAGCCGGCGTGCCGGTCGAGCGCGGCTGCGACGGCGCTTACGTCAAGGCCGACGAGTTCCTCCCCGCCCACGCTCAGCACCAGCAGGACGCCTTCTCCGCCGCGCTGTACGAGATCGCCGCGGTGCGCGCCCTGGCCCACGGCCGCGTCGGCCGCGACAACCTGGTGCCGGTGCAGATCCCGCGCCTGGCCATGACCACTCGCCAGCTGGACCAGGTGGCGGACGCCATCATCAGCCTCTACGAGCAGCGCGACAAGGTGCCGCCGTTGGAGGCGGTGCGGGAGGGCAAGTGGCGCGATCAGATGCGCTACCGCTGGGTCTACGCCGACCTCGAGCTGTACGAGTTCGACACCTATCCGTTCGTCATCCACACCATCGAGCGGATCGGCGACCTGAGCCGCGAGGAGCGCCAGCGGTCGATCCGCGAGGCCGGCTTCAATACCTTTCTGCTGCGCTCGGCCGACGTCTCCATCGATCTGCTGACGGACTCGGGAACCTCGGCCATGAGCACCGACCAGTGGGCCGCCTTCGACGGCGCTCGCGCCACGCCGACCACCTCGGACGAGTACCGCCGGCTGGTGCGAGTGCTCCGAGCAGCCACCGGGTACGAGCACGTCATACCGACCCACCAGGGTCGCGCCGCCGAGCAGATCCTCTCCGAGATCATGATCCAGCCCGGCCAGATCGTGCCCGGCAACATGTACTTCACCACCACCAAGCTGCACCAGGAGCTGGCCGGCGGCGTCTTCCGGGACGTCATCGTCGACGAGGCGCACGACCCGCAGAGCGACTTCCCCTGGAAGGGCAACATCGACCTGGCCAAGCTCGAGGCGCTGGTCGACGAGCACGGCGCGGAGAAGATCTCCTACATCTCCTTCGAGCACTCGGTGAACATGGCCGGCGGCCAGCCGGTCTCGATGGACAACATGCGCCAGGTCTACGCCTACTGCTCGGCCCTGCACATCCCGGTCTTCTTCGACGCCACCCGCATGGCGGAGAACGCGTTCATGATCCAGCAGCACGACCCCCATTTCCGGGACACCAGGATCCGCGACATCCTGCGCGAGATGCTGGTCTACGGCGACGGCTGCACGGTGTCGGGCAAGAAGGACTTCCTGATCAACATCGGCGGCCTGCTGGCCTTCCGCGACGACGCCGAGCTGGCCGAGCGGGCGGAGGCGCGGCTGCGCGTCTACGAGGGGCAAGTCACCGACGGCGGCCTGTCCGCCGCGGACCTGGCGGCGATCGCGGTGGGTGTCGACGAGATGCTGGACGATCGCTACATCCGCGCCCGGGTCCGCCAGACGGCCGCGTTGGGCGAGATGCTGATGTCGGCCGGTGTGCCGATCGTGCTACCACCCGGCAGCCATGCCATCTTCCTCGATGCCGCCCGCTTCCTGCCCCACATCGACCAGGACCAGTACCCCGCCCAACGGCTGGCCGGAGAGATCTACGTCGAAACCGGCGTGCGGGCGATGGAGCGGGGCAACGTCTCCAAGGGGCGCAACCCGGAAACGGGAGAGAACTACCGGCCCGCGCTCGAGCTGGTTCGCCTGACGCTGCCTCGCCGGGTCTACACCCGGGACCACATGCGGGCGGTGGCCGACGGCGTCATCCGGCTGTATCAGCGCCGCGACGAGATCCAGGGGCTGAGGTTCGTCTACGAACCGGCGAAGCTGCGGTTCTTCCAGGGCCGCTTCGAGCCCCTCGAGGAGCAGGCCTCCCCGCCGGGCTCCTAGCCCGAGGGATGTCCTCCGGATCTCGGTCCGGCGGTGGTCGGATTCAGTCCTTCCGGGCGTCGTCGTTCTCGGCCGTCTCGCTCCGGCGAACTGCCGGATTGGGGTTCGCTCACGTAGGAACGCCGAGCTTCGGCAAGAGGACGCGCTGCAGCAGAATCCAGCCAACGATGAAGAGGCCTAAGATCAAGAAGTCCATACTGGGTTTCTCCCTTTGTCGCCGGGATCGCGATCCGGACCGCGTGCCGGCCGACAGCCAATACTAGCCTGGACTTCTCACCCGCTCTCTACTGCGCCGGCTCGCTGCGAGAGCCGGTGACAAGCCCAGGCGCCAGGAAACGCGTCTCGAGTGCCCACTGAGTTCGGGGCGCCACCCGGGTATGATGCGCCGCTCGGCGCCATGGATCCGCTCACCCACACGCTCGTCGGCGCCTCGCTGGCGTCGACACCCCTGGGCCGCACCACCCGGCTGGCGGCGCCGGCGCTGGTGATCGGCGCCAACCTGCCGGACATCGACGTGTTGTCGTACCTGGGCGGCGGCGATGCCGCGCTCGGCTTTCGCCGCGGCCTCACCCACGGGGTACCGGCGCTGCTGGTGTTGCCCGCTCTGCTCGCGGCGGCGCTGTGGCTGTGGAGCCGGCGATGGCCCGAGGCGAAGCGAGCCGGGCTCCGCGGCCGCTGGCTGACGGCGCTCTGCTATCTCGCCGTCCTCACCCACCCGGCGCTCGACTGGCTCAACACCTACGGCATGCGCTGGTGGATGCCGTTCAGCGACGCCTGGACCTACGGCGACTCGGTGTTCATCATCGATCCCTGGCTGTGGGCGGTGCTCGGCAGCGGCTGGCTGCTGCCCCGGCGGCCGACGCGGGGGCTCGGCATCGGCCTTGCGGTGGCCGCGGCACTGCTGCTCCTGGCTGTCGGGGCGCGCGCGCCGGGGTACCTGCCGGTGGTGGGCCTCGCCGCCGCCGCGGCGCTGGCGGCGCTGATCGTCCGGCTGCCGCCAGCGGGCAGGACGGCCCGGCTGCTGCCCACGATGGGTCTGGCGATCGGCGCCGGCTACATCGCCGGCATGCTCTGGCTCCACGGCGTGACCGAGCAGCGAGTGCGCGAAGCGGTAGCGCACGATCTCGGGCAGCCCGTCGAGCAACTCATGGTCGGTCCGCTGCCGGCCGACCCCCTGCGCTGGGACCTGCTCTACCTGGACGCCAGCGGCGGCTACCGGTTCGGCAGCTTCGACTGGCGCCGCGGCGGTAACCTGGCGCTCAGCCCGGCTCGGCTGCTGGCGGCGGACCGCGACTGGCTCACCGCCGCCGGCCGCGGACAGATCCCGGGATTCCTGCGCTGGACTCGCTTCCCCTGGATCGAGGCCGGGACGCCGGCGCCGGACGGCCGGGTCTACGTCATGGACGCCCGCTACGCGCGGCGGCGGACGACGGGATTCGGCGGTGCGGTCCTCGATCCGCCCGTGCCGCCGCCTCTGGCGCTCGCCGACCGCCTGCCGTAGACTGCGACCACGTCAACGAAGGACATTCGGGGCACGGCCCGGGATGGGACGGCCCGTCGGCACGGCGCCAAGATGCGGAGCGGGCTGCGGGTGAACTTCACGGACAAGAAGGGATGAACAGAGGATGAGCCTACTCAATCGATTCACCGACGCATTCAGCGACAAGATCCACGACGCCGCGGACGTCCTCAGCGAGAAGGTGCACGAGATTCCGCTCCACAAGCTCGGGCTGAAGAACATCCCGGCGGTGCCGTTCAAGCTGCACGGACTGGTCAAAACGCTGATCTCCCTGGGCAAGCGCAACGCCCAGACCCAGCAGCCGGCGTACGGCCTGAAGAACGTCTACGAGATCGGCGGCAACGTCCGGCCCGCCCACGCCTACCTCTGGGGTGACAAGGGCGGTGACGACGAGGGCTCGGAGCACAGCGGCGATCTCTCGGGCCCGGCCCGCGCCAAGCTGGTCAAGATGCTCGGCAAGAGCCGCACCTCGGTCGGCAAGCTGCTGCTCGACAAGCTCAAGGAGGAGGCCGAGGAGCTGGTCGAGAAGACCGAAGGCGGCGAACTCACCCAGCTGTCACTCGAGCATCCCGAGCAGTTCGCGATGTCGTGGACCACGTTCCCGGACGTCTATCGCGAGGCCGCGCCGCTGCTGCCCGCGCTGGCCGCGACCCTCGAGGACGCCGAGGCCGCCAGCCGCGAGTTCTGGCCGACGATTGCCCGCTACGGCCTGCCCTACAACCTGATCCTGCCCGAGAAGGTCGGTGACGAGCGCGCCGCCGGGCTGCGGACCCTCTTCGGCGACGCCTGGAGCGCCGAGATCGCCGCCGCGCAGACCGCCGGGCTGCTCTACGTGATCGACCTCGGGATCTTCGAGACCGTGGCGCCGCACAAGGTGCCCGGCGGCGTTCGATTCTGCCCGGCGACGCTCACTCTCCTGCGGCAGGATGCCGCCACCAGGAACCTCGAGCCGGTCGCCGTCCGGGTCAGCGGCGAGGGCGGCCGCGACGCGACGACCTTCGCGCGCGGCGCCGCGACCGACTCGGCCTGGCTTTACGCCCTGCAGGCGGCCAAGGCCTCGATCGGCGTCTACGGCATCTGGCTCGGGCACGTCTACCACTGGCACATCCCCACCGCGGCCATGCAGATGACGATGTACAACGCCCTGCCCGAGCACCACGCCCTCTATCGGCTGCTGGAGCCGCACTCGAAGTACCTGATCGAGTTCGACACCGCGCTGCTGCTGCTCTGGGAGCACGTCGCCCCGCCGACGCCGATCGGCACGGCGCGCCAGTTCGTCAACCTCGAGAACACCTTCGCGGCCGGGCGGACCTTCTTCGATGACGACCCGCACCAGGCACTCGACAAGCTTGGCATCAGCGTGGCGGACTTCACCCCCGAGGGCGGCGAGGCCTGGGCCAGTTTCGGCTTTGTGCGCCGCCTGCTCGAGATCTGGGAGATCACCGGCACCTACGTCGACAAGGTGGTGCGGGCGCTCTATCCGAACGACGAGGCCGTGGCGGCGGATCGCGACCTGCGGCGATGGATGCGCCTGTCGGCGGATCCGGACGAGGGCAACATCCGCGGCCTGCCGGAGATGGACAGCATTGAGGCGCTCTCCAAGGTGCTGCACAGCTTCCTCTACCGGATCACCGCCCACGGCACCGGCCGTCTGATCAACTCGGCCAACCCCGGCCTGACCTTCGTCGCCAACTTCCCGCCCTGCCTCGAGCGCACCGACATCCCGGGGCCGCAGAGCGAGTTCGACACCACCGAGCTGCTGACCTATCTGCCCAAGACCGGCACGATCGGCGAATACCTGAGCTTCTTCTACATCTTCTCCTTCTCGGTCCCCTACGAGTCGGTGATTCCGATCGACGGCATCGATCAGGACCTCTACTTCGCCGGCGACACCGAGGAAGAGCGGGAGCTGAACGGCCTGCTGATCGCCTTCCGCCAGGCGATCCTCGGCTTCATGGCCGAGTACCAGGACGGCAACCCGCAGGTCACCCAGTGGCCGCGGAACGTCGAGACTTGAGGCGGCAGGCGGCGGCGCGGCGCTCGGGGTGAATCTCGCAGCCCGCGGCGCCGTAGTCTGATCGTCCCGCCCCCTGGGCGCGTCAACGACTCACGGGAGAAGCAGCCATGCCGAGCGCGCCAGCCGACGCCGTTCCCCATACCCGGCCCCTGCGTCTGTGGCCCGGGGTGGTCATCGTCGCCCTGCAGTGGCTGCTGAGGTTCGTCCTCCCGGCGGTCCGTCCCGACGCCGCGGCCCCCGCCATGCTCGGCGGGCTGGCCGGCGGGCTGGCCCTGCTCGTCTGGTGGGCCTTCTTCAGCCGGGCGCCACGCGGCGAGCGCTGGGGCGGCGCCGCCCTGATGATCGCCGCGCTGGCGGCGACGCCGCTCGTCCTCCACGAGTCGATGGCCACGGCCGGGATGGGGATGCTCTACTACATCTACGCCGTCCCGGTACTGTGCCTGGCACTCGTCATCTGGGCGGCGGCCACCCGCGGCCTCACCCGCCGGCCGCGCCGCGCCGCGATGGTCGCGACCATCCTCATCGCCTGCGGCGGCTGGGCGCTGCTGCGCACCGACGGCATCACCGGCCAGGCGGGCTCCGACTTCGCCTGGCGGTGGTCGGCAACGCCCGAGGAGCGTCTGCTGGCCGAGATGACTGCCCCGCCAGTTCCCGCCGCGGCGCCGGCGGTCGAGGCCGATGCCCGCTGGCCCGGCTTCCGCGGCCCCGGCCGCGACGGCGTCGTCGCCGGCCCGCCGATCCGCACCGACTGGGCCGCCTCGCCGCCGGTCGAGCTGTGGCGCCACCCCGTCGGGCCGGGCTGGTCGTCGTTCGCGGTCGCCGGCGGCCGGATCTACACCCAGGAGCAGCGCGGCGAGGAAGAAGTGGTCGCCTCCTACGACGCCGCTACCGGCGAGCCGGTCTGGCGGCACGGCGACCCGGCCCGCTTCTGGGAGGCCAACGCCGGCGCCGGGCCGCGGGCGACGCCGACCCTGAGCGGCGGGCGCCTCTACACCCTGGGCGCGACCGGCATCGTCAACGCCCTCGACGCCGCCGACGGCGCGGTCATCTGGTCGCGCGATGCCGCGGCCGACACCGGCGCCGAACGGCCGTACTGGGGCTTTTCGGGCTCGCCGCTGGTGGTCGGCGACCTCGTCGTCGTCGCCGCCGCCGGCGCGCTCGTCGGCTACGACCTCGCCACCGGCGAGCCGCGCTGGCTCGGCCCCGACGGCGGCGACAGCTACAGCTCGCCCCACCTGGCGACCCTCGACGGGGTCGAGCAGGTGGTTCTGCTGAGCAAGAGCGGAGCGGTCGGCGTCGCGCCGGCCGACGGCGCCCTGCTCTGGGAGCATCCGTGGCCGGGCTACCCGATCGTCCAGCCGGCCCGCACCGCCGACGGCGACCTGCTGCTCAGCGTCACCTCGCAGAGCGGCCTCCGCCGGCTGGCGGTCGCCCGCCGGGCCGGCCGGTGGACCGCGGAGGAGCTCTGGACCTCGCCGCGTCTCAAGCCCTACTTCAACGACTTCGTCGTCCACCGCGGCCACGCCTACGGCTTCGACGGCAGCATCCTGGCCGCGATCGACCTCGCGGACGGCGCCCGCGTCTGGAAGGGCGGCCGCTACGGCAACGGCCAGATGGTGCTGCTGCCGGACCAGGACCTGCTGCTGGTGCTGTCGGAGCAGGGCGAGCTGGCGCTGGTCGCGGCCAAGCCGGACGGTTTCGACGAGCTCGCCCGATTCCCGGCGCTCGAAGGCAAGACCTGGAACCACCCGGTGCTCGTCGACGACCTCCTGCTGGTTCGCAACGACCGGGAGATGGCGGCATTTCGCCTACCTCTCGCGGCCGGCTGACGGCGCCGAGCCGCCCCGCAGATCGTCCAGAAAGCCGGTCGCCGCCAACTTGGCACCGAAGTACCGGGCCCCTTCGAGGGTCCAGTGGCCGTAGTCGTAGAAGAGCAGGTTGTTGTCCGCGTCCAGGACGTCGCAGCTGGACAGATCGTCGGAGCACAGGAAGCTCAGCTTGTCCAGGTAGGGGACCCCGAGCTGCCGCGCCTTCTGCTCGATCCTGTCATTGAGGCTGTCGAACCCGGTTCGCCGGGTCGCGGCAACGTACCGGCCGAGACCGCCCAGGCGCCCGAACTTGACGACCAGGTCCGGCACGTTGAGGAACTCGGCGGTCCTGCCCAGCAGCACGAGCTCGGCGCCCCGGGCTGACAGGTGGCGCTGGAAGGCGTCGACGTTGGGGAGCGACGAGGCCCGCCAGCGGGTCGAGACGAGAGCGTAGCTCGCCTGCTCGACGAGCGGCGAGGCCTCGAACGCGCCCACTTCCCGCCTGCACTGCGCCCACCGGGTGCGTTTCAGGTCCCTGGCCGGCGGCCGGTCGGCAAACAGGTAGTAGCACTGGTCGTCGAGCTCCAGATAGCGGAAATCGAGGCCCGGAAAGCGGTCGGCATTCAGGTGGACGGCGTTGAAGAGGTCCTTGGCGTGGCTGTCGCCGGTGACCAGGACGCCGGTCCGCCGGCTATCGAAGGCGCCGCCTTCGGCCGTCCGCGCGAGGTACTCCCAGGTCGCTTGTCGCCTCTCTTCGAGGTTCCCGGCGACGCCGCGGATCTCGACCGGCAGCCGCCAGACCAAGCCGCCTCCGGTCCAGGCGCCGACCGCGGGCAGCGCGGCCAGGACCGTCAGGCCGAGACAGACCAGGCCGAACGCCGGCGCCGACAAGTGTCTCGGCTTGCGGATGCCGCGGCGGATCGGGTTCTCGAGGAAGTGGTACATCGCCGCCGCGCCGGCGAAGGAGGCGGCGATTAGTGCCCAGATCTCCAGCCGGCTCAACTCGGCGAAGCGGTAGTAACGATAGAAGACCAGCAGCGGCCAGTGGACCAGGTAGAGCGAGTAACTGATCAGCCCGATGCCGACGACGGGTCGGAACCTGAGGATCCAGCCGCTGTACCGCGCTGGCCCGCCGTAGATCAGCAGCGCGGTGCCGGCGCATGGCAGCAGGGCGTTGAGCCCCGGAAACGGCGTCGCCTCGCTGTAGGTGAGCACCGGCCAGGCGATCAACCCGAGCCCGACCCAGACGAACGGCTCGAGCAGCAGCCGGTTGCGCGGCTGGCGCTCGGCGATCCAGACCATCGCCGCGCCCAGGGCGAGCTCCATCACCCGCGGCGGCAGCAGGAAGAAGGCCGCCGCCTCGTCCGCGGCGAGCCAACGCTCCCCCAGCCAGAGGCTGGCCGCTCCCGCGGCCAAGATGAAGGGCATCACCGACCGGGCCGACCACCGGAGCAGCAGCACCAGCAGCGCCGGCCAGAGCAGATAGAACTGCTCCTCCACACCCAGCGACCAGGTGTGGAGCAGCGGCTTGACCGCCGCGTCGGCGTCGAAGTAGCCGCTCTCGCGCCAGAAGTAGAAGTTGCCGGCGGCGAACAGGGCGTACAGGGTCGAGCCACCGAGCCGTTCCAGGTGCTGCGGCGAAAAGAGCAGGTAGCCAGCCCCAAAAGTCGCCACCAGGGTGGCGAAGAGCGCCGGGAACAGCCGCCGCGCCCGCCGCACGTAGAAGGTCGAGAAGCTGAAGGTGCCCGCGGCGACCTGGGCACGGATCATCCGGGTGATCAGGAAGCCGCTGAGGACGAAGAAGACGTCGACCCCGACGTAGCCGCCGGAAAAGGCCTCGAATCCGAAGTGGTACAGGATGACCGCCACCACGGCGATCGCCCGCAGACCGTCGATGTCGGCCCGGTAGGTGAGCTTCGCCAGCCTCAGAAACTCCAGATCCGCGGCACGAAGATCACCGACAGGATCCAGAAGAGGATGCTCAGCGGAACCCCGGTGCGCAGGAAGTCGGTGTACTTGTAGCCGCCCGGGTTGTAGATCATGGTGTTGGTCTGGTAGCCGACCGGGGTCGAGAAGCCGGTCGAGGCGGCGAAGGTGATCGCCATCAGGAACGGCTTGGGGTCGACGCCGAGCTGCTCGGCGGTCGAGATGGCGATCGGCGCCAGCAGCACCGCGGCGGCGTTGTTGCTCATCGTGTCGGTCATCACCGAGGTCATCAGATAGACGACGGCGAGCACCGCGATCGGCCCCATGTCGCCCACCGCGCCCACCGCCCGCTCGGCGATCGCGCCGGCGGCGCCGCTCTTCTGCATGGCGATGCCGAGCGGCAGGATGCCGGCGAGCAGGAAGATCACCTGCCAGTTGATCGCGTGGTACGCCTCCTCGAGGCGCAGACAGCGGGTCAGCACCATCGCCAGGCAGCCGAGCAACGCGGTGACCAGGATCGGCATCACGTTGAAGGCCGCCAGGCCAACCACGGCGGCCAGGATGCCCAGCACCAGCGGCGCCTTGTGTTTGAGCGACACCAGCGGCACCTCGTCGAGGACGATCAGGTTCTCGTCGTTCCGCAGCGCCTTGATCTGCTCCTCGTGGGCCTGGATCAGCAGCGCGTCGCCGAGTTGAAAGCGGACCGTGTTGAGCTTCTCCCGGATCGGCTCGCCGCGCCGCTGGATCGCCAGCACCAGCGACTTGAAGCGGTTGCGGAAGTCGAGGTCCTTGAGGGTGTGGCCGATCAGGTCCGCGCTCGGCGCCACCAGCGCCTGGACCAGCCGCAGGTCCTCGGTCTGCAGGGTGCTGTCGCGCAGCTTGAACTCGGCGTTGAGCTCCAGCTTGGCCGAGTCCCGCAGCCGCATCAGCTCGCTCAGCTTGCCTCGCACCAGCAGCACGTCGCCGCCCTGCACCGCCTGCCGCAGCGGCGCCCAGACCGCCTTGGTCGCGTGCAACAGGCGCAACACGGTGACGTCGTGGTCCTGGCCCAGCCGGCTCTCGAGGACCGACTTGCCGACCAGCGGCGACGCGTCGTCGACCCGCAGCTCGGTGATGTACTCGCCCAGCTGGTAGGCGACCGCCAACTCCTGGGCCTTGCGCTCGGGCAGCAGCCAGCGCCCCAGCAGCAGGAAGAAGAGGACCCCGGCGACGAAGAGGATCAGCCCCATCTTGGCGAACTCGAACATCGAGAACGCGCCGTAGCCCGCCTGCTCGGAGATCGAGCTGACCAGCAGGTTGGTCGAGGTGCCGATGAGCGTGCAGACGCCGCCGAACTGGGAGGCGTAGGAGAGCGGGATGAGCAGCCGCGAGGCGGCGATCTTGCGCCGGTTGGCGACGATCATCACCAGGGGGATGAAGACCGCTACCGCGGCGGTGTTGTTGATGAAGGCCGAGATGACGGTGATCGTGCCCATGATCACCACCAGGGCGGTGAAGTAGCTGCGCCCGAAGCGCACCATCAGCTGGCCGATCACCCCGGTGGCGCCGGTCTTCTGCAGACCCGCGCTGAGGATGAACATCGCCGCCACCGTCACCGTCGCCGGGTTGCTGAAGCCCGAGATCCCCTCCGCCGGCGTCACCAGCCCGAGGGCCAGCAGCACGCCGAGCACCAGCAGCGCGACGAAGTCGATCGGGTACTTCTCGGAGACGAAGAGCGCAACGGCCCCGACCAGGATGACCAGTACCAGGATCGCTTGCATCGGCACGGGCGGGATTCTACAGATTCCGGCCCGTCAGGGGGAGTCACCCCGCGGCCCGCCGGCGATCGGGCAGCTGCACCAGGACCACGCCCATCACCGCCAGCAGCAGCCCCAGGCCCTGCCGCAGGCCGATCGGCTCGCCGAGGAAGACCCAGGCCAGGACAGCGATCTGCACCAGCATGGTGTTGTTGATCAGGCTCGACTCGATGGCGGTCAGCCGGCGCAGGGTGTGGTTCCAGAGGGTGAAGGCGATGGCGGTGTTGACCACCGCCAGCCAGAGGATGATCGTCCAGCCCGAGCGGTCGAGCGCCGGCACTCCCTCGACGGCCAGCCCGGTGGCGAGCAGCAGCAGCGAGCCGATGCCCATGCTGACCACGGTCACCAGCAGCGGGTGCAGATCGCCACGGCGGTTGACCGACCGGCCCAGAAGCGCGCCCCCCGAGTTGGCCAGCATCGCCAGCAGGCCGACCGCCAGCCCCAGACCGCTGAAGGCGACACGCAGCGGCAGGAAATAGACCATGGCGCCGAGCAGGAAACAGGCGACCCCGCCACACTGCCGCCGGCTCAGCCGCTCGCCGAGAAAGCTCGCGCCGGCCAGCGCCACCGCCGCCGGCGAGAAGCTCAGGATGAGGCTCAGGGTGACCGCCGGCAGGTGGTCGAGGGCGACGAACTGGGCGCCCTGGGTCAGCGAATAGAAGACCACCCCCAGAAGCGCCAGCCGCAGCCAGTCTCTCCGGGTCAGCCGGCGCAGCTGAGCCCGCAGCTCGCGGCTGGCTCCCACCGCCGGAGCCAGCACCAGAAAAGCGAGGCAGTAGCGCAGCCCAGCGAAGCCCAGGGCAGGGATCTCCTCGAGGCCGAACTTGATCAGCACCCAGGATGTCGACCACAGAAAGGTCACCAGGACGGCCTGGAGTACCGGGGCGAGACGGCTGTGGGACCGAGTCAGTCGACCCGCCGCTCCGCGCCGCTCCGGCGATCGCCGCCCTTGCGCCGGTCGATCAGGCGCTTGAGCACCGGCACGTGCCAGACGCCGCGATCCTGCCGGCGGCGCTCCCCCTCCTGGCGCCGCTCGGCGCCGCTGCGCCGCTCCTCGCTCTCGCCGCCGGTCTCGGGTTCCCGGGGTTGCTCGGACATGGTCGTCTCCTTCCGACTCCGCCGGCTGCCGCGGCGGGCTGACTGGGAGGTTCCGGTGCGGCCGAGTCTAGCAGCCGGACATACCGCGGTCAGGAGCCGCGTGGCGTACATCCGCGGCAGGCCCGGATCGCCGGGCACCGCGCCGATTTCAGCCGCTGGCTTCGATCTCGGCTCGCAGCTCGGCGGGCCGATCGGTGAAGAAGCCCGAAACACCGTATCGCAGCAGCCGTCGAGCCTCACGGCCCTGGTTGACGGTATAAACGAGGATCGGCCGCGCCCCGCTGCCCGCCTCCCCAAGCCGGCCGCGCCCGCCAAGGCTCGCCGCCAGCTGGCGGTGGATGTGGACGGAGAAGGCGTCGAGACCGCGTGCCGCCTCGACCAGCTCCTCCCAGACGGCATCGCGGCCGCCGAGCGGCGCCACGGCAACGCCCGGCAGCCGGCCGCGGACCCGGGCGAGCACCGGCCAGTCGAAGCTCGACACCAGGACACGCTCGCGCCCGGCGACGGCTCGCGCCAGGGCCTCGATCAGCGGGCCGGGATCGACCTCGGAATCGTGTCTCTTGATCTCCAGATTGAGCGGCAGCTCCGGCGGCGCCGCCGCCAGGATGTCCTCGAGCGTCGGGATCAACTCGCCGTCGGCGTTGCCGCCGTCGCCGCCGCGTGGGCGCCATCGCCGGATCTCGGCCAGCGTCGCCTGTCCGAACGGCTTGCTCGCCCGTCCGGCGACGCGCACCGCCCGGTCGTGGTGGACGATCAGGGCGCCGTCCACCGACAGCTGCAGGTCGAGCTCGACCATGTCGGCCCGCTGCGCCACCGCCTCGAGAACGCTGGCAACCGTGTTCTCGGGCGCGGCGCCGCGGACGCCGCGATGGCCGACGATCCACGGCGGCTCCGGCAGGCCGAGTCCCTGGCGCATGCAGCAACCCTAACCCGCATTCCCCACAGCTGCTCCATACGCGAGCGTTCGCACCCGAATCTGCAACACTCCCCTCGGGCGAGCATCCGGGCATAAACCGGTCCCGGTGGGCTGTCGGAACAAGGCCGGCGGCCCCGCAGCTTGCGGAATCCAGTAGCATCGCCAGCCCCCCATGGCCACGGCAACCCCAGCTCGACCCGTCCTGGTCACCGGCGCCGCCGGCAAGACCGGCCGGGCGGTGATCCGCGCCCTGGCGGCCGCCGGGGTGCCGGTGCGCGCCTTCGTGCGCCGGCCGGCGCAGCGCGAGACGGTGGAAGGGCTCGGCGCGCGGCAGGTCGTGGCGGGTGACATGAGGAGCCGCGAGTCGGTCGCCGCGGCGGTCGACGGCGTCGCCGCGCTCTACCACATCTGCCCCAACGTCCATCCGGACGAGACCGGCATCGGCCGCCGGGTGGTGTCGGCGGCGATCGGCGCCGGCGTCGGACGGATCGTCTACCACTCCGTCCTCCACCCGCAGGTCGAGGCCATGCCCCACCACTGGGCCAAGCTCCGGGTCGAAGAGCTGCTGTTCGAGTCGGGACTCGACTTCACCATCCTGCAGCCGGCCCCGTACATGCAGAACGTCCTCGCGCACTGGCAAGCGATCGTCGGACAGTCGGTCTATCCGGTGCCCTACAGCCTCGACAGCCGGGTCGTCATGGTCGATCTGCTGGACGTCGCCGAGGCGGCGGTCCGGGTGCTGACCGAGCCCGGCCACGTCGGGGCCACTTACGAGCTGTGCGGCCCGGACCTGCTCGACCAGCGGCAGATCGCCGCGGCTCTCGGCCGGGGCCTGCAGCGGACGGTGCGGGCGGTGGCCGTGCCGGCCCGGCGGTGGGCCGAGGAGGCGCTTGCCGCCGGCCTCGGCAAACGCCGGATCGACACGCTGGGCCGGATGTTTCGCTACTACGACAGCTTCGGCATGGCCGGCTCGCCACGCGTCCTGGAGTGCCTCCTCGGCCGCCCTCCGGGAAGCTTCGAGGCCTTCGTGGCCAGAGCCGCGGGCGCCCGACCGGCCGGGGCTCGCTAGCGGCCTCCACCCGCGGCACCCTGGCGCGCCGACGGCGCGCCGCACTGCGGGTCAGGATGTCAGGACTGATCGGAGCCGACCAGCCGCGCCGCGACCTCGAGCGCCTCGGCCGGCGTGGCGACGCAGGCGTCGGCACCGATCCGCCGGCAGATCCCCGGCAACCTCTCGAGCACGCGGCCGCCCACCACTACCTTGATCCCCGGCCGCAAGGCGCGCGCCTCCGCGACCGCCTCGATAGTCGCCTGCAGCCGGGTCGAGACCGTCAGCGAGAGGGCCAGCAGATCGGCCTCGAAGGCCTCGAGCCCCAGCGCCAGCTCCTTGGGCGGCACGGCGCCGGCCAGGTGGATGGTGCGCCACCCCTCCTGCTCGAACAGATTGGCCAGCAGACGAGCGGCCAGATAGTGGCCGTCGCCCGGCGCCACCGCCACCAGGGCGGTCTTGCCGTTGGCGGTGGCCGCCGCGCCCCCGCGCTCGCCCAGCAGGGTCATCAGCGTCTGGGTGGTGGCGGTCACGAAGTGCTCCTGGGCGATCAGCACGTCTCCGGCATGCCACATCTCGCCCACCTGCCGCTGGGCCGTCATCAGCGCCTGATAGGCCGAGGCGAGCGACATGCCGTCGTCGACCGCTCCCATCACCGCGTCGATCGCGCGGCGCCGGTCGCCCGACAGCGTCGCCTCGAGATAGACCAGCGCCAGCCGGCCCTCCGTCGAGTCGCCGGCCGGGGACTGCGCCGGGTCCGCCGCGGCCGCGTCGAGCAGCTCGAGCGCCAGCTCGAGATACCGCCCGGGCTCGCCGCCGGCGGCCGCCGGCAGCTCCTCCGCCAGAACCCGCCGCAGGCACTCCAGGCTGGCGCGCAGGTCCTCGACCGGCACCTCTCGGCTCTCGAAAGCCACCCGCGTCCAGGCCACCTCGGCGGTGAACAGCTCCGGTTCGCCGGCTACCAGGGCCGCCGCCAGCTCGCGCAACCGCTGGCTCAGGTGCTCCTGCCACGAGCGGAAGGCGCCGGCGCCGAAACGGACCGCCGTCTCCGGGTGGTGCTCGACGATCCGCTCGGCGGCGGCGGCAGCGTAGCCGGCCGCGCCGGACTCGATCAGCTGGGCGGCAAAGGAGGCCGAGTCGCCCATCATCCTGCGTCCATGCCACCGAGCAAGGCCGCTGCCGGCATCTCGGTCTTCATCGTGACGGGCATCGCGAGATCTTGGCTCATGAATAAAGTCTACGCCACGACCCGCGCCGCTGCCACCTGGGCCCGTCCCGGTCCGCTCACGTCATCGCGGCGCACCCTGGCTGGCGCCGCATCGGTCGGGCATAGGCCGGGCCGGTAGCCGCCGCTCGCCCTCCCGGGGTTTCGTATTCGGCCCGGCCTGTGTCTAACTAGGCATGGAGAATCTGAGAGCGATGACCGAGGCGGACCACGGACGCCCCCAGGCCCGTTCGGCGGCCGCCGAGCCCGGGCTGTGGCGGCGGGCGCGCGACGGCGACGCCGCGGCGGCCGAGCGCCTCGCCGGCGAGACCTACCGACAGGTCTTTGCCTGGCTGTTCAAGCTGTGTGGCGACGAGGAGCTGGCCGCCGACCTCACCCAGGAGACCTATCGCAAGGCATGGCGGGCGCTCGGCAGCTTCCGCGGCGGCTGCGCGGTCACCAGCTGGCTGTGCCGCATCGCCTACACCACGTTTCTCAACCACATCCGCCGGCCACGCCCCATGGTGCCCCTGGCCGAGGAGCACGAGCGGCAACTGCCCGACCCGGCCGAGTCGCCCGAGGACTCGCTGCTGGCGGCGATCGAGGGCGCCCGGCTACGCCGTGCGGTGCGCGCCCTGCCCGAGCCGCTCGCCTTCGCCGTCGCCGCCCGCTACTGGGCCGAGATGCCGACGCGCGAGATCGCCGCGCTCGAAGAGGTCTCTCCGGTGACGATCCGCAAACGACTCAAGAAGGCACTCGCGCGGCTCGCCGTCGCGCTGGAAGACGAGGTCTGATGATGCAGAGCAACAACGCGCGTGAACGCGACGTCGAGCGGCGCCTCGGCCGGGTCGAGAGCCCCGAGCCGCCGGCGGATCTGCTCGACCGGATCCGGGGCGAGATCCCCGAGCACCTGCGGCCGGCGGGCGAGGCGCCCCTCCACGCGAAGGGCCGCAGCCGTGGCTACAGGCTGATCGCTGCCTCGCTTTTCCTCGCCGTCGCCGGCGGCTTCCTGGCCTACCGCGTCCTGCGGACGGCGGCGCCGCCGGCCGCCGTCACCGAGCTCCGCCAGGACGGATTGGCCGAGACCGAGCCCCAGCCGGTGACGCCCGAGGTTGGCGGCGAGACCCAGACCGCCCCGGCGCGCGTCCCGGTAGAAGCGCACATTCCCCCGGCGTTTGTACCGGGCCGCCCCGGGGGCACCCGTTCCCTGCCCGACTCCCCGCCGCCAGACGCCTCGCTGCCCGGCGCCCCGCTGGCCGACGCCCCGCTGCCTGACGCTTCGGTGCCCGACACTTCGGTGCCGGCCCAGCCGGTGCGGGCGGCAGAGGCGCGGGCGAGGCAGCAGGAAGACCTGCGGTCGTTGCTCGAGGAGACCCGGATTGCCGAACACTCCGCGTTACCAACGGCCCGGCAACCGACCGCCCCCGAGCGGCCCGAGTTGCTCGACGCGGAGGTCTCTGAGCACCGCCGCCACAAAGCCGTGGAATCGGACGCGACGCCCGAGATCCGAGGCCAGAGCGCAGTCGAGGCACCCAGGCCCGAGCGTGAGGCCACCGTAGGTGCCGCGGCCTCGAGCGGGATGCGGGGCGCCGTCGAGCATCCGACCGGAATCGAGCCCTACCTCCGGCCGCTGCCGACACCGAACCCCGCCGTCACACCGTCCACCGGCGGCACGGCCGAGCCCAACGACCAGCCGTGGGGCGACATGTTCTTCCGCCCCTACGGCACCAACCCGTTCGTCGACACCGAGGACGACGCCCGGTCGACCTTCGGGCTGGACGTCGACACCGGCTCCTACACCCTGGCCCGGAGCTATCTCGAGCGCGGCCACCTGCCGCCAGCAGAGGCAATCCGGGTCGAGGAGTTCCTCAACTTCTTCGACTACCGCGACCCGGCCCCACGGCGTGGCGACTTCACCCTCAGCGTCGAGGGAGCGCCGTCGCCCTGGGCACGCGGCCCCCGCTATCAGCTGCTGCGGGTCGGCGTCCGCGGCCGCGAGATCGCCGCCGGCCACCGTCGCGACGCCACCCTGATCTTCATCGTCGACGTGTCGGGCTCGATGGCGCGCGACAACCGGCTCGAGCTGGTCAAACGGGCGCTGCACCTGCTGCTCGACCAGCTGCGCTCGGGCGACCAGGTCGGGCTGGTGGTCTACGGCAGCCGCGGGCAGGTGGTGCTCGAGCCGACCAACGATCACCCGGCGGTGCGCCGGGCGCTCGACCGGCTGACCACCGGCGGCTCGACCAACGCCGAGGAGGGGCTGCTGCTCGGCTACGACCTGGCCCGCCGCCACTACCGGCCGGAGTCGATCAACCGCCTCGTCCTGTGCTCCGACGGCGTCGCCAACGTCGGCCGCACCGGCCCCGAGTCGATCCTCGACCGGGTCGGGCGGGAGGCGGGGGACGGCATCGAGCTGACCACCGTCGGCTTCGGCATGGGCAACTACAACGACGTGCTGATGGAACAGCTGGCCGACCGCGGCGACGGCAACTACGCCTACGTCGACACCCTCGAGGAGGCGCGGCGGGTCTTCGTCGAGAACCTCACCGGCACGCTCGAGACCATCGCCGCGGACGCCAAGATCCAGGTCGAGTTCGACCCGCGGGTGGTGAGCCGCTACCGGCTGCTGGGCTACGAGAACCGGGACGTCGCCGACCACCGGTTCCGCGACGACACCGTCGACGCCGGCGAGATCGGCGCCGGCCACCGGGTCACCGCGCTGTACGAGATCAAGCTGGCCGAGGACGCGCCGAGCCGGCGCGCCCTCGCCGAGGTCCGCCTGCGCTACCGCTCGCGGGCTACCGGCCAGGTAGTCGAGGAGTCGCTGACGGTGGAGCGGTCGGATCTCGCCCGCAGCTGGCGCGCCGCCTCGCCCTCGCTGCGCCTGGCGGCCCTGGCGGCCGAGCTGGCCGAGGTGCTCAAGCGGTCCTACTGGGCGCGGGAGACGCGGCCCGAGGAGCTCGCCGAGCGGGCCCGCCAGGTCGACCGCGAGCTCGGCGCCGACCGCGACGCGGCCGAGCTGGTTCGCCTGACCCGCAGCACCGTCGACCTGGTCGACTGGCCGGAAACGGCGCCGGAGTAGGCCGCCCTACACCCAGGATTCCAGGCCGGGCTCGGCCAGGTGCAGCTGGCTGTTGAACGAGTGCAGCGAGAACCGCTCGCCCGAGAAGAGGAACTCGCTCACCGAGCCGTTGAGCACGGTCCAGCTGAGCCCGAGCACCGCCTCGTCGGCGAGGCCGAGCGCCTTGCCCACCCCCACCGCCACCGGCCCGGCGGAGGTGAAGGCCACCACCGTCCGGCCCGACTCTCCCCCATCGGTCATGCGGGCGACCGCCGACTCGGCGCGGCGGCGAAAGACCGGCCAGTCCTCGAGCTCCGGCTCGCCGCCCGGCAGCTCGAGCTCGCCCCGCGCCCAGCGGCGGGTGGCGCGCCGGTAGACCCGGTAGTAGAGCCGCTTGTCGCCGCCGAGCGGCCGATCGACCAGCTCGAGGGCCGCCCGCGCCTCGGCGTCGGTCTCGGCCAGCGACGGCAGCGAACGGGTGAAGACCATGTAGCCGTGGTGCTCGTCGAGCTCCGGCAGGGGCCGCGGTTCCGGCCACGGCCGCCCGCCGCCGGCCGCGGCCTCGGCGACCGCCCGCGCCGTCTCTCGCTGCCGCCGGCGGGGGCCGACCCAGACGCGGTCGGGCACGAAGCCGAGCCGCGCCCAGTGCCGGCCCAGCTCCCCGGCCTGCCGCCAGCCGAGCTCGGAGAGCCGGTCGTAGTCGGCGCTGCCGGCCGACGCCTGGCCGTGGCGAACGAGAAAGAGGCGGCTCATCGCCGGAGGATACCCGGCCGACCCGCTCACTGCGACCCGGCCGCGGCCGCGAGCACTTCTGCCGGGTGCAGCGCTCGCCGGCCGCTGCCGTGCAGGATCTGCTGGCGGCAGCTGGTGCCGTTGGCGACGATCAGGGTGCCCGCCGCCGCCGCGCGCACCGCCGGCAGCAGCCGGCGCTCGGCCATCGCCAGCGAGATCTCGTAGTGCTCGCGCTCGTAGCCGAAAGCGCCGGCCATGCCGCAACAGCCGGCGTCCAGCACCTCAACCTCGTGCCCCGCCGCCGCGAGCGCCCGGCGGCTCGGGCCGCTGCCTACCAGCGCCTTCTGATGGCAGTGGTCGTGGAGCAGCACCTTCGCCCGCCCGGCGGTTCCTTCCGGGGCGACCTCCGCCGCCGCGGCCCGGCCCGCCAGCGCCTCCTCGAAGGTGAGCGCCCGCTCGGCCACCGCCGCCGCCCGCTCGTCGCCGGGCAGCAGGTAGAGGTACTCGTCGCGCAGGCTCAAAAGACAGCTCGGCTCGAGGCCGACGATCGGCTCGCCGCGGGCGGCGATCGGCGCCAGCCGAGCCACAGTCGCCCGCGCCGCCGCCCGGGCGTCGTCGACCAGCCCCTTGGAGATCATCGGCCGGCCGCAGCAGCGGCCGGCGACGGTCGAGACCGCGAAGCCGGCGGCCGTCAGGGCGTCGTGGGCCGCGGCCGCCACCCCCGGCGTCTGGTAGGCGTTGAAGCAGTCGAGAAAGAGGGTCAGCGGCTCGCCCCGGTCACCCGCTGGGCCTGCCGCCCGCCGGCCTGCCCGCCGGCGCCGCTCCAGGATCGCCGGCGCCGGTTGGCGGGCATAGGGCGGCAGCCGCCGCCGGCGATCGATGCCCAGGGCCCGGTCGAGCAGCGCCCGCACCGACGAGGCGCCGAGCAGCCGGTTGACCGGAGCCGCCGCCGGTCCGGCCAGCCAACGGCCCAGGGCCGGGGTATGCGCGAACAGCCGCGCCCTCAGCGGCGTGCCGTGAGCGTCGTGGTAGCCGGCCAGGAACTGCAGCTTGATCTTGGCCATGTCCACCGACGACGGGCACTCGGCCTTGCAGGCCTTGCACTCGACGCACAGGTCGAGCGCCTCGTACAGCCGCTGCCCGGTCAGCTCGGCCGCCGGCAGCCGCCCGTCGAGCGCCGCCCGCAGCAGGTTGGCGCGGCCGCGGGTCGAATGCTCCTCCTCGCGGGTCACCATGAAGCTCGGGCACATCGCCCCGGCGTCGAGCTTGCGGCAGACCCCGGCGCCGTTGCACATCTCGATCGCCCGGTCGAAGCCCTGCTCGGCCGAGAAGTCGACCCGTGGCGACGGCGGCCGGACGCGGTAGGCCTCGCCGTAGCGCAGGTTCTCGGTCATCGCCGGCGCTCCGACCAGGTTGCCCGGGTTGAGCAGGTCGCGCGGGTCGAAGATCGCCTTGACCTGGCGGTAGAGGGCGAACAGCTCGGGGCCGAAGAACCGCTCGTTGGCCCAGCTGCGGGCGCGGCCGTCGCCGTGCTCGCTCGACAGCGAGCCGCCGTAGCCGTGTAGCAGCTCGACGGCGAAGGAGAGGATCTCGGGCAGCCGGGCCAACTCGCGCGCCTGCTTGGTGTCGATCATCGGCCGCAGGTGGATGCAGCCGGCGCTGGCGTGGGCGTAGCAGGCGACGCGGCTGCCGCGCTCGCCGCAGAAGCGCTCGATCTCGGCCACGTAGTCGGCCAGGTGCTCGACGGGCACCGCCGCGTCCTCGATGAAGGGGATCGGCTTGTGATCGCCCTTGACGCTCATCATCAGGCCGAGCCCTACCTTGCGCACCGTCCAGACGTCCCGCTGGCGGCCCGGCTCGAAGGCGCGCACCACCGCGGTGGCGCCGGCGCCGCCGCGCCGCAGCAGGCCCTCCAGCCGATCGATGCCGGCCGCCAGCTCGGCCTCACCGTCGCCCTGGAACTCGGTGATCAGGATGCAGTCCGGATCGCCCTCGAGAAACGACGCCAGCAGCCGAGCGTAGGCCGGCACGCCGCGGCACAGGGTCAGGCCCATCCGGTCCAGCAGCTCGATCGCCGACGGCTCGGCCTCGAGCATCAGCGGCACCGCGCTGAGCGCCGCGCGCAGCGAGTCGAAGTGGACCAGCGCCAGGGCGCTGCGGCGCGGCACCGGCACCAGCCCCAGGGTCACGTCGGTCATCACCGCCAGCGTGCCCTCGGAGCCGCAGACCAGCCGCGCCAGGTTGAACCTCTCGTCGGGCGGCACCCGGAAGCTGCCGCCGTCCTCGACCAGGCGGTCGAGGTTGTAGCCGCCGCAGCGCCGCCAGTGGCGCGGCGTGCCGGCGCGGATCACCGCCCGGTTCGCCTCGTCGGCCACCAGGCTGGCGATCCGCCGGTGGATCTCGCCCTCGAGCCCTCCCCGACGGCCCGCCGCGTCGACCTCCGCTGCCGCCAACGGGCCGAAACGGGCGCGCGAGCCGTCGCTCAACACCACTCCTGCCTCGACGACGTGGTCGGCGGTCATGCCGTAGAGGATCGAGTGGGCGCCGGTCGAGTTGTTGGCCACGATCCCGCCCATCGCGGCGCGCTCGCTCGAGGCGGGATCGGGCCCGAACATCAGGCCGTGGGGGCGCAGCCGGTCGTTGAGCCGGTCGAGCACGACGCCGGGCTCGACCCGGACGCGGCGGCGCTCGACGTCGATCTCCAGCACCCCGTCGAGGTGCCGCGAGCAGTCCACCACCAGCGCCTCGTTGACCGCCTGGCCGGCCAGGCTGCTGCCGGAGGTCCGCGGCAGCAGCGGCAGCCCGTAGGCCGAGGCCACCTCCACCGCCGCTTCGAGGTCGTCGGTGGTGCGCGGGAAGAGGACGGCGTAGGGCTCGACCTGGTAGATGCTGGCGTCGGTGCTGTAGAGGATGCGCGTGACCCGGTCGTCGCGCACCTCCCCGTCGACCCGCCGTCGCAGCTCGGCGAGGGCGTCGGGCAGCGCCGCCGGCCAGGTCATCAAAGCACCTGGCCGAGCGCCGCCAGCAGCCGGTCGACGTTCTCGCGCCGGCTGTTGTACCCCATCAGGCCGACCCGCCAGACCCTGCCGGCGAGCTCGCCCAGACCGCCGCCGATCTCGATCTGGTGCTCGGCCAGCAGCGCCTTGACGACCCGCCCGGAATCCACGCCGTCGGGCACCCGCACAGTGGTCAGCGACGGCAGGCGGTGCTCGGCGGCGACGTGACAGTCGAGGCCCAGCTCCGCCAGGCCCGTCCACAACGCCTCGGCGGTCTCGCGATGGCGCCGCCAGCGCGCCTCGAGGCCCTCCTCGGCGACCAGCCGCAAGGCCTCGCGCAGGCCGTAGTTCATGCTGATCGGCGCCGTGTGGTGATAGGTGCGCTTGCCGCCGCCCCAATAGGCCAGCAGCAGGCTCAGATCGAGGTACCAGCTGGTGACCGGCGTCTTGCGAGCCGAGAGCTTCGCCACCGCTCGCGGCCCGAAGGTAAGCGGCGCCAGCCCCGGCGGGCAGCTGAGGCACTTCTGGGTGCCGCTGTAGGCGGCGTCGATGCCCCACTCGTCGACCAGCACCGGCAGGCCGGCGAGGCTGGTCACGGTGTCGACCAGCAGCAGGCAGTCGTGCTCGCGGCACAGCTCCGCCACCCCGTCCAACGGCTGCCGCGCGCCGGTCGAGGTCTCGGCGTGGACCAGGCCGAGGATCGCCGGCCGGTGCTCGACCAGCGCCGCGGCCAGCTCCTCGAGCGCAAAGACCTCGCCCCACGGCCGGGTCAGCCGTTCGACCCGGCCGCCATGGCGCGAGGCCATCTCGGCCAGGCGGCCGCCGAAGTACCCGTTGCAGCCGACCACCACCCCGTCGCCGGCCTCGACCAGGTTGGCGACGCAGGCCTCCATGCCGGCGCTGCCGGTGCCGCTGATGGGCACCGTCAACGGGTTGTCGGTCTGGAACGAGTAGCGCAGAAGCTCCTGGATCTCGTCCATCAGGCCGATGAAGTACGGGTCCAGGTGGCCGACCTGGGGGCGGGACATCGCCGTCAGCACGCCCGGATGGGCGTTCGACGGGCCGGGGCCGAGGAGCAGCCGTGGCGGCGGATCCAGAGACTCGGTGTGAGCGCGGTGGGTATCAAGAACGGGCATGGCATCAAGATACCGCAGGTGGGGCGAGAGGCGGCTGCTCTCCCGCCCCGGCGCCTGCCGCAACCCGCAGGGCGCCGCCAGTTACGGGCCTGGAGTAGAATTCGACTCGTCGGCCCTCCAGACCGGGCTTCGACAAAGGAGGCTCTGATGACCGCGACCCGTCTCGTCCCCTTGCTGCTCGGCGCACTGCTCGCCGGCCCTGCCGCGAGCGCGTCGGCGGCCGAGCCGACAGCCGGCGAAGAGATCGAAATCGGTGCCGCCTACCAGGAGTACCAGCGCTACTGCCAGAGCTGCCACGGCGAGCGCGGCCGGGGAGACGGCCGGGTGGGGAAATGGCTCAAGGTCCCTCCCTCCGACCTGGCGGGCTTGAGCGAGCGCAATGGCGGCATCTTCCCCGAAGAGAAAGTCGCCCGGATCATCGACGGCCGCGAGGAAGTGCGCACCCACGGCCCCAGAGACATGCCGGTCTGGGGCCGGGTCTTCGGCGAGGACGTCGAGAGCGACAGCGTCGAGGCTCGGGTCCACAGCCGAATCAAGGCCATGGTCGAGGTCCTGCGCTGGTTCGACGACAGCACCGATGGCCCGGTAACCGCGAACTGAGCCTGCCCGAGCCTTCCGCACCAATCTGACCCCGAGGAGCACCCATGAGAGACACAGTACGAAAGCTACCGGCCCTCGTCACCCTGCTGCTGCTGGCCGCCTCGGCCGGCCACGCGGTCGAGCAGGGCCGCCTGCTGCTGAAGATCGTCGACCCCGAGGGCAAGCCTCTGGCGGGCGCCAAGGTCACGGTGACCTGCGAAGCGCTGCCCCGCTACCGCGCGGAGCAGGTCAGCAAGAAGAGGGGCACCGTGACGGTCGCGTTCGCCGATGCGACGAGGCTCTACCAGTTCACTGTCGTCGCCGAGGGCTACCGCCCGGTGGAGGCGAACTTCAAGCCGACGATCGGCAAGACGGAGCAGCGGACGATCCCCATGGAGACTTACGGCAGCTCCTCAGCCACCGCCGCGGCAACCTCCGCGGCCGCCGGCCTGGGGGGCGAGAGCGACGCCGAGCTGACCCTGCTGCCCGCCGAGCAGGCGTTCAACGACGGGATCGAAGCGTCGCAGAGCGGCGACTACGCCGCGGCCAGGGACAAGTTCCTCGAAGCGCTGGAGAAGGACCCCGAGTTGAAGGTCGCCCACTTCGCCCTCGGCGGCGTCTATCTCGAGCTCGGCGACTTCGAGCAGGCCATCGCCAGCGCCAACCGGGTGGTGGAGGCCGAGCCGGGCAACCCCGGGGCCTACCGGATCCTCTATGAGGCGCACAAGCAGCAGGGCCACGAGCCGGAGGCGCGCCAGGCCCTCGACAAGCTCACCGAGCTGGACCAGAGCGGCGACGCCGCGGCGATGGTCTACAACGAGGGTCAGGCATCGCTCCAGGTCGGCGACCTCAAGACGGCGAAACGGCGCTTCCAGGAAGCGCTGGAGATCGATCCCGACCTGGCGCCCGCGGTGTGGGCGCTGGCGATCGCGCAGATGAAGGAGAAGAGCTTCGCCGACGCGGCGGTGAGCGCCGAGAGGATGCTGACTCTCGAGCCCGACAACCTCAAGGCGAAGATGATGGCCTTCGACGCCTACAACGGGGCCGGTGACGACGCCGGCCGGCAGCGCGCCTACGAGCGGCTGGTGGCGACCGGCTCCGCCGACGTCGCCGGCCAGTTCTACAAGCGCGGCGAAGCGAGCTTCGACGGCGGCGACCTCAAGGCCGCGGCGCGGCACTTCGAGCGCGCGCTCGGAATCGACGCCTCGCGCGCCAAGACCCACTACTACCTGGGTCTGTGCTATATCAACCAGGGCGCGACGGACGAGGCGCTCGATCACCTGCGGAAGTTCCTCGAGATGGCGCCCGACGACCCGGACGCGGCGACCGCCTCCGAGATGCTGCAGGCCCTCGCCGGCTGAGCCCCCCGCGGCGGGTCGGGGAACGGTGCCCAGGCCGATCCAAAAGCTGCTGCTGATCGGCTTCGGCCTCGTCCTGACGGTGCTGCTGCTCGCCGTCGTCGAGGGGGCACTGAGGCTGTTCGGAGTCGGCGACGAAACCCTTTACGAGGACCCCTTCGTCGGCTTCGCCGCCGGCAGCGATCTGTTCGAGCGTCGCACCCTGCCCTCGGGCGAGGTGGTCTACGCCACCCGGGAGAGCCGCCTCGGCTTCTTCAACGAACAGCAGTTCCCCGCCGACAAGCCGGCCGGGACCTACCGCATCTTCGCCCTCGGCGGCTCGACCACCGCCGGCCGGCCCTATGACGCCAAGGTCGCCTTCCCCGCCTGGCTCGAGCTCTATCTGAACGCCGCCCAGCCCGGCCGGCGATTCGAGGTGGTCAACGCCGGCGGCATCTCCTACGCCAGCTACCGGATCGTGGTCCTGATGAAGGAGCTGGTGCGCTACCAGCCGGACCTGTTCCTGGTCTACACCGGTCACAACGAGTTCCTCGAGGAGCGCAGCTACTCCGGGATCATCCACCAGCACCCGACGCTCAAGCGGCTCCGGATCTGGCTCAACGGCTACCGCTTCTACGGCCTGGCGCGCCGCGCCTGGCTCGACCTGCGCGACCGCGAGCCGTCCGGCGAGGCGCGGCTGGCGGCCGAGGTCACCGCCCGGCTCGACGAGTCGAGCGGCCTGGAGAGTTACCACCGCGACGACGAGCTCGAAGAGTCGATCGCCGAGCACTTCGAGTACAACCTGCGCCAGATGGTGCGCATCGCCCGCGCCAGCGGCGTGGAGCTGATCTTCGTCGAGCCGGTGTCCAACCTGAAGGACTTCTCGCCGTTCAAATCGGAGCACGGCGGCGCCCTCTCCGCCGCCCAGACCGCCGACGTCGAGCAGCTCCTGGCCCGGGGCCGCGACCTGCGGGATCGCGGACGGCCGGAGGAGGCGCTCGAGGCGCTCGAGCGCGCGGCCGCCGCCGATCCCGAGTACGCCGAGAGCCGGTTCCGGCTCGGCCGCTGCCTGTTCGCCCTCGGCCGCTACGAGGAGGCGCGGGCGGCCCTGGTGCGGGCCAAGGACCTCGACGTGGCGCCGCTCCGGGCGCCGGAGCGGATCGTCGGTCTGGTCCGCGAGGTCGCCGTGGCCACCGGCGTCCCGCGGATCGAGCTGCCGGCGGTCCTCGAGGCCGACGCCGCCGCCACACTCGGGCACCGGATCCTCGGCAACGAGTTCCTGCTGGATCACGTCCATCCGGATATCCCGGTCCACAGCCGGATCGCCGAAGAGGTCCTCGAGCACCTCGCGCGGGCCGGCGTTGTCCGTCCCGACGCCGGCTGGGGCCCGGCGCGCCGGCAGGCGATCTACGACCGCCTGGTGGGGTCGATCGACCGGAGCTACTATGCCGAGCGCGACCTCAACCTGGCCAAGGTCCTGGGCTGGGCCGGCAAGATCGACGAGGCCGAGGCGCCACTGCTGCGAGCGGCGGAAGTGCTGACCGACCGCGCCGAGGTGTATCTCAGCCTGGGGATCGTCCATCAGAAACAGGGCCGTCTGGAAGAGGCCTCGCGGGAGCTGGTGCGGGCGATCGAGCTCGATCCCGCCTCGCCCGAGGCCCACTTCAACCTCGGGGTCGTCTGGGGCGGGCTGGGGCGAACGGAGGACGCCGTCGGCGAGCTGCGGCGGGCGCTCGAGCTGCGTCCCGACTACGCCGACGCCCAGTACAACCTCGGCGTCCTCGAGCTGGCGGAGGCGGCCCCGGAGCGGGCAGTCGCCGCCCTGCTGCGGGCCGTCGAGCTAAAGCCCGGGTCGGCCGCGGCCCACGCCCAGCTCGGCTGGGCCTACCGCGAGCTGCGGCGCTGGGAGGAGGCCGTCGCCGCCTTCCGCCGGGCGCTGGAGCTGGCGCCCCGCGAGGCCTCGGCGCTGGTCGGCCTCGGGGGCGCCTACGGCCGGCTGGGCCGGCTGGACGAGGCGGAAGCCGCCCTGACGGAGGCGATCGAGATCGATCCCACCGACGCGCGCGCCCGCTTCGACCTGGGGGTGCTGCTCACTCAGCGCGACCGGCCGCAGGCGGCGATCGCCGCCTACCGGCAGGCGGTGGCCCTCGATCCCGAGAAGGCCGAGGCCTTCAACAACCTCGGGATCCTGCTCGGCCGCGCGGCCGAGCTGGAGCCCGCCCGGCAGGCCCTTCAGCGGGCGATCGAGATCGATCCGGACTACGCCGAGGCCCACTTCAACCTCGGCATCGTCTACGACGCCGGCGGCCGCGGGGACGAGGCGATCCGCGCCATCGAGCGCGCCGTGGCCCTCGAGCCGGCCGCCGGCCGGTTCCACCTGGCGCTGGGCATGCTGCTCCAGGCGCGCGGCCTGAACGACCGCGCCCGCTTCCATCTGCGCCAGGCGGAGCAGGCCGGCGAGCTGCCGGCCCCAGCCCCGGCCGCACCGCCGCCCGCTCCGGCCGGGCAGTAGCCCGCAGAGCCCGACCAACCGCCCCGGCGGGTGGCGGCCGCCAGGCGCGGCCCGGAGCGCCTTTGCCGACGCGGACGACTACTCCGCCGGCTCAGCGGACTCAGCGGACTCGGCGGGCTCATCGGGCTCAGCGGGCTCAGCGGACTCGGCGGGCTCAGCGGACTCGGCGGGCTCAGCCGGCTCGCGGATCTCGATCAGCTGGTTGCCGGGCGGCTCGCTGACGACCTGCTTGGTGCCCGAAGGCCACTCCACCTCGATCCGTTCCGCCTTCTCGCCGGCGCCCAGCCCGAAGTAGAGCGGGATCAGGCTGTGGGACAGGTATCCCGAGCTGCCGTCGTGGACCTTGACCTGAAACCCGCCGGAGCGGAACACGGTCACCCTGGCGCCCAGCCCGTCGCGGTTCGAGCGGCTGCCGACCAGCCGGATCTTGAGGTAGTGCAGCTCTCGCTTCTGCGCCAGGTTGCTCACCAGCACCTGCGGCTCGTCGTTGAACTCGTTGGTGACCACGTCGAGATCGCCGTCGCCGTCGATGTCCAGGACGGCCGATGAGCGCGTGCCCCGCGCCGCCAGGATCGTCACCTTGCCGTCGCGCCCCTCGCAGTAGGGGTGCCGCGCCGCACCGGCCTCGTCCGTCGGCCCGGCCTCCGCCGCCGGGCTCGCGGGCTCGCCGCCGAAGATGGCCCAGTCCGCGGTCGCCATCTCGGCGGTCCCCGCGGCCGAGCAGTCGAGGTCGAACCACGGTCGCACCGGCTCCCGCTGGCGCGGCTCGACGCCGAGGATGAACTCGCTGTCGAGGAACCGCTTGCCCCGGTTGTTGAGCAGCACCGTGTTGACCCCGTAGCGAAACGGGAAGTTCATGCTTGCGGTGACGAAGACGTCGTCCCAGCCGTCGGCGTTCAGGTCGTCGACGCTGATGCCCCAGGGCCAGTAGTTCTCGGCCCCGATCGCGTCGGAGATCTCGCGGAAGCCGTCGGCGGTGCGCTCGAAGAAGGCGTTGCCGAGGATCGAGTTCTCCAACCCGACGGCTCCCGCCGGCATTTGCGACTTGAGCTTCTCGCGCTCCGGGGCGATCTTCTCCCCCATGTCCGAGTGCATGTCGGTCAGGAACAGGTCCAGCAGGCCGTCGTTGTTCCAGTCGAAGCTCTTGACGCCCATCGTCCCGGGCGGCGTCCGGGGGAAAAGGCGCGCGGTCCGGTCGACGAAGAAGCGGCCGCCGACGTTCTCGTAGTAGCGATCGTCGCCCTGCATGTTGAGCACGTAGAGGTCGCGCCAGCCGTCGCCGTTGAAGTCCACCGCGCTCGCGTCGCCGCTCCAGGAGCGATCGAGCAACAGCACCGCCTCGCTGACGTCGCGGAAGCGGCCGCCGCCGAGGTTCCGGTAGAGGATGCTGCTCTCCGCCCGGTCGGGGAACAGGTGCCCCTTGAACGCGTCGGGGAGGCCGACGTAGTAGCCGCCGCGGCCCTGCTCGTCGGTCGTGTAGACGCCGACGTTGGCCAGGAACAGGTCGAGCAGGCCGTCGTTGTCGTAGTCGAAGAACAGGCCGGCCGACGAGTGCCCGGTGTAGGCCAGGCCGGCCGCCTCGGTGATCTCCTCGAACCGTCCCTCGCCGTCGTTGCGATAGAGCGCGTTGCCCTTGCGCACGGTGGTCACGAACAGGTCGGCGTCGCCGTCGTTGTCGATGTCGGCGAAGCTGCCGGCGACGCTGATGCGGTCGGTCATCGCCACCCCGGCCGCCTCCGTGATGTCGCGGTAGCGGCCGTCGCCGAGGCTCTTCCAGAGCTGGTTCGAGCCCAGCTGGGTCGTGAAGTAGAGGTCCTCGAGCTCGTCGCCGTCGACGTCGGCGACGGCGATTCCGTTGCCATGGTCGTAGTGGACCGCCTTGTAGCGCGGGCCGATGTCGTCGACCATGTAGTGGCGGAAGGTGATGCCGCTCTGCTCCCGCCGATCCTCGAACCGGAAGTCGTGCTCGACCTCGAACCGCGGCAGGGTCGCGAGCTGCTGGCGCTGGCGCTCGGGCAGCGAGTCCAGGCCCATCTCCTCGGGCACCCGGACGAGCTCGGCCGGCTGGGCCTGCGCCGCGCCGGGCGGCAGCAGGCAGGCAGCGGCAATGACAAGCAGTGAAAATCTCATGTTCGTTCGACTCCTCCGCGCCCTCACCCGGCGCCGCCCAGCTGCCGGCGGGCCTTGGCCAGATTGCGCGTGGTCAGTTCGTCGCCGGGCCAGCGCTCCAGCGCTCGCAGGAGCACCTGCTCGGCTTCGGTGCTCTCGTCCCTGGCCATCAACAGGATCGCCAGGCCGTTCAGTCCGGCGAGGTGATTCGGGTCCAGCTCGAGCACTCGCCGCAAGTCCTCCTCCGCGGCGCCGAGATCCTGCGACGCCAGCCGCGCCATACCCCGCAGGTAGTAGCCCTCCGGGGATTCGGGGGCGATGCGCACCATCATGTCGGCGCGCGGCAGGGCCTCGGCCTCGCGGTGGAGGCTGATCAGCAGACGGATCTCCATCACCCGGGGCCGCGGGTCGTTGGGAGCCAGCGCCATCGCCCGGCGCAGCGTCGCCAGGGCCTCCTCGCCCCGACCCGCGGCCTGGTGCTCGCCGGCCTGACGGATGAGATCCTCGACCGTGGCCCCGGGCGGCACTTCGTCCGCCAGGGTCTCCCGCTCGCGGCCGCGACGGGCCTCGGCCAGGGTCTGCGCCTCCGCCATCGCCCGGTAGGCCTCTTCGACCCGGTCCAGCTCGATCAGGGTCTCCCCCAGCTGGCGCCAGGCGGCCTCGTTGGCGGGCGCCAGCTCGGTCGTTCGCCGCAGCGAGGCGACCGCGGACTCCTTGTCGCCGAGCGCCAGCAAGCTCGTGGCTTGGCTGAAGCTGACCTCGGCCGCCAGACTGGCGTCGCGCGCCGCCAGCGCCGCCGCGCCGTCGCCCTCGGCCAGCAGCCCCAGCAGCTCGACCGCGCCGGCGTGGTCGCCGTCCTCGGCGCGCAGCCTGGCGAGGGCGATCGCGGCCAGCGACAGCGGGGCGCGCTGCGCCGAGCGCTCCAGATAGCCCATCCCCATCGCCCGCTCGCCCAGCGCCAGCGCCGCCCGGCCGGCGTTGAACAGGACCACCGCGTCGGCGCTGCCCGCCGCGGCGAGACGCTCGAGAGCGGCCAGGGCCTCGCCCGGCCGTCCGAGCTCGAGGTAGAGACTGCCGGCCAGCGCCAGCGTCTCGGGGTCGGCATCCGACCGCTCGGCCAAAGGCCCGACGATCTCGAGCGCCGCCGCGTACTCCCCACGTCGCGCCCGCTCCCCGGCCGCGGCGAGGGCTTCCGCACCGTCCTTCCCGGCCGCGTCAAGGGGACCAACACCTTGCTGGGCCGTCACCGCGGCCGCGAAGGCGAAAAGCAGGACCAGGGCTACGGTGGAAGCGGCACGCATCGGGCGGAATCCTACCGTTTCCGGCCCCGGCCGGTCTCGGCTGCTCTGCCTGGCGCCGGCCAAATAAAAAACGGCCCCGGTCACGAGGACCGGGGCCGGAGAATCCAGCGTTGCTGGGAAGCGGGTTAGAAGCGGAAGCCGACCGAGAAGCGGAAGGTCCGCACCTGCTGATAGTCGCCCTCGTTCTCGGGCATGCCGAAGTCGGAGCGCTTCGCCCAATTGACCCCCTCGACCGGAGTGGTGTTGAAGGGGTTGAACGGCTGGCAGCCGCCGGTGCAGGTGCTGGCGACATTCTCCGCGTCGGCGACATTGGTGTTGAGGTCGACAACGCCCGACTCGTCGAAGACGTTGATGATCTCCGGCTGGAGGAAGACTTCGACGTCCTGTCCGAAGGCGTTCCAGTTGAACGAGTAGTTCAGGGAGATGTCCGTGCGCGTGATGTCGTCGGTCGAGAAGGCATCCCGCGCGGTGAAGAAGTAGGTGGTGGGATTGCCGTTCAGCGGATTGGCGTATCCCGGGTTGCCGACGTAGGGCCGCGGATCGACCTCGCCGACGGCGCCGTAGGGCGAGCCGGAGAAGAAGTTCTGCAGCAGGCTGACACTCAGGTTGTGGTGCTCGTTCTCGAGAATGTCGTAGATGCCCCACAGCCGGAGCCGATGGGTCTGGTCCGGGTTGAGCTTGCCCTCCGGGTAGTTCCAGCTCTTCTGCCGGTACTCGATGAAGGTCTCGACCCCGGAGCTCAGCGGGCCGCTGCCGGTGTTCTCACCCTCGTGGGTGCCCTTGAGCTCCGACCAGGTGTAGTTGCCGGCCAGGGTGAACCGATCCGAGAAGCGATAGCGCCCCTGGGTGTGGAGGCCGGTGTACTTGCGCGACAGGCCGCTGTCGAAGTTGCCGACTTGCTGGAAGTCCACCGGTCCGGCATCGGTCTGGACGATGTCGTTGGGCACGACGCGGTTGCCGTAGAAGTCCTCCCAGTCACGCAGGACGAGGTCGGCACGGAACAGGCCCTTGTTGCCCAGCCGCTTGGTGACGCCGAGGGTGATCTCCTGGGCGGCGGGCGACTTGACGGTTTCCGGAACCCCTGTCGTGACACCCGGAATGCTGGTGTAGAACAGCAGCGGGATCTGCGACAGGTCGTCGTTGAGGTTGTTGGTGCCGCCTTCGGCGAAGTACCAGTCGAACAGGATCCCCAGGGCGTCCGAGGTCGACGTGCAGGTACCGGCCGCGGCACAGCCCGGGTCGGTGTTGACCGTCGGGCCGCCGTACTGGCTCAGGAACAGGCCGATGGCGCCACCGGTGGTGGTCTGGTCGGCCTGGCTGTTGGCCACCGCGGCGACGTAGGTGCCGAAGCCGCCGTGAACGACCAGGTCGCCGTCGCCCTTGACGTCGTAGCTCACGCCGAAGCGCGGGCTGATCTTCGAGTCGCTGGCGGTGGTGACGCCGGAGCTGTTCTGGCCGTCGTTCTCGTCGTAGCGAGCCCCGATGTTGAAGCTCCACTTGTCGTTGAGCTGCCAGGAGTCGTTGACGTAGAAGGAGTTGGTGGTGAAGCTCGTGGGCTTCGCGATGTCCTCGTTGAATACCGCCCACCAGCCAATCCAGGTGTCGGTGCCGAGGAACTGCGAGTAGATGTTCTGCTGGTCATCGAGGACGATGTCCGACGCCCAGACCGTGAAGTCGCTGCCGGTCTGACGGTTGATCGAGAACCGGACGTCGTCGAAGGTGTCGGCGCCGAAGACCAGGTCGTGGGTCCCGGACCCGGCGGTGCTCAGGAAGTACGACGCCTTGGCCAGGGTGTTCTCGTTGCTCCGCTCCTCGGGTGGGCACCTCGGCGGGCCGGCGCCGCAGAAGGTCGGCGAGTGCCAGCGGTGGGAGGTGCCACGACGGCGCATCAGGGTCCCCTCGAGCAGGTCGGTCGTCTTGGAACCGCTGTCGACGAACATGAACTGGCGCTCGGAGTACTGCGCCTCGACGAAGAAGTTCGGGGTCAGGATGCCGGTGTAGTTGTAGACATCCATGTTCTGCGGCAGCTTGCGGTCGGTCAGGCTGCGCGTGTCGATGAAAGTAAACGAACCCCGGTTCATGTTCGCCTCCTCGATCTCGAAGGTCGAGTAGACGAGGCTGTGGCTGGGATGCGGCGAGATGGTCAGCTTGCCCTCGGTCCGCTCCTCGGTGTTGCTGCGCGGAAAGGTGATGTCGGTCACCGCCGCGGTCGTGCCGGAGAAGGTCTCCTCGAAGTCACGCCAGGCGCCGAAGAACCAGATGTGGTCCTTCCAGAAGTAGCCGCCGAGGGTGGCCTCGGGGGTCCGGGTGATGTCGTCCACGCGCTCGGGCGACTCGGGGTTGCTGCCGAGCCAGGCGTCGTTCTCCATGTTGATCCGGACCGAGCCCGAGAACTCGTTGCCGCCCGACTTGGTGATCGCGTTGACCACGCCGCCGGTGAACCGGCCGTACTCGGCCGAGATGCCCGACGCCGAGACCGTGGTCTCCTGGATGGCGTCCTCGATGAACAGATCGAAGGGCTGGCCGCGGACGTTCTCGTTCATCGTCACGCCGTTCATGAGAAACAGGTTCTCGAACGACATGGCGCCGGAGATCGTGGTGTTGGCCACGTTGGTGCCCGAGGTGTGGACGCCGGGCGCCAGCTGGGTGGCGGACTGCAGAGTCCGCGTGACCGGCAGCTTCTCCACCTCGTCCTGGGTGTAGGAAGAGGAGCCGGTGTTGGTCTTGGAGATGCTCTCGAGCTCGCTGGTGACAACGATCTCCTCGGCGATCTCGGCCAGTTGCATCGAAACCGGGTCCGACTTGGTGTCGCGGCCGGCGTTGATCGCAACCTCGCGGACGCCGGTGGCGAAGCCGTCCAGCTCGTACGTGACCCTGTAGGTACCCGGCGGCAGGACCGCCACCTTGTAGTTGCCGTTGCCGTCCGAAACCGTGCTTCGCTCTCCCTGCAGGCGGGGCGAGGTCGCGGTCACGGTGACGCCGGGTAGCGCGGCACCGCTCTCGTCCTGCACCCGGCCGACGAGCTTGCCGGTCGGGATCTGGGCCACGAGCTGCGGCGCCAGCACCAGGCCGACGACAAAGCAGATCGCCAGCACGCTACGGGTCGTGTTGATCGGTCGCATTCAAGTCCTCCTCAAAACTGATGATCGTCTGCCCGATCCAAAGAACCGATGATCGGGCTGGGCTTCAAAGTTCGGCTCGCCCTCTATAGTAGCAAAACCCGGGCCAGTCGTCAGATTCCCGAGGGAATCACGTAACCCTCATCATATGAGTACTTTCAGCCAACATCCTTGACTCGGTTAACTATCTCGCCTTCGCCTTGGCAGTTCGAGTATTTGAATCTCTTCGCCGGCTTGGAAGCCGCGCCGGTGCGCCCCCCGGCTTTGCTACCATCACCACGTGCTCGGGAAGGCGCTATCCCCTTCCCCGGGAGCCGGCCTCGGGCGGCTGTGCCGGGGCGCCCGGGCGATCTGCACTTTCCTGCTGATCGCCGGCTGCGGCGCGCCCACGGCAGCGCCACCCACGCGCGACGGCTCGGCGCCAGAGAGCCCGCCGGTCTTCGTCGAGCGCGCCGCCGAGTCGGGGCTCGACTTCACCCACTTCAACGGCATGTCCGGCGAGCGCTACATGGTCGAGGTCCTGGGTGCGGGAGCGGCGCTGTTCGACTATGACAACGACGACGACCTCGACATCTACCTGCGGCAGGGCGAGATGCTCGGGCCCGCCGGGTCCGTCGACGAGGCCCTCTTCCCGCCACGTCACCCCCTGCCGCTGACCGACCGCCTCTACCGCAACGACTTCCAGATCGGCCCCGACGCAGCGCCCTCGCTCCGCTTCACCGACGTCACCGAACAGGCCGGGCTGAGCGGCTCGGCCTACGGCATGGGCGTGGCCGCGGGCGACTACGACAACGACGGCTGGATCGACCTCTACCTGACCAACTTCGGGCCCAACCGGCTGCTGCACAACAACGGCGACGGCACCTTCAGCGACGTCACCGCCGCCTCGGGGACCGGCGACGACGGCTGGAGCGTGCCCGCCTCGTTCTTCGACTTCGACCGCGACGGCCGGCTCGACCTGTTTGTCGGCAACTACGTGGAGTTCGACTACGCCCGGCTGCCGGTCTGCAAGGACCTCACCGGCGCCCGAGACTACTGCGGGCCGGGCGTCTTCGACGAGCAGGCGGATCGGCTGTTCCGCAACCTCGGCAACGGCACCTTCGAGGACGTCAGCGAGGCCGTGGGGCTGGGCAGCGGCTTCGGCCCCGCGCTCGGCGCCGTGACGACCGACTTCAACGGCGACGGCTGGCTCGACGTCTACGTCGCCAACGACGGCAAGGCCAACAACTTGTGGATCAACGACCGGGGGACCGGGTTCTCGGACCAGGCGCTGCTTGCCGGCTGCGCCGTCAGCGCCTCCGGCAAGGCGGAGGGCAGCATGGGGGTCGACGCCGGCGACTTCGACGGCGACGGCGACCCCGACCTGTTCATGACCCACTTGACCAAGGAGACCAACACGCTCTATCTCAACAACGGCCGCGGCCTGTTCGAGGACCGCACCACCATGTCCGGTCTCGGGGCGGCCAGCCTGGCGGCCACCGGCTTCGGCACCGCCTGGATCGACTACGACAACGACGGCCGGCTCGACCTGCTCACCGCCAACGGCGCGGTGACCCGGATCCCCGCCCTCGTCGAGCAGGGCGACCCCTACCCTCTCCACCAGCCCAACCAGCTCTTCCGGAATCTCGGCGAGGGCCGGTTCGACGACGCCGGCGAGGCCGCCAGCGAGGCCTTCGCCCTGTCGGAGGTCAGCCGCGGCGCGGTCTTCGGCGATCTCGACAACGACGGCGACGTCGACGTGCTGGTCACCAACAACAACGGTCCCGCGCGCCTGCTGGTCAACGAGTACGCCGGCGGCAACCACTGGCTGGGGCTGCGGCTGGTGACCGGCGAGCCGGCTCGAGACGCCCTGGGTGCGAGCGCTCAGCTGTTCGTCGCCGGCGCGCCGCCGCTGTGGCGGCGGGTGCGGGTGGAGGCCGGCTATGCCTCGGCCAACGACCCGCGGCTGCGATTCGGTCTCGGCCCAAGCGGCGCTGTCGAGCGTCTGGTGGTCCGCTGGCCCGAGGGCGAGCTCGAGGAGTGGACCGGCCTCGAGATCGATCGCTACCACAAACTGCGGCGCGGCGAAGGCCGCCCGGTCGAGCCTTGAGCGGCAGCGATCCGAGTCGCGCCAGGCGGCGAGAGGCCCGGGCTTGGGTCCTGCTCGCGGCCGTCGGGGTTGTCTTTGCTTGCGGTCCTGGAGGGGAGAGACCCGGAGTCGAGGAGCCCGGGGCGGGGAACCCCGGAGCGGCGAGAGCCGGCCGCACCGAGCCCGGCGCCGCGGCGACGACGGCCGGCGGCCCGGCCGCGGCGGGCGAGCAGATCTTCAGCGACCGGGCGCGGGAGCTGGGCATCGACTTCACGCATTTCAACGGCATGTTCGGCGAACGGTCGATCATCGAGGAGATGGGCTCGGGCGGGGCGCTGCTCGACTTCGACAACGACGGCGATCTGGACGTCTATCTGGTGCAGGGCCGCATGTACGACCCTCGACGCCCCATCGAAGACGCTCTCGTTCCGCCCCGCCATCCGCTGCCGCTGACCGATCGCCTCTACCGCAACGACCTGGTCGACGGCGCCGACGGCCCGGGTGGGCTGCGGTTCACCGATGTCACCGCGCGCAGCGGGCTCCCGGCGACCGGCTACGGCATCGGCGTCGCCGCCGCCGACTACGACAACGACGGCTGGATCGACCTCTACCTGACCAACCACGGCTCCAACCAGCTGCTGCGCAACAACGGCGACGGGACGTTTGCCGACGTCACCCGCGAGAGCGGCACCGACGACGACCGGTTCAGCGTGCCGGCGGTCTTCTTCGACTACGACCGTGACGGCTGGCTCGACCTGTTCGTCGGCAACTACGTCTACTCCCCGCTTGACAATCCGCCGGAGTGCCGCGACCGGACCGGCGCCCTCGACTACTGCGGTCCGGACAACTTCGCGCCCCAGCCCGACCGCCTGTTCCGCAACCGGGGCGACGGCAGCTTCGCGGTGGTCACCGAGGCGGCCGGGCTGATCAAAGGCTTCGGTCCCGCCCTGGGAGCGGTAGCATCCGATCTCGATGGCAACGGCTGGACCGATCTCTACGTGGCCAACGACGGCAAACCGAACAACTTCTGGTCCAATCGCGGCGACGGCACCTTCGCCGACCGGGCCCTGATGGCGGGGCTGGCGGTCAACGCGGACGGCAAGGCGGAGGGCAGCATGGGGATCGACGTCGCCGACTTCGACCGCGACGGCGACCTGGATCTCTTTCTGACCCACCTCAATACCGAGACCAACACCCTCTACGAGAACGACGGCGGCGGCATGTTCGTCGACCGCACCACCGCCACCGGGCTCGGCGCTCCCAGCCGCATCTACACCGCCTTCGGCACCGCCTGGTTGGACTACGACAACGACGGCCGGCTCGACCTGTTCGTCGTCAACGGCGCGGTCAACACCATCGAAGCACTGGTGCGGCAGGGCGATCCGTTCCCCCTGCACGAGCCCAACCAGCTCTTCCGCGGCCTCGACGGCGGCCGCTTCGAGGAGGTCAAGGCCGGGGTCGCGGCGCTGTCGGAGATCTCCGACGTCAGCCGCGGCGCGGTGTCCGGCGACGTCGACAACGACGGCGACATCGACCTCCTGGTGGTCAACAACAACGGGCCGGCGCGCCTGCTGATCAACAACGTCGGCAACCGCAACCGCTGGATCGGCTTCCGGCTGGTCGCCGGGAGGCCGGCGCGCGACGCGCTCGAGGCGCGGCTGGCGCTGCTGCGCGACGGCCGCGAGGTCCTGTGGGGCCGGGTGAGCGTCGACGGCGGCTACGGCTCGTCCAACGACCCCCGCCTGCTGCTCGGGCTCGGCGCCGAGCCCGAGCCCGATGGCGCCCGGGTCTACTGGCCCGACGGCACGATCGAAGACTGGGCGCCGGTGGCCGTCGGGCGCTACACCACGCTGACCCAGGGCACCGGCCGGACCGCGGGAGCCGGCCGGTGAGGCCGGCCGGCGGCGGCGGCCGGTTCGCCCGCGGCGCGCGGGCGCTGCTCGCCGGCGGCGCGACAACCCTCCTCGCCGCCGGCGCGGTGGCGCTGCTGGCTGCCGGCGGCTGCCAACGGTCGCCGGGCGGCTCGGGCGAGCCCGGCGAGCGCCCGGCGCTGCTCGAGATCCCCCGCCCCGACGTCAGCGGCGGCGATCCCCGGGTCGGCGAGCAGATCGCCAGCCGGCTGGCCGAGATCGAGGAGCTGGCCCGTGGGGACGATCCGGCCGCGCTGGCCGACGCCTACGGCGACCTCGGCCTGGTCTTCATCACCTACGACTTCCTCGACGCGGCCGAGACGAGCTTCGAGAACTCCCACCGGCTGGCGCCGGGCGACTTCCGCTGGTCGTACTTCCTCGGCTATCTCGACCTCATCCAGGGCAGTCTGCCCGAGGCGGTGGCGCGGCTCGAGACGGTCGTCGAGATGGAGCCCGAGTTCCTGCCGGCGCGGCTGCGCCTCGCCCGCGCCCGGCTCGAGCAAGGCGAGCTCGACGCCGCCGAGGAGCAGTTCGAGCGGGCGCTCCGCCAGGAGCCGTCGTCCGCCGCCGCGCTCGAGGGGCTGGGCAAGGTCAGCCTCGCGCGCCAGGATTACCGGCCGGCGATCGACTACTTCACGCGCGCCCTGGCGGCGGCGCCGGACGCCACCAGCCTCAACTACATGCTGGGCCAGGCCTACCGCCAGGTCGGCGAGATGGAGCGGGCCGCCGCCTACCTCGAGTCGACCGGCGACGCCACGGTGCGCATCGCCGACCCGCTGATCAACCCGCTCAGCCAGCTTGGCGAGAGCGCCCAGTTCTACCTCATCCAGGGCGGCGAGGCGCTCAGCGACCAGAACTACGAGACCGCGGTCGCCGCCTACGCCCGGGCCGTCGAGCAGGACCCGGCCAGCTTCGTCGCCTACAAAGGGCTGGGCTACAGCCTCGAGAAGCTCGGCGACCCGCGGGGCGCGGTCGACAACCTGGAGACGGCGCTGGCCCAGGCAACCACCGGCGACCCGGCCAAGGACCGCCAGGAGCGGGCCGAGGTGCATCGCATCCTCGGCGGCCTCAAGGCGCTCGAGGCCCACGACCTCGAGGCGATCGGCCACTTTCGCGAGTCGCTGCGCCTCGCCCCGGACCAGCCGGACGTGATGCTCAAGCTGGCCAACGCCCTGGCCCGCAGCGGCCTGTTCGAAGAGGCGCTGGGCTTCTACGACCGGACGATCGAGGCCAGCCCGGAGCACGCCGCCGGGATCCTCGAAAAGCGGGCTACCGCCCTGGTCAACCTGGGCCGTTGGGAGGCCGCCCTGGCCGACTTCCGCCAAGCCGTCGAGCGCGACCCCGACAGCCCCCGGCTGCGCATGCGCTTCGCCGAGGCCCTGGAGCACCGCGGCGACCGGGCGGCGGCGGCCGAGCAGCGCCGCCTGGCCAGTGCGGCCGTCGGCGAGGACACCGAGCGCGCCGGCCTGCTGGCCGGCACCGCCGCCGGCCTGATCAGCCGCGGCGAACTGGCAGAGGCGATCGACGTCCTGACCAAAGCGCTCGAGCTCGCCCCCGACCGCTCCGACCTGCGCCTCCAGCGAGCCACCCTCCTCGCCCACTTCAAACGCTACGACGAGGCCCTGGCCGACTTCCGGCGCACCGTCGAAGAGGCCCCGCGCCTCGCCGCCGCCCGCCGCGGCGAGATCGCCACCCTCATCCTCCTGGGCCGCTACGGCGAGGCCCGGATGGCGCTGCAGCCGGCCCTGCGGATGTTCTCGATGGACAGCCAGCTGGCCCACGTCCAGGCGCGGCTGCTGGCGACGGCCCCCGATCCGCGGGTGCGGGATGGAAGGTTGGCGCTCGAAGTGGCGAAACGGCTGGACGAGGCGGTGGGAGGGACGGGCATCCGCGAGACCCTGGCAATGGCGTATGCCGAGGCGGGCGATCTGGCTCAGGCGGTCGCGCTACAGCGAGAGCTCGTCGCCGAGGCGGAGCGTGGCGGCGAAGCTGGCCTGGCCGTCGAGCTGCGGAGCCGGCTGGCGGTGTTCGAGAGCGGCAAGGCGTGGGCGGCCGAGTCGCCGGAGGAGATTCTGGACGCTACGTTGGGGGACTCGTAGTCAGGCTGGGTGCTGGGCAGCAAACTCTGTTTGCTGCACCGTCAGCCATACCCTCGCGCGGCCTCTGCAGAGCGGCCCTCACCGGGGCGACATCATTTGCTTTCTCGTGCGGGGGATTCACAATCCCCCGCCCATCCTCCTACCTTGTCAGCAAGACCCTACGCCACCACCCTGTTGAACCGCCGCAACAACAGACCCACCAGCACCGCCTGGTACGCGAGGCCGACCACGAAATACGGCAGCCAACCCACCGGCCCCGCCGAGCCTGCTTCCATGATCCAGAAGAGTTTCGCGGGCCAGTAGGTCGGCACGATTCCCATCGCCAACTGCCAGCCGATGGGCAGAAAGTACGCGATCACGGGCGGCCAGTTGAGGACCCCGGCGGCCTTCATCAGGGCGAAGCCCTGCACCTTGTTGCTGGCAAAGCTCGCCAGGAACAGCGCGAAGAGCGGCCCCGCCGGGGCCGCGGCGACGGCACACAGGAGAAGAGCCAGTGGGTGGATCTCGACGAGGCCGGTGATCGGGATCACCACCATCGTGAGCGCCACGCTCACCACGAGCGGCGCGGCGATCCGGTAGACGAGGAAGCCGTTGAGCGACACCGGCGTTACCCGCAGCGCCGCGAGGGTGCCGTCGTCGCGCTGGTCGAGGAGCAGAAACCCGATGACGATCCCCACCAGCATGGGGGCGATGACGGTCATGAAGCTGGCGATCAACGGGTAATAGGGCTCGAGGTCGAATCCCGCCCGCTCGTCCAACCGAGCGGTGACCGCCGGCACGCCCCAGCGCATCAGGAACGCGATCAGCAGCGGCAGCGTGACCAACCATCGGAGCATGGGGTCACGCGCGACGCTCTTGGCGTCGATCGGAGCCAGCCCCTTGACCGCCAGCACGAGTCTCATCTGGCTGGCCTCATCCCGCTGGGCCTCATCTCGCCGGCGCCATCTCAGTTGGCGCCCTCGCTGGCAATGATGAAGCGACGAAACTCCCGCCGGCTCCACCAGAAGACCGGCACCACACAGGCCAGCGGAAAGACCACGGCGTAGATCTGCTGCCACAACGCAACGGGGGCGAAGGCCGCCTCGAGCAGAAGCAGCGGCCCCAGGAGCGGATGGAGATAGTGCCACCAGCCCTCGAAGTACCCGAAGTACGGCAGGAGCGGCACCGAGAAGGCCGCGGTCACCAGAAACGACGGCATCAGGAACTCGTTGATCGAATCGTAGCGGGCGACCAGCGCCAAGCCGACCAGGCAGTAGATGACGGCCGCGAGGATCATGCCGACGACCAGCGGGATGACGCGGAACCCGAAGCCGTAGGCGAGCACGGTGATCGCCAGGTTCTCCACCAGCGCGAGAGCCGTCAGCGTTACGAGCTTCGACGCCAAGTACTCCCAGGTGCGCAACGGTGTCACCACCTGCGCCTCGAGTGTTCCCTCGCGCTTTTCCAGCAGCACCAGGCCGCTACAGAAGTAGAACGTGTTGATCATGAGGTTGCTGAACACCAGAACGGGGAGAATCCAGACCAGATCTTCACGGCCGGGCCAGAGCAGCAAGAGAACCATGAACAGCGCGACGAATCCCGCCGCCAGGTAGAAGCCGTTGCGAACTTGGAGGCGCACGTCCCAGCTCATCGTTGCGACCAGCCGGCTCACTCGAGCTCCCTGCCGGTCACTTTGATAAAGACGTCCTCGAGCGTGGCCTCGAGGGTGTGGAGGGTCTGGATGTCCTCACGTTGCAGCAGCTCGAGAAAGGCGACGTTCTCGCCGAGGCCGGCGAGCGGAAACTCGCGCCGCTCTGTCCGCCCTCCCCGCAGATACTCCACCCGCACGCGGTGCTCGCCATGTTCGAGCTTCAAGCTCCTCGGCGTCCCGATGAGCTCGATCCGCCCCTCCACGATGAAGGCGACGCGGTCGCAGAGCTCGTCGGCGACCGTCATGTCGTGGGTTGTCAAGAAGACCGTCTTCCCCGCTTCCTTCTGGGCAATGATGAGCTCCTTGAGCTGGCGCGCGCCCACCGGGTCGAGGCCCGTTGTCGGCTCGTCGAGAAAGATCAACTCCGGGTCGTTCAGAAGCGACCGCGCGATGCTCAACCGGGTCTTCATGCCCTTTGAGAACTGGGAGACCGGAACCGTCCCGTCTTCGGTGAGCCCCGCAAGGCCGACGAGACCGAGCAACTCTTCCGGCTCCCGGGTCGCGCCCGCGTAGAGCGACCTGAAGTACGTCAGGTTCTCGATCGCGCTGAGCTTCAGGTAGTGATTCGGCAGCTCGAACGAGACGCCGACCCGTTCGTAGTAGTCGTTGCTCCACTCGGCGAGATCCCGGCCGAAGACCTCCACCCGCCCCTCATAGCCCGACAGCAGGCGAATCAGGATCTTCTGCGTCGTCGACTTGCCGGCGCCATTGGGCCCGAGGAAGCCGAAGATCTCGCCCCGCTCGACCGAGAACTCCAACTCCCGGACTGCCGGACCGGCCGCCTTCGGATAGCTGAAGGTCAGGTTGCGGACCGCGATCACGACACCACCCAGCCTTGGACCTCGGCTCCAGGGGAGAAGCCCGTGAATCGAGCAGCGGACAGAAAGATCAGTGTAACGCCAGGAGCCTCGCGGACGCCAGGAGCCCTGCAAAACTGCAGCCTAGCTTGACTTCTGCTAACGTCCGGGCTCGAAAACCAAGTGGCACAATCGATAGAAGGAGCAAGGGAAGTGACAAGGAAGACAACGACAAGTATCGCTGTTGCCGTCGCGTGCGCGCTGCTCGTGGCGGTCCAGGCCGACGCCAAGAAGGCCAAGAAGCCCAAGACGCCCAAGAAGGGCAGCATCAGCGGCCAGGTGACCGATTCCGCCGGCATTCCGATCGCCGGCGCGATCGTCACCTCGGGAGGCGAGGCCACGACCACCGACGCCGGGGGCCTGTACACGCTGGAAGACATCAGCTTCAAGGAACGGGTGAGCGCTCGATTCGACGCCGATGGATTCGCCACCACGTTCGGCATCGTGGACCTGTTCGACCGCGGCGTCGATGTCGACGACCTCGACTCGGACTCTGACTCTGACTCCGATTCGGACTCGGATTCCGACTCGGACTCCGACTCGGACGATTCCGATTCCGATTCCGATTCCGGCAAGAAGAACCGAAAGAAGAAGAACCGGATCGACGTGACGCTGGACAGGGTCATGGTCCCCGCGGGCGCCGCGCAACTCGTCGACGGACCGGCCGGCGGCACCGCCGAGCAGGACGGTTTCTCGGTCGCCTTCGGCCCCGGTGCACTGGACACGTCCGGTGAAGTCCTGGTCACCATCAGCCCGATCGACGTCTCGACCTCCGAGATCGGCGCCTTCCCGGGAGATTTCCTGGGCGTCGGCCTGGCGGGCGACTCCGAACAGCTCGAGACCTTCGCCGTGATGGACGTCGACATCATGGATGCCGCCTCCGGGGCTCCGGTGGATCTGGTCCCCGGCGCCACCGCCGGTCTCACATTCCTGCTCCCGGAGACGACCAGCCTGGTCGCCGGCGACACCGTCGGCCTGTGGTTCTACGACGAGAACGCCGGCGCCTGGGTCGAGGAGGAAGTGGGAACCGTCGAGGACGCCGCTTTGCCGGGACGTTTGCAGGTCACGGGCGAGGTGAGTCACTTCAGCTCCTGGAACTGCGACCGCCCGATCGAGACCTTCAACTGCTTCAGCGGCCAGGTCGTCGATCCGGCGGGCAATCCGGTCGCCGGAGCGAGCGTGCGCGCGTCGGGAGTCGACTACTCCGGCACCAGCTACGACACCACCGACGGCGGGGGCAACTACTGCGTCAACGTGCGGCGCGACTCGCTGGTCGAGATCAAGGCCAGTCTGACTTCGGGCGGAATCTCAGTGGATTCCCAGACAGTTCTCGTGGACACCACCCTTCCCGACAGCGCGATCGTCAGTTGCGACATCGGTGGCTGCTCCGACGTCGAGCCCCTCGAGCTCAGCGGCCTCACCTGCATCACGGGCGACGTCCGTGACGCGGCCGATGCGCCGCTCGCCGGTGTGACCGTGTTCTCGACTTCGGGCCAGTCCGCGACGACCGAGGCCGACGGCAGCTACTGTTTCGCGGCGCCCGCCGAGGCCGAGATCGCGGTTCTCACCGAGGACTTCCCGGCGGTGATCGTGACGACCGGGCCGGAAGGCGACGACTGCGGCAATCCGGCCGGCTGCACCGAGGCCAACCTGCGACCCGGAACGACGACCGATACGGCCTGCCTGTCCGGCAACGTAATCACCGACGGCAACCCGAGCATTCTCGACGGCCTCATCGTCGAGGTGTCCCGAAACGCGCCGCCGTTCGAGCTGCTGGGCGCCGACATCACTGAGCCCGACGGCTCGTTCTGCGTCAACGGGCTGCCGGTCGATCCCGCGCTCTTCGTGCGGGTCGACGTCATCGACCCCGACCAGCAGTGTGGCGGCATCGGAGAGACCTTCGATCTCGCGACCTTTGTTTCGTCGTGCAGCGCCGATGACTGTCTCGACATCGGAACGGTCATCTGCAGCGTCGAGGTCCTTCCGGAGTAGGGACACCACTCGACTCTCCGTCAAATCGGAAAGGGGCGGCGGGACTACCCACCGCCCCTTTTCATTGCTGTCGGGAGGGCGTCCCCCTGCCGAGCCACCCCGCCCCACAGCGCGCCGGCTAGCGGCGCGTCGAAACCCGAGCTACCTCACCGCCGCACAGCAGGCCTCACCGCGCTCGTACAGCGTCAGGTTGGACTGCCAGCGCCCCAGGTCGGCGGCGGTCGCCTCGTCCCCGGCCTCGGCGATGAGCCGCTTCTGCCAGTCGACGGCATCGCTGCTCTTCCCGGCCTCGGCGTAGGCCATGGCCACGGTCTCCATGCTCTCGAGGCTCGGCACGGCGTCGAAGAGCTCGAGCGCCAGCTCGAGGGCACGCTCGCCGTCGCGCACGGTGCGGTCGGGGCAGGCGGCGAGGTGGCGGGCCAGGAGGTCCTTCAAGTCGATGCTCGCCGGCACCTCGGCCAGGCCGGCCTCCAGCCGCTCCTTCGCCCGGACGTGGGCGCCGGCGATGATGAGGCTGGTGACCTCGCCCACGCGGGCCGCCACGTTGGCCGGCTCCTGCGCCACCCAGCGCTCGTAGGTCTGCGCCGCCTGCGGCGCATAGCCGAGCTGCAGCATGAGGCCGGCCAGGCCGCTCAGTGCCGGCACGTGCTGCTGGTCGATCTTGAGCGCCTGCAGGTACTCCCGGGCGGCGCTCTCGGGCTGCTGCTGGCGGCGGTAGAGGGCCGCCAGCTCGGTGTGGAGGGCCACCCGGATGGTTTCGTCGGTCGTGTCACCGGCCGTGTCGTCGCCCGTGTTCCCCTTCTGGGCCTCGAGGCCCGCGAGCAGGTTGTCCACCGCGGCCTGGCCCTGGTTCTGCCCCTCGAGGACGGCACCGAGAAGCAGACGGCCCTCGAGGCCCCGCGGGTCGATCCGGGTCAGCCGCTCGAGATCGGCCCGCGCCTCGGTCAGCTTCTCCTGGTTGACCAAGGCCGTGGCGCGCTTGAACAGGACGCCGGTGTCCTCGGGACGCGCCTCCAGGACCTGCGAGTAGGCCGCGATCGCCTCGTCGAAGCGGCCGCCCCGGGCAAAGGCGTTGCCCAGCTTGATCCGGGCGTCGAGCAGCTCGGGGTCGCCGGCGATCGCCTGCTCGAACTGGGCGATCGCCTCCTCGCCCCGGCCGAGGCCGGCCAGCAGGCCGCCGATGCCGTAGTGGATCCTGCCGATCTGGACGGCGCTCCCCTTGCCCGAGGACTCGAGGTGGGCGATCACTTTCTCGAGCTGCTCGGCGGCCCCGGTGTCGCGGCTGAACTGGGACAGGACGAAGCCGAGAAAGCCCTCTTCGTCGAAGTCCGGCCGCGCGGCCAGGTCGCCGACCACCTCCAGGGCCGTGCTCTTGGCGATCAGGGTCAGGGTGTCGACCAGCCGGTCGGGGAACCTGACGGCGCGCTCCCCCTGGGCCTCGAGGTGGAACTCGGCCCGCTCGGTGTTGCCCAGCCGGCGGTAGGCCTGGGCCAGGGGGTAGTGGACGATCGACGCCTCCGGCTGCAAGGCCAGCACCCCCTCGAACAGGTCCACCGCGTCCTGCGCCCTGCCGGCGGCGGCCGCGGCCCGGCCGAGGCCGTAGAGGGCGGCGGCGCTGTCCGGATCGACCCGGCGCGCCGCGGCAAAGGCCGCCTCCGCCTCCTCCGGCCGGCCCAGCTCGAGCAGCGCGTTACCGAGGCGGATGCGGGCGGGCTGCTCCTCGGGCGCCAGCTCGATCGCCCGCCGGTAGGCCGCGACCGCGGCGTCGAGCTCGCCCTGGGAGCCGAGCACCAGCGCCCGGTAGTAGGCCCAGCGGGGATCGTCCGGGGCGAGCTCGATGGCGTTGCCGTAGCAGATCGCCGCCGCGTCGAGCAGATCGAAGGCGTGGAACAGCTGGCCGAGGAGCCCGAAGCCCTCCTTGAGCTCGCCGGCCCCCCCGCTACCGGTCGCCGACATCTCGCCGAGGGCGCGCTGCATGGTCTCGATCTTGGCGCGTGCCGTCTCCGACAGCGCGCTCAGGTCCGGCCTGGGGATGACCCTCTCGGCGGCCGCGACCGGCTCGTTCGGCGAGGTTGTGGAGGCAAAGGCCGTCGTGGCGGTGTACGCCAGCAGGCCAAGGAGCGGTATCCACCGGTGGGCCCGGGCGCCATGTCCGACAGTCATATCGGGGTGTATTGTAGCGCCGACGGCCGGCGCCCCGGCCGTGCCCGGCCCTCCTCGACGGCTCGGGCCGAGAGAACCCCTCAACAGCGTGAGCCGCATCGAGACAACACGGAACCGGGCACGTCTGCTGGTCATCGGCGCGCTGCTGGCCGGCGGCTGCGGCGGCGCCGGCGACGCGCCGCTCGACCTCTCCGACCAGAACCTGTTGGTGATCACCATCGACACCCTGCGCGACGACCGGCTGGGCTTCTCCGGCTACGCCCGGGCCGAGACGCCCAACCTGGACCGGATGGCGCGCGAGGGAGTGCGGTTCGCCAACGCCTACAGCGCGGTCCCGCTGACCCTGCCGTCGCACACCACCCTGTTCACCGGCCGCTACCCGTTCGCGACCGGGGTCCGCCTCAACGGAGTGCACTACGTCAGCGACTCCGAGGTGACGCTGGCCGAGCTGTTCCAGGCGCGCGGCTTCGCCACTTCGGCAACGGTCTCGAGCTATGTCCTGACCGCCAAGTTCGGCCTCGACCAGGGCTTCGACCACTACGACGACTCGCTGGAGATGGGCGACCTCTTCCGCTTCTTCAGCGAGATCCCGGGCGACGAGGTCTACCGCCGTTTCCGGGACTCGCTGCCGCGGGGGAACGACAAGCGGTTCTTCAGCTGGGTCCACTTCTACGACGTGCACGCGCCCTACGAGCCGCCGGCGGAGTTTCTGGAGCGTTTTCGCGACAGCCCGTACGACGGCGAGATCGCCTTCGTCGACTCGCTGATCGGCCGGATCCTGCGCGATCTCGAATCGGCCGGGCTGCTGGAGACGACCCTCGTCGTCGTCACCTCGGATCACGGCGAGGCGTTCTTCGAGCACGGCGAGGAGGGCCACGGCATGCTCACCTACGAGCCGACGATGCGGGTGCCGCTGCTGTTCTTCGCTCCCGGGCGGCTGGCGGCGGGCCGGGTCGTCGACCGCCGGGTGGCGCTGGTCGACCTGCTGCCCACACTGGTCGAGCTGTACGGGCTGGAACGGCCGCCGGGGCTCCAGGGAACCAGCCTCGCCGGGCTGCTGCGCGGCGCGCCCGAGCCCGCCGGGACGATCTACTTCGAGAGCCTGGCCGGCGAGCTGGAGAAGAACTGGGCGCCTCGCACCGGCGTCATCGTCGACGACCACAAGTACATCTCGGTGCCGGAGCCCGAGCTCTACGACCTCGGCCAGGACCCGGGCGAGACGGCCAACCTGTTCGCTCGCGAGCGGCGGCTGGCCAAGCGGTTGGACGAGGCGCTGCAGCGTGTGCTGCTGCAGGCCGAGGCGAGCGGCGCCGACGCGAGCCGCGAGCTGACCCCGGAAGACGTCCGCCAGCTGCAGGCGCTCGGCTATCTCTCGACCACCTCGAGCCGGGCCAGCGAAATGCTGGATCCCAAGCGCGGGATCCAGATCGAGATGGCCGCGCGATCGATCCAGAACCTGATCGACACCAACGAGCTCGACCGGGCGACGCGGGAGCTCGACGCCTTGATCGCGGCCAACTCCGGCCTCCGGGTCTCCGACTTCTACCACCTGCGCCACCAGATCCTCGCCGCCCGCGGCGACCGCGCCGGGGCGCTGGCCGCCCTCGAGCGCGGCGTCGCCCAGATTCCCGACAGCGCCATGGCGTTCAAGCTGGCCGCCTACAACCTCGAGCTGGGCAATCTCGACGAGGCCGAGCGCCGCGCCCGCGAGCTGCTGGAGGCCAATCCGAAGCTCTCCCAGGCGATCAACCTGCTGGGCATGGTGGCCGAGCAGCGCGGCGATCCGCGCGCGGCGCTGGTGCGCTTCGAGCAGGCCCGCGAGCTCGAGCCAGGGAGCATCCCGCTCCAGGTCAAGATCGCCGACGTCCGGGCGCGGCTGGGCGAGATCCGCCCGGCGCTCGAGATCTACGACCGGCTGCTCGCCGGCGGGGCGCTCGACGGCGAAGCCGACAAGATCTACCGGGCCGCGGCGCTGCACGCCGTCGCCGGCGACCTGGAGCGGTCCGCGGAGCTGTTCCGCAAGGGGCTGGCGATCGCCCCCGCCGGCTCCCACTACCTCGGACTGGCGATGGTGCTCTCGCAGGCGGGCCAGCGGGCGGAGGCGATCCGCAACCTCGAGCTCGCCCTCGGCGACCATCGCGACGATCTCGCGGCGCCGCAGCAGCAGCTGGCCGAAGCCGCCCTGAGGGCCTTGCGTGCGGCCCCCTGAGACGCCCCCGCGCCGCGCCCTGATGTTGCTGGCGGTCGCGGCGATCGCCGCCGGCGGCTGCGAGGGCGGGCGCCCCGAACCGGTGGCCGGCGCCGGGGCGACGCCCTCCGCGTCCGAGGCGACACCCCCCTTCGTCGACCAGGCGGCCGCCAGCGGTCTCGACTTCGTCCACTTCAACGGCATGTCCGGCGAGCTCTACCTGTCCGAGATGATGGGCGCCGGCGCCGGCCTCGTCGACTACGACAACGACGGCGACCTCGACGTCTACCTGCTCCAGGGCCGCATGCTCGACCCGCGCAAGACGGTGTCCGAGGCGACCTTCCCGCCCCCGTCCGGGGCGCCGCCGGGCGATCGGCTCTACCGCAACGACCTCGACCCCGAGGCGGCCGGCGGCCCGCGGCTGCGCTTCACCGACGTCACGACGCAGAGCGGCATCGCGCGCCACGGGCTACGGCATGGGAGTGGCCGCCGGCGACGTCGACAACGACGGCTGGGTCGATCTCTACGTCACCAACGTCGGCCCCAACCAGATGCTGCGCAACCGGGGCGACGGCACCTTCGCCGACGTCACCGCCACCAGCGGCACCGATGTGCCGGGCTGGAGCGCCTCCGCCGCTTTCCTCGACTACGATCGCGACGGCTGGCTCGACCTCTACGTGGTGAACTACGTCGACTTCACCGTCGCCTCCCACAAGCCCTGCCGCTGGCTCACCGGCGCCCCCGACTACTGCGGCCCGCAGTCCTACCGGCCCCAGAACGACCGCCTGTTCCGCAACCGCGGCGACGGCACCTTCGAGGACGTCAGCGGCCGAGCCGGCATCCTGGCGCGGACCGCCAGCGGGCTCGGGGTGATCAGCGGCGACTGGAACGGCGACGGCTGGCCCGACCTCTACGTGGCCAACGACGGCATGCGCAACTTCCTGTGGGTCAACCAGCGCGACGGCACCTTCGAGGACGAGGCCCTCGCCGCCGGCTGCGCGCTCAACGCCGAGGGCCGGGCCGAGGCCGGGATGGGGGTGGTGTCGGGGGATTTCGACGCCGACGGCGACGAGGACCTGCTGGTCACCCACCTGGCGCTCGAGAGCAACACCCTCTACCGCAACGACGGCCGGGGCTCGTTCGACGACCGCTCCAGCGCCGCCGGCGTCGCCATGGCGAGCTGGGCCTACACCGGCTTCGGCAACGCCTGGCTCGACTACGACGGCGACGGCTGGCTGGACCTGCTGGCGGTCAACGGCGCGGTCAAGATCATCCCCGACCTGGCGACCGCCGGCGACCCCTACCCGATCCACATGCCGAACCAGCTGTTTCGCAACGTCGGCGGCGAGCGCCTGGAGGAGATCTCGCGGGCGGCGGGCGAGCTCTTCGAGCTCTCCGAGGTGAGCCGCGGCGTGGCGGTCGGCGACCTCGACAACGACGGCGACCTCGACGTCGTGATCACCAACAACAGCGGCCCGGCGCGGCTGCTCGTCAACCAGGTCGGCAACAAGCGGCCGTGGCTGGGCCTGAGGCTGGTGGCCCGGGAGCGGCCGCGCGACGCGCTCGGCGCCTGGGTGCACGTCCTGCGGCAGCAGGGGCCGCAGCTCTGGCGCCGGGTCCGGACCGACGGCAGCTACCTGTCGGCCGGCGATCCCAGGCTGACCATCGGGCTCGGCGACGCGCCGCGGGTGAGCGGTGTCGAGGTCCGCTGGCCCGGCGGCCGGTCCGAAGTGTTCGAGGTCGAGCCCGGCCGCTACCAGACCCTGCGCGAAGGCAGCGGCCGGCCGGTCGAGCGGGAGGGCGATCGATGAGGCGACGGCTGCCGGCGGCGCTCGTGGTGGTTCTGCTGGCGGGCGGCTGCACGGCGCCGCCGCCCGAGGGCGGGAACAGCGGCGCGGAGCCCGCCGCCACCGCGGACACCGAACCGGGGGCCGCCCGGCCGGGTGACGCTCGGACCGCGGACCCCGGAGCTGGCGACGCCGGCGGCCTCGAGGCCCTGCCGTCGCCGTACCCTCGCCGGCGCCGATCCGGCGGTGCTGCGGCAGCTGGAGGAGGAGCGCGCCGCGCTCGATCGCCGGCTCGAGCGCGACAGCGGGGGCGCCGCGCTGGCCGAGGCCCTGGGCCGCATGGGCCGCCTCTACCACGGCTACGACCTGCTCGAGCCGGCCGCGGCGTGCTACCGCAACGCCCAGCGGCTGCAGCCCGCCGACTACCGCTGGCCCTACTACCTGGGCGCGGTCTACCAGCGCCAGGGCCGGCTGGAGGAGGCCGCCGATGCGCTGCGCCGAGCCCTCGAGCTGGCGCCGGACGAGGCCGCCGCCCTCGAGCGCCTGGGCCGGATCGAGCTCCTGCTGGAGCGGCCCGCGGCGGCCGAACCGCTGTTCGAGCGGGCGCTCGAGCTCGAGCCGCGCTGCGCCGCGGCGCTCTACGGCATGGCCGAGGCGGCGCGGGCCGCGGGCGATCTCGAGCGGGCCGCGAGCCGGTTCCGGCGCACCCTCGAGCTCCAGCCGGAGGCCTTCCAGGTCCACTACCCGCTGGCGCAGACCCTGCTGCGGCTGGGCCGCCAGGCCGAGGCCGAGGAGCACCTGCGGCAGAGCGCCGCCCGCCCGATCCATGTCGGCGGCATGCCGCTGTGCCCGAGCCCGCTGGACGCCGAGCTGGCGGCGCTGGCGACCGGCGCCGCGGTGCACGTCGAGCGCGGCCTGCGCGCCGGGCGACGGGGCGCGCCCGAGGTCGAGCTCGAGGAGTTCCGCCGCGCGGTGGAGGTCTCGCCGGACGACGCGGTGGCGCATCACGGCCTGGGGTCGGCGCTCTACCGGCGGCAGGAGTTCGCCGCCGCCGCCGAGGCGCTGCGCCGGGCGGTGGCGCTCGACCCCGGCCGGGCCGACTACCGTTTCGACCTCGGCCAGACGCTGCTCCAGCTCGACTCGGATGCCGAGGCCGCGGCCCTCTTCCGGGCGGCGCTCGAGCTCGACCCGGGGCTCGGGCAGGCGCGGCTCAAGCTGGCCGAGATCGAGCTCCGGGCAGGCAACGCGGCGGCGGCGATCGCCCAGGCGCGAACGGTGGTCGACGCCGACCCCGGCGCGCGCGAGGCGCGGGTGCTGCTGACCATGGCGCTGCTGCGCGCCGGGCGCCGCGCCGAGGGCCTCGCCCAGGTCGCCTGGCTGCTCGACGAGAGCCCGCCGGTCGATCCCGCCGAGCGCCTGATGCTGGCCGGCCTGCTGGTGCCGCTGGGCGATCCGGACGGAGCCCTCCGCCATCTGCGGAGCCTGCTCGACGGCGACGCGGACGACGCGATCAAGGCGCGGGCGCACTTCGGCATCGGGCGGATCCAGCTCGGGCGCGGCCAGGCGGACGCCGCCGCGGAGTCCTTCGAGAGCGCCCTGGCGCTGGCGCCGGACTTCGGTCAGGCGCGCAAGGCGCTGGCCATGGCACGGCTCACGGCCGGCGGCTGACCGGCCCGCCGCGGCCCGCCCCAGCGGATCGGCGCACGGCGGTCAGCGAACGGCGCCTCAGCGAACGGGCCGGCCGCTGCCCTGCTCGAGCACCGTATACCGGTCGACCGCCAGACCGGTCCATTCCTCCACCTCGCCGCCCGGCCAGTAGGCCCGGACCGCCCCGACGTCGGCCTGCTCGCCGAGGCCGAAGCGGACGCGCGGGTCCCGCACCGCGGCGAAACCGCCGCCGGTCTGCACCCGGCGCCAGAGCGGCGCGCGGCCGGGCCGCAGCAGGGCGACCCGGGTACCCAGCATGTCGCGCCGGCCGGGGCCGCCGACCAGGCGCACCCCGAGCCAGTGCCCGCCCGGGTGGGTGTTGAGCAGGACCCGCGCCGGGCCGTTGTTGTTGACCAGCAGCAGATCGCTGTCGCCGTCGTTGTCCAGATCGCCGACGGCGATCGCCCGGCTGACCTCGGCCCGCTCGAAGGCCTCTCCCGCCTCCCGGCTGACGTCGGCGAAGCGGCCGGTGCCGAGATTGCGGAACAGCTGGTTGGGCTGGCGAAACGGGTAGGGGTCGCCGCGGTTGGCCTGCTCCTCGATCACCCGGACCGCGCCGTTGGCCACCGCCAGCTCCAGCCAGCCGTCGTTGTCGTAGTCGAGCCAGCCGGTGCCCCAGGCGGTGTACTTGAGGCTCGGCGGGCCGAGGCCGGTGCGCGCCGTGGCGTCCTCGAACATCCCCTGGCCGTCGTTCAGGTACAGGGTGTTGGTCTCGCGGGTGAGGTGGGTCATGAACAGGTCCTCGTCGCCGTCGCCGTCGAAGTCGACGGCGTCCACCCCCATGCTGGCCTCCGGCCTGCCCATCGAGTTGACCGCGCTGCCGGCCAGCAGCGCCTGGTCGGTGAAGCCGCCCCCCTCGTCCTGAATCCACATGTGGTTCGCCGCCAGGTCGTTGGTGACGTAGAGATCGGGCCGCCGGTCGCCGTTGAAGTCCGCCGCCACCACCCCGAGGCTCTTGCTCGGCTCCCGGCCGAGACCGGCGGCGCCGGTGACGTCGGCGAAGGTGCCGTCGCCGCGATTCCACAGCAGCCGGTTGGGGACGCCGACATACGCTTCGGGGCCGCAGTAGTCCGCGGCGCCGGTGGCGGTGCGGCAGGTCTTGTGGCCGGCGAACGAGAAGTCGAGGTAGTTGCCGACAAAAAGATCCAGCCGGCCGTCGAGGTCGTAGTCGACGAAGGCGACCGGCACGGACCAGCGCCGGTCGTCGGCGCCGCTGGCGGCCGTGACGTCGGCGAAGGTGCCGTCGCCGTTGTTGCGCAGCAGGGTGTTGGCGCCGAAGTTGGCGACGTAGACGTCCACCCAGCCGTCGTCGTCGTAGTCGCCGGCCGCCAGGCCGTAGCCGTAGCCCGTCGCCGCCAGACCGCTCGCCTCGGTGACGTCGGTGAAGCGGAGCACCGGACTGCCGTCCGGCCCGACCGCCAGGTCGTTGCGGTAGAGGCGGTCGGTGAGCGGCGGCGGCTGGGCGCCGGCGACCGGCGCGCCGCCGCTCTCCCGGCCCGGGCCGAGCAGCTGCCCCTGCACCAGGTAGAGGTCGAGATCGCCGTCGTTGTCGTAGTCGAGCATGCCGCCGCCGCCGGAGTTGATCTCGACCATGTAGAACTCGCCCGACATGCCGTTGAAGTGGACGAAGTCGAGACCGCCGTCCTCGAGCTCGACGAAGATGCCGCCGGCCGCCGCGCCGGCGGAACGCTGAGGCGGCGGCGGGCCCGGTCCGGCCGGCTCCTGCGCCCAGGCGCCGGCGGCGGCCAATGCCGACACCGCCGCCACGGCCGCCAGGCCGGCCGCTACGCGCTTCACCCGGACGCTACTCATCGGCCAGCTCGCGCAGACGGGCGCGCGCCCGGGCGTGGTCGGGCCGCAGCGCGAGAACGGCGCGCAGCTCGGCGATCGCCGCGTCGGCCTCGCCCAGCCGTTCGAGGATGATCGCCAGGTTGTAGCGGGCGTCGGCGGACTCCGGCGAGCGCCGCACCGCCGCGGCGAGGAGCCGGCGGGCCTCGGCGAAGTCGCCGCGCATCGCCAGGGCGGCGCCGGCGTTGCTGTAGGCATCCAGGTAGTCCGGCGACAGCTCGACTGCGCGGCGGAACTGCTCCACCGCCGCCGTCGGGTCGCCCAGGCCGAGCAGCGCCACGCCCAGCTCGTTGTGGACCCGGGCGTCGCCGCCGAGCTCGACCGCGTGCCGCAGCTGGGCCACCGCCGATTCCGGGTCGCCGCCCTGCAGCTGCGCGCTGCCGAGGACGAAGTGGTCCTCGGCCTGGCCCGGCTCGGCCTCGATGACGCCGCGGATCGCCGCCACCGCCTCCGCCGACCGGCCGCCACGCAGCAGCGCCTTGGCCAGGTTGCGCCGGGCGACCAGCAGCCGCGGATCGAGCCGCGCCGCCTCGGCGAAGTGTGGGACGGCCTCGTCCGACCGGCCCCGGCGCTCCAGCAGCGAGCCGAGGTTGTTGTGGGCGCGAGCGAAACCGGGGGCGATCCGCAGCGCCGCACCGTAGTGATGCTCGGCCCGCTCCAGGTCGCCGGCCTCGGAGCGCAGCAGGCCCAGGTTGTAGTGCACCTGCTCGAGGTCGGGGTCGGCCGCCAGCGCTCGCTCGTAGCTGGCGGCCGCCGCGTCGGCGTCGCCGCGCTCGCTCTGGGCGTGGCCCAGGCAATAGTAGAAGTCCGCCTCGCCGTCGATCCCCTCCTCGCAGAAAGGGCCGGGCAGGGTCGACAGCAGGACCACGCCGAGCAGCAGCAGCGCCGCGGCGAGGGCCCGCCGCGGCTGCCGCCGTCGAGCGATCTCGAGCAGCGCGAAGAGGCCGGCCGCCGCCGCCACCGCGAGCACCGGGATCACCGGCGCCCGGTAGCGCGCGGCGACGAACACCAGGATGACGGCCAGCGGGTAGAGGGTCAGGAAGAGCCAGACCGGCGCCGGGAACCGCTCGCGCCGAAACACCAGGCCCACCGCCGCCAGCGGCAACAGCACGCCGAACGGGAAACCGAAGCCGCCGGCCTTCCAGGTCAGCAGCGACAGCAGGCCGGACCAGCCGGCGGCAAAGTAGACGTCGAGGTTGCGCGGCAGCTCGCGCGAGCCGGCAAAGCGCAGCGCCTTGCCGCCCAGGCCGCCGAGAAAGGCGCCGGGCCGCTCGGCGGCGAACTCCCCCACCCGGGCGAGGAAGAAGCGGTTGCGGGCGGCCATGCCGGTGTGGCCCTGCCGCGCCGGCAGATCGACCAGCTCCCCCCACTCGAGGCCCGGACGGGCGGTCAGGGTCTCGCAGGAGCTCGGGTTGTTGCCGATGTAGAGGTTGAGGCCGCCCGAGGCGGCCAGGAAGCTGAAGCTGCCGGTGGCCCGCCGGCTGAGCTCGGCCACCGGCACCGCCAGAACGGCGAACCCCAACAGGGCGGCGAAAAGCCCCAGCGCCGGCCGCGACCAGGATCCGGCCCGGCGGCGCTCGGCGACCAGCAGCCAGACCCAGGCAGCGGCGTAGAACGGCAGGAAGGTGGGCCGGGTGAGGACCGCGAGGGCGCCGAGCAGCCCGAGCGCGAAGCAGAAGACCGGGCGAGCCCGTCCCGGGGCGGCGACGAAGGCCAGCACCAGGGCGACCGACCAGAAGGCCGCCCAACCGGTGGCCAGGAGCTCGCCCTCGAACAGCACCAGCGGCCCGTAGAGGGCGGTCATCACGGCGGCGGCGAGCCCGGTTCGCCGATCGACCAGCCGCGAGCCGAGGGCGAGGGTGAGACAGCAGGTCAGGGCGCCGAGGACGGCCTGGCTCAGCTTCGCCGCCAGGATCGAGCCCGCCGACAGGGCGTAGACGGCGGCGAGATAGACCGGGTAGAAGAACGGCTGCCAGAACAGGCGCGGGCCGGCTTCCAGGCCGGCGGCCAGCCGCCGGGCCATGGCGTCGTACTCGCCGGCGTCGACGATCGGGGCGTCGAACGACGGGTTGTCGAGGCTCTGCCAAAGGCAGACGAGGCGGACGCCGAGCGCCAGGAGAAAGACGCCCAGATAGGCGGCAACGGTCCTGCGGCTCCAGCCAGCTTGCATCGATCGCGGGTCGTCCTCGGGCGGGCCCGGGCCGGCGATTCACCACGGAGCCGGCGGCCCGCTGATGATAGCGAACGGCCCGCCCTGGCGTTCCCACCCGCTGGTGGCGTAGGGTCGGCCCATGAGAGCCGTTCGTTTCTGGCTGCTGCCCGCGCTCCTGGTGACGCTTGGCGCCCACGCCGCCGGCACCGAGGAGCCGGACCCGATCCGGCCGCCGGAAGGCGTCTTCTTCGAGTCGGTCGACGTCAACCTGGTCAACGTCGACGTCCACGTGACCGACAAGAAGGGCAACCGCGTGAGCGGTCTGACAAGAGACGACTTCGAGATCTTCGAGAACGGCAAGCCGATGCAGATCACCAACTTCACCGCCGTCGAAGGCGGCCGGCTTCGCGAGCCGGAAGGGGGCGTCGCGGCGCCGCCGCCGCTGCCGGTGGGGGCGGAGCCGGTCAACCGCCTGGAGGCGCTGGCCCTGCCGGAGGACCAGCGGCTGAGCGTGATCCTCTACTTCGACAACCTGCGTTTGCGGCCGTTCAACCGCAACAAGGTCGCCGGCGAGGTCCTCAGCTTCCTCAACCGGAACGTCGGTCCCGACGACCAGGTGATGCTGGTCACCTTCGAGCGCTCGCTCCACATCCGCCAGCCGTTCACCTCCGATCTCAACGACGTCCGGCGGGCGATCGACGGCATCCTCAAGCTCTCGGCACTCGGTGTGCAGGCCGGCACCGACCGCCGCGACGTGATCCGGCGCGTCGAGGCGAGCCGCAACGAGCTCGACGCCATGTCGCAGGTCGAGTTCTACGCCAAGTCGACCTACGACGACGTGCTGCGGAGCATCACCGGGATGAAGGACCTGGTCTCCTCGCTGGCCGGGCTGCCCGGGCGCAAGGCGTTTCTCTACGTCAGCGACGGGATACCGATGACCGCGGCCGAAGATCTCTTCTACCTGGTCAACCAGAAGCACACCGACGGCTCCAACTCGCTGCTGCGCTCGCGCCGGTACAGCGCCCGCAGCCGCTTCCGCGAGCTCACCGCCCACGCCAACGCCAACCGCGTCACCTTCTACACCATCGAAGCCGAGGGCAACCGGCCGCACGCCTCGCTGTCCGCCGACTCCACCTCGGTCGACGGCTCGATGATCGACGTCGACGGGTTCCGCCAGATGAACCTGCGCGAGCCGCAGATGATGATGGCGGAGGACACCGGCGGCCAGGCGATCTTCGGCACCAACAACTTCGACGGCATGCTCGACCGGGTGGGCAGAGGACCTCAAGTCGTTCTACTCGCTCGGCTACGCGCCGGCCCACCGCGGCGACGGCCGCTACTACAAGATCGAGGTGCGGGTGAAGCGGAAGGGCCTCGAGGTCCGGCACCGGGCGGGCTACCGCGACAAGACGCGGGCGACCCGCATGAGCGAAGGGACCCTGGCCAGCCTGCTGTTCGGCATCGAGACGAACCCGCTCGAGGTGGACTGCCGCGTGGAGCCGCCGCGGCGGCGCGACGACGGCCGCTACATGGTGCCGTTCCTGGTCCGCATTCCCATCGGCAAGATCACCTTCGTGCCGATCGAGTCGCTCCTCCGCAGCAACCTCCAGATCTCGGTGGCGGTGATCGACGAGGAGGGCGAACACTCGCCGGTCGATCTCAAGCCGCTGCCGATCACCGTGCCCGAGAGCGAGTTCGCCACCGCCCGTCAGCAGTACTACGTCTACGAGGTGGAGCTGTTGATGGAGAGCGGCCGGCAGGTCGTCGCGGTGGGCGTCCATGACGAGCTCGCGGGGCAGACCTCGTACGTCCGCACCCAGGTCCTGATCCCCGGCTAGCGCCGTGGCAGAAGTCTATGGCCGGCCAACCGGGTCCGCGGCGCCGGTGCCGTGACGCCGGCACACACCCTCCGCCCGGCCGCTTGCCGCGCCGGCCAGGCGCATGAGGTTATGATGCCGCCCGTGACCGCCCGGGGCAGATCGAGAGGACAGCCAGACGGACAGCCGGCAAAGCCGCGAGCCTGGCGTCCCTCGCCCTGCTGCTCTGGGCCGCCGCGCCGGCGCCGGCGCAGAAGGACGTCCCGCCGCTGTTTGCCGAGACCATCGACGTCACGGTGGTCAACCTGGAGGTCTTCGTCACCGACCAGGACGGGCAGCGGGTCACCGGCCTCACCAAAGAGGATTTCGAGATCGTCGAAGACGGCCGGACGGTGGAGATCTCCAACTTCTACGCCGTGGCCCGGCTGGATCGGCTGTTGCGCACCGTCGACGCTCCCGGTCTGCCCGCGGTGGTCCAGGAGCCGCCCGAGATGCTGCCCCGCAACCAGCAGCTCAACCTGGTGGTGCTGGTGGACAACTTCAACCTCCGGCCGTCGAGCCGCAAGCGGGTGCTGGACGAGCTGGAGGGCTTCCTCGAAGACCGGCTGCGCCAGGGCGACAACGTGATGCTGGTGAGCGCCTTCCGCACGCCGGAGATCCTCACCCCGTTGACGCGGGACCGGCAGAAGGTCGCCGAGGCCCTGCGACGCCTGGGCAAGGAGAGAACCTACCGCCAGACCGACGACGCCTTGCGGCGCCAGAGGAAGAGCCTGATGGAGGCCTTTGCGGTCGACGGCAACGTCCAGGCGGCGCTGCAGACGGCGCGCGCCTACATCGAGTCGACCCGCAGCGACCTGCGGCAGACGGCGAAGATGATCAAGAGCGTCGTGCAGTCGCTGGCCGGCCTGCCCGGCCGCAAGGCGGTGGTCTACGTCTCGGAGGGCCTGCCCCGCCGGCCGGGCGAGGAGATGTACCAGCATCTCGAGGATCTCTTCGGCCCCCTCGGGCTCCAGGACGGCCGGCGCAACGCCCAGATCCTGGATCCGGTCTTCAACGCCATCTCGGAAGACCAGGGGCACCTGTTCGACGCCATCACGCGTGAGGCCAACGCCCACCAGGCGACGCTCTACACGATGGACGCCAGCGGCCTCGCCGCCGGGTCGTCGGGAGCCGATACCCGGGGGATTGCGGCCGCCGCCGGCGGCCGCACGGTGACCGACGGCCAGCGCAGCCAGAACCTGCAGGAGCCGCTGATCCAGATGGCCGAAGCCACCGGCGGCCGCTCCATTCTCAACACCTTCAGCTTCGAGCGGGCGCTGTTCGACTTCGCCGACGATTTCGACTCGTTCTACTCCCTCGGCTACGCGCGGCAGGACGGCGGCGACGGCAAGTACCACCGGGTCGAGGTGCGGCTCCGGCAGCCCGGCTTCACGGTGCGCCACCGCTCCGGCTTCGTGGACAAGCCGCAGATCGAGAAAGCGGCCGACCGCACCATGGCCTCGCTGGTCTTCGACATGGAGGCCAACCCCCTGCGGGTGGAGGTCGACTTCGGCCGCCAGCAGCCGAAGAAGCGCGGCGAGACGCTGCTGCCGATTCTGGTCCGGGTGCCGATCGGCGAGCTGGCGCTGGTGCCGACGGAGGCGGCCGAGCAGGGACGGCTGCAGTTCTTCGTCATCGTGCAGAGCGAGGACGGCAGCGTCTCGGACATCCACCGCGAGCCCTACCCGGTCAACGTGCCCAAGGACCGGCTGGCGGAGGCGCTCGGGCGCGAGCTGGGCTACGCCGTGACCCTGCGCGTCCGACCGGGCCTGTCGACCGTCGCCATCGGGGTCCTCGACGAGCTGTCGGGCGCCGAGTCGTACGTGCGCAAACAGGTGCGGGTCGAGCGCAAGCGCAAGAGCTAGCCCGGCCCCCGATCGAGGACTCAGCCTTCGGGCGACCGGAAGGTCCCGACCGCCCGCTCGCGCCGCTGCCGGTGAGTCGCGCCGAGACCGGCCTCGAGCTGCAGCAGCCGCGGCACCTGTTCGCGCAGCGCCCGCGCCCGCTCGAGCCAGCGCCGGGCCTCGTGCTCGTCGCCGCGGGTGAGGGCCAGCAGCCCCAGGGCCGCCATCGGCTCGGCCTTTCTCTCCGCCAGCCGCAGGGCGCGGCGATAGTAGGCCTCGGCCTCCTCCAGCAGCTCGCGCTCGAGGCTGCTGTCGCCCAGCGCCAGGAAGATGTAGGGATTGCGGTGCCCCTGCCCGCCCAGCACCTCGAGCAGCCGGTCGGAGGCGTCCCGGTCGCCGCCCAGCCGGTAGAGCGCGGCCAGGTTGGTGTAGGCGGGAACGTACTCGGGCTCGGCCCGGGCCGCGAGCAGGTAAGCCTCCTCGGCGCCGCGCTCGTCGCCCAGCCGCCGCCGGGCGACGCCCAGGTTGACCCACCCCGAGGGCTCGCCCGGGTCCATGCTGGTGCCGATCTCGAGCCACTCCACGGCGGCATCGAGTCGCCCGTCGCGAATCGACTCGGCCCCCCGGTTGGCATAGAAGAGCGCCAGCGCTCGACGGTCCGACACCGCCTTCGCGCCCTGGTAGCTGAGCTCCGGGCCGACGTTGAACTGCAGGATCCTGCGATTGAGCCCGACGCCATAGCCAACCGTGATGTGACCGGAGACCAGGATGAGGTCGCCCTCGCGCTCGTAGCGCTGAATCCGGTCGACCGCCAGATAGTGGGCCTCGATGCCCATCTCGCGCGCCAGCGCCACGAACAGGTAGGAGAACGAGAGGCAGTTGTAGCGCCCGGTCTTGAAGACCTCTTCGGCGGTGCCGGTGTGGCCGAACTGGTGTCGCAGATCGAGCCCATCCGCGCTCTCCATCGCCTCGAGCAGGCGCTGCAGCCGTTCGATGTCGGTACCGCCGGGGGCGACCTTCGCGCGCAGCCACTGCCGCATTTCCTCGGTCACCCGCAGGGGAAGATCCAGCGATTCCGAGTCGAGGCCGTACTCGCCGGCGGTCCGCAGCAGCCACGGCTCGCGCTCCATGCCGCGGCCGCGGCCGGCGCACGACCAGCAGATCGTCGTCGCCAGAGCCAGCGCGAGCCAGAGCGTTGCTTTCGTGGCGCGTCTGTCGATCTCGAATATCATCATCCCATGGCTCCCAACGGCTCCGTACCCGTTCTACGCATTCAACCACCCCGCGGGTTTCTTCCGGCGTGGATTCTCCTGCTGAGCGTCCTGGCCGGGGTCACCGGCGCGGCCGCCCAGCCCGAGGCCGGGCTCTTCCTCGACTCGGTCGACGTCAACATCGTCAACATCGAGGTGGTGGTGACCGACAAGGACGGCAACCCGGTGACCGGCCTCACCCGCGACGACTTCACGCTGCTCGAAGACGGCCAGCCGGTGGAGCTGACCAACTTCTTCGCCGTCGAGCAGGGCCAGGTGCGGGCTGAAGACGAGCCGGCGGACGAGGCCTCCCCGCTGCCGGGGCCCGAGACCCAGCGCCTGCAGCTGGTGGTCTTCGTCGACGAGCTCAACATCCGGCCCGAGAATCGCAACCGGATCTTCGACGACCTGCGCGACTATCTGGAGAGCCACGGCGACCCGGCGGATCGGGTGATGCTGGTCCGGGGCGGTACCCAGGCGCGGGTGGAACAGGGCTTCACCAACGACGTCGGGCTGTTGATCGAGGCGCTCGACCGCATGGAGATGCGCACCGGTCGCGGAATCGAGATGGACGTCGAGTACCGCCTCCTGATGCGACAGATCCAGGCCGCGAGCCTCTATCAGCCCGGCCAGGGCGGCGGCGGCGGCTTCGGCGCCGAGAACCCCAACTCCTTCGATGCCGCCATCAACGAAGCGGAGCGGCTGGCGCAGCAGGTCGCCGTGGTGGCCGAGCGCCGCTACCAGCGAGTGCTGGCCACGGTGGAGACGCTGCAGCGGTTCATCCACACCCTGGCCGGCATGCGCGGGCGGAAAGCAGTGCTCTATGTCAGCGACGGAATGCCGGTCCGAACCGCCGAATCCCTGGTCGAGGCCTGGATGGGCAAGTACGGCGACTGGATGAGCACTTCCGGTCAGCAGGGGCTGACGCGCCAGCTGGTGTCGCTCAACTCGCTCGACTTCGACGCCTCCTCGGAGGTGCGGCGCCTGGTCGCGGAGGCCGCCGCCAACCGGGTCGCCTTCTATCCGATCTCGAGGCCGGGGCGGACCGCCGGGGGGACGATCTCCGCCGAGCTCAGCGGCAGCGGCACGCATCTCCGGCGGCGGCCCGGGCTCGCGCGACGTCGCCACGATCGAGAGCTTCAACCGCGAGGACACGCTGCTGCAGATGGCGGACGGCACGGGCGGGCTGGCCTACACGCGCAGCGGCAACGTCGGCGGCCTCCTCGATCGCGTGCGCCAGGACTTTCGCAGCTTCTACTCGCTCGGCTACCTGCGGCCGCCGGACGCGGAGATCGACTTCCACCGCATCGAGGTCAAGGTCGCGGCCGGCAAGGTCGACGTGCGCTATCTCAAGGGCTACCAGGAGAGCGATCCGGTCGAGCACCTGCGCGACCTGACCCGCTCCGCGCTGCACCACGGCCTGGCGAGCAATCCCCTCGAGGTGCGGCTCGCGCCCGGCGAAGCGAAACCGCTGGGCGGCCGCCGCTTCCAGGTGCCGCTGATGGTGATGGTCCCGTTCGACCGGCTCTTGCTGATACCGCAGGACGACCGCCACGTCGGCCGGTTGATCTTGACCGTGGTGGCGCTCGACGAAGACGGCAACCAATCGGACCCGCAGGAGGTCCTGGTGCCGATCGACATTCCCAACGACCGCATCCTCGAGGCCGCGGCCGGCGCCGCCGCCTACCAGATGGAGCTCGAAATGAGGCGGGGAGACCACCGGATCTCGGTCGGCGTCCGCGACGAGCTGGCGCGGATCGACGCGACAGTGAGCCTCGACCTGCGGGTGGGGCCGGGGCCGGACGAGACCGCCGCACAGCCCTAGCCGAACCCCTGCCCACCGACTCGCCCGGGCCGGGTCTCGCCGGGCGGCGTCGGTCCAAGGCCCGAAACGGCTCACAATGTCCCTCCGCGAAAACGTCCCCGGTCCACGGCCTGGCGGCGGCCGTCCTGGCCCTCGCGACCGTGGCGGGAGCGCCGACGACGACGACGACGGCCGCGGACCCGCCGGCCGCCGGGATCGCCGAGGCGACGCCGCCGTCGCCGGGCTACGCCGAGCTCGAAGCTTCGGCGCTGGCGCGGGCACGCCGCCTGCGCGGTATCAGGCTGACGGCGGTCGCCCACCTGCTCGGCTCGGAGCCCGGGGGCGAGATCGCCCTCGCCGCCCTGGCCCTGCCCTCGGCCGCGGCCGGCCCGGCGCCGGTCACCGTCATGATCGAGATCGACGGCGCCGGCTTCCTGTCCAGCAACAAGGCCCGGGTGGCCGCCGTCGAGGTCTATGTCTACGCCCTCACCGACGCGGGCCGGGTGGCGGCCTACCTGGCCGAGGGGTTCGCGGTGGACGTCGACGCGGTCGGCCAGGCGGTGTGGAGCAGCGGCCTCAAGTTCTACGGCCGGCTGGAGCTCGGCCCCGGCCTCTACGACCTGAAGATCCTCGTCCGCAACGCCGGCTCGGGCGCCGAGGGCAGGACCGCGACGCGCGTTCGGGTGCCCGCCGCCGACAATCGGGAGGGCTATCCCCTGCCGCCGCTGTTCGCCGAGCCGGCTGGGCGCGACTCCTGGCAAACGGTGATGGGGGCCTCGCTGAGCGAGGCGGCCGAGCTGGGCGCGCCGCTCGCCTCGGCGGGCCGGCTGCTGCGACCGGCGGCGAGACCCGTGCTCCTGGCCGGGCGGAGCCACGACGCGGTGCTCTACCGCTGGGGCTCGGACCGGACGCTCCCCGCCGGTTGGCTGGAGCTCATCCGCGACGGCGACGGGGCCGAGACGCCGGCGACGAGGGTGGCGCTCGAGCCGGGGCCACTCGAGCCGGGGCCACTCGAGCCGGGGGCCGACCCGCTCGCCTCCCCCGCCGACCTGGTGCCGTTCCGCTTCACGGTGCCGGACCTGGCGCCCGGGCGCTACCGGCTGCGTCTGGCGCTCGAGGGCGCCGCGGACACGGCGTCGCTCTCGGAACCGATCTCGGCGCTGGTCGCCGCCGGTCATGCCCAGGACCGGGCGCTGCTGTGGAGCGACCTGCGCTGGCTGACCGGCGCGGCCACGGAGGCGCCGGCCGGGGCGGCGCCGTCACCCGGGGCCGCGCCAGCCAGGACGCGCCGCGAGGCCGCCGGCCGGCGGGTGCGGCGGCTCTCCGACAGCTATCGCAAGGCCGTCGCCCTGCTGGCCGAGGGCGGCGACGGCGAGGCCCGACAAGCGGTGTTCGAGCTCGAGGCGGGTGTGCTGGGACACCAGAAACGGGATCCGCTGCCCAGCCTGCGAGCTGCCGAGCTGGCGGTCGCCCGGCAGCTGGGCGCCGACCACCCGGAACGGGTCCTGCCGCTGGCGGTGCTCCACGAGGGCCTTTACAAGCTCTACCGCGAGCGCCGGCTGTTCTCGCTCGTCGGCCACACCCGGTCCGTCCTGGTGGCGCTCGGCGAGCTGCACGCGGGGCTGGGCGGGCCGCCGGCGCAGACCGCCACCATCTTCTCGAGCCTCGGCGGGCTTCTGCAGGAGGCCTACCTCCCCGAGGGCAGCCGGGCCCTGTTCGCCCGCGCCCTGGAGCACCTGGAGGGGCAGCCCGCGGCCCTGCTCGGCCTGGCGCTGGCCTATGAAAAGCAGGCCCAGTACGGCCAGGCGGTCGACTACCTGGAACGGCTGGTGGCGGCGCAACCGCAGGCGAGAGAGGCCCGGCTGCGGCTGGCGGTCAACCTGGCGCGGCTGGGCGAGCGCCGGCGGTTCGCCGAGCTGCTGGCCGAGCTCGTCACCGCCGGGCCCGACGACTGGGTCACCGCGCTCGCCTACGAGCGGCTGGCTCGGTTCCATCTCGAGACCGGCGCCGGCGATCGGGCGATCGAGCTGCTGGAAGAGGCGGTCGAGCGAATGCCGGCCGGCCAGTCGCTGCGCCATCTGCTGGCGCACGCCTACGACCGCCGGGGACGCGCCCATGAGGCGCTCGCCACGCTCGAGCGGATCGAGGCCCGGCCCGGCGGCGGGCCGTCGGCCCGGCTGCGTTACGACAGCTGGGCCAACCAGCCGCTGACGGCGGCACGCGCCGAGCTGGCCGCCGCCGCGGCCCGCGCCGCGACGGCGTCGAAGCCGGAGCCGGAGCCGGAGAGCGGAGGTTGAGCGTGTCGCCCCCACGGCTGGCTCTCTGGGCCCTCCTCCTGCTGCCCGCCGCGGCCGGCGCCTCCGAGCTGTTCGTGTTCATCGACAGCCCCGAGCCGGCGCCGGTGATGGGCGAGGTCGACTTCGCGGTCCGCGTGGAGCCGCGGGCGGAGACCCTGCGGGTCGAGTTCTGGGTGGACGGCGAAAAGCGCGGCGAGGCGACCGAGCCGCCGTTCCGCCTGCGCCTCGACCTCGGCGACGACAACCGGGCGCACCGGCTCGAGGCCCGCGCCTTCGATCTCGCCGGCGGCAGCACCTCGGCCTTCCTGGTCACGCCGGCGATCCGGGTCGACATGGAGGTCGACGTGGAGCTACAGCAGCTCTACGTGACGGCGACCGACGACGCCGGCTGGGCCCTGAACCTGACGCGGGCCGATTTCCAGATCTTCGACGACGGCCTGAGCCAGCAGATCGTGACCTTCGCCCGCGGCGACGTGCCGATGGCGGCGGCCCTGCTGGTCGACGCCAGCGCCAGCATGCGCGGCCGGCGGCTGCGCTTCGCGGTCCGCGGCGCCAAGGCCTTCGTCCGCGAGGCCCGCGCCAGCGACGAGGTCTCGCTGCAGCTGTTCTCGGACCGGCTGCTGTTCGCCAGCCCGTTCGTCAGCGATCTCGGCGCGCAGGAGGCGGCTCTGGCGGCGGTCGAGGCGGCGGGCGGCACGGCTCTCAACGACCATCTCTACCGGGCCCTCAAACAGCTCGAGGCCCGCCAGGGCAGGCGGGTGGTCGTGCTGCTGTCGGACGGCTTCGACAGCCACAGCACGCTCGAGATCGAAGAGGTGGTCTGGCTGGCCCGCCGCAGCCGGGCGATGATCTACTGGATCCGGCTCGATTTCGGGCTCGGCGATGCCTCGCGCTACTCGGCCTGGAAGGGTCCCGACGACTACCGGCGGCAGATCGCGCAGCTGACGCAGATCGTCGAGGAGGTCGGCGGCCGCGTCGTCGTGCTCGACGACATCGAGCAGACCGAGGCGGCCGTGGGCGAGATCGTCACCGAGCTGCGGCAGCAGTACGTGCTGGGCTACTACCCGACGATCGCCCGGGGCGACGGCAGCTGGCACAAGGTGCGCGTGCGGGTCGACCGCCCCGGCGTCTCGGTCCGCAGCCGCGGCGGCTATCTCGACCAGTGACGGCCCGCGGTCCGGGCGCCAGGGCACCTGCCTGCTAGCCCGACACGCGGATGTGGGCGCCGACGAAGGACTCGGTGGCGCCCAGGTCGTCGCGCGCCCCCACCGTCACACGCTGCTGCCCGGGGCGCATCCGCAGCGGGATCCGGAAGCTCCAGGACCTCTCCCGAGCCTCCTCGAGCTCGGCGGCCGGGATCCGGATCGGCACCGAGACCTCCTGCGGCTGCGCGACCCGCGAGCGGGCGTCGGCGACGGCGACATAGAGCCTGACCAGGCCCGCATACTCTTCGCCGCGGGGCACCAGGACGAGGTGTCGCAGGGGTATCCGGACCACCATTGTCACCAACCGGTAGTCGCTGTCGGCGGTCGGCTCGGGCTCCGAGAACTCGATCTCCAGCCCCAGCCCGTTTCGCTCCAGCCCCCAGCGCAACGCGGACAGCGTGGCGTCGGCCATTCGGTTGAAGAGCGGCTTGTCCCGGTACCCCTCCCGATGCCGGGCCTTGAGCCCGCGGCGATCGAGCTTGACCTCGATCCGGTGGTAGCGACCGTCGCCGTAGTGCCCGGCGTGGTAGCCCAGGGAGTAGTACTCATCGAAGTCGGCGGCCATCGCGTCCAGCCCGGGGCGAAAGTTGTTGGTGTTGACGATGGCGGCGCCGCCGGTGGCGTCGGCCAGGAACTTGATGCTGTTGTGGAGGTTCAGGGTCGTCGCCGAGTCCAGCGAGTTGTAGAAGCCGCCGTAGGCCCCACCGCTCTTGCGCTCGACGTCCATCGCCGAGGAGACCCGCACGCCGCCGGCATCGAGAGCGTAGAAGCTGACGCGGTTCGAGTTGGCGCGGGCGGCCAGCGCCTGGAAGCTGGAAGTGGCATCCCAGCTGCGCGCGTCGAGGATGAACGACTCGTTGGGGAAGGTCGACTGCACGGCGACGAAGAACTCCTCGCCCGGCGTCATCGGCAGCCCGTCGCTGACGTACAACAGCGCCTTGCGGCCCTCGAGGCCAGCCAGTGAGTCCACCATCTCGTTCAGGGCCGCCAGCGTCGGCAGCAGGTCGTTCTGCGCCGACTGCGCGTAGCTCGTGAGCCAGGTGCGGATCTGCGCCGGGTTGCGGGCCTCTTCGATCCGCTCGATCAGGATGCGCCGTTCCTCCTTGTACTGGGCGGCGTTGGTGGCCAGCTTCTCGAGCTCGAACAGCGCCGTGGCGATCAGGCGCCCGTCGCTGGTGAACGGGTGCTTGACCTTGAGCGATCGCTCGTAGGAGGCCAGCATCACCTGGTCCCCGGGCTGCAGGCTCTCGTCGAGGAAGACGCGCAGATCCCGGAAGGCGCGCTTGCGGTCGACGGCGCGGATGTTGACGTTGTCGATGAAGACGATCAGTCGCAGCGGCTGGCGCTCGGCCTCCTCGGCGGCGGCGGTCGGAGGCGGGGGGTCGGCGGCCGGCACCGGCTCCGGCACCGTCGCCGGCTCCGTCGCCGGGGGTTCCATCGCCGGCGCCGGGACCGCCTCACGGCTCGCCCGCGTCCTGACGGCGAAGTTGCTGATCGCCACCGGGCGGCCGTCCTCGAACAGCTCGAAGTCGTCGACGGTGAGATCGGTCACCGGCCGTCCCTGCCGATCGGTGACCACCACGTCGACGGTCACCACGTTCACGTCGACCCGCTCGGCAAAGACCTCGCCCGGATCGGCGGCGGGATCCGGCTCCTGGGCGACGACCGTCCCGGCAGCCGCCGCCAGCAGGGCTAGCAGCCCCGCACCGGCGATGCCGCGAACGGCCCGGCGACCGGCGCGATCGCCGCCGCGCTGCCTCGTCTGTCGACTGTCGGTGTCCATTCGAGCCTCGCGGCGGGTCTTGCCCGTGACCTCCAATCCTACCAAGGGCCGGCGCCGCCCTGTCGCCTCGGGGGGGCACTATAATGAGTTGTTAGCCACCGCAACGGAGGGTCAGGCCATGCAGCAACGCTTGAACGGCAGACCAACTACCCTGCCCCTGTTCGCCGCGGCGGCGCTGGCGCTGGCCGCCGCCGCGCCCCAAGAGGTGCCGCCGCTGATCGACGAGGTGCAGGTCGAAGTGGTGAACGTCGACGTCGTGGTGACCGACACCAACGGTGTGCCCGTGGCCGGGCTCGCACCGGGGGACTTCGAGGTCTACGAGGACGGCGTCCGCAAGGAGGTCACCAACTTCTACTCCTTCTCGGAGGGCCGGCTCAACCTCGGGCCGCGGGAGGAGGGCGAGGTCGCCATCGACGCCCGCATCGAGGACGACGGCCGGTTGCGGCGCCGCATGGCCGTGCTCTTCGACATGAACACCATCGAGAAGCGCGAGCTTGCCGCCGCCACCGAGAGTGTCGAGGCGTTCATCCAGGAGCAGTTCGACGGCTCCTACGAGTGGGCGGTGGTGGCCTACGACGACAAGCTGCGGCTGCTCGAGCCTTTCACCAGCGACAAGTTCACCGTGCTCAGCGCCATCGAGCGGGTGCGGCGGCTGCCGGTGCCACTGCGGCGCTCGCGAGCCACCGACCCGGCCTTCTCCGAGAACCCGGTGATCGTCAGCCGGACCCAGGCGCTGGGCAGAGCGCAGGCCATCGACCTGTCGGGGCCCACCCAGCTGTCGGCCGAGGACTTCGAGGTGCGCGAGCGCATGATCCGCTCCCTGCGCAACTTCGACCAGACGGTGCGGGCGGCAGTGGAGACCATGCGCGCCTACGCGGCCCTGCCGGGCCGCAAGTCGCTGGTGCTGGTCACCGGCGCCTTCGAGACCCTGCCCAGCGGACCCCAGCTGCTCGGCCAGGGACTTCCCGGGCTGGGCGGCGGTGACCGCACCGATCCGCTGATCCAGAGCCTCCACGCCGACCTGGTGCGGCGGTACAAGGCCGTGGTCCAGACGGCCAACGCCGCCGGTTTTGCCATCTACCCGGTCTCCGGGCGCAGCCTGGACAGCACCGCCGCGACCCTGGACGCCAGCCGCGAGCGGTCGGTCTCCTTCCTCCAGGCCGGGACCACGCGCCAGTCCTCGAGGATCGACACCGAGTCGACCCAGCAGGTGCTGGCGGCCGGCACCGGCGGCGTGTACTACTCCGACTCAAAATACTACCGGGCGTTCGACGACATCGACAACCGCACCGCCAACGCCTACGTCCTCGGCTTCCAGACCGACCACGAACCCGATCAGGAGTACCACAGGATCGACGTGCGGCTGAAGCGCGGCGCGCTCACGGCGCGCAGCCGCGAAGGCTATCTGCATCTTTCGCCGCGCGACCGCCTGGTCGAGGAGCTGGCGACGTCGCTGCTCTTTCCCAAGGATCGGGGTGACTTCGACGTTGCGGTCCAGGTCAGGCAGGAAAAAGAGCGCAAGAAGAGCGTCGACCTGACCGTAGCCGGGGTGATCCCCATCGAGGACGTGACCCTGGTGCCGCAGGGCAAGGTGATGGTCGGACGGGTCTTTCTGTTCCTCGCGGTCTACGATCGCGACGGCAAGCTCGCCCGGCTGGTGCGCAGCCACCAGGACCTGCGGCTCAAATCGGACAAGGTAGCCGACTTCCCCGCCGGCGCCCCGGCCCGCTTCGCCATCAAGATCGACAATCTCGAGCGCGGCGAGTACACCCTGACGCTGACCCTGATGGACGAGATCAGCGACCGCTACGGGACCGGCCTCAAGCCGGTGGCGCTGTAGGCCCTGTAGGTCCGGAAGACTGGAGGAGGGTCGGGCTAGCCCTGCCGTAGCACCTGCAGCAGCTGGGTGGCCTCGGCGTCGCCCGGCTCCAGCTCGAGCGCCTTCTCCAGGTCGCGCGCGGCGCCGGCGCGATCGCCCAGCCGGAAGCGCATCTTGGCCGCGGCCACGTGCACGCGGGCGCTGCGCAACCCCTTCTCCGCCGCCTTGTTGAACGACTCCAGCGCCTCGTCGATGCGACCCTGCTCGGCGAGCATGGCGCCCAGGTTGTAGTAGTTGCGGGCGTTCTCGGGATCCCGCACCAGGGCCTCCCGCATCACCCGCGAAGCCTCTTCCACACGACGCTGCTGCATCAGGCTCGCCGCCAGGTTGGCCAGCACGCCGGCGTTGCCCGGATCGGCCTCGAGCACCTGGCGTAGCAGCGCCTCGGCCTGCGGCGCCCAGCCCTGGCGCAGGGCGACGACGGCGAGCTGGTTCATCGCCTGCACCTGGCCGGCCGCCTTCTCGAACGCCGCTGCGAGGAACTGTCGGGCCTCCGCCTCGCGCCCCTGCCGCCGCAACAGCGTGACTACCTCCTCGTTGGCGAGCTGATCCAGCGGGTCGATCTCGAGCGCCTGGCGGTAGCGCGCCAGCGCCTCCTCGAATCGCCCCAGCTTGTTCAGCAGCAGCCCATAGGCCGAGGCATAGGCGGCGGTCGAGGTGTAGCTCGAGTGGAGGCGCTCGAGCGCCGGCTCGGCGTCCTTCAACCGGCCGCACTCGGCGGCCTCGTCGACCAGCCCGGTGATGGCGCTCATGGGCAGGTTGGAGCTGCGCGTAAAGCCCCGCACCAGGACGTCGAACGCCTGGCAGTGCCGCCCCTGGAGGGACTCGAGCTGGGCCAGGCTGGCGTAGGCCGGACCGAAGCCGGGCATTCGCTCGATCGCGGTGCGGTACTCCCGCTGCGCCGCCGCGAAGTCTCCCTTGCGCTGCAGGATACGGCCGCGGTTGTAGGCCTCGGTGGCCACGCCCTGGAGGTCTTCGCCCGCGCTCTGCTGCGGCGCCTCCTCCAACGAACTGCTGGAGAGGTAGCCGAGGGCCGCCAGCTCGCGCAGACGTTCCCGATCCAGCTCCGGGCTGCGCTCGATCTCGGCGGCGTGCCGGCGCGGCAGGATCTCGTAGCTGGCCAGCAGCCGCTCGCCGAGGCCGGCGTCGCCGACGATCTCCGGCAAGACGCGGCCGCCCATGTCCTGCGGCACCGGCAGCCCCAGAAGCGCCAGCACCGTCGGGGCCACGTCGTAGATCGTCGCGCCCTCGACAGTGCCGCGCCCGATGCCCGCGCCGGCGGCGACGATGACGCCGTACAGCCGGTGCCACTGCGGCGCGCCGGCGCCGAAGTCGGACGGGTCGCTGGTGGGACGGGCGCTGCCGGTGAAGAAGCCGTGGTCCGAGACGAGCAACACGGCGGTGTTCTCGTCGATCCGTTCCAGGAGCTCGCCCAGCAGCTCGTCGGCGTATCCGTAGAACTCCGGCAGGGCAGAGCCGAACCGGCGCACCTCCTCGGCGCTGACTCCCGGCATCCGGGGGGGCAAGTAGCGGGCGAACAGGTGGCCGACGGTGTCGGTGCCCTCGTAGTAGGCCAGCGTCAGGTCGGCCTGGCGTTCCAGCAGCGAGAGCAGGATGGCCTGATAGCTTCGCGTCGTCGCCAGGATCTTGCGCAGGTGGTTGACCCTCTCCTCCTGGCGGCGGTCCGGTGGCAGCGACTTCCAGAGTCGATCCACCTCCTCGGGCTCGACGTCGATGAAGCGGCGCAGGTCGGCGGCGTCGACGCTCTCGGCCGGCACCAGGAGACGCTCGATGCGATCCCAGGCCTCGGGTGGATGCACCTTGCCGACGTTGGCGGTCTCCTGCAGCTCGAACAGCTGATAGGCGACCCGATCGCTGACCATCGTGCCGAGGATCGGCTCGGCGGGCCAGGTGGCCCACCAGGCCACCACATCGGTGCGCAGCCCGAACGGCTCGAGCAAGTTCCACAGCGCCCGCACCTTGCGCCAGTCCGAGCTGATCGGCACCAGGGCGTTGGTTTGGGGATCTTTCACCAGAAAGTCAGCGACGCCGTGCTCGAGCACGGGTTTGCCGGTGGCGATGGTGGTCCACAGCAGGGGCGACAGCATCGGCATCTCGGTGCGTAGCTCGCCCGAGACCCCGGCATCGATGAGCCGCTTCAGGTTCGGCAGCTTGCCGGCGGCCAGCAGCGGCCGGATCATCAGCCAGTCGGCGCCGTCCCAGCCGACGACAAGGACCTTGCGCCCGCCTCCCCCGGCCGCCAGAGCCGCGAGCCGCTCATGGACCCGGGCCACGGCGCCCGCGTTCTGGTCCGGCGGCACCGTGACCTCGACGCTCTCGGCGGCGACGCCCATCTCGCGCAGGGTCTCCAGCGCCAGGCTCGCGAGCCGCTCGGCGAAGGCCGGGCTGAAGGGCTCGCTCGCCCCGACCGCGCCCAGCCGTCGGTCGAGCCCCGCCTCGAGCCCGGCCGCCAGGGCGTCCACGAACGGCTCCCGGCCAACGGCCGACACCCAGGCCCGTTCGCCGCCCGCCGCGAGGCCGAAGCGGCCCGAGATCACCACCTCGAGCCCCGGGCTGCCTTCCGCGGCCGGCAGGCTCAGCTGGCGGGTGATCGGGATCGGCGCCCGGGGCACCCTCTGGATCCGGCTCAGTAGAGGCGGCCGCCAGCGCCAGCCCTCGCCGGCTACCCCGGCGAGGGTGCCGCCGGAGCCGCGCCTCAGGGCCACCTCCCCCGGGCGCACCTTGTAGACCCCGAGGCCGGCGAAGAGAGCCACGGCCACAGCTGCCGCGGCCAGCCCAAGCCGTCCTGCCCGCGAGGTCAGCAGCGCCATGAGGGCACTCTAGCAAAGGTCACGAACCTGGAACCGCCCCCGATAGGCAGGTTTGGGCGGCTACCGGCGACCTGCGGAGAAAAAAAGGGAGGGGCCGAAGCCCCTCCCGGATGGCTGCGACGGATCGCCCGTCTAGCGGGTGATCTTGATGCCGAAGCGGATGGTCTGCGGCCGCTGGTAGCTGATCGCGCCGCCGAAGTCGGGGTTGCCGTTCGGGCAGGCGGTGCCCGGACCGGTGCCGGGGCCGCCGCACTCGTTGGGATCCGTGGTGGCGGCGAGCCGCTCGAAGGTCCAGTCCTGATCGACCTCCGTGGGCTCCTGCTGGTCGGTGATGTTGAAGATGTCCGCGATCAGCTTGATCTCGGTGCCGCCACCGCCCAGCTTGATCGGGTACTCGAACCGCAGGTCGAGGTTGTAGACGTCCGGCGTGCGGCCGAAGCTGCCGCGCGGGATGACGAACCGCTCGCTGGTGCCGTAGATCGGGTGGGCGCCCAGCTTGCTGATCGGCGTGCCGCTGAGGAACTGGCCGTACCAGCCGATCAACAGGTCGAAGTCCGTGACGTACGAGCCGTAGACCTTGAACTGGTGCTGGCGGTCGTTGGGCAGCAGGCCCTCGGCGCCGACCAGCAGCGACGGCAGGTCGTACAACGACGTGATGTTCGGATCCAGCTGGCCGTTGTCCTGACGGAACAGGCCGCCGTAGTTGCCGTAGTTCTCGGTGTTCACGTAGCTGGCGTAGAGCTGCCAGTTGTTGCTGAAGCGCTTGTTGAGGTTCAGGCCGAATGCCTCGTAGTTGCGGCTCGGCACGGGGAAGATCGCCGGCTCGTCCAGGGTCTCGCCGGTGACCGGGTTGACCGTGACGGTGCCGCCCGGGTTGGTGATGAAGTAGGTGGTACCGCCGTCGACCGAGATGTCCTCGATGACGTTGTTGATCGAACGGTCGGTGTAGGTCACGCCGATGGCGATGTCGTCCGTGAGGCCGTACTCGAAGCCGACCTGGAACTCCTCGGTGTACATCGCCTCGAGGTCCGAGCTGACGCCGACACCGGTGCCCAGCGGATAGCTGTAGAACCAGGTGCCCGGGTTCTCACCCGTGGGGATCGAGCCGTCGCTCGGGTAGTAGAAGTAGAAGAAGTTGAAGATCTCGACGCCGAACGAGCGGGCGTTGATGTCCAGCGGCACCGACTCGTAGAACTGCCCGAAGTGGCCGTACAGCTTGGACCGGCCGTTGCGGGTCACGTCGGCGGTGAAGCCGATGCGCGGTGCCACCATGTCGCCGAAGTCGAACTTGATCTTCCGATCCGGGAACTGGTCGCTGATGCTGACGAACTGACCGGTCACCGGATCGATGCCGCCGCCCTTGGACTCGAAGGCGTCGGAGCGCACGCCCAGGTTGAGCGTGAAGTAGTCGCCGATGCGCAGCGAGTCCTGCAGGTAGATCGCCTGCTCGTCGGTGGTGCCGGAGGACTGCTGCTGGTACTCGAGCAGCAGGCCGAAGCCGTTGAAGAGCAGCCAGCGCTGGCCCCGCAGGCCGGTGGGATCGTAGACGAAGCCGGTCTCGTCGATGCCGCCACCGCTGGCGAAGTCGACGGGCCCGGGATAGCGCGCGTCGTCGGTGTAGTCGACCTCGCGGATCATGCCGCCGATCTTGATCTCGTGATCGACCGCGCCCGTCGTGCCGAAAAAGGTGAGGTTGCCCCGGTACTCTTCGCGGCCCCGGCTGTTGTTGTCCTGGGCGAAGGTGGCGCCCAGGCAGGTCGGGGTCCAGCTGAAGGTCGAGTCGAAAATCGACCCACCGGGGTCCATGGGACCGCAGGGCTGCGTCTGCAGTACGGCGAGACCCGGGTTGGAGGCCGGCGTGCCGGCGAAGCTGCGCTGATCGTAGCGCGGCACGTCCGCGAACGGCTTCGAGGTGACGTCCTCGCTGTACTGGCCGACGGCCACCTCCGCGAACATGTTGGCGCCGATCGTGCCGTTGTAGGTGACGCCGAAGTTGTCGGCGCCGAAATCGTCGTTGGTACCCAGCAGGCCGTAGGTGTTGCGGACCACGTCCCGGTTGTCGGTGGGATCACCGAAGCCCGAGAAGGTCACCTGGTTGTTCTGGTCCGGCTGCCAGGTGAGCTTGGCGGCCCAGAAAAGGGTGTCGCGATCGCTGTCCTTGGTGCGCAGCTCACCGCGGGTCGAGATGAGGTCCGCCGTATTGCTGGAATTGGCGGCCACGAAGTACCACAGCTTGTCTTCGATGACCTTGCCGCCGATCGCCACGCCAAAGTCCTGCTCCTCGGAGCCGAACTCCTGCCCGATGGTCTGGGTCGGCGGGGTGTCGGACTGCAGGCCGTCGTCGGTGTAGTAGGCGAACGCGTCGAACGAGGTGAAGTTGCCGCCCGACTTGGTGACCACGTTCAGCACGCCACCCAGGGCGCCGCCGTACTCGGCCTCGTAGCCGCCGGTCTTGATCTCGGCCTCCTTGACGAACTCCACCGGGAAGGTGGTGCCCACGGTGCCGAAGGCCGGGTCGGTAGTGTCGAGGCCGTCGACCACATAGCGGTTCTCGGCCACCGAGGCGCCGCCGATGGACGGGTTGCCGTCGATGCCGCCGTCAACTACGCCGGGGGCCGCGAACGCCAGGTTCATGACGGTTCGCGAAGTCGGCAGGTTCTGTACCAGATCGGCGCTGAAGCTGGCGCCGCTAGTGGTGGACAGAGGGTCGATCAGGGCGGCGCTGTCGCTCATGACGGTGATGGTCTCGGTGATCGCCGAGCTCATCTCCACCTCGACGTTGACCGTCCTGTCGAGTCGGACGTTGAGGCCCTCGGTCTCGACGGTGGAGAACCCGTCGAGCACCGCGGCCAGCTTGTAGACGCCGACCGGCAGGCCGAGGAAGCGGAAGGCGCCGTTGGCGCCGCTGACCTCGACACGGGCGCCCTGCAGGGCGGGGCTGGTGAGTGTCAGGGTAGCGCCGGGAAGCGCCGAGCCGTCCTCGCTGACCGCGCGGCCCTCGAGCCGGCCGGTCGTCTGGGCGACTGCGGTGGAAGCCACAAGCAAAACTACGGCGACTGCCACCGCGCCTCTAAACAAGACTTTGTTCATTCTGCGTCTCCTCTTCGGTTGATGGGTTCCACGGGCCGCTCGCGCCTGCCCGCGATCTGCATCGCGTTGTGGAGTTCAGTGATGATTGCCTCAACGACGTCTCGTTTTACCTTCGCCCTTCGGGAGCCGCAAGCTCCATGCCAAGAACCCGGCCTGTCGCCTGGAAAATAAGTCCTTTTTGTGCAATGAGTTAGAGCTTCAACAAACCCGGCTTGGGAGGCCCGCACCAAAACTTGAATCCAATTGCTTGGACTGGTGCGATTCGATGAATCGGCACCTAGCCCGCGTACTCCAGCATCGCCTTGGCGTTCGCCGTCTCCGGATCGTCGGGCGCCAATTCCAGAAACCGTCCCAGGTGCTCTTTCGCCTTGGCGGTGTCATTCGCGTTGAAGTAGCACAGACCGAGAACATAGTGCGCCCGGGCGTGGTCCGGCTGGACCACAATCGCCTGCTCGAGGGCCGCCGTCGCCTCGCGAACGTGACCGCCATCGAAGAGCTGTTTGCCCTTCTCGTACAGGGCCTTGGCGGTGCCGGCCGGATCGGTGGTGCTCATGGCCTGCAGCGTCTCGGCGGCGCCGGCCTCGTCGCCAAGCGCCCGCTGGGCGTCGTACTTGACCTGCAGCACGTGCGTGTAGGAGGGATCGGCAGTCAGAGCCGCATCGGCCGCAGCCAGCGCCAGCTCCGGCTCTCCCCTGCCCAGGTGGATCGTGGCGGTGGCGCCATGGGCCGCGGCCAGCCCCGGATCAAGCTCCAAGGCCTCACGAAAGAGATCGAGACCCGCCTCGACATTGCCCGCGCGCGCCGCCTTGACGCCGGCGTTGAAGGCCCGCACCGCCGCCTCCTTGCCGCCGCCGGCCGCGCGCAGACGTTCCAGGGCCGCCGCGACACCGGCGTCGTCCCCGGCCGCTTGCCGCACGTCATAGAGCACCAGCAGGGCGCTGACGTTGCCGGGCTCGAGCTCGAGTGCCTGGTCGACCATCGCCGCGGCCTCGTCGAAACGCTTCTGGTCCAGGTAGACGCTTGCCAGGCCGACGTAGGGCTCGGGCCGTTTCGGTGCCTTCTTGCGGGCTTGCTGGAACTTGGTCTCGGCCAGCTCGTAGTCCCCGCCCTTGGCCGCCACGACGCCCTCGTTGAAGGCTCCTACCGAGCCATCGGCAACCGGCTCGGTCGCGCCGCCGGTGACGACCCCCTGCGAAGCCAGCGACGGCACGACGAACTCCTGCCGCACGTTGCCGCGCACCTTGGGCTTGAATACCGCCTCGGTGTTGACGTACCCCTCCTTCTCGAAGCGAAAGACGTAGGGCTCGGTGGCATCGACGAAGGCCGCCACGAAGCTGCCCTTGGCGTTGGTCGTGGTGGTCTCGCGGAAGCTGGTGAACTCGGAAGAGATGGTCACCGCGACGTCGGCCAGCGGCTGGCCCGCCTCGTCGACCACCCGGCCGCGCACCCGCCCACCGCCCTGCGCCCAGGCCGCCCCGGCCCACAGCAGACCGGCGGCCAGCGCCCACAAGCAAGGAACTCGGATTCCGCTACGCATGATTCCGCCCTCTAGGTTGTTGTCCCGATCCGTCGCGGGAGTGCCCTGGGCCGGCCCTGCGCCTGGCGCTGGCCGCCTCGGGGGCCGCTTCAATGACGGCCGGATTATACCCCGGCGACCCGATCCACGGCCACGCGACCGCAGGCTCCCCAATCCTCACTCGCCGTTGGCCTGGCCCAGCGGCAGCGCGGCCGGGAACACCAGATTCGGATCTTCGAGCCAGGGGGCCCGGATCGGGCGACCGGCCCGCAAGCTTTCGAGCCGTAGCCGCGCCGCCCGGGCCAGGGGCTCGGGTGCGGTCGCCGCCAGCTCGGCAACCGTCCTGTCCATCGCCGCGATCGCCTGCTGCCGCCTGCCGCTCTCGAACAGCGCCAGCGCCACGACCTGCGCGTTGAGCAGCGACGGCAGCGCCGCCTGCGCCCGGCCGGACAGATCCAGCGCCAGGCGGGCGTCGCGCACCGCCGCATCGGCGGCGGTAGCGGCGATCAGCGCCCGGGTGCCCAGCAGCAGCGGTTCGGAGCCGTTGCGCTCGAGCCCCTCGTCGAGCAGACCGGCGGCCTCCCGCTCGCGGCCGGCCATTAGCAGCGCGCTCGCCGCCGCCAGCCGCGCGTCGCGGTGCCCCGGCGCCGCGGCGAGCGCGCGCTGATAGCCGGCCGCCGCGGCGCTGAGATCGCCGCTCGCTGCCGCGACGCTCGCCAGACGCAGCCGCGCCGGGAGCAGGTCGGCGCTCAGCGTCAGAGCCTCCTGGTACTCCCGTCGGGCCCCCTCCAGATCGCCGCCGCGCTCGGCGAGGCGTCCCAGGGCAAGCCGAGCGGAGGCTGCCAGCCGTGGCCGCGGCCGGCGCCGCAGCAGCTCGCGCAGCTGGGTCTCGGCCGCCGCCGGACGGTTGGACATCTCGTGCACGAGGGCCAGGTTGAGCCGCGCCGGATGATGGTCGGCATCCCGCTCCAAGATCTCTGCCAAGCCGGCCCGGGCGTCCTCGAGGCGGCCGAGCCTGAGCTCGATCAGCGCCTTCTCGAACCGGGCCGGCTGGTTGGTCGGCTGCAGCGCGAGCGCCCGTCCGAGGTGAGCCAGCGCCTCGTCCGCGCGGCCCAGCCGGCCCAGCACGATGCCCAGGCCATGCTCGGCCTCGGCGAACTCCGGCTCGAGCTCGAGAGCCACGCGAAACTGGCGTTCGGCCTCCTCGAACCGCTCGGCGTCGGCAAAGGCCAACGCCAGGTCTTTGCGCCCGACGCCCGAGGCCGGCGCCAGACGGACCGCCTCGCGGTACTGCTCGACGGCCTCGTCGAGGCGCCGGAGACGGCGCAGCGCCAGGCCGAGCGCCCGCCGCGCCCGCGCCGACTCCGGGTTCAGCTCCACCGCCTGGCGGAACTGGCGTTCCGCCGCGCCCAGATCGCCGGCACTCAGAGCGCGCTGGCCGCGCTGCACGTGGACGGCCGAGCCCGTCGCCAGGCTGCGCACCCAGGCGAAGATCGGGTCGGGGACCATGACCTCGCCCGCTTCGGCCAGCTGCGCGGCCTCGTACTCCCGACGCGCCGGCTCGAGGCGCCCCAGCCGGCGATAGGCCTGGGCCAGGGCATGATGGATGGCTTTCGCTTCCGGCTGCAGCTCCAGCGCCATCTCCAGCTGGCGCACCGCCTCCTCGTCGTCGTCGGCGGCGGCGGCGGCGCGGCCGAGGCCGAACCGGCAGGCGCCACAGTCGCCGCTCACCGCCAGCGCCCGGCGGAACAGGTCCGCCGCCGGTCCGGGCTCGCCCACCAGCAGACGCAACTCCCCGAGCCGCAGCAGCGAGGCGAGGTGGTCGGGCGACAGCTCCAACGCGCGCGCGTAGGCCGCGACGGCGTCGTCGAGGCCACCGGCCGTCTGGTGCGCGAAGCCGAGCAGATAGGACCAGCGAAACTCCCCCGGCGCCAGCCGCTCGGCCTGGGCCAGGGCTTGCTGAGCGGGCTCGTAGAGGCCGTACAGCAGGTACAGGCCGCCGAGCTCGCCGGCGAGGCGCGCCCGGGCCTCGGCAGGATGGCCGGCGGTCGTGGCCCTCTCCGCCTCGGCCCGCTTCGCTTCGAGCTGCGCCGCCACCGCCCCGTCGAGCCCGGCGAGCACCCCCGCCGGTAGCGCCGGGAGCGCCGCCGCGGCGAGCCGACCGGCGAGAACCGGCTGCAGATCACGGCCGGCTTCCACGGTCGCGCCCTCAACGCGACTGCCGGGAGGGAGCAGGCAGAGCACCAGGCCAAGCAGCGGCCTGGCGACCGACACGGCGCGGCAAGGCCTCATGGTCGGAGTCGCACCTCGCGCCGGCACAAGGTGACGTGGCGCCGGCTCGGCAGAAGCCACGCCTCGGTCGACCCGTCGGGCCAACGGGCGCGCACCGCTACCGTCGCCGGGGCGCCGTCACCCAGTCCGGCGAGCACCCTTGGATCGTGGGAAGAGGCGTAGCTGCCGTCGCGACGGGCTCGGCGCCAGAGGGTGCGGCCGTCGCCGGTGCCGATCTCGACCGTCGTCCCGGCGATGTCGCGCGGCCCACCCGACCGGCCCCCCTGCGTGAGCCGCAGCCCCAGCCAGGCGCCGGTCTCGCTGCCGGCCTGGTTGAGCAGCAGGCGCACCGAGGCGTTGAGATCTACCACCACCAGGTCGTCGTCGCCGTCGTTGTCAAGATCGCCGCGCGCCACGCCGCGGCCGATCCGCGAATCGGTCACCGCCGGGCCGGGCTCGGCGACCTCCTCGAAACGTCCTCCGCCGAGGCCGCGAAAGAGCTGATCGGGCTCGTGGAACGGGTAGCGGTCCTCGGCGAGCAGCAGCCGCTCGATGGCGTAGACGGCGCCGTTGGCGACGAACAGGTCGAGCCAGCCGTCGTTGTCGAAGTCGATCCAGCTCATCCCGAAGCCGGTATGGGAGTAGCTCGGCGGGCCCAGACGGCTCTGCGCCGAGCGGTCGCTGAAGTAGCCCTCGCCGTCGTTGCGGTAGAAGGTGTGGGTCTCGCGCTCGAGATGGCTGAGCAGCAGGTCTTCGTCGCCGTCGCCGTCGACGTCGGCGGCGTCGACGCCCATCGACGCCTCGGCCATGCCGACGGTGTTGACCGCCGCGCCGCGGAACATGCCCTCGTCGCGGAACCGGCCCTCGCCGAGGTTGACCCACAGGCGGTTCGGCTCGCCGTCGTTGGTCACGTACAGCTCGGGCAGGCCGTCTCCGGTCCAGTCGCCGGCGATCGCCCCGAGGCCGGCGCCGGGCGCCGAGCCCAGACCCGACGCACCGGTGTGATCGCCGAAGGTGCCGTCGCCGCGATTGAGGAAGAGCCGGTCGGGAGCCGACCGGTAGCTGTCCGGGCCGCAGTAGTCCCGGCGCCCGCTGTTGCCGCGGCAGTCGATGTTCCGCGCCAGGGCGTACTCGACGTAGGTGCCGACGTAGAGGTCGAGGTCGCCGTCGCGATCGGCGTCGAAGAAGGTGGCGCCGACCGACCATCGCGGATCGTCGACCGCCGCCGCGGCGGTGGCATCCTCGAAGGTGCCGTCGCCGCGGTTGCGCCAGAGCTTGTTGGGCCCGAAGTTGGTGACGTACAGGTCGGTCGCGCCGTCGCCGTCGTAGTCGGCCGCGGCGACGCCCATGCCGTAGCCGTCCTCGCCGCCAAAGCCGGCCTGCTCGGTGACGTCGGTGAAGCGCAGCCGCGCCGACCCGTCCGGCGCCCGCGCCCAGTCGTTGCGAAAGAGACGGTCGCCCATCGGCTCGCCCATCGCGGGCGGGAAGAAGGCCTCGCCCCACGAGACGCCGCCGAGAATGCCCGCCTGGACGAGAAAGACGTCCAGGTCGCCGTCGCCGTCGTAGTCGAGCAGCGCGGCGCCGCCGCCCATGATCTCCGGAAAGTAGTAGCGGCCGCTGGCGCCATTGCGGTAAACGAAACGCAGCTCAACCTGTTCGGCGACGTCGACGAACACCTCCTGCGACCCGCTGGAATCGACTCCGAGCGCCGGCAGGAGCAGCGCCGCGATCAGACTCCGCATCGTCATTTGTTCGACCGTTTCCCGCCGCAGTATAGCGGCCCCCGGAAGGCGCCATCCAGGTCGGCCGGCCCCCTCGACGGCCCGGTGAGCGGGCGCGGGGCGCCCCGCCAGGACGGCGGCAAGACGCGGCTGGCACGACGCTTGCCACCAAGAGGTTCACCGGGGCTCGAATCGGCCCTGGAACGTCATAAGAGCGTCAATCTGGCGCCAGGGACTCCGCAAACTGACTCGCTCAAGTGTTTCACTCGCAGCCCTGGCCACGACTCTGGCAATGGGCTGGTCTTCCCTCGGGCTCGCTGCCGACCGGCAGCTGGAAGATCTGCTGACCGCGCGGGGCATCCAGCTCGTCACCCCGCCGGCGCCGGCGCCCGACTTCACCCTGCCGCTGCTTGCCGGCGGCGAGGGCGACCTCTCGGCCCATCACGGCGACTGGGTGGTGCTGACCTTCTTCGCCACCTGGTGCGGCCCCTGCCGCAGCGAGATGCCGACGCTCGAGCGACTGCATCGCGAACGGGGCGACGACGGCCTGGCGGTGGTCGCGGTCTCGGTGGACCGCGGACGCGCGGTGGTCGAGCCGTTCGTCACCGAATACGACCTCACGCTGCCGGTCTACTGGGACCATCGGGGCGAGGTCGGCACCGCCTACCGCGCCACCAGCATCCCGGTGAGCTACCTGATCGATCCCACCGGCCGGATCGTCGGCATGGCGCGTGGCGCCCGTGACTGGGCCGCGATGGGGCCGCTGTTCGACGCGCTGCGCGACGCTCCGCCGGCGGCGTCCGAGGCGGAGTCCCACTACGCGCGGCTCGGCGGGCTGGCGCTGCCCGAGGTGCTCGAGCCGCCGACCGCCGAGTGGTCGCTGCCGGCGGCGGCGCCGCGGCCCGGGCGGCCGTTCCAGCTCGAAGTGCGGCTCAGCTGGTCGGGGCGGCTGGACGACTACCTGCCGCAGCCGCCGCGGATCCCGCTGCCGGCGGGGATCGAACGCGGGCGGGTCGCCGCCTCGAGCAGCAGCCGTGACGGCAGCCACCTGGTGCGCTACCAGATCGAGCTCACCGCCACCGAGCCCGGCATCTACGAGCTCGACCCGATCGAGCTGCGCTATCTGCCCGCCATGGGCGACGGTCCCGTGGCGGCGCGAGTCGACGGCCCCACCCTCGAGGTCTTGGCCGCCGGGATCGGCGGACCGCTGCCGGCGGCACTGGCGGGGCTCGCCGCCGCCCTGGCTCTGATCGGCGCCTGGCTCTACCGCCGGCGCCGTCGCGCCGGCGGCGCCGCCCAGCCCGAGCCGGCGCCGTGGGACCGGCTTCGGGAGCAGCTCGACCGCGTCAAGGGCCTGCGCCTGGCCGGCGATGCCGGGGCCGGCTACGAGCTGCTGGTCGCCGTTGCCCGCGAGCTCGAAAGCCCCGAGGAGCGCCGCGACCTGGAGCGGCGGCTGGAGTCGGTGCGGTTCGGCGGCGAGCTTCCCGGCGGCGCCGAGCTGGAGGCGATCGAGCGCCGCCTGGAGCGGGCGCTGGCCCGCCGCCGCCCCGATCCCGACGCGGCCCAGCGACGGCGGCTGCGCCTCCGACCACAACCCGAGACCCCGTCACAACTGACCACCAAGGAGACCTCCGGATGACTCCCATCGCCGAAGAGCTGACCGCCCAGATCGAGGCCCTCGCGGGCCGCCTCCAGCGCCTGCGCGACGAGGTCGGCAAGGTGATCGTCGGCCAGAGCTACATGGTGGACCGCCTGCTGATGGGCCTGATCGCCGACGGCCACATCCTGATCGAAGGCATCCCGGGCCTGGCCAAGACCACCGCCGTCAAGACCGTGGCGCAGGCCATCGACACCCGGTTCTCGCGTCTCCAGTTCACCCCCGACCTGCTGCCGGCGGACCTGATCGGCACCGAGATCTACCGCCCGCAGGAGACCGACTTCGTGGTCAAGAAGGGGCCGATCTTCTCCAACCTGGTGCTGGCCGACGAGATCAACCGGGCGCCCGCCAAGGTGCAGAGCGCCCTGCTCGAGGCGATGCAGGAACGCCAGGTGACGATCGGCGAGACCACCCACCCGCTGCCCGACCCGTTCCTGGTGCTGGCCACCCAGAACCCGATCGAGCAGGAGGGCACCTACCCGCTGCCCGAGGCGCAGGTCGACCGCTTCATGCTCAAGCTGCGGGTCGGCTATCCCGACAAGCCGCAGGAGAAAGAGATCATGCGGCGGATGGCCCAGCGCCACCGGCCCGTGATCGAGCCGGTGGTCACCCCGGCCGAGATCCGCGAGATGCGGGACGTCGCCGACAGCATCTACCTCGACCCCAAGGTCGAGGACTACATCATCGACATCGTCTTCGCCTCGCGCGAGCCGGCGGTGCACAAGCTGGAGCGACTCGAGAACCTGATCGAGTACGGCGCCTCGCCGCGGGCCTCGATCTACCTGGCGCAGGTGGCCAAGGTGCAGGCCTTCATGACCGGCCGCGGCCTACGTCACGCCGCAGGACGTCAAGACGATCGGCCCCGACGTCCTGCGCCATCGCATCCTGCTCTCCTACGAGGCCGAGGCCCAGGACCTGACCTCGGACGACCTCATCGCCGAGATCTTCAACACGGTGGACGTGCCGTGACCGAGGCCCACGAGGCGGAGATCCTGCCGCCGGAGCTGTTCCAGAAGATCAAGTCGATCCAGATCCGCACCCAGCGGACGGTCAACGACGTCTTCGCCGGCGAGTACGAGAGCGCCTTCAAGGGCCGCGGCATGGAGTTCGAAGAGGTGCGCGACTACCAGCCGGGCGACGACATCCGCCACATCGACTGGAACGTCACCGCCCGGATGGGCTCGCCATTCGTCAAGGTGCACCGCGAGGAGCGCCAGCTGACGGTGATGCTGCTGGTCGACGTCAGCTCCTCCGGCGCCTTCGGCAGCGGCACCAAGCAGAAGAACGAGGTCGCCGCCGAGGTCGCCGCGCTGCTCGCCTACACCGCGATCAAGAGCAACGACCGGGTGGGGCTGATCATCTTCTCGGACCGCATCGAGCACTACATCCCGGCCAAGAAGGGCCGCGCCCACGTCTGGCGGGTGATCCGCGACATCCTCACCTTCCGGGTGCCGCACCGGCGCACCGACCTGGCCAACGCCCTCGACTACCTGAGCAAGGTGCTGCCGCGCCGGGCGGTGGTCTTCCTGATCTCCGACTTTCTCGACGAGGGCTTCCACGAGCGGCTGCGCGTCGCCGCCCGGCGCCACGACCTGACCGCAATCTCGGTCAGCGATCGCCGCGAGATGGAGCTGCCGCCGATCGGCCTGCTCGAGCTCGAGGACGCCGAGACCGGCCGCACCCTGATCGTCGACACCTACGACCGCAACGTCACCGAGGGCTTCCGGCTGCTCGGCAGCGAGGACGCCAGGAGCCGCAGCGAGATGTTCCGCGCCGCCGGCACCGGCGAGGTCTCGCTGCGGGCCGACGACGAGAACTACGTCGACGCCCTGGTGCGCTACTTCCACGCCCGCGAGCGGCGGCACTGAGACGACGATGGAGTTGCGACCGCCGCCACTCGCCGCCCCGCCGCCGCCCTCGCGCCGCGGCCTCTACGCCCTGCTGCTCGCCAACCTGGCGCTGGTCGGGGCGGTCGGTCTGACCCTCTGGCTGCGCCCGGCCGCCGGCAACCGGGACTACCCGGCCCGCCAGCGCGAGGTGGCGGCCAAGCTCCAGGCCGCCGGCGCCCTGGACGAGGCGGCGACCGCCTGGGCCGGCTATCTGGAGAGCTCCGGGCTGGCCGACGCCGAGCGTGCCGGGATCGCCTACAGCCTGGGCAACACCCTGCTCGCAGCGGGTCGCTACGAGGCCGCCCTGCGCTGGTTCTACGAGGCCGAGAGCCTCGGCGGCGGCGCGGTGGCCGACGAGCTCGCCCAGCGCATCGTCCATTGCCTGGAACGGCTCGGCAGGCACCACGCGGCGCAGGCGGCTATGGGGGCGAGCGTGGCGCTCGCGCCCGCCGCCGGCGATGCCGCCGACCCGGTGGTCGCCCGTATCGGCGACGACGAGATCCGTCGCTCGCGGCTGGAGCAGGCCCTGGACGACGGCCCGCCGGAGCTGCGCCGCGCCTGGACCGAGGCCGCCCGGCGGCCGGACCTGCTGCGCCGCTACGTCGCCGAGGAGCTGCTGTGGCGCAAGGCGCTCAAGCTGGAGCTGGACGACGACCCCGAGGTGCGCCGCCGTCATGCCGAGCTGCTCAAGCAGCTGGCGGTGAACGAACTCGTCGAGCGCGAGCTCGTGGCCAAGATCCAGGCCGACGAGACCGACCTGCGCGTCTGGTACAAGGCCAACCAGGAGCGCTACGGCGGCGATGAGGCCGAGCCCCGCCCGTTCGAAGAGGTCCGGCAGGTGGTCGAGCGGGACTATCGCATGATGAAGCTGGACGAGGGCTACCAGCGCCTGGTCGAAAGCGAGCTGTCGACCGCCGGGGTCGAGCTCTTCCCGGAACGGCTGGCGGATGGGAGCTAGGTTGCACACGCTGGCCACCCTCGCCCTGGCCGCCTTGATCGCCGGCTGCGCCGCTTCCGAGGCACCGGCGCCGGCGCCGGCCGCGGCGGAGCCGAGGGCGCCGGTCGAGGCCGCCACCACGGTCGATCGCGCGGTGGCCACCACCGGCGACGTCATCACCTACACGGTGAGCGTCGACTACGACCCGGAGGTCGAGATCGACCTGCCCGAGCCGGGGGCCGAGATCGCCGGCTTCCGCATCTTCGATCTCGGCCGCGAGGCGCCGAGCGATCGTCGGGGCCGACGGGTCGAGAGCCGCTGGTACAAGCTGCGCGCCGACATCGTCGGCTCCTACGTGCTGCCGCCGGTCCAGGTCGGCTTCCGGCCGGCCGGCAGCGACGAGGCGTGGCAGACGATCGAGACCTCGGCCATCTTCGTCGAGGTCGAATCGGTCCTGCCCGCCGAAGGCGAGGCGGCCGACATCCGCGGTCTCAAGCCGTTGCGCGAGGTGCGCCGCGGGCCGCAGTGGCCGTGGATCGCCGCCGGCCTGGCGGTCCTCGCGCTGGCCGCCGTCGGCGTCTGGCTCTGGCGCCGCCGGCCGCGGCCGCCGGCGCCCCTGGTGCCGGCCCATGTGCTGGCCTTCAGCGAGCTCGACACCCTGCGCGGCACCGACTTCGAGAATCCCAAGGCGGTGCGGCGATTCCACTTCCGTATCTCGGAGGTGATCCGCACCTATGTCGAGGGCCGCTGGGGCCTCAACGCCACCGACCTGACCACCGAGGAGATCCTGCCGCAGCTCGCCGGGCTGGCCGAGCTGCCGGCCGACGAGGCGGCCCGCCTCGCCCGCTTCCTCCGCGCCACCGACCGGGTCAAGTTCGCCGAGCACCGACCGTCGCCGAGCGAGGTCACCGAGACCTAGGAGGAGGCGCTGGGCTTCGTCGAGGCGACCTGCCCACGCCCCGAGCCCGAACCGGGCGCCGCCGAGCCGGCCAGGGAGGCGGCGTGAGCGAGCTCCACTTCGCCGACGCCCGGCTGCTCTGGCTGCTGGCGCCGGCCTATCTGCTGTGGTCTGGCGACCTGGTGGCTGCTGGCGCGGCGCCGCACCGCGGCGGCGGTGCGCTTCTCCACCACCCGCACCCTGGAACGCCTGCGCCCGTCGCGCACGCTGCTGCTGCGCCGGCTGGTCCAGGGCCTCCGGCTGCTGACGGTGGCGCTGCTGATCCTCGGCATGGCGCGGCCGCAGACCGGCCGGCGCCAGACCCAGGTACAGACCGAGGGCATCGACATCATCCTGGTGCTCGACACGTCGGGCTCGATGCAGGCGCTGGATCTCGACGCGGATCGGGCGGTCAACCGGCGGCGCAACCGGCTGGAAGTGGCCAAGTCGGTCGTCGAGCGCTTCGTCCAGAAGCGCCAGAACGACCAGATCGGCATGGTCGTCTTCGGCAACGAGGCGTTCACCCAGTGCCCGCTCACCCTCGACCACGGCGTCGTCGCCGCCTTTCTCGAGCGTTTGGAGATCGGCATGGCCGGCGACGGCACGGCCATCGGCTCGGCGCTGGGCACCGCGGTCAAGCGGCTGCGCGACTCCCAGGCCGAGTCCAAGGTGATCATCCTGCTGACCGACGGGCGCAACAACGCCGGCCCGCTGTCGCCGCGCAAGGCGGCCGAGATCGCCGAGACCTTCGATACCCGGGTCTACACCATCGGCGTCGGCACTCGCGGCAAGGCGCCGTTCATCGTCGACTCGCTGTTCGGCAAGCGGGTGATCTACGAGGACGTGGAGATCGACGAGGAGATGCTGCGCGAGATCGCCAGCCGCACCGGCGGCTCCTACTTCCGGGCCGAGGACGGCGAGGCGCTGGCTCGGATCTACGACGAGATCGACCGCCTGGAGACCACCGAGATCATCACCGAGAGCTACATGGAGTACGACGAGCGCTACCGCCGCCTGGTGCTGCCGGCGCTCGCGCTGCTGCTGCTCGAGACGGTGCTGCTGGGCACCCGCTTCCGCAAGCTGCCATGAGACCCGCTGCGACTCTCGAACCCCGACGGCGACCGCGGCGACCGTCGCCGGAGCCGGTCGAGGCCCGGGCCGGGGCCGCGCTGCGTGTCGCCGTTCTGGCCCTGCCGCTCGGCGGCTGCGACCAGGTCCGGATCGGCAGCCCCGACTCCCTCTGGCTGCTCTGGCTGGTGCCGGCGCTGGCGCTGTTCTTCGTCTACTCCTTCAGCACCCGCACCCGGTTGCTGCGGCGCTTCGCCGCGCCGGCCATGCTGGCCCGGCTCACCGCCGGCGTCAGCCGCCCGCGCCAGCTGCTCAAGGCAGCGCTGGTGGCGCTGGGGGTGCTGGCGGCGGTGCTGGCGCTGGCCGAGCTCAAGTACGGCTTCACCTGGGAGGAGGTGCAGCGGCGCGGCGTCGACATCGTCGTCGCCCTCGACGTCTCCGACAGCATGCTGGTCGAGGACGCCGAGACCGGCGGCAAGCTGAGCCGGCTCGAGCGGGCCAAGCGCGAGATCGCCGACCTGCTGCGCATCGTCGACGGCGACCGGATCGGCCTCGTCGCCTTCGCCGGCACCGCCTTTCTCGAGTGCCCGCTGACCCTCGACTACGGCGCCGCCCAGCTGTTCCTCGTCGTCGATCGACACCGACCTGATCCCGGTCAAGGGCACCGCGCTGGGGGCGGCGCTGCGGACCTCGCTCGAGGCCTTCGAAGGCGGCAGCCATAGCTCGCGCGCCATCATCCTGATCACCGACGGCGAGGACCACGCCGGCAACGCCCTGGCCGCCGCCGAGGAGGCCAAGCTGGCCGGCGTGCGGATCTTCGCCATCGGCATCGGCCGCGACGAGGGCGCGCCGATCCCGGCGGCCGGCGGCGGCTTCCGCCGCGACCGCCGCGGCGAGATGGTGCTCAGCCGGCTGGACGAGACGACCCTGCAGCGGATCGCCCTGGCCACCGGCGGCCGCTACGTGCGCTCGGTCACCGGCGACGTCGACCTCGAGCAGATCTACTCGCAGGGGATCAAGGCGGTGCTCGAGGACCAGGAGCTGGAGTCGCAGCGCCGCCAGCGCTGGGAGGACCGCTTCCAGTGGCTGCTGGCGGTGGCGCTGATCGCCCTGATGGCCGAGCCGCTGATCGCCGAGCGCCGGCGGCCGCTGCGCGCGGGCGGCGAGACCGCGGCCCTCGTCCTGCTCGGCCTGCTGCTCACCGCCGGCTCCGCCGCCGCCCAGCAGCCGCCGGCGAACCGGCCCGCCACCGAGCCGGCGGTTCCACCGGCCGGCGAGCCGGCCCCCGAGCCGCCGCCCCCCCGCCGCTACGACGACCCCTGGGACGCCTACGAGGCCGGCGCCTACGACCAGGCGGTCCAGGGGTTCACCGACCGGCAGGTGGAGCGGCCGGAGGACGCGGCGCTGGCGCTGAACCTGGGCAGCTCCTACTTCGGCATGCGGGACTTCGAGCGGGCGGACCAGGCCTTCGGCCAGGCGGCGCTGGCGGCCGACCCGGCCCTGCGCCAGGAGGCGATCTACAACCTGGGCAACTCGGCCTATCGCCAGGGCCGGTTGGAAGAGGCGGTGGCCCTCTACCAGTCGGCGCTCGAGCTCGACCCCGACGACGAGGACGCCAAGTTCAACCTCGAGTTCGTGCGCGACGAGATCCGCCGGCGGATCGAAGAGGCCCAGAAGCGCCAACAGGAGCAGCAGCAGGAACAACAGCAAGAGCAGAGCGGCGATCAGCAGCAGGAACAGCAGCAGGAGCAGGACTCGGCCGATCCTCAACAGGGCGAGGGGCAGGAGCAACCCCAATCCCAGCCACCCGCCGACAGCGACGGCGACGGCCTGCCGGACCAGCTCGAGCGCGAGGGCGCCAACCCGACCGATCCCGACAACCCGGACACCGATGGCGACGGCCTTCCCGACGGCGCCGAGGACCACAACGCCAGCGGCGACGTCGACCCCGGCGAGACCGACCCCAACAAGAGCGACAGCGACGGCGACGGCGTGCCCGACTCGCAAGAGACCGGGCCCGGCGAGGCCGGCGAGGCCCAGCCCGCCGAGAGCGAGGAGGGCCTCAGCCCCGAGGAGGCCGCCCGCTACCTGCAGGCGCTGGAGGAGGGCCGCCCCGAGCGCCGGGCGCCCGAGTCCGGCCGCCAGCGGCGCCCGGCCAAGGACTGGTGATGGCATGAGCCGCCAACCGACCGGTCGCAACGGCCCCGCCGCGGCGCTCGCCCTGCTGGCGCTGCTCGCGCTGTCGGCCGGGGCCGCCGCCGCGGCCTCGATCGAGGCCGAGATCGACCGCGACGAGGCGAGCCTCGAGGACCGCTTGACGCTGGTCGTCACCGTCACCGGCGCGGCCGCCGCCAGACCGGCGCTGCCCGAGCTGCCCGCCTTCGAGGTCCTGCCCGCCGGTGAGTCCAAGCAGTGGAACTTCATCAACGGCCGCGCCTCGAACAGCGTCAGCTACCGCTATGTGCTGCTGCCCCGCGAGATCGGCGAGTTCGTCATCGGCCCGGTGGTGGTGGAGATCGACGGCGAGAGCCTCGCCACCCAGCCGTTCTCGGTGCGTATCCGGGCCGCCGGCGCGGCCTCCGGGCAGCAGCGCGACCTGTTTGTCACCACCCAGCTGTCGACCGCCACGCCCTACGTCGGTGAGCAGGTCCTTTTCACCTGGCGGCTCTACCGGCGGGCGCAGATCGCCGACGCCCGGCTCGACCCCTTCGAGTTCAACGGCTTTCTGGTCGAAGACCTGGGCGAGGTGCGCGAGTTCGAGACGCGGGTCAACGGGCGCATCTTCATGGTCAGCGAGATCCGCAAGGCACTCTTCCCCCAGGAGGAGGGCAAGCTGGTCATCCCCGCCACCCGCCTGACCTGCCAGGTCGCGCAAAGGCGCGGCCAGAGGCGGCCGGGCAGCGTGTTCGACGACATGTTCGGCCGCGTCCCCACCGAAACCAAGGTCCTGCGCAGCGACGCCCTCGAGCTCGTGGCGCGCCGCCTGCCCGACTCGCCGCCGGAGTTCAGCGGGCTGGTCGGTGCCTTCGACCTCAAAGCCACGGTGAGCCAGAGCCAGACGCGAGTCGGCGACTCGGTGACCCTGACGCTCGAGGTCTCGGGCCGCGGCAACGTGCAGATGATCCCCCAGCCGCGGCTGCCCGAGCTTCCCACGGTCAAGATCTACGACGACAAGCCGGGGTCGAGCATCCAGCGCCAGGCGACCGGGCTGAGCGGCAGCCGCACCTTCCGCAAGGCGCTGGTGCCGCAGGCGGCCGGGCCCCTCAGCCTGCCGCCGGTGCGCCTGGTCTACTTCGACCCCGAGTCCGAGACCTTTCGCACCACCGCCACCGCCGAGATCCCGCTCGAGGTACTGCCCGCCACCGGCGACGAGGAGCTGCGCCTGACCGAGACCCTCGCCCCCGGCACCGGCAAGGTGGCGGTGCGCATCCTGGCCGACGACATCCTGCCGATCTACGCCGGCATCGACGGCATCGGCGGCCGCCGGCGGCCGCGCGGGGCGCCGCTCGCCGCCATCCTGCTGCTGCCGCCGCTGGCCTACCTGGGCGCCCTGGCCGCCGCCCGCCGCCGCCACCGCTACCGGCAGGACGCGGGCCTCGCCCGCCGCCGCCAGGCGCTGGCGCGCGCCCGACGCAAGCTGCGGCGGCTTGGCGCCGACGCCGGGGCGGGCGGCACCGAGGAGCTTTCGCTCTGCGTCCGCCGGTTCCTGGGCGACAAGCTGGGAATCGAGGGCAGCGCGCTGACCGCCGCCGAGGCGCGCCAGCATCTGGCCGACCGCGGGCTGGCGCCGGCTCGGGTGGCGGAGGTCGGCGGACTTCTCGAGCGGTTCGAGGCCGCCCGCTTCGGCGCCGCCGGCACGGCGGCGGACCTGCCCGAGGAGGTCGGCGATCTCCTACGGCGACTGGATCGCGAGCTGTGACGGCCACCCCGATCCTCTGGCTCGCGCTGCTCGCCGCCGCGCCGGCGGCGCCCGAGGCGCCGGCTACGCCTCCCGCCGCAGCGCGCGAGCCGGCCGAGGACTGGGTGCAGGCGAAGGCGGCCTACGAGGAGGGCGACTACCGCCGAGCGGTGGAGCTCTATCGCGGCCTGGTCGAACGAGGCCACGACGGCGGCCGGCTGCACTACAACCTGGGCAACGCCTACCTGCGCGACGGCGAGCTCGGCCGGGCGATCGCCTCCTACCTGCGCGGGCGGTCGCGGCTGCCGCGCGACGAGGATCTGCGGGCCAACCTGGAGTTTGCCCGCCAAAGCGCCCGCGACGCCATCGCCCCGCCGGCACCGGCGCCGCTCGTGGCGACCCTCTTCTTCTGGCACTTCGCGCTCAGCCGCGCCGAGCTCACCTGGCTGGTGACGGCGCTCAACCTGGCGCTGTGGGCGACGCTGGCCCTGCGCATGTGGCGCCCTCGGCTGCCCGGCGGCAAGGGTGCCGCCGCGGTGCTGGTGGTGCTGCTCGTGGCCGCCGGCGGCTCGCTGGCGGTTCGCTATCTGCGGCCGGCCGAGACCGTGGTGGTGGTGCCGCAGGAGGTCCCCGCCCACGCCGCGCCCGACGCCGACTCGGTCACCCGGTTCAAGCTGCACGCCGGCAGCGAGCTCGAGCTGCGCGGCCGCCGCGACGGCTGGCTGCGCATCGCCCTGCCCGACGGCGAGCAGGCATGGATCCAGGCGGAGTGGGCAGAGATCGTCGAGATCTAAGCCGTTGCGCGGTAGGCTCTCTTCGCCGTAGCTGGTGATGATGCTCCAGCTCCCCTGGTCCCAGATCGCGCTCCTCGGCTTGCAGGCGGCCCTCGTCGCCCTGCTGCTGCTGGGGCTGTTCCGCCTGCGAACGGCCACCGGCCTGTCGCCGCTGTACATCACCATCGGCGGTCTGCAGCAGGTGCAGACGCTGCTGGCGGCCACGGTCTACGTGGAGGTCGTTCCCAACCTGCTGCTCAGCCCCGGCTCGGCGGTGCTGTTCCCGGCATCGCTCTTCGCCATCCTCCTGGTCTACCTGCGCCACGACGCCTCCGAGGCCCGGCGGCTGGTCTATGGGCTCGTGCTGGCGAATCTGTCGATCGGGCTTTTGTCCTGGCTGGCCGCGCGCCACATCGGCGATCCCGCGGTGCTCAACCTGTTCGACCTGCCCCGCGGCTTCTTCGCCCAGAGCCTGCGGGTGCTGGCGGCAGGCACGGGGACTCTGTTCCTCGACGTGCTGCTGCTCATCGTGGTCTACGAGTTTCTGGCCCGATGGCTGGCCCGCTGGCTGTTCGCCCACCTCTTCTCGACGCTGGCGGTCGTGCTGATCTTCGACTCGCTGGTCTTCACCACCGCGGCCTTTGTCGGCGACCCCGGCTACCCGTCGATACTCGCCTCGAGTCTGATCGGCAAGCTCGCCATGAACCTGCCGTACTCGGCCGTGCTGGCGATCTTCTTGCGCTACCGAGGGCCGAAGGGAGACACCGCGGAGATTCTGCCCAGGCAAGTTCGCAGGCTCGACATTTTCCACCCGCTGTCCTTTCGCCAACGCTATGAAGCGGCCCGCGAGGACGCCGTGCGTGATGCCCTGACCGGTCTCTACAACCGGCGCTTTCTCGACGAGATGCTGCCCCTGGCCCTCGAGCGGGCGCGGCGCAAGAAGGAGCAGCTGAGTGTCCTGGTCATCGACATCGACCGCTTCAAGCAGATCAACGATCGCTACGGCCACCCCGCCGGCGATGCCGTGCTGAGGCACGTGGCCCAGACCCTCCAGAGCACGGCTCGCGCCCAGGACGCAGCCTGCCGCTACGGCGGTGACGAGCTGGTCGTGATCATGCCGGGCGGTGGACAGCGGGACGCGCGGTCGCTGAGCGACCGCATTCACGGCGTCCTCGAGTCGACGCCGCCACCGATCCTGGAGTCGAAGCCCGCGCGGCCGAGCGTCACCATCGGCAGCGCCACCTACCCTGGGGACGGCTCCGATGCCGCGGCTCTGCTCCACCGGGCCGACGAGAGACTGTACTCGAAGCGCGGCCGGCGCCAGGACTGAGGGCGCCGGGGCGCCGCGCCGGGTTGCGATAACCTCGAGCCGCCACCAGCCCGAAAGCCCGCCCGCGCCCGAAAAGCCCAGATGCAGCCCTATCTCGACAACCTGATATCGCTGGTGGGTGACGACCACCGCCTGCAGGCCGCCGCGCTGGTTCTGGTGTCTATCGTGGTGGCCAAGGCCGCCGATCTGATCCTCACCCGGCTGCTCGCCCGCTGGGCGAAGCGGTCGACCACCGACGTCGACGACCGCTTCATCGCCCTTCTCCACCGGCCGGTCTTTCTCAGCGTCCTGTTCTTCGGGCTTTGGCTCGCCACCGCGCGCATCGGGTTGCCGCCCGGGATGGAGCTGCTGGTCTTCCGCCTGCTCAAGTCGCTGGCCCTGCTGATTTGGCTGGCCTTCCTGATGCGCACCGCCTCGTTGATCGTCGAGGTGATGGGCCGTCTCCAGGACCGCTCGCGGTTGATCGATCCCCGCACCATCTCGCTCGCCGCCAATCTGGCCAAGATCCTGATCGTCGGCGGCGGCGTCTACTTCTTCTTTCTCGTCTGGACCATCGACGTCGGTGCTCTGCTCCTAACCGGCGGCGTTGTCGGCGTGGCGATCGGCTTCGCCGCCAAGGACAGCCTGGCGAATCTGTTCGGCGGCATCTTCATCCTCGCCGACTCGCCCTACAAGGTCGGCGACTTCATCGTCCTCGGCACCGGCGAGCGCGGCGAAGTGACCCAGGTGGGCCTGCGCAGCACTCGCATCCTCACCCGCGACGACGTCGAGGTGACGGTGCCCAACGCGCTGATCGCCAACGACACCGTCGCCAACGAGAGCGGCGGGCCCTGGGTCAAGCAGCGGGTTCGGGTCAAGGTGGGCGTCGCCTACGGCACCGACGTCGATCACGTCTGCAAGGTCCTGCAGGACGTGGCGGAGTCGTATCCCGACGTCGAACATGACCCCGAGCCGAGGGTGCGCTTCCGCGCCTTTGGCGAGTCCGGCCTCGATTTCGAGCTGCTCGCCTGGATCCGCGAACCGGTGCTGCGGGGGCGGGTCCTGCACGACCTCAACCGCGAGGTCTACCAGCGGTTCGCGGCTGAAGGCATCGAGATCCCCTACCCGAAGCGCGACGTCTACCTCCATCGGACCGCCGCGGAGTGAACCCGGCCGGAGCGCCCGTCGCATGAGCGTGGTCACCGACGAAGCGGGCTCGTTCTGGTACCTCGAGGGCTTCATCGATTCCCGGCGGCAGACCTGGCGAACGGTGATCAACACGCTGCCGCTGATCGTCGGCCGCTCGGGCGAGGCGGACCTGCACCTGTTCTCGAGCGGCATCTCGCATCTCCACGCCGAGCTCTACCGCCGCAACGGCACGCTTTGGATCCGTGACCTCGGCAGCACCAACGGCACGCGGGTGAACCTGGAGCCCATCGGGCAGCCGACGCCCCTCACCGAGGGGGATGTGCTGCACTTCGCCGATTTGGAGTTCCGGCTCGCGGTATACCGGCCGCCCAAGACGGAGATCGAGCCACACACCAAGACCCTGACGCCGGACGAACTGTCTGCCTACCTGCGCGAGAGCAACGCCCAGTTCGGCACCATGCTGCGAGAGCGGGCGGTGTACCCCCTCTTTCAGCCGGTCGTATCCCTGGCCGACGGCGGCGTCGCCGGCTTCGAGCTGCTCTCTCGCGGCACTCTGCTGGGTACCGAAGCGTCGCCGGCGGAGCTGTTCTCGATCGCCGAGCGCCTCGGCCGCGAGCTCGAGTTGAGCGAGCTGTTTCGCACCAACGGGCTGCGCCAGGCGGCGCGGATCGGCGGCGAGCCGCTGGTTTTCGTCAATACCCATCCCGCCGAGATCGGCGGCGACCATGATCTTCTGGGCGCGCTCACGGAGGATCGCCGGCGCCACCAGACGATCCGCCTGGTGCTCGAGATTCACGAGGCCGCGGTCACCGAGACCACCGCCCTGCGACGCCTGCGCCGTGAGCTGCGCGATCTCGACATCCAGATGGCGTTCGACGACTTCGGCACCGGCCGCTCCCGTCTGCTCGAGCTGGCCGACGTGCCGCCGGACTTCGTCAAATTCGACATGAGCTTCGTGCGCGACCTCCATCTCGCGCCGGCGCGGCGCCGCGAGACCCTACTGTCGCTGGTGCAGATGACGCGCGATTCCGGCATCGTGCCGATTGCCGAGGGAGTCGAGACCGAAGAAGAGAAGCGTGCTTGCCGTGAGGTCGGGTTCGATCTGGCCCAGGGCTACCTCCTCGGCCTGCCGACACCCCTCGCCCAGCTTGCCGACTTCGACTGAGGGGGCACCGGGATGAAGCCGCGCCAGCTGCGCCTCGAGATCGCACCGGCCGGCACGTCGGTAGCGGCGCTCCTGCTGCGGCCGGCGGAGGCCTCGTGGCTGCTGGTGCTCGGTCACGGCGCCGGAGCCGGCATGAACCACCGCTTCATGGCCGAGCTTGCCGAGCGGCTGGCCGAGCGGCGGATCGCCACGCTGCGCTACCGCTTCCCCTACCGCGAGGCCGGTCGGCGGCGGCCCGATCGCGCCCCCGTCCTGGAGTCCACGGTCCGCGCCGCGATCGCCACCGCCGGCGAGCTGGCGCCCGAGCTGCCGCTGCTCGCGGGCGGCAAGTCGATGGGCGGCCGCATGACCTCGCGCGCCGTCGCGGCCGAGCGGCCGGCGGCGCTGCGCGGGCTGGTCTTCTTCGGCTTCCCCCTGCACCCGGCGGGCCGCCCGGGAGTCGACCGGGCCGAGCACCTGAGCGCGGTCCGGCTGCCGATGCTCTTCCTCCAGGGGGACCGTGACGCGCTGGCCGGCCTCGACCTGTTGCGCCCGGTCTGCGCCGCGCTCGGCGAGCGCGCCACCCTGCGGGTGATCGCCGGCGCCGATCACGGCTTTCACGTGCTGAAGCGGTCGGGGCGCGACGACGCGGAGGTGCTCGACGAGCTCGCCGAGGCCACTGCCGACTGGGCGACGGCTAGGGGCGGCTAGAGCAGCTGGCCGGCCGCGGCGGCCCGCTCGCCGCCCGACGACGCAACCCCGCGGGACGGTGGAGCGAACTCCTGGGAGAACCGAGCAACCGCGGTTCCTTGGCAATGAGCCCAATCGACACAACGTCCCGGCCCCGGGTAGTGATCCTCGGCGGCGGCTTTGGCGGACTCTACGCCGCCAAGTCCCTGGCTCGCGCCCCCGTCGACATCACTCTGATCGACCGCCGCAACCACCACCTCTTCCAGCCGCTGCTCTACCAGGTGGCGACCGCCGGCCTGAGCGCGGTGGACATCGGCGAGCCGATCCGCAAGATCCTGCGCCGGCAGGGCAACGTCACGGTGCTGATGGCGCACGCCGAGGGCGTCGACGTGGCGGACCGCCAGGTGCTGCTGGCCGGCGGCGGCCGGGTCGCCTACGACTACCTGATCGTCGCCACCGGCGCCACCCACTCCTACTTTGGACAGGACCAGTGGCAGGCACACGCGCCGGGGCTCAAGACGCTCGAGGACGCCCTCGCCATCCGGCGCGGCCTGCTTTCGGCCTTCGAACGCGCCGAGGCCACCGACGACGAGCAGCGGCGCCGCGCCGAGACCACCTTCGTCGTCATCGGCGGCGGCCCCACCGGCGCCGAGCTCGCCGGGGCGATCGCCGAAGTCGCCCGCCACACCCTGGCCCGGGACTTCCGCCGTTTCGATCCAGGCTCGGCGCGAATCCTGCTGCTCGAGGGCTCGGATCGCATCCTCCCCGCCTATCCGCCGGAGCTTTCCGCGGCGGCGAGCCGGCAGCTCGAGCGTCTGGGCGTCGAGGTGCGGACCGGCGCCATGGTCACCGCGGTCGACGCGGACGGCGTCGAAGTGGGCGGCGAGCGTATCGCCAGCCACGTGGTGGTGTGGGCGGCGGGGGTCGCCGCCTCACCGCTGGGCGCCAGCCTGGGGGCCGCGACCGATCGCTCCGGCCGGGTGCTGGTCGAGCCCGACCTTTCGATCGCCGGCCACCCCGAGGTCTTCGTCATCGGCGACCTGGCCGCCGTGCGCCAGGATGGCGCCGAGGTCCCGGGCACCGCGCCGGCCGCCATCCAGGGCGGCTGGCACGCCGCCGCCTCGATCCGGCGGGCGCTGCGAGGCGATCCGGCCGAGCCCTTCCGCTATCGCGACCGCGGCTCGATGGCCACCCTGGGCCGCAAGGCGGCGGTGGCGGTGATCGGCCGGCTGCGCCTCTCGGGCCTCGTCGCCTGGCTGAGCTGGCTGTTCGTCCACATCTTCTTTCTCATCGGCTTCCGCAACCGGTTCGTGGTGCTCTTCGAGTGGGCCTGGTCGTACTTCACCTATCAACGCAGCGCGCGGTTGATCCTGCACGAGGCCGTCGCCGAGCAAACCGAGAAGCCGCCGCATCGGGTGTGAAACCGGTGACATCGCTCGAGCGCGGCGGCGTACTACAATCGCCCCAAGCCTCGCGATGCGCCCGCCCACCACGACCAACGCTCGCCACCGGTCCTTCGCCCGCGAGTCCGGCCGCGGCTTCACGATGATCGAGATCCTGGTGGTGGTCGTCATCATCGGCATCATTGCGATCTGGGTCATCCCCAACTTCATCGACTCGTTGAACAAGGCCAAACAGAAACGGACCATGGCCGACATCCACGAGATCGGCCGGGCGATGCTCTCCTGGATCGCCGGGCAGATGGGAGCCTCAGCGGCGGGCGCCAACTCCGTGAGCCTGGACAGCTACGGCGATGGCATTGCGGCCGACGACCTGGAGAGCCTGCTGGTGCCCGACTACATCGCGCATGTGCCCCGGCGCGACGCCTGGGGGCACGACCTCGATTACTACCTCAGGACCGACAAGCTGCTGGCAGGCCGGGTGATGCTGATCCGCAGCACCGGTATCGACGGCGCCTTCTCCGGCGACAGCTACGACTTCGCACCGTTCGTCACCACCGACTTCGACCAGGACATCGTCTGGGCCGACGGTGTCTTCGTCCGTTGGCCGGCAGGGCTCTCCACCGCCCGCTGAGGCCGCGGCGGCGCCAGCCGGCCACCCGGGATCGGACGAGCCCGACGCTACCGGCCGGCGGGCAGGAGGCTCTCGGAGTAGATGGCGTCGAGCCGCTCGAGGTAGAGGTTCCACTTGGCCTGACTGATCCCGAGCAGAACCAGCAGGAGCACCATGGCGATCAGCAGGGCCAGCAAGCGTGACACCGTCGAGGTCAGGCCGGCCTTGCGGGCCTGGACCAGCGCCGACACCTCGTAGGACAGCACCACGGCGATCATCAAGCCGAGGACCAGATACCCCCAGTTGGCGGTCGGCAGCCGGCGGAGAGCCTCCATCCCGTCGGCGGCCTCGTCGAAGCGCACCCAGCGCAACTCGAGCACGGCGTAGATCGCAGCCAGTACCAGAAGCGACGAGAAGGTCACCACGCGCGACACGTTGCGCGTCAAACCCCGTCGCCGGGCCATCAACAGGGCCGCCAACTCTTCAGCCACAACCAGGACAAAGGCACCCAAGAGCAAGAGCTCCCAGGTGGCGAGGGTGCGGATCACGGCTGGATTATACGGCTCGTCGCCACCGCCGACGCTATGGCGTCAGCAACACCTTGCGCACCCCCCGTCCGGCGGCGTGATCCAGGGCGGCCAGCCCCTCGGCCAGCGGGTAGTCGGCCTCGATCAGCGGCCGCACCCGGATCGAGCCGGCCTCCAGCAGATCCAGGGCCGGCGCAAACGGACCGCACCGCGAGCCCAGCACGGTGACCTCGCCGACCACGAGCTTGGTCAGATCGAGCGACGGCGCCCCCGCAAAGGTGCTCTTGAGCACCAGCGTGCCGCGCGGCCGCACCATAGCCAGCGCGGCGGCGAAGCCCGCCGCGTTGCCGGTCGCCTCGACCACCAGGTCCCAGGCGTCGCTGGCGGCCTCGGCCGCCAGCCCGGTCTCCAGTCCCAGCTCGCGGGGCAGCTCCAGCGAGCGGCGGTCGCGGCCCAGGACCACCACCGGGTCGTGGGTCAACGCCAGGACCTGGGCGATCAGCAGGCCCAGCCGGCCGGGGCCGACCACCGCGACGCGGCCGGTCGGTGCCGCCGCGAGCTGCTCGGGGATGCGCAGGGCAGCCGCCAGGGGCTCGGTGAATACCGCCTCCTCGTCGGCCAGACCCGGCGGCACCGGCAGCAGGTTCGCTACCGGCAGCGCCAGGTAGTCGGCGAAGGCGCCGTCGCGGCCGGCGATGCCAAGAACCGTCCGCCGCGGGCAGTGCTCGGGCCCGTCCTCGAGACACACGGGACAGCTGCGACAGCCCAGGTTGATCGTGCCGACGACCCGGCGCCCCTGCCAGCCCTCGGCGGCGCACCGCTCCACCCGGCCCACGAACTCGTGCCCGAGAACGCCGCGGAAGGAGGCGTAGCCCTTGACCAGCTCGAGGTCGGTGGCGCAGATCCCCGCCTTGAGGACCCGCACGAGGGCCTCACCGGCGGCGACCGGCGGCCGCGGAAGGTCGGTAGTGAAACGCGCGCCCTCGTCGGTCAGGACGAGGGCACGCATGGTGGACGAGGACAACGTGGCCCGCGGCGCCGGCTAGAAGCGGAGCCGGTACACGGCGGTGACGTTGCGGCCCGGCTGGGGCCGGAAGAAGCTGGCGTTGGAGAACTCGGCGTAGAGCTCGTCGGTCAGGTTGTCGATCAGGACCGACAAGCTGTGCCCCACCCGGCCGGTGTTGGGCAGGGTGACGCCGGCGCCAAGACTGTGGATGGTGAAGGAAGGCAGGATCTCGCCCACCAGCGGCGGCGGCTCGTTGGGGTCGAACACAGCGCGCTGCGCACCATTGCTGCGCACCCGGTACTCGGACCACCAGATGCCCCGCGGCGGCTCCCAGCGCAGCCGCAGGTTGACCTTCTCCGACACCGCGTCGCCGGTCGGCGGGTTGTCCGAGTCGACCCGCTGGCCGTCGAGATAGGTGTAGTTGGCGCCGACGCTGAAGCCGTTCTCAGCCCGGTAGCCGACGATCAGCTCGACGCCGTCCCAGCGCAGCCGGTCGATGTTGCGCTGCTGGACGACGAAATCCACCTGGGTGGCCTCGATCCGGTCCCGCAGATCCTGCGGCAGCTGAGCGACCTCGTCGGGCGAGAAGAAGTACTGCACGATGCCCTGGTCGATGTCGTTGCGGAAGAGCAGCAGCTCGAAGACCGCGTTGGGGCGCAGGTACTTGAGCCCCAGCTCGATGTTCTCGCTCTCCTCGGAGGTCAGGTCCGGGTTGAGGATCTGGAACCCGGCGCCCTCGGGCGTCGGCCCGTTGAACAGACGCTCAATGATGTTGGGCGAACGGAAGGCGGTGCCGTACGAGGACACCAGCCGCAGGTTGTCGGACAGGGCATAGACCAGGCTGGCCGAGCCGACCAGGCTGTTGTCGTCGAAATCGAGGCTGGCGACGTCCCAGCCCGGAGTCGCCTCGGCCCGGGTGGCGACGTTCTGGGCCCGCGCGCCGACGGTCAGTGTCAGGCGCTCGCTGAGGTCGATCTCGTCCTGGAGAAAGAACCCGAGGCTCTCGTTGACGGCGTTCGGAGCGTTGGGTACGTCGTCGGTGGTCACCAGCGGAATCTCGAAGGGCGGGAACGGGAAGCGCAGCCGGGTGGTTGTCACCGAGCTGTCGGTGTTGCGGGAGTCGTCCTGGTAGTACTCGACGCCGTAGGTCAGCAGGTGGCGGGACCCCGCCAGCTTGATGCCCTGGGTGCGCAGGCCGAAGGTCGCGAGGTCGGTGAAGTTCGTGCTGTCGGCCTCGACCGAGGAGTTGGGCGCGCCGGGGAAGAGTGGCCCGATGTCGATGTCGATGTCGTTGACCAGCTGCCGCTCGTTGGCCTGATAGTAGGCCTTGACCTCCAGGCTGTCCGCCACCGCGCTGTCCAGGGCCGAGGCGATGTAGCCGGCGCTCAGCCGGTCGAAGTCCTGGTACGGATAGAGGATGCGGATGCGGAACGGCTCCATCGTGCCCAACGCTTCCGGCTCGACGAAGCCAAACCCGGTCTGCTCGGCGCTGTAGCGCTGGAAGCGGAAGAAGAGCTCGCTGCTGTCGTTCAGCTGCTGGCCGACGTAGCCGAAGATCGACTCGTCCTGGACCCCGGAGTCGATCACCGGCGTGTCGGCGGCGAGCGAGATGTTGCCGAACGTGCCGCTCGGCGCGTCGTAGTCGGAGGCATCCCGCCGGCTCAGCCCGAGCTGCAAAGACGTCCGGTGCCAGCGCCCCTCGACCGAGCCCTGCCCCTTCCACTGGTCGCCGGCCGAGCGCGTCAGAGCGACGAAGCTGCCAGCCATGCTGCCGGCGCCACGATAGCCGGGGGTCTTGGGGATCAGGTTGAGAACGCCGCCGATGGCGTCGCTGCCGTAGAGCACCGAAGCCGGGCCGCGCACGATCTCGACGCTGTCCATCGTCTCGGTGTCGATCAGGCCGGGGGTTTCCCCGAAGTCGGTCTGCCGGCGAGGGTTGTTCATCCGCAGGCCGTCCTGCAGGAACAGCACTCGCAGGCCGCGCTGGCCCCGGATCACCGGCCGGGTCTGGTTGGGCCCGACGCCGTTGACGTCGACGCCCGGCTGGGTGCGCAGCAGGTCGGCGGCGCTGTCGGGCGCCAGCCGCTCGATCTCCTCGCTGCGCAGGACGCTCACCGGCGTCGACACCTCGAACGTCTCGGTGCGGCTGCCCGTGGCGGTGACGGTCGTGCTGGAGAAGAAGGAGGTCATCTTCCCCTCTTCCTCTTTTTCCTCGGCCTTCTGCGCCGCCTTCTGATCGTCCGGCTGCTCGGCCGGCTCGGGCTCCTGGGCGACGGCCCAGGTGGGCAGCGCGAGGGTGGCTACGAGCAGCAGCGCGACGACCGGCCGGAACGGCCAGGCGTTCGCCAGCTGCTGCGGAAACAACGAATGGTGGATGCTCTTGATCATGGGTTGGACCTCTCTCCTCGTCCGTGGGTCTGTTTGGCCCCGTGGGAACCACTGGCTTCATCCGGGAGCTTGACGCTCCGTCGGCGGCGTCGCCGGGACGCCGGTACTCAGGAATGAAGCGGAGCGGGGGGAGGGCGAGAGAAGAGGTCGCGGCACCAGCCGGCAGCGGCGGGATGCGGCCGCCGGCGGCGCCGGCGCGTCGGCGGCGGCGGCACGCTCGAATCGGCGCCGGGTACCGCGGCCAGGCCGAAGGCGATCACGACCAGCAGCGCCAGCATCGCCGGCAGCAGGCTCGCGGCCGTCGGCCCTACCGCCGGCACGGAGCCGCCGGGAGCCATGGCGTGCAGCAGGAAGATGACCAGCCACAGGACTCCGGCCCGTCGTCCACGCAGCAACGGCAGGCCTCGGCTCCATAGCTGGAGCAAGGCCAGGATCAATAACGCCGACAGCGCCCAGCGGGCGACGACGATCGGCTGCAGCAGCGAGCCGTCAGACAGCCGCTGCCACAGCAGCTGGCCATGGAAGACGGCGATCGCCGCCGCCAATAGAAAACCGGTCAGCCCCAAGAGCCGCCGGTGACCGCCAGTCCGTCGTGAGATCCCCCTCATCTCGCAAGCATGCTAGCCAGGGCTCCGCGGGCCGTCAACATCCTGCCCCCCTTCCAGGGTGGGCAGGGAAAACGCCGACGGAGGGGACGACTGCCGGTTCTGCGGGGGTGTCGGAGGCCGCCCGGCGCCCCGTGCGGCACGTCGCTTGCAGACTAGACTCCTCGGGATGCCAACTGCCAACGTCATGGCTGGGAAGCGCGGAATCCGCCGCGCCGCGGTATGAGACGGCCGCCGGCCCACCGTGTCGCGGCCGCCCTGGTGGCGATCCTCCTCGCCGCGCCGGCGACGCCGGCGGACGATCTGGCGGCGCGGGCCCGCGCGCTGCTCGAGGACGACACGATCACCGCCGGCCCCCTCGAGATCGCCGCGGTCGTCGAGCTGGGCGACGGCCCGGCCTCACGGCCGGACCTCCTGCCGGCGACTCTCGAGCTGTCGCTCCCCGCCCTGGCCGCCGCCGGCGGCCGGCTCGACCTGGCGATCGTCCTGGCCTCGTTCGAGACCGACCCCCTCGTCCTGCGTCTCACGGAACGCCTGCCACCGGCCGAGACCGGCTCGCCCCCCCGGGTGCGACTGCGCTTCGAGGTCCCGGAGGAGATCGACCGCGTGGTGGTGGCCGCGGCCCTCGACGGCCGCTGGGGGGCGGTCGACGCCGACGTCGAGGCGGCCGGTGAGAATGGCGAGCCGGCGGCCGTCCTCGCCGAGTGGGATCTGCGTCCCGAGCGCGCCGCCCCGGCGGAGATACCCGCCCTCCGCCTGCTGCCGCCGTTCGACCAGCCGGTGACCGGGACCGTCCGGATCCGGGTCTTGATCAGCGACCCGACCGTCGCCAGGGTGGCCTTCGAGCTCGACGGCGCGGCGGCGGACGAGGACGACAAGCCGCCCTTCGCCGCCGAGATCGACTTCGGCGCCGACGGCGCGGTGCACGAGCTGCGCGCGGTCGGCTACGACGCCGCCGGCCGCCGGGTGGGCGAAGACCGGCTGACCGTCAACGACCGCGGGCCCGGCAACCGGATCCGCCTCGACGAGCTCGAGGTCGGCGAGGGCCGGCTCATCGCCACCGCCCGCCTCGAGCTGGCCGGCGCCGCCGCCCCCAGTCGGGTCGAGTTCTACCTCAACGAACAACCGCTGGCGCGGCTGACGGCGCCGCCGTGGCGGGCCGAGCTGTCCCGCCCCGAGCCGTCGCCGAGCGACTTCGTGCGGGTCGTGGCGGTCTTCGCCGACGGCAGCGAGGTCGAGGACGCCCGGCTGGTCGAGGCGGCCGCCGAGCGGGTGGAGGTCAACCTGGTCCAGGTGTTCGCGGTCGTCACCGACCGCAACGGATCGCCCCAACGCGACCTGACGCGGGACGACTTCGAGCTGCGGCTGGCCGGCCGCACCCGGCCGATCGATCGCTTCGCGCCTGCCGAGGAGGTGCCGCTGGTTCTCGGCCTGGTGATCGACACCTCGGGCAGCATGTGGACCCTGATGCCAGACACGCGCCAGGCCGGTTCGCGCTTCCTGGTCCAGACCCTGCGCGAGGGCGACCGGGCCTTCCTGGTCGACTTCGACACCCAGCCTCGCCTCGCCGCCCCGCTCACCGCCGATCTGGGCGCGCTGCTCCGCCGGTTCGCCGGCCTCACCGCCGAGGGCTTCACCGCCCTCTACGACGCGGTGATCTTCTCGATGCTCCAGTTCGAGCGCGAGGGCGGGCGCAAGGCACTGGTGGTGCTCACCGACGGCGACGACTACCGGAGCAAGTTCGGCGCCAAACGGTGCATCGAGTACGGCCGCGAGCTCGGCGTGCCGGTCTACATCATCGCCCTGGGCGGCATGTTCGGCGAGCGCCGCGACATCAAGAAGCTCGACCTCGAATCGCTCGCCGGCTCGACCGGCGGCCGGGTCTTCTACATCGACAGCAGCGAGAAGCTCGGCGCCGCCTACGACCTGATCCAGCAGGAGCTGCGCAGCCAGTACCTGCTGGCCTTCAACTCGCCGCGCCCGCTGACCCCCGACGAGCTGGCGAAGATCAAGGTCGACGTGCGGCTCAAGGACCTCAGGGTCCGCGCCGTGGCCGGCGTCGAGTGACTCCCGGCTCGACCGCGCCAGCGAGCGCTCAGGGGCGCGCGGCGGCGGCGGTCTGGCCGTCGTCGCCGGCCTCCCGTACCTGGTTGCGGCCCGCCTTCTTGGCGTCGTAGAGCGCCGCATCGGCGGCGCGCAGCAGGTCGGCGGAAGTCTGCGCGTTGTCGGGGAAGGCGGCCACTCCGCCGCTGACCGTCAGCCGGCCCAGCGGCTGCCACTCGCCGTAGGGGAACTGATAGCCCTCGATCTCCCGCCGCAGCATCTCGGCCAGCCGGCTGGCCTCCTCGAGCGACCGCTCGGGCAGGATGACCAGGAACTCTTCGCCGCCGAAGCGGCCGAAGACGTCGTCGGCGCGGATGTTGTCGGCCACCAGGTGCGATAGCAGCCGCAGCAGGTGGTCGCCGGCCACGTGGCCGTTGACGTCGTTGTAGTTCTTGAAGTGGTCGATGTCGAACAGAAAGACCGCCACCTGGCCGCCGTTCTTCTCCGCTTCCATCATCAGCCGACCCAGGCGGTAGTTGAGCACCCGCTTGTTGAAGATGCCGGTCAGCGGATCGACGTCCGCGGCCGACTTCATCTCGACAAACGTGGCCATGTTGTTGAGCGTGAAGGCGCCCATCTGGGCGATCAGCCGCAGGATCGCCTTGGCCCGGCTCTGGGCCTTGCCGGGCCTGGACAGGGCCACCACTCCCATCGACCGGCCGTCCTGCATCATCGCCGCCGCCAGGTCGACCGGAAAGCCGGCCAGGCCTTCGGCCTCGGGTGACAGCAAGGGCTCGAGGTCGGCCCGGTCCATCACCTCCTCGGACTCCGCCACCCGCCCCAGCGCGCCCTCGCCGATGGCGATCTCCATCCCCGGCTTGTAGGCCGAGTCCGACGGCGTCACCGCCGCCACCACCAGCCGTTGGTCGCGCTCGGGCTCGGCCAGGGTGCGCTTGCGGCGGATCAGGATCATCGCCTGCTCGGGCTGGAAGGTGCGGCGGACCATCTGCAACAGGATCACCGGCACCCGGCGCAGCTTGCGCTGGCTCTGCAGCTCGGCCGTGAGGTGAGGGAACTCGTGGATGAACTGGGTGACGAACTGCTGCTCGCCCTCCAGCCGTTCCAGGTGCTGCCGCAGCTCGGCGAGCTCGGTGGTCTGGCTGTCGATCAGCTTCGAGCGGCCGGTCTCGGCCAGCAGCCGCGACCACAGCATGGCGATAGCGGCCAGACAAGCCACCACCACGCCCAGCAGAATGAGGTAGTCCTGCGACAAACCTGCCCTCCAAACGACCCGAGACCGTCGGAAGTATCGCACAGGGGTGCACCGGCGGCAAAGAAGGCCGGACTTCGGTGATGGCCTGCCGAGCGACTACCCGGGCTTCGAACTTCCCCCCCCCCGAGGGTCCCGTCAGCCGCGCGTGGCGGAGCCGCGGGTCCGCTATACTGCGGCCTTCGGCAAGAAGGGGCCTTCGGCAAGACCGGTTGCCGTTTTCGAAAGACAACGAAATGTACGGCAAACGAGAAGACGTCACCCTCGCCCGCGCGGTGACCGCCATCCAGATCCCCGACGGCAACAAGGTCGTTCTCGACGAGGGCACCCGCGGGGTGATCACCCAGGAGCTGGGCGCCAGCTTCACGGTGATGACCGAATACGGCGCCATGTATCGCATCGACCAGAGCGACGCCGACGCCCTGGGCAAGGAGGTCCAGGCCTCCGACCTGCCGGACGAAGCGCCGAGCGACCCCGAGGCTCTCGAGAAGCTGGTATGGGACCAGATGCGCAAGTGCTACGACCCCGAGATTCCGGTCAACATCGTCGACCTCGGCCTGGTCTACAACTGCGAGGTGGTGGAAGCCGAGAACGGAGCCGGCCGCCGGGTCGACATCAAGATGACCCTCACCGCCCCCGGTTGCGGCATGGGCCCGGTCCTGGCCGAGGACGTGCGGGTCCGCGTGGACGAGATCCCCGGAGTCGCCGAGACCCGCGTCGAGGTGGTCCTCGACCCGCCCTGGAACCCGGGCATGATGACCGAAGCCGCCCGCCTCCAGCTCGGGTTCATGTAACCGCCGCCCCGGGGGCACCACCGTAGCGGCCGACCTCCGCGTCGACCCTCCCTACCCGTCGAGCGTCGGCAGCCGCCCCGGATCCGCTTCGCGCATCATCTCGTAGACCGCGTCGAACACCCGCTCGCGGCTGGGCTTGGAGAAGTAGTCGCCGTCCGAGCCGAAGGCCGGCCGGTGGGCCGCCGAGGTGATGGTCAGCGGTGGCGAATCGAGCCACTCGTATCCGCCCCGGGCCTCGAGCACATGCTGCAGGATGTAGGCCGAGGCGCCGCCCGGCACGTCCTCGTCGAGCACCACGATCCGGTTGGTCTTGCGCAGCGACTCGACGATCCGCCCCGGCCGATCGAGCGGCAGCAGGGTCTGGACGTCGATCACCTCGGCCTCGACGCCGACCCGGGCGAGCAGCTCGGCCGCCGCCTCGGCGACCCGGCAGCAGGCGCCGTAGGTCACCAGGGTCAGGTCGTCGCCCTGGCGCAGCACCTCGGGAACGCCCAGCGGCACGGTGAACTCGGCAATGTTCTCCGGCGGCCGCTCCTTGACCCGGTAGCCGTTGAGCACCTCGATCACCAGCGCCGGATCTTCGGCCCGCAGCAGGGTGTTGTACATCCCGGCGGCCTGGGTCATGTTGCGCGGCACGCACAGCCACATGCCGCGCAGCAGATGGATCAGGGCGCCCATCGGCGAGCCGGCGTGCCAGACCCCTTCCAGACGGTGGCCGCGGGTGCGCACGATCACCGGCGCCCGCTGGCGGCCGAAAGTGCGCCAGTGCAGGGTCGCCAGATCGTCAGAGAGGATCTGCAGTGCGTAGAGGACATAGTCGAGGTACTGGATCTCGGCGATCGGCCGGAAACCGCGCATCGCCAGGCCGATCGCCTGGCCGATGATCGTCGCCTCGCGGATGCCGGTGTCGGCGACCCGCGCGGCGCCGTAGCGGGCCTGCAGACCGGAGAATCCCTGGTTGACGCCGCCCAGCCGGCCGACGTCCTCGCCAAAGGCCAGCAGCTGTGGCAGCCGCTCGAGGGCGGCGTCGAAGCAGCGGTTGAGCACCTCGAAGCCGTTGACCAGCGGCGTATCGCCGCGGTACGCGGCCGCGACGTGCGGCACCCGCAGCGCCGAGCCGGCGCCCTCGGCCTGCAAGTGCTCGCCGTAGCGTTGCCGCCCCTCGTCTTCAAGCCGCCGCTTCCAGGCCGCCAGCTGCCGCACCGCGGCCGAGTCGACGCCGGCCGCGGCCACCCGCAGATCCTGAGCCGCCACCAGCAGGTCGCGGCGCAGCGGCTGCGGCACCCGCGCCAGGCGTTCACCGGCCTTCGTGGCGGCGTCCGCCAGTTCCGGCTCGGCGGCCAGCCGGCCGGCCAGATCGAGAAACTCGCGGCGCTCGGCCTCGACCGGTTCCCGGTAGCGGCGCCAGGCCAGCCGCTGCATCTCGCGCACCAGCTGGCGGTCCTCCTCCTGACAGCGGTCGAGTTCCGCCCGATCGGCGATCTCCTGCTCCACCATCCAGCTGCGCATCCGCCGCAGGCAGTCGTGGTCCTGCTCCCAGGCCAGCCGTTCGGGCGACTTGTAGCGCTCGTGGCTGCCCGAGGTCGAGTGTCCCTGCGGCTGGGTCAGCTCGGTGACGTGGACGATGGCCGGCACGTGCTGGCCGCGCACGATCTCGGCCGCGTTGAGGTAGGTCTCGCACAGCGCGGCGTAGTCCCAGCCGCGGACGCTGTAGAGGTCGTAGCCGATCTCCTCGCCGGGCCGCCGCTGGAAGCCGCGCAGCACCGTCGAAAGGTTGCCGTTGGTGATCTGCATGGCGGTCGGCACCGAGATGCCGTAGCCGTCGTCCCAGATCGACAGCAGCAGCGGCCCCCCCACCACCCCGGCGGCGTTGATCGACTCCCAGAACAGCCCTTCCGCACAGCTGGCGTCGCCGATCGTGCCCCAGGCCACTTCGTTGCCGCCGTTCGAGAAGCCGCCGGCGCCGGCCAGCTCCGGCAGCTCGCGATAAAGCCGCGACGCCTGTGCCAGACCGACCAGCCGCGGCATCTGCGACGCGGTCGGCGAGAGGTCGGCCGAGGAGTTGAAGGCGGCGGTGTGGGTCTCCCAGGCTCCCTCGCCATCGAGCAGCGGCGTCGAGAAGTGGGCGTTCATCTGCCGCCCCGCCGAGCTCGGCTCGCGCACCGGGTCGGGGTCGGCGTAGAGCTGGGCGAAGAACTCGTCGAGGCGCAGGCGGCCCAGGGCCATCAGCAGGGTCTGATCGCGGTAATAGCCCGAGCGAAAGTCGCCGCGCCGGAAGGCGCGCGCCATCGCCACCTGGGCGACCTCCTTGCCGTCGCCAAAGATGCCGAACTTGGCCTTGCCGGTGAGCACCTCCTTGCGCCCCAGCAGGCTCGCCTCACGGCTCTGGAAGGCGATCCGGTAGTCGCGCAGGATGCTCTCGCGGCTGAACCGCAGCTCCGGCTCACGGGCCGCGGCGTTCGATTCTGTAGCCACGTTGGAAGATCTCGAGTTCGTGCGGGTTTTCGCCGGGGGCTCCGGCGACGGGCGCGATGTTAGCAGCCCCCCCGGGGGCAGGCACGCTGGCGCGGCTGCTAGCATCCCGCGTTGGCGCGAAGGCCACGGAGGGAACCGTCATGACCCTGCCCGAGCTCACTATCGGCATCGAGGAGGAGTATCAGCTCATCGACCCGGAGAGCCGGCAGCTGACCTCCTACGTCCAGGAGTTCCTCGAACAGGGCAAGCTGGTGCTCGAAGACCAGATCAAGCCCGAGCTGATGCAGTCCCAGATCGAGGTCGGCAGCCGCATCTGCCACTCGATCGGCGAGGCGCGCGACGAGGTCGTGCGGCTGCGCCGGGCGGTCTCGCAGGTGGCCGCGGGCCACGGCCTGGTCGTGGCCGCGGCCAGCACTCACCCGTTCTCGAGCTGGAAACAGCAGGAGATCACCACCGACGAGCGCTACCTCAAGCACCTCGAGGCGCTGGCCGAGGTGGCGCGGCGGATGCTGATCTTCGGCATGCACGTCCACATCGGCATCGCCGACCGCGATCTGCTCATCGACGTCATGGACCAGGCGCGCTACTTCCTGCCGCATATCCTGGCGCTGTCGACCAGCTCGCCCTTCTGGCACGGCCGCGAGACCGGCCTCAAGTCGTACCGCTCGATCGTCTTCGAGAACCTGCCGCGCACCGGACTGCCGCCCGATTTCGCCTCGTGGAGCGAGTACGCCCGCTTCGTCGACGTCCTGCTCGAGACCGGGTCGATCGACGAGCCGACCAAGATCTGGTGGGACATCCGGCCGCACCCGAAGTTCCCCACCCTCGAGTTCCGGGTGGCCGACATCTGCACCCGGGTCGACGAGGCGATCTGCCTCGCCGCCCTGCTGCAGGCCATCGTCGCCAAGCTGATCGTCCTGCGCCAGCGCAACCAGTCCTGGCGGCGCTACCGCCACCACCTGATCGAGGAGAACAAGTGGCGCGCCGTGCGCTACGGCGTCGCCGGCGAGCTGATCGACTTCGGCCGCCGCCGCGCGGTGCCGCTGTCCCAGCTGGTCGACGAGATGCTCGACTGGGTCGACGAGGTGCTCGACGAGCTCGGCAGCCGCCAGGAGGCCGAGTATGCCCGCACCATCGTCGCGGCGGCTCGAGCGCCGACCGGCAGCTGGCCGTCTGGCGCGAGACCGGCAGCCTCGAGGCGGTGGTGGACCGGGTGGTGGAAGAGACCCTGGCGGGCTGCTAGCGGGCGGCCCCGCGCCGCTCACGCCTCGGCGAGGATCTTCCGCAGCAGGTCGATGTTGAACCGGTGGCCGCTGAGCTTGGCGGTCACCCGGCCGCGCAGCGGGTAGCCCAGCAGATAGAGATCGCCGATGATGTCGAGGATCTTGTGGCGCACGAACTCGTCGGCGAACCTGAGCTCGGTGTTGATCACCTCGTCCTCGCCCACCAGGATGCAGTTGTCGATGCGGCCGCCCGAGCCCAGCCCGAGCTCGTTCATCATCTTGACGTCCTTCAAGAAGCCGAAAGTGCGGGCCGGCGCGATCTCCTGCTTGTAGGTGGCGAAGTCGGTCAGCTCGTACTCGTAGCTCTGCTCGCCCACCGGCGGCGGGTAGCGCAGCAGATAGGAGACGGCGAAGCCGTCGTAGGGCTCGACCCGGAGGCTCTTGCCCTCGTCGCCGGTGATCTCGTAGAGGCGGTCGATCACCACCTCGCGACGTAGCGCCGGCTGGTCCACGACGCCGACCTCCTCCAGGGTGTGGCAGAACTCCAGCGCCGAGCCGTCGAGCACCGGGATCTCGCCGTGGACCTTGACCAGCAGGTTGGTGACGCCGGCGGCGTGCAGCGCCGACAGCAGGTGCTCGACGGTGGAGATCGTCGCCTCGTCACTGCCCTCGAGGGTGGTGGCGTAGGTGGTCTCGCCCACCGCCGCAGACGTGGGCGGGGATGCGGGTGTTGGTCGGCAGGGTGACGAAGTGGATGCCGTGGTCGGGCGGCAACGGCTGCAGCGACATGCCGGTGCGCCGCCCGGAGTGCAGGCCGAGGCCGTAGAGCACCGTGCTCTGGCCGATCGTCCGCTGCGGCTCGGTCCCCTCCCGCACCAGCGAGAACCGCGGCGGCGGCTCCAGCCGGTGGTCGGTCTGCAGCCGGTCGGTGCCCTTGCCGGCCGGGGTCAGCAGCCCCCCTTCGCCGTCGGCCGAGTGGCGGAACCGCATGCCGCCGTTGACCGCCTCGACCGCCTGGCCGTAGGAGAGCGGCTTCTCCAGGTAGTCGAGCGCCCCCATCTTGAGGGCCTTGACGGCGGTCGAAGTGGTGCCGTGGCCCGACATCATCACCACCGCCGCCTTGGGATCGTGCTCGCGGATCGCCTGCAGCGTCTCCAGCCCGTCCCGGTCGGGCAACCAGATGTCGAGAAAGACGACGTCGGGCGCGCGCTCGCGATAGATCGCCAGCGCCTCCTCGCCGCTTCCCGTCTCGAGCGTGCGGAACCCCTGGTCGGAAAAGACCCCGGCCAGCGTTTCGAGGATCCCCGGCTCGTCGTCGACGATGAGGACCAGTCCTTTGTCGGTCATTGCAGTCGTTCTCCGCTGGAGATTATTCCACCTTTGTCGCGCGCGAGGTCGGCCGGCAGGCCCTGACCGGCAGCGCACCCCCGTGCACGGGCCCGCCGACCCGATGCCGTGCGGGCCCGGCCGCTTAAGTCTGGCATGCGTATAGCCCGGCCGGCTTGGAGCCGTGGGGCCTGGCCCTTGGGCGGGGAGTCATCCTGCGCGCGCCGCTTTCGCTGCGTGCTCGGATGCTCCCCGCCTGACGGGCTGGCCCCTCGGCTCCCGGCCGGCCTCCGGGGGTGCACGTTGAGACCGACAACTCCGGGGAGAGCATCAGGACAGCCCGAAGCCACCGGAGGGCGTAGCCGGAGTGGGCGCCCCGCGCGGAGCGAAGCATGACCATGCAATAGCGAAGCGAGCGCGGGGCGACCCGGAGGCGGAGCCCGGCCCCAGCACCCGCGCATCCGCGAACTCCGCAGCCCGCCCCTCGACCCGGCTCGCGCCGCGCCAGACGGGCTAGAATCGGGCGAACGCGAAAGGAGGCGCCATGGCCGTCGTTGTACTCCCCACCCCGTTGCAAGAGCGCGCCGGCGGCGCCGAGCGAGTTGCGGTCGAGGGCGCCACCGCCGGCGAAGCGCTGCGGGCGCTCGAGGCGCGCTGCCCCGGGCTGCGCGGCTGGATCCTCGACGAACGCGGCCGGCTGCGCCAGCACGTCAGCCTGTTCGTCGGCGACACCCGGGCGGAGCCCGACCGCGGCCTCGCCGGCGACGACGAGCTGTGGGTCGTCCAGGCGATCTCCGGCGGCGCCGGTGAGGTCGAGCTGCTGGTGGGGACCAAGAAGGGCCTCGTCGTGCTGCGCGGGCTCCGCGGCGGGCGGCTGAGGGCGGCCCACCGCGCCTTTCCCGGCCAGGTCGTCGAGTACGCCACGCGCGACCCGCGCACCGGCACCTGCTACGCCGCGGTGACCCACGGCCAGTTCGGCCCCCATCTCTACTACGCCGACGATCCCACCGGCGACTGGCAGGAGGCCGAGGGCCCGGCCTTCCCCGAGGGAACCGACAACTCGGTGTCCCGCATCTGGATCGTCGAGCCCGGCGCCGGCGACGGCGAGCTGTGGGCCGGCGTGGCGCCGGCGGCGCTGTTCCACAGCGGCGACGGCGGCCGCAGCTGGCAGCTCAACCGCGCGCTCTGGGACCACCCGACCCGGCCGCAGTGGGAGGGCGGCCTCGGCGGTCTCGCCCTGCACTCGATCTGCCCCTGGCCCGGGGAGCCGCGGCGGTTGGCGATCGGCATCTCGGCGGCGGGCGTCTGGCTGACCGAGGACGGCGGCGGCTCGTGGGGCCGCGGCGTCGCCGGGCTGGTGCCCCCCTATCTGCCCGAGGAGGCGCGCCAGGACACCCTGCAGCACTGCATCCACAAGATGCTGCGCTCGCCGGTCGAGCCGGCGACCCTCTACATGCAGTACCACGGCGGCGTCTACCGGTCCGACGACGCCGGAGCGAGCTGGCACGACATCGGCGTCGCCAACGGCCTGCCGTCGCAGTTCGGCTTTCCGCTGGCGATCCACCCGCGCGACCCCGACCGGGCGTGGGTGATCCCGCTGGTGGCCGACGTCGACCGGGTGCCGCCCGAGGGCCGGCTGCGGGTCTGGGAGACCGCCGACCGGGGCGCCAGCTGGACCGCCCGCGGCGACGGCCTGCCCGACGAGGGCGCCTACCTGACCGTCCTGCGCCAGGCGTTCTGCGACGACGGCGCCGACCCGCTGGGCCTGTGGTTCGGCACCGAGTCGGGCACCGTCTTCGGCTCGGTCGACGCCGGCGCCAGCTGGTTCCTGGCCGCCGAGCACCTGCCCAAGGTCACCTCGGTGCAGGCCTCTTGAGCCTGCTCCTGGCGCCGCCGCCGCGCCGCCTGCGGCGGACCGGCGAAGCCGTGTCGCTGGCGGCCGTTCGGCGCTGAGACAGCCGACGGCGACCCCGGCTAGCCAGTTGGCTGCCGATCGACTGGCGGAGGGACTCGGCGGGCTCGGCATCCCGGTCCGCGGCGGCGTGGGGTCCGGATCCGCGCCCGGCGCGGCCGAGACCGCCGTGCGGCTCCGCCTCGAAGCACGATGCGGCAGGAGCCGGCGGGTCCGGCGAGGGCTACCGCCTCGAGGTCGCCTCCGGCGGCATCGAGATCGCCGCCGCCGGCCGCGCCGGGCCTCTACTACGGCGTCGAGACCCTGCTCCAGTGGCTCGGCACCCGGGCGCCGGCCGAGGCCGGAGCGCCGTTCGAGGCGGCCGGGAGTCCGCATCGAGGACCACCCCGGCTTCCGCCACCGCGGCCTGATGCTCGACATCAGCCGCAACCGGGTGCCGACCCAGGAGGCCCTCCACGACCTGGTCGACCTGCATGGCCGCCCTCAAGCTCAACCAGCTGCAGCTCTACACCGAGCACACCTTCGCCTACCGCGGCCACGAGATCGTCTGGCGGGACGCCAGCCCGTTGACCGCCGAGGAAGTGCGCGAGCTCGACGCCCACTGCCGGCGCCGCTTTGTCGAGCTGGTGCCCAACCAGAACAGCTTCGGCCACCTGCACCGCTGGCTGAAGCACGGCCTACGGCCACCTCGCCGAGGTTCCCGGCGGCATGCCCCATCCGTTCTTCGACCACTCGGAGCCGTTCAGCCTCTGCCCCCTCGACCCGGGCGCCCTCGACCTGCTGCGGCGACCTCTACGACCAGCTCCTGCCCAACTTCACCAGCCGCCGCTTCAACGTCGGCTGCGACGAGACCTTCGACATCGGCAAGGGGCGCTCCGCCGAGGCCTGCCGCGAGCGCGGCACCGGCCAGGTCTATCTCGACTTCCTGCTCGAGCTGCACGCCCTCGCCGCCGGCCACGGCCGGACGATCCAGTTCTGGGGCGACATCCTGGCCTCATACCCCGAGCTGCTCGACCAGGTGCCGCGCGACGCGGCGATCCTCGAGTGGGGCTACGAGGCCGGCCACCCCTTCGCCAAGCGCCTGGCGCCGCTGGCGGCGGCCGGCCTCGAGGTCTACCTCTGCCCCGGCACCACGAGCTGGAACAGCTTCGCCGGCCGGCTGGACAACGCCGTCGCCAACCTCGCCGAGGCCGCGCTGGCCGGCGTCGAGCACGGCGCCAGCGGCTACCTGATCACCGACTGGGGCGACTTCGGCCACCTGCAGCCGCCGCCGGTGAGCTGGCCGCCGCTGGTCGCCGGCGCCGCCTTCGCCTGGAACCCGCAGGCGGCCGAGGACCCCGCCTCCCTGCCCTTGCCCGAGCTGGTGGATCGGCTCGCCGGCGGCGGCCTCGCCGCCGGCACGGGCGAGGTGCTGGCGGGTCTCGGCAACGTCTACCAGGAGGCCGGGGTCACGCCGATGAACGCCTCGGCCCTCTCCAAGCTGGTCATCTTCGCCCACCGCAGCCTGGAGGGCGCCGGTCTCGGCGGAGCTGACCGTGGAGGGTCTGGACCGGGCCGAGGCGGCCGTCGAGGCGGCCGCCGACAAGCTCGCCGCGCTCGCGCCACCACCCGAAACGGGTGGCACCTCGCAAACCAGCACCTCGCGCGGGGGCGGCGCCGCACACGGCTACGGCCACGACCTCCTGCGGCGCGAGCTCGAGTGGCTGGCGGGCATGCTGCGCTTCGCCTGCCGGCTCGGCCGAGCGCGGCTGGCGCACGGCGGCGAAGAGACCGTTGCGAACCTGCCGGCCGCCGAGCGCCGGGCTCTCGCCAACGAGATCGGCCGGCGGAGCGAGGAGCTCGCCCCGCTCTGGCTGGCCCGCTGCCGGCCGGGGGGCCTCGACGACTCCAGGGCACGGCTCGAGGCGGTGCGGCGGCTTCTGTCGTAGCCTCGGGCGGCTGGCCTACGGCGTAGGTCTAGCCTGCCGGGGCGGCAAGAGTCTCGAAGCCCTGCTCCACGAAATGGCGGTCGAAGGTGAAGGCCCGCCGGACATCGTTCCGGCGCATGGTCTCGAAGCTGGCACAGTCCACCAGGCTGAGCTGTCGGCGTGAGGCGGTGAGAACCGCCGTGGCCGCGGCGCGAGTCAGGCCATTGTGCTACAATGTGCGTCAAATGAGCGAATCCGCCGTCGGCGTCCGCGAGCTGCGTCAGAACCTGAGCGTTTATCTGCGCCGGGTCCAGGCCGGCGAAGCGCTCGAGGTCACCGACCGGGGCCGCCCGGTGGCGATGCTGGTGCCGCTGCCCAAGCCCTCGACGGTGGTGGAACGCCTCGTGGCCAGTGGCCGCGCTACCGCCCCGGCGGGAGACCTGAGCGATCTCGGCGCCCCAGACGGGCGTGTGTCGTCGCGGCTCAGCCAGGCGCTCGCGCAAGAACGGGAAGAGCGCCTCGGGTAGCGGGACGGGACCGGGAGGATGCCGCTTCTCTACCTGGACTCCTCGGCCCTGGTGAAGCTGGTCGCACCCGAGCCGGAGACCGCGGCTCTGCTGTCTCTTCTCGAGCCCCGTCCCGAAGTCGTCTCCAGTGTCCTGGCGCGGGTGGAAGTGGCGCGGGCGGTCGCCCGATCGGGCGGCGGCAAGAGGACGCGCGAGCGCGCCAGGCAGGTCCTCTCCAGCGTATTCCTGGTGGCCATCGACGACCCGATCCTCGAGAGGGCCGCAGGCCTCGACCCGCCGGATCTCCGATCGCTGGATGCCATCCACATCGCGACCGCGCTCGCCCTGCGGCCCGAGGTCGAGGCGGTCGTCAGCTACGACGAGCGGCTCAACGCCGCTGCCAAGGCCCTTGGACTCGCGGTCGTGACTCCCCGGTAGGCCGGACTGTCCTCGCGGGGTGGCCTTGCCGCCCTTCCCCAAGGGCAGGACAACTACCTGCTTGGGTTGCACGACGCCTCGGCCCGGCTTCCGGACCGACCTGCCGGTTCCTGATCCCGCCCGCGTAGAGCCGTAACGATCGGAGGTCGCCGCGAGCGCGCCAGGCAGGTCCTCTCACAGGTACCCTCGAGCCATCGACGGCCCGATCCTCGAAGCGGCCGCCAGCGGTGCGCCAGGCCGGGAACGGGAGCCGGTGGCTACGGTTGGTGGCGCCGCACCACCAGCGCCGCGTTGGTGCCGCCGAAGCCGAAGTTCAGCGTCAGCGCGGTGTCGATCCGCCGCTCCACCGTCTCGGTGACGATCGGCAGCCCTTCGAACTCCGGATCCCGGTTCTCGATGTTGATCGACGGCGCCAGGAAGCCGCCCTCGAGCATGCCGACGGTGTAGATCAGCTCGTGCGCGCCGGCGGCGCCGAGAGCGTGGCCGGTCATCGACTTGGTCGAGGAGAACGGCGGCACCCGATCGCCGAAGACCGCGCGCAGCGCCTTGACCTCGGAGGCGTCGCCGGCGACGGTGGAGGTGCCGTGGGTGTTGATGTAGTCGAGCTCGCCGAGTCCGACTCCGGCCTCGGCCAGCGCCTGGCGCACGCACTCGGCGCCGTAGCGGCCCTCGGGCTCGGGCAGCACCAGGCCGTGGCCGTCGGAGGTGGCGGCGTAGCCGGCCAGCTCGGCGTGGATGTGGGCGCCGCGGGCGGTGGCGGCCTCCCAGCTCTCGAGCACCACGACGCCGGCGCCGCCGCTCAGGACGAAGCCGTCGCGGTCCGCGTCGTAGGGCCGCGAGGCGGTCTCGGGGGTGTCGTTGTGCTTTGTCGACAGCGCCACCCGCAGGGCCTGGAACGTCCCGGCGACCAGCTCGCTGACGTCGTCGCCGCCGCCGGCGACGGCGCCGTCCACTACCCCGGCCCGCACCAGCTCGAAGGCGTTGCCGATGTTGTGGGTCGAGGTCGAGCAGGCCGAGGAGATCGAGTAGCTCGGACCGTGCACGCCCAGCAGGTTGGCGACGATGGCGCTGGTGCCGCTGGCCATCGAGCGGTAGCAGGTGTAGGGGTTGACCCGCCGGGTCTTGCCGGCGGAGATCAGCTCCGAGGCCTGGTGGATGGCGTGGCCGTCGGGCGACGAGTTGCCCACCAGACAGGCGATCCGGCGCCGGTCGAGCTCCTCGGCGCCGAGGCCGGCGTCGGCCACCGCGTCGAGCGCCGCCAGCGAGCAGTAGGTGGCGGCGGTCGTCGCCGCGCCGCGGATCCGCTTGGGGATCTCGGCCGCGGCCTGCTTCTCTTCGAGGCCCTCGATCGGCCCGGCCACCAGGCTGGTCAGGTTGAACTCGGCCCACTCGGGCATCGCCCGGATGCCGCTCTCGCCCCGGCGCAGGCGCGCCGAGAACGGTGTCGACGTCGTGGCCGAGGCAGGAGACGATCCCCAGACCGGTGATCGCCACCCGATGGGGGGCACCGGGCATCAGGCGGCGGTCTTGCGCTGCAGCAACTCGAGGATGTCGCCGACCGTCTGCAGGCCGTCGATCTCCTCGTCGTCGACCTCGATCCCGAACTCCTGCTCCAAGGCCATGACCACCGTCACCGCCTGCAGTGAGTCCAGGCCCAGGTCGTCGCGCAGGTTGGTGCCAGCGTCGATCTCCGAGGCCGCGAGCGAAGCCTCGCTCGCCTCGAGCAGTTCCTCGATGATCTTCTGACGGATCGCGTCCGCGTCTTCCATGGATCGGTCCCTTTCAAGCTGGCCGGCGCCAGCGGCCGGCAGGAACCGACATTCTACCGGTCACGGCCACAGACCTCGACCCCGGAGCGCTCCGACGCCCCGGGGCCCAATCTGCTCTCGGCCGGCCTAACTGAGCGCCTTGTGCCAGGTCTCGCGACCCAGCCGCCTCATCTTGCCCAGCAAGCTCTTCTTCAGTTTCAGCAAGCCGAACGCAATGAGGGCTATTGCCACACAGGCCTCGGGCAGCCGAAGAAGGCCGGTGACGAGGTTTCCGAGCACGTCCGGGGTCAGTTTCAGAATGACCGTCCGCAAACCACCACCGAGCCAGCCTAGCCACGCCGGGGCGCTGCCTCCCAGACCACTCCAGAACTTGACCCAGACCCGCCCGACAATCGACCAGCTCTGATACCACTTGATGGTCGCGTCCGGATCGACCATGAGGGCGACGGCGAGCGCGGCCACGGCCGCCGTGCAGACCAGCAACAGCCGGTAGAGCCACTTTCTCCTGTGGATCAACTTCCAGGCTTCCGGGTCCTGGCCCCTTTCTTGATCCCGAGGGTCCGACCAAAACGCCTTCTTGAGAGCTTCGCGGCTTTCTGGACGCTCGAGAAGGGTCTTGTACTTCTCGACGTTCTCGTCCTCCTTCTTCTTCAAATCCGGCTCGCAGCGCGTGTCACACGTGCCGACGACCTCGAAGTCAGCCGGCAGGTTGATCGGCGCATAGTCGGCGGTGGCTCGCGCGCAGCGGTCCATCACGCTGACATGGATCCTGGCCTTCGGCTGCCTGACCACGGGCTCACCGGCTCGTCGCCACTTGCGCGGGTCAGCCTTGCTACCGATCTTCTCGGCCTCGGCGGTCAACTCGCCGACGTTTCTCGCCAGATAGCGGTAGTAGCACCCCGGGCCGGACCGCGAATCATACAGAGTGCTGTGCACGTCCATGTCGCGCCGCAACTTGTCGCGGTCCTCCTTGGTGAATCGCAGGCCGCACTCTTCGGACTTGGACATCATCCAGTCGGCGGCCACGTCCGACATCCCCTGTCGGGGGTAGCCGCCGCCGACGTTGGTGTGAGCGCCCGCGAACCACACCTGCTCGATCTTCCGCCCGTCCTCCTGCTCCTTCATCACGTCCGGCGAGAAAGTCTGCCGATCGTCGTCGATCGCCAGGGCGTGGTACATGTTGTCGGTCTTGCCGTTGAACCGCATGTTGTGCGGCCGCAGGAACCTCCGGGCGATCCAGTAAATCACCGCCCGCAGTTCGTCGACCGGCACGCCGATAGCGTCGACCGTGTCCCAGACACCGACGAAGTGGATGCGAGCGTCTCGCAACGTGCATTCCCTTTTCAGCGCCGCGAGACGGTGCCCCCTCTTCTCGTCCCAAGAACGGTAGGCCTTGTAGGCAGCCTTGACGAGTTCGTCGAGCTTATCGGGGTCCAGGCCGCGGCCTTTGATTACACCGACGTCGGCGATCATGCCAGCCAGCGAGCGGGCCGTGAACGCCCCGCGGCTGAAGCCGTAGATGAAGATTCTGTCCCCGGACCGGTAGTTCTTGGCCAGCGAAGTGTAGAGCTCGCGGATGTTCTGGCTCAACCCGTACCCGAACGCATTGCCCAGCGCCTTTTTCACGCTCAGGCCCGAAGTCCCTACTCCTTCGTCGTAGAACACCAGTTGCTCGGACTCGCCGGCCTCGTGCCTGACCACCCCCCGGAAGGCCTTCCAGACGTTGGAACCCTTCCAGTCGGTACCACTGCTGCCTGTGCCATCCGAGCACAGCACGATGTTCCTCGCCATTGGTTCTCCTCCATGCAGCGCAGGCACCGGGCACATTCCCGGAACGCCTTTCCCGACCTCGTTTGATTTCGTGTCTTGCGAATTATATCACGCTTCCGGCCCGAAGCCTGCGTGGCCCCAGCCGCTGATCCCGTCCTGGTCAGGACACGCCCCGCCCACACCATGCCGACGTCGTCGCGGACGCCGGGGGAATAGAGGCCGAAATCGGCGGCCGTGCGAGGGCGCGGAAGCCGAGGGTCTAGCCCCCGAGCCGACTCGCGGTATAGTGGTCCCAGTCCGGGCCAACCGCCGGCCCACGAGCCCGGAAAACCCCGACCAGCCACGAGCCCCTTGGACGGCCGTCAGTTCCGGCCTCGAGCACCCCTTGCCTATGACACCCCAGAACAACAGAGCATTCAAGCGGCTCACCGAGCTTGGCCGGCGCAAGGGATACCTGCTGTCGGTAGAGATCGAGGAGATGCTTCCCGACGACCTGCCCGGCGGCCCGGAAGCGGCCGTAGCGGCGCTGGCCGAGGCCCGGATCGCGTTCATCGAGGCACCGGTGACCTACCGCAGCCAGCCCGTGGCCGAAGTCGTGCCGGGCGAGTTCGAGGAGCACCAGGGCGAGGCCGCGCCGGCGCCGCGAACGGCCGACCGCGCCCGCGACCCGATGCGCATGTACCTGCGCGAGATGGGGACGACGCCGCTGCTGGATCGCCATGGCGAGCTGGAGATCGCCCGCAGCCTGGAGCATGGCGAGTGGCGGATCTACGTGGCGCTGGCCGAGCACCCGCAGCTGTTGCGCGAGCTGCTCGTGGGCCAGGAGACCCGGCGCGCGCTGGGCCGCTCGCAGCGCTCCGCGGCGAACGACGACGCCGAAGCGCCCGCCCTCGACGCCCGAGCGGAGGCCCGGATCACCCAGCAGTTGGAGGTCTTCGCGCGGGTCTTCAAGCACGACGCGCAGATCCGCAAGCTGCGGACACGGCAGCAGGCGGCGCCCGCCGATGGCGCCCGGCACCAGCAGCTCGAGCGCGAGATCGACCGCTCGATGGGCAAGGTGGCGCTCGAGATCCGCTCGCTGGGGCACACCTTCGGCGCCCGCGACGAGCTGGTCGAGGTGCTGCGGGAGCTCCACCTGGCTTTCTCGGGCCCCGAGCGCGACATCCGGCGGGCCCGGCTGGCGCTCGACCGCGAGTCGAGCCCGGAGCTGCGGGCCCTGCACCGGCGCCGCATCGGCAAGCACCGCCGCCGGCTGCGCGACCTCGAGGCGCGGTGCGGCGTCAGCGCGCCCGAGCTGGCCGACACCCTGCGCGAAGTGCGCAACGGCGAGGCCGAGTGCGACAGCGCCAAGGAGAAGCTGATCACCGCCAACCTGCGGCTGGTGATCTCGGTGGCCAAGAAGTACACCAACCGTGGCCTGCAGTTTCTCGACCTCATCCAGGAGGGCAACATCGGCCTGATGAAGGCGGTCGAGAAGTTCGAGTACCGCCGCGGCTACAAGTTCTCCACCTATGCCCACTGGTGGATCCGTCAGGCGATGACCCGCGCCCTGGCCGACCAGGTGCGGACGATCCGCATCCCGGTGCACATGATGGAGACGATCAACAAGCTGCTGCGCACCAGCGCCGCGCTGCTCCAGGAGCTGGGCCGCGAGCCCACCGCCGAGGAGATCGGCGAGCAGATGGACCTGCCCGCCTCCCGCGTGCGCGAGGTGCTCAAGACGGCCCAGTACCCGGTCTCGCTGCAGGCGCCGGTCGGCAAGGAAGAAGACGCCCGGCTGGAGGAGTTCGTCGCCGATCCCACCGCGGTCTCGCCGCTGGACTCGGCCATGTCGGGCAACCTGCGCGAGCACACCGCCCAGGTGCTCAAGACCCTGACGCCGCGCGAAGAGCAGATCGTCCGCATGCGCTTCGGCATCGGCGAGGATCCCAAGCGCACCCTCGAAGAGGTCGGGCGGTCCTTCAACGTCACCCGCGAGCGCATCCGCCAGATCGAAGCGACGGCGATGCGCAAGCTGCGCGACCCGAGCCGGGCCGACCGGCTGGAGACGCTGCTCGACGGCGAAGTCATCTGCTGATTCGCGGACCAAGGAGATCGCCGTGCACAGACCGACGCCAGCCGCCCAGCACAAGTACTGGGCTCGCCTGCTGGCCCCCTACGCCAAGCCCAGCAACCGCTCGGCCTGGTTCCAGCTACTGACCACGGGCGCGCTGTTCGGGTCGATCTGGTACCTGATGCTGCTGAGCCTCGACGGACCCTACTGGATCACGCTGCTGGCGGCGATACCGGCCGCCGGCCTGCAGATCCGGATGTTCATCTTCCAGCACGACTGCGGCCACGGCGCCTTCTTCCGCTCGCGCGTGTTCAACAACGCCGTCGGCGGCGTGATCGGCGTCCTGACGCTGATGCCCTACACCTACTGGCGCCGCACCCATGCCCTCCACCACGGCGCCTCGGGCGATCTCGACCGACGGGGGCTGGGCGACATCGAGACGCTGACCGTGAGCGAGTATCTGCAGCTGTCGCGCTGGGCCCGGCTGCGCTACCGCGTCTACCGCCACCCGCTGGTGCTGCTGTTCATCGCCCCGACCTATCAGTTCGTGCTCAAGCACCGCCTGCCGCTCGACATCCCTCGCAGCTGGAAGAAGGAGTGGGCCAGCGTGATGTGGACCAACGCCGGTCTGGCGGCGATCGTCGGGGTGGCCTGGTGGCTGATCGGGCTCGAGCGCTTTCTGCTCGTCCAGGGGCCGATCGCCCTGATCCAGGGCGCCCTGGGCGTCTGGCTGTTCTACGTCCAGCACCAGTTCGAAGACACCTACTGGCGCGAGCACCCGGAGTGGGACTTCCACCGCGCCGCCATCGAAGGCAGCTCGTTCTACGACCTGCCCGGGTGGCTGCACTGGTTCACCGGCAACATCGGCTTTCACCACATCCATCATCTGGCCAGCCGCATCCCCAACTACCGGCTCAAGGAGTGCTTCCGCCGGGTGCCCGAGCTGCATCGCGTCACCCGCCTGACGATCCGCAGCAGCCTGCGCTGCGCCCGGTTGCACCTGTGGGACGAGGTCGAAGGCCGGCTGGTGAGCTTCCGCCAGCTCAAGACGCTGCAAGCCGCCGCCTGAGCGTGGTGGCAGCGGCGCGGCCGGCGTGAGTCCGGTGCCGTGGATCGGCGGTTTGCCCGCCGGATCCCGCCGGCATTTATAATCCGTCGTCATGCGCGCTTTCGCGGTGAGCGACTGGGTAGTCGTCGCGGCCTACTTCGCCTCGGTCCTCGGCGTCGGCCTCTGGGCGGCGCGGCAGGCCGGCCGCTCCACCACGCAGTTCTTTCTCTCCGGGCGGTCGATGCCCTGGTGGCTGCTCGGCGTGTCGATGGTGGCGACGACCTTCTCCACCGACACGCCCAATCTGGTCGCCGACATCGTTCGCACCAGCGGGGTCTCCGGCAACTGGATCTGGTGGGCCTTCCTGCTCACCGGCATGCTCACCGTGTTCGTCTACGCCCGGCTGTGGCGGCGCTCCGGAGTGCTCACCGATCTCGAGTTCTACGAGCTGCGCTACAGCGGCCGGCCGGCGGCCTTCCTGCGCGGGTTTCGCGCCGTCTACCTGGGCGTCTTCTTCAACGTCATGGTCATGGCCACGGTGACCCTGGCGGCGATCAAGATCGGCGGCACCATCTTCGGTCTGCCGCCGATCGCCACCGTGGCGGTGGCCTCGACCGTCACCGTCCTGTTCGCCACCGCCGGCGGCTTCCGCGCCGTCGTGCTGACCGACTTCATGCTCTTCATCGTCTCGATGATCGGCTCGATCGCGGCGGCGGTGGTCGCCGTGAGCCATCCCAAGATCGGCAGCCTCGAGGGGCTCTTCGCCAACCCGGCGGTGCGCGACCGGATGGCCCTGCTGCCCGACTTCAGCGACGCCGCCACCCTGGTGCCGCTGTTCATCATGCCGCTCGCCGTCCAGTGGTGGGCCGCCTGGTACCCGGGGGCCGAGCCCGGTGGCGGCGGCTACATCGCCCAGCGCATGCTGGCCGCCCGCAGCGAAGGGCACGCCATCGGCGCCACCCTGTTCTTCAACGTCGCCCACTACGCCCTGCGCCCCTGGCCGTGGATCCTGGTGGCCCTCGCCTCGCTGGTCGTCTTCCCGGACATCGCTTCGCTCCAGGCCGCCTTCCCGGCGATCGACCCGTCGGTGGTGCGCCACGACCTGGCCTACCCGGCGATGCTCACCTTCCTGCCGGCCGGCTGGCTGGGGCTGGTCGTCGGCTCGCTGGCGGCCGCCTACATGTCGACCATCTCGACCCACCTCAACTGGGGCTCCTCGTACGTCATCAACGACTTCTACCGGCGCTTCGTTCGCCCCGCGGCGAGCGAGCGCGAGCTGGTCCTGGTCGGGCGGCTGTCGACCCTGGCGCTGATGGTCCTCTCCGCCCTGCTCGCCCTGCGGCTGCAGAACGCGCTGCAGGCCTTCCAGATCCTGCTCCAGATCGGCGCCGGCACCGGGCTGCTGTTCATCCTGCGCTGGTTCTGGTGGCGGATCAACGCCTGGAGCGAGATCGTCGCGATGGCGGTCTCGTTCGTCGTCGCGATCTGGTTCTACCTCGGGCCCGGCCGTGACGGGGCGCTCGCCGACTGGCAGAAGCTGCTGATCGGCGTCGGCGTCACCACCACCGCCTGGCTGATCACCAGCTTCGTGACCCGGCCGACCAGCACCGAACGGCTGCGCTCCTTCTACCGGCTGACCCGCCCGGGCGGTCCCGGCTGGCGCGCCGTGGCGCGCCGGGCGGCAGCCGATGGCGAGACGCTCGAGTCCGAGACCGGCAAGCCGTGGGCGGTGCCGGCGGGCATCGCGGCGATGCTGCTGGGCTGCGTCACGGTCTACTCGGCGCTGTTCGGCACCGGCGCCTGGATCTACGGCCGGACCGTGCAAGCGATCCTGCTCACCGCCCTGGGGCTGGGAGCGGGCCTGGCGCTGGCGCGCGTCTGGCGGCGCCTCGCCGACAGCTGAGCCACTCCCGTGCTACATTTCGCCGACCAACGGAGAACCGAAGTGAATCCGAGCGCAACGATCCGGGCCTTCTTTTTTGCCGGCTTCAGCCGGAAGGGCGGGGCCTTCGTCGCATAGCACTCGACGCCATCGACACCCAGAAGGCCCCGCCGCCAAGGCGGGGCCTTTTCTCTTGCTGACAAGGAGCCTGACATGCAACAGCTCGACCACTCCCGCGAGACGATCGACGAGATCGACCGCCAGCTGCTGGGGCTGCTCGCCCGGCGCATGGAGACCGTGCGCGAGATCGCCTCCTTCAAGCGCGACAACCTCGAGGCTCCGCTGCACGACGCCGAGCGGGAGCGACGCATCTTCGAGTTCTGGAGCCATGAGGGGCACAAGCTCGGCCTGTCGTCCTACTTCGTCGGCCGCATCCTGAAAGAGCTGCTGGCCTACTCGCGGCGCGACCAGGAGCGGCGCCTCGACTCGACCTCCGCGGCCGCCGCGGCGCCGGCGCTGCGGGTCGCCTACCAGGGCGCCCCGGGCTCCTACTCCGACCTGGCGCTCGAGAAGCTGTTCGCCTCGCGCTCGCACGCCACCCTCTCCAAGGAGGGGCACGAGACCTTCGAGGGCACCCTCGACGCCCTCGAGGCCGGCGAGGTCGACTACGCCCTGCTGCCGATCGAGAACACCATCGCCGGCTCGATCCACGACGTCTACCGCGAGCTGTCGCACCGCCGCGTGGCGCTGGTCGACGAGGAGATCTGGCGGGTCGAGCACTGCCTGGCGGCGCAACCGGGAGTCCGGGTGGGCGACGTGCGGGTGATCCGCTCGCATCCGGTGGCGCTGCAGCAGTGCTCCCGCTTCCTGCGCGGCCTGGTCGGGGCGCGGGCCGAGAGCTGGTACGACACCGCCGCCGCCGCCCAGTCGGTCGCCGCCGGCGACTCCTCCGAGGTCGCGGCCATCTGCTCCGCCGAAGCGGCCCGCGACCTGGGCCTCGAGGTGCTGCGCGAAGGCGTCGCCGACCAGGCCGAGAACCACACCCGCTTCGTCCTCATCGGCCGCACGGCCGAGCCGGTCGACCCGCGGGTGCCGGCCAAGACCTCGCTGCTGCTGACCGTCGATCACCGCCAGGGGGCCCTGGCCGAGTGCCTGGACGCCTTCGCCGCCGCCGGCTTCAACCTGAGCAAGCTCGAGAGCCGGCCGCAGCCCGAGCTGCCCTGGCGCTACCTGTTCTATCTCGACGTCGAGGCCAACGCCGAGGACCCGCGGATGGTCGAGACCCTGGACCGGATCCGCCAGCACACCGGCAGCCTGCGGATCCTGGGCTGCTACCCGGCGCGGGCGATCCTCGAGCGGCAGGAGGCGCCGGTGATGGGCCGGCCGGCGGCTGGGGAACGACCGGAAGCCGCCGCGGGCGCGGCCGGCGCGGGCCGAGGCCGAGAGGCCCGCGCCCGAGACCGGGCCGGGCCATGAGGGTCGGCCCGCCCCGCCGGCGGACCAGCGCGCGGCAGATGGCGCCGAGCCCGGCACCGGGCAGGTGCCCGACGCCCCGCGCCGCCAGGCGGCAGCTCACCGCCCTCGCCGGCCCCGGCCAGCGCACCGTGATCACCGTCGGCAACGTCGAGATCGGCGCCGACACCTTCACCCTGATCTCGGGCCCCTGCGCGGTCGAGAGCCGCGAGCAGATCCTCGCCGCCGCCGAGATGGTCGCCGACGCCGGCGCCGTCATGCTGCGCGGCGGCGCCTTCAAGCCCCGCAGCTCGCCCTACTCCTTCCAGGGCCTCGGTTTCGAGGGCCTCGAGCTGCTGGCCGAGGCGCGCTCGCTCTACGGCCTGCCGATCGTCACCGAGGTGATGCGCGCCGAGGACGCCGAGCGCGTCGCCGCCATCGCCGACGTGCTGCAGATCGGCGCGCGCAACATGCAGAACTTCTCGCTGCTCAAGGCGGTCGGGATTCTGCGCCGGCCGATTCTGCTCAAGCGCGGCCTGAGCGCCACCATCGACGAGTTCCTCCAGGCCGCCGAGTACATCATGGCCGGCGGCAACCACCAGGTGATCCTCTGCGAGCGCGGCATCCGCACCTTCGAGCGCGCCACCCGCAGCACCCTCGACGTCTCCGCGGTGCCGGTGCTGCGCGAGCGCACCCACCTGCCGGTGATCGTCGACCCCTCCCACGCCGCCGGCCGCCGCTCCCTGGTGATCCCGCTGGCGCTGGCGGCGGCCGCGGCGGGGGCCGACGGCCTGATGGTGGAGGCGCACCCGTGCCCGGCGGAGGCGCTTTGTGACGCCGAGCAGGCGCTGACGGGGGAGGATCTGGAGCAGCTGCGCGCCGCACTCGGGCCGCTGGTCGCGGCGCAGGGGCGGGCTTTCTAGGCTCAGACTCCGAACAGGACCAGCAGCTCGTCCAACTCCTCAACGCGGTCGTCGCCAGGGCAACGGAAGCCGATGAACCGCGCCCCGGCCGCCCCGGCAGCCCGGCGGTCGAAATCCGAATCGCCGACAACAGCCGCCGCGCTCACCGGTACGCCGAGAAGCTCGCAGGCCCGCAGCACGATGTCCGGCGCCGGCTTGGGCCGGGGGACGTCGGTGCCGCCCACCAGGACGTCGGGCTCGACCCCGGCACGGCGCAGGAGCTCGCGGGCCAGGGGCGCCGGGGTGTTGGTGACGACGGCGATGGGGAGGCCGGCGGCACGGATGGTAGCGGTGACCCGGGCCGCGCCGGGCATCACGGAGAGATCGTCGAGGTGGTCCGGGAACCGGGCGTTGTAGAACGCCTCGAGCTCGGCCACCGAGGTGCCGGGGAAGAAGGTCCGGGCGTCGGCGTCGACGCCCTGGCCCCAGGCGGCCTGCATCGCCTCGTCCGAGACCTCCGGGTAGCCGCGCTTGCGGGCGTAGGCGTTGATCACGGCGTGCCAGACGCCATAGGTCTCCACCAGGACGCCGTCCAGGTCGAACAGCAGAGCGCGCATGGGGCGGTCGGCCGGCACGTGAGCAGTTCCTTTCAGCAGTCAGCCGGGGCGGATGCTCGCGGGGAGGGCACCGCGGTCGAGGCTGGGTGGGAAGGTCGAGCTACTCGATCACGACCCCGTCCAGCTCCGCCTCCGGGTCGGGCCACCGCATCCCCAACCCTTCGAGGGCATCCACCAGGATCCTCGAGATCACCAGGTTGCGGTACCACTTCCGATCCGCCGGGATGACGTACCAGGGCGCGTGCTCGGTGCTGGTCTCGGACAGCGCCGCCTCGAAGGCGAGCATGTAGTCGCCCCACAACTTTCGCTCGGCCAGGTCGCCCTTGGCGAACTTCCAGCGTTTGTGGGGCTCGTCGAGGCGGGCCTGGAGGCGCTGTTTCTGCTCCTCTTTCGAGATGTGGAGGAAGAACTTGAGGATGGTGGTGCCCTCTTCCGCCAGCAGGCGCTCGAACTCGACGATGTGGCGGTAGCGGCGCTGCCAGCGCTCGGGCGGCACGTAGCCGTGCACCCGGACGACCAGCACGTCCTCGTAGTGGCTGCGGTTGAAGATGGCGATCTCGCCGGCGCCCGGGGTGTGGCGGTGGACCCGCCAGAGATAGTCGTGGGCCAGCTCCCGCGGGGTGGGCTTCTTGAAGCTGGCGACCTTGACGCCCTGCGGGTTGGCGCCGTCGAAGACGTGGCGGATGGTGCCGTCCTTGCCGCCGGCGTCCATCGCCTGGAGCACGATCAGGACCTTGTGCCTGCCCTCGGCATAGAGCAGCTCTTGCAGCGCCTCGAGGCGCCGGGTCATCACCTTGGTCACCCGGCGGCCGTCCCCCTTGGCGCGGTCGAACAGCGCCTGGTCGGCGGGGTCGTGGTCGGCCAGGCTGAGGGTGGTCTCGGGGAGCACGCGGTAGCGGTCGGTATCCATCGGTTGACTCCGGCTGTGCGCGGGTGGCAAAGCGAGGCCTCAGCCTACCCCAACGCCGCTCGACGGACTCGCGGCTCGCTGCGTCTCACTCCGGCTGCCAGACGGGAACCCGGCCCGGAGTCCAGGGGCCGCCGGCGGCCTCGAGGTCGGTCTCGAGGGCGCGCAGGTCCACCTCGATCAGCTGCCGCAGCGCCGCCAGCACCGGCTCGAAGGCGGCCGCCGCGCTGGCGTAGGCCGCCCGGTGGGTGCCGGTTGGCGGCGAGGTCGAGGCCCACTGGCCGCCGACGATGTCCTGCACGGTCTCGACGATCGAGGGCGGCGCCGGCTCGCTGCGCGAGGCGATGGTGTCGTCGCCGGTCAGCTCGACCTGGATGTCGGCCAGCCGCTCGCCCAGGGCGCGGGCCCGCTCGGCCAGCGGCGGCGCTGCCGCCGGCGTGTCGTCGATTGCCTGGCGCAGGTGGGAGAGCCGGTCGGCGGCCTCGCCGGCGGCGCGGTTGGCGCCCAGGACGGCGCGCTGCAGCCGCGCCACCTGGCGCAGGAAGGCCACGCAGCGCCGGCCGGTCCGCCGCCGCCAGGGTCGCCAGGCCCAGCGGCCGGGTCTCGAAGCCCTCGGGCCCGGCCAGCGCGGTCACCACGCCGTCGACCCGGCTGGCCAGCTCGACGCTGTAGCCGCCCGGCGCCGCCAGCGGCCCGCTGGGCGGGTCGCGGAACGGGTTGTCCATCGGAAACGGATCGAGGCTCGTCGGGCTGGCCGCCGGGTAGCGCAGGTCCCAGGCGACGCGGTGGAAGCCCTTGGCCGTCGGACCGGTCAGCCGGCGCACGACGTTGCCCTCGCCGTCGCGCACGGTGAGCAGGATCGCCGGCTCCTCCTCCCGGTCCTCGGCGCGCAGCTCCTCCCAGTCGGGATAGGCCACGTCCTCCCCCGCCTCGCGGCGCTCCTTCTCCGCCTCGCGGCGCCGCTCCTCACGGCTCTTGAAGCCGTCCTTGAGGTAGTAGGTGAAGACGGCGCCGAAGGGCGGGTTGGGCGCCGCGAAGTAGGAGTCGCCCTGGAACGACTTGCCGCGCAGGGCGAGCCGGTAGCTGGGGACGTACATCCAGGGGTCCTTGACCGGGAACAGCTTCGCCTCGGCGCCGAGCGCCTCCTCGCCGATGCCGCGCAGCGGGCCATAGTCGTCGAGGACGTAGAAGCCGCGACCGAAGGTGCCGACGACCAGATCGCCCTCCCGCGCCTGGATCGCCAGATCGCGCACGGCGACGGTCGGCATGCCGCCGGTGAGCTCGACCCAGCGGCCGCCGCCGTCGGCGGTGAAGAAGAGGCCGAACTCGGTGCCGGCAAACAGCAGGCCCGGGTCCAGCGGATCCTCCACCACGGCGTAGACCGAGCCCCGCTCGGGCAGGTCGCCGGCGACCGAGGCCCAGCTCGCGCCGCGGTCGGTGGACTTGAGCAGATAGGGCTTGAAGTCCGCCGACTTGTGGTTGTTGAAGACGGCGTAGACGGTGTCGTCATCGTGCGCCGAGGCCTCGAGGCGGTTGACATAGGTCATCTCCGGCACGCCCGGGAAGGAGTCGATCTTCTGCCAGCTCTCGCCGCCGTCCTCGCTCACCTGGACCAGGCCGTCGTCGGTGCCGGCGTAGATCAGCCCTTCGACCCGCGGCGACTCGGACAGCGCCGTCAGGGTGCCGTAAAAGGACGTCGAGTTGTTCTTGGCCACCGCGTCGACGCTCCACACCCGGCCCATCACCTCGAGGGTGTTGCGATCGAGGCCGCGGGTCAGGTCGGGGCTCACCGGGCGCCAGCTGTCGCCGCGGTCGTCGCTGCGAAAGAGCCTCTGGGCGCGCGAAGTAGAGCCGGTGCGGATCGTGCGGGCTCAGCACCAGCGGCGAGTCCCAGTTGAACCGCAGCGGCTCCTCGCCGGGCCCGACCATCGGCCGGATCGAGATCGCCTCGCCGCTCGACCGGTCGTACCGGCTCAGGTAACCGTACTGGGACTGTGAGTAGATGATGTTCGGGTCCTCGGGGTCGACCCGGGTCTGGAAGCCGTCGCCGCCGACGGTGACGTACCAGTCGTCGTTGGTGATGCCGTGGGCGCTGGTGGTGCGCGCAGGGCCGCCGAGGGTGAAGTTGTCCTGGGTGCCGCCGTAGACGTTGTAGAACGGCCGGTCGTTGTCGACCGCGATCTTGTAGAACTGGGTGATCGGCAGGTTGGGGAAGAAGCGCCAGCTCTCGCCCCGGTCGCGGGTCTCGTACAGGCCGCCGTCACAGCCCACCAGCAGCCGGTCGGTGTCGTCGGGGTCGATCCACATGGCGTGGTCGTCGACGTGCTTGGTCACCACCGGCACCCGGTGGAAGCTCTTGCCGCCGTCCTCGGTGACGTTGAGCCAGGTGTCGAGCGAGTAGACCCGGTCGGGGTTCTTCGGGTCGGGCACGATCTCCTGGTAGTACTGCGGGCTCGACGAGACGTAGTCGCTGCGCTTCTCCCAGTTGCCGCCGGCGTCGGTCGAGCGGAAGAACCCACCGTTCTCCCCCGCCGCCTCGACGATGGCGTAGAGCAGGTCGGGATCGACCGGGGAGATCGCCAGGCCGATCCGGCCGAGGTCGCCCTCGGGCAGGCCGTTGGTCAGCTCGCGCCAGGTCGCGCCGCCGTCGGTCGATTTGTGGATCCCCGACTCCGGGCCGCCGTTGATCAGCGTCCAGACCCGCCGCCGCCGCTGGTAGGCGGCGGCGTAGAGCACGTCGGGGTCGCGCGGGTCGAGCAGCAGGTCGGTGACGCCGGTGTTCTCGCTGATCTCGAGCACCCGGTTCCAGCTCGCGCCGCCGTCGGTGGTCTTGTACAGGCCGCGGTCGCCGCCGGCGCCCCAGAGCGGCCCCTGGGCCGCCACGTAGACCGTCTTCGAGTCGCGCCGGGTGGACGACGATCTTGCCGATGTGCTCCGACTCGCCGAGCCCGACGTTGGTCCAGCTGCGGCCGCCGTCGATCGACTTGTAGACCCCGTCGCCGTAGCCGACGCTGCGCTGCGAGTTGTTCTCGCCGGTGCCCACCCAGACCGTCAGCGGGTCGTTGGGGTCGACGGTCACGCAGCCGATCGAGTAGGAGCCCTCGCCGTCGAAGATCGGCTCCCAGGTCGTGCCGGCGTTGGCGGTCTTCCAGACGCCGCCGGAGGCCGCGGCGACGTACCAGGTGTCCCGGTCGCGCGGGCTGACGGCGATGTCGCTCACCCGGCCCGAGGTCAGCGCCGGGCCGATGCCGCGCAGGGTCAGCCCGGCCAGGGTGCCGGCGCTGAGAAGCGGCTCCGCCGCCTTCGCGGGCGGCTCATCGGCCTTCTTCTTGCGCGCCGCCTCGGCGGGCGACAGGGCGGCCAGGGCGAGGACCAGACACAGGGCGAGAGATCGCTTCATCGGGAGTCTCCTGTCGGGATGGGTGCGAGCGCGGTCGCGAGAAAAACCAGTCTACACGCTCGCCGGCTGAGCCCTTTCGGTCGGGGCCTTCGACCGGGCCGCGCCCTCCTGCGAGGGAACCAGCTCGCGCCGCGGGAGTCCAAGAGGGGCAAGGAGGCCGTCATGACGAACCGAGACCGCGACACCCTCAACGTCTGGAGCGAAGAGAGCGGCCGCGACCGGCGCAGCACCCGCTGGGCCGTTCGAGCCGGCGACCTTCCGGGGCAAGCCGGTGGCGGTGCTCTACAACCTGACGATCAACTTCAGGCTGACCTGACCCGCGTGACCGGGCCATCTACCGATCGGCGCCGGGGCTCTCTTCGCGCGAGATCGCCATCCCGTCGTAGCCGCCGCCGAACAGGTTGCGCCGCACCACGACGTCGACGGCATCTCCCGGCCGCAAGCCCCGAACCCGACTCCGGGCTGGGAAATCCACCGCCCCCTCGACACCGTCCACCCGCACCCGGGTACCGCTACGCGACCAGCCCAGATCGCCGCCGCGCAGGTAGTAGGGGTCCGCCGCCCTCACCGTGACACCGCTCATCCGGATCTCCGGCTGCCACGCCTCCCAGACCAGGCCGCCGGCGCCCAGCAGCAGGGCGGCCACGACTGCCAACGCGGCCAGCAGGCCCGCCACCCACCGCCCCGGCCGCTCGCGCAGGCCGCGCGCCACCGAGATCGGCAGGTTGAAGAACAGGTCGAAGACCGCGTGCTCGAAAAGCGCCCCGCGCTCGCCGAAGACCGGCACCAGGTTGGCGAGGCGCCGGGCCCAGCGGCCGGCCAGAAAGCGGGCCAGCGCCGGGTTGTGGGTAACCATCTGCAGCGGAAACGCCAGATAGCCGATGACGTGCAGGAACGAGACCGGCGCCGCCACCCAGTAGTTGCGCAGGTCTCGCTCGCGGACCATCAGGAAGAGCACGAAGACGCCGCGGGCGATCGACCCCGGCGAGACCGGCAGCAGCTGGATCGCCGCCGCCGCCGCCGCCGCATAGCCCATGCTCTCGGGCCAGCTCAGGTTCCGGTAGACCAGGCAGTAGATCGCCACCCCGGCGCCTGCCAGCACCATCACCACCTGGGTCACCGGCACCGTGCAGACGTGCACCGCCAGGCAGCGGAGATACTTCTGGATGAACGGATCATTGATCTGGGCCTCGATCCGGGCGGCCTCTTGGTCGCTCAGCATGCCTTCCTCGCGGCCCAGCCGGACCTGGTCCAGCAGCACCTGCTGACGAAACTCCGGCCGGCGCAGGAAGCTCAAGGCGTAGTCGAAGCTGGCGCGGAGCCGTTGCCACGCCCGCGACGGCTCGGCGACGAGGCGGTGCCAGGCGGCCGGCAGCCAGCCGAGCGCCAGCCGTTCCGCCCAGAACCGCGCCGGGCGGCCGGCCAGCTCGATGGCACGGCGGGGCGCGGCGCGCTGCCCCCGGTTCCAACCGATCAGCGCCGCGATGCGGGCACCCCGCATCGCTCGCGCCAGGTAGCCGGCGCTGGTCAGGCAGCGGCGGAAGTGGCGGCGGCGCTCGGCGCTCCCCCACAGCCCGACGATGCGGCCGCCGAGCAGCGGCAGCAGGGAGACCAGGTAGAGCCAGGCGAAAGGGCCCCGCTTCTCGCGCAGCCGGGTTTCGTGCGCCGCGTCCAGCCGGCCCAGGGTCCGCCAGGCGGTGATCGTCGCCTCGCGGATCGAGCGCCGCAGCCCGCGGTCGTGCAGCAGCCGCACCAGGTGGCGGGTCAGATCGGGCTGCGAGTCGCGGTAGGCGGCGTCCTGGCGCTCGAGCTCGGCGAGGGCCGGCTCCAGATCCTCGAAGCCGCCCTGGGCGTCGACAAACCGGCGCAACTGCCGCGTGTCGCAGCGGTCGAACTGCACCAGCCGGCCGCGCGCGAGCCCGTAGAGGATGCGAAAAACGTCCGCCGGGCTCATCGGCAGGAAGAAGAGCAGGGTCAGACCGGCGCGGAAGTCGACCGCGGTCAGACCCGCCTCGGGCGAGTCCGCGGCGGCCAGGCGTTTGAGCACGTTCGGCTGGCTCTTCGAGGTGCCCCACTCGTACTGGCGCGCCAGCTCGCCGGCACCCATCTCGTGCAGCAGCGCCACCAGCCGGCGCATGAAGAGCTTCTTGTGCACGTACTCCGGACAGTTGTGGCCGGCCGGCGGGGAGCCGCTGAAACGCCACCGCGAAAACAGCCGGTCGTCCGCCTCGAAGGCCCAGATCCGCCCCTCGATCCACTCGTTGATCTCGCCGTGGCTGCCGAGCTCGGCGTCGAAGAAGGTCGCGTAGGTGTCGCAGACCGCCTCGGGGTCGCCGAACCTCAGGGCCGCGGCGCGGCGGATGACCTTCTGCCACAGCACCCCGGTGCGCACCGCCTGCGGCAGCAGCTGGGCGCTGAATCCGCATTGGTAGCCGGCGAAGTACAGCAGGTTGCGGAACAGGTCGGCGAAGCCGGATGGCGGGATCAGGATCTTGATCGCGTAGTGGCGGCCGACCTCGAGGCCGGCGATGCCGCCCCCCTCCTCACTGGCCTGCCTGCCTCCTCATTGGCGACCTCGAGCAGCCGCACGCGGTAGACCTGGCCGGCGAAGCCGCCGCCGACGAACCGCTCCACCTCGGCCACCACCCGGCCGCGGCGCGCGGGCGCCACGCCGATGACCTCGTACTCCAGCCGGTCGCCGGGATCGTAGGCGGCGCGGCGTAGGGGCCGCAGCAAGCGGCAGTCGGCGTAGAGCCGCTCGAGCTCGCGACGCGCCGCCGCAGGATCGACCGAGGCGCTCTCCCGCGAGGGCTGTTCGTCGAGCGCCATGGCGCCCGCATTGTCCCACGGGGCTTGTTAACAAACCACGGTGACGTCGTGTCAGCTATGTCGAGAAGTATCACCAGACCAACCAAGGAGGCCCTCGAGATGAGACTACCCAAGCT
>CAWAET010000014.1:0-107992 GCA_963781065.1 Thermoanaerobaculia bacterium | reverse complement strand
GAGATACTTCTCGACGAAACTCCGAGGCTTGAGAACCTCGACGCCCTCGTAGCCCGATGCCGCGAGCACCTGCTTGTCGCCACTCACGATCACTCGGCAATCGCCCGCAAGCGCGCAGGCAAAGAACTTGTCATCCGCGGGATCGCTGACAACCGCCTGAGGCAACGGCCTGGGCTCGAACGAACAGCGCACTGCGTGGCGAGGAGAGCCAAGAAGGGCTCGAGAGAAACGCCCTCGAACTGCGCGGCGAGTCTCACGCCGACGCGCCGGTACTCCTCGAAGATCTCCAACGGACGCGACGACCTCGAGGCGCCGATCCCGCCACGCCTCGAGAATGCGCCGTGGCGGGACCGGAGAAGAAGACGCCCGAGACGAGGACGTTGGTGTCGACGACGACCCTCATCGGGTCGCGCGGACTGCCTTTACCGCGGCAGCGACATCGGAGCGCTTCAGGCCGGCCCTCCGAGCCTGGCGCGTCGCCTCTCCGACGATCTGGTCGAACTCGGACATCGAGGGAGGAGAGATTCGCTTCAGGATGACGACGTCGCCCTCGCCGACGACCACGAACTGCGCCCCAGGTCCGAGGTCGAGTGCCTCCCGAATCTCCTCAGGAATGACGACCTGCCCTTTCGAGGACATCTTCGTGGTTGCGACCGTGTCCATGTCACCCTCCTCTTACCAGTAAGATCATAAGGGCTCTCGGGCCTGAGCGCAAGCCTGTCCCGATCGGACACGGAGAGCTGCTTGAGCTGAGCCTTCCCAACCCGGCGCGAAGCTCCTTCAGGCGCTGGACGGGTGAGCTTCCGAGAGGGACAACAGCGTCATAAGTGCGTCATGGCACCGTCTCCGCCACCCTTCCCGCAGCCTCGGGGAAGCCTGTAAATCTCTGTGAGTGTTGGATTTTCTTGGTGAGCCGCGAAGGAATCGAACCTTCAACCTACGGATTAAGAGTCCGTTGCTCTGCCAGTTGAGCTAGCGGCCCGCCGAGGGCGCATTATACACCGTCACCCGCTCTGGACGAAGTGGCTGGGATCACAGAAGCTGCTTGATCTCCGCCCCGCCGAGCTCGCTCGTGGCGCTGACGATCAGGGCCGCGGTGCCCTGGCGCAGGGCGGGCAGGTTGATGCCGAGGCGCAACAGGCCCGCCTGGTCGGTCTTGCCGATCCCGAGGGTGGCGGGGCCGTCGACGGTGGAGATCAGCCGGGCGGCCACTTCGACCCCGGCGATCGGCCGGGAGCCGATGCTCGATCGGGCGCTCAGGGTCAGCTCGGCCCGCTGCCCCAGCCGCACCTCCCCCTCGACGTCCATGACCAGCACCAGCTGCTCCTGCTCCGCCTCGCTGTTGAGGTACTCGAGGATCACCTGGTCCAGGCTGGGGCCGGCTTCGGCCGGCTCCGGCCCGGGGCCCGCCGCCGCCTGCTCGGCCACCGCCGCCGTCTCGGCCACTACCGTCGAGGCCGGCGCCGCCTCCGCTCTTGCCGGCGCCGCCTCCGCCAGCTTGGCGTCGAAGCGGCCCCGCCGCACCTCGGCGATCACCAGCCGATGCTGGCGATCCATCAACTGCGATATGGCCGCGCGGCCCTTGCCCTCGTTGAGCAGCGGCTTGTAGCTCGACCGCTTGCGGGCCAGGATCCGGCCGCCGGCGTAGACCAGGCTCTCGATCCATGCGGTCTCGACACCCTTGTCCTCGGTCTGGACGTGCAGCACCTGGCCCCGATGGGCAACGTCCGTGTTGTAGCCGGTGATCATCGGGGGGCGTCGAAGACTGAAACCAATTCCAAATACTACGGCCGGCCCGGCCGAAGATCAATCGACCACGGAGCCGCCGCAGCGGTCTCGAACCTTGCCGGCCCGCGGGCCGCGTGACAGAATAAGTGCGCTGAAGTCCCTCGGGGGAGCCCTCCCTCGAACCCTAGACAAACAGGAGGAATTCCATGGCCGAGCCAACCGAGGCGGCGAACGCCGAGCGCACCCTCGTCAACTACGAGGTGAAGGAGGGCGTCGCCTATCTGACGCTGTCCGACCCGCCCGCGAACACCTACACCCACGAAATGATGCGCCAGCTCGACGAGGCCATCCTCAAAGCGCGATTCGACAAAGAGGTCTCGGTGCTGGTGCTGTCCGGGCTGGGAGAGAAGTTCTTCTGCGCCGGCGCCAACATCAACATGCTGCAGACGTCGGATCCGTACTTCAAGTACTACTTCTGCCTGCACGCCAACGAGACGCTGAACCGGCTCGAGCAGACGCCCAAGATGGTCATCGCGGCGCTCAACGGGCACACGGTCGGCGGCGGGCTGGAGATCGCCATGGCAGCCGACATCCGCCTGGCAAGGAAAGATGCCGGGCGCGTCGGCCTGCCCGAGGTCAACCTGGGCGTTCTGCCCGGCACCGGCGGCACCCAGCGCCTGGCCCGCCTGACGGGCAAGAGCCGGGCGATCGAGCTGATGGCCACCGGCCGGCTGCTGAGCTTCGACGAGGGTGTCGACTACGGCATCGTCACCCAGGTTCTCGAGGACGACGACTTCATGGGCCAGGTGCATGCCTACGCCGCCCAATTCTGCCCGCCCAACAAGGCGGCCAAGGCCGTCGGCCGGATCAAGCGGGCGGTCCAGTCGGGCGCCGAGGTGCCGTTCGAGAGCGGCCTGGCGATGGAGCGCGAGATGCAGCAGCAGCTGTTCGAGAGCCCCGACGCGCGCGAGGGTCTCGACGCCTACGTCGAGAAGCGCAAGCCGCAGTTCAGCGGCCGCTGAGGTGGCTGCCGATCCGGCGGCGGACCACCTGGTGGTCCGCGTCGAGAGCCAGGCCAAGGCGGAGTCCCATGTCCGGAAACGGCGGTGGCGCGACTTCCCCGACGCCGCGGCGAGGGCTGCGGCCGGAGACCACTGCGAGGAGAGGCATTGAACTACCGAGTGCTCTATACACGGCAGGACCGGGTCGGCGAGCTGACCCTCAACCAACCGCCGCTCAACATCCTCGATCTGGAGACCCTCGAGGAGCTCGGCCGGCGCCTCGACGAGCTGGCCGGAGACCCGGACCTGCAACTGCTCTGGCTGCGAGCGGCCGGCGAGGAAGCCTTCTCCGCCGGCTCGGCGGTCCAGGACCACACGCCCGAGCGCGCCCGCGCCATGCTCACCGCCTTCCACCGCGCGGTCACCACGCTGCGCCGGCTGCCGGCGGTCACCATCGCCGCGGTCCGCGGCCACTGCCTCGGCGGCGGCCTCGAGCTGGCGGCGTGCTGCGACATGATGCTGGCGGCGGACGACAGCCGCTTCGGCCAGCCCGAGGTCGACCTGGGATGTTTCCCGCCGGTCGCCGCCGCCCTCTTCCCGGCGCGGCTGGGCAGCGGGCGAACCCTCGAGCTGCTGCTCAGCGGCCGGCTGCTCGACTGCACCGAGGCCGAGCGGCTCGGCCTGGTCACCTGGCGGGTGCCGGCCGCCGAGCTGGAGAGCAAGATCGGCAATATCACCAAGCGCCTCACCTCGAAGAGCGCCGCCGTCACCCGCCGGATCAAGCGCGCCGTCCAGGCGGCCGGGGGCAGGAGCTTCGCCGAGGCCCTGGCCGAGACCGAGCGCATCTATCTCGAAGAGCTGCTGCAGACCGAGGACGCGCGCGAGGGCGTCGCGGCGTTTCTCGCCAAGCGCGCCCCGCAGTGGCAGCACCGTTGACCTGAACGTCGCCCGGCGGCGTGCCGCTGCCGGGCCGGAAGGAGAGACCCATGTCTGAAACCGTCCTCAAAGAGCTGGAGGGCCGCGTCGCCCTGCTGACCGTCAACCGGCCGGACAAGCTCAACGCCCTCAACCAGCAGGTGCGCGACGAGATGCTGGCGCTGCTGGACGAGATCGAGGCCGACGACGGCGTCGGCGCGGTGGTCATCACCGGGGCCGGCGAGAAGTCGTTCATCGCCGGCGCTGACATCGGCGAGTTCGCCGGCCGCACCCCGTTCGACCAGCGCGAGGCGATGCGCAGCCCGCGCGTCTTCGACATCATGGCTTCCTTCCCCAAACCGGTGATCGCCATGATCAACGGCTTCTGCCTCGGCGGCGGCTGTGAGCTGGCCGCCTCGTGCGACATCCGCGTCGCCTCGGACCGGGCCCGTTTCGGCCAGCCGGAGGTCAATCTCGGGCTGATCCCCGGCGGCGGCGGCACCCAGCGCCTGCCGCGGCTGGTCGGCCTCGGTCAGGCCATGCGCCTCATCCTGAGCGGCGAGATGATCGCGGCCGACGAGGCGGCTCGCATCGGTCTGGTGGACCTGGTCGCGCCGGCCGACGAGCTGCGCGCCACGACGATGGCCCTGGCCGCCAAGATCGCCGCCAAGAGCCCGCTCACCCTCAAGGTCGCCAAGGAGGCGATGCGGGCCAGCGAGCGGATGGCGGTCGAGGAGGGCCTGCTCTACGAGCGCGACCTGTTCTGCCTCTGCTTCTCCACCGAGGACAAGGCCGAGGGCGTGGCCGCGTTTCTGGAGAAGCGGCCGGCAGCGTGGAAGGGCCGTTGATGGGCCGGGCGAGATGACCGCGGGGCCGGCCGAGGCGCCGGCCAGCGCACCCCACCACGAGCTGCTCGAATGGCGGCGTGAGTTCCCGATCCTCGAGCGGACGACCTATCTGATCTCCAACTCGCTCGGCGCCATGCCGCGCGGCGTGCGCGCCGAGCTGGGTCGGTTCGCCGACGCCTGGGACCAGCGCGGCGTGCGGGCGTGGGGCGAGGGCTGGTGGGAGATCGCGGTCGAGACCGGCGACCTGCTGGCGCCGGTGCTCGGCGTCGGCGCCGGCGAGGTCTCGATGCACCAGAACGTCACCCTGGCGGCGGCGGGCTTCCTGTCGGCGCTCGACTACCCGCCCGAGCGGCCGCGGATCGTCACCACCGAGCTCCACTTCCCGTCGCTGCTCTACCTGCTCGAGGGCGAGCGGGCCAAGGGCGCCGACATCGTGCGGGTGCCTTCGGCCGAGGGCCTGACCATCGACGGCGAGAGGCTGCTGGCGGCGATCGACGAGCGCACGCGGCTGGTATCGATCTCGCACGTGCTGTTCAAGAGCGGCTTCGTCCAGGACGCCCGGGCGGTGGCCGCGCGCTGCCGCGAGGTCGGCGCCCTGCTGCTGCTCGACACCTACCAGTCGACCGGCACGGTGCCGCTGGCGCTGGCCGACTGGGGCGTCGACGCGGCCACCGGCGGCTCGGTCAAGTGGCTCTGTGGCGGTCCCGGCGCCGCCTACCTGTGGGTGCGGCCCGAGCTCGCCGAGCGGCTCGAGCCGCGGCTCACCGGCTGGCAGGCCGACCGCGAGCCCTTCGCCTTCCGGCCCGGCCGGATACGCTACGCCGCCGGCGCCTGGCGCTTCCTGACCGGCACGCCCGCGGTGCCGGCACTGCACTCCTGCCGGCCGGGCTACCGGATCGTGGCCGCCATCGGCGTCGAGGCGATCCGCCGTCGCTCGCTGGCGCTGACCGGCCACCTGATGGCTGCCGCCGAGACCGCCGGTTTCGAGGTGCGGACGCCGCGCGACCCCGAGCGGCGCGGCGGCACCGTGTCGATCTGGCATCCGCGGGCCGAGACCCTCTGCCAGCAGCTGATCGAGCGCCAGATCCTGTGTGACTTCCGGCCCGGCGCCGGGATCCGCATGGCGCCGCATTTCTACAACACCGAGCGGGAGTGCGACCGGGCGGTCGCGACGCTCACCGAGCTCTCGCGAGGCGAGTAGCCCGGCCCGGCCGGCCGCCGCCGCGGCCGGTGCGGCTCAGCCCGCCGGCGGCCCGGTCCGCTCCCGGCCGACCAGGCCCACGGCCAGGGCAACGCCGGCGACGACCAGCGCCAGCCGCAGCGGCTGCGCCGGCCACAGGCTCACCCGGCCGGCGGCCAGCGCCACCGCCCAGTAGCCGGCGAAGACGGCGGCCGGGGCCGCCGCGAGAGCCCGCCCCAGCCACACCGCCGCGGGCCGCCGCAGCGGCGCCAGGCTGACGAGGGCGGGCAGCGCCAGCAGCACCAGGGTCGCCGCCGGCGCCAGCAGCAGCGCCGCGAGGAAGCCCATGCGGAGCAGGAACCGCGGCGCGAAGCGCCGGCCGCGCCGCCGCCGCTGGCCGCTGCCAGCGCCGCGCCACGCCCCCGGCCGGCCGCCGGCGAGCAGCGCCGCCCAGACCGCCAGGCCCAGCCAGTAGAGATCGCGGCGCGAGAGGACCTTGCCCGCCAGGGCGAGGCAGGCGTCGTCGTCCCGGGGCCGCCCGGCGAGCCCGTCGAGCCGGCGAACGATGCCGGCCAGGATCGCCGGCCAGCGAGCCTCGCTGCCGCCGGTCAGCCCCAGCGCCGGCACCCCGGCGAGGAGGAAGGGCTCGGCCCCGGTGGGCACGCGCGACCGGCCGTAGCGGCCCAGCAGCTGGCCCAGAAGCGGCCAGCCGGGATCGCCGATCGCCAGCGAGCCGCCGGCGGCACGGGCGCCGCGAACCGCCGCGTGGGCCAGCCAGGCCGGCGCCAGGCGGTGGTCCGCGTCGCCGCCGGCCGCCGCCAGCAGCCCGGTGGCCGCCGCCCCGGGACGGTCGCCGACCTCCAGAAGGAGGGCCGCGAGAACGGCGTCGCGGGCGGCCGCGGCAGGATGGGCCTCGAGCCAGGCGGCGGCCGTCCGCCGCGCGGCGTCGGGGCCGGCGCCGCCGGCGGCGCACAGCACGAGCTCGATCGTGTGCCGGCGCGGTGTCCTGGCCAGGTCGGCCGCCGCCAGCAGGGCCGCGTCACGGCTCGCCGCGGCGCCCGGCCCGCAGCCGGCGAAGAGCAGCACGCGAAGCCCGCCGCTTCCCGGCAGCGCGCCGCGCACCGCCACCACCTCGCCGGGCAGCCTCTCCACCCGCTCGAGGCCGGCGCCGCGCATCCCGTCCGCGAGCAGCCTCTCCGGCGGCGCCAGCGCCCAGCCCGGCGCCGCCAGCGCGCCCACGATCGGCGCCACGGCCGCCAGCCGTCGCCAACTCACGGCAGGTCGTACCGCCGGCGCTTGTGCCATAGCGTCTTGCGGCTGATGCCCAGCAGCCGCGCGGCCCGGCCCTGGTGGCCGCGCGCCCAGGCCAGAGCGCGCTCGATCTCGCGCCGTTCCACCTCCTCCAGGGTCCGCGGGCGACCGGCCCCGCCCCGCGGCGGCGCCGGGTCGAGGCGATTGCCGGTCTGGCTGAGCACGGCCCGCTCGAGCAGGTTGCGCAGCTCTCTCAGGTTGCCCGGCCAGGGATAGCGCGCCATCCACCCGCGGGCGGCCGCGGTGAGCTCGAGGCCCGGCCGCTCGAAGCGCTGACCGAGGTCGGCGAGCAGGGCCTCGGTCAGCGTCGCCAGGTCGGCGCGCCGCCGGCGCAGGGGCGGCAGCCGGACCGTCAGCACCTCGAGCCGGTAGTAGAGGTCCTGGCGGAAGGCGCCGCTCTCGACCCGCTGCTCGAGGTCTGCCGCGGCGATGGCCAGGAAGCGTACGTCGGCCGGCAGGTCGTCGCCGCCGACCGGGGCGTAGCGGCCCTCGGCGACCAGCCGCAGGAGCTTGGCCTGGGTCGCCAGCGGCATCTCCTCGACGTGGTCCAGGACCAGGGTGCCGCCGGCCGCCCGCTCCACCCGGCCGGGCCGGTCGGCTGCCGCGCCGGTGAAGGCGCCGGCCCGGTGCCCGAACAGCTCGCTCTCGAACAGCGCCGGCGGTCCCACCGCCACGTCCACCTCGACCAGCGGGCCGCCGGCCCGCCGGCTCGCCGCGTGCAACGCCCGGGCCAGGGTCGAGCGGCCGCTGCCGGGCTCGCCGAGGATCAAGATCGGCACTTCGGTGGCGGCCGCGCGGGCGGCGGCGCGCAGCGGCTCGGCCAGCGACGGCGAAGTCGCCAGCAGCTCGTCGAGCGCCCCGCCGGTCACTTAGCCCGCCTGCAGGAACTCGCCGGTCACGTCCGGCGCGTCCGACCACAGGCGCTCGAGATCGTAGAAGGCCCGCGTCTGCGGGTCGAAGACGTGGACCACGAAGTCGCCGTAGTCGAGCAGCAGCCAGTTGCCGCCGCCCTTGCCCTCGACGTGCAGCGGGCGAACGGCCTCGTTGACGCGCAGGCTGTCCTGGATGCTGTCGCCGATCGCCTCGATCTGGCGCCGGTTGCCGGCGCTGCAGATCAGGAAGTAGTCGGTGAACTCGGTGACCCGCTCGAGGTGCAGGACGCGCAGATCGAGCCCCTTCTTGTCGAGGGCCGCCAAGACGGCCCGGCCGACGCGCGCGGGGATGTCGAGCGGTCTGGCGGGCTCGGTACTCATCGATACAGACGGTACTTCCGGATGTACTTTAGCACCGTTCGCGGCACCGTCCTGGGCGGCGGCGGCTCGCCGGCCGCCAGCAGCCGGCGCAGCCGGGTGGACGAGATCCGCACCGGCCGGTTGGCCACGATCTCGACCCGGTCGCCCGCCGCCAGCCGGCGCACCTCCTCCGGCCAGCCCTGCTCGAGCTGCTGCCGCGCCCCCGGTCGCACCAGCACCGCCAGCCGCGCCAGCCGCGGCAGCCGCCGCCAGCTCTTCCAGGTCGGCAGCTGGGCGAAGTTGTCGCCGCCGAGGATCAGCCACAGCTCGTCGCCCGGGTGCTCGCGGCCCAGCCGGGCCAGCGAGTCGACGGTGTAGGCCGGGCGGCCCGGCGTCAACTCGATCGGCGAGACCCGCATGTCCGGCTCGCCCAGCAGCGCCAGCTCCACCATGGCGAACCGCGACCAGGCCGGCGCAACCTGACCCTTCGGCTTGTGGGGCGGGCTGGCAGTCGGCAGGTAGAGCACCCGGTCCAGGCCGAGCCGGCGCCTGGCCTCGCGCACCGGCCACAGGTGGCCGAAGTGGAAGGGGTCGAAGCTGCCGCCAAAGACGCCGATCTTCACCGTGCTCTCCTCTGCCCGGTCTATCCGCTCGCGCGCGCCTAGCAGCCCGAAACCGCGCCCGCCGGCGGCGGCGCCTGGGGAGCCCCGCCAGGGGCGATGCGCGCCAGCTCGCGCCGCGCCGCCGACATCAGCGCCTTGACCCCGGCGCCGGTCTGGGAGCTGATCTCGAAGTAGGGCAGGAGCTGGTCCGCCGCGGCCCGCCGCAGGGCCTCACGCCGCTCCTCGCGCCCCGCGTCGGCCTTGGAGCCGACGACAAAGCGCGGCCGGGCCAGCAGCGACCGGTCGAAGGCGGCCAGCTCACCCTCGACCGTCGCCAGGTCTTCGGCCGCATCGCCCAGAGCCGCCAGGTCGACCAGGTGGAGCAGCAGCCGGCAGCGCTCGACGTGGCGCAGGAAGCGGTGCCCCAGACCCGCCCCCTCGGCGGCGCCGGCGATCAGCCCGGGCAGGTCGGCGATGACGAACGGCTCGGTCTCGAAGCCGTCGGCCACGACGCCGAGCTGCGGCGCCAGGGTGGTGAAGGGATAGTCGGCCACCTTGGGGCGGGCCGCGGAAACCACCGAGATCAGGGTCGACTTGCCGGCGTTGGGCAGACCCAGCACGCCGACGTCGGCGAGCAGCTTGAGCTCGAGCCGCAGGCGCCGCTCCTGCCCCTCCCCGCCCGGCTCGGAGCGGCGCGGCGACTGCTGCGTGGCGGAGGCGAAACGGGCGTTACCGCGGCCGCCGCGGCCGCCGCGCGCCGCCAGCAGCCGACCGCCGTCGGTCAGCACCTCGCCCACCAGCTCGCCGCTGTCGGCGTCGCGCACCACGGTGCCGAGCGGCACGCTCACCAGCCGGTCGACGCCCGAGCGGCCGGTGCGATTGGACCCCTCGCCGTGACGGCCACGCTCGCCGGGGTAGAGCGAGTGGAAGCGCAGGTGGTAGAGGGTGTTGATGCCCTCGTCGCCGACCAGCCAGACGTCGCCGCCCTGCCCGCCGTCACCGCCGGAAGGGCCGCCTCGGGGCACGAACTTCTCCCGCCGGAAGGCCGTGCAGCCGTTGCCGCCGCGGCCACCGCAGACCCGGATGGTGGCCTCGTCAAGGAAGATCAGCGGGGTGGTCCCCCTAGCCGACTGCTACTCGACAGCCGGCTGGATGTGAACGTAGGTGCCGCGCTTCTTCTTCTGGAACTCGACGGTGCCGTCGGCCTTGGCAAACAGCGTGTCGTCGCCGCCGCGACCGACGTTCAGACCCGGCACGAAGCGGGTGCCGCGCTGGCGCACGATGATCGTGCCGCCGGTGACCCGCTGACCGCCGAACCGCTTGACGCCCAGATGCTGGGGGTTTGAATCGCGGCCGTTCCGGCTGGAACCCTGGCCTTTTTTGTGCGCCATGACTTCTGCTACCTCCGCGGCCGGTCAGGCCTGGATCTTCTCGATCTCGACGCGCATCAACTCCTGGCGATGGCCGCGCAGCTTCTTGTAGCCCTTGCGTCGCTTCTTCTTGAACACCAGCAGCTTCTCGCCGCGAATCTCTGCCAGCAGCTTGCCGGTCACCTTGGCCTTCCCGACCACCGGGTCGCCGACCTGGACGCCGTCGTCGCCCGACACCATCAGGACCCGGTCGAATTCGATCCCGGTCTCGCCCTCGAGCTCGGTGCGCTCGATCTCGATCACGTCGCCTTTGGCGACGCGGTACTGCTTTCCGCCTGTTTCGATGACTGCGTACATGACTCTCCTCCACCGCTCGCCGGCGGCAAGTCGTCAGGCTAGCACGGGCGCGCCGAAGGGTCAATCGCGCCGCCCTGAACCACGCCGCCAGGCCGCGTCGGCCCGCGGCAGCCGACGGTGGTAGGGTCCGGCCGACAATGCTGGGCCTGATGCCGACCGCCACCGCCGCCGCCCTGCTGCCGCTCGGCGCGCGCCCGCTCCGGCACCGGCTGGGCGAGGTGGACCTCAAGGTGTGGCAGTTGGGCCCCGCCGACGGCGAGCCCTGGATCCTGCTCCACGGCCTGGGCTCGACGGCGCTGAGCTGGCGGGCGCCGCTGGCCCTGCTGCGGCGCGACTGCCGGATCCTGGTGCCCGAGCTGTCGGCCCATGGCGGCACCGTCTGCCCGGGCGGCAGCCTGGGGGTCGCCGGCGGCGCGGCGGCGATCCTGGAGTTGGCGCGGACCGCGTTCGGCGAGCGGCCGGTCAACCTCGGCGGCATCAGCCTGGGCGCCTGGATCGCGGTGCGCGCCGCCCTGGCGGCGCCCGAGCGGGTGTCGCGCCTGGTGCTGGTGGCCGCGGCCGGCTATCGCGACCAGGACTGGGAACGGATCCTGCGGCTGGTGACGATCGACACCCTCGCCGACGTCGAGCGCTTCTACCGCGTGATGTTCGTGCGCACCCCGCTGCTGTTGCGGGCCGGCCGGCGCATCTTCCGCGCCGCCTACTCTTCGGCCGCGGTGCGGCACGTGTTGACCTCGACCGAGGAGGCCGAGGCCTACGACGACGCGGAACTGAAGAGCCTGCGGCAGCCGGTGGGGCTCATCTGGGGCGAGGCCGACGGCCTGTTCGAGCTGGCGGCGGCGCGCCGCATGGCCGCCGCCATCCCCAGATCGCGCCTGGTGGTGCTGCCCGGCTGCGCTCACGGCCTGCAGTGGGAACGGCCGCGGCTGCTGGCGGCGGCCTTCCGCGACTTGCAGAGCTCGAGGACCGGGCCGCCGCGGGCGGTGCCGGCGGAGGGACGATGGAAGCTCCGGAATACCTGATCTGCGTCGAGTGCGAAACGCCCTGCTACGACTTCGAGTTCCGGTTGGGCGAGCTGATCGAGGTGCTCTGCCCGGTCTGCGGTAACGAAGACACCGACCAGTTCTTCACCGAGTCGCAGTACGAAGAGCTGATCGGCTAGCCGGTCCAGGCCAGGCCCGAGCTAGCGCGACACCGACGGCTCGAGCGGCGCGGCCGGAGTCGGCGCCGGCTGGACCGTCCGCTCGATCGGCAGGATGAGCCGCACGGTGGTGCCTTCGCCCGGCGCGCCGTCGACCTCCAGGCTCGCGTCGTGCGCCTGGGCGATCCGCTTGACGATCGCCAGGCCGAGGCCGGTGCCGCCCTTGCGGCTGGAGTGGAACAGGTCGAAGATCCGCTCCCGCTCGGCGACCGGGATCCCGGTGCCGTTGTCGCTGACCTCGAAGACGGCACGGCCGCCGCGGTTCAGCGCTCGCAGGGAGAGGCGCGGCGACCTCCCGGCCTCGTGCGCCGCGGCGACGCCGTTCTGCACCAGGTTGATGAACAGCTGGCCGAGCTGCGCCCGGTCGACCCGCACCCGCAGGCCGTCGGTGGCGTCGTCGATGGCGATCCGGGCGTTGTGCTCCGTCGCTTCGACCTGGAGCAGATCACGGCAGCGCTCGAGCAGCTCCCGCGGCGCGACTTCGTCCGGCTCCAGCCCCGGCGGCCGGGCGTAGCTCAGGAAGTCGGTCACCAGCCGTTCCAGCCGGCCGATCTCGTCGCGCGTCATGTTGAGCAGCCGCGAGCGCGAGGGGTCGGTCGTCGTGCCGTCCATCTCCTCTTCCAGCAGCTGCATGTTGAGGCTGAGCGAGTTGAGCGGGTTGCGGATCTCGTGCGCCAGGCCCGAGGCCAGGGTGCCGATGTAGGCCATCCGCTCGGCCTCCAACGCCTGCTCCTCGAGGCGCCTGCTACTGCGCCACAGGCGCCAGACGATCCAGTAGGCGAGGCAGAGAAACAGCAGGGTCATCAGGGCGATGAGTGTCGTGGTGCGGATGAGATCGACGCGCAGCTCGCTGACCCGCCGGTCGAGCTCGCCCAGGCTGAGGCCGACGCGCAGAAACCCGAGCTCGCCGATCGGCACGTTGAGCTCCGCCGGCAACGGGATGTCGAAGGTGAAGGGCCGCTCTTCGACGATCTGCTGGATGTTCGGCCCCAGCTCGCCGCCCTCCTGGATCGGCACTTGCTTGCCGTCGCCGATCGGCATGCTGTCCTCGCGCGAGCCGGAGTAGACCAGGACGCCCTCGCGATCGCGGATCTCGAACTTCTGGATCAGCTCGCGCTGCGCCAGGAGCGAATCGACGTAGGTTCGCACTTCCTGCTCCACCGCAACCACGGTGTAGAGGTCGCCGCCCTGGCGCACCGCGCCTTCGGCGATCTGCTCGGCCACGCTTTCGGCCTCGGCCTGCGTCTCGAGCAGCGCCTGGCGGATCTCGCGCTCGGACAGCTGACGGAAGATCAGCCAGCCGAATAGGCCGATCACCAGCAGGGTGAACGCCGCCAGCGCGGCCAGACCGATGGCCAGCCGACGCGAGCCGTGTCTGTCGCTGGATTCGGACACGCCAGGACGATAGCAGTTTGACCCGCTTCCCAGTCGCCCGATAGCATGCCCATTCGTCCGACGGAGCCAGGTTGCAGACCTCAAGAAGCCGGCGGTGCAGGTCGCTCACGACGCCGCCGCTGCTGGCGGTCCTGCTGACCTCGCTCTCCTGCGCCGAGCCAGCCCCCGCCCCGCCGACCCCGGAGTCCGCCGAGCCGGTCAGCGGCGGCACCGCGATCGTCGCCGCGGCCGCGGACATCACCGGCATCAACCCGCTGCTCGACAGCTCCGACTCGTTCAACGGCAGCATCCTCGACATGCTCTATCTGCAGCTGTTCGACGAGCAGCCCGACTCCGCCGACGGCCCGCCCGCCTTCGAGCCGGAGCTGGCCGCCGCCTGGGAGTGGCAGCCGGACGGGCGCACGCTGGCGATCGAGCTACGGCCCGGGGTCGTCTGGGACGACGGCGTGCCGGTGACCGCCGACGACGTGGTGTGGACCTGGCGTTTGCAGACCGACCAGAGCCTGGGCTGGTCCTACGCCGGCATGAAGACGTCGATCCTCGACATCGAGGCGGTCGACGCCAGCCGTCTCCGGGTCCGCTTTGGCAACGACTCGCCGTCGCGCCTGGCCGACCTCAACCAGGGGCACATCCTGCCGCGCCACCGCTGGCAAGAGCTGCCGCTCGCGCGGTGGCGCGAGAGCGGCGGCTGGTTCCTCGAGCACCAGGTGGTCAACGGGCCGTTCCGCCTGGCCGACTGGCAGCCGGACCAGCAGATCGTCCTGGAGCGCAACCCGGCCTACTACCGGGAGGGCTATCCGCGGCTCGACCGGGTGGTGTTCCGCATCGTGCCCGAGGCCAACAACCGCCTCAGCCAACTGCTGGCGGGCACGGTCGACTTTGTCACGCAGGTGCCCGCCGCCGCCGCGGCCGAGGTCGAGGCCGGGGCCGGCACCCGGCTGGAAGTCGCCGGCGGCCGCCAGTACAACTTCGTCCTCTGGAACCTGGACCGGCCGCTGCTGGCGGACCTCGCGGTCCGGCAGGCCCTGGTCCTGGCGATCGACCGCGAGAGGATCGTCGACACCCTGTGGTTCGGCCGCGCCACCGTGGCCAGCTCGCCGATCCTCTCCAACGTCTGGGCGCACCGCGACGATCCCGGCCCGTGGCCGCACGACCCCGATCGCGCCCGCCGGCTGCTGGCCGAGCTGGGCTGGCGCGACGGCGACAGCGACGGCGTGCTCGAACGAAACGGCCTGCGCTTCAGCTTCGAGCTGCTGACCAACGCCGACAACCGCGCACGGACCGACGCCACGGTGATGATCCAGGAAGACCTGCGCCGCATCGGCGTCGAGGCGCGGCCTCGGCAGATCGAGTGGACCACGCTCGTGGACAAGCTGGGCGAGGGAGACTTCGACGCCGTCCTCATGGCCTTCACCCCGGACACCTCCCTCGACCTGACCTACGCCTTCCACAGCGACTCGATCGACGACGGGTTCAACTTCGGCGGCTACTCCAACCCGCGGCTCGACCGCCTCATCGAGACGGCCCGGTCGAGCGGCGACCCGGGCGAGCGTCGCCGGCTGCTGTGGGAGATCCAGGGCGTCATCCACGAGGAGCAGCCGTTCGCCTTTCTGTGGGAGCCGCAGACGCTTTACGGCGTCTCGCGGCGGCTGCGGGGCGTTCGGGCCAACTCTCTCGACTCGTACTACCGGATCGAGGAGTGGTGGCTGGCGCCGGGCCCGCGGTGAGCGGAGCGGGCTGAGCGGTGCGCGGCGGACTGACCGGGATGGTGGCGCGCCGGCTGGGGGCCGCGGCGCTGTTGCTGCTGCTGGTGCTCAGCCTGCTGTTCGCCCTGCTGGAGCTGGCGCCCGGGGACGCCGCCGATCGGCTGCTCGACCCGCGGATCGGCGGCGAGCAGCAGAGGGCGCTGCGCGCCGCCTACGGCCTCGACCGGCCGCCGCACGAGCGGTACCTGCGCTGGCTGGCGGCGATACTGCGCGGCGACCTCGGGATCTCCTTCCGCCACAACCGGCCGGTGGCCGAGGTGCTCGGCGCCCGCCTGGGGCCGACCCTGCTGCTGGCGGCGGCGGCCCTGCTGGTGCAGAACGGCGCCGGCCTGCTGCTCGGCGTCGCCGCCGCCAGGCGCGCCGGCCGGCGCGCCGATCACCTGATCCGCGCCGGCTCGGTGCTGCTCTACTCGCTGCCCACCTTCTGGCTCGGCCTGCTGGCCCTGGCGTTTCTCAGCGAGGGTCTCGGTCTGTTCCCGCTCGGCCACATGCGGTCGGTCGGCGCCGCCGATCTGGCGCCGGCGGCCCGCCTGGCCGACCTGCTGCACCACCTCGCTTTGCCGGCGCTGGTGCTCGGTCTGGCGGCGGGTGGCGCCACCGCCCGCTTCGTCCGCGCCAGCCTGCTCGACACCCTGGGCGAGGAGTTCGTCCGCACCGCCCGCGCCAAAGGCCTCAGCCGGCGCCGGATCGTCTGGCTGCACGCGCTGCGCAACGCCGCGACGCCGCTGGTCCAGATCCTCGGCCTGTCGCTGCCGGCACTGTTGAGCGGCGCGCTGATCGTCGAGGTCGTCTTCTCCTGGCCCGGCGTCGGCCGCCTGGCCTTCACCTCGGTGATGGCGCGCGACTACCCGGTGGTGCTCGCCACCACGGCGCTCAGCGGCGCCCTGGTCATCCTCGGCAGCCTGGCGGCCGACCTGTTGCAGATGGCGCTCGACCCGAGGCTCCGCGATGGCGTCTGAGCCGATCCGAGCGTCGGCCCGGCGGGCGCCGCTGATCCGCTGGGGCGCCGGCCTGCTGGCGTTGATGGGCCTGGCGACCCTGGCCGCGCCGCTGCTGGCGCCGCACGACCCGACCGCCATGGTCGACCCCGCCGCGGCCCGTCACCGGCCGCCGGGCACGCGGCTGCTGGCGGTGCGGCTGGACGACGGCGAGTGGCGGCTGGCGGACGAGGTCGAGGTCGGGCCGGAGCGGGTGCGTCTGCGCCGGCGGGGCGAATGGCTGGAGCTCCCCCGCCAGCGGGTCGCCAACCTCGAGGGCGGCCGGATCCGCGACCATTGGCGGTTCCCGCTCGGCACCGACCGGCTGGGCCGCGACCTGCTGTCGCGGATCCTCTACGGCGGCCGGGTGTCGCTGCTGATCGGTCTGTTCGCCGGGGCGACGGCGCTCGGTCTGGGGCTGGCCGTGGGCGGCGCGGCCGGGCTCAGCAGAGGCTGGCTCGACGCGGTCCTGATGCGCTCCGCCGACGCGCTGCTCTGCTTCCCGCGCCTGTTCCTGCTGCTCGGGGTGGCGGGCCTGTTCGACCTCTCCACCGTCACGCTGACGCTGATCCTGGGCGCCACGTCGTGGATGGGGGCCGCCCGGCTGGTGCGGGCCGAGGTGCGGGTAGCGCGGCAGCGCGGCTTTGTGGCCGCCGCCCGCGCCACCGGGACGCCGCCGCTGCGGGTGCTCTTGCGCCACCTGCTGCCGGCGGCACTGACGCCGGTGATCGTCGACACCGCGCTGGGCATCGGCGACCTGATCCTCATCGAGGCCGCCCTGTCCTATCTCGGGTTTGGAGTCCAGCCGCCGCTGCCGAGCTGGGGCAATCTGGTCGCCGACGGCGGCGGCGCCCTGCTCTCCCCCTGGTGGGTCACCACCTTCCCGGGGGCCGCTCTGGCGCTGACCGTCATCGGTCTCAACCTGCTCGGCGACGGGCTGCGCGATCGCCGGGACCCTCGCCACGCGTGAGCGAATCTCTCGACGCCTTCGACTACCACCTGCCGGCGGAGCGGATCGCTCAGCACGCCGCGCCGCGGGGTGAGAGCCGCCTGCTGGTCCTGGCGGCGGCGGGCGCGGCGCGCCACCGCCGCATCGCCGAGCTGCCGGGTCTGCTCGAGCCCGGCGACCTGCTGGTGGTCAACGACAGCCGGGTGCTGCCGGCGCGGCTGTTCGCGCTTCGGCGGCCGGGCGGCGGCCGGGTCGAGCTGCTGCTCGGCGAGCGGCTGGCGCCGCGCCTGTGGACGGCGCTGGCGCGGCCCGGCCGGCGGCTGCGCCCCGGCTCGGTGCTCGAGGTCGACGGCGAGCTCGAGTTGACGGTCGAGGCGGTCAGCGGCGACGGGCTCTTCCACCTGCGCGCCGACCGACCGCTCGAGCCGCTGCTCGATCGGCTGGGGCACATCCCGCTGCCGCCCTACATCGAACGGCCCGACGAGCCGGCGGACCGCGAGCGCTACCAGACCCTCTTCGCCCGCGCCCCGGGCAGCATCGCGGCCCCCACCGCCGGGCTGCACTTCGACGAGCGGCTGCTGGCCGAGCTCGGGCGGCGAGGCGTCGAGATCTGCCGGCTGACCCTGCACGTCGGCCCCGGGACCTTCCAGCCGATCCGCGGCGACCGCTTCGACACCCACCGGATGGCCGCCGAGCGCTTCGAGGTCACGCCGGCGGCCGCCCGCCAGGTGGCCGGCGCCCGCGAGCGCGGCGGCCGGATCGTGGCGGTGGGCACCACCGTGGTGCGGACCCTCGAGACGGTGGCCGCCGGCGGCGGCCGGATCGAGCCCGGCAGCGGCCGGACCGGGCTGTTCATCCGCCCGGGACACCGCTTCCGGGTGGTCGACCGCCTGCTCACCAACTTCCACCTGCCCCGCTCGACCCTGCTGCTGCTGGTTTGCGCGCTCGGCGGGCGCGAGCGGGTCCTGGCCGCCTACCGCGAGGCGGTGCGCGAGGGCTACCGCTTCTACTCCTATGGCGACGCCATGCTGGTCGACCCCGACCCCGGCCCCGGGCCCGGGCGCTAGCCCGCCCTTCTTACCGGCTCTCGCAGCGAGCCGGCGTAGGTGCCTGAAGATGTGGGACTTACCGACCGAGGGCACCGCAGGCGTACTTGAAGTACGTCGAGGATGACCGACCGAGGGAAGTCTCGCAGATTCAGGTACATACGTCGGCGTAGTCGTGAGCTGGTGAGAAGGTCGGGCTAGCGGCCGGCGCGGTAGCGGTCGGAGGCGCGGTCGGGGCGGCGCAGCGAGACCGGCACCATGAAGAAGATCGCCAGCACCCCGAACGCCCAGATGCCGGCCAACGGCGCGGCGCCCTGCTGCGCCGCCGGCGCCATGGTGCGCAGCAGATAGATCAGCGACGGCGGCCCCAGCAGATAGATCAGCAGCACCCGGCGGCGGAACCGGCGCGGCAGCCCACGCGACCGCCGCACGTACAGGTTGCCGCTCAGCCAACCGGCCGCCGCGGCGATGCCGAAGAGCTGGTAGAGGCTCAGCGGCACCAGGCCGGCCAGCGGCAGCCCGACGGCCACCGACAGCAGGGCCAGACACCAGGCGGCCAGGAAGATCCCCAGCAGGACGACTTCGAGGCGCATCGAGGGTCGCGGACGGCGGCCGGCGGTCAGCTCGGCTGGACGAACTCCTCGTAGGCCTCCGGGCTCATCAGCTTGCCGAGGTCCGCCTCGTCCGAAAGACGCAGCTCGATCAGCCAGCCCTCGCCGTAGACGTCGGCGTTCACCCTCTCGGGCTCGTCCTCGAGCGCCTGGTTGACTGCCGTGACCTCGCCGCCGACCGGCGAGTAGATCTCCGCCACCGCCTTGACCGACTCGATGGTCCCAAGCTCGTCGCCGGCCTCGAACGTCTGACCGACCTCGGGCAGATCGACAAAGACCACCTCGCCCAACTCGTCCTGGGCAAAGGCGGTGATACCAACCCGGCAGACGCCGTCGTCGTGCCGCCGCAGCCACTCGTGCTCCTCCGAGTACAGCAGATCGCTCGGTAACGTCTCTGACATCGCAGCCTCTCCTCCTGGGTGTCGGGCGCGGCCAGCCTCAGCCGCGACGATAGAACGGGAGCTCGACGGTCCGCCCGGACAGCTTCCGGCCGCGGACCTCGAGCTCGATCTCGCGCCCCGGGGCCGCGTGCTCGGGTCCGAGGTACGCCATGCCGATCGCCTTCTCGAACGTCGGGCTCCAGGTGCCGCTGGTCACCACGCCGGCCGGCGCACCGTCGACCAGCACGCCGCTACCCTGCCGGGCAATGCCGCGACCGGTGATCTCGAAGCCGGTCAACCGGCGTCCGGGACCCGCCTCGCGCTCGGCCAGGAGCGCCTCGCGGCCGATGAAGTCGCCCTTCTTCCACTTGACCGTCCACTCCAGCGCCGCCTGGAGCGGCGTGGTGGAATCGTCCAGCTCGTGGCCGTAGAGCGCCATCGCCGCCTCCAGCCGCAGCGTGTCGCGCGCGCCCAGGCCGGCCGGGACCAGACCCGCGGGCCGGCCGGCTGCCAGCAGCCGGCGCCAGAGGTCGGGCGCGGCGGCGGGCTCCACGTACAGCTCGAAGCCGTCCTCGCCGGTGTAGCCGGTGCGCGAAACGAGCGCCGGCCGGCCGGCCACCGCAGCCCGGTCGAAGCCGTAGTAGCCGATCTCGCTCAGATCCGTCTCGGCGAGGCCGGCCAGGATCTCCTCCGCCCGCGGTCCCTGCAACGCCAGCAAGGCGTAGCGACGCGAGACATCCTCGACCACGGCGCCGTCGTCGCCGTGCGCCCGCACCCACTCCAGGTCGCGAGCGGCGTTGGCGGCGTTGACCACCAGCAAGAACTCCTCGTCCGCCAGCCGGTAGACCAGCAGGTCGTCGATGTAGGTGCCCCGCTCGGTCAGCAGGGCGCTGTAGTGGATGCGGCCGGGGCGCAGCCTGGCGACGTTGTTCGGCGTCAGCCGCTGCAGCGCCGCCTCGGCGCCGGGACCGGCGACCCGGATCTCGCCCATGTGCGAGACGTCGAACAGCCCGGCCGCCCCGCGGACCGCCCGATGCTCGTCGATCACCCCGGCGTACTGGACCGGCATGCGCCAACCGGCGAACTCGACCATCCGGGCCTCGGCCTCGAGATGGCAGTCGTAGAGCGGGGTCTTGCCGACGGCGTCGTTCGTGATCATGGTCGAACCGCTCGACGGACTATACCAGTTGCCTCTAAACGGTTCGCGGGCAAGGACTTAGCCTACTTTCGAAAGCACTCGGCCCAAATCTGTGGAAATCCCGACCGGCCCACCGGCAGGGTCTGCCCGATTCCCGCCCGAAGAATGCGTAACTGCTTCATAACAAAGACTTTCCAGAGTACTGCACAACCTCTTGTTCAAAATGTGCCGGCCCCCGCAGCCAGGCCGGTATCGATCCTTTTCCACCGGCTTTTCCACAGGGTTTCCCACAGTTGCTGTGGATGGACACAGCTAGCCAGGCTAGACCGCCGCCGGCGGCCACCCGGGGACCCCCAGAGTGACTCGCAGCTCCTCCACCGACAGGTTGCGGCGGGCCGCGGCGACCACCTCTGGCCGCCCCAGCCGCCGCCATCGCTCCCGCCGCCAGTCGACGTCGTCGACCGGCAGGCCGGTCAGAGCGGCTCGGGCCGACAGATCGGCCCACTGACGGGCGGTCTCGAAGCGGAAGGGCTCGCGGGCCAGGAGATAGTCCCGCGCCGAGAGCACCTCGCCCTCGCTCGGCCCCTCCTCGAGCAGCCGCGTGAGCTCCTCCCGTACCGCCCGCTCCGCCCGCTCGAGCCGGTCGGGGGAGGTCGACAGGTAGATCTCCAGCCGGCCGGGCTCGAGGCCGGCGCCGGCCGCCGCTTCGGCGCCGGCGACGTAGGCCAGGCCGTCGCGCTCGCGCACGCGCTCGGGGATGCGCCCGCTGAGCCCGGCGCCGGCGCCCAGCACGACGCTCAGCAGCTCGAGCGCCGGCAGATCGGGGTGCTGCCGGTCGACCGTGAGATGACCGGCCACCAGATGGGCCTGGTCGACCCGGCCGACCGCAACGGTGCGCCGGCGCTTGCCGCTGCCCACCGGCGCCGGCGGTTCAGCGGGCTCGGCGGGCCCAGCGGGCTCGACGGCGCCGGCGAACAGCCCCTCGACCCGCCGCCCGACGGCCTCCTCGTCGAGATCTCCGGCCACCGCCACGATCGCGCCGGCGGCCAGCGAGCGGCGGTGGAAGCGGCGGCAATCGCCCGCGCCCAGCCGCTCGAGCGAGCTCCGGCTGCCCTGGAGCGGCCGCCCGCGCGGATTGGGATCGTAGAGCTGATGCAGAAAGGCGAAACCGGTGAGCGCCTCGGGCTGGTCGGCCAGCGCGGCCAGCTCGGCCGCGGCCTGGTCGGCCAGCCAGGCGATCCGATCCTCTGCCAGGGCCGGCTCGAGGGCCAGCTCGGCGGCCCAGCCAAGCGCCCGATCGAGCTCGCTCGCCAGACAGTCGACGGCCAGGCCGATGGCCTCGAAGCCGGCCAGCCCGTCGAGCTCGACGCCGCGGTCCTCCGCCTCCTCGAAGACCTGCCGCCAACCGCGGTGCAGGCTGCCCTCGACCAGGCCACGGCCGCAGACCAGCGCGGTCCCGGGAATCTCCTCGGCGCGGCTGCCGCCCGGCAGGAAGACCCGCACCGCCGCCACCGGCGGGCCTTCCACACGGCGGCACCGCAGCCGCGCGCGCGGCCCGCCGCCCGCCGGCCCCGCCGCCGGGTCGGCGCCCACTAGGGCCGCTCCCGTTCAGGCAGCGACCAGCCGATGACCAGGCCGGAGGAGTCCAGATGGGCGGCCGCGGCCCGCTCCAGCTCGCCACGCTCGCAGCCCTCGATCCGCGCCAGGTGGCGTCGCTCGTGCTCGACGTCGAACAGCGCCAGGGCGGTGGCGGTGGCCTGCGCCTCCTGGCCGACGGTCTCGCGCGAGAAGACCCAGTCGGCGAGCAGCTGACGGCGGGCGCGGGCGGCCTCGGCGGCGGTCGGGCCGCCGGCGGCCAACCCGGCGATCTCGGCCAGCAGCAGCGCCTCGACCTCGGCCGGCGCGGCCCCGGGCAGCAGCTCGCAGGCCACCAGGGCGACGCCGGGTCCCACCGTCTCGTCGATCTGCGCGCCGACCGACGAGCAGAGCCGGCGCTCCTCGACCAGCAGGCGATGCAGGCGACTGGTGCGGCCGCCGGCAAGGGCGGTCAGGACCACCCGCAGCTCGGCGTAGCCGGGCTGGCCGGCCGGCGGCGCCGGCAGGGCGACGAGCAGTCGCGCCAGCTCGCCCCGGTGCAGCTCGAAGCGCCGGGTCGCGCGCGGCGGCGACGGCACCGCCGCCGCGGCGGGGACCGTCGGCGGCGCGTGATCGGCCGCACCCCGGCCGCCGAAACGCTCGGCGACGGCGTCGAAGGCGTCCTCCCCGACGTCGCCGGCAACCACCAGCACGGCCGCGGCCGGCCGGTAGTGGCGGCGGTGAAACCCCGCCAGCTCGTCCCGGCCGATGCGGTGCAGGCTCTCGGCGTTTCCCAGCACCGGCCGGGCGTAGGGATGCCGGCCGTAGTGCTCGGCCAGCACCGCCAGCTCGAGAGCGTCCCAGGGGTCGTCCTCGACCATCGCCAGCTCTTCCAGGATCACCTCGCGCTCGGCCTCGAGCTGCCGCGGCTCGAGGCTCAGCCCGGCCATCCGGTCGGATTCGATCGCCAGCGCCTCGCGCCAGTGCTCGGCGGCGAAGCTGAACTCGTACAGGGTGGCGTCGTGGCCGGTGTAGGCGTTGTTGGCGCCGCCCAGCCGCTGGGTGACGCGATCCACCTCTCCCGGACCGTAGCCCGCCGAGCCCTTGAACATCATGTGCTCGAGGAAGTGCGCCATCCCGGCGAGCTCGGGCGGCTCCGCCGCGGCGCCGGCGCGGTAGCAGACGACGGTCGAGACGATCGGCGACTGACGGCGCTCGACCAGGCCGACGGTCAAGCCACCGGCCAGGCGCCGCACCACCGGTGGGCGCCAGCCGGCGGCGACGCTCAATCGGCGCTCTCCGCGGCCGGCGGCGCGGCGGCCGCGTTCGTCAGTCCCTCGAGGGTGTACGGCCGGCGGCGCTGACGCGGGTACAGATGGCGGCTGTGCTCGGCGAACCGATCCAGCTTCGGGTGCCAGCGCAGGTGCGAGACCAGCATCGACTCCCCTCCGACCTCGATCCAGTTGCAGCTGTTCTTGTCGCGCTCGCCGCCGCGGCCGCGGCTCGAGGTCGTGGTGCCCGAGTGCAGGATCACGACCGGCGCGCGGCCCCGCGGGTAGAACTCCTCGGAGCTGCCGATGTAGGTCTGGTGGTGGTGGCCGGAGAGGACCAGATCGACGCCGATCTCGCTGAACAGATCGACCGCCTCCCAGGCGTTGATCGACACCCGCTGGCTGCCGAAGTTGGGCGGCGGGATCAGGTGGTGGTGAGCGATCACCACCTTGAACAGCTCGTCCGGCGCCGCCTCGATCAGCTCGGCCAGCTCGAGCAGCCGGGACAGCCGGATGCGCCCGCCGGTGAAGGTCCAGCCGTAGGCGGTGTTCACACCCACCGCCAGCAGCTCGTCGTCGCGGTAGAGCGGCTCGAGGTCGCCCTCGAAATGGCTGCGGTAGGCGCCATAGGGGCTCAGGAACCGCTCCCAGAAGCGATAGAGCGGCACGTCGTGATTGCCGGGAACGGTCACGGTCGGCACGCCCAGCCGATCGACCCAGGCCCGCGCCTGGCGAAACTGGCCCGGCTTGGCGCGCTGCGTCAAGTCGCCCGACAGCGCCACCAGATCGGGCTGCCGCTCGGCAACCAGCCGTTCCACGCCGGCGGCCACCGCCGGCAGATGGGGCGGCCCGAAGTGGACGTCCGAGATGTGCAGGATGCGGCGCATGCCTTCAGCGACGGCGCGCGGGCCAGCCCTCCGCGGCTGCCCGGCCCACGGGCTGCCAGCTTGGCTAGAGAACCTCGTCGCCGAGATACTCGTTGATGTTGCCGGCCAGGGTATCGGCGGCGTGGTTCGCCAGCGCGGCGACGATCGCCGTGCCCCGGGCCCGGCCGAGGGAAAAGCCGCCGATCGCGGCCAGCAACAGCGACGACTTTGGGTAGGCGCAGACCAGGTCCCGCCAGTCGACATCGGTCGCCACCAGCTGGTCGACCAGCTCGTCGGCCAGATTGTCTCGCTCGGCGCTCATCACCCGGCAGACCGGTTCGGCGCCGCTCAGTCGCGGCTGCGGCCACGGAGCACGAGGCCGATCAGGAACCCCACGGCGGCGGCGATCAACACCGACTTGCCGGGGTTGTCGCGCACGTACTCGTTGACGTTGCCGGTCAGGTCGTCGAGGTCCTTGCGGGCTCGCTCGTAGCCCTGCTTGGCGCGCTCGGTGGCCACGTCGTAGCCCTGCCGGGCCCGCTCCGCCGCGACGCCGTACTTCTCGCGCGCGACCGCCGAAACCTGCCCGGCCTTGTCCTTGACCTTGCCACTCGCCTCGCCGGCCTTGGACTTGACCTTCTCCGTCGCGCTGCCGGCGCCCTTGCCCAGGTTGTCCGCCACCTCGGAGAACTTCTCGCGCGCGGTCTGCAGCCGTTCCTGCACCGCCTTGCCGGCGGCCTCGGCGGCCTGCCGAGCCTTCTCCTTGGCTTCGTCGATGTGCTCTACGTTCTTGGCCATGACTCGTCTCCTTGCGGCCCTAATCTACATGACTCGCCCGCGGCCCGCGAGGCCCCGCGCCGCTTGGTAGGATCGGCTGAGCGGAAAGCGAGGTCGAGAGATGGGCGAAGTCACTTTTTGCGGCGCGTGCGGATCGGTCACCGGCAGCTCCACCCTGCTGCGCTGGGGCGAAACGCGGCTGCTGGTCGACTGCGGGCTCTACCAGGGCGACGACGAGCTGGAACAGCTCAACTGGCGCGATTTCGTCTTCAGGCCGCACGAGCTGTCGGCGGTACTGCTGACCCACGCCCATCTCGACCACACCGGTCTTCTGCCCCGGCTCGTCGCCGAGGGCTTCGAGGGGCCGATCTACTGCTCGCGCGCGAGCCGCGGGCTGGTCTCGCTGATCCTCCAGGACGCCGGCAAGATCCAGGAGGAGCAGGCGCGCTACGCCCGCAAGAAGGGCTACAGCCGCCACGCCGATCCCCAGCCGCTGTACACCGCCAAGGACAGCCGCGCGGCGATCCGGCTGCTGCGACCGGCTGGACTTCGACCAGGAGCACGAGATCCTGCCCGGCATCCGGGTGCGGTTGCGCCGCGCCGGCCATCTGCTGGGCGCTGCCTCGATCGAGATCAGCGCCAAGGGCAGCGACGGTGAACGACGCACCTGGTGCTTCTCCGGAGACGTCGGCCGCTACGACGTGCCGATCATAAAGGACCCGGAGCCGCCGCTGGAGCGGCCCGCCGCGCTGGTGCTCGAATCGACCTACGGCGACCGCGACCACCGGGAGACCGACCCCGAGGCGGCCTTCCGCGAGATCATCGCGCGGGTCTTCAAGCGCCGCGGCATGGTGATCATCCCCGCCTTCGCTCTCGGCCGCACCCAGGAGGTGCTCTACCACCTCTCCGCCCTGGTCGACGACGGCCTGCTGGATCCCGACGCGGTCTTTCTCGACTCGCCGATGGCGATCAAGGCGACCGACATCTACGAACAGGCCGAGTCGGAGCACGACGAAGACCTGCGCGAGCTCGTCCAGCAGCACCTCGACCCGCTGGCGCCGGACCGCTTCAACCGCTGCCGCAAGGTCGACGAGTCGAAGCGGCTCAACAGCCGCCGCGAGCCGGCGGTGATCGTCGCCTCGAGCGGCATGGCCACCGGCGGCCGCGTCGTCCACCACCTCAAGCGGCGGCTGGGCGACGAGCGCAACGCGGTGATCTTCGTCGGCTACCAGGCGGGCGGCACCCGCGGCCGGGCGCTGATCGAAGGCGCCCGGACGGTGGCGATCCACGGCGACCGGATTCCGGTGCGGGCCGAGATCTCGAGCCTGCACGGCCTCTCGGCGCACGCCGACCAGGCCGAGCTGGTGCGCTGGTGTCGCGCCCTGGCCGGCTCGCCGCGCCGGGTCTTCCTCAACCACGGCGAAGACCCGGCCCGCAAGGCGCTGGCGGCCACCCTGGCGGAGGAAGACGGCTGGCCGCGGCCGCACCTGCCGTGGAATCGCGAGACGGTTCCGTGGTGACGCTGATAGAGTAAACGTCGCTTCGGCGGGCCCGTGGGGCAGTAGCTCAGTTGGGAGAGCACCACGTTCGCAACGTGGGGGTCGAGGGTTCGAATCCCTTCTGCTCCACCATTTCCCGCCAACGGCGGGAAATGATGGCGCAGAAGGGATTCGGTCGCGCCGCTGAGCCTACGGCTCAACGGCTTGGAGCGAATCCCCGCTTGCTGCCGCCGACGGCGGGAAATGATGGCGCAGAAGGGATTCGGTCGCGCCGCTGAGCCTACGGCTCAACGGCTTGGAGCGAATCCCCGCTTGCTGCCGCCAACGGCGGGAAATGATGGCGCAGAAGGGATTCGGTCGCGCCGCTGAGCCTGCGGCTCAACGGCTTGGAGCGAATCCCCTGTGACCATAGCCGAGGGCGGGTAGTGGGAGTGCCAAGAAGCCGCTACAAGCCGCTGAGGTGACGCTCCATCGTGGGGCTTCACAGACGATCGCGCGCAGCGCCAGCGGAGGCCGGCCGGGAGCGGAGGGGCCGGCCCGTCAGTGGGAAGTGTCCGAGCACGCAGCGAAAGCAGCGCGCGCAGGAGCAGCTTCCCACCCCAGGGCCAGGCCCCTCGGCTCCGAGCCGGCCGGCCCTCTCGCGCCGCTTCGGGCGCCCCGCCTGCCTCGCCTCTCCGGTATCCTGTCGCCTGTGAATTGGCCTACGGCGAAACCCTCGGCGGCGGCATGAGCGAGCTCCTGATTCCGGTGCTGGCCGCGGTGGCCGGGCTGCTGATCGCCGGGCTGCTGGCCGCGGCCCGCCTGTCCGCAGCGCGGGCGACGCTGGCCGGGGAGCGGGCGCGGCGCGAGGAGGCGGAGCGCGAGCTCGACGAGGCGCAGCGGACGGTTCGCGAGCTCGATCGCCAGCAGGCGGTCGCCGGCGCCCGTGCCGAGGAGGCGCGGCGGCTGATCGACGAGCAGCAGCGCTTTGTCGAGCGGACCCGGCGCGAGCTCGAGACGACCTTCAAGTCCCTGGCGGCGGCGGCGCTCCAGGGCTCGAGTCAGCAGTTCCTGGCCCTGGCAGAGCAGAAGTTGGCCGGCGCCCGCGCCGGCGCCCGGGCCGACCTCGACGAGCGCAAGGTCGAGATCCGCAATCTGCTGGAGCCGCTCAAGGAGACGCTGACGCGGCTCGAGCAGCGCACCGGCGAGGTCGAGCGGGCGCGGGTCGAGGCCTACTCGCGGATCGACAGCCAGGTCAAGACCCTGGCCGGCGCGACCGCCGGCCTGCAGCAGCAGACGACCACCCTGGCCGCCGCCCTGCGCGGCCCGCAGGGGGGCGGCAAGTGGGGCGAGATCGCGCTGCGCAACATCGCCGAGATGGCCGGCATGACCCGGCATTGCGATTTCGTCGAGCAGACCACGGTCGAGGACGGCGGCCGGCCGGACATGACGGTGAAGCTGCCCGGCGGCCGCTTCGTGGCGGTCGACGCCAAGGCGCCGCTGGCCGCCTTTCTCGAAGCCAGCGAGGCGACCACCGAGGCGGAGCGCAACGCGGCGCTCGACCGGCACGTCCGGGCGCTGCGCCAGCGCGTGCGCTCGCTCGCGGCCCGCGATTACGCCGACTCGCTGGCCGGCGACGTCGACCTGGTGGTTCTCTTCCTGCCCGGCGACCCGTTTCTCTCGGCCGCCTTCGAGCGCGACCCCGATCTGCAGGTCGACGCCATGCGCTCCAAGGTGCTGATCGCCACCCCGACCACCCTGGTGGCGCTGCTGCGCACCTTCGCCGTCTACTGGCAGCAGCAGTCGCTGGCCGAGAACGCCGAGCAGATCGCCGGCGTGGCGCGGGAGCTCTACGAACGGGCGGCCAAGTTTGCCGAGGAGCTGACCAACATGGGCCGCGGACTGGGCCAGGCGCTCGACGCCTACAACCGGGCCGTGGGCTCGTTCGAGCGCCGGCTGCTGCCGATGGGACGGCGCCTCGACGAGCTCAAGGTGGCCGATCAGACCCGTCGCCAGCTCGAGATGCCGACGCCGATCGACGACGAGGTGCGGCGCCTCGACCGCTGAGGGCGAGCGGGCGCCCCGAACCGCTCGCCGCCGGTCCGCGGCTCGGGCCCGGCAGCCTACGACGGCGGCTTCTCGACCTCGCCGATCATCGGCACGAAGCGGACGCCTGCCACCTCGCGGGTCTGGATGCCGTCCGCGGTGCGGGTGATGACCAGCAGCTCCTGCAGGAAGCGGCCCACCGGGATCACCATCTTGCCGCCCAGCCGGAGCTGGTCGACGAGCGGCTGCGGGATGCGCTCGGGCGCCGCGGTGACGATGATGCCGTCGAAGGGCGCCGCCTCGGGCCAGCCCTGGTAGCCGTCGCCGATCCGCACCTCGACGTTGCGGTAGCCGAGCTCCCCGAGCAGGTCGCGCGCCTGCTCGCCGAGGCCCTCGAGGATCTCGATCGAGTAGACCTGCTTGGCGATGCGCGACAGCACCGCCGCCTGGTAGCCCGAGCCGGTGCCGATCTCGAGCACCGTGGAGTCGGCGTCGAGCTCCAGCAGCTCGGTCATCAGGGCGACCACATAGGGCTGCGAGATGGTCTGGCCGTCGCCGATCGGCAGCGGCGCGTCGACATAGGCCGAGCCCTGCTGGTGGTCGGGCACGAAGCGGTGGCGCGGCACCTCCTCCATCGCCCGCAGCACGTTCGGCGCCTGCACCTGCCGGCGCCGGATCTGCTGCTCGACCATGTCGTGGCGCAGGTCGGCAAACGGGTCCGGGGGCGGCGCCTTGGGATCGAGCGCACCGGCCATCACCGGACAGGCTAACAGAGCGGCCAACAGAACTGGCGGAACGCGGGCAGTCCCCGGGGCTCTCATGGCGTCTCCTCGCGGCGATAGACCACCTCGCCGTCGACCAGGGTCAGATCGATCTCGACCGCCGGGATCTCGGCTGCCGGCACCGTCATCGGGTCGCGGGCGAAGACCGTCAAGTCGGCCCGCTTGCCGACCTCGAGCGAGCCGACCTCTTCCTCCAGGAAGAGCGAGCGGGCGGCGTCGAGGGTGAAGCCGCGCAGCGCCTCGGCGCGGTCGAGCCGCTGATCCGGCTGCCAGCCGCCCGCCGGGTCGCCCTCCAGGTCCTGCCGGGTCACCGCCGCGTACAGTCCCAACAGCGGATCGACGCGCTCGACCGGGAAGTCGCTGCCCAGCGCCAGCGAGCCGCCGGCCTCGAGCACCCGGCGCCAGGCGTAGGCGCCGCGGATCCGGACCGGACCCACGCGGTCCTCGGCCCAGGGCATGTCGGAGGTGGCGTGGGTCGGCTGCATCGAGGCGATCACCCCCAGCCGGGCCATGCGCTCGATGTCGCCCAGCCGCATCACCTGGGCGTGCTCGATGCGGAACCGCGCCTCGGGCCGGGGCTCGCCAAAGCAGCGCTCGATGCCGTCGAGGCTGACCAGGTTGCCGCGGTCGCCGATAGCGTGGATGCCGACCTGGAAGCCGGTCTCGAGCGCCCGGCGGCAGACGTCTTGGACGTGGCCGGAGCCGGTGCGCAGCAGGCCCAGGTTGCCCGGATCGTCGCTGTACTCCTCGATCAGCGCCGCGCCGCGGCTGCCGAGGGCGCCATCCGAGTAGAGCTTGACCCCGCGCACCGTGAGCCGCGCCTCGGGGTCGATCTCGGGCCCGCGCGCGAACCAGTCTTCGAGCAGCGCCGGCTCGTCGGAGAGGAACAGCGCCGCCCGCAGCGGCAGCCCACCGGCGCCGCGCAGCCGGGCGTAGGCCTGGTACTCGGTCTGGTCGATCCCCATGTCGGTGACCGTCGTCAGGCCGCGCTCCAGACAGTGCTCCGCGCCGGTCAGGATCCAGCTTGCGACCTCTTCCGGTGTCGCCTGGTCGATGACCGCCGCAGCGGCCGAGCCGCCGGTCGCCGGAGCGGCGCCTCCGGCCAGCCCCCGGGCGTGAGCGACGGTCATCGCGGCGTCGATCAGGACGCCGGTGAGCTCGCCATCGGCGCCGCGCAGAAACCGTCCGCCCGGCGGGTCCGCGATCGATTCCTCGAGGCCCAGCAAGCGCATCGCCCGCTCGTTGAGCAGCGCCGCGTGGCCGTCGACGCGACGCATCCAGACCGGGTGATCGGGCACCGCGGCGCTCAGCGGCTGGTGGGTCGGAAACTCCTGGACCGGCCAGTCGTTCTGGTCCCAGCCACGGCCCCGGACCCAGCTTCCCGGCGGCAGCTGCCGCGCCCGCGCCCGCACCCGCTCGATCACCTCGGCGTAGGAGGCGGTGCCCACCAGATCGACCTCCGACAGCGCCCGGCCCAGGCTCACGAGGTGCGAGTGGGCGTCGATCAGGCCGGGCGTCACCGCCCGGCCGGCCAACTCCACGACCTCGGTGTCGGCGCCGATCATCCCGGCGGCGCCGGCGTCGGGCCCGAGGTAGGCGATCCGGCCGCCGCGCACCGCCAGGCTGCCCTCGATCGACCAGGGAACGGATACCGGGTAGAAGCGGCCGTTGCGCAGAACCAGGTCGGCCGCGTCCTCGGCGAGGGACGGGGCCGCGGCCAGGAGCACAGCTGCCAAGGTCAGTCTTGCGGTCATCAGAGAGGGGATCGACGGCGGCAGCCAGCGCCGCTCGATCATTGTCGCAACTTCCGGCTGCAATTGCCAAGCCAGCGGCAGCCGAGCCCGGTCCGCGGGGTCGGCCGCCCGGCGCCCCGCCGACCACCAGATGCTATTGTTCGGCGATGCTGGACGCGTTGGAGCTGTCGCGATTCGAGCCGCTGGTCGGCCAGAGCTTCGACCTGCTTCTCGAGCAGGCCGAGCCGGTGCAGCTCGAGCTTCGGGAGGCGGGCCCGGTCGGCGAGCTGTCGGCCAAACAGGCCGCCGAGCTGGGCAAGCGGCTGCCGTTCTCGCTGGTCTTCCGCGGCCCCGCCGAGATGCTGCTGGAGCAGTCGATTCGCACCCTGCGCCACCCCGAGACCGGCGAGTTGGCGGTCTTCCTGGTGCAGCTCGACAGCAACGCCGAGGGCAGCCTGTTCGAGGCCGTCTTCACCTAGACCTCAGCCTCCGGCTGCCAGCGCATCAGCCAGTAGACCCCCTGCTCCTCCACCCGCTCGAAGCCGAGGCGGTCGTAGAGCCGCATCGCCGGGTTGTTGTGCTCGACGTGGATCTGGACCGGCAGTCCCGCCTCTCGTCCCTCGGCCAGGACCTGGTCCATCAGCCGGCCGCCGATGCCGCGGCGGCGCAGCTCGGGCAGCAGGGCGATGTCGATCAGCCGGATCTCGTCGTCGCGGCGATCGACGTACAGCCGGCCGGCAGGCTCGCCGTCCACCAGCACGAGATCGAAGCGGGCGCTCGCAAACTGCTCCTGGTAGTAGTCGTGCTGGGCGCCAAACTGGAAGTCGAGGAAGTGCTCCTTCTCCTCGTCGGTCCAGTCGACGACCGCCAACTCCTCCGCCCGGGTCGAGGCGTAGAGGCGAAAGAGGAAGGGGCGGTCCCCCTCCTCGATGGGTCGCAAGCTGATCTGCTCCGGCATGGCCTCCTCCCGGCGGCGATGGACAAAAAGACAGCCCGCGGCCCCGGGGCGCGCGGGCTGCCGAATCGCGGACTTCGGAGGGCCTAGGCCGCCGACTTCTTCGGGGCTGCCCGCCGCTTGGCCTTGGGCGCGGCCTTGGCCTTGGGCGCCGCCTTGGCCTTGGGCGCCGCCTTGGCCTTGGGCGCGGCCTTGGCCTTGCGAACCGCCTTCTTCTTGGCCGCCGCTTTCGCCCCGGGCTGTTTCACCGCTACGAACTCGCCCGCCGCGAGGACTCCGTGGCGGCTGGCGATCAGGATGTAGGTGCCGCCGTTCTTGAGCTTGCCGCCGGCGAACTCGAACGTATCCGTGCGTGGGTTGTGCGCACCGCCACCGTGCAGCGTGCGGCTGGTCAGGGGCTCGGCCTTCTTGGTGCCATGCCGCCCCGTGACGGCGCCCCGCATCACCTGCTTGAGATCGGCGTCGAGGACGCACCAGCGATGTGCGTCCGTGGGCTCGTGAGAGCCGATGATGTAGCTCTCCTCCGACTGCATCGACCACTCGACGGTGACCGGGAAGGTCCTGACGCCCGACGGCACCAGGACGACGTTGGGCGGTTGGGTGTGCTTGCCTTCGACGAAGGCGAGACTGGCGCTGACCATCTTTGCTGGGAGCATCTATCTTCTCCTTGGCTCTTCCTTGGTTTTTTCTGCGGCTCGGACGAGCCGGACAGTAGCATCGGTTATCTAGACGCCGCGCGGTCGAGGGCAGCGAGGTACTCGCGCGGCCAGGAGCCCTGCCAGTCGCAGAAGGGCGCGTACCGCCGCTCCAGCTGCTCGGCCTGCTGCATCGCCTCGGGCACCTGGGGGTTGGGCCAGATGTCGTGCCAGCCGATCGAGTATCGGCTGTCCGCCGGTGGGCTCCAGTCGAAGGCGTCGGCATGCACGATCTCGAGCCGGCCGCCGAGCCGGCCGAGCAGATGATCGCTCACCAGCCGGATGACGTCGGCCGATGCCTCGACCACGGTGACGGCCTCCACCCGGCTGCCCGGGGTGCGCAACATCCCTTCGGCCACCAGACCGAGGCCCAGACCGGTGACCAAGACCCGGCCGCCCCGCTGACAGGCCCTGTCGATGGCCAGTCGCTGCGTCCACCACTCGTTGTAGAGATCGGTCATGAAGATCTCGTCGCCGCGCTCGAGCGCGGTGTACTCGCCCGGCGGCTCGACATCGAGCGGCGAGATGGAGGCCGTGTCGGCCGGCGGCTGGCCGGTGAGCTCGAAACGGCGCACGCGCCAGTCGCCCGACACGCCGGGAGGCACGTCGGAGCGGAAGTAGCTCTGCGCGGCAGGTGTCATGGCTCCGTTCCCCAAGAGGCCGCGGCGACGGTCTCGCCCCCCAACGCACCGGGGGCGGGACCGCGGCGCGGCTCATCTCGGCCTCGCCTCAGCTGCGGCTCGGGTACAGCCCCACCAGCGCGATGATGAAGTTGATCGCCAGGAACGGCTGCATGTTGTCGTGCGGCTGGCTGTCGCCCGAGGACACGAGGCTCCTCGACGCCATGTCCACCTGGGTGCCCGAGGCCTTGTAGCGGTTGGCGCCGCGGCCGGCGCTGCGCGAGGGGTTGTTGTTGCTCGGGTCGTTGGTGTTGGCCTGGTCGTTCGAGGCCTGCACGGTGTGCGAGTGGTTCGGCATCTGCGCCTCGCTCAGGGTGACCATCTCGACGCCGCCCCTTTGCCCCAGCCGGCGCGAGGTCAGGCCGGGGCCGCGGCCGGGATGCATCGCGGCACGGCCCTGCAGGTTGGGCAGCGCGGTGGTAGTCCGGCCGTCGCCGCCATAGGTCGTGCCGATGAGCGAGAACAGCGCGGTGTTCTGCGCCACCGGCAACAGCTGCCCGTTGCAGAACGCCCAGCCGCGGGGAGCGAAGTTACCGGCGAAGATGCGGATCTCAGCTGTAAAAGGTTCTGACATGGTCTCGCCTCCTAGTGCCGCGACGGGTAGATGCCGAACAGGGCGATGATGAAGTGGATACAGAGAAACGGCATGAGGTTGGTGTGGCTCCGCGAGCCGCCGACCTTGGTGATCGTGTCGGCGTTCATGCTCGCGGTGCTGTTGCGGGTCGTCGCGAAGATGTTGGGCGTCGGCTTGGCCAGGGCCGCGTTCAGCGGCGAGGTGTTCGCCGGCGTGCCGTCGGTGGCGCCCCACGGGTTGTGCGTATGGCTCGACAACTGGTTGACCGTCAGGGTCTCGTTCTCGGTGCCGAACTTGGCGCCCAGCCGGCGAGAACTCAACCCCGGGCCGTCACCGGCATGGATCGGGACCCTGCCGCGCAAGTCCGGCAGGCCGAAGGTGGTGCGGCCGTCGCCGCCGTAGATCGTGCCCAGCAGCGAGAAAAGGGCGTCGTTCTGTGAGACTGCCAACAGCTGGCCATCGCAAAAGGCCCAGCCGCGAGGGGCGAAGTTGCCCGCGAACATCCGGATCTCTCCGACAAAAGGTTCCGACATGGCTCTTTCTCTCCTCGCCTAGTTGCGCGACGGGAACAGGCCCTGGAGCGCGATGCAGAAGTTGAGGGCCAGCGTCGGCTGCATGTTGTTGTGGGCCTGGCCGCCGCCGGCCGGCAGGACGTTGGCGCTGTTGAACGGATTGTTGAGCGTCGAGGGGTTCTGCGCCGTGTAGACCGCGGTACCGCCCGGTGAGCCGGCGTAGAAGGCGCCGGTCACCTGGCCGGTGTCGGCGGTGTCGCTGACGGCCCGCATCGTGTGGTTGTGGATGGGCATCTCGGCCTCGGAGAGGGTGTGGCCCTCCTCGCCGCCCTTCTGGCCCAGCAGGTGGTCGGCGCCGCCGTTGCTTGCGCCGAGGTGGATCGGCGTGCGGCCTCTCAAATCCGGCAGCGCGAAGCTGGTGCGCCCGTCGCCGCCGTAGGTGGTGCCAAGCAGCGAGTAGAGCGACTGGTTCTGGTTGATCGGCAGGATCTGGCCGTCGCAAAACGCCCAACCCCGGGGCGCGAAGTTGAACCCGACGATCCGCACTTCCGCAAGAAACGGTTCCGACATCTACGTCTCCCTCCTGTTCTCCGGTCTGCGTCCAGGCCGCGGACCTGTTTCGATTCCCAAGACCGCCCTCCCGCCCTCTCGATCCGCGGCACGCGCTGGCTCTCTCGGTGGAAGCGCTATCTCACACCAAGGAGAGGCCAAGGTCAAGGCCCAAGGTCAAGGCCCGATCTCCGGCCGCGCCGGCGGGCGCTCGACCGTGAGCCCGGCGAGCCCCGGATAGCCCACCGGCAGCCGGGTGGCGCGGAACAGCGAGTAGCCGAACTGTGACGGCTCGGAACCCCTGGCGCCGATGCCGGCCGGGCCGGCCAGCGGCTCGCGCAGGGACGGCTTGCGCGCCAGCTGGTGGCCGTCGTGGCCGAACGGGCTCGAGTACTCCCAGACGATCTCGCCGCCGGGCGTCACCTCGAAGATCCGCCCCTGCTCGCCGGCGCAGATCAGGGTGTTGCCGTTGGGCAGCCGCTGGGCGCCCGACAGCCGGGCCGAGAAGAAGCGCGGCTCGCGGTGGATCCAGACCGGCGCCGCCGGCCCGAACGGCTCGCCCACCGGCCGGCGGTAGCCGCCGCCGGCGGCAGTGGCGGCCGGATCTCGTCGACCGAGGAGCGCTGTCCGCCGGGCCGCCCCTGGCCGTTGTTGAACAGCAGGATGTTGCCCGCGCCCGGGCTGCCCGGGCGGGATCCAGCGAGCGTCGTGGGGAGCGAAGAGCCGGCGATCGGCGGCGCCGCCGGCGCCCCAGGCCGCCGGGTTGCCCCAGCGGTAGAGCAGCTCGCCGCCGCGGCCGCGCCGGCCGCCCTCGGAGCCGGCCGCCTCGGCTGTCGTCGTGGCGTGATCGATCACCCAGATCTCGTCCAGGTGCGCGCACCGTCAGCAGGATCTGGTCGAGCTCCGGGTTGTAGTCGACCGCGTTGGCGTGCGTCCAGTCGGCGAGCAGCCGGCGCCGGGCGCGGCCCCGCCCGTCGCGCCGGCCGCCGAGGTAGCCGAGCGCGCGCAGCCGGTCGACCTCGGCGTCGAGCGCGGCGGGATCGGCCGGCTCGGGGCGGGCGCCGGCGTTGACGTCGATCCGCCCGGGGTGCTCGCGCGGCGAGCCGTGCCCCGGCAGCGCGGGATCGCGATCCTGGACCAGGTGGTCCCAGACGTGCCACTCCCAGACCACCCGGCCGCCCTGCGGTCGGCGCGGCTCGATCTCGACCAGGTAGTCGACCCACAGCCCCTCCTCGCCGACCGTCCGCGGATCGCGGCCGGCGGCCAGCGCCTCGGCCCGGCTCTTGCGCTCCCAGGCCAGCAGCAGCAGGTTGCCGTTGGGCAGCGGCTCGATGTCGTGGTGCTGGACGTAGTCGACGCCGGCCCAGTCGAACTGCCAGAGCAGGCTGCCGTCCCAGTCGACCTCCTCGATGCGGCCGCCGGTGCCGGCGCTCTGGAAGACCGTCGAGCCGGTGCGGCGCACCGGGCGCAGCAGGGTGCCGGCCGGCGTCAGGTAGACGCCGCTGCCCGGGTTGCGCCGGCCGCGCCACTCGTGGACCACCAGCCCGTCCATGTCGACCAGGTAGGCGGTCGTCGACTGCAGCGGCGCGAACAGCGTGTAGCCGGGGAAGGCCCCGGGGCGGCTGGTGGCCGGCGACGCCGGCTCCTCGCCAGCGCCAGCCGCGGCCACCAGCACCCAGGCCAGGGCGCACGCCAGGAGCCACCCGGCCGCCCTCGCCGTCCTTTCGGCGCCACTCCCCGGCCGCGTCAGTTGAAGATCGCCCCGGAGGGACGAGTGCAGGTGCCGGCGGTGACGGTCACGCCACCGAAGATGTTCTTCGGCGTGCCGGTGTTGTTGTTGTCACCCAGCACCGTCGCCGGGTCGGTCGAAGCCGAGCCGCCCTGCTCCAGCTCCAGCGTGCCGTTGTCCTCCTCCAGCCCGTAGCCGTTGGGCGAGGTGTTGTCCTCGAGGTAGGCGCAGATGGTGCCGGCGCCGCCGGTGTTGACGGTGCGGATCCGCACGGTCTCGCCGATCGTGTAGAAGGCGTCCTCGAGGGCGAACGTGTCGTCGATGATCCCCATGTCGAGGTCGGCCCCGTTCTGCACCGAGGCGGTGGCGGACTCGCCGGGGCCGCAGTAGCCCTCGGCCGCGGGGTTCTCCGCCGTGGGCGTGCACAGATTGCCAGCGCCCAGATCGCACCCGCCGCCGGCGGCGCTCGGGTCGCCCGAGCAGAACGCGCCCCGGATCCCGTTGTTGTCGCGGAACAGGACCTCGGCGCTGGCGCTCGAATCGCCGCGCACGAACCACGGCGCGTGGCCCGGCGAGTCGAAGGTGTTGAAGTCGACCTTCGCCTGGTGGATGCCGTCCTCGAAGTCGAGGTTGAGCTGCCCCAGACCGCCCTCGAAGGAGACCTCGTCGAAGAGGTTGTACGAGATCCGCGTGTCGAGGGTCGCGGTATCGGTGCCGCGGGTGATCGCCAGCAGGTAGCCGCGCGGGAAGTCGAAGTCGCCCGACTGGGCGCTGTCGTGGTCGGTGGATTGGAAGGTGTTGTTGCCCACGTCGGCGACTGACGCTGCCGGTGTGCGCCGGCAGCCCGAAGGGGCTGACGCTGTCGTTGCCGTAGCGCAGCGAGGCGCCGTGGCAGTTGAGGAACAGGTTGCCGTCGTCGTTCGCCTGGTGGCCGACCACCGCGGTGGCGCGCGAGCCGACCGTCAGGTCGACGTTGCCGGTGTCCTGGGCGATGACGTCGAGGCAGGTGATCCCCTTCGACAGCGTTCCTCCCGAGGCGAACTCCTTGTAGGCCTCCTTGAAATCGTTCTCGGTGACGGTGATCGTGGTCGTCGGTAGCAACGGCCCCGTGGCACTGGTGACGAAGAACTGCACCAGGTTGCCGCCGCGCTCGAAGACGTTGCCGTCGAGCAGCGTCGTGCCGCGCAGACCCAGGATGCGCACGCCGCCCTCGTCGGAGTCGTCGGCCACCGACGTCAGCGCCGGGTCGAACCGGTTGGTGTTGGCTATGTGGCTATCGGTGATGGTGAGGCCGTTCCACACCGTGGTCGGGTCGAACATCGGGCCGACCGGCGAGAACAGGGTGCCGTTGACCGCCATGTCGCTGATCCGGCGGATGGTGACATTGTCCAGGGTCAGCCCGCCGTCGACGCTCTCGCCGTGGATGGCGTCGTGGCCGCTCAGGACGTCGAAGCCGCCGGCCGTGGAGCCGATGTCCTCGATCAGCATGTAGGAGAGCGACACCGGGCCGTCGGTGTTCTCGAGGTGGATGGCGTCGCCCTGGATGTTCTCCAGCGTGCCGCCGTCGCAGTCGGAATCCCCGGGCTTGCCGCAGGGGCCGTCGATGCCGGTGACCGTGAACCCGCCGGCGCCGGTGGTGTCGAGCCGGATGGCGGGGTTGGTGGCGGTGCCGCTGCCGTCGACGTCGATCGACCGGAAGGTGACCCCCTCGCCGCCGATGGTCACAGAGTCGATGAGCACCGCCGTCCCGGTACCGGCCGTCGTGTCGACCGTGTTGACCACCGGTGTGCCACCGGGCGCGCTGCAGTTGGAGTCGCTGCAGACGTTGACCGTACCGCCGCTGAAGGCGTCGAAACCTGTGTTCGTATCGATGGTGTCGATGTCGAGGCCGCCGGCGAAGGTGAACGTGCCACCGGCGCCGTTGATCGAGATGTCGATGCCCTGAGCGTTGTCGTCGATCGGCCCGGTGAAGGTGAAGGTGCCCGCGGAGCCTGAGTCGATCACCACCGAGTGGCCACCGCTGTTGCTCAGGCTGGCGCCGATGTTCACCGTGCCGTCGACATCTCCGAACTCGGCCGCCGCGACGCCGCCGCCGGTGATGTTCTGGATCGTGCCAGTGGTGACGTTGAAGGTGCCGGTGCCGGTGTTGGCGAGGATGATGCCGGCAGTGGAGCCGTTGACGTTGACGGTGTCGAAGCTGACGCCGGTGGCGCCAATGCCGGCGCCGATGTTGACGCCGATGCCGGTGCCGGTGTCCACCGTGGTCGAGCTGGTCGACGAGTCCACGTTGACCGTGCCGCCGCCCGTGACGTTGAAGCCGGTGCCGCTGGTGGTGTCGATGTCGAGGTTGCCCGCGAAGTTGATCATGGCGCCGGTGTTGGAGGTCGCGTTGACCGCCGCCAGGCCCGCGGTGTCGAGGTCCACAAAGCCGTTGAAGGTGATCGTGCCACCGGCGTTGCTGGTGATGCCTATGCCGCCGTTGGTCGAGGTGATGGTGCTGGCGGCGTCGAAGTCGACGCTGCCACCGCCGAGCCCGACGATGGAAACCGCCGGCAGGGCGCTGGCGGAGGTGACGTCGACGTTGTTGAAGTCCGCCGCGCCGGTAAAGGCGTCACCGGCGCCGCCGTTGATCTCGATGCCCTCGTCGGTCGGGGTCGAGATCGTCACGTCGTCAAACCGGAAGGTGCCGGTCGAGGCGCTCGTGATCTCGATGCCCGACATGAAGCTGTTGCTCAGGGTGGTCGCGTCGGCATCCACCGTCACGTCGCCGCCGACGCTGGTCAGGTAGATGCGGGTGCCGTTGATGCTCGCGCCGTCGAACAGCACGGTGCCGCCGGTGGTGGTACTGACGCCGATCGTCTGGATCGAGGTGTTGGCGATCGTGCCGCTGTAGGTCACGTTCGGCGCGCCGTTGGTGACGCTGAAGGCCACGCCGGTCGGGTTGGTGATCGAGCTCGCGGCGTCGAAGGTGAAGGTCGCGCTCGAGTTCTGGATGGCGATGCCCCAGTTGGTCGACGAGTTGATGTCGAGGTCGGTCATGGCGATGGTGCCGGTGACGCCGTCGAAGAGCACGCCATTGCCGGTGCCCGTGCCGCTGGTGCCCACCTCGTCGATGGTGGCTCCCGCGACGCCGTTGCCGGTGATCGCCAGGCCGTTGGTGGCGGCGATGTCCAGCCCACGGATCGTGTTGCCGCTGGCCAGCTCGATGACGTCGCCGGCGCCGTCGGTGATCGTCGGCGCGGTCGAGGCGGCCACCAGGTTGGCGCCGCCGGCATACTCGAAACCGGCCGGCGCCAGGGCGATCTCGTGCCCCTGGAGGAGCTGGTTGTCCTCGAGCAGGATGCCGCCGACGGTGTTGCCGGTGCCGTCGAAGACGAAGATCGTGTCGCCGGCGCCGTCCTTGCCGTCGTCGCCGCCGCCGGCGTCGATCGGCGCCAGCGTGGTGTAGGGCGTGGTGGATCGGCCGTCGGCCGTGCCGCCGTTGTCGTTGTCGACGTACCAGATCAGATCGCCGAGCGTAATCGTCACCGTGCCGGTGTCCGCCAGGCCGCCGGGATCGGTCACCGTGTAGTCAAAGGTGTCGGTACCGGTGGCGCCCACCGGCGGCACGTACTCGAAGGTGCCGTCGGCGAACATGTTGACCACCGCGCCGGCGGTGACGGTGCCGCCCACGGCCGCCGCGGTGAGCAGGTTCTTGTCGGCGGTCTCGGCGTCGGTGTCGTTCTCGAACACGCTGCGGTAGGTCTTGGGCGTGGTGGTCTCGCCGATCACCGAGGGCTGGCTGGCGGTGGTGTTGGCGAGCGAGGCCGCGCCGGCGTGGTCGAGGGTCACCTCGAGCAGGGTGTTGCCCAGGGTGGCGTAGGCGTCGTCCGTCGCCGTCGGCGGCGTGTTGGGGAAGCACTCGGCGTTGAGCGCCGCCAGGGTACCCGCGACGTAGGCGCGGACGCACATGTAGCTCGCCTGCAACGCTGGCGGCAACACGTCGGCGCCGCCCGCCAGGGCGGTGTTGGCCACCTTGGCGGTGGCGGTGTCGCGGTTCTCGATCGCCGAGTCGGCGCCGGTGATGTCGGAGTCGCGGATCGTCGGCATGGCGCCGTTGAGGTTGACCACGCCAAGGCCCGGGGACGGGTTGGCGTCGACGTGCACGCCGGTGAGCATCGGCATGGCCGCCGCACCGTCGTTGAGGATGCCGATGTTCTCGGGCGTGCCGCCGGTGGCACCGGTGGCGACCGCCTTGACGTCGGTCAGCATCGGCGAGGCGCCGAGACAGCGGATGGCGATCGCCTTCTCGCCGGCGCCGGTCGACTCGACGGTGAGGTTGCGCACCTCGGCGTCGTCGGCGCACTCCAGGGTGCCCTCGGGGCCGGGCTGCGATGCGGCGGAGACGATCGTGGCCGTCTTGCCCTTGCCCTCGATGTCGACGAACGGATCCATCGTCACCTGCTCGTTGTAGACGCCGCCGCCGACGCGAATGAGATAGCGGTTGGTGACGCTGGCGGCGGGGAACCTGGGATCCACCCCGATGGCGTCGAGCGCCCCCTGGATGGTGGCGAAGTCGCCGTCGGTCGGGTGGACCTGGATCACGTTGGCCGGCCGCGGCCGGAAGGCCGAGGCATGCTTGCCGTCGAGCAGATCCGCGTCGAGCCCCGAGCCGGCGCCGTCGTTGGCCAGCACCGTCGGCACGATCTCGTCGTCGCGGGCGATCAACGAATCGACGTACGGCTCACCCACCGTGCCCGAGACGATGTCGCCGCCGTCATGGGTGTGCGAGGCCGCCGCAAAGGCGGTCGAGTCCATACCGTCCAGAGTGTCGGCGTCGCCGGCCTCGGGTACGTCGGCCCGTTCGGCCAGCCGGAAGTAGCCCGCCACGTCGCCCCGCACGTGGGCGCCGAGTTGCGCCGTCTTGACCTTGAACTCGGCCGCGCAGACCGCAGCCCTGGCTTCGAGGGGAGTGCTGTCGCACAGCTCCACCACGGTGGCGGTGTTGAACCGGAACCGATCCGCGAGCGGCGGATCGATCACCGGCTCGTAGTCCAGAATGCGGGTCGACGGCTCCGGCAGGTCCGACCGCCAGGCCTTGAAGAAGCCGAACGCGTCCTGGATCCGGTCCGGCACCACCCGGAAGTGGATCAGGGCCGCCAACGCCTCGTCCGGGATGCCGCAGCCGGCCGGCATGCCGCCCTGGTCGGTGTGCGCCGTCCCGGCGCCGCGGGCGACGTACGCACGGATCTCGTCCGCCGCCATCCTGCCGGACACCGGCACCGTCTGCGCCGAGGTGGCGAACAGCCGGCACAGGTCCACCGGCACGTACACCAGCCCAGGACCGCCGCCCACCGAGTCCCGCAGGTACTCGGCCAGCGTCTGGCCGCTGTCGAGAACGATCTCCGCCGCCGCTGCCCCCTCGGCCAGCGCCTGCGCCTGGCCCGGGGTCACGGCGTGCAGGACCTTGCGATCGAGCGGGCCGAGCGTGTCGTCGTCCACCGCGCTCGGGTCGCGGCGGATGACCTCCTCCCAGGCGGTGGGCTTCCGGCCGTCGCCCTCGTCAGTAGCCGCGGCGGAGCCATGCAGCAACACCCCGGCGAGCGCCAGGACGGGCAGGAGGGCCAGGACGCCCGCCCGCGGGATTCGCGATCTCATGCTCTTCCTCATGATCGGCCTTCCGGCGTCAGGGCTGGCAGTTGGTGTCGAGTTCGGTGAAGGTGCCGTCGTAGGCGCCGAGACAGGTGATGGTGTTGCCGCCACCGGTTTCGTTCGCCGGGCCGAGCAGCTGAGTGTTGACGAGGCTCGAAGTGGCCCCGGTGTTGTTGAACACGGCGCTGTCGTCGCCCTCGAGGACCGAGTCTCGGATGACGATCGACGCGGTCTGGTTCTCGACCGCGATGTCGAAGACCGTCTCGGCGGCGGCGCTGGCGGTGACGTGGACCAGTGACACGACGGAGCCCGTGGCATTGACCAGGGCCAGGTTGTTGGCGCCACCTGACGCTCGCAGCGTCACATGACGCAGCGCCGGCGATTTGCCTATGGTGTGAAAGGCGATACTGGCACCGGCGGCGGGGCCGGTACTCGCGACCGTGAGGTGGCGCAACTCGGCGTCGTCGGCGCCGAGCACGGTCCCCGGAGAAACGCTGCCGTCGTCCGTGATCGTCGTCGCCTTCTGTCCCGACCCCTCGATGTCGACATCGGGAATCATGATGACTCGCTCGGTGTAGACACCGGGGCCGACCTTGACCACGTAGCGGTTGGTGGGGCCGGCCGCGGCCGGCAGGCAGTTGCTGGCGCAGACCGGATCGGCCGCGTCGATCGCCGCCTGGATCGTCTGCCAGCAGCGCGCCGCAAGAGCGTCGGCCGGAACCGCCGGGCAGCTCGGGGAAACGGTCAGGCAGTTGCCCACCTGCAGCATCAGATCCAGCGAGTCGCGGCCGTCCAGCAGATCGGCGTCGATGCCCGAGCCGCTGCCGTCGTTGGCCAGCACCGTCGGCACGATCTCGTCGTCGCGGGCGATCAGCGGGTCGATGTAGGGCTCGCCCACCGTGCCCGAGGTGATGTCGCCGCCGTCGTGGGTGTGCACCGCCGCCGCGAAGTCGGTCGAGTCCAGACCGTCCAGGGTGTCGGCGTCGCCGGCCTCGGGCACGTCGGCCCGTTCGGCCAGCCGGAAGTAGCCCGCCACGTCGCCCCGCACGTGGGCGCCGAGCTGCGCCGTCTTGACCTTGAACTCGGCCGGGCAGACCGTCGCCCTCGCTTCGAGGGGAGTGCTGTCGCACAGCCCCACCACGGTGGCGGTGTTGAATCGGAACCGATCCGCGAGCGGCGGATCGATCACCGGCTCGTAGTCCAGAATGCGGGTCGACGGTTCCGGCAGGTCCGACCGCCAGGCCTTGAAGAAGCCGAACGCGTCCTGGATCCGGTCCGGCACCACCCGGAAGTGGATCAGGGCCGCCAACGCCTCGTCCGGGATGCCGCAGCCGGCCGGCATGCCGCCCTGGTCGGTGTGCGCCGTCCCGGCGCCGCGGGCGACGTACGCACGGATCTCGTCCGCCGCCATCCTGCCGGACACCGGCACCGTCTGCGCCGAGGTGGCGAACAGCCGGCACAGGTCCACCGGCACGTACACCAGCCCAGGACCGCCGCCCACCGAGTCCCGCAGGTACTCGGCCAGCGTCTGGCCGCTGTCGAGAACGATCTCCTCCGCCACCGCGCCGTCGAACAGGGCCTGCACCTGGTCCGGGGTCAAGGCGTGCAGGATCCTGCGCTCGAGCGGGCCGAGCGTGTCGTCGTCCACCGCCTCGGGGTTGCGGCGGATGTACTCCTCCCAGGCGGACTCCTGCGCCAGCGCCGGCACCGCCGCCGCCAGGCACACGGCCAAGCCCAAGATCAAGCGCACAAAAGTCTGTCTTGCGAACACGTCGACCCTCCTCGACTGAGTCTGTTCCACCGGCAGCCGGACCGGCGCATCGGCTGATCTTGGTTCGTCGCGCCCGTCCCGACCCCGGTGCCAGAAAGTTCCTGGATGCTAGTACAGCCGTCGGCGGCTGACAAGGCGCCGGCCCCCGGGCTGCGCGGCCGCTCGCCGGCCACTAGAATGCCGTCCGTGCGGGTCCATCTGACCAATCTGGGCTGCAAGCTCAACCAGGCCGAATCGGAGGCGCTGGCGCGGCGCTTCGCCGCCGCCGGCCACCGGCTGGTGCCCACCCTGGAGGAAGCCGACCTGCACGTCGTCAACAGCTGCACCGTGACCCACGTGGCAGCGCGCGATTCGCGCAAGGCGGCGCGGCGCGGCGGCCGGCTCGAGCGGCGGGTGCGGACGGTGCTGACCGGCTGCCACGTGGCCGCCGACCCGCAAGGCGCGGCGGCCCTGGCCGGGGTCGACCTGGTGGTCCCCAACCACGAGAAGGAGCTGCTGGTGGAACGGGTGCACGAGGCCTTCCCCGAGGCCGCCGTCCTGGGCGCCGAGGGGCCGGCGCCGGTGCCCTACGTGCCGCTCGCCTTCGGCAACTCCCGCGCCCTGGTCAAGATCGAGGACGGCTGCGACATGGCCTGCGCCTTCTGCGTCATTCCCGCGACCCGCGGTCGCCAGCGCAGCCGCCCGGCGGACGAGGTCGTGCGCGAGGTCGCGGCGCTGGCGGCGGGCGGCTTTGCCGAGGTCGTCGTCACCGGCGTCCAGATCTCCTCCTACCGCGACGGCGCGACCGGACTGTACGAGCTGGTCGCTCGGCTGCTGGCCGAGACCGAAGTGCCGCGGCTGCGGCTGACCTCGATCGCCCCCTGGCAGTTCGATCCCCGGCTGCTCGAGCTGTTCGCCGGCGGCCGCCTCTGCCGTCACGTCCACCTGTCGCTGCAGAGCGGCTGCGACGCGACGCTCAAGCGCATGCGGCGCCCCTACGACGGCCGCCGCTTTGCCGGGCTGGTGCGGGAGATCCGCGCCGCGGTGCCGGGGGTCGCGGTGACCACCGACGTGATCGCCGGCTTCCCGGGCGAGACCGACGGCGAGTTCGAGCGCAGCCTGGAGCTCTGCCGCCGGCTGGAGTTCGCCCGGCTGCACGCCTTCCCGTTCTCGGTCCGGCCGGGCACCGCGGCGGCGGCGATGCCGAACCAGCTGCCGGACGCGGTCAAGCGCCGGCGGATGGCGGCGCTGCTGGAGGTGGCCCGCGACGGCCGGCGGCGCTTCGAGCGCGGCCAAATCGGCGCCGTCACCGAGGCGCTTTGGGAGAGGCGGCGCGAGGGTCGCTGGCAGGGCACGACCGACAACTACCTGCGGGTCGTCTCGGCTGACGGCGGCGCCGCCAGCCCCGCCCGGGGGCTGCAGCCGGTGCGGATCGCCGGCGCCAGCGAGCGCGGGCTGCTCGCCACGCCGCTGGCGGTGCCGATCGCCGCCGCGAGCTGAGAGGGTGCCGATGCCACGATCCGACGCCCCGCGCCGCCTGACCCCGAGAAAGCGGATCACCGCCCTGTTCGAGGGCGCCCTGGGGCGCTCGGCCGCCGACGAGACCGAGCTCGTCTGGCTCGAGGCCTGGCGGGGGCGCGCCCGGATCGGCCGCGGCGGGCCGGAGATCGAGCGCCGCCGCGAGCTCACGGTCCTGGTGCGGGTGATCGACCGCGGCCGGGTCGGCAGCCACCGCACCGGCGCCGCGACGGCCGGCGACCTCGATAACGCGGTGCGGGCGGCGGTCGCCCAATCGCGCAGCCGCGAGCCGCTGCCCGGGCTGCCCCACCTGCCGCCCGACGACGGCGCGCTGCCTCGGTTGGCCGGCCTGCGCGACGAGAAGATCGCGGCGCTCGACGAGGCTGCCGTCGCCGGCCTGGCCGGCGGGCGGCCGCGCGGCTCGGAGAGCGTCCGGTTGCGCTGGGCCGACGCGCGGGTGGCGGTCTACAGCAGCCGCGGCCTGCGCCGCGGCGTCTCGGTCAGCGCCATCGAGCTCGCCGTCCGCGCCGGCGGCGGACCGGGCCGCGGCCTGGCGGTGGACGCGGCCCGCACCCTCGAGACGCTGCCGGTGGCGGCGGTCTTCGAGCGCGCCCGCGCGCGCCGCGGCGGGACGGAGATGGGCAAGCCGCCGGCCGAGGTCGATGCCGCGGTCCTGTCGCCCGAGGCCACCGCCGGCCTGGTCGACCTGCTCAACCGCGAGGCGCTCTCCGCCGCCGCCTACTACGAGGGCGGCTCGCTGCTGCGCGAGCATCTCGGAGTCCAGGTCTTCGACCGCGCCATCGGCCTGGTCGACGACGCCACCGACCCGCTCGGCCTGCCGTTCCCGTTCGATCTCGAGGGCGCCCCCAAGCGGCGGGTCGAGCTGATCGGGGAGGGCATCCCGCGGACGCCGGCGCTCGACCAGCGGCAGGCCGCCGTCCTCGGGCTGCAGCCTACGGCGCATGCCATCGGCGGCGCCGACGCCCGCGCCGAGAACCTCTTCCTGCTGTCCGGCGAGCATCCCGACGACGCCCTGCTGGGGCTGGCCGACGGCGGCATCTGGGTTGGGCAGCTGGGATCGCTCGAGTGCTTCGAGCCCCGCCGGCTGCAGATCCGGGCGGTTCTCGGCGGTCTGCGGCGAATTCGCGACGGCCGCCTGGCCGAGCCGCTCCCCGATCGGATCTGGCAGGCCAGCCTGGTGCGGACTTTGGCCAGCGTCCGGGGAATCGGCGCGACTCCCAGCCGGTCGCTGGACGTCACCGGCTACCTGGGCGGCATCTCGGCGCCGGCCATGGCCATCGGCCTGGGCTGAGGTCCTCGCGCCGGCCCAAGACCGCGGGCCGGGCTACTGCCGCCGCAGCAGGACCAGGGTCTGGTCGTCGGCCTGGTCGGCGCCGGCGGCAAAGCCGAGCCCGGCGGCGTCGATGCCGGCGACCAGCTCGTCCAGCGGCTCCTTGGCGCGCTGGCGCAGTAGATCGGTCAGCCGCGCCGGACCGAACTCCTCGCCGCCGGGCTCCTCCGCCTCGGTGATGCCGTCGCTGAACAGGCAGAGCAGGTCTCCGCGTCCCAGCTCGACCCGCGCGTCGCGGTAGCTGCCCGGGAACATGCCCAGGGGCAGGCCGCCCGGCGCCAGCTCCTCCACCTCGCCGCCGGCCCGCACCAGCAGCCCGGGGTTGTGGCCGGCGTTGACGTAGCGCACGCTGCCGGTGGGCGGATCGAGCTCGGCCAGCAGCAGGGTGATGAACTTGTTCGGCGCGCTGGTGTCCAGGATGTGCCGGTTCAGCCGCTCGACCAGGTCCGCGTCGACCTCGGAGCGGTCGAGCAGCAGGTTGAGCGCCGAGTGGGCGGTGGAGACCATGAGCGCCGCCGGCATGCCCTTGCCGCTGACGTCGGCCACCACCGCCGCCAACCGGCCGCCGGGACGGGCCAGCAGGTTGTAGTAGTCGCCGCCGACGTGGCGCGCCGGACGGCTCCAGCCGACGAGCTCGAACCCCTCGACCTCCGGGTATCTGGTGGGCAGCAGCCGGCGCTGGATGTCGGCGGCAATCTGGATCTCCCGCTCGAGCCGCTCCTTCTCCAGCGCATCGCGATGCAGCCGCGCGACCTCGAGCGCGACGGCCGCCTGGTTGGCAAACAGGGCCAGCGTACGGCTCTCGGTCGCCGGGAAGGGTCCGACGCCGCGGCGGCTCTCCTTGTCGGCGACCATCAGCAGCCCGCGCAGCTCGGCGTCGATCTGGATCGGCACCGCCAGCACGTGGCGAGCGCCCGGCAGCAGGCCCTCGCCGGCCTCCTGGTGGCCGGCGAGCAGCGCCGCGACCGCCGGGTCGTCGCGCGCCACGGTCGCCTGGCCGGCACCGCCCAGGGTCTGGATCAGGCGATAGCGCTCGCCTTCGAGCAGGTAGAGGGAGCCGCCGCGAGCGTCGAGCAGGGACACCGCCCGCAGCAGGATCTCGTCGCAGAGCTGGTCGAAATCCAGCGTCGACGCGATCGCCAGGCCAACGTCGTAGAGGCCCTCGACGCCGACACCTTGATAGCTGACCGCGAAGCGCTCACGGTCGAGCTCCTGGCGCAGGCGCCAGGCGTCGGTGGCGGCGACCAGGGCAAGCAGCGCGTCCGGCTCCGGCGGCCGGCAGTCGGCGCCCGGAGCGTAGAGCAGCCGCGCGCCTGGCAGCGCGAGGCTCGACAGGTCGTCGCCGGCATCGGCGGCCAAGATCGGCAGCTCGCCGCCGCCGGTCGCCAGCCGCCGGCTCCGCCCGTCCGTGCCGTCGAGGTACAGGCCGGCCCGGCTCCAGCCGGCTCCGCGGCGCAGCCGTTCGAGCAGAGCGGAGACGATCGCCTCCTCGCCGGGCAGGCAGGCGTCGAGGCCGAGCAGGCTCTGCCAACTCGCCGTCTCGTCCATCGTCGCCGCCGGTCCTGGCATCGCGATCAGCTGCCGACGATGTGGCGCACGGCGGACGTCTCGTCGGCGTGGATGTCGGCGTACTGGGTCAGTCCCATGATGTTGAAGGTCTTCTCGATGGTGGGAGTCAGGTTGCAGAAGGCCAGCTTGCCCTCGATCTCGAGCATCTTCTCGATGATCTCGATCAGGATCGAGATGCCGATCGAGTTGACGATCTTGGTCCCCGCCAGGTTCAGCAGCACACGCTTGCGTCCCTGCTGCATGGCCTCGTCGGCGACTCGCGCGATCTCCTCGCCGCCCTGGTTGTTGATGTAGCCCTCGGTGTAGATCACCGCCAGCTCGTCGCGCAGATCCAATCGGACCTTCAAAGCTTCCGTCATCATGACGCTCTCTCCGGCTGCCGGGACTTGATCATCCTCACGGTGGTCCCCTGGCTGCCCGTTTCGACTTCTACCTCGTCCATGAGGCCCTCGATGATCTTCAGGCCCCAGCCGCGTTTGCGGTTCGCTTTCAGCTTCTCCTCGATCTTCGGCACTTCCACCTCGTCCGGCGTGAAGCCGACACCCAGGTCGGAGATCTCGATCAACAACTTCTCGGGCAGCGGATCCCCCAGGATCGAGAACGTGATGTGGACCTTGCGGTCCGGCGCGCCGCTGTGCTCGATGGCGTTGATGCAGGCCTCGACCACGGCCATGCGGACCTCGTCGATTCTATCGGGGCTCATGTCGATGAACTCAGCCATCGCCGTGGCGGTCTTGCTGGCCGCGATCTCCATGTCGGGGAGCATGGGCAGGGTCAGCGTCACCTGCCTGAGAACCGCCAGGTCCATCATCGCCAGGTCCCGGAGCTTAGCAGCAGCCGGCCGTCGAGCACGGCCGGAGGGAAGCGCCCGGGCGCGGTTCGCCGGGGCAGTTGCGCGCGATCATGCAAAGGCTCGTGTCTCATCGACCGGCGACGACCAGCGGCTGGCCGGCCTCGTCCGGTTCCTATCTCCGCCCGGCAGCTCAGAACGCCAGGTACAGCTGCAGCAAGAGCACCGCCAGAGGCCGGATCAGGTCGTTGACGAGCAGCCAACCAAAGGCCGCGAAGGTGACCGTCGCGATCAACACCTGGGGCGAGAGGTGGGGCAGCACTACCGCTTTTCGAATCGCTTCGAGCATCCGTACCTCCGGGAACGCCCAAGTCAAGAGCAAGAGCGCTGCCAGGCTCGAACGGGCCCGCATCGGCGACCGTAACCTCCATGGGGAGAACGGTTTGCGCCCAAGCCGCCAGCCCGGATGGCTCGAACGTCGACTGCGGCATAACGCCGCATACATCCTCCACCAGCCTCCTGAATCGCTCGAAAAAGCCCTTTGAAAGCTTCATTCATAGGCAAAAGCGACAGTTTGCCGCGATTGCGACACTTAGCCGCAGTGCCAACTCGGGACCGCTCCGATATCGCTAGAAGCCCCGCCGCTGCAACGTGCGCCGGTCGATGCCCAGCAGGCCGGCCGCCCGGCTTTTGTTGCCGTCCGCCATCCGCAGCACCCGCTGGATGTGCCGCCGCTCCACCGCCGCCAGCTCGAGCGGCTCGGGCCCGCCGGGCGCCGGCGTCGCGCCGCCCATCAGCGAGCCGACCAGGGCCGCGTCGACCCGGCCCTCGGCCAGCGAGATCGCCGCCTCGACCAGGTTCTGCAACTCGCGCACGTTGCCCGGCCAGTCATGGGCCATCATCAGCGCCAGCGCCTCACTGTCGAACCCCGGCTGCTGCAGCCCCTCGCGGCGGCAGAACTCCAAGCTGAACTGGCGCAGCAGGTGGGGAATGTCCTGACGGCGCTCGCGCAGCGGCGGCAGCGTCAGCTCGACTCCCTTGAGCCGGTAGTAGAGATCCTCGCGAAAGCTCTTCTCGGCCACCAGCCGTTCCAGCTCCTGGTGGGTCGCGGCCACCAGCCGCACGTCCACCGGGATCGGCCGAGCGCCGCCCACGCGCACGATCTCGCCCTCCTGCAGGGCGCGCAGCAGCCGCACCTGGAGCGCGTGCGGCATGTCGCCGATCTCGTCCAGGAACAGGGTGCCGCCGTCGGCCAGCTGGAAGGTGCCGCGGCGGGCGCCGACGCCGGTGGCGACGCCCTCTTCGATGCCAAACAGCTCGCTCTCGAGCAGGCTCTCGGGCAGGGCGCCGCAGTTGACCGCCACCAGCGCGCCGGGCCGGCCGGAGAGCACGTGCAGCAGCCGCGCGATCAGCTCCTTGCCGGTGCCGCTCTCGCCCCGCACGACCACGCTGACCTTGCGCGGCGCGATCCGCTGGACGCGCTCGAGCACCCGGCGCATCGCCGGCGTGTGGGCGACGATGCGCGGGCCGTCGAAGCCGTCCACCAGGCTGTCCTTCAGCGCCCGGTTCTCCTCCTCCAGCCGCTCGCGCTGCGTCTCGAGGCTCTCCAGCTGCCGCACGCCTTCCAGCGCCACCCCGGCCAGCGCCGCCACCGAGCCGAGAAACCGCCGGTCGTCGGCGGTGAAGCCGCCGGCCTCGCCGCCCCGAACCTCCTTGTCGCAGACCGCGACATAGCCCAGATAGACCTCGCGACCGGCCAGCGGCACGGCCAGCATCTCGCCGTAGCCGCGGCCGGCGAGCTCGCCGTCGCGCCAGACCAGCGGCTGCCCGCTGGCCACCAGCTCGCCCCACACCGGACCGGCCAGCAGGTCCTCGCCCGCCGGCGGGTCGCCCGACCAGCCGACGCTGGTGGTGGCGCGCGCCGCTCCCAGGGCGTCGCGGGTCACCGCCACCGCCGCCGCCGGATCGAGCGCCGCGCAGACCCGCTGCAGCAGCTCGTCCACCAGCTCCTGCTCGGGACGGTCGGCATGCAGGCTGACGGCCAGGTCGTAGAGGGTCTCGAGCTGCAGGATGCGCAGCTTCTCGGCGAGCGGGATACGGGTGTCAGGCATGGGCGTCGGAACCTACCGCGACATTATGCCGCATCCCCACCGTACCGGTCGACCTCCGTGTCGACCGTCGGCGCCAAGACGAACCCACCCCCCCTCCCCGTAGCGGTCGACCTCCGTGTCGACCGTCCGGTGGTGAATCGGATCCCGGTCGACACGGAGGTCGACCGCTACGGATTGTCCAGTCTCAGGCAGGAGTACGGGTAGTCACGCCAATCGCGAACAAGCCCTTCCCGAACGGGATTCCCTACGATGTAGCGGGCAGTGGCGATAACCGCTCCTTCGTTGCGAATGAAGTGATCGTGGTCGGGCATCAGGCAAGCGGCAATGGTCGCCTGAGAGCCCTCGGCGACAGCGAAGACCTGATTCGCCAGTCGGGATGGCCTGAATACGGGCTTTCTCCCCAGAGTGCCGATCACCACGTGAACCGGTGAGCTTGGTGGATAGGAATTGGCGGGGAGCCTCTTGCCGTGGCTGCCGCCCCAAGTGCGGTAATGCTCTCGCCGTTTCATCGTCTTGAAGAGTGACGAAAACGGGTACGTTCCTTCTTGTCATTCACTGGGTCGGAGGGGTGGAGTCCGCCTGGCGTTGCGATCGGACGGTCGACACGGAGGTCGACCGCTACGGTGGGCGAGGTGGATTCGTTTCGCCGCGGGCGGTCGACGTGGAGGCCGGCCTCTACGGGGTGTCGGTGGCGCCGGCGCGCTCGAGGGCCGGGCCGAGGTAGCGGGCGGTGAGGCTCCGGCGGCTGCCGACGACCTGCTCGGGGGCGCCTTCGGCGACCAGCTCGCCGCCGCCGTCGCCGCCCTCGGGGCCCAGGTCGATGATCCAGTCGGCGGTCTTGATCACCTCGAGGTTGTGCTCGATCACCACCACCGTGTTGCCCTTGTCGACCAGCCGGTGGAGCAGCCCGAGCAGCTTGCCGACGTCCTCGAAGTGCAGCCCCGTGGTCGGCTCGTCGAGCAGGTAGAGGGTGCGGCCGGTGGACCGCTTGCACAGCTCCTTGGCCAGCTTGACGCGCTGCGCCTCGCCGCCCGACAGCGTGGTCGCCGGCTGGCCGAGGTGGATGTAGCCCAGGCCGACCTCGTCGAGCGTCGCCAGGATGCGGGCGATCTTCGGCACGTTGGCGAAGAGCTCGCGCGCCTGCTCGACGGTCAGGTCGAGGATCTCGGCGATGTTCAGTCCCTTGAAGCGCACCGCCAGGGTCTCGCGGCCGTAGCGGCGGCCGCCGCAGACCTCGCAGGTGACGTAGATGTCGGGCAGGAAGTGCATCTCGATCTTGATCTGGCCGTCGCCCTTGCAGGCCTCGCAGCGGCCGCCCTTGACGTTGAAGCTGAATCGGCCGGGCTTGAAGCCGCGCATCCGCGCCTCGGGCGTCCGCGCCATCAGCGAGCGGATGTCGGTGAAGACGTTGGTGTAGGTGGCCGGGTTGGATCGCGGCGTGCGGCCGATCGGGCTCTGGTCGATGGCGATCACCTTGTCGAGGTGCTCCAGCCCGTCGATGCCCTCGTGGCGCGCCGGCCCGGTCGGCGGCGCGGAAGAAGTGACGCGCCAGGGCGCGGTAGAGGATGTCGTTGACCAGGCTCGACTTGCCCGAGCCCGAGACGCCGGTGACGACGATGAACAGGCCGAGCGGGAAGTGGACGTCCAGCTCCTTGAGGTTGTTGTGGGCGGCGCCGCGGACGGTCAGCAGGCGCTCGCCCGGCGGCCGCCGGCGGGCCGGCAGCGCCACCCGCCGGGCGCCGCGCAGGTACTGGCCGGTGAGCGAGGCGGGGTCGGCCTCGATCTCGGCCGGGGTGCCGGCCGACACCAGCTCGCCGCCGTGGATGCCGGCGCCGGGCCCGAGGTCGAGCACCCAGTCGGCGGCCCGGATGGTCTCCTCGTCGTGCTCCACCACGAGCACCGAGTTGCCCAGGTCGCGCATCCCCTTCAGCGTGGCGATCAGCCGCGCGTTGTCGCGCTGGTGCAGCCCGATCGACGGCTCGTCGAGCACGTAGAGCACGCCCATCAGCTTGCTGCCGATCTGGGTCGCCAGGCGGATCCGCTGGCTCTCGCCGCCCGACAGGGTCGCCGAGGCGCGGTCGAGGGTGAGGTAGCCGACGCCGACGTCGTCGAGAAAGCCCAGCCGGTCGCGGATCTCCTGCACCACCTTGCCGGCGATCGCCAGCTCGCGGCGATCGAGCGCCAGATCGTCGAAGAACCGACCGAGCTCGCTCACGGTCCGCGCCGAGAGCCGGTCGATCGCCACCTCCGCCACGGTCACCGCCAGCGCCTCGGGCCGCAGCCGCCGGCCGTCGCAGGTCGGGCAGGTGTGGACCGACATGTACTTCTCGATCTCGTTGCGCACGCTCGCCGAGTCGGTGTCGCGGTAGCGCCGCTCGAGCAGCGGCACGATGCCCTCGTAGTTGCCGCGCCAGGTGTAGCTCGACCGCTTGCCCTTGAGCTCGAAGGTCATCTCCCGCTTGCCGCTGCCGTACAGGATGACCTGCCGCGCCGCCTCGGGCAGCTTGTGCCAGGGGGTCTCGAGCGAAAAGCCGAGCTCGCCGGCCAGGGTGCGGACCATCCGCATGCGCCACGATTTCGAGCCGGTCGGCCAGGGGGCGATGGCGCCGGCCGAGATCGAGCGCTCGGGGTCGGCGATCACCTGCTCCTCGTCGACGCCTCTGAGGGTGCCCAGGCCGGAGCAGTCGGGGCAGGCGCCGTAGGGGCTGTTGAACGAGAACAGCCGCGGCGTGATCTCGGCCAGCGAGGTGCCGCACTCGGCGCAGGCGTAGTTCTGCGACAGGGTCTCCTCGGCGCCGGCGGTGGCCAGCACCACCAGCCCGTCGCCCACCTTGAGCGCCGTCTCCAGCGAGTCGGCGAGCCGGCCCTCGATCCCCTCCTTGACCACCAGCCGGTCGACGACGATGTCGATGGTGTGCTTCTTCTGCTTGTCCAGCCGCGGCAGCTCGCCGCGCAGCTCGACCTGCTCGCCGTCGATGCGGGCCCGGACGAAGCCCTCGCGGGCCATCTGCTCCAGCTGCTTGCGTGTACTCGCCCTTCTTGCCGCGGACGTAGGGCGCGTAGAGAACCAGCCGGCTGCCGGCGGCAGCGCCAGCACCCGGTCGACCATCTGCTGCACCGTCTGCGGGCGGATCTCCTGGCCGCACTTGGGACAGTGCGGACGGCCGACCGAGGCGTAGAGCAGCCGCAGGTAGTCGTGGATCTCGGTCACCGTGCCGACCGTCGAGCGCGGGTTCTTGCGAGACCGACTTCTGCTCGATCGAGATCGCCGGCGACAGCCCCTCGATCGAGTCGACGTCGGGCTTCTCCATCTGCTGCAGGAACTGCCGGGCGTAGGCCGACAGCGACTCGACGTAGCGCCGCTGCCCCTCGGCGTACAGGGTGTCGAAGGCGAGCGACGACTTGCCCGACCCCGAGACGCCGGTGATCACCACCAGGCGGTCGCGCGGGATCTCGACGCCGCAGGTTCTTGAGGTTGTGCTCGCGCGCACCGCGGACGATGATCGATTCCATGCGAACCGTTGACCCTAGCAAAAAAGTGGCCCGGCCAGGCTCCACCCCTGAAGCCGCCCCCGTAGCGGTCGACTTCCGTGTCGACCGATGCTCTTCGCGCCGCGACACTGACCCGCCACCGCGACCGCTCCTGCTAGAGTAGCCCCATAGGAGGCGTCACGATGGAGTTCGAGAACGAGCATCACCAGCAAACCCACGACAAAGTCGAGCGCTACCTCGGCGAGCTCTTCGACGAGCCCTATCTGGACCCGGACAACGGCCACTTCTATGTCGGCTACGGCTCGACCGTGCTGGAGGTCTCGGTCGAGGCCTACGGCCCCGAGCAGACCATCCTCCAGGTGACCGCCTACTGCGCCCAGGGCGTGCGGCTCGAGGAGGACCTGCTGCTCGGCCTGCTGGAGCTCAACCACGAGCTGCCGGTGGGCGCCTTCTCGCTGGTCGACAAGGACGTCTTCTTCTCCCAGTCGGTGCTCGGCAAGTCGCTCGACCGCAACGACCTGCTGGGCACCATCGCGGCGGTGGCGACGATCAGCGACGACTACGACGACAAGATCGTCGCCCAGTACGGCGGCCAGACCGCCCTCGACCGCATCCGCGACACCGGCGGCCGCAAGCAGCGGCGCACGGCCGGGACGTCGTAGCGGTCGAGCTCCGTCTCGACCGGTCTCGAGCGGTCGACCGCCACCTATCGGTCGCGCCCTTCACGCGCCTCGCGGTCGAGCATCTTGTCCTTCTCGGCCTGGCGCTTGTCGTACAGCTTACGGCCCTTGGCCAGCGCGATCTCGATCTTGATCCGGTTGCCCTTGAGGTAGACCGACAGCGGGATGCAGGTCTGTCCCTTGATGGTCGTGCGGCCGAAGATCCGGTCGATCTCGCGCCGGTTGAGCAACAGCTTGCGCGGCCGCTCGGCCTCGTGGTTCTCCAGGTTGCCGTGGCTGTAGGGGCCGATGTGAGCGCCCATCAGCCAGGCCTCGCCGTCGCGCACCTCGACGTAGGAGTCTTTGAGCTGGACCCGCCCCTGCCGCGCCGCCTTGACCTCGGTTCCGAGCAGCACGACGCCGGCCTCGATCTTTTCGAAGATCTCGTACTCGCGCCGCGCCCGCCGGTTGGAGGCGAGCGTGCCCGGCACTGCCTTTTTCTCTCCCGCCATTCGTCACCCCCGGCCGCTCAGTCTAGCCCTTTGGGCGGGCCGCAAACCCGTATCGCCGTTCCCTGCTAGAGTCTTGATCCCATGAAGCATGCCGTCGCCCTGGCCTGGCTCGGCCTGCTGCTGGCCGCCGACCCACCGGGCAAGCCGAGGCTCGAGCTGCCGCGGGCGGCCTTCGACGGGCAGCGCGTCCAGGTCAGCTTCGTGCTGACCGACGGCTTCAGCGACGAGCTGCTGGAGCGCATCCGCACCGGCCTGCCCTCGGGCTACGTCTTCGACATCCGGCTGCTGCGCGACCGCAAGCGCTGGTTCGACGTGCAGATCGACGCCAGCCGGCTCGAGGTGGTGGCCTCGTACGACGCCGTCACCCGCGAGTACCTGGTCAACACCAAGCAGGACGACCGGCTGGTCGAGAGCCGGGTGGTGCGCGACGAGCAGGAGCTCGAGCGAGCGCTCACCCGGTTCGAGGCGGTGCCGATCTTCACCCTGGAAGGCGGCGGCGACCGGCGCTCCCTGATGATCCGCATGCGGGCCGAGATCGACTCGGCCAACCTCCTCTTCTTCATCCCCCGCCGGGTGGCGACGCCCTGGCGCTACTCGGCCAAGCTGCGCCCGCCGCGGTAGGCCGCACCCGCCGTCAGGACGCCCGCCGTGAAGCTGCGCGACACCCTCAAGGACCGGCACCGGGACAGTCGCTGGATCGTCGGCGGGCTGATCGCCCTGTTGCTGCTGCTGTCGGTCATCTACTACGGCATCGGCCGCCGCGCCGACCTGCCCGCCGAGGTGGCCGCCAACCGGGTCCTGCTGCTGGCGATCTGGTACGTCAACCTGGTCCTGATCCTGACCATCGTCTATGTCCTGTTCCGCAACCTCATCAAGCTGATCATCGACCGCCGCAACCGGCGGCTGGGCTCCAAGTTCGGCACCCGGCTGGTGGCGACCTACATCGGCCTCGCCCTGCTGCCCGGGATGCTGTTGTTCGTCTATGGCAGCGAGCTGTTGCAGGGCTGGGTCGACCAGTGGTTCAACGAGCCGGAGATCCGCCAGGTGCTGCAGCAGGGGCACGACGTGGCGCAGGAGCTCAACCTCTTCATCGAGCAGGCGCGCCGGCGCGACGCCCAGCGGGTGCTCGCCGAGATCGCCGGCTCCGACGTCGAGAACCCGCGCCGGCGGCCGCAGCTCACCCGGCAACTGAGCCGCTACCTGGCCGATCTCGAGCTCGACTACCTGGGCGTCTACCTTGGCACCGACTTCGTCGAGGCGGTGCTCGACTCGCAGTCGGGGCTGCGCAACCTGCCCGAGCCCGACCGGCGCTTCCTGCTCGAGGCGTTGACCGAGGGCCAGGCCGTCCGGGTGACCAGCTCCGCCGGCGCCCCCGGCCGGCTGATCCTGGCGGCGGCGGCCGAGTCGAAAGGCGAACCGGAGAGGCGCCGCCTGGTCGTCGCCGGCACCATCCTGGCGCCGTTGCTCACCCGCGACAGCGCCCAGCTGATCGAGTCCTACCAGAGCTACCGCCAGCTCGAGATGCGCAAGGGCGAGATCGAGGCCAGCTATCTGCTGACCTTCCTGATGGTCACCCTGCTGGTCCTGCTGGGCGCTTCGTGGACCGGGCTCTACCTGGCGCGGCGGCTGACCGAGCCGATCCAGGCCCTGGCCGAGGGCACTCGGCGGGTCTCGGAGGGCGAGCTCGACTACCGGGTCGAGGTCACCGCGGCGGACGAGCTGGGCGTGCTGGTCGAGTCGTTCAACCGCATGACCGGCGAGCTCGAGCGCTCCAAGCAGCTGCTCGAGGAGACCAACCGCGAGCTGCTGGCCGCCAACGAGCGGCTGGCCGAAGAGCGCGCCGGGATCGGCGCCGTCCTGCAGAGCGTCGCCGCCGGCGTCGTCTCGATCGGCGAGGACGGCCGCATCCTGACCTGCAACGGCGCCGCGCTGGAGATGCTGCGCCAGCGGGCCGACGAGGTGGTCGGCCGCACCCCGGCCGAGGCCTGGGAAGACGAGGAACGGGGCAAGCTGGTGCCGCTGTTCGCCGGCGACAACGACAGCGCGCAGGCCACGCGCCAGCTGCGGATCGTCGTCGGCGGCGAGTGGAAGACGCTGGGCACCACGGTCACGACCATGCGCGACGCCGACGGCCGGGAACGCGGCCGGGTGATGGTGATCGAGGACGACACCGAGCTGATCCAGGCACAGCAGACCGCCGCCTGGCGCGAGGCGGCGCGGCGCATCGCGCACGAGATCAAGAACCCCCTGACGCCGATCAAGCTGGCCGCCGAGCGCATGCAGCACCACAACCGCCGCGGCACCGGCGAGTTGGGCAAGACCGTCGAAGAGGGGGTCGAGATCATCGTTCGCGAGGTGCACGCCATGCAGGGCATGGTGGACGAGTTCTCACGCTTCGCGCGCATGCCCCGGCCGCGCCCCGCGCGGGTCGAGCTTGCTCCGCTGATCGAAGAGACCGTGCAGCTCTATCAAGGCATCAAGCCGGGCGTCGAGGTCGACGGCAAGGTCGAGCCCGGCGACGCCGCCGGCTGGCTCGACCAGGAGCAGATCAAGCGGGTGCTGATCAACCTGCTCGACAACGCCGTCGAGGCCACCGAGGCGCCGGGCCAGGTCCACGTCGCCACCGTCATGGAGAACGGGCAGCTCTCCATCCGCATCTCGGACAGCGGTCCCGGCATCCCGCCCGAGGCCAAGCGCAAGCTCTTCCTGCCCTACTTCTCGACCAAGGGGCGGGGCACCGGCCTGGGTCTGTCGATCGTCCACCGCATCGTCTCCGACCACCACGGCACCGTCTCGGTGACCGACAACGAGCCGCACGGCACGGTTTTTGTGATCGACTTGCCGCAGACCTAGAAGAGAGCAGAGGGGGGAACAGAGGGGGACACGAACCCGCGGCGTTGCCGCGGGATCGTGTCCCCTATAATCGTGCTTGTGAGCGAGCCTCGGGAGCGTATCGAAGCCGACCTGCGGGCGGCGCGTAAGGCGGGCGAGCGCCAGCGCGTCGCCACGCTGGGCATGCTCCTGTCGGCGATCGACAACGAGCGCATCCGCGGCGGCGAGGCGGTCGACGAGGCCGGCTTCGCGACCCTGGTGCAGAAGCAGATCAAGCAGCGCCGCGAAGCCAGCGAGCAGTACCGCCTGGGCGGCAGCGAGGAGCGCGCCGCCGGCGAAGAGCGCGAGGCCGAGATCCTCGCCGCCTACCTGCCGGAGCAGGTCGACGAGGGCGAGCTGCGCCGCGCCATCCAGGAGATCGTCGACGCCGGCGGCCTCGCCGGCCCGGCAGGCATCGGACGGGTCATGGGCCAGATGATGGCTCGCTACCGCGGCCGCGCCGACGGCGCCACCATCAACCGGCTGGCGCGCGAGATCCTGGGCCTCTAGAGACCCGCCGGACTCCATGCGCCGCGTGATCGTCGGCACCGCCGGCCACATCGACCACGGCAAGACCCGGCTGGTCGAGGCCCTCACCGGCATCGACTGCGATCGCTGGGCCGAGGAGAAGCAGCGCGGCATCACCATCGACCTGGGCTTCGCCCACCTCGAGCGCGACGACCTGCAGATCGGCTTTGTCGACGTCCCCGGCCACGAGCGGTTCCTGCACAACGCCCTCGCCGGCCTCGGCGGCATCCGCGTCATGCTGCTGGTGGTGGCGGCCGACGAGGGGGTCAAGCCGCAGACCCGCGAGCACCTGGCGATCTGCGGCCTGCTGGGCATCCCGGCCGGCCTGGCGGTCCTGACCAAGACCGACCTGGTGGCCGGCGACCTGCTCGAGCTGGCGCGGATGGAGGTCGAGGAGCTGCTCGCCGCTTCGCCCTTCGCCGGCGCACCGGTGCTGGCGGCCTCGAGCGTCAGCGGCGACGGAATCGACCAGGTCGAGGCGGCGCTGGTCGAGCTGGCGGACCGCCACGCGGCCGCGCCGGCCACCGACCGCCCGGCCCGGCTGCCGGTCGACCGCGCCTTCCACCTCAAGGGCCTGGGCGTGGTGGTCACCGGCACGCTGGCCGGCGGCCGCATCGGCGTCGGCGACGAGCTGGAGAACGAGCCCGAGGGCGGCCCGGTGCGGGTGCGCGGCGTCCAGGTGCACGGCGCGGCGCGCCAGGCCGCCGAGAGCGGCGAGCGCACCGCCCTGCAGCTCTCCGGCGCCACCCTCGAGCAGCTTCAGCGCGGCCGCCAGCTGGTCCGCCGCGGGGCCTTCGCCGCCACCACCAGCCTGGCGGCGCGCTGCCGCCTGCTGGCCGACGCGCCACGGGCGATCCGCGGCTCGACGGCGGTGCGGCTGCACCTCTACTCCGCCGAGGTGGTCGGCCGGCTGCGGCCGCTCGAGGGACCGCTCGAGCCGGGCGAGGAGGGCCTGGTCGAGCTGCGGCTGGCGGCGCCGGTGGTGGCGGCGCGTGGCGACCGCTTCGTCATCCGCCGGCCGTCGCCGCCGGCGACCATCGGCGGCGGCGAGATCCTCGACCCCGCCTGGCGCCGGCGCCGCGGGACGGCGCTGGCCGAGGCCCGCACGGGCCTGCTCGGCGGACTCGACGAGGCCCTGCTGCTGTGGGTCGCCGAGGCCGGCGAGGCCGGCACCGGCGCCGCGCCGCTGGCCCGCCGGCTCGGCGCCGAGCCGGACGGCCTCGAACCGCGCCTCGACCGGCTGGCCGCGGCGGGCCGGCTGTTGCCGATTCCAGCCGCTCACGGCGACGGGCGCCGCTGGCTCGACCCGCGAGCCTGGGAGCGGATCGCCCGGCGGGCGCGCGACCAGCTGGCGGCCTACTTCCGTCGCGAGCGGCTGGCGCGGGGGATGCCCAAGGCCGAGGCGGTGCGCCGCATCCTGCCCGGCCCGGCCGGCCGGCTGGCGCCGATCTACCTGGAACGGCTGGCGGCCGAGAAGATCCTCATCGTCGACGGCGAGCTGGTCAACCTGCCCGGCCGCAGCGCCGAACTGACCGGCGGCGAGAGCGACCTGTCGCGCCGCATCCAGCAGGCCTTCGACGAGGGCGGGCTGACCCCGCCGTCGCCGGCCGAGCTGGGCCGCAACCTGGGAGCCAAACCACAGATCCTCGCCGGCGTCATCCGCTACCTCATCGAGCGCCGCCGGCTGGTGCGGCTGCCGGGCGAGCTGCTCGTCGCCGCCGCCGCCATCGACCGGGTCGCCGAAGACCTGCGCGGCAGCGGCCTGGAGAAGTTCAAGGTGCCGCAGTTCAAAGAGCGCTACGGGCTCACCCGCAAGTGGGCGATCCCGATCCTCGAACATCTCGACTCGGTGGGCGTCACCCGCAGGATGGGCGACGAGCGCCAAGTCGTCCGCAGGAGCCCCGGATGAAACAGACCATCGCCGTGGTCGGCGCCTCGCGCGACCGCGCCAAGTTCGGCAACAAGTGTGTCCGCGCCTACGCCGCCGAAGGCTGGGAAGTCTTCCCGGTCAACCCGGCGGGGGGCGAGGTGGAAGGCAACAAGGCCTATGCCTCGATCGCCGAGGTGCCCGGCGAGCTCGACCGCATCAGCCTCTACCTGCCGCCCCGGCTGACCGCCGGCCTGATCCAGGACCTGGCCGACAAGGGCGCCGGCGAGGTCTGGTTCAACCCCGGCACGGCCGACCCCGAAGTGCTGGCCAAGGCGCGCGAGTTCGGCCTCGAGGTGCGCGACGGCTGCAGCATCCGCGACATCGGCCGGGCGCCGGGGGAGTTCTCCTGAGCCGCGCCCTCTCTACTCCTCCACCAGCTCGATCCGGTCGGGCCCGTTCGGCACCACGCAGATGAACTCGAACGGCGCCTCGAGCACTTCGTAGGAGTGGGGCACGCCGGCGGCGATGTAGAGCACGTCGTCGGCGCCGACGTCGTGGACCTCGTCGCCGACCCGGATCTTCGCCCGGCCGCGCAGCACGTACTGCTCGTGCTCGACGGTGTTGGTGTGGCGCGGCATGCCGCCGCCCTCACCCATGACGAAGCGCCGCAGGGCGAAGTTGGGCATGCCGTCGTCGGGCCCCAGCAGCACCTGGCGGGAGGTGGCGCGGCCGGCGGCGACCGGGTCGAGGGGCTCGGCGTTGGCGCGGCGCATCAGCGAGCGCGGCGCCGCGTTGGTGGTGGAATCGCTCATCTCTCTCCTCCAGTTAGCGCGTCCAGTCTGCGCCTGTCAGGGGGGCGCCGTGCCCGGCGCCGGCCGGCGGTCGCCGGCCAGGTATCGTGCCACGTCCACGAAGTCGATCGCCAACGATGCCAGGTCGACGACCACCGCCGCGAACAGCCAGCGGCCGAACGCCGTGCCCGGATCCAGGTTGCCCAGTCGTGGCACCAGCCACAGGAGCATCGGCACCCAGGCCAGGACATGGCCGAGGCCGAGCAGCCGGACGAAGCCCAGACGGCTGACAATGGCGAACTGGACCATGGCCCCGAGCAGGGTCGCCGCCAGCACCACTCTGGCTTCGAGGCTGCCGAGAAAGACCAGCGGCGCCGCCAGGTTGACCAACCCCAGAAGCGCGATCCACAGCCACCACGGCCAAGCGAGGCCGCGCACGCCCCGCGTGAACGAGGCCGTGACACCGATCACCGGCCGCTCTCCGCCACGGCTTCGAACCGCGCGAAGAAGGACCACGCCTCGTCCGCGCCGTCGATCTCCCGCGACACCCGGCCGATCAGCGAGACCGGCAGGTACTGGCCGCCAGAAGGCCAGGTGTGGCCGCCGCCTTCGATGCGGTAGACCACCACCGGCGCGCCGGTGCAGTCGGTCCAGCGGGTCTCGACGACCACCGTGCCGTCGTCCTTCTCGTCGGTGGTCTCGCTGACGGACCGCTCGGAGCAGCCGTTGCGCCGGCGCCACAGCCGCGCGGTGGCGTCGGTCGGCAGCACCCGGCCGCGCTGCTGGCGGAAGACGGCGATCTGGCCGCCGTCGTAGGGCACCAGCGGGTCCTCGGTGCCGTTGAGGATCGCCACTCCAACCGGCGGTCCGCGCCGGCAGTCGTCCTCGAGAAAGGCGGGCAGCGGCATGGCGACGGACGCGATGGCGCGGATCCGCCCGGGCAGCTTGCAGGCCAGGAAGTAGGAAGCCTGGCCGCCGCGCGAGATGCCGGTGGCGAAGACCCGGCCGGGGTCGATCGGCAGCTCGGCGAGCAGCCGGTCGACCAGCCGCGACAGGAAGCCGAGGTCGTCGACCCGCCGCTCGAGCCGCTCGGACACCTCACCCTCGCCGAAGTCCCAGGTCTTCTCCACCGCGTCGAGGTAGGCGACGTAGAAGCCGTGCCGGTCGGCCAGCTGGTGGAACCGCCGCCGCGTGCTCCGCACCATGCCCCGGGCGGTGCCGCCGCCGCCGTGCAGCACCAGCACCAGCGGCCGCGCGCCCGGCAGCCTTCCGGCAAGCCGCGGCGTGTAGAGGAGATACTCGCGGTCGAGCCCGTCGTGCGCAAGTCGCCGATTCTCGAGCCGCACCAGCTGCGCCTCGACGGCGCCGGCACCCAGTACCATCGACCCCAAGAGCAAGCAGGCAGTTCGGTTCATCGCCGGCGAGCGTATCCTGAAAGCCAGGGGCCGCCGTCGCGGAGTGCAAGCCGGTCAGGTCGAGACCCGGCGGGGCGATCTTTGACACCCCCACGGCCGGTAGAATCCAAGCCATGAGAATCGCCACCTGGAACATCAACGGCATGCGGGCGCGGCTCGACTTTCTCCTGATCTGGCTCGCCGACCGCCAGCCCGACCTGGTGGCGCTGCAGGAGCTCAAGCTCGAGGACGAACAGTTCCCGCACGCCGAGCTCGAAGCGGCCGGCTACCGGGCGGTCAGCCACGGCCAGAAGGCGTGGAACGGGGTGGCGGTCCTGGCGCGCGAACCGCTGGAGGTGGAGCAGGCCGGCCTGCCGGGCCAGGAGGAGATGGGCGCCCGGCTGCTCACCGCCCGCGCCGGCGAGCTCGCCTTCACCAGCCTCTACTGCCCCAACGGCAAGCACCTCGGCCACGAGGACTATCCGCGCAAGCTGGCCTGGTTCGACGCCCTGGCCGAGCATCTCGAGGCGGCCGGCACCGCCGGCCGGGCGGCGGTGGTCGCCGGCGACTTCAACATCTGCCCGACGCCGCTCGACAGCTGGAACGAGAAGGCGCTCGGCGGCAGCATCTTCCACACCGACGACGAGCGGCGGCGGTTCCGGCGGCTGCTCGAGCCGGGCCTCGTCGACGCCTACCGCAGCCTCCACCCCGACCGTCAGGCGTTCTCGTGGTGGGACTACCGGGCCGGCGGCTTCCACCGCAACCACGGCCTGCGGATCGACTTCCTGCTGGTGTCGCCGAGCGTCGCCGAGCGGCTGCGCGGCGCCGAGATCGACCGCGACTACCGCAAGAAGAAGGAGGGGATGACCGCCTCCGACCACGCGCCGGTGTGGATCGATCTCGAGCGCTGGGTAGCGTCTCCGATTCGCCTTGCCGTATGGGCGAGCTGGCGGCGTCGCTGGCAAGGCGCGCTGACGCAGGCATAGCCGAGCCTATGTCGAGGAAGCGCAACGCCGCCAGCGGCGTCGATAGCCGTCCAGACGGTAAGGCGAAGTCGGAGACACTACACTGGCCGGATGCAACGAGCCGCGGCCCCATCGTCCCCCCGCACCAGCGCCGGCCTGCTGCTCTACCGCCGCGCCAAATGGCTCTGCGAAGTCTTCCTGGTCCACCCCGGCGGGCCGTTCTTCGCCCGCCGCGACGAGGGCTGCTGGAGCGTGCCCAAGGGCGAGATCGAGGACGGCGAAGCGCCGCGCGCGGTGGCGCGCCGCGAGTTCGAGGAAGAGACCGGCCGGGCCGTGGACGCCTGCACCGGCGGCGTCGGGTGGCTGCCGCTCGGCGAGGTCACCCAGCGCGGCGGCAAGCGGGTGGTGGCCTGGGCGGCGCCCGGAGACTGGCCCGAGGGCCGGCCGGTGCGCAGCAACACCATCCCGCTCGAGTGGCCGCCGCGGTCGGGCCGCACGATCGAGATCCCGGAGGTCGACCAGGGTCTGTTCTTCGACCTCGACACCGCCCGGCGCAAGCTCAACCCGGCGCAGGTGCCGTTCCTGGACCGCCTGCTGGCTCTCCTGCGAGCTGCTGACGGGCGATCTGGTTGACCGTCAGGATGACCCGCTCGCCGCTGCGGGTCTCCATCCAGACCGGCGCGCCGGCCAGCTCGTCGGCGAAGAAGAAGTCGGTCATCGACTCGGCCTGGGGATCGTGCACGCGGTAGAGCCAGCCCTCGAGCTCGCCAAAGGCCGTTTCCCGGCTGGCCCGCTCGCGCCGCGCCTCGGCGGCGGAGAACAGGGCGTGATCGCGCAGATCGGCCCAGCTGCTGCGCGCCCGTTCCGCCAGGCCGACCGGCTGGCCCTGGGCGTCGAGCGGCAGATAGGCGATCTCGGCGCCGTCCTCGTCGGCCGCCAGCACCGTCCAGCGCTGCCACTCCTGGCGATCCGGGTAGGCGAAATGCAGCACCAGGGTCAGCCCCGGTCGCCACTCCTCGCGGATCTGCTCGGCGGTGAAGGGGACCTCGAGCGACTCGGCCGCGGCGGCCGGCGGCGAATCGGGGGCCGGCGGCGCCTGCTCGACCGGATCGGCCGCACAACCCAGGGCGGCCAGCAGCGCCGCGACCAGGGGCGCGGAGATCGCCCGGTAGCGGCCGGTGAGATGTCTGTTCCTCATGGCTCTCCTCCCGCCTCGACGCCGGCGACCGCCGCCCGCAGCGCTGCCCGCGCCAGCAGGCGGGTCGAGTCCAGCACCGGCAGCGGCGCCTCCTCGGCCCGCACCAGCAGCGGGATCTCGGTGCACCCCAGTATCGCCGCGTCGCACCCGGAATCGCGCATCCGGGCGAGGATCTCATAGAAGTCGCGCCGCGCCGCGTCCTCGAACCGGCCGTAGACCAACTCGTCGAAGATCACCGCGTCGATCCGGCGCCGCTCCGCCGGCAGCGGGATCTCCCAGGCGAGCCCCCGCGCCTCCAGAGCCGGCGGGTAGACCGGGCCCTCCATCAGGAAGCGGGTGCCGAGGATCGCCAGCCGCCGCCGGCCAGCCGCGGCGGCGGCCTCGGCCACCACCTCGGCAATGTGCAGCCAGGGCAGCGGCGAGGCCGCGACGATCTCGGCCCAGGGCTGGTGGACCGTGTTGTCGGGACAGATCAGCAGCTCGGCCCCCACCGCCTCGAGCCGCCGCGCCGAGTCGAGCATCAGCCGCGCCACGCCGGACCAGTCGCCGGCGTCGATCGCCTCCATGTAGCGCGCCAGCGGATGGGTGTGCAGCGTCACCTCGGGGTGGTCGTGGCGGCCCAGCAGCGCCGCACCCTCGACGCAGATCGTCCGGTAGCACAGCGCCGCGCCCTCGGCGCTGACGCCGACGATGCCGATGTGGCGGGCCGCCGGCTCTGCGCTCATCGGCCGCCGCTCATCCGCGACGGAAGAGCCGGCCGAGCGAGTAGCGGCCCGGGCCGGTGAGAAGCACGGTGGCGAAGGCCGCGAGGTAGACCAGGGCCAGCTCCTTCTTGGCGAACGGATCGTCGCCGTGCACCACGAAGAAGGCGACCACGAAGAGCACGACCAGCACCGCCGCCGCCGGCCGCGCCGCGATGCCCAGCAAGACCAGCAGGGCGCAGAAGACCTCGGCGAACACCGCCAGGCCCAGGCTGGCCTGGGAGCCGATGCCGAGGGGATCCGGGAAGCCGCCGCCTTCGACGAGCCGCGTCAGTTTCCCCCAGCCATGGGCGCCGATCAGGCTGGCCGCGAACACCACCCGCAGCACCAGCAGCCCCAACTCCCGCCCCGGGCCGGGATGGCCGGTATCCGTCAAGATCTTCCTCAAACCTCACCTCGTTTCCGGTTCAGCCCGCGAGCGGTTCCGCCGGCGCGCCCGATTCTGCCCGCAAGCCACGACCCGACGCAACCGCCGCCCGGCCCCGAGCCCCGGCCCAACGCCGCGGACCACCCGGCAAGCCCAGGCCGGGACTGCCCCGCCAGGCCCGGCCCGAGGCCCGGCGGGGCGATGCGGGCATCAGCTGTCTTGGCCCTGCATGCCGGGAGTGCCCGGCATGCAGGGACTGACACTTGGACGGAACGCAGCCCGCGGCTGCGATCCGACTAAAACTTCCAGACCAGCAGCGCCTGGACCGTGTTCTCGTCGGTGTCGGGATCGCCCAGCTTGTTCTGCCAGTACTGGTACTCGATGCCGATCGCCACGTTCTCGCTGACGAAGTAGCGCAGCTGGGGTTGGGCCAGAATCCAGGCCGAGGCTTCACCCCCGAACTCGTTGGTGCGCTCGGCGATGTACTCGGCATGGCCTTCGATCGACCACTTACCGCCGCCGAACGGCCGCGCCCAGTTGACGTCGATCATCCAGGAGTCATCTTCGCTCGGCGCACCGCCGGCGGCGACACCCAGGCTGTCGTCGATGTAGAGCGTGAAGTCGGTGTTCAGGAAGGCGAAGCCCGGCACGTTCCACGACAGGCCGATGCCCGGCAGGTACTTGATCACCTCGGCATCCGGCGCCCAGTTGAAGCCGGCGATGAAGCGCACGTCCTTGAGCCTGCCTTTCATCTCCTCCTTGCCGGCCATCTTGCGGAAGCTGAAGTACGAGTACCACTCGCCGTAGGTCTCGTAGTTGTTGTCCTGGGAGATGACATCGAAGAAGAAGAAGTTGTCGCCGTACTTCCAGCCACTGGCGTGCTGCAGGGTGAAGATCGTCGTGCTCGAGTCCAGGCCGCCGGTGTACGGCAGGTCGAGCGTGCCGATCTGGATGTGGAGCTCGGTGTTGCTCCAGATGGCGGCGGACGCGGGCTGCGCGACGAGGGCCAGGGCGAACAGGACAATGGCCACGCCGGTGAGCCGTTTCAGATGATCGATCATGCAGAGGCCTCCTTCGGTTTCTGGGTGAATGGAACGTTCTCTCTCTATCGCTCCTCACGAGCGTACGGAATGCCGAGCGCCGCGGGCGCGCCGAGCCGGCGGCGCAGCGAGGCGCGGGATGCCAGGACGAGGATGGCGATGGTCAACACATAGGGCAGCATCATCAGGAAGTAGGTCGGGATGTCGAGGCCGACGGCCTGGATGCGCAGCTGCAGGGCGTCGGCGCCGCCGAACAGGTAGGCGCCGAGCGCCGCCCGGGCCGGGTTCCAGCCGGCGAAGATCACCAGCGCCAGGGTGATCCAGCCGCGGCCGCCGCTCATCTGCTCGATCCACATGGTGGTGTAGGCCAGCGACAGATAGGCGCCGCCGATACCGGCCATGGCGCCGCCGAACAGCACGCAGCCGTAGCGCACCCGGGTCACCGAGACGCCCAGCGAGTCGGCGGCGCCGGGGTTCTCGCCCACCGAGCGGATCGCCAGGCCGAGATGCGTCTTGTACATCACCCACCAGGCGATCGGCACCAGGACATACGACAGATAGACCATCGCGTCCTGATTGAAGAAGACGGTGCCGAGCACCGGGATCTTGGCCAGCCCCGGCAGGGCGATCTTGTGGAAGCCGGGCCCCACCATGCCGATCATGCCCTTGCCAAAGAAGCCGCTGATGCCGGTGCCCAGGATGGTGAGGGTGAGCCCGCTGACGATCTGGTCGGCGCGTAGGGTGACCGTGACGAAGGCGTGGATGAGCGAGAAGGCGGCGCCGGCCACCGCCGCGGCGATGACCCCGACGACCGGGTTGCCGACGGTGAAGCCGGCGGTGAAGCCGGCGATGGCGCCGATCAGCATCATGCCCTCGAGGCCGACGTTGAGCACCCCCGAGCGCTCGGCGTAGATCTCGCCGATGCAGACGAACAGGATCGGCGTGCCGGCGCGCACCGCCGCCTGCAGGATGGCCACCACCAGGACGCCGAGATCACCCTCCATCGAGCACCTCCCGCGGCCGGCTGGAGACCAGTCGATAGCGCGACAGGATGTCGCCGCCGAGCACGAAGAACAGGATCAAGGCCTGGATGATCAGCACGATGTTGACCGGCAGCTTCATGGTGATCTGCACCGTCTCGCCGCCGACGTACAGCCCGCCCATGAGGATCGAGACGATCAACACACCCCAAGGGTTGCGGCGCGCCAGCCAGGCGATGATGATCGCGGTGTAGCCGTAGGGCGCGGCGTGCGGCGAGATGTCCTTGAGCAGCTTGAGCTGGATGCCGCTGACCTCGACCATCCCCGCCAGCCCCGCCAGCCCGCCGCTGATGAGCATCACCAGCAGGATGTTGCGGCTCGACTTCATGCCGGCGTACTCGGCCGCCCGGGGGTTGCCGCCGGTGACCGCGATCTCGAATCCCCAGCGGCTCTTCTCCTGCAGCAGGTAGAGGAGCACGGTGATGGCCAGGGCGAAGACCAGGCCGAGGTGCACCCGGCCGACGCCAAAGCGCAGCAGCTGGGCGCCCTCGGGAAACAGCTTGGTCATCGGGAAGCCGAAGCTGACCGGGTCCTTCCACGGGCCGTAGATGAAGTGGGCGACCCACAGGATCGCCACGTAGTTGAGCAGCAGCGTGGTGATGATCTCGTTGCAGTTCAGCTTGACCTTGAGATAGGCCGGCAGCAGCGCCCACAACCCGCCACACGCCATGCCGGCGAGCATCATCGCCGGGATCATCAGCCAGGCCGAGCCGTCCCAGCCGGTCATCACCACCGCGGTCGCGCCCCAGGCCCCCATGTGCAGCTGCCCCTCGGCGCCGATGTTCCAGAAGAGCATCTTGAAGGCCAGCATCACCCCCAGGCCGCAGAGGATCAACGGCGTCGCCTTGACCAGCACCTCGGCGAAGCCGTAGGAGGTGCCGAACGCCTCCTTCATCATGGCGCCGTAGGCCACCAGCGGGTTGGTGCCGGTGGTCAGCAGCAGCACCGCGCACACCACCAGCGACAGCAGCACCGACAGCACCGGCACCAGGTACTCCAGAGCGCGCGACCGCTCGAGGCGGCGCTCCAGCCGGATGCCCATCAGACCGCCGCCTCCGGCAGGCGCTCACCCGCCATCATCAGCCCGAGGCGCTCGATCCCCACTTCGGCGGCGTCGACGATGCCCATGATCTCGCCGTGGAACAGGACGGCGATGCGGTCGCTCAGCGAGCGCAGCTCCTCGAGGTCCTCGGAGATCAGCACGATGGCGGCCCCTTCGTGGCGATGCGCGTTGAGGGTCTGGCGGACGAACTCGGTGGCGCCCACGTCGAGGCCGCGGGTCGCCGACATGACCACCAACAGCCGGTGCGAGGTGGTCATCTCGCGCGCCAGGATCGCCTTCTGCAGGTTGCCGCCCGAGAGCGAGCGCACCGCGGTGTCGGCGCTCGGCGTCAGGATGTTGTACTCCTCGATCAGCCGCTTGGCGTAGGTGGCGGCGGCCGAGAAGTCGAGAAACGGGCCGCGGGCGAACTTCTTCTCGCGGTAGCGCCGCAGGACGCTGTTGTTGGTCAGCGACATGTCGCCGACGACGGCGACGCCGTGGCGGTCGGCGGGAACGTAGCTGACCCCGTTGCGGATGAAGTCGCTGGCCTTGGCGTGGGTCATGTCGCGGCCGTCGACGGTGATCGCACCGCCGGTCGCCGTGCGCAGACCGGTGATCACCTGCGCCAGCTCCTCCTGGCCGTTGCCGGCGACGCCGGCGAAGCCCAGGATCTCCCCCGCCGCCACCGCGAACGAGACGTTGCGCAGCGCCGGCAACCCGCGATCGTTGAGCGCGCCGACGCCGGTGACCTCGAGCACCGCCTCGCCGCGGCTCTCCGGCTTGGGGAAGGCCTCGAACCTGATCTCGCGGCCGACCATCAGGTTGGACAGCTGCTGCGGGTTGGTGTCCTTGACCAGCACCGTGCCGACGTTCTTGCCGCCGCGCAGCACCGTGACCCGATCGGAGACGGCCATCACCTCGTCCAGCTTGTGCGAGATGAAGACGATGGTGTGGCCCTGCTCGCGCATCGTCCGCAGGGTGACGAAAAGATCCTCGGCCTCCTGTGGCGTGAGCACCGCGGTCGGCTCGTCGAGCAGCAGGATGCGCGCCCCGCGGTAGAGGATCTTGAGGATCTCGACCCGCTGCTGCTCGCCGATCGAAAGCTGCCAGACGGGGGCCCCGGGGTCGACCGACAGGCCATAGCGCTCGGACAGCTCGGCCACCCGGACCCGGGCCTCATCCTCGCGCACCCGCGACAGGCCCCCGCCGAGCCCCAGCACGATGTTCTCGGTCACGGTGTGGGTCTGCACCAGCTTGAACTCCTGGTGCACCATGCCGATGCCCTGCTCGATGGCGTCCTTGGGCGAGCGCAGCTGCCGTTCCTCGCCCCAGATCGAGATGCTGCCAGCCTCCGGCAGATAGATCCCGGTGAGCACGTTCATCAACGTGCTCTTGCCGGCCCCGTTCTCGCCCAACAGGGTGTGGATCTCACCCTCGAGCAGCTCGAGATCGACCGAGTCGTTGGCGATGACGCCGGGGAACCGTTTGGTGATCCCCCTGAGCGCCACCGCTACCTTGCCGCCGTCAGGACTCAGGAACCGACCCCACGACGCCCTCGACCAGGAAGTTCATGCCGAGCATGTCGCCATCCGACATCGTCTCGCCATCGGGCACTAGCTCCTCGCCGGCCTGGTTCTTGATCGGCCCGGTGAAGACGTCCCAGCCGCCGACGATCTCGGCCTTCTTGGCCTCGACCATCGCGCGCACGTCCTCGGGCACCATCTCGCCATAGGGCGCCAACCCGACGACGCCATCCTCGAGACCGCCCCAGTACTGGTAGGAGGTCCAGGTGCCGTTGTGCACCTCGTCGGCCACCTTGCGGTAGATCACCTCCCAGTTCCAGATCGGCGCGGTCAGGTGGGCCTTGGGGGCAAAGCTGGACATGTCGGAGTTGTAGCCGATGCTGTACCTTCCCTTGTCCTCCGCCGCCTGCTGCGGCGCCGGGGTGTCCTGGTGCTGGGCGATGACATCGGCACCGATGTCGAGCAGGCTCTCGCCGGCCTCGCGCTCCCTCGCCGGGTCGTACCAGGTCTGGGTCCAGACCACGTGCACCTTGACCGCGGGGTTGACCGACCGGGCGCCCAGGGCGAAGGCGTTGATGCCGCGGATGACCTCCGGGATCGGGTGCGCCGCGACGTAGCCGAGGATATTGCTGGTGGTCATCTTGCCGGCGATCATGCCGCTCAGGTAGCGCGGCTGGTACATGCGGCCGAAGTAGGTGCCGACGTTCTCGGCCGTCTTGAACCCCGAGCAGTGCATGAACATCACGTCTGGCGCGCCGGCCGCGACGGTGATGGTCGGGTCCATGTAGCCGAAGCTGGTGGTGAAGATCAGGTTGTAGCCCTGGCGGACGTACTGGCTGATCGTGCGCTCGGCGTCGGCGCCCTCGGGCACCGCCTCGGTGTAGGCGGTCTCGACGTAGTCCAGCGCGTCGATCGCCTGACGTCCCTTGTCGTGCGCCAGCGTCCAGCCGGCGTCGCCGAGCGGGCTGACGTAGACGAACGCCGCCTTGACCTGCTTGCCGCCGGAGGCCGACTCCTCGGGCGCGGCCGCCTCCTCGGTTTCGCCGCCGCATCCGACCACGGCCAGAGCTACGGCGACCATAGCGATCGCCAGAACCGCGATCGCGGAACTCCTCCACAAACGTGCCATCTCCTGCTCCTTTCTGTTGAGCGGTACCACTACAAGAAGCACTACTCTATTCCTCTCCCACGCCCACGTCACCTGCCTCGGGGACCAGCACCCCTGGACCGATACCCCGTTCCTCGTCAGTGCCCGGCACCAGGTTGTCGAGGAGGATGCCGAGGATCGCCGCCACCGCCATGCCGGTCGAGCCGATCGAGCCGACGATCCCTCCCAGGGTGGCCGGCATCGTCGCCAGGAAGCTCTCCGCCGAGGGGGTGAACATGGCCAGGGTCTGCCCCGGGCCCAGCATGTCGGCGCTGGCCCGGGCGGCGAAGTAGGCCGGCACCGACAGGCCCATGAAGAGCGAGAAGCCGGAGATGAACAGGTTGCGGTCGCTGTGCAGATCGGCCTTGGCCAGCTGCTGCACGCCGATCGCCGAGATCAGGCCGAACAGCGAGCAGTAGAGCCCGCCGACCACCGGCCCCGGGATGGCGGCGGCGAAGCCGCCGAACTTGCCGAAGATGCCCAGCACGATGAGGATCACGCCGCCGATCTGGACGACGTGCCGCGAGGCCACCTTGGTCAGCCCGACCAGGCCGATGTTCTCCGAGTAGGAGGTCGAGGCGAAGCCGCCGAACACGCCGGTCAGGATGCAGCCGATGCCCTCGGCGCCGATGCCCCGGTTGAGCTGCTTCTTGGTCGGGTCGCCGGCCCCCGACATGTAGGAGATGGCGTGGTAGTCGCCCACCGACTCGATGATCGACGCCAGGTAGGCGGCCAGGATGGCGAAGAAGAAACCGAGGTGGAACTTGGGCGGGCCCCAGGGGAAGAACAGGTCGACCCGCACCCACTGGGAGTCGCCGACCGCCGCCAGGCTGACGGCCGAGGGATGGCCCTCGGGGAAGACCCCCATCTTGGTCAGGATGTAGCAGAGCAGCGTGACCACGATCACGGCGGTCAGGATCGGGAAGAGACGGAAGAACCGCTTCTTGCGCGACAGCACGAGCGAGAAGATGATCACCAGGGCGATGGTCAGCAGCGCGATCGGCCAGTGGGTGCCGGCCTTGGGCGCGCCGACCCCGAACAGGGCCAGGCCGATGAGCATGATGACCGGCCCGATGACGACCGGCGACAGCGCCTTGCGAAGAAACCCGACGAGACCGCTGAAGCCGATGGTCGCCTCCACCAGCCCGCCCAGGATGATGGCGCCGGCGATGTACTGCATCGCCAGCGGGCCGGCCGCCGTGCCCGCGGCCTCGGCCTCGGCCGCGGCCGTGCCGATGATCAGGAAGAAGGTCCCCAGGAAGGCAAAGGAGACTCCCTGGACGATCGGCAGCCGGGTGCCGAAGGTCGTCTGGATCAGCGTCGCCACGCCCGAAGCGAGCATGACGATCGAGATCAGCTTGGCGGTGTCGCCGGCGCTCAATCCCATGACCGGGCCGAACAGCAGCGGCACGCTGACCGTGGCGCCGAACATGGTCAGCACGTGCTGCGCGCTGAGCACCACCGTCCTGCCCAGCGGCGGCTTGTCATCCAGTCCATAGATGGGCTTCATCCCGCCGGTCGATCCCTGGTGAGCCATATCGTCTCCTCACGGTAGGTTGTCGTCTCCGCCACAAGCTCTCCCGGGGCACGGCCCCGAGGGCCTGCGAACGGAACTCCTGTTGAAAAGCCGAGCCGATCTCCGACCGTTCGACTTGGATAACCGCAGCTAGCCGCCGGTGCGCACGGCGCAGAAGACGATCAGCAGCCCGGCGAGCACGTACATCAGCGGATGCACGTCGCGGAAGCGCCCCCGCAGGGCCTTGATCAGAACGTAGGAGACGATGCCGTGGCTGACCCCGACGACGATCAGCGCCGGCGCGGTGGCGGTCGCCGGCACCGCGGTGAACAGCGGCGTCAGGGAGAGCGACAGCAGGAAGAGGACCGCCACCGACGACCGCCGTCAGGCCGGTCCTGCCGCCCTCCTCGACACCGGTGGCGGACTCGACGTAGCTGGTCACCGTGCTGGTGCCGACCGCCGCGCCCGACCGATGGTGCCGACGGCGTCGGCGGCGAACGCCCGGTTGGCCCGCGGCAGCTCGCCGTCGCTCGTCGACGAAGCCGCCCAGGCGGCCGACGCCGATCAGCGTGCCGGCGGTGTCGAAGATGTCGACGAACAGGAAGGCGAGCGACCACCAGCAGCAGCTTGCCGGTCAGGAGGCCGCTGAAGTCCATGGCGAGCAAGGTCTCGCTCGGGCAGGTGCGGGCATGGTGAAGAGCTGATCCGGCGCACGGCGCTCAGGCCGGCGACCCAGCAGACCACGGTCACCGCCAGGATGCCGATCAGGATCGCCCCCTTGACCTCGACCGCCAGCAGCACCGCGATCACGCACCAGCCCGGCGAGCGCCAGCAGCACCGTCGGGCTGCGTGACGTCGCCCAGGGTGACCAGGGTCGCCGGATGATCGACGACCAGCCCGGCGCTCTCGAAGCCGATGATCGCCAGGAACAGCCCGATGCCGCTCATGGTGGCGATCTTGATCGAGGTCGGGATCGCCCGCAGCAGCGCGGTGCGCACGCCGGTCGGCGGCCAGCACCAGGAACAGCACCCCCTCGACGAATACCGCCGCCAGCGCCACCTGCCAGGAGACCCCCATGGCCCCGACCACGCCGAAGGTGAAGTAGGCGTTGAGCCCCATCCCCGGCGCCAGCGCGAACGGGATAGTTGGCCGCACAGCCCCATCACCAGCGTCGGCGACCGCCGCCGCCAGCGCGGTGGCCACCGCCACGTCGCTCGGCCGGCATGCCGGCCTGCGACAGGATCTGCGGGTTGACGAACAGGATGTAGGCCATGGTGAGGAAGGTCACCACACCGGCCCGCACCTCCGTAGCGACGGTGGTGCCGTTCTCCTGCAGGCGGAAGAACCGCTCGAGGCCACTCACGATGAGCCGCCATTATAGCTCCAGCCCGGCTGCTATGCTCGAGCCTCCGATGACGCGTTTTCTGCCGCGACCGCGGCCGGGAGGTGACCGTGGGTGAGTCCGCCACAACCGGGGGTATCGTCTGCTCCCACCATCACCTCTACTCGACCCTGGCGCGCGGCATGCCGGCGCCGCCCCGGACGCCGACCAACCTGCAGGAGATCCTCGAGCAGATCTGGTGGCGGCTCGACGCGGCGCTCGATCTCGAGATGATCCGCTGGTCGGCGATGCTGGGCGCGCTCGAGGCCCTCGAGCAGGGCACCACGGCGATCGTCGACCATCACGAGTCGCCCAACGCCATCGAGGGCTCGCTGAGCGCGATCGCCGACGCCTGCGCCGAGGTCGGCGTGCGGGTGGTCTGCGCCTACGGCGTCACCGACCGCCACGGGCCCGACGGCGCGCGGCGCGGGCTGGCGGAGAACGAGCGCTTCCTGCGCGCCGGCGGCCGCGGCCTGGTGGGGGTCCACGCCGCCTTCACCTGCGAGCAGGCGACGCTCGAGGCGGCCGCCGGGCTGGCCCGGGACCTCGGCGTCGGCGTCCACATCCACGTCGCCGAGGGGCCGCGCGACGCCGACGCGCCGGGCCGCATCCGCGACCTGACGCGCGACGACTGGCTGCTCGCCCACTGCCTCTACATGCCCGACGACACCGGCCTGCGCGGCACGGTGCTGCACAACCCGCGGTCCAACATGAACAACTCGGTCGCCTACGGCCGGCCCTTCCGCTTCGCCAACCCGGTGGCCCTGGGCACCGACGGCATCGGCGGCAACATGATCGAGGAGTTCCGGCTGGCCTACGTCAAGCACCGCGAGGCGGACGTGCTGGCGACACCCGAGACCGCCTGGAGCTGGCTCGAGAACGGCTACCGCCTGGTGCCCGAGGCGCGCGACGACCGGGTGCGCTGGTCGTACGAGCCGATGGACCCGTGGCATCTGGCCTTCACCCCGGGGGTGCGGCCGCTCGAGATCGTCGCCGGCGGCGGCGAAGTGCTGTTCGCCGACGGCCGGCCGACCCGGGTCGACCCGGACGAGGTGCGGGCCAAGGCCGCCGAGCAGGCGGCGCGGCTCCACGCTCGGCTATAGCCGCTAGCTGACCTTCGCCAGCCGAAGAACCCGAGGGGAAGAAAAAGAGGAGAGACGCCATGTCGGATCGGTTTCACCCCATATCGATGGAGCAGCTGACGGCCTGGGCGTTCACCGAGCTCGAAAAGAAGGGCTCGCTGTTCGGCATCCCCCGCTCGGCCATCTTCACGCCGTCGGAGGACGACCGCTTCCGGCTCGAGAAGTACGGCGTCGAGCTCGAAACGCCCTTCGGCGTCGCCGCCGGCCCGCACTCGCAGATGGCGCAGAACATCGTCGTCGCCTGGGTCTGCGGCGCCCGCTTTCTCGAGCTCAAGACGGTGCAGACGCTCGACGAGCTGGACGTCAACAAGCCCTGCATCGACCTCGAGGACGAGGGCTACAACGTCGAGTGGTCGCAGGAGCTCAAGGTCTACGAGTCGTTCGACGAGTACCTGCGCGCCTGGGTGCTGATCCACGCCCTGCACCGCAAGCTCGGCTTCCCCGGCGCCAGCCCGGGGATGATCTTCAACATGAGCGTCGGCTACAACCTCGAGGGCATCCTCAAGCCCAACGTGCAGTGGTACCTCGACGTCATGCGCGACTGCTCGGCCTACAAGCAGGCCTACGTCGACATCGTCGCCGAGTGGTGCCCCGAGGTGCGCGACATCGAGATCCCCGACCGGATCTCCGACACCGTCACCCTGTCGACCATGCACGGCTGCCCGCCGGACGAGATCGAGAAGATCTCGATCTACCTGCTCGAGCAGCGCGGCCTGCACACCAGCGTCAAGTGCAACCCGACGCTGCTCGGCGCCGACCGCGTGCGCTCGATCATCAACGAGGAGCTCGGTTTCGGCGACGTGCCGGTGCCCGACGAGGCCTTCGGCCACGACCTGCTGTATGTCGACGCGGTGCCGATGCTGCACAACCTGCGGCGGGTGGCCCGGGAGCAGGGCCTGGTCTTCGGCGTCAAGCTGACCAACACGCTGGAGGTCAAGAACTTCCGCGACGTCTTCCCCGACGACGACATGATGTACCTGTCGGGCCGGGCGCTGCACGCCGTCACCACCAACCTCGCCCTGGCCCTCTCCGAGGAGTTCCGCGGCGATCTCCTGATCTCGTTCGCCGGCGGCGCCGACTGCTTCAACGTCGCCGACCTGCTGCGCTCCGGGGTCAAGACCATCACCGTCTGCTCCGACCTGCTCAAGTCGGGCGGCTACATGCGCATGCTGCAGTACATCGAATCCCTCGAGCAGGCGATGGACGCGGTGGGCGCCCTCGACCTGCCCGACTTCGTCTGCAAGTCGGCCCAGCGCTTGGAGCGACTCGAGAAGCACGGGCAGGCCGACCAGTTCGGCCCGCTGCTGCAACAGGCCGTGCTGCTCGACTCGGGCGTCGACCTGGCGCCGGAGGCCTGCGCCGACCTGGCCCGGCGGCTCGCCTCGGGCGCGCCCGCCGGACGCACCGCCGAGGCGGTCCACGACTGGGCGACGGAACGCGGCCTCGGCGCCGAGCGGGCCGCCGTGCTGGCCGACCGCTCGGTCAAGGTGCTCGGCCGCATCAACCTGCGCCAGTACGCGGCGCAGGCGCGCGACGAGTGGCGCAGCAAGAAGGACTCGTTCCGCACCGACCGCTCGAAGACGCCGCGGCCGCTGGGCCTGTTCGACTGCATCGCGGCGCCCTGTCTCGACGAGTGCCCGGTGGATCAGAAGGTGCCGCAGTACATGGGCGCCGTGCGCGCCGGCGACTTCGACGCCGCCGTGGCCCTGACCCGCGAGGACAACCCGCTGCCGGCGATCCTCGGCCGGGTCTGCGACCACCTGTGCGAGAACACCTGCATCCGCACCCACTACGACGAGCCGCTGGCGATCCGCGACATCAAGCGGTTCATCATGGAGCACGAGCACGAGCCGCGCATGTTCGAGCGCGCGCCGGACAACGGCAAGAAGGTGGCGATCATCGGCGCCGGCCCCGCCGGGCTGGCGGCGGCCCAGAGCCTGGGCTATGCCGGCTTCGGGGTCACCATCTTCGAGGCCCACCCCTACGCCGGCGGCATGGTCGGCGGGGCGATCCCCTCCTACCGGCTGCCCCAGGCGGAGATCGACCAGGACGTCAAGATCCTCGAGCAGCTCGGGGTCGAGATCCAGTACGGCAAGAAGGCGGGCGTCGACTTCTCGCTCGACGACCTGCGGGCCGAGGGCTACGACGCCATCTTCGTCGCCGTCGGCGCGCAGCTGGCCAAGCGGCTCAACCTGCCCGGCGAGGACTCCGAGGGCATCATGGACGCGCTGCTCTTCCTGCGCAGCGTGCGCGAGGAGAACCCGGTGCCGATCGGCGAGCGGGTCGGCGTCATCGGCGCCGGCGACACGGCGATGGACTGCATCCGCTCCGCCTACCGGCTGGGCTCGAAGGTGACGCTGGTCTACCGCCGCACCATCGACCAGATGCCGGCCGACCGCGAGGAGATCCGCGGCGCCATCGAGGAGGGCATCGACATCGTCGAGCTGGCCAAGCCGCAGAAGCTGCGCATCGAGGACGGCAAATTGAAGGGCCTCGTCTGCCGCAAGATGGAGTACCGCGGCGACCGCGACAAAAGCGGCCGCAAGATCCCCCACGACGTGCCCGACAGCGACTGGGAGATCCCCCTCGACACGTTGATCCTGGCGATCAGCCAGCACTCGGTGCTGGACTTCTTCGGCGACCAGGCGCCCGAGCTGAACGACTGGGGATACATCAAGGTCGACCCCGCGACCCACGAGTCCTCGATTCCCGGCATCTACGCCGGCGGCGACGTGGCCGCCGACGGGCCCTCCTCCATCGTCAAGGCGGCGGCCGACGGCAAGGTGGTCGCCGCCGCCATCGCCGAGAGCCTGCTGCCGCAGCCGGTGGCCGGCGAGAGCGAGATCCCCGAGATGCACGATCTGCTGGTGCGGCGGGCGCGCCGCGAGTGGCGGGTGCCGCTGACCCACACGCCGCTCGATCAGCGGATGAACTTCGAGGAGACCATCCTCACCTACACCCCCGAGGAGGCGATGGCCGAGGCCGGCCGCTGCCTCGACTGCCACGAGATCTGCAGCCTGTGCGTCGGCGTCTGCCCCAACATGGCGCTGATGACCTACGGCGCCCGGCCGTTCGCCGCGCCGCTACCCGCGCTGCGGGTCGCGGACGGGGCGGTGGTCGCCGGCGAGACCGCCGAGTTCCAGGCCGACCAGCGCTATCAGATCGCCGTGCTCACCGACTTCTGCAACGAGTGCGGCAACTGCACCACCTTCTGCCCGACCTCGGGCGAGCCCTACAAGGACAAGCCGCGGCTGTACTTGAACCGGAAGGACTTCGAAGCCCAGAGCGAGAACGCCTTCATGCTGACCCGCGAGGGCGGCAGCGAGGTGATCGAGGGGCGCTGGAGCGGCCAGACCCACCGGCTCGAGGTCAACGGCGACCTGCGCTACAGCTCGCCGGCGCTCGAGGCGCGGCTCGCCGCGGCCGACTTCGCGCTGCTCGAAGCCACCCCGGGTGCGGCCGCGGCCGACGGCCAGGAGCTGTCGCTCGAGGCCTGCGCCAGCATGTACGTCGTGCTGCGCGGCCTCTCCGAGTCGATGCCGCACCTCCCCTGGATGGAGGGACCGGGCACCAGGATCGGCCATCCGGGATACGAGGAGTAGGCGGCGGGGCCGGACCGCCGGCCGCAAGAAGAGGCAGCCATGACCGAATCGACGGTCGCCACGCACCCGCAGCCGCAGCCGCCGCCGACGCAGCCGCCCACCGACGACGTCATCTTCCGGCTCGACGACCGGCCCAAGCCCTGGCAGGCGATCGTCGCCGCCCTGCAGCACGTCACCGCGGTCTTCGTCGGCATCATCACGCCGCCGCTGCTGATCTCCCAGGCGCTCGGGCTCGAGCTCGGCGACTCGGTGCACATCGTCGGCATGTCGCTGGCGGTCTCGGGCATCGCCACCTTCATCCAGTGCCGCAGGTTCGGCCCGGTGGGCTCGGGCCTGCTCTCGGTCCAGGGCACCAGCTTCACCTTCCTGGGGCCGATCATCGCCTCGGGCACCGCCCTGATCGAGGGCGGCATGCCGGCCACCGGCGCCCTCGGGGTGATCTTCGGCGTCTGCCTGCTGGGCTCGCCGATCGAGATGATCCTCAGCCGCTTCCTGGGCCACGCCCGCAAGATCATCACCCCGACGGTCACCGGCATCGTGGTGACCCTGATCGGCCTCACCCTGATCAAGGTGGGGATGACCACCATGGCGGGCGGCTTCGCAGCGATGGCGGACGGTACCTTCGCCAGCCTCGAGAACCTGGGCCTGGCCGGGATGGTGCTGCTGATCATCGTCGTCCTCAACCGCAGCCGCAACCCGTATCTGCGGATGAGCTCGATCATCGTCGGCCTGACGGCCGGCTACGTGGTCGCCGCCCTGCTCGGCCGGATCGACTTCAGCAGCCTCGGCGAGCTCAGCCTCTTCGCCGTGCCGGTGCCGCTCAGGTACGGCCTCGGCTTCGACTGGGGCTTCTTCCTGCCGATCGTCCTGCTCTACCTGGTCACCGCCATCGAGACCATCGGCGACACCACCGCCACTTCGGCGGTCTCCGGCGAGCCGGTGGAGGGGCCGCTGTACATGCGCCGGATCCGTGGCGCGGTGCTGGGCGACGGCGTCAACTCGGCGATCGCGGCGATCTTCAACACCTTCCCCAACACCACCTTCAGCCAGAACAACGGCGTCATCCAGCTGACCGGCGTCGCCAGCCGCTACGTCGGCTACTACATCGCCGGCTTCCTGTTCCTGCTGGGCCTGTTCCCGGTGGTCGGCGGCGTCTTCCAGATCATGCCGCAGCCGGTGCTCGGCGGCGCCACCATCATCATGTTCGGCTCGGTGGCCGCCGCCGGTATCCGCATCATCGCCTCGCACCCGATCGACCGGCGGGCGATGCTGATCATCGCCATCTCGCTCGCCATGGGCCTGGGCATCACCTTCGTGCCCGAAGTGCTGAACAACTTCCCGCCCTTCTTCAAGAGCATGTTCCAGTCGGGGATCGCCACCGGCGGACTGTTCGCCATCGTGCTCAACGTGGCGCTGCCGAGGGCTCGCTGATCGCGAATCCCCGCCACCGCCGCCGCCACGCCAGGCGGTGGTAGCCTGTCGCTCGACAGCCATTCGCAGAGGCACGGCAAGGAAGCAGAGATGGCCAGCGAGACGCGTTCGAGCGACGAGTCAGCCCGAGAGCGCATTCGCCCGCTGCTGAGCAGCGAGGACCGCCAGGTCATCGCCGCCGCCCCGCGCGCCCTCGAGGCCGCGGTGGAGCTGCGCCGCTGGTGGGAGCGGCTGGACGAGGCGGACGCCTACGCCGACCGCTACACGGAGACCTTCGTCTTTCGCCGGCCCGAGGACTCGAGCTTCGGTTTTTTCGAGCAGGCCGAGCTGCCGAGCGGCAAGCTGCCGATCATCGGCAACGTGCAGCGCATGCGCTACGACCGGACCAAGGCCGGGACCTCGGCCCGGGCCATGCAGCGGCAGATCAAGGCGTTCGTGCTCGAGTACTTCATGCGGGTGAGCGACTATCGCCGCCCCCAGCCGGTACCCGAGCCCGGCCAGACCGCGCTGCCGGGCGTCCTGCGCTATTTCGACCGCCGTCCCAGCGCCGAGTACAAGGCCGGCGGCTTCGGCTACGGCCAGCTCTACTACCGGCTTCGCGAGAGCGGCGAGGTGGGCCGGTTCCCGCGGCGGGAAGCCGCCAGGCGCCACGACGTCGAGCTGCCGCCCAGGGACGCGATCATCGACCTCGGCGAGCTCGACGGCGCCTACGAGTGGATCGTCGTCAAGAACCCGATCGAGGACTTCGGTTTCGTCTTCGCGCCCTTCGGAGTCCGCGGACCGCAGCTGAAGATCCCGGTGAAGGCGGCCAACCACCTCGTGCTGTCGCGAGACACCGTCACCATCGACGAGGAGGACCGCGGGGACGGGATCCTCGGTCGCTACGGGATCGGCTACGGCTTCATCAAGGATGCGGGCAAGCCCGGCATCCTGGCCTACGGTCCAGGCCAGCTCGAGCCGGCGCTGCAGCTGATCGTCTGGGAGGTGCACGCCAGCGGCGAGGTGTTCGTGCGCATGACCTTCGTCTCCCGCGCCCCGGAGGCGCTGCTCAACATCTCCCTCAATCCCATGCAGTGGGGCTTCGCCCTGAGCGACCTGGTGGCTCCGGCCGCCGCCAGCAGATGGCTCGACCCGTTCCGGAAGCTGGCCGACGGCATGCCGTTCTCCGGCGTCATGGTGGACCCGGTCCTGCCGGGCGTCAACCTCCTCAACCGGCTGACCGGCAACGCGGCCGAGCGGTTCTTCGGCATCTCCGAGCGCGACATCGACAAGGAGTTGCTCTACCTGCATTTCATGCAGCACTACGAGGCGGTCCTGGGATCGCTCCAGACCTGGCGGCAGGTCGAGGACTGGGCGAGGGCGTCCGGCCTCCCCGAGTGGGTGCGGACGGGGGTCAGCTCCTGAGCGGCCGGGAGAGCCGGTCGGGAGCCACCCGATGAGCCACGTAGGCGAGCGGGCGGTGGTGCTCTCGGGAGGCGGCGCCTACGGCGCCTACGAGATCGGCTGCCTGAAGGCGATCTTCGCCGGCGAGTCCCCGGCCACGGGCAAGGAGCCGTTCGCGGCCGACATCCTCACCGGCACCTCGGTCGGGGCCTTCAACGCCGCCTTCCTGGTCTCCCGCACCGCTGGCGGTAAGAGCTGCCTGCGGGCCACCGAGGAGTTGGAGACGACCTGGCTGGAGACGATCGCGGAGCAGCCGGAGGGATGCAACAACGGCGTCTTCAGGATTCGCGCCGACATGCTCGACTACCTGGATCCGCGCTGTCTGGCCAAGGACCCGATGCGGCCGTTGCAGGAGATGGCCGAGGACTCCGTCTTCTTTGCCGCGGAGACCGTCAAGCGTTCGCTGGCTTTTCTGACCGGCAAGGGCTCGGTGACGCGGCGGGCGGTCAGGGTATTCGACCTCGCCACCGCGCTGTCCACCGCGCCGCTCAAAGAGCTCGTGGAGGACAGCATCGACCTCGTGGCGCTGCTCGCCCCGCGGGCGAAGGCGCTCGACGTCATCGCCACCAACTGGGACCTGGGCGAGGTGGTGGTCTTCCGCAACAAGGCCGAGGCGGCCGCCGCCGGCAGCGCCTACGACGTGTGGCCGCTGACCAAGGCCAACGGCCACCGAGCGGTCCTCGCCTCCAGCTCGATCCCCGGCGTCTTTCCTCCGGTGAGGATCGCGCTCGACGGCGAGGCCGGGTCGTTCCTCTTCGCCGACGGCGGGGTGCTGATGAACACTCCCCTGAGCCCGGCGCTCAAGGCCGGCGCGCGCGTGATCCACGTGGTCTGCTTCGAGCCTCGGCTCCAGCCGCTGGCGAAAGACCATCTGGCCAACACTCTCGACACCGCGAACCGCTTCGCCTACGCCGCGGCGGGCAACCTGGTCCGCGAGGACATCGAAGAGGTCCGCAAGGTCAACGAACAGGCCGCGGTCGCCGAGAAGATCGAGCCGATCGTCGAGCAGCTGCGGCAGGACCCGGCGCTCGCGCGGCGGCGCTCGCAGAAGAACCGCGAGCTGCGGGCGGCGATCGAGCGCGCCGAGGCGTTCATCGCGAAGCTGGCGCACCGCCGGCAGGTGACGGTCCACCGGCACCACCCCAGCCGGTCCCTGGGCGGGGTCGCCGGCATGCTGAACTTCAAGCGCGGGCGGATGCGCGAGCTCGTCGAGCAGGGCTTCGACGACACGGTGCGGCACGACTGCGAGCGGAATCGCTGCGTCCTGCCAACGGGCTGACCGGGGTCAGCCCGGCGAGCCGCTCTCGAGCCGACCGGCCAGCCGCTCAAACCCCCGCTCGCGGAGCTGGCCGATCAGGATCCGATCGACCTCGCCCGCGGGCCGCGGGCCGCCCGCGGTGAGCTCCGCCACCTCCTCGTCGGTCAGCGGATAGAGCGGCTCCTGCTCGATGCGCCGGGCGGCCTCGGGACCGTATTTGCGAATCGTCTCCGCGCGGCTCTTGCGCCGGGCGAGCGCCTCGTCCCGGTAGAGCCAGAGCAGCGGCCGGTAGGTCAGCAGCTCGCTGCCGATCGCCTGCGCCCGGTGGACGGCGCGGGGCTCGAACACCGACTCGGCGTAGGCGCCGTGGTCGATGACCTCGCCGCCGGCGGTCCGCCGATGGGCCTGATCCTCACGCGTACCGCCCTTCGGCACCAGCAGCGGCACGTAGTACTCGAAGTGGACCGTGGTGTTGGGGGCGGTGTCCCTGAGCTCGGCCAGGCAATCGTCCTTCTCCGCGTCCGGCAGCGCGCTCTCGACGATCGCCAACTCGCACAGCGAGTAGCGCTCGGCGTCGGCCGTCTCGAGATAGGCCTCGAGGGTGAAGACCAGTACGCCGTAGAGGACCTGGAACTCGACGTTCGGGTAGTTGAGCAGGAGCGTCGCGATCTCGCGCGACTGCTTGAACAGGGAGCGCAGCACCTTGCGGGCCTCGTCGGACTCGAGCGCCTCGGTGAGCTCGTCCGGGTAGCTTTCGATCGTCGCGGTGGCGCTCGCGGCCAGCGAGGCGCCGAGCGGAAAGTCGGACTCGGGCTGGACCTCGCCATGCTTCGCCTTGTCGTCGACGTACTCCAACGATCGGCGGTAGCGCGGCAGCGCCGTGGCGAGCCATTCGAAGTCGCCCATCGCCAGCGCCAGGCCGCCGCCGGCGATGCCGCTGACGTCCTGGGCCACCGCCTCCAGCGGCCCCTGCGTCGTCATGTAGTAGAAGCCGAAGCGCACTTCGGCGGCGGTCTTGGCGCCGATCTCACCGGGCAGGACGCCCTTCTTGCTCAACGGATCGAGCAGCTTCGAGAACAGCTCCCAGGTCCGCTCGCCGGCGTCGCGCACGGCCTCGATCCGGCGCGCGGCTCGCACCGCGTCAGCCGCCGCGGTCAGGGGCAGCAAGCCGGCGGCGGTCGCCCTCTCGAGCAGGGTGCGCGCCAGCAGCGTGTTGGCGCTCTCCTCGCCACCGCCGCCGGTGATCCTGGCGACCGCGTCGGTCGCCATCTCGGTCGACTCCCTGGCGGCGTCGAAGGCCCGGTCGGCGACGCGCCTGGAGAGATCCTCCGCGGCCTCCCCAATCGACCCCAGGCGGGTGCCGGTCGCCACTCTCACCGCCGACCCGGCGACCCTCGCCGTGCCGCCGACCGTGGCGTTGAGCGCCGCGAGACCGATGTTCGGCACGGCGATCAGGGGCGCCAGGAAGACGTCGCCGACCCGATTCGCCAGCCGGGAGAACGATGATTCCGCCATGCTCGGACCTCCGGAGAGCAGGTTTGCTGTCGCGGTACGGCATCAGGCTATCAGGCCGCGCGCCGGCGCCGAGGGGCCCCGCAGGCGGCTCGCCGGGATCTCCCCTTGGCGAGCCGGTCCGAGAGACGCAAAAAGAGCCGGCGCCGCCTCTCGGCGGCGCCGGCTGCTGAATCGGGATCCGCGGCGACCGGGCTCAGTCGTCGCAGAGCGCTTCCGGCGCCCAGGCGCACAGCGCCTCGCGCAGGGCGTCGGGGTCGCCGATGCCGCAGGTCGGATCGTCGAGGACATCCTCCAGGGAGTCGCCGACGCAGGTGACCTCCTCGCGCTCGCCGGTCGGCTCGCCGTCGCCGTCGAGCTTGGCGGCGAGCACGAAGCCGGTGCCCGGCAGGTAGTACTTGTGCTCCGCCTGGCCCGGGTCGCGCGGGTTGACCTCGAAGGTCTTCAGGCAGCTGCCGCTGCACGGGAAAGCCGCCACGTCGCCGCCCTCCTCGGCCGAGGGGCTCGCCGCGAGGTCGAGGTACTCGACATAGTCCTCGGCCTCGTCCGACGCCATCTCCTGGCGGTCGCCTTCGCCGACCATCGGGAAGGCTCGCACCAGGAAGCCGGCCAGGGCGCGGTCGGTGCCATTGGCGAACGAGCCGTCGGTGTTGTCGATCAGCCCGTCCTCGACCTCGTAGGTGTTCTCACCGCAGTAGATGACGTCGCCGTCGAGGTTCTGCGCGTACCAGTCCTGGGTGACCTCGACGCCCTCGTACTCGATCGGGCCCCCTTCGTCCACCTCCTCGAAGACCAGGTCGCGGATCACCCGGCAGGGCAGGCCGCCGACGTCGCGCACCTCGTCCGTGGCGGTCACCACGGTGACCTCGCCATCGCCGACGATCACGTGCGTGTGGCCCTCGTTCAGCGGCCAGTAGGGGTTGGGATCGACGCTGTCGCCGATGTCGTCGGGGTCGACGAAGTCGGCCGGGTCGAGCGCGGGGTCGAAACGCTCCTCGCCCACCAGGCGACAGAGGTCGCGGCGGGCCCGGAAGAGCTCACGGCACTCCTGGGCCTTCTCCGCGGCCTCCTCGGCGGCGTCGGCCCGGCACTCATCCTCGTCCTCCTCGGCGCCGAGGTAGACACAGTCGGCGATGTGCACCAGCAGGCCGTCCTGGCGATCGGCGAAGCAGGCGCGGCGCATGAGCTTCGCGTGGGTTGTACATGCCCTGAAATCGGAGTCGGAATCGCTGTCGGAGTCGCCTCCGGCCAGGGCGGCGGAGGCCAGGATGGCCGTCAGCATCACGGCCAGTGGGACAATCAGTTTCGGGCGGTTGGGCATTCTCGCTCTCCTCGGTTGTGAGATGACAGCGCCCGGAGCGGGCACCTGGCTCTCTGTTCAACCGATGAGATGCGGGAAGGCGAGAACTCCTTCGAAATTGCGGACGGCCGCCCTCGCGGCTCCGAAGCGGGACTCCACGCGGCTCAGGCGTTCACGTCCACCAGCACTCGGCCGCGGACGCGGCGGCCGAGCAGATCATCGCAGCAGGCGGGTACCTCGGCCAGCGAGATCGACCGCTCGCTCATCAGAGCCAGCCTCTGCTCGGGCAGATCCGAGGCCAGCCGCTGCCAGGCGGCGCGGCGGCGCGCCAGGGGGCACATCACCGACTCGACCCCGATCAACCGCACCCCGCGCAGGATGAACGGCATCACCGTCGCCGGCAGATCGAAGCCCGCCGCCAGACCGCAGGCCGCCACCGCCCCGCCGGCGGCGGTCTGGCTCAGCACCCTGGCCAGCTGCACGCTGCCCAGCGTGTCGACCGCACCGGCCCAGCGCTGCTTGTCGAGCGGCCGCGGCGGCTCGGCCCATTCGGGGCCGCCGACGACCTCGGCGGCGCCCAGCGCCTCGAGATACTCCCCGGCGTCCGGCTTGCCGGTCAGCGCGGCGACCCGGTAGCCGAGCGCCGCCAGCACCGCCACCGCGACGCTGCCCACCCCGCCCGTGGCCCCGGTTACCAGCACGGTGCCGGAGGCCGGACGGACGCCGGCCTCCTCGAGCTCCAGGATGCACAGCATGGCCGTCAGCCCGGCAGTGCCGAGGCTCATCGCCCAACGGCTGTCCTTGCCCGCCGGCACCGGCACCAGCCACTCGGACTTGACCCGCTGGCGCTGACTGTAGCCGCCCCAGTGGCTCTCGCCGACGCCCCAGCCGGTCAGCACCACCCGGTCGCCGACAGGGTAGTCGGGCGACTCCGACTCGAGCACCGTGCCGGCCAGGTCGATGCCGGGAACCATCGGCCACTGGCGCACGATCTTGCCCTTGCCGGTGACCGCCAGGGCGTCCTTGTAGTTGACCGTCGAGTGCTCGACGGCGACCAGCACGTCGCCCGCCGGCAGGTCGCGGTCGCCAAGAGTCTCGACGGTGGCGGCCGTACGGCCGTTTTCGTCCTGCCGCAGCACGAGCGCGTCGAACGTGGAATCGCTCACGACCGCGCGAACTCCCGCACGAACCCCATGTAGAACGCCGCCGCCTTCACCACATGCTCGATCTCCACCCGCTCGTTGGGCGCGTGGGCGTGTTTCTCGTGCCCGGGCCCGAAGCCGACGGTGGGGATCTGGTGCATTCCCGCCGTCGCCACCCCGTTGGTGCTGAACACCCAGTAGCCCAGGTGCGGCTCGCCGCCGAGCGCCGCCCGGTAGGCGTCGACCGCGGCGACGACGGCCGGGTGGTCGAGCTCCATCTGCCACGACGGGTAGTACTTCTTGGTCGGGTAGACCAGACCGGTCCAGCTGGGGGTCGAGTACTCGAGGACGGTCACCTCGGCCCCGGCCTTCTGCACCGAGGCCATCGCTTCGAGCTCGGCGACGGCGGTCTGCTCGTCCTCGCCGGCGGTCAGCCGGCGGTCGAGGTGGATGGTGCAGCCGTCGGCGACGGCGCAGAGGCTGGGTGAGGTCGAGCGGATCTGGCTGATCGCCACCGATCCCTTGCCCAGCGGCTCGTGCGGCTTGAGCTTCTGGTTGAGCCGGGCGACGTCCTCGATGACGTCGGCCATCTTGTAGACCGCGTTGACGCCGCGCGACGGCGCCGAGCCGTGGCAGGAGACCCCCTCGGTGGAGATCTCGATCTCCATGCGGCCGCGCTGGCCGCGGTAGACCGACAGGCTGGTGGGCTCGGTGATGACCACGACGTCGGGCCGCAGGCCGCCCTCGTTGACGATGTACTGCCAGCAGAGCCCGTCGCAGTCCTCTTCCTGGACCGTGGCGGTGACGTAGAGCGTCACATCGTCGGGCAGCAGGCCGGAGCGCTTGAGCAGGGCGGCGGCGTAGACCGAGGAGACGTTGCCGGCCTTCATGTCGGTGGTGCCGCGACCGAACACACAGCCGTCCTTGACGATCGGGTCGAACGGGTCGGTCTCCCACTGGTCCTCGTCGGTCACGTCGACGGTGTCGATGTGGGCATCCAGCGCGATCGACCTCGAGCCCGAGCCCATCCGGCCGATCAGATTGCCCATCGGGTCGATGGTGGTCTCGTCGAAGCCCAGCTTGTCCATCTCGCGCTGGATGCGGTGGATCACCCGCTCCTCGTCGCAGCTCATCGACGGGATGGCGACGATGTCGCGCAGGTACTTGACCAGCTGGGGCTCGGCCTCCTTGGCCAGCTTGTAGAAGTCGCTCGTCATGGCTCGTCTCTCCTAGGCACCCAAGGCAGCCTCGGCGGCCTCGATGGAAGGCTCGATCTCGATCGGCTCGCCGGCCACCCGGCGGGCGCCGGCGACGTCCTTGAGGCCGCTGCCGGTGAGCACGCAGAGGATCCGCTCGTCGCTCGCCACATCTCCTGCCCGCGCCATCTTCTTGACGCACGCCCAGGTGGTGGCGCAGGACGGCTCGACAAAGACGCCGGACAGCTGGGCGATCTCGCGCACCGCGCTCATGATCTGCCCGTCCGGCACCGTCACCGCGTCGCCGCCCGACTCGATGACCGCGCGCGCCGCGGCCAGCCCGTCGCGCGGCTGATCGACCGAGATGGAATCCGCCACGGTGGTGGCGCGCACCTTGCTGATCCGCACCGCCGACCAGTCGACGGCGCTCGGGTCCGCGTGCTGGCGCCGGACCCTGGCGACGATACGGCTGATCGCGTTGCTGCCGGTCGACTGGGCGCAGACCAGCTTCGGCAGCCGGTCGATCAGCCCCAGGATGTGGAGCTCCTTGAGCCCCTTCCAGATGCCGCTGATGATGTTGCCGTCACCGACCGGGACGACGACCCGGTCCGGCGGCTTCCAGGCGAACTGCTCGCAGAACTCGAAGCTGCAGGTCTTCTTGCCCTCGCGGGTGTAGGGGTTGTAGCCGGTGTTGCGGTTGAACCAGCCGCGCTTGCGGCAGACCTCGAAACAGAGGTCGAAGGCCTGGTCGTAGGTGCCGCGGACCGCGAGCACGCGGGCGCCGAAGATCAGCAGCTGGGCGATCTTCGCCGACGGCGCGGCGGCCGGCACGAAGATCACGCAGGGCACGCCCACCCGCGCCGCCATGCAGGCCATCGAGCTGCCGGCGTTGCCGGTGCTGGCGGCGGCGACCACCTCCGCGCCGAGCTCGCGCGCCCGGGTGACCGCGACGGCGCTGGCGCGGTCCTTGAACGAGGCGCTCGGGTTGAGGCCCTCGTCCTTCAGCCAGACGTCGGAGAGCCCGGCCGAGGCGCCCAGCCGGCCGGCCCGAAACAGCGGCGTGGCGCCGATCCGCAGGCTGGGCGCCAGCGACAGGTCCGCGAGCGGCAGCAGCGGCAGATAGCGGAACAGGTCGGCCCGCGACTGCTGGAAGGGCCGCGCCAGGTCGAGCTCCTCGCGCACCCGGTCGTAGTCGTAGGTCACCTGCAGGTTGTGGCCGCAGGTCGGACAGACGTAGCCCGCGTACTCGGCGCCCTGGCGCCCGCCGCAGGCCACACACTCGAAGCCGGTCATGTTCATGCGAGAGCTCCTCGATGCCGGTCAGGGCACGATTTGGGTTCCGGTCTCGCCGCGCATCGCATGCTCGAGCAGGTGCGGCTGGGTGATGATCACTCGCTCGCCGCCGTGCTCGAGGAAGTCGATCGCCGCCTCGATCTTGGGTTTCATGCTGCCCGGCGCGAAGTGGCCCTCGGCGGTGTAGCGCTTCGCCTCGGCGACGGTGATCTCGTCGAGGTCCCGCTGCTCGGGCTTGCCGAAGTGGATCGCCACCTTGTCCACCGCGGTGGAGATGAGGAACATCTCGGCGCCCAGGTTCTTGGCCAGCAGGCAGGAGGCCCAGTCCTTGTCGATCACCGCGCCGACGCCCTCCAGGTCGCCGTTCTCGCGGCGGACCACCGGGATGCCGCCGCCACCCACCGCCACCACGATGACGCCCCGCTCGAGCAGCGCCCGGATGGCGGGCTCCTCGACGATCTCGAGCGGCCGGGGCGAGGCGACGACACGCCGCCAGCCGCGGCCCGCGTCCTCGCGCATCTCCCAACCCTCCTGCTGGTGTTTCCGCGCCGCCTCCTCGGAGTAGAACGGGCCGATCGGCTTCGAGGGGCTGGCAAAGCCCGGGTCCGCGTCGTCGACCACCACCTGGGTCACTACCGCCGCCACCTGGCGGTCGAGGCCGTCGCGGCGCAGCTCGTTGCCCAAGGTCTGGGCGATCTGGTAGCCGATGGCGCCCTGGGTGTCGGCGCCGCAGGTGTCCAGCGGCAGCTGATGCAGCACCTCCTTGGCCATCTCCGAGCGCAGCAGGATGAAGCCCACCTGCGGTCCGTTGCCGTGGGTGATCAGCACCCGATAGCCGTCGGCCACGATCCGGGCGATGTGGTCGGTGGTCTCGCCGGCGGCTTTGTACTGGTCGAACACCGTGGCGTGCGCGGCGTCCTTGATGAGCGAGTTGCCGCCGATCGCGATGACAACGAGTTTCTCCATGTTTGCGTCTCCCAGGTTGACCCCAGAGAATACGGCAAACCGACCCGCCGTCGCCATCGGCCCGGCCGGCTCCGGCGTCGCCGGCCGCCTCGCCGGCCGCGCGACCGGTTTTGCCCACCACCGGCCAGCGACTAGAATCCCGCCTGCGGAGGCCGCGCCGGCCCCCGCCCACTCCACACCATCCACGACCGAATCAGGCAAGAGGAGACAGCCATGCGCAGCTTCAGTGGTCGCGACATTCTTTCGCTCAAGGACTTCGAGCGCCACGAGTTCTTCCGCGTCTTCGAGGCGGCCGAGAAGCTCGAGCCGATCGCCCGCAACCGGCGCAACAGCGACCTGCTGAAGCACAAGAGCCTGGTGACGGCGTTCTACCAGCCGTCGACCCGCACCCGGCTGGCCCACGAAGCCGCCATGCTGCGGCTGGGCGGCGGCGTCACCGGCTTCTCCGACGCCAAGATGACCCGCGCCGGCGACTTCTACCAGGAGTCGATCAAGGACACGGTCAAGATGCTCGAGTTCTACGGCGACGTCATCGTCATGCGCCACTTCGAGCAGGGCGCCCCGCAAGAGGCGGCGAAGTGGGCCTCGGTGCCGATCATCAACGGCGGCGACGGCTGGGGCGAGCACCCGACCCAGATCCTCACCGACCTCTACACGGTCTACCGCGAGAAGGGCCGGATCGACGGCCTCAAGTGGCTGGCGGTGGGCGACATGCGGATGCGCACCATGCACTCGCTGGCCTACGGCCTGACCCAGTTCGACTGCCCGATCACGTTCTGCTCGCCGCCGGAGATCTCGCTGACCGACGAGTTCAAGGCCGAGATCAGCGGCTACAGTCTGGACTGGTCCGAGGTCGACCACGTCGAGGAGGCGATCGCCGAGGCCGACGTGATCCTGGTCGAGCCGGTGGTGCAGCCCGACTACACCAAGTCCCGCGACGAGCGCGACGGCGACGTCGGCCTGACCCCGGCCAACTACAAGATCACCCGCGAGCTGCTCGAGACGAAGGCCAAGTCCGACGCCATCCTGCTCCACTCGCTGCCGCGGATGGACGAGATCCCCGCCGACGTGGACATCACCCGCTGGTCGCGGTACTGGCAGGAGGCGTTCAACGGGGTGGTGATGCGGATGGCGCTCTTGGCTCTCGTGCTCGGCAAGATGGAGTAGGGCTCAGTCCTCCGCCGCTCCAAGCCGCAGAGGCTGACGCTCCGGCGGTGCCGGGAACAGGGCCATGTGCGACGTCATCCTGCTCCACCTTCGAGGCCTCCAAGCCGCTGAGGCTTTCCGCTCCGTTCGTGGACCATCAACGGCGCCAAGCATCGCGGAAGGAGGCCGGCGGCGGAGGCCAGGGGATAGGGGTAGCTCAGGTAGCTCATCGCCAGCGCTACAGCATCAGCCTTCGCAGGGCACGACGGGCGCCGCGCGTCGGCGATGCGCAGGCGAGGCAACGCCCAAAGCCCGACTGAGCCGAGCCGGTACCTGGGCTACCCCTATCCCCTGGACTCCAGAGCTGGCCGGCCGGGGGGCGCTGGTACTGCCGGAGGCCGGCCGGAGGCGTAACCGGGACTAGCTGACCCGCATCCGCCGCGACAGGTCCCGGCTGAGCACCTTGTAGAGCGCCTGATCCGGGTTGGCGAAGCGGTTCAGCAGGATCATCGCCGCCATCACGTACGGCTTGTGCTCCGCCTCCTGATACGTCTGGATGCGGTACCGGTCGAAGACGCTGGCGGCCACCTCGCCCTCCTTGCAGCTGACGCCGGTGATGTCCGCCGGCAGGCAGTGCATGTAGAGGGCCTTGCCGTCCTTGGTGGCGGCCATCAGCTCCTCGGTGCACTCCCAGTCCTTGTGATTGTCGTTGACCGCGATGCCCTCCGCCTCGAGCGCCGCCAGCTTGTCGCTCTCGCCGGCGCGCAGGTAGGCGGTGCGCTTCTCCATGATGGCGTAGGGCGCCCAGCTCTTGGGGTAGACCACGTCGGCGTCGGCGAAGGCCTCCGCCATCGAGTTGGTGACCTCGAACGAGCCGCCCGACTCGCTCGCCTGCCGCCGGGCGATGCGCTCCATCTCGGGCATCACCTCGTAGCCCTTGGGGTGGGCCAGGGTGACGTTCATGCCGAACCGGGTCATCAGGCCGATGATCCCCTGGGGCACCGACAGCGGCTTGCCGTAGGAGGGCGAGTAGGCCCAGGTCATGGCGAGCTTCTTGCCCTTGAGCGCTTCGAGCGAGCCGAAGGTCTTCACCAGGTGCATCAGGTCGGCCAGCGACTGGGTCGGGTGGTCGCGGTCGCACTGCAGGTTGATCAGCGCCGGCTTCTGCGGCAGCACGCCCTCGGCGTGGCCGGCGGCCACTGCCTGCGAGACCTCCGCCATGTACTCGTGGCCCTCGCCGATGAACATGTCGTCGCGGATGCCGATCACCTCGGTCAGGAACGAGATCATGTTGGCGGTCTCGCGCACGGTCTCGCCATGCGCCACCTGGGTCTTGGTCTCGTCGAGATCCATCAGCGACAGCCCCAGCAGGCTGGCGGCGCTGGCGAAGGAGAACCGCGTGCGGGTCGACTTGTCGCGGAAGATGGAGACCGCAAGCCCGCCCCGGTAGAGCCGCGCGTCGAGGTTGGCGCGGTAGAGGTCCTCGAAGATCTCGGTGGCCAGGAGCACCGCCCTCAGATCGGCCTCGGACTGCTCCCAGGTCAACAGCAGGTCCTGCTGGTGGAGGTTGGTGCTCAGCCCTCCGAGCTGTTTGATCAAGCCGCGGATGTGGTCGGTCATCTCTCTCTCCTCGATTCGGGTTGGCTGGCCTGAGCTTCTCACCGGCTCTCGCAGCGAGCCGGCGAGCAGTTCAGGCTCAGAGCTTCGCGAGCAGGCCGGTCGCCTGGTTGAACTGGTCGATCAGGCCGTCCCACTCGTCGACCTGCTCCTGGGCGAAGGTCTCCTGCCAGAACTCCTCGTCCCAGAGCCGGTTGAGCTCCTCCGAGCTCCGCCCCTGCTGCTCGACCCAGGTGAAGTACTTGAAGTGGTGCAGGCTCTTGCGGTCCAGATAGCTCAGCTCGCGCAGGTTGTCGGTCGCCGTGCCGTCGAGATAGCGCGCCCCCACCGCCGCCGCATCCGCGGCGGTGAACGGGCCGTAGCACTCGTTCATCTCCTCGAGGCGGGACTCGTACAGGCTCATGGCGTCGGTGAGCGGGCAGAACAGCACGTCGCGCGAGTCCATGTCGTAGTACTTCGCCGCCTTGATGTTCGAGACCAGGTTGCAGATGCCCGAGATACCCACCAGCGGCAGCTGCTCGACGACCTCCGCGGCGACGCCACGCCGCGCCAGGTACTCGTGGCCCGCCGGCTCGTTGAACAGGCGCGACAGCATCATCGTCTGCTCGTCGTCGATGGCGGCGACCATGTCGGTGTTGCGCACGTTGTGGATCCACGGCACGTGCTTGTCGCCGATGCCCTCGATCCGGTGCTCGCCAAAGCCCAGCGAGTAGAGGGTCGGGCACTGCAGCGCCTCGGTGGCGACCACCCGGATCGCCGGGTAGCGGGTGCGCAGATAGTCGCCGGCGGCGATGGTGCCGGCCGAGCCGGTGGCGCCGAGTAGGCCGCCAGCCGGCTGCGGTCGGTCTTGTAGTGGCTCTCGTAGATCCGCTCGATGATCGAGCCGGTCATCTGGTAGTGCCAGATCGAGTTGCCGAACTCCTCGAACTGGTTGAAGATCACCACCCCGTCGCCGCGCTCGGCGCGCAGCTCCCAGCACTTGTCGTAGATCTCCTTGACGTTCGACTCGGTGCCGGGGGTGGCGATGACCTCGTCGGTGCCGATCTGCTTGAGCCACTCGAACCGCTCGCGGCTCATCCCCTCGGGCAGGATCGCCACCGCCGGGCAGGCCAGCAGCGCGCAGTCGTAGGCGCCGCCGCGGCAGTAGTTGCCGGTCGACGGCCAGACCGCCTTCTGGCTGGTCGGGTCGAAGTTGCCCGACACCAGCCGCGGCACCAGACAGCCGTACGCCGCGCCCACCTTGTGGGCGCCGGTGGGGAACCAGTGGCCCAGGATGCCGACGATCCGGGCGTCGACGCCGGTCAGCTCGGAGGGGAACTCGATCCAGTTGCCCTCGCCAAAGCCGCCGCCGCGCTCGACGGGCTCGTTGTGCCAGGTGATCCGGAACAGGTTCGCCGGGTCGATGTCCCACAGGCCGAGCTCGGCCAGCCGGGCGACGATCGCCGGCGGGATGCGGCTCGGGTCCTTCTGCTGGGCGAAGGTGGGCAGGATGACGTTGCGCTCGCGCGCCAGCGCGACGGACTTCTCGAGCACATCTTGGTGGATCGACTCGATGATCTTCATCTCTCTCCCTCTCTGCGGATCGTGGCGCCCGTCAAACGAGCGGCCGTCCCTGGTCGCGGCACGGCTCGCCGCATGACTCGAGCGTCCGCCGGTTGCCTGTGCGTAGGACATTAAGACCAACCGGCGGAGTCGTCAATCCGGCGCCGGAGGTGGCCGTGATACCGTCGGTAAGATTCGCGGCCATGAAGTCCCACGGCCCGGCGCCAATCCCAACCCAAGCTAGAGGCGCATCAGCAAGTCCGGAAAGGACCCCATGGAACCGATTTCGCTACCCGACGAGTTCACCAAGTACCGCGAGCGCCACGAGCACATCTACGTCATCGTCTCGCCGCCGCGCTGCAGCTCGACCGCGTTCGCGCGCGTATTCTGGGAGCAGCCGTCGGTGCGCTACTACTACCACGAGCCGTTCGAGACCACGTACTACTCGGGCGAGGGGCTTCCGCAGGTGATCGCCAAGCTCGACGCGCCCCTGGACCTGACGACCATCAAGCACTACGCCGCGGACACCAGCGCCCACGCGCTGGTGATCAAGGAGATGCCGTATCAGGTGGGCGACAACTTCCCGCTGCTGGCGGCCCTGGCGACCAGGCCGCTGGTCTTCTTGATGCGTGACCCACGGCTCCAGATCGCCTCACGGCGCGCCAAGAAGATCGAAGGCGGTGCCAGCCCGGTCTACCCCTTCATCGAGTCCGGCTGGGGCCTGCTGAAAAAGCAGATCGCCTACTGCCGTGAGTACGGCATCGACTTCTTGCTGGTCGATTCGACCGACTTTCGCGGCCGGCCCAGCGTCATCTTCCCGCAGGTCATGGAACGCCTCGGCCTGCCCTGGTCCGACGAGTGCCTGGACTGGAACGCCTGCGAGGACGTAGAGCTCGACAATCTCGGGGGTGCCCATCGGCACCTCTACGGTGAGGTTCTGGCGTCGACCGGGCTCAAGCCCGATCTGTCGATGGTGCCGACGCTGGACTTCTTTCCCGAGGAGGACGGCGTGCGCGAGCACGTCAACCACACCCTCGAGATCTACCGCCGGCTGCGGCAAGCGCCCGAGCGCGTCCTGCCGCGGGCCGCATCGGTGGTCGCCGACAGCTGACCCGGGTCAGTCCAACGCCAGCCGCTCGAGCAGCCAGGTGGCCGCGTCGGAGGCGAACTCCGGCGGCAGCCGGTGGCCGGCGTCGTAGAAGCGCAGGCGCGCCAGATCCCGCGGCACCAGGTCGCGCAGCAGCTCAACGTCCGCCGGCGAGCTCAGCCAGTCGGACCGGCCGACCAGCAGCAGGATAGGCATCGACGCCCGAGCGGCGAAGTTGAAGTGGTCGGTCGGCAGGGGCCCCACCCCGGTCGGCACCGCTGCGGCGACCACCGCGGCAAGGTCGGGCTCGAGCGCCGAGAGGTAGAGGCCGATGATGGCCCCCATGCTATAGCCGACAACCCCGACTCTCGCGGCGTCGATCTCCGGCCGCGCGGCCAGCAGACCAAGCGCTCGGCGGCAGTCGATGGCCGACTGGATCACCATGTCGCGGTTGCGGACGAACAGCTTCTGCCCCATGGTCAGGTAGGCGGGCGGCTCATAGTCGTTGGCAGCGGCGCGAGCGCCGTGGTACCGGAGGTCGATGGTCAGGACCGCTACTCCGGCCGCCAGCAGGGCCCCGGGGAGCGCCTCGCGGTCCGCCCGCCACCAGCGATCTCGGTCGCTGTTGAGCCCGTGGATCAGCAGCGCCGCCGGATAGGGCGGCTCACCGCCGGCCGGTAGCACCAGATCGCCCGGCACCCTCTCGCCCGAGCTGGTGGTGAAGACGATGTTCTCGAAATGGCTCGTCTCCTCCTCCCACCGATCAACGGTCCGCGCGTCGAGGGGCAAGGCCTCGTCGAAGTCGTAGAACTGCGAGACCACGGCGAAGATCTCGTCACCGGTCGGCACGAAGCCCTCGCGGTGGACCCGCTGCGGCGGGTACTCCTGGCCGGGCAGCGCGGCGACCGCCATCCAGCCGGCCAAAAAGAGGATCCCGATTCTCGCTTCCATGGTGGCCCTCCGTGTCCCCGTCAGCCCGCGTCGGCTCCGGGCAGCCGTTCGACGTTCACCAGCCGACCGTGGCTGATCACGTGCCGTGGCGCCTCGTGCTTCCACAGCGCTTCGTAGACCGAACCGGCGTCGAGCACCACCAGGTGGGCCGGGCTGCCCTCGGCCAGCCGGAAGCCGGCGACGTTCATCGCCCGCGCCGCGTCGATGGTGATCATGTCGTAGACCCGATCCATCTCCGGCCAGGTGGTCATCCACAGCATGTGGCTCGACAGGAAGCCGACCTCGAGCATGTTGTTGCGCCCGAACGGGTAGTAGGCATCGGCGATGTCGTCCTGGCCCAGCGCCACCAGGGCGCCCTCGGCCAGCAGCTCCTTGACCCGGGCGTGTAGTGGGCCGGTCTGGGGGTCGCTCACCACCCCGACGCCGGCCCGCTTGAGCAGCGCCACCAGCTTGCGGAAGTAGGGCTCGGGGTACATGCACATGGCACGCGCGTGGTGGGCCAGACAGCGGCCGATCCGGTCCTCGGCGATCGCCTTGACCGCCAGCTTCTCCAGCGACCGCAGTCCGGGGTCTCCGGCGTCGTCGACCAGCATGGAGATGTCGGCGTCGTGCTCGATGGCGATCTCGAACATCTGATCGACATGGGCTTGCTCGTCGGCGTCCGTGTACTCGATCCACGGGATGCCGCCCACCACGTCGGCGCCCGCCGCCATCGCCTGCCGCACCAGGTCCGCGGCACCAGGGTCGCGCACGACGCCGTCCTGGGGAAAGGCCACCACCTGCACGTCGACGACGCCGCGGAACTCCTCGCGCGCGGCGATCAGCGCCCTGACGCCCTTCAGCTCGGCCTTGGTGTCGACGTCGGCGAAGGCGCGGATGTGGGTGTTGCCGTAACGCGCCGCCAGGCGCAGGGCGCGGCGTACGTTGGGCAGGATCCAGCTCTCGTCGTACTGCTCCTTGACCTGCGCCGCCAGCTCGATGGCGGTCATCGCCGCGCCCATCTCCGCGCCGTGGTAGGCCTCGAGCGCGGCCGAGCCCAGCTTCTCGAGTGTGTAGACCTTGTCCAGGTGCAGGTGCGGATTGGCGAACGACTCGGTGACCAGGCCGCCGGCGGCGTCGATCTCCCGCTCTCCGCCCGCCAACTCGGCGCCGATCTCCAGGATCACTCCGTCGCCGACGGCGATATCCACCGGCTCGTCGCGGCCTCTGAGCCGAGCGTTTCGGATGATCAGGTCACGACTCATTGGCCCTCCTCCGCGCTCGGCGCGCCGAGGCCGGTGATCGGTTCCGGCCCCGTCTACTGACCCAGGCTGCGGATCCGCCCGACCTTCATCGCCCGGGCGGCGGGCGAGTCCTTCATCGGCAGCTCGTAGCGGCGCACGCCGTCGAACGCCTCGAGCGCGCCGGCCACCGCCGGCGGCGGTGGGCACCAGGCCGATCTCGCCGACGCCCTTGGCGCCGAAGGGGCCCTCGGGCTCGTGGTCCTCGATCATGATGACCTCGATCTCGGGCATCTCGCGCGCCCGGATGACCCCCAGCTCGCGCAGCTTGAAGGTCGCCGGCATGCCGTCCGGGCAGGGCAGGTCCTCGGTCAGGGCGTAGCCCAGCCCCATGTGCACCGAGCCCTCGATCTGGCCCTCGCACAGCGCCGGATTGATCGCCCGGCCGACGTCGTGAGCGGCCAGGAAGCGGTCGATCCTGCCCTCCTCGTCGAGGATGCAGACCTGGGTGGCGAAGCCGAAAGCGGTATGGGTCTTGATCTTGTCGACCACCGCGCCCGGCTTGGTGGTGTCGTCGATCACCACGGTGCCCTTGTAGACCGTGCCGGCGAGGTCGGCCAGCGTGCGCCCGGCATCGAGGTCGGCCTTCATCTTCTCGGCCGCGTCGACCACCGCGCGGCCGGCCAGCAACGTGCCGCGCGAACCGGTGGTCTGGCCGCAGCCCACCTCGAAGGTCGAGTCGACCTTGGGCACGAAGACCTTCGGCGCGAGGCTGGTGACCTCGACGCAGCACTGCACCAGGATGGTCAGCAGGCCCTGCCCCATCTCGGTGTAGCCGGTGTAGACCGAGACCGTGCCGTCCTGCTCCACCGCCAGCCGCGCCCGGCCGTGCTCGATGGCGCCGTTGCCGATGCCCGAGTTCTTGATGCCGCAGGCGATGCCCACCGCGCGGCCCTCGCGGCGGGCGGCGTAGTAAGGCTCCTTGACCGCTTGGAGGGTCTGCTTGAGGCCCACCGACTTCTCCAGCACCTGGCCGGTGGCGAAAGTGTCGCCCACCGCCAGGGCGTTGCGCCAGCGAATCTCCCAGCCGTCGATGCCCGCCTTCTCGGCCAGCAGGTCCATGGCTCCCTCCATGCCGAAGTGCGCCTGGTTGGCGCCGAAGCCGCGCATCGCGCCGCAGGGCGGATTGTTGGTGTAGGCGCCGCGCGACTCGACGTCGACGTTGGCCACATTGTAGGGACCGCAGGCGTGGCCGGCGGCGCGCTCCAGCACCTTCGAGCCCACCGAGGCGTAGGCGCCGCTGTCGCCGATCAGACGCGCCTTGACCGCGGTCAGGTGGCCCTCCGCGTCACAGCCGACCGTGTAGGTCATCTTCACCGGATGGCGCTTTGGATGCAACCGGATCGACTCCTCCCGGTTCAGGGTCAGCTTCACCGGCCGGCCGGTCATGCGCGCCAGCAGCGCCGTCTGCGCCTGGATCGACATGTCCTCCTTGCCGCCGAAGGCGCCGCCGTTGGGCACCAGCTCGACGAAGATCCGCTCCTCCGGCTCGCCCAAGAACCGGGCCACCTGGCGCCGGTCGTCGAAGACCCCCTGGCCCTGGGTGTAGAGGTGCAGCCGGCCGTCCGGCAGCGGCTCGGCGACGGCGCTCTCGGGCTCGAGATAGAGATGCTCGATCCGCTGGGTGGTCCAGGTCCCGGTGACCACGTGGGCGCTCTCGGCCAGGGCCTGGTCGGCATCGCCGCGCCGCACGATGGTGTCGGAGAGCTCGTTGGGGTGCTTCGGGTTGACCTGGTGGGCGCCTTCCTCGAGGGCCTCCTCCGGGTCGAGCACCGGTTCCAGCGGCACGTACTCCACCTCGACGAGCGCCGCCGCGGCCCGGGCGGTGGCCTCGTCGACCGCCGCTACCGCCGCCAGGACGTCGCCGACGCAGCGCACCTCCTCGCCCACCGCCACGAAGCCCGGCCAGTCGTCGTAGACCAGGCCGTACCAGCGCTCGCCGGGCACGTCGTCGGCGGTGGCTACCGCCTCGACGCCGGGCAGCTCCCGCGCCGCGCTGGTGTCGATCGACAGCACCCGCGCCCGGGCGTGGGGCGACAGCACGACGGCGCCGTGGAGCATCCCCGGCAGCTCGAGATCATCGACGTACGGCCGGTCGCCCAGGGTCAGCTCTTCGCCCGTATAGCGGGCGTAGGAGCTGCCGACGGCGCCGTCTTGGCAGGGCGCGGGGATCTCCTCGCCGCGCTTGGCGCGAGCCATCAGCTCGATCGCGTCGAGCACCTTGATGTAGCCGGTGCAGCGGCACAGGTGGCCGGCCAGGCCGTTGGCGATCTGCTCGCGGGTGGCGTCGGGGTTGTGGTCCAGCAGCGCCTTGGCGCGCATCGCGATGCCGGGGATACAGAAGCCGCACTGCAGGCCGGCAACGGTGACGAAGCTGCGGGCGATCAGCCGGCGCTCCTCCTCCGGCAGCCCCTCGAGGGTCAGGACGGACTTGCCGTCGGTTTTCCCGGCACTGACCGCGCAGGTGATCTTGGGCACTCCGTCGACCAGGGCGACACAGCAGCCGCACTGCCCCTGCGGCTGGCAGCCGTCCTTGGTCGAGATGACGCCACAGCGCGTCCGCAACGCTTCGAGCAGGCTCTCGCCCGGGTTGATCGTCAGCTGGTGATCCACACCATTGACGGTGATCGAGATCTCGTTCATCGGCTCTTCTCCCGCCGTTCCAGCTACGCTGGGTCTTGCAAGGCGCTTACGGGGAGGTTAACCCAGCCTCACCGGGCGGGCAACCAAAACCGCCCCGCGGCGCGGTTGTGCCGCCGTCATCGGCTCCTGTAGATTGACTGCGAGGCGGGCGGGCGAGCCGCAAGAAACCCCGGACAGTCGCAGCGTATTGGAGGAGTCGTCATGGCGGATTCTCTCAGTGTGTTCATGGAGCAGGTCATCGCTCGGAACCCGACGGAGACCGAGTTCCATCAGGCAGTGCACGAGGTCGCGCAATCGATCCTGCCGATCCTCGATCGTTACCCGAGGTTCAAGGACGTCGGCATCATGCGGCGGATGGTCGAGCCCGAGAGGGTCATCATGTTCCGGGTCCCCTGGGTCGACGACAAGGGCGAGGTCCAGGTCAACCGCGGCTTCCGGATCGAGATGTCGAGCGCCATCGGCCCCTACAAGGGCGGCCTGCGCTTCCACCCCAGCGTCAACCTGGGGGTGCTCAAGTTCCTCGCCTTCGAGCAGGTCTACAAGAACGCCCTGACCACGCTGCCGATGGGCGGCGGCAAGGGCGGTTCCGACTTCGACCCCAAAGGCAAGAGCGACCTCGAGGTGATGCGCTTCTGCCAGTCCTTCATGTCGGAGCTGTTCCGCCACATCGGCCCCCGCACCGACGTGCCGGCCGGCGACATCGGCGTCGGCGGGCGCGAGATCGGCTTCCTGTTCGGCCAGTACAAAAGGCTCGCCAACGAGTTCGCGGGCGTTCTCACCGGCAAGGGGCTCGAGTGGGGCGGCAGCCTGATCCGCCCGGAGGCCACCGGCTACGGCGCGGTCTACTTCGCCGAGGAGATGCTCAAGACCCGGGCCGAGTCGATCCGCCGCAAGATCTGCCTGGTCTCGGGCTCGGGCAACGTCGCCCAGTACACGGTCGAGAACCTGATCCGGCTCGGCGCCAAGGCGGTCAGCCTGTCGGACTCCGGCGGCTGCATCCACGACCCGGACGGCATCGACACCGAGAAGCTGGCCTGGGTGATGGAGCTGAAGAACGTGCGCCGCGGCCGTATCAGCGAGTATGCCGAGAAGTTCGGCTGCGACTACCACGAGGGCAAACGCCCCTGGGGCCTGCCCGGGGCGCAGTGCGCCTTTCCCAGCGCCACCCAGAACGAGATCGACCTCGAAGACGCCAAGCAGCTCACCGCCAACGGCGTCTTCGTGGTGAGCGAGGGCGCCAACATGCCGAGCCGCCCGGAGGCGGTGGAGCACTTCCTCGCCGAGAAGGTCCTGTTCGGCCCGGGCAAGGCGGCCAACGCCGGCGGCGTCGCCGTCAGCGGCCTGGAGATGAGCCAGAACGCCGGCCACACCTCCTGGACTCGCGACCGGCTGGATCAGCGGCTGATGGGCATCATGGTGGCGATCCACAAGAACTGCTTCGAAACCGCCAAGGAGCACGGCTTCCCTGGCAACTACGTCGCCGGCGCCAACATCGCCGGGTTTCTCAAAGTAGCCCAGGCGATGATCGACCAGGGCGTGGTGTAGCGTTGTCGGACCGAGCGAAGGTCAGGAGGATGTCGTGAGCAGAAAACGCGTTGGCTACTTCGAAGGCACGGACTCGAGGCTTCTCACCTACCTCATCTGTCACGGTTTCGACACCATCCCCATCTCCAACGGGGTCGACAACCACGGCAGGTACGTGCGCCGGATCAACCAGAACAACCGGTTCGACCTGCTGGTCGGCTACCTGCACAAGATCTGGGCGCCCGAGGACGAGGACATCGAGACCAACGCCGAGGACATCTTCCACATGTGCAGGGCGTTCCGGATGCCGCTGCTGCTGGAGGTGCCGCGCGAGCTCCAGGATCGGGCTCGGGCGCTGCTCGGGGAGGTGCCGGACGAGGTCCGCTTCGTCGACCCGGCCGAGATCCTCGAAGCGGCGCTCGCGATCCTCGAGGATTAGGCCGCGGGGCCTGCACGCCGCGGCCGCAGGGGATATCCTGCGATTGATGGCCGTAGAAAAGCCCCTGCAGTGGACCCTCAACCCGCGCGCTTCCGGCCGCGGGGCCTCGGCCAGCCTCGACCGGATCATGCCGGCCGGGGTGGTTGACGAGGCGCGCGGCTTCCACGGCCAGATCCCGGGGTTCCGCTCGAGCCCGCTCAAGCGGCTGCGGGGCCTGGGGGCGATGCTCGGCGTCGGCGGCGTCTGGGTCAAGGACGAGGCGGTGCGCCTCGACCTGGGCTCGTTCAAGGTGCTCGGCGGCTCGTTCGCCATCTACCGCTACCTGCGCCAGCGGCTCGGAGCCGAGGACCGCGAGCTGAGCTTCGCCGAGCTGACCTCGGCCGAGGTCCGCGAGCGTCTCGGCCCAATCACCTTCGCCACCGCCACCGACGGCAACCACGGCCGCGGCGTCGCCTGGGCGGCAAGGGCGCTGGAGCAGCGGGCGATCATCTACGTCCACAAGAAGACCTCCCAGGCGCGCATCCGAGCGATCGCCGCCCAGGGGGCCGAGGTCGAGGTCGTCGACGGCACCTACGACGACGCCGTGCGGCAGATCACCGTCGACGCCGAGCGCCACGGCTGGCAGGTCATCTCGGACACCTCGTGGGAGGGCTACGAGCAGATCCCCGTCTGGATCATGCAGGGCTACGCCACGCTGTTCTCCGAGGCCCAGGAGCAGATCGCCGCCCAGGGGCTCAGCCAGCCGACCCACCTGTTCGTCCAGGCCGGCGTCGGCGCGCTGGCGGCCTCGGGCATCGCCTACTACCACCGCCTGCTGGGCGAGCGGGCGCCGCTGTGCGTGGTGGTCGAGCCGACCCGCGCGGCCTGTCTGCTGGCCTCGGCGGCCGCCGGCGACGGCCGGCCGCACGCCTTCCCCGGCGAGCTCGACACGATCATGGCCGGCCTCGCCTGCGGCGACCCGAGCCCGGTGGCCTGGGACCTGCTCTGGGACCACGCCGACGCCTTCGTCGCCGCACCCGACTACGTCGCGGCGAAGGGGATGCGGGTCTATGGCGTGCCGCTCGACGACGACCCGGCGGTGATCTCGGGCGAGTCGGGCGCGGTCACGCTGGGGGCGCTGATGTTCCTGATGGAGCACGCCGAGGGCCGGCCGCTGCGCGAGGCGCTGGGTCTCGGCCCGAGCTCGCAGGTGCTGCTGATCAACTCCGAGATCAACACCGATCCCGAGTACTTCCGGCGCGTCGCCTGGGAGGGAGCCAACCCGGTACCGGACGAGTACCGGTTCGACCCCGCGGCGGCCCGCTGAGCGCGAAGGGAGGCTTGCGATGGCCCAGACGCCGCGGCTGCTGATCCGGCAAATCGGCACCCTGGTCACCATGGTCGACGGGGAGCCGCCGCTCAGCGGCGTCGACCTGTTGATCGAAAACGGGCGGATCCACTCGATCGGCAGCGACCTCACCATCCCGCCGGGTGGCGAGGTCCGGCTCATCGACGGCGCCGACCGGGTGGTCTACCCCGGCTTCGTCAACACCCACCATCACCTCTTCCAGACCCTGACCCGCAACCTGCCGCGGGTCGCCAACGCCGAGCTGTTCGACTGGCTGGTCGGCCTCTACCAGGTCTGGCGCCACCTGGCGCCCGACGCGGTCGAGGTCTCGACCCGGGTCGGGATCGCCGAGCTGCTGCTGTCGGGCTGCACCACGACCACCGATCACTTCTATCTCTTTCCCCGGGGCGCCCCGGCCGAGCTGCTCGACGTCGCCATCGAGACCGCCGCCGCGACCGGCATCCGCTTCCACCCGACCCGCGGCAGCATGAGCCGTGGGGTCAGCGACGGCGGCCTGCCGCCCGACGACACCGTGCAGGGCGCGGACGAGATCCTGCGCGACTGCGAGCGGCTGATCGACAAGTACCACGACCCCGAGCCGTTCTCGATGTGCCGCCTGGCGCTGGCGCCCTGCTCGCCCTTCTCGGTCACCACCGAGCTGCTGCGGCGCACCGCCGAGCTGGCGCGCGAGCGCGGCGTGCGGCTCCACACCCACCTGGCCGAGACCCGGGACGAGGAGGCCTACTGCCTCGAGCAGCACGGCATGCGGCCGCTGGCCTACATGGAGGAGACCGGCTGGCTGGGCGAGGACGTCTGGTACGCCCACGGCATCTGGTTCGACGACGCCGAGATCGCCCGGCTCGCCGCCACCGGCACCCACGTCGCCCACTGCCCGGCCTCGAATCTGCGGCTCGGCTCGGGCATCTGCAAGGTGCCCCAGCTGCTCGACGCCGGGGTCAACGTCGGCCTGGCGGTGGACGGCAGCGCCTCGAACGACGCCTCGTCGATGACCCGTGAGATGCAGCTGGCGCTGCTGATCCACCGGCTGGGTGACGGACCGGGCGCCGGCCCGGGCGCCATGCCGGCGCGGCGGGTGCTCGAGATGGCCACCCGTGGCGGCGCCAGGCTGCTCGGCCGCGACGAGATCGGCCGCATCGAGCCCGGCGCCGCCGCCGACCTGGCGATCTTCCGGCTCGACCGGGTCGAGTTCGCCGGCGCCATGCACGACCCGGCCGCGGCCATCCTCTTCTGCGGCTCGGGCGTTCGCGCCGACTGCACCGTCGTCGCCGGCCGGGTGCTGGTCGAGGACGGCCGCCTGGTAGGGGTCGACGAGCAGCGGCTGTTCCACCGCGCCAACGAGATCGCCGCCCGGCTGGTGGCCGCGGCCGAGGGGTCGACCGGCCTCGACTACCGCCGGGCGCCCTGACCGTGGCCGAGACGCCGGAAAGCGCCCGGATCGACCGCGCCATCGGCTTCCTGATGAAGCTGGCGCGGGCGCTGCATACCTATGGCATGCCGTCGCATCGGCTCGAGGTGGCGCTCGCCCAGGTCGGCGAGCGGATGGAGATCGAGACCCAGTTCGTGGTCACCCCGACGTCGATCATCGGCTCGGTGGGACCACCCGAGGCGGCGCGCACCACTCTGGCGCGGCTCGACTCCGGCCGGGTCAACCTGGAGAAACAGTCCGAGCTGCACCACCTGATCGGCGACGTCTGCGCCCGCCGGCTGACGCTCGAGGCGGCCGGCGAGCGGATCGACGCCCTCCGGGCCCGACCGCCGATCCACGGCCGGCTGGCGACGGTGGCCGGCTTCGGTCTGGCCTCGGCGGCGACGGCGGTCTTCTTCGGCGGCGGCACCGACGAGTCGGCGACCGCCGGCGTCATCGGGCTGGTCATCGGCCTGCTCGGCCTGGTTGCCGGCCGCGCACCGCGCTTCGCCATGGTCATGCCCGGCACGGCGGCGGTGGCGGCGATGCTGATCACCGGCGCCATGCAGACCGCCGTCGGGCCGATGGTCGGCTTCATCCCGACGGTGGCCGGGCTGATCATCCTGATCCCCGGCCTCGGCCTGACCATCGCCGTCAACGAGCTGGCGCACGGCCACCTGGTGAGCGGCACCGCCCGGCTGGGCGGCGCCCTGATGACCTTCCTCCAGATCGGCTTCGGCGTCGCCCTGGGCGGCAAGCTGGCGGCGGGGCTCGGCGGCGGCGGCCTCGAGCGGCCCGATTCGCTGCCGCTCGGCGCGCTGCCGGTCGCCCTGCTGGTGGCGGCGCTGGCGATGACCGTGCTGTTCCGCGCCCGGCCCCGGGACCTGCCGTTCGTGCTGCTGGCGGCCACGGTCTCCTTCACCTCGAGCCGGCTCGGCACCCTCGCCTTCGGGCCCGAGCTGGGTGTGCTGGTGGGCGCCTGGATGCTGGGCATGGTGGGCCATCTGCTCGGCCGCTGGCGCAACGAGCCGTCGGCGCTGGCGATCCTGCCCGGCATGCTGCTGCTGGTGCCCGGCGGCCTGGGCTTCGAGAGCCTCTCGTCGCTGCTCGCCAACGACGTCGTCTCGGGCATCCAGACCGGCTTCACCATGCTGCTCATCGCCCTGTCGCTGGTCACCGGGCTGATGCTGGCGTCGATCACCAGCCGGTCCTGGGAGCGGTTCTAGTGTCCCGTTTGACTAGTCCCGTTCAACAAGTTCGAGGTCGTTTTCGTCCCTGGCAAGGCGCGTCGACGCTGGAATACCGGGCGTCTTTCGAGGAGGCGCAACGCCGCCAGGGGCGAAAACGACCCGAAATTGGTGGATGGGAGTAGTCAAACGGGACACTTAGGCCGGGGAAGCCGGGCCAGGGAGGCCCGGTCGACACCGAGGTCGACCGCCACGGGCGGAGGCCGGAGCCGCGTGCTAGGCTGTCCGGCAATCGAAAAGCATGTCCGCGTCGAGCGGACCGTCACGCGCCGCGGAGCGGCACGCCCTGAGCGCCCCGTCCCGCGGCCGGGAAGATCCAGTCGGCCGGGCACGGCAATTCCGTTCCTGGATTCGGCAAGCGCTTCGGGCGTTGCGTCGCCGGACCGGAACGGGCTCACCCAGAGACGGTCTCATCACGAGAAAGGGGTCGAC
>CAWAET010000013.1:0-104027 GCA_963781065.1 Thermoanaerobaculia bacterium | reverse complement strand
CCATCCGCCGTAAGCTGAACCCCATTCAGTCGGCGACCCCGGCCGCTCAGTGGCGCGGCAGCAGATTGAGGTGAGCCTGGGCGTGGGCGTCACCGAGACGGGCCTCGATGACGAAATCGGTTGGATGCCCCACGGGCCTGGCCTCGACCACGAACGGCACCTCGCGAGCCCCGCCCGGGATCTCGACGAACTCCGGGAATAAGAGCAAGTCCGTTCCAGGCACAACGCGGAGCTCGATACGCAGCGTCTCGTCGGTGGGCTCGGCGAGCAGCACCACCATCTCGAAGTTGGTGACGCGGTTGGTCCCCACCAGCTCGTGGTGGGTGCGAGGGCCCTCGTCAGTGACGAAGAAGAGCTCGACCCCGATCGGTTCGCGCGGCCTCGGCGGCAGTTTCCGGAAGGTCTCCAAGAAGCTCTCGTCGGGGAGGAGACTCAACCGGGCCTCGGCCCGTGCGTGGTCACCGAGACGGGCCTCGATGACGAGATCAGTTGGACGCCCCACGGGCCTGGCCTCGACCACGAACGGCATCTCGCGGGCCCCGCCAGGGATCTCGACGAACTCCGGGAAGAAGAGCAAGTCCGTTCCGGGCACAACGCGGAGCTCGATGCGCAGCGTCTCGGGGGCAGGCTCGGAGAAATGTACTGCCATGGCGACGTCTTCGCCGCCCAGCAGCTCGTGGTGGGTGCGAGGGCCGTCGGGAGTGGCGAAGACGAGCTCGAGCCCGATCGGTTCGCCCGGCCTCGGCAGTCGTTCCGGGACAGACTTCGGAGCGACCTGGACGGGGGCCACCTGAACGTGTTCGTCGGCCTCGTCTTCGGGCGGGACCGGTAGGGGCTGGACCCCCCCTGGGACTGCGACGGGTGGAACCTCGCTCAGGCGAAACTCGCTCCAGACCCAGATCGAGGCCACGACCAGGAGGACGACGATCAGTCCGCTCAAGAGCCAGCGTGCGGGCCGCCGCGCCGGAAAGTCGCGCCTCGGCTCGTCCCGATGGGCTTCTGCGGTCGGGACTGCGCCTGGCCGCTGCCCGAGCCGCTGGCCAAGCTCGGAAACGAGGTGCGGGAACTCCGCGCTCTCGCGGCCGCCGTCCCACTCCACCAGATCGGCGGCCTGGAACTGGCGAAAGGCGAGGGGGATCGGGACCCGGTCGATGAGCACCGGGAAGAGCTTGTGGCGCTCGACCGCCGCCTCGGCCTCGGCCTTCACCCAGCGGCTGTGGACCGACCGCTCGGACCAGAGCACGATGACGGCGCGGGCCGCTGTGAGCTCGCGCTCAATGACCTCGTCGAACACCCCGCCAACGGGGATTTCGCGGTCCCACCACACCGACCAGCCCTGACGTTCCAGCGCTTCGGCGAGGATCCGGGCTCGCGGGCGGTCTTCCTTGGCGTAGCTGAGAAAGACCTCGCTCAAGGGCTCAAGTCCTCCTCCGTTGCTTGTTGATACCAACCGACCCGTGCCAAGGACAACACCCCGCCAGGTAGGCAGGGTGTGTCAGCGCGAATAGGGCTCTGATGACCCCGGCGCTCGACCTCGATACGCCTTCAAGATCCGCCGCGCCAGCGACAGCTTGTGCACCTCGTCCGGCCCGTCGTAGATCCGCGCCGCGCGCTCGTGGCGGTAGAACCAGGCGAGGATGGTGTCGTCGGTCATGCCCAGGCCGCCGTGGACCTGGAGCGCCCGGTCGACCACCTCGAGCATGGTGTCGGCGACCAGGAACTTGATCGCCGAGATCTCCTGCCGGGCCTCTTTCCAGCCGTGCTTCTCGATCCGCCAGGCGGTCTGGAGGGTGAGGGCGCGGGCGGCGGCGATCCTGGCGGCGCACTCGCCGATCCAGGTCTGGACGACCTCGCGGTCGGCCAGCTTCTGGCCCGGGGCGATGGTGCGCTCGGCAGCGCGGGCGCACATCAGGTCGAGCGCCCGCTTGCAGATGCCCAGCCAGCGCATGCAGTGATGGATGCGGCCCGGGCCCAGCCGCTCCTGGGCGATGCGGAAACCGGCGCCCTCTTCGCCCAGCAGGTTGGCGCGCGGCACGCGGCAGGAGTGGTAGAGGATCTCGGCGTGGCTGAAGAAGCCCTCGCCGGCCTCGCCCATGACGGTGATGTTGCGCACCCGGTCGAAGCCCGGCGTGGCGGTGGGCACCAGGATCATGCTGGCCCGCTGGTGGGGCGGCGCCGCGGGGTCGGTGACCGCCATCACGATCGCCAGCTCGGCGCCGTCGGCGGCGGTGGTGTACCACTTCTGGCCGTCGATGACGTAGTCGTCGCCGTCGTGGACGGCGGTGGTCGCCATCATCACCGGGTTCGAGCCCGGCAGCTCGGGCTCGGTCATCGAGAAACAGCTACGGATCTCGCCGGCGACGAGCGGCGGGAGCCAGCGCGCCTTCTGCGCCTCGGTGCCGTGCTGGTGGAGGATCTCGATGTTGCCGGCGTCGGGGGCGTGGCAGCCGAAGACGTAGTGGCCCAGCGGCGAGACGCCGAGCGCCTCGGAGACCAGGCCGTGGTCCACCAGCCCGAGGCCCATGCCGCCGTACTCCCGCGGGTGGTTCGGCGCCCAGAGGCCCATCTGCCGGACCGCCCGGCGTTTCTGCTCGATCTTGGGCTCGAGGCTCGAGAACGGCTCGGCGAGAAAGAACGGCTCGAGCGGCAGCACCTCCCGGCGCATGAACTCGTCGATCATGCCGAGGGCGGTCTCGATCTTCTCGGATAGCTCGAAGTCCATGGCGCACCCTCCTTCTGAGGGCTAGATGGTAGCTTGCCGGCATGGGCGACGACTGGATCGATCGGCCGCAGGTGGTGCGAGAGGGGGAGGAGTTGGACACCGCCCGGCTCACCGACTTCCTCGTCGATCGACTGGGCGAGATCGACGGCCCGCTCGAGGTCGAGCAGTTCCCGCGCGGCTTCTCCAACCTGACCTACCTGCTGCGCGCCGGCTCGCGCGAGCTGGTGCTGCGGCGGCCGCCGATCGGCGCCGCGGTCAAGTCGGGCCACGACATGGGGCGCGAGCACCGGATCCTGTCGCGGCTCTCCGCGGTCTACGACAAGGCGCCGGCGCCGCTCGTCTTCTGCGACGACCCGGCCGTGCTGGGGGCGCCGTTCTACGTCATGGAGCGGGTCGAGGGCGTGATCTTGCGGCCGCGGATGCCGGTCGAGATGCGGCCGCCGCCGGAGCGGATGGCGGCGATCGCCGGCGGCTTCGTGGAGACCCTGGCCGAGCTGCACGCGGTCGACTACGCGGCCGCCGGCCTGGGCGAGCTGGGCCGCCCCGAGGGCTATGTGCGCCGCCAGGTGGACGGCTGGGCCGGCCGCTACGAGAAGGCGCGCACCGACGTCGTCCCCGAGATGACCGAGGTAGCCGCCTGGCTCGACGCCCGGGCGCCGGCCGAAAGCGGCGCGGCGCTGATCCACAACGACTTCAAGTACGACAACCTGGTGCTCGATCCCGCGGACGGCACGCGGGTGATCGCGGTGCTCGACTGGGAGATGGCCACGATCGGCGACCCGCTGATGGACCTCGGCACCAGCCTGGGCTACTGGGTCGATCCCGGCGACCCGCCGGAGCTGCGCCATCTGGCGCTCAGCCCGACGCTGCTGCCCGGCAACCCGAGCCGCGCCCAGCTGGTCGAGCGCTATGCCGAGGTCAGCGGCCGCGACGTGGGCGAGGCGGTCTTCTACTACGTCTACGGCCTCTTCAAGATCGCCGTCATCGTGCAGCAGATCTACGCCCGCTACCGCGCCGGGCACACCAGCGACCCGCGCTTCGCCCGCCTGATCGACGGCGTCCACGCCTGCGCGCGGCGGGCGCTCGCGGCGGCAAAGAGCGGGCGCATCTAGCGATGCTTCCAGTCCTGACGGCTTCAGCCCGTGCGGAGTCGGTCTCGCCGAGTGCCCTCGGGTCGCTTGGCGAGGCGGTGGGCGCACGCGGCCGGGGAAGTTCCCGCGTGTTACTATCTGGCAGCCTTGAGCCAAGACGCCCCGCCCCCATCCGACGACCCCGCGCCTAGACCCGCGCCAACAGCTGAGTGCCGCCGCCCGGCGGCCCGCACCCGCTGGTGAGCGCGCTGGCGCCGGCTTTCGGCTGGCTGGTCGCCTCCAGCGGCCCCCCGGTCGGCATCCAGATCGATCCGGTGGTCGGTCTGCTGCTCGGGCTGTTCCTGGTGGCGCTCAACGGCTTCTTCGTCGCGGCCGAGTTCGCCCTGGTCAAGGTTCGGCCGACCCAGCTCGACCCCTACGTGGCCCGTGGCGAACGGCGCGGCAGGATCGCCCGCCACATGGTGCGCCACCTGGACGCCTACCTCTCCTCGACCCAGCTCGGCATCACCCTGGCCAGCCTGGCCCTGGGCTGGATCGGCGAGCCGGCCTTCGCCTGGCTGCTGGAACCGGTGCTCGGGCTGTTCCCCGGCTTGAGCCCGGCGCTGTCACACTCCATCACCCTGACCACCGCCTTCCTCACCATCACGATCCTGCACATCGTCCTCGGCGAGCTGGCTCCCAAGTCGATCGCCATCCGCAAGCCCGAGGCCACCAGCCTCTGGGTGGCGATACCGCTGTTCCTGTTCTACAAGGCGACCTACCCGGCGATCTGGGTGCTCAACCACGCCGCCAACAGGGTCCTGGCGATAGTGGGGATCGAGCCCGTCTCCGAAAGCGAGCTCGGCCACGACGAAGAGGAGCTGCGCCGGCTGCTGGCCTCGACCGGCGCCAGCCAGATCTCGGCCGCAGAAGCGCGCGCTGCTGGGCAACGTCTTCGAGCTGTCGGATCACACCGCGCGGCAGATCATGGTGCCGCGGGCCGACGTCGTCTACCTGTCGACCGACCGCTCGCTCGAAGAGAACCTGGCGGTGGCCCGATCCAGCGGCCACACCCGCTTCCCGCTGGTGCGCGGCGCCCTCGACAAGGTGATCGGCCTGGTCCACATCAAGGACATCTTCCAGCACCCGGACGCTCACCGACCTCGAGGCGGTCCGCCGCGAGATCGGCTTCGTGCCCGAGACGCTGCAGCTCGACCGGCTGCTCAAGCGGATGCTGCAGGACCAGTTCCACATGTGCGCGGTGCTCGACGAGTACGGCGGGGTCAGCGGCATCGTCGCGCTGGAAGACGTCATCGAGGAGATCGTCGGCGACATCCAGGACGAGTTCGACGAGGAGACGCCGGAGCTGGTCAAGCGCGGCGAGAACCTCTACCAGGTCGCCGGCGCCATGCTGGTCGAAGAGCTCGAGACCGCCCTGGGAATCGAGTTCAGCGACCGCGACGAGGACACCATCGGCGGCGTCGTGCTCTCCGAGATCGGCCGCTCGCCCGAGGTCGGCGACCGGGCCGAGCTGCCGCCGCTGCGGCTCGAGGTCAAGGAGGTCGACGGCAACCGCATTCGCGAGCTGCTGGTGGAGGTAGTGAGCTGATCCGGGGCGGGCGGCCGGGAGCCCGGCCCTGCCTGGCAGCGGCCGTCGCGGCGGTCCTGGCCGCGGCCATCCTCGGGTTCCCCGGCCTCTCCGGCGCGGCGGCGGCGGCGGTCGAAGCGCCGGCACCGGCAGCGGCCCCCGGCTGGGTGGTCCTCGACCAGCGCCCGGCCGAGGGCGAGCAGTGCATCGTCTGCCGGCTGCCGACCCGCGCCGGAGACATCGTCGAGGCGCGCTACAAGGGCCGCAGGTTCTTCGTCGCCGCCAAGATGCTGGACCGGTTCGCGGCCGATCCGGAGGCCTACTTCCACCAGCATCGAGGCGCGCGGCGGCCTGTTCGACGAGGCGGCGATGGAGACGCCGCCGCTCGAGACCGGCTGGCTGGTCTTCGGGCTCTACGTCCTGGCCGGCCTGCTGGCCGGGGCCGTCTGCTCCTACGTCGCTCTCGACCGCGGGCTGCCTGCCTGGGGCTGGTTCTTCGCCGGGCTGGCGGCCAACGTGGTGGCCGTCGCGGCGGTAATGACCCGCGGGCGCGCCGCCGGGGCGACCGGCGGGCCGGCCGGAAGCGGCCTGTCAAAGCCCGGCATGACCAAGATCCCCACCACCCCCTCGCCGGTGGCCTGCGGCCACTGCGGCGAGCGCAACCACCCCGCGGCCTCGGCCTGTGCCTCCTGCGGCCACGCCCTCGAGCCGGCCTTCGAGCCCGAGACGGCCCGCGCCTGAGCCCGCGCCCGAGACAGCCGTCATGTTCGCAATCCGCCATCGCCTCGAGGCGCTGCTGACCAGCGGCAGCAACGACCAGCGCCGCCCGGCGCTCGGCAAGCACAACGAGTCCAACGTCAAGGGGCTCTACATCATCGGCGACCTCGCCGGTGCGCCGGTGATCAAGCTGGCGATGGCCCAGGCGGTCGAGCTGATCGACCATCTGGCCGCGCTGCCGCGGCCGGCGCGGCCGGCCGACGACGGCACGCTCGACCTGCTGGTCGTCGGCGCCGGCGCCGCGGGGCTCAACGCGGCGCTGGCCGCCCAGGACAAGGGGATGCGCGTGGTGGTGCTCGAGAAGGGCAAGATCGCCAACACCATCGAGAACTTTCCCGAGGGCAAGTGGGTCTACGCCGAGCCCGACACGATCCCGGCCAAGGGCAAGCTGTGGCTCGACGGCGCCCGCAAGGAGGAGCTGGTCGAGCGCTGGCAGGCCGATCGTCCGCGACAACCGCCTCGACGTGCGCACCGAGGAGCCGCTCGTCGGCCTCGAGCGGCGGAAGGACGGCACCTTTCTCGCCCGCACCCCCAAGGGCGAGTACCGCGCCCGCCGGGTGGTCCTGGCCACCGGCCAGCGCGGCAACCCGCGCCGGCTCGGCGTGCCCGGCGAGGAGCTCGAGCACGTCTACCACCGGCTCTACTCGCCCACCAAGTACCGCGACGAGGAGATCCTGGTGGTCGGCGGCGGCAACAGCGCGGTCGAGGCGGCGCTGACCCTGGCCGAGCGCAACCGGGTGCGGCTGTCCTATCGCGGCGGCGAGTTCAGCCGCCTGTTCAAGGACAACCGCCGGCAGCTCGACGAGGCGGTCGCCGACGGCCGGATCGAGCTGATCCTCAACTCCAACGTGCGCGAGTTCCGCGGCCGCGAGGCGGTCCTCGAGGTCGACCAGGGCGGCCACCAGGAGGAGCGGGTGGTGCCGGCGGAGCACGCCTTCGTCCTGATCGGCGCCGAGCTGCCGGTCAAGTTCCTCAAGAGCCTCGGCATCCGGCTGGAGAACGAGTGGACGGGATCGTCCGTCGCTGGCGGCGGCGCTCACCGCGGCGACCCTGCTGGGGCTGTGGCTGCTCGGCGGCCGGCTGGGCGGCGCGATGCCGCTGGGGCTCGACCCGGCGGGCGGCGCGCCGCTCGTCGGCGGGCTGGCCGCCGCGGCGGCCGCCGCCGGCCTGATCTGGGCCGGCACCCGGGGCAACCGCTGGTGCTGGCTGGGCCTCTCGTTCCTCGTCTGGTACTCGATCTACGGCATCAAGGTCGGCGCCGGGCTCCGAGTTCTGGCCCTACCGCGGCTGGGGCTACGGCAAGATGTCGTTTCTCGGCGCGCCCCTGGTCGTTCTGGTACACGGTGCTCTACACGACGCTGATGACCGTCTTCGGCATCGGCGCGATCAAGCGCTGGGGGATCGACCGCAAGGACAAGTTCCAGATCTGGCGCTACACCAGCCTGCTCGGCTTCCAGTGGGTCTTCTTCTTCATCCTGCCCGAGTTCCTCTTCCAGTGGGCGGTCAAGTACCAGTGGGTCGGCGAGGCGCTGGCCACCGACCCGCAGTTCGCCGACCAGGCCTGGCGCTCGTACGGCATCGTCTACGCCTGGCCGCTGTTCTTCTACACCTGGCTTCTACGACCCGCACCGGATCTGGGTGGTCTGGGGCGTCATCCTGACCTTCGGCATCATCCCGCTGTTCGTGCTCTTCCACGGCAAGCGCTACTGCTCGTGGATCTGCGGCTGCGGCGGGCTGGCCGAGACCTTCGGCGACCGCTGGCGCCACCTGGCGCCCAAGGGCCGGCTGTCGATCAAGCTCGAGGAGATGGGCCTCGGCGTCCTCGTCTTCGCCGCCCTCGTCACCCTGGCGATGCTGCGTCAAGGACACCTACGGCCTGGTCAAGACCGCCGACCGGCTCCTTCTACGTCTACCGCATCCTGGTCGACGTCTGGCTGGTGGGCATCCTGCCGGTCACCGTCTACCCGTTCATGGGCGGCAAGGTCTGGTGCCGCTACTGGTGCCCGCTGGCGAAGATGATGCAGGTCGCCTCGAAGGCCTTCACCAGGCTCGGCTGGTCGCGCTTCCACATCGTCGCCAACGACAAGTGCATCGCCTGCAACGAGTGCTCGCGCAACTGCCAGGTCGGGATCGACGTCATGAGCTACGCGCTCAAGCAGGAGACGCTCGACAACGCGACCTCGTCGTGCATCGGCTGCGGGATCTGCGTCACGGTCTGCCCGATGGACACGCTGTCGTTCGACAAGCCGGATCAGGCGGACCAGCGCTTGACAGAGCGTACGATTCATTGCGTCGCGCGCTGACCTGCTCGGCCAGCCGGCGCGACACCAGGGCGGCTCCGCCTCCACGTTCACGCGTCAAGGCAGGAAGACGATCGCCGCAACAAAGGCCCGCCAGAACCTCTACCGCCTGCTGGACGAGGTCACCGTCACCAGCGAGCCGATCCAGATCACCGGCCGGCGGGCCAACGCCGTGCTGGTCTCGGAAGTCGACTGGCGCGCCTTGCAGGAGACGGTCTATCTGATGTCGGTTCCGAGGATGGCCGAATCGATCCGCGAGGGCCTGGAGACGCCGATCGAGGAGTGCGTCGAGGAGCTCGACTGGTGAGCCGTTGGCGGGTGGTCTACACCCGCCAGGACGGTCTGGAGAGTGTGCTCATCCCCTGGATGAAGATCGGGGATGGGGACTGGACTGCCCGCCCAGGGATCCCCTCGCCGCACGCGAGACAGGTGAGGCTATCGAAGGCGCACCTCTCTGGCCCATTCGATTCCGGGTTTCGCTGGGCACTCTCTCCGAAGGGACACTCCCTCAGTACCACTCAGCGTTCTCGAACACAGTCAGCTGCCAGGAGATCTAGCCGCGCGAACCCTTCCAGAGTCCGGCTCCCTTCGAGAAGCTCGTCGGCGAGCTGGGCGGCGCCTGCTCGCGGCACATCAACGTTCAGCTGGTGGTGCGCATCTCTCGCGGTACTCTTGACTCGTGAAACTCGGAGAGGTCCTCAGGCCCATCGCCGAGTATCTTGAGGCTCAGGGGCAGCCCTGTGCCCTCGTCGGAGGTCTCGGCCTTGCCGCCCACGGCCTGCCGCGGGCCACTCTCGATCTCGACCTGCTCGTGCCCGCCGAGGCGCAGACGGCGCTGATCGAGTTCATGGAGGAGCTCGGCTACGACACCTTGCATCGTTCGTCCGGCTACTCGAACCACCTGCACCCGGATGAGGCTCTCGGCCGGGTCGACTTCGTCTATGTCCGCGGCGAGACCCGCGACAAGGTCTTCTCGTCGGCTACCGAGTTGGCCGGCCCCGACGGCGTCCGGGTGCTCGTGCCGCGGCCCGAGCACCTGGCCGCCATGAAGGTCCTGGCGATGAAGAACGATCCCAAGAGGCGGCTCCAGGAGCTGGCCGACATCGCCCGCCTGCTCGAGCTGCCTGGAGTCGACCGAGAGGAAGTACGAGCCTACTTCGAGCAACATGGGCTGTCACGAGATTGGAGCGAGCTCGATGAGTAGGCCGGAACGTCTCGATTCACTCGAGAGGGATCTGGAGACTTCGCCTGATGACGTGCGCGCCTTGAGACGAGCGGCGGCCCATCGCAGGGGTGACCCCTTCATTGCCGTGCAACAGCTGATCGACTCCTTGCCACTCGCCGCCCGTCGCCCGCGCCGCGACATCGCAGCGGGCCGACCGGAGTTCGTACTCTGAGCGTAGAGCGGGGCCGGCTGGTCTACCAGGTCCTGCAAGAGGAGAGAACGGTGAAGGTGATCCGCATGTGGACGCACTATGCGTAGTTGGCTGAAGGGGGCACGGAGGACCCACCGAGGGACAGATAGCCCTCACCCCAGCAAAAGCCCGAGCGTCTTCGCCACCGCCTCGGCCGTCGGCACGAACATCTTCTCGCGCTCCCGCCGGGTGGAGATCTCCACCTTGTCCTCGGCCAGGCTGCGCTTACCCACCACCACCCGGATCGGGAAGCCGATCAGGTCGGCGTCCTTGAACTTCACACCCGGGCGGCCGTCGCGGTCGTCGTAGATGACGTCGACGCCCTTCTCGCGCAGCTGGTTGTAGATGACGTCGGCCACCTGCGCGACTTCGGGGTCACTGGGGTCGAGCGACGTCAGGACCACCTCGTGCGGCGCCAGCGGCAGCGGCCAGATGATGCCGTCCTTGTCGTGGTTCTGCTCGATGGCGGCGGCGACGGTGCGGCCGATGCCGAGGCCGTAGCAGCCCATGACCATCGGGTGAAGCTCGCCGGCCTCGTCGGTGTAGGTGCAGCTCATCGTCTCGGAGTACTTGGTACCGAGCTTGAAGATGTGGCCGACCTCGATGCCGCGGTAGAGCTCGAGGGTGCCGTCGCAGCGCGGGCAGGGGTCGCCGGCCTGGGCCAGCAGCAGATCGGTCCACGCGGCCAGGTCGGGCAGGTCGCGCTGCCAGTCGACGCCGACGTGGTGGGCGTCGGCAGCGTTGGCGCCGCAGACGAAGCTGGTCAGGGGCCGGATCGCCTCGTCGGCGATGATCCGCACCTCGGCCGGCAGCCCCACCGGGCCGGCGAAGCCCACCGGGGCGCCGGTCAGCCGCTCGACCTCGTCCTCGCGCGCCAGCCTGAGGCCGGGAGCGTCGACCGCGTTGCCCAGCTTGATCTCGTTGAGCTCGCGGTCGCCGCGCACCAGCGCCGCCACCGGGCCGTCGTCGGTCATGTAGAGCAGCGTCTTGACCACCTGGCGCGGGCTCGACCTCGAGGAAGGCGGCAACCTCGTCGACGGTGGTCTGGCCGGGGGTCTCGACCCGGCGCAGCTCCTGGGCCGCCGCGGCCGGCTCCGGCGTGCCGAGGTCGCCCACCTCGGCCTTCTCGACGTTGGCGGCGTAGCCGCACTCGGGGCAGCGCACCACGGCGCTCTCGCCGGTGTCGGCGACCACCATGAACTCGTGCGAAGCGGAGCCGCCGATGGTGCCGGTGTCGGCCTCGACCATGGAGTAGTCGAGCCCGCAGGCCTCGAAGATCTTGCAGTAGGCGGCCCGCATCGCCTCGTAGGAGACCTCCAGCGCCGCGTCGTCGACGTCGAACGAGTAGGCGTCCTTCATGATGAACTCGCGGCCGCGCATGAGGCCGAACCGGGGGCGGATCTCGTCGCGGAACTTGACCTGGATCTGGTAGAGGTTGAACGGCAGCTGGCGGTAGCTCTTGACGTCGCGCCGGACGATGTCGGTGACGACCTCCTCGTGGGTCGGGCCGAAGCAGAAATCCCGCTCGTGGCGATCGTGCATGCGCAGCAGCTCGACCCCGTAGGCCTGCCAGCGGCCGGACTCGTGCCACAGCTCGGCCGGCTGGATGGCGGGCATGACCAGCTCGCAGGCGCCCGCGGCGTTCATCTCGCGGCGCACGATGGCTTCCATCTTCGCCATGCTGCGCCAGCCGAGCGGCAGATAACTGTAGATGCCCGCCGCCAGCTTGCGGATCAGGCCGGCGCGCACCATCAGCCGGTGGCTCACCACCTCGGCATCCTTGGGCGCCTCGCGGGCGGTGAAGATGTAGCTCTGGCTCCAGCGCATGGTCCGTTTCTCCTCGCTCGATCTTACGTCGGGCGCCCGCCGGCCGGGCCGCGGCCGTCGCCGCGGCGGCGCTCGGTACGGCTCAACCGCCGGCCGGGCGCGCCTTGGCCCGCACCCGGTCGTGCAGGCGGCTCGAGTCCTGCAGGCACTCCATCATCCGCTGCTCGAGCGAGTCGCCGCGCTCGTCGGCGTGGCGCGCCTCGGCCAGCACGTCGCGCGCCTGCTTCTCCTGGCCGGCAGCCAGCAGCGCCATCCCCAGGTGGGTCAGGGTCGACGCCGTCCGCGCCAGCTCGGCCGCCTTGCCCAGGAACTCCACCGCCTGCGGGAACTCCTCGCGCTTGTAGTGCACCCAGCCCACCGCGGCGAGCGGGAACTGGCGCAGCTCCTGCGGCGCCAGCTCGAGCGAGCGCAGGGCGAACTCGAGCGCCTGGTCGAGGTCCTCCTCCATCTCGGCCAGGTTGTGGGCCATCTCGTAGTAGGCGATGGTGCGGGCGAAGTCGGTGTGGCCCTCCTCGAGCAGCCGCTCGCCCTCGCGGTTGCCCTCGCGCCAGCGGCCGTCGCCGCGCAGCGCCTCCATCAGCGCCGCGTAGGCGGTGACCCGCAGCATCTCCTCGGGCTCGAGCTCGAGCAGCCTTCGCGCGGTGCGCTCGGCCTCGCGGCTGCGGTCGTGGCGCAGGCAGGCGAGGGCGTAGGAGAGCAGCAGGGTCGGGCTGTCGGGCGACAGCTCGAGCGCCTTGCGGTAGCAGGAGAAGGCCGGCTCGGCCTGCTCGCGCTTGAGGTGGTCCTCGGCCCGCAGCAGCCAGGTCCGCGCCTCGACCGGCACCGTCGGCAGCGGCGAGCTGGCGGTCGACGACAGGTAGCGCACCAGATCCTGATAGCGCAGCCGCTTGGGGTTGAGCCGCTGCGCCAGCCGGAAGGCCTCGAGCGCCTTGCGGTTCCAACCGCGGTCGAGATAGGCCAGGCCCATCAGGTGGTGGGCCTCCTCGTTCGCCGGGTCCTGGCGCACCAGCTGCTCCAGCACCCGGATCGAGCCGCTGAGCTTGCCCATCTCGTACAGGCAGCTGCCGAGCAGGAACTGCGCCTGCGGCACCGGGTCGATCTCCACCGCCCGCTCGAGCAGCACCACGGCGCGCGACAGCCGGCCGTGGGCGGCGTAGACCGCGCCGAGGCTGAAATGGGGCAGAAAGCTGTCGCTGTAGAGGGCGACGGCGCGCTTAAGGTGCTTCTCGGCCCGCACCTCGTCGCCGCGCTCGTGCAGGATGACGCCGGAGAAGACCAGCCCCTCGTGATGGTCGGGCCGCACCTCGAGCACGCGGCGCATGAAGCTCAGGGCCAGCTCGGGCTGGCCGTCGTTGAAATAGGTCTCGCCGAGAAAGAAGGCCAGCTCGTAGTTGTCGCGGTCCAGCTTGAAGGCCGTCTCGAGCGGCGGCAGCGCCCGCTCCACGTCGAGCGCCGCCAGCGCCGCCTCGGCGTCGGCCAGCAGCTTGCCGAACAGCTGGCGCCGGTCGCCCTTGTAGAGGGCGGCGATGCGCTCCTTGAGGTCGGAGAACCGCTCGCGCTTCTCCACCGCCAGCAGCTGCACGTCCATCTTCGACTGCCAGAGATCGCTCCACTCGTCCTCGGCCACCAGCCGCTTCTCCTGCAGCAGCTCGCGCAGGGCGCTGACGCCGGTCTGGTTGACCAGGATCGAGCGCTCCTGCTGGCTGTGCGCCGCCACCAGGTGGCGCACCGTCTCGGCGGTGCGCTTGACCGCCTCCTCGAGCACCGAGATCCGCTCGAGCAGGTGCTCGTCGAGCGAGAAGCCCTCCTCGGCCTGCTCGTCCGCGTCGAGCTCCTCGGCGGCAAACCCGCCCGAGACCACCAGCAGCTTCTGCTGGCAGCGGAAGCAGTATTCGGGCTCGTCGGGGTTGAAGGCGCCGCAGCTCTGGCAGTACATGGGCTATAGGAAGCCCGCGCACGGACGGCGCGGGGCTAAGCGAGAGTACGGGATGGCCCTTGCCCGGTCAAGAAGACGGCGATGGCTCGGCCGCTCCAAGCCGCTGGGCTGCTCCCTACGTGGCGATGGCTCGGCTTCTCTTAGATGGGGGACCGGGGTCACGGCTTGCAGCCGCGGAAGCTCGGCTCACGTGGCCGCCCGCGGCGGCGCCTGCGCTTTAGTCGCCACTCCGGGACATCCCAGCGGCCTTCCGCTACCCATGTCGCGCCGCAGGGCACCCCCGAAGGCTGGCCGCGACACCACGACCGGAGGCCGGCTGCGACACCACGACTGGAGGCCGGCCGGGAGCCGTGGGGCCGGCCCGTCAGGCGGGGAGTGTCCGAGCACGCAGCGAAAGCGGCGCGCGCAGGATCAGCTCCCCGCCCAAGGGCCAGGCCCCACGGCTCCAAGCCGGCCGGCCCGAAGCGCCACCGCGCCGCACTAGCCGGCCGGCCCGAGGCTGTACCGGCCGCTTCAAGCCGCGACCGCTTCGAACCAGGGCTCGCGGCGACCGAACTTGGTGGACAGGCTGGCCCCCACGCCGATGAGGGTCGCCACCGTCCAGCACCAGGTGCCGACGTAGGGGATCATCTTCACCGTCCCCAGGATCACCAGCCCCACCAGCGCCGCGTTGAGCGGCGTCAGCCGCCGGCCGAGCCGCTCGAGCACCCAGCTGCCCAGGGCGTGGAAGACCGCCGTCATCCCCCAGAGCTTGAGCAGCAGCGCCACCAGCACCACCAGCACCAGCATCGGCGCGCCGGCCAGCGCCGCCGCCAGGGCGGCGAACAGCAGCGCGGTGAGGAACGCCGCCACGACGCCGGTCAGCCCGACGAAGAAGTTGCGGAAGGGCTCGTCGCCCACCGAGCGCGAGGTGCTCAGCACCCCCCCGCCCGCCACCGCGAAGAGCACCAGGGTCAGCGCCACCCAGCCGGCCAGCAGCGCCAGCTTGGCGCCCAGGACAATCGGCGAGACCGGCGACAGGCCGAGGCTGGGCCCCTCGAGCAGGGTCAGCCAGGCCGAGCCGATCGTCGGATAGGAGACCGACCGGCCGGCGATCTGGGCTCCCCGCTCGGCGTCGAGCCGGCCGCCGAGGACGAAGACGTCGCCGCCGATCCGCGCCGCCGGGCCGAGCCGGGCGTCGCCGCCGAGAACGATCAGGTCGCCGCGCACCTCGCCGCCCACCCGGGCGTCGCCGCCGACCACCGCGGCGTCCGAGGTCACCGTGCCGTCGACCACCAGGTCGCGACCGAGGGCGATGACCTGGCGCGCCGCCAGGCTGTCCGCCTCGATCACCAGCGCCGACTCGGCGGCCGCCAGCGGCAGCGCCGCCAGTGGCACCGCGGCCAGCAACAGTGCCGCTCCGAGGTGAAGGATCCTCATGCGGCCGATCCTAGCCTGCGTTTCTCATCAAGGCCGCCGGACCCGGCTTCGGCGCCGCGAGTCGGTGTTCGACCATTCGCCCGCGGCGCCAGGGCGCTCGCCGCCGCCAGGCACCTCCCAGGGCCGCGCGCCCCGGCACCGGGTCGCCAACTCAGACTCGGAGCCGGCGTCGGGCACATGAGATCAACTCGGCGGTTCGCCGGCCGCGTCACGCGCCGCGGCCGCATCACGCACCCGGCGCCGGGTCTTGAGCAGCAGGCGCAGGAAGAGGGCGTCGACGCCGAGGACGAAGACGCCAAAGGCCGCCAGGTTGACCAGCGAGCCGTCGAACAGCCGGCCCAGGGCCAGGCCGAGCCCGCGCCACGAGGCGTCCAGCAGGCCGGCGCCGGCGAGCAGCGACGAGCGGAACAGGTCGAGCACCGCGACGAAGATCTCCGCCAGCGGCGAGACCGAGACGCCGGCGCCGCTGGTCAGGGCGAAGGCGCCGCCGCCCAAGGCCACGACCAGCGCCACCCCGGCGGCCCAGCTGGCCGGGTGACGGCTCTGCCAGGCGGCGCTCGGCAGCGCCGCGACGACCTCGTCGCGGAAGCCGTCGCGCACCGGCACGCTGGCCGCGACGAGCAGCTGGTCGAGCCGCGCCAGCTCTTGCCGCTCGCGGCGGCAGTCGGCGCAGGCAGCCAGATGCCGGTCAAGCTGCTGCGACTCGAGCCGGCTCAGCTCGCCGTCGGCCTGCATCTGCAGCAGTTCGCGGTAGTCCTGGTGTCTTTCGGTGGTGCTCACGGCTGGGGTCCGGTGTCAGTCGACCAGGTAGTCACGCAGGTGCTCCTTGAGCATCTGGCGCGCTCGAAAGAGCTTGTTCTTGACGGTTCCGAGGGGCATCTTCTGTGAGGTCGCGATCTCGTCGTAGGTCAGTTCGCCGTAGTGGCGCAGCACGATCAGCTGCCGGTACTCCCAGGGCAGGGCGTCGATCGCCGCCTGGATTGCGGCGCCGCGCTCGACGTTGCGCCGGTCCTGATAGGGGTCGGCAGCGGCGCTCTTGGGCTCCCAGGCGCCGCCCGGCCCGTCGTCGTCGCGCCGCCGGTCCATCGACACGAAGTGGAGCCGGCGCTTGCGGATCCGGTCGATGGCGGCGTTGCGGGCGACGCGAAACAGCCAGGTCGAGAACTTGTACTGGGGGTCATAGCGGTCGAGTGCCTGGTAGATCTTCAGGAAGACTTCTTGCGCCAGGTCGTGGGCCTCGTCGAGGTCGCGCAGCAGCCGGTAGAGGTAGTTGACCAGCCGCCCCTGATACCGTCCGACAAGCTCACTGAAACTCTCCTGGTCTCCTTTGAGGACCGCCGCGATCAGCTCTCTGTCGCCGGTCTGCGGCGTTCCCGTTGCCATTCCTTCTACGAGGGCCTAGATCAAAGGTTGCAGGTCGGGAGAGCGGCTCGACGGGGTCGTTGGAAGGCGTCTCTCAGGCGCCGCGATCGAGCCGGCGACCGAGCAGAAACAGGCCGCTGCCGACGGCCAGCATGGCCACCTCGGCGCGCAGGGCGTCCTGGATCAAACCCACCAGCAGCGCCGCGCCGACGACCACGAGGCCGACAAACTGCAGTATCCAGCCGTAGCCGGCTCGCATCGAGATGGTCTTTGCCGCGCCCGCCAGCCGCCCGAGCGATCAGGGACGCAGCAACTCCTCTTTGGCGGTGATCAGGCCGGTGGCCTCGCCGCGCAGCAGTGCGGCGAGATCGTGCTCGATCCCGTGGGGCGACTCCTCGACGATCCGGCCCGTCTCGGCGCCCTCGATCTCGACCACGAAGGTGGGGACGTACTCGAGCCCCAGGCCCTCGAGGCGTTCGGCCGGCTGCTCCTTGTCGCGACTGACGCCGACATAGGCGAGCTCGAAGGCGGCCTCGCCCCCGGCCTCGTCGATCGCCCGCCAGAAGCGCGACAGCTCGCGCCGGCTGTCCGAGCACCAGGTGCCGAGATAGACCGTCACCCGGCTCGCGGCCGAACCGGCCGCCGCCATGGCGACCGCCTGCTCGGAGTCGGGGCGGGCCTCGACCTGGGCGACGACCCAGTCGGGCAGCGCGGCTTCGATCTCGGCGCGGGTCAGCAGGCCGACCAGCTCGACCTCCGGGCTCTCCTCGACCCCCTCCGTCACCCCCGGCGGCGCCGTGGCGCAGGAGATCGCCAGCAGGGCGGCCGGCAGCAGGGCGGCAAGGCGTCGGTAACGGATCATCGGGGGCAAAAGTCTAACCCAGTCGGGCGCCGCCTTCGCCCGGCTAGCGGGGCCCGCCGACCGTCGCGGACAGGATGCGATCGCCGGCGGCGATCCGCTCCAGCGCCTGCCAGCCGCCGACCACCCGGCCGAAGGCGGTGAACGAGCCGTCGAGATGGGGCTGCGGCGACAGGGTGATGAAGAACTGGCTGCCGCCGGTGTCGCGGCCGCCCAGCGCCATGCCCAGCGTGCCGGCCGCGAAGCCCGCCGGGCCGATCTCGTCACGCACGGTGTAGCCGGCGCCGCCCCAGCCGTCGCCGCGCGGGTCGCCGCCCTGGACCACGAAATCGGGCACCACGCGGTGGAAGGTCAGGCCGTCGTAGAAGCCCAGCTCCACCAGCTGCAGCAGGTTGAGGCAGTTGAGCGGCGCCTCGCGGCAGGCCAGCCGCAGCCGCACCGGGCCGTGCTCGGTCAGAAGCGCGATCTCGCGCGGCTGCCAGGTCCGCTCCACGATGCGCTCGTAGTCGGCCACCCGGCGGCCGGTGTCGACGCTGCCCACCGGCGGCCGCGTCAGCCCCAGCTCGACCAGGGCGTCGGCCGCCGCCCGCCGCAGCAGTTGCGAGCCGCCGCCGGCATAGCGCTCGAGCGCGAAGACCGCCGCCTCGAGCTCCTGGGGCACCGCGCCGACCCGCGAGACGATGGCGCGGATGCCCAGCAGCGGCAGCTCCGGCAGATCGCCGGCGTGGCGCTCGCCCCCCAGCGGCCCCAGCAGCTCCATCACCGGCACCAGCGGGTTCTCCGCCAGCCAGGCGACGGCGGCCGCACGCACCCCCGGGTCCGGGTCGGCCAGCCCGGCGGCCGCCGCCGAATCTCGCTCGCCCTCCTCGGCCAGCAGGCCGGCGAGCGCGGCTTGCCGAACGCGCGGCTCGGGGTCCCCGGCCAGCCGGCGGACGAGATCCAGCTCGCCCAGGACGGCGGCGGCCGCCGCGGCGGCGGCGCGGTCGGCGGGCGCCGCCGAGCCCGCCGCCGCAAGCGCCTCGCGCGCGGCCCGCGGCTCGCCACCCCGGGCCAGCGCCACGAGCGCCGCTTCCGCCAGCGCCGGCCGGTCCTCCCGGGCCAGCGTCACCAGGCGATCGCCGAGCGGCTCGTCGAGCAGCCAGCGCCCGGCGGCCTCGACCGCGGCCAGGCGAACGCCGCCGTGGGGGGCTGCGAGCAGGCCGAGCAGCGCCGGGCGCCACGCGTCGGCGGGCGCCGCGCGCCCGGCGTCCACCAGCCGGGCGGCGGCGTCGAGAGCGCGGATCGCCGGGCCGGGCTCGGCGTCTTCGAGCAGCGGCAGGAGCCGGGCGAGGTCGCCGCCGTCGCCGATCCGGCCGACGGCGCGCGCCGCCCAGGCGCGGATCACCGGATCGTCGTCGGCGAGCAGTCGACGCGCAACCGCCAGCGCCTCGCGGCGCGGCTCGCGGGTCAGGGCGAAGGCGGCGGCGCGGCGCAGCTCGGGCTCCGGCCGCTCCAGACCGCGCTCGCCGCGGCGGACCACGTCGACTCCCGAGAAGCGCCACAGGGCGGGCAGCAGGCGAGCCTCGAGCTCGGCGGCGGCAAGCGGCGCGCCGGCCTCGGCCACCGCCGCCAGCGGCACGCCCAGCTTGGCCATGGCCTCGGCCGCCAAAGCGCCGGTGCGGCGATCCTCGTCCCGCACCGCCCGCCGCAGCGCCGGCAGCGCCGCCGGCTCGCCCAGCTGCCCGAGGGCAAAGGCCGCCGCCCGCCGCACCTCGAACGCATCGTCCACCGCCAGCTCCTCGAGCGCGCCCAGCCCCCGCCGGTCGCCCAACCGGCCCAGGGCGGTCGCCAGCTGCCGCCGCAGCTCCGGCCCGCCGACGCGCGCCTTGTCGACGGTGTAGGGCTCGTAGGTCTGGCGATCGACCAGCAGCAACAGCAGGGCGCGAATCTCGAGGTCGGGCACCTCCACCGCCGGCGCCCGGCGGATCGGGGCTTGCGGCGGCGGCCCGGCCGTCGAGCAGGCGACCACCACCCCCAGAGCGACGGGCAGAAGCCGAGCGGCGACGTTGGCACAGCGGCGGACCATCGGCCCGATGATCGCACGCTCCGGACGGCTGACGGCGGCGGAGCTCGGCGGCCGCCAGCCGCTGACAGCCCACCGGATCGCCCGGCAGGTGCCGCCGTTTGCGCGCGGCCACGGACTGCTAGACTCTCGCCTCCGCCACGGCGGGCGGAAAGCAGCAGGAGTGACGAGCTCTTCGCTCGCCCGGATCCATCTTGTCCAAGACCTCTCAACCGGCCCTTCGCACCCGCGGCCTGGGCCGCCGTTTCGGCCGCGACTGGGCGCTGGCGCACGTCGACCTGGACGTGGCGCCGGGCGAGACCGTGGTGCTGGCCGGCGCCAACGGCTCCGGCAAGACGACCCTCTTGCGGCTCGCCGCCGGCCTCTACCGGCCGAGCCGCGGCGAGTTGACGGTCTACGGGCTGGACCCCCAGCGCGAGCGGCTCGCCAGCCGGCGCCTGCTGTCGATGGTCTCGCACCAGTCCTACCTCTACGACCGGCTCACCGCCCTCGAGACGCTGCGGATCTGGGCCCGGCTCCTGGGCCGGCCGGCGGCCGACGCCGACCTCATGCCGCTGCTCGAGGGCGTCGGCCTCGATCGCCGGCCGCGACTTCAGGTGGGCGGCTTCTCCGCCGGCATGCGCAAGCGGCTGACACTGCTCAGGACCCGGCTGGAACAGCCCCGGCTGCTGTTGCTGGACGAGCCCTTCTCGGCCCTCGACGTCGAGGGCAAGCGGCAGGTCGAGCAGTGGGTCCGCGACGCCCGCGAGGCCGGCGCGGCGGTCATCATGGCCTCGCACGCGGTGCGACGGGCCGGCCGGCTATCCGACCGGGCGGTGCTGCTCGAACGCGGGCAGATCGTCTGGCGGGGCGACGGCGACGGGCTGGCGGAACGGCTGGGAGAGACCGCTTGAGAGCCGTGCGTCAGGCATTGGTGCTGGTGGGCAAGGACCTGCTGCTCGAGTGGCGCGGCCGGTCGCGCTTCCTCTCGGTGGTGCTCTTCGGCGTCGTGACGCTGCTGCTGTTCTCGTTCGCCGTCGGCCCGGACAGCGCCGCGCTGCAGGCCGCGGCGGCCGGCTTCCTGGTCCTGGCGCTGCTGCTGAGCTCGACCCTGTCGCTGTCGGAGAGCTTCCGGCTCGAGCAAGAGGATCGCGCCCTCGAGGGCCTGGTGCTGCTGCCGGTGGATCCGGTCGCCCTGTTCTACGGCAAGGCGATCGGCAACACCCTGTTCCTGCTGCTGCTGGCGCCGATCTTCACCCCGGTGGCGCTGGTGCTCTACTCGGTCGAGCTGGGGGTGGTGAAGATCCTGACCCTGGTGGGGCTGTGGGCGCTCGCCGCCGCCGGCCTGTCGGCCCCCGGCACGCTGTATGCGGCGATGACCAGCCGGCTGCGCAGCCAGGACGTGCTGCTGCCGCTGCTGCTGTTCCCCCTCGTCGTGCCGGTGTTGATGGGGTCGGTCAAGGCGATGGCCCTGGTGCTCGGCGGCGATCCGCTGGAGCAGCTGGGCTCGTGGACGACACTGCTAGGCGGTTTCGCCGTCATCTACTGGAGCCTGTGCGGCCTGCTCTTCCCCTACGCGATCGAAGAGGGCAAGTGAGCCCAGGCGGGTGACCTCGGTCCCGCGCCATCGGGCGGGGCGGGGCGACTGGCAACGGGGGTAGAATCAACGGGCCGTGGCGGTCGGTAGGGGTCTGTCCGATCGATCCAACGCTGGCGGCAACGCGTATAAGGGGGACGATGATGACTCGCCGAATATCTTGGGTGGGCCTGTGTGGGCTGCTCGGGCTGGGGCTGCTGCTGGTGGGCAGCTACTTCGGGCTCTTTGTGGCGCCGGCGGAGCGGTACATGGGCCAGGTCCAGCGAATCATGTACGTGCACGTGCCGAGCGCCTGGATCGCCATGCTCTGCTACACGGGAGCCTTCGTCTTCGCCATTCTCGGACTGTGGAACGGCAAGCCGCGCTGGGACGCCCTGACCACCGGCGCGATCGAGGTCGGGGCGGTGCTCAACGCGCTGCTGCTGGTCCAGGGATCGATCTGGGCGCGAGCCACCTGGGGCGTCTGGTGGGACTGGGACGTGCGGCTGACCACCTCGCTGGTGATGCTGCTGCTGTTCGCCGGCGTTCTCGCGCTGCGCTCGTTTGTCGAGGACAGCGACCGGCGCGCCACCTGGACCGCGGTGGCCACCATCGTCGCCTTTGTCGACGTGCCGCTGGTCTACTTCTGCGTCCGCTGGTGGCGCAGCCTGCACCAGGTCCAGTCGACCCCCGATACGGTGTCGTCGACGATGGTGCTGCCGCTGCGGCTCAACGCGGTCGCCTTTCTGCTGATCGCCATCTGGCTGATCGCCAAGCGGGCGAAACTGGAGACCGGACGGCTGCGAAACGAGTTTGTGGAAGAACCGGCGCGAGTCGGCGCCCAGATCGGAGCGGTTGATGCCTGAAGGCACTATCATCGGCGGTTGGTCGTACGTCATTGCCGCCTACGCGATCACCGGCGGCGGCCTGCTCGTCTATCTGCTGAGCCTTGGCCGGCGCGAGAAACACCTGGACAACGAGGACTGAGGTCATGAATCGAGAGCGCAATCGTCGCCGCCTGCTGGCGGTCGTCACCCTTCTGGTCGCCGGCGGCGTGATGGCCTATCTCGCCTTTGGCGGCATCGGTGAGAACCTGGTCTATTACTGGAGCCCGACCGAACTGCGCGATGCCGGCCAGCGCGCCTACGGCACGAGCGTCCGGCTCGGCGGCCTGGTGGAGCCGGGCTCCATCCAGCGCGAAGCCGACGGCCTGACGATGCGGTTCGCCGTCACCGACGGCACCTCCAGCGTGCCGGTGGTCTCACAAACCGTGCCGCCGGCGATGTTCCGCGAGAACATCGGCGTCGTGGTCGAGGGCACGATGGTGAAGGACGGCCACTTCCAGACGCAGCGGCTGATGGTCAAGCACGACAACGAGTACCGGGCGCCGGAGGACTTCAAGCAAGAGGACATGAAGGACCTGATGAAGAGCCTCCAGTTCGAGGAGACCGGCACCTGATGGCGCTCCTCGGTCAACTCTGCGTCCTGGCGGCGTTGCTGGCCTGCGCGGTCGGCGCGCCGGTGGCCTTTGCCGCCGGCGCCTCGCGCTCGGCGGTCGGCCTGGCCTGGTCGCGCCGGCTGGCCCTGACCTTTGCCGGCGCCATGCTGGCCGCCAACCTGGTGATGGAATACGCGCTGATCACCCACGACTTCTCGGTGTCCTATGTCGCCCAGGTCGGCTCGCGCGCCACGCCGCTGCACATCACGATCGTCTCGCTCTGGTCGTCGCTGGAGGGCTCGATCCTCTTCTGGGGCCTCGTGCTGGGCGGCTTCACCGCCGCGCTGGTGTTGTTGCAGCGCCGCGGCCACGAGGACTATCTGGCCTACACCATCGGCACCCTGTTGGTCACCGGGCTGTTCTTCAGCTTCCTCATTGCCGGCCCCGCCAACCCGTTCCACACGGTCTCGCCGGTGCCGACCGACGGACCGGGCCCCAACCCGCTGCTGCAGAACCACATCCTCATGATCATCCACCCGCCGATGCTCTACCTCGGCTATGTCGGCATGAGCGTGCCGTTCGCCATGGCGGTGGCGGCGCTGCTGCGCGGCCAGCTCGGCGCCACCTGGCTCAAGCCGTTGCGCAACTGGCTGATGGTGCCGATCGGCTTCCTGACCCTGGGCATCATGCTTGGAGGCTGGTGGTCCTACGAGGTGCTGGGCTGGGGCGGCTACTGGGCCTGGGACCCGGTCGAGAACGCCTCGTTCCTGCCCTGGCTGACCGGCATCGCCGCCCTCCACTCGGCGGTCGTCCAGCAGCGGCGCGGCACGCTGAAGGCATGGACGGTGATCCTCATCATGGTCACCTTCCTGCTCACCATCCTGGGGACTTTCCTGACCCGGTCCGGGGTCGTCAACTCGGTCCACTCCTTCACCCAGAGCCCGATCGGGCCGCTCTTCCTGGCCTTCCTGGGGATCGCCCTGATCGGCGTCGTGGTGCTGCTGTCGATGCGCATCGACACGCTGGTGTCGGAGCCGGCCGAGGACGCCATCGTCGCCCGCGAGGGCGCCTTCCTGATCAACAACCTGCTGCTGGTCACCCTGACCTTCACCGTGCTGATCGGCACGCTGTTCCCGATCATCGCCGAGGCCGTGCGCGGCGTGAAGGTCAGCGTCGGCGAGCCCTACTTCAACCGCATGGCGGTGCCGGTATTCTTCGGCCTGCTGCTGATGATGGGCATCGGACCGGCGCTGCCCTGGGGCCGCGCCAGCCGCGAGCAGGTGCGCCGCGCCCTGCTGCGGCCGCTGCCCGCGGCGGCGGTCGGCGCCGTCCTCGTCGGGCTGATCTTCTCCTTCGAATGGCAGATCCTGCTGACCGGGGCGCTCGGTGGCTACGCGCTGTGGGTGACGCTCGACCAGGGAATGCGGCCGGCCCGTTCGCGGGTTCGCGGCGGCGAAGCCGTGCCGCAAGCGGTGGGCGCGGCCGTGTGGCGGTCTCCGCGCCGCACCGGCGCCTACCTCGTCCACCTGGGCGTCATCGTCACCTTTGTCGCCGTCGCCGCCTCGTCCGCATTCCAGACCGCCAACGAGGCGACGCTGGCGCCCGGCGGCGAGCTGACGGTAGGCGACTACCGCCTGGTGTTCGAGGGCGCCGAGCGCGAGCGCCAGCCGCACCGCGACGTGCAGAAGGCGGTGGTGCGGGTCGAGCGCAACGGCCGCCAGCTGGGAGTGCTCGAGCCGTCGCTCAACCAGTACGACAGCCAGCGGGAGCCGATCATGACGCCGGCAGTCCGCACTTCGCTCGGCCACGACCTCTACCTGACGCTGGGCAGCGTCGGAGCTGACGGCCGGGCCGGCATCCGGGCGATCGTCACCCCGGCGGTAGTCTGGATCTGGATCGGCGTCCTGGTGATGGTCGCCGGCACCGGACTATGCCTGATCGAACCGCAGACGGCGCGCTCCCGGGCGGCCGCGGCCGCGGCGGAGGCCGCAACCACGTGAACCGCAAGGTCCTGCTGGTCGGCACCCTGATCGTCGTCCCGCTGCTGGTCTTTCTGGCGCTCTCGTTCGGCAAGGACCCGCGGGCGATCGAGTCGCCGCTGATCGACACGCCGGCGCCGCCGTTCTCGCTGACGGATCTCGACGGCCAGCCGGTCAGCTTCGAGCAGCTGCGCGGCCGGCCGGTGATGATCAACTTCTGGGCCACCTGGTGCCAGCCGTGTGTGGTCGAGCACCCGGTGATGCAGGCGGCCGCCACCCGCTGGGAGGGCCGGGCGCACTTTATCGGCGTCGTCTACCAGGACGAGCCCGAGCTGATTCGCCGCTTTATCGAGCGGCGCGGCGGCTGGGGCAGGACGCTGCTCGATCCCGCCGGCGAGACGGCGATCGCCTACGGCGTCTACGGTGCTCCGGAGACCTTCTTCATCGACTCCGACGGCACGGTGGTACGCAAGGTGACCGGCCCGATGGGCACCCGGTTCCTGGACGACATCATCGAGGGGCTGCTTTGAGCCGCGGGATCCGATCGCGCGGCGGCGGCGCCGGCCGGCTGGCGGTGCTCCTGGCCGTGCTGTCGGCAACGCTGGCGGCGGCGCAACCGACCACCGAGCTCCGCCAGCAACGGATCGGCGAGCCCGCCGGGCCGGCGCTCACCGGCGCGCCGCTCGAGGCCCTCACCGACGAGGTCTCCGCGCTGATGCGCTGCCCGGTCTGCCAGGGGCTCTCCGTGGCCGACTCGCCCACCCCACTGGCCGCGGCGATGAAGAACGAGGTGCGCGAGCTGCTGGCCGCCGGTTACAGCCGCGAGCAGGTGCTGGAGTACTTCGAGCAGTCCTACGGCGAGTTCATCCTCCTGGCGCCCCACGCCCGCGGCTTCAACCTCACCGTCTGGCTGGCGCCCCTGGCCCTGCTGCTGGTCGGGCTGGTGCTGATCCTGCGCCGCCGCGCCCCCGCGAAACCCGTCGAAGCCGCCGTCGACACCGACATGCTCGCCTATCGCGAGCGGGTCCGGCGTGAGGTCGGCGGATGAACGAGATCAACTGGCTGCCGTCCCTGCTGGTCCTGGGCATCGGCCTGGCGATCGGCCTCGGGGCGAGCTTCGTCGTCCGTCGCGGCCGCAAGCGGAAGTCCGACCGGGACCGCGGCGAGCTGCGGCTGAACGACCTCGAGACCCGCCGCGACGAGCTCTACCGGCGGCTGCGCTCGCCGGACCTCAGCGCCGGCGACCGCGAGAGCCTGGAGTTGGCCGCGGCCCACACCCTGCGCGAGCTCGACCGGCTGGCACCCGAGCGCGCCCGGCGTGAGAAGACGGCCACCGCCGCCAACAAGCCCGCCGCGACGCCCGCCGCGACGCCCGAGGCGGCCGCGCCGGCGCGGCTCGGCCGCCGCCACCCGGCGCTGGTGGGTTTTGTGGCCGGCATGGCGGTGGTGCTGCTGGTCGGCACCCTGGTCTACCTGGCGGTGCGCGACTCCGGCGCGGCGCGGGCGCCGGCGGCGACCGCGCCGGTGGCGGGCGGCACCGCCGCGGCGCCCCACCCGGACAGCGAGGCGCTGCCCGCCGAGGTCCGGCGCGAGCTCGAGCAGCTCGAGGCGGCGGCCGCGGCGGCGCCGGACGACCTGCTCGCCCGCAAGCGGTTGGCGCTCGGCCGGCTCGACGCCGGCCTCTACTTCGAGGCCTACCGCGATGCCGAACAGATCCTCGCCGGCCGGCCGGAGGATCCCGACGGCCTCTTCATCCAGGGCGTCGTCCGCCTGTCGATGGGCAGCCCCGCCGAGGCGCTGGACCTGCTCGACCGCGTCCTCGTGCGCTTCCCCGATCACCTGCAGGCGATGGTCTACCGCGGCCTGGCCCTGGCCGCCGGTGGCGACATGGAGCAGGCGATCTCGACCTGGGAGGTGGCGCTGGAGATGGCCGGCGGCAGCAACCCCGACATCGAGGCGCTGCTGCAACAGGCGCGCAGCCAGCCCCCGCCGCCGGCCGCAACGGCCCCACCGCCGGCCGCCTCACCGGCCGCGGCGACGGCGCCGGCGCCCTCCTCGCCGCCGCCGGCTCGGCCCGATCCGCCGGCCGCGGCCAGTGCCGCCCCGGCCGAGGCCAGTGCCGCCCCGGCCGAGGCCGAGTACCGGGTCACCATCGAGCTGGCACCCGGCACGTCCGTGCCGCCTTCGACGACGCTGTTCGTCTTCCTCCGCGCGGGCGAAGCCGGCCCGCCGACGGCGGTCAAACGCATCCCGGCCCCACGCTTCCCGCTCGAGCTGACGCTGGGCCCCGGCGACGCCATGATGGCCGGCGCCGCCCTGCCCGACCGCGGCACCCTGGTCGCCCGCCTCTCAGCCAGCGGCAACGCCAACCGCGGCCCCGGCGACCTAGAAGCCAGCACGGCGGCCACCCTCGGCCAGCCCGTCCGCCTCATCGTCGGCGGCTCGTAGCAGCGAGGCGGGTCCACGCCCACCTGGGCGTCCAGCAACGTCGCAGCTGTCTGCAGCTGCAAGGCACGCGACCGAGGGCACCCGCAGGCGTAGCAGCGCTACGTCGAGGATGACCGAGGAAGCGTAACGCCGCAGATGCGGGCAGCTGCGGCGTTGATGGATGCCCAGGCTAAACGCCTAGCGCCAGGCGTTCCGCGAGAATCGACGGCAGCCCGGCGGCGACGATCCGCTTCTGGGCGCTGCGCACCGGGTACTCGACGCGGTGCCAGATGGCCTCGCGCGTCCGGTCGTCGTAGGTCATGCAGGAGGCCCTGGGATCGCGGTCGCGCGGCTGGCCCACCGATCCCGGGTTGAGCAGATAGCGCCGCTCCGAGTCGAGCTCGAGCGTGCCCTCGCCCACCCGCGCGCCGTCGACGCCGGAGCCATTGCTGGACAGGGTGAAGGCCGAGGGGATGTGGGTGTGGCCGAAGAAGGTGACCGGCGTGGGGTGGCCGGCGAACGCCTCGGCTGCCCCGCCGGCGGAGAGCAGGTAGTCGTCTTCGTCGATCGGCGAGCCGTGGCAGATGGCGATCTCGGGCCCGATCTGGAGCGGCCCGCGAGGCAGCCTGGAGAGATAGCGCAGGTTCGACTCCTCGATGTGCTCGGCGGTCCACCGCGCGGCGCGCTGGGCCGCCTCGTTGAAGCCGGCGGCCATGGCAAGGTCGGTGACCACCCGGTCGTGGTTGCCGCGCACGGTGTAGACGGGCTCGGGCAGCCGGCGCACCGCGCTCACCACCCGGTCGGGATCGGCGCCGTAGCCGACCAGGTCGCCCAGGATCAGCACCGCGTCGCATTCGGTCGGCCGCAGGTGGCGCTGGACCGCGACCAGGGCGTCCCAGTTGCCATGGATATCCGACAGGATCAGGTAGCGCAAGCTTCAACTCCCAACTCGACCGCCAAGCGACGCACCACCTCTTCGACACTCTGTCCGCGGTCAACGGCGATGACAAGATCGGCCTGCCGGTAGAACGGCAGCCGCTTCCGGTACAGCTGGCGCGCGCTGCGGCGATCTCGATACAGCGGCCGCGCCCCGGCCCCGGCCGCCTCGACTCGTCGCGCGAGCTCGGCGAACGGCAACTCGAGCCAGACTATCAGGCCGCGGCCGCGCAGCAGATCCAGCGCCCCCGGTTGCGCCACAGCGCCGCCGCCGGTCGCCACCACCAGCCGGTCCCGGCCCAGGGTCGCCTCGAGCTCGGCGCGCTCGAGCGCCCGGAAGCCGGCCTCGCCGCGGCGCTCGAACAGATCGGGGATCGGCATCCCGCCGCGCGCCTCGACCGCCCGGTCGAGATCGACAAAACCCCATCCCAGCGCCGCCGCCAGGCCCCGCCCGACAGCCGACTTGCCGGCGCCCATGAAGCCGGTGAGGTAGACCCGCGTGCTTCCCGCCGCGGCCCGCGCCCGCGTCTTGCCCGATTCGGACCGCACCGCCTTGAGCGCCAGCGTGACGAAGCCGCCCCAGACAAAGCCGCCCACCAGGATCATGACGACCACCGCCGTGCCGCTCATCGCGAGGCTCCTTGGGCGCGCCGCCGGCCGAGCCACCGGTTTGCCGCCACCAGCGCCGCCAGGGCGACGCCGATCTGCAGCAGCACCGTGCCGACGCTCTCCGGGCGGAATGGGTCCAGCCAGCCCGCCGGGTCCCAGCCCCGCGCCTCCCACAGCCACCAGACCACCAGCACGACCGCCTCGACCGGTACCACGACCGCCACCAGGAAGTTCCACCAGCGGCCGACCGGCAAGTCGCAGCCGTCGGCATTGACCACCTCGCGGCGCAGCCGCTCGAGGCCGAAGCGGCGCGCGCCGAGGGCGAAGAACAGGCCCGACAGCATCAGGCCGACGCCCCAGACCCAGTCCTGGTTGTGCAGGAAGTCGAGCGACAGGGCCGAGGGGATGCCGAACACCAGCCCCGCGGCCGCCACCCAACCCACGGCGCGGCGGCGCGGCAGCCCGGCATCCATGAGGATCCTCGCGGCCAGCTCGATCATCGAGATCAGGCTGGTCAGGGCGGCACAGGAGAGGGCGAGAAAGAACAGCACCATGAAGAAGCGGCCGGCCGGCATCTGGGCGAACAGCTGCGGCATCCAGATGAAGGTCAGACCCTCGTTGCCGGCGCCGACGATCTGGTCGCGGGCGCCCGGGTTGATGGCGAAGACCGTGCACAGCACCATGATGCCCGCCAGCAGCGACATCGAGTTGTTGCCAAAACCGATCAGGAAGGCGTTGAGCGGCACGTCCTCGCGCGCCCGCATGTAGATGGCGTAGGTCAGGATCAGTCCCCAGCCGGCGCCGGTGTCCCAGGCGTTCTGGGTCAGGGCCTGAAGCCAGATCCGGACATCGCCCAGCGCCTGCCAGTCGGGCCGGAAGAGGAACTCCAGCCCGCGCACGGCGCCCGGCAGGGTGACGGCGCGGATCGCCAGGACGACCACCAGCACCGCCAGCGTCGGGATCAACAGCTTGGCCACCCGCTCGATGCCGCGCACCCCGAACCAGACCACCGCCAGCGCCAGCGACAGCGCCACGGCATGGGTCCCCACCGCGGCCGGGCTGCCGGCGTAGCCGGCCCAGAAGCCTTCCGCGCCCTGCCCGCCGAGCTCGCCGGTGATCGCCGCCCAGAGGTAGCGCAGGCACCAGCCGGCGACCACCGAGTAGTAGAACATGATGGCGGTGGCGCACAGCGCCACCCACCCACCCATCCACCCCGAGCCCCGCCCGACCAGCTTCTCGAAGGCGCCGACGGCGCCACGGCCGGTCCGCTTGCCGAACGCGAACTCGACGATCATCAGCGGCACCGACCAGAGCAGCAGGAAGACCACCCACGCGACCAGGAAGCTGCCGCCGCCGTTGGTGGCGACGATGCGGGGAAAGCGCCAGATGTTGCCGGTGCCGACCGCCATCCCGAGGGTGGCGAGGATAAGTCCCCAGCGGCTGCCGAACTGCTCGCGGTCGCTCATGCGCCGGCGAGTCAGATCCGGCCCGGCAACGGCGGCACGTCCTGTTTCAGCAGCCGTTCCATGAACCGCGTGGACAGCTTCCCGGCGCGGAACCGGGAGTCACGAACGATCCTCTGGTGCAGGCCGATCGAGGTGTCGATGCCCTCGATGATGAAGAAGTCCAGCGCCCGCTGGATGCGGGCGATCGCCTCCTTGCGGTCGCGGCCGTGGGCGATGAGCTTGGCCACCAGCGAGTCGTAGTACGGCGGCACGACGTACTCGCTCGTAGGCGTGGGTGTCGACCCGGATGCCCGGCCCGCCGGGAGGATGGAAGGTCGTCGATGCGTGCCGGGCGACGGGCGTGAAGTTCACCGGGTCCTCGGCGTTGATCCGGCACTCGATCGCGTGGCCCGCTGACCTTGACGTCGTCCTGCGGTCGACGCGCAGCGGCTCGCCGGCGGCGATCTCGATCTGCTCCTTGACCAGGTCGATGCCGGTGACCATCTCGGTGACCGGGTGCTCGACCTGGATGCGGGTGTTCATCTCCATGAAGTAGAACTTGCCGTCGTGGTCGAGCAGGAACTCGACCGTGCCGGCGTTCTCGTAGCCGGCGGCCGGCGGCAGCTGCGACGGCGGCCTCGCCCATGCGCGCCGCGCAGCTCGGCGGTCAGCGCCGGCGAGGGCGCCTCCTCGATCAGCTTCTGGTGTCGCCGCTGGATCGAGCACTCGCGCTCGCCGAGGTGGATCACGTTGCCGTGGCGGTCGCCGAGGACCTGGAACTCGATGTGGCGCGGCTCGACCAGGTACTTCTCGAGGTAGACGGCGCTCGATGCCGAAGCGCGTCTCGGCCTCGTTGCGCGCGGTGACGAACTGACGCTCGCAGCGTCTGGTGCTCGTGGACGATCCGCATGCCGCGGCCGCCGCCGCCGGCCGCCGCCTTGAGGATCACCGGGTAGCCGACCTCGGCCGCCACCCGCTGCGCCTCCTCCAGGCTCGCCAGCGGCTCCTTGCTGCCGGGCAGCACCGGCACGCCGGCGGCGGCGGCGGTCTGGCGTGCCTTGGCCTTGTCGCCCATCAGCCGGATGCTCTCGGGCCGCGGGCCGATGAAGGCCAGCTTGCACTCCCGCCAGCACCTCGGCGAAGTCGGCGTTCTCGGCCAGGAAGCCGTAGCCGGGGTGGATCGCGTCGGCGCCGGTGATCTCCGCCGCGGCGATCAGCGCTGGAGATGTTGAGGTAGCTCTCGCGCGACGCCGGCGGGCCGATGCAGACCGCCTCGTCGGCGTAGCGAACGTGCAGGGAGTCCGCGTCGGCGGTGCAGTAGACCGCGACCGTCTTGATGCCCAGCTCGCGGCAGGCGCGGATGATCCGCAGGGCGATCTCGCCCCGGTTGGCGATCAGGATCTTCCTGAACATCGGCACCCTAGCGGGCCCGGATGCCGAAGAGGGGCTCCCCGAACTCGACCGGCTGGCCGTTGCGCGGGTGGATCTCGACGATCTCGCCGTCGACGTCGGACTCGATCTCGTTCATCAGCTTCATCGCCTCGACGATGCACAGGACCTGCCCCTTGCGGACCTTGCTGCCGATCTGCACGTAGGGGTCCGACTCGGGGCTCGGAGCGCCGTAGAAGGTGCCGACGATCGGCGACTTGAGCAGGTGGAGGCTCTCACCGGGCTCGTCCGAAGCGGCGGCGGCCGGTTCGGCGGCAGCCGGCGGCGGCACCGCGGCGGCCGGGCCGGTGGCGGGGGCCGCCGGCGCCGCTACGGCCGGCGCGGCCACGACCGGCGCCACCACCGGCGCCGGGGCCGGCGCCGTCTCGGGGCCCTCGATCTTGAGGCGAAAGCCGGCGTGCTCCACCTCCAGGGTCCCCAGACCCCGCTCGTGCACGAGCTCGGCAAGCTGTTTGATCTGGTCGAAAGTCAGCAAAGGGTCAGCTCCGGCGGGCGGGAAGTTCAGCCCAGGTCGTCTTCGAAGAGCAGTCGGGCGCGGCGCAGCTCGAAGCGGGCGCGGCCGTAGCTGCCGACCCGATCGAGCACCAGCAGCAGATAGTAGCCTGCCTGGAGCCGCCCGATCAGAATGGTGAAGCGATCGGTCGACACCGAGTACTGGTCCACCTCGCCGACCGCCAGGTCGCGTTGCTCGTCCGAGATCGCCCGCACCTGGGTCAGCAGCTCGGCCGCCAGCGCGTCGAGGTCGAAACCGCCGTTGCGGCTGGCGGTGGCCACCGCGATGCCGTCTCCGGCGACCAGCGACACCGCCAGCCCGCCGTCGATACGGTCGAGCAGGGCCTCGAGCCGCGCCGGGATGTCGCTCATCGCGCGGCGGCCCTCCGGCCGCGCTGGATCCGCTCCAGATAGTCACGCACGATGCCGATGCGGCGCTCGCGGTCGGCGTCCTCATCCAGCTCGTCCGGCACCAGCAGCGCGGGCAGCCGCGGCTCGTCGGGCGCCGTGTCGGCCACCAACTGCGGCGGCCGCGGCTCGGCCAGCGCCGCCAGGCCCTCGTGCGCCAGCTGGTTGTCGGGCTCGTGGGCGATCACGTCGCGGAAGACCCGCTCGGCATCCTCGCTGTGCCCCTGCTGCTGGTAGAGGGCGCCGAGGGTCGCGGTGGCGGCCGGCGCCGCTGGGGGCGGCTCGAAGAACAGGTCGTCGGCGGCCGCCCGCGGCGGCGGCGCCGTCAGGTCGGCGAAGGGATCATCGCCCAGCGCCACTTTCAGCTTGCGCCGGGGGGTCGCTGGCGCCGGCCCTGGCCCTGGCCTGGCACCCGGCGAGAGCACCGGCGCCGGGACCGCAACCTCGGCCGGAGCCGCCTCGGGCACCGTGACGCCGACCACCAGTCCCTCGAGCGCCTCGATCTCCGGGTCGCCCTCGTTGAGCAGCCGGTAGAGGTCCAGCCGGTCGCGCGCCCGGTCGCGCTCGTCGAGCTCGAGATAGACCTCGACCAGCAGCTTGTTGGCCTTCAGATGCGTCGGGTCCCGCTCGACGACCTGCTCGAGCACCCGGGCGGCGGCCTGCGGCTGCCCCAGGGCCAGTCGCAGGGCGCCGACCGCCACCCGCGCGGCGAGGTCGCGCGGCTCCTCCGCCAGGCGGCTCTCGACGGCGTCGAGGATGCCCTCGGCGCGGATGCGGTCGCCCTGCCGGTGCACGGCCTCGGCGAGGCGGACGCCGGCCTGGGGGGTGCGCTCGTTGCGCCAGCGGGTTTCTAGTTCGCTCGACATGGGCGGGCGCTTGCGTTATCGGAGCTGGGTCGCCCCTTGCAGGTCTACTGGACCGATGACGGGCGGCAGCCGAGATTATATAGGTCGCGATCCAGGCGCGGCAGCGCATCCGTACTGTGCTGGCGTCGGCTACCCGTCAAGCGGGCCGTGGCTCAGTCTTCCGCGTCCCCGGCGGAGTGACTGCCCACGGGAAGGAGTACGACCGGAAGCAGCCTGATAGGCGAAAGCGGAACAGGAAGCTACCGCCGCTGGGCGGAAGCGGCGCGCCAAGGCCAACCAGGAGACCACCTCGATCTCAGGAGATCGCCCGGCGCAATCCGTCCCATCTATTAGAGGTTGAGTGTGGTAGTCGCCGTCGCGGTTGGCTTGGGGTCCGGAGCGTCGAGGTTCGTCACAACCAGTGTGATTGTCTTGAGGCCGTTGGTGGCAAATGGATGGGTGGGGTTCCGCTCCGTTGACGTAGCCTCCCCATTGAAGTCCCAAGCGAACCCCAGGGTGCATGCACAGCTACCCGTGAAAGTGAAGTCGACAATGAGGTTGTCAGGGGCAGGGCGGGGAACGGCGGTAAAGCTCGCGACCGGAGTGAAGACGCTTACGACCTGAATCGTGAAGGACTCCACGAGGACGTTGCCGCCGAAGCCTGCGGCCTCGGCCCTTACCTCGAAGTTCGTCGACCCGAGAGCAGCCAACTGTGACGCCGTAGCCGTCAGTCTGTCCTCCGCCCGACCCGAGGCGTTCGTCTCCCGAGGGACGCCAAACTCCAGCTGGCCGACTGCGGTGAAGAAGCTCACGAGGACACCCGGGAGCGGCTCGCCCAGGTTGTCGCCCACCTGAGCTGCCAGGTCGATCGCCCCGCCGGTTTCGAACACGCTGGTCGGAGTGGGCTGGAAGCTGAGGGTCACCGGCACGTCGGAGATGAAGATGTCGACGAAATCCTCGATCAGGCTGCCGCCCTCGATGGCGGTCTGGGCGAAGACCTGGAAGAACGGCTCCGCCAGCACCAGGAGGTTGTTGCGGGTGATCAGCAGCGTGTCCCGCGCCTCGCCCAGCTCGTTGGTGACGATCGCCGCCCCGCCCGATCCCAGGCTGCCGGTGCCGGTCTGGAAGTTGACCGTGACGCCGCCCAAGGGTGCGCCGGTGTCGTCGCGAACCAGCGCCAGAAGGCGGATCTCGTCCCCTTCCGGGGGTGGGCTCTTCGAGATGTCCGTCTTGCTGGCGGTCAGCGTGATCGACGCCGCGAGCGACCCGACCTGGACCTCGACGCTTATCAGGGCCGCCGCGCCGGTCGTCGCCGAGACCATGGCCATGCCGATCCGGCCGTCACCGGTCAAGTTCGCCCGGGCCACCCCGGTCTCGTCCGTGAAGGCGACCTCCGGATCGAGCGTTCCAAGGCTGGTCGAGAAGTTCACCTGGGTGCCCGGGTTGACCGGCGTGCCGTCTTCCTTGCGGACGATCGCCGTGACGACCGCCGATTCGCCTTGCGCGGCGATCCTCGTCGGATTGATGCTGAGGGTGATCGTCGACCCGACCGGCGCCACCGGCGTCACCCGGTCGCAGGCGAAGACCGCGAGCAGGGCGAACAGGGCCAGTAGTTGGGCCAGCCCGCTGTGCGGAGCAGCGAGTCGGCGGGATGAGCGGGCTTGGTGGCGGCGCATCAGGTTCGGATCAGTATACGCAGCGAGGCGATCGCCCGTCTAGATTCAGGCGATCGCCTCGCGTCAGTCCAGCCCGTTGTCTACGGGACCGTGACGTCCTTCTCCCTGATGCTGGAGCCGCTCTCGTTCTCGGCCCGCAGCTTCACGGTGTAGGTGCCCGCGGCGGCATAGGTGTGGCTCGGTTCCGCGCTGGTGTCGAACCCGGAGAGGTCTCCGAAGTCCCAGGTGTAGGTCGTGGGAACGCCCTCGGGAGTCGTCTCGTTGAAGAACTGCACGGTCAGACCCTGGACGAGGAACGTGAAGTTCGCTCGCGGTCTATCGGGCGGATTGGGTCCCGGTGTCTCGTCGCGGCAACTGGTGTCGCGGGGCCGATAGGTGAACGCGCTCGTGAGGGTGTCGGTCCCCCGATCCGGGAACAACTCCACCCTGACGTCGGCGGCCGTGGGGATGAAGCGCTCGCCGTCGAGCGTGCCGTCGCCATCGGTATCGCAGGTCTCGGTAGAGAAGAAGGTGTCCGGATCGACAACCGGCCCGGTGAAAGCACGGATGAACCCTCCCTGGGCATCCGTGCCGACCGCGTCCACCGTGGCGTTGAAGCCGCCAACGGTGACGCGCACCGGCTCCGAGAAGCCCAGGCCGCTGATGCGCATGCGTGTGCCGCCACCTTCCGGCCCGCTGACCGGCGCGACGGTCTGGATGAAGGGCGCGATTACGTCGACGATGTCGAGCAGGACCGCGCCAACGCTGTTCTCGAGCTGGGCCTGGATGCTGTCGGTGCCGAGCAGCTCGCCAGCAAAGTAGAGCAGCTGCGCGACGCCGCCGCTCAAGCTGACGGCGACCACCTGTTCGCCGCTGTCCGCGCTGTTGAACTCGCCAAGACCAGCGGAGACGACAGCGGTGGTGCCGGTGGGCGGCGCGGCGCCGTTGTCGGCGCGGCGCACCCGCACGGTGACCGTGGCCGGCTGGGCCGAGTTGGCCGTCAGGCTACCGGGCTCGACCGTGACGGTGATGTTCCAGGCGGTGCTGGAACCGCTACCCGGCGGCGGCGCCGGGGTCCGGTCGGGCGCCGTCGGCGTGTCCGTCGAGCAGGCCACCAGCGCCAGCAGCAGGCCGGCGGCGGTGAGGTTGCGGGGTGCGGTATTTCTCATGACCTTCTCCTCCTCACTCAGCGCCCGAGTTGGATCGTCTGGCGTAGCGGAGCGCTCTGGACCTCGTCACCGGACAGGGTCCGCCCGTGGAAGACGATGCTCACGTCGAGGAGTATGGAATCGGCACCGGTCTCTTTGTCGATGCCGCCGTTGATGGCCAGCAGATCGGCGAGCGGCGGGTTCTTGAGCTGGCCGTCGAGCAGGAAGGGCATACCGGTGATGGTCAGGGTGCCGTTGACCGGGAGGGCGCCCGAGAGGGCGAACACCAGGACCGGCGGCAGTCGGGTGCCGGTATCCGCGCGCTGGAAGCTGACCTCGAACGACTGCATCTCGACATCCATCAGCGCGCTGGTGACGCCGTTGGGGTCCTTGGACACCGACATCAGCGTGACCGTCTCGATCGTCGCGGCGCCACCCGCCTCCGAAGCGCTCACCGAGTAGACGGCCGACCAGTCGATAAAGCCGAAAGTGATCAGCACGCCGCCGCCATCGGTGCGATCGGTGCGCTGCTCGCAGGCCAGCAGTCCGAGAACCAGAAAGCCCGCCAAGGCCACGTTGAGTATTTTTCGCATCGTCCGGTTCCTCCCCTAGAGCTTCACTACCCGAGGGGTGATGAAGATCAGCAACTCCTCGTTCTCTTCGCTACGCCGCTTGTTCTTGAACAGGTGCTTGAGGATCGGCACGTTGGCCAGACCCGGCACCCGGTCTTCGCCGCGATCGGTCGAGACCTTGTAGATGCCGCCGATGACCGTGGTGCCGCCGTCGCGCACGATGACGCGGGTCCGCGCGTCCTTGGTCGAGATCGGCGCGTTGGTGGCGCCGACCACGGCGAAGGCCAGCTGCGGCTCGCGCTTCTGGATGTTGATGTCCATCAGCACGGTGCCCTCGGCGGTGACGTGCGGGGTGACGTCGAGCCGCAGCGTGGCGTTGACGAACTGCACGCTGACGGTGTTGTTGGCCACCGTCTGGATCGGGATCTGCAGGCCGCTCTGGATCGAAGCCTGCTGGTTGTTCAGAGTGGTGATCCGCGGCGCCGAGAGGATGTTGATCAGGCCGTCGGACTCGGCCGCCTGGAGGGAGGCGTCGAGGGTGAAGGTGTTCAGCACGTTGCCCAGGCTGATGTTCAACGAGCCTGTCGACCCACCAGTGGCCAGGTTGACGTTGCCGCCGCCAGTGATGTTGTTGGGGAAGATCAGGCCTGTCGTGTTGCCATGCGCCGCATCGGCGACGCCGTCGAAGCCCCACTCGATGCCCAGCGTGCTCGAGAACCGCTTGGTGGTCTCGATGATCCGCGCCTCGATCATCACCTGCGGCTCCGGCGTGTCCAGAGTCTCGATGACGGTGATGATGGCGTCCATGAAGGTGGGCAGCTCCTTGATGATCAGCGTGTTGGTGCGGCCGTCGACCACCACCGACCCGCGCTGGCTCATCAGGCTGCCGCCGCCGCCGCTCTGTAGCAGGCTGGCGATCTGGTTGGCGTCGGCGTAGCTGACCCGCTTCATCACCGTCGACAGCGGGATCGACAGCGCCTGGGCCTGGCGCAGCCGCTGCTCTTCCTCGGCCTCCTCGCGCAGCTTGGCGAGCGGCGCGATGCGCATGATGTTGCCCTCGAGCTCGTAGCCCAGGTTGTTGATCTTGAGCACCTGCTCGAGGGCCTGGTCCCAGGGCACGTTGGTCAGCTCGACCGTGACCCGGCCCGAGACGCCAGGGTTGACCACCACGTTGAGCCCGCTGATCTGGGCGAAGGAGCGCAGCACGTCCTTGACGTCGGCGTCCTTCAGGGTGATGGTCATCGGCTCGCCGTAGTAGACCTTTTCGGTGCGGTCCAACCGGCGGCTGGCGAAGCCGGTCTCGCCGTCGGCGGCGTCGCCGCCGCCCGAGCCGCCGACCTCGAACATCTCGAAGCCCTGTTCCGCGGCCGGCGGAGGATCCTCGTAGGTCTCCTCGTAGATCGGCGCGGCGGCGGCCGGCTGCTCGTAGACCGGCTCCTCATAGAGCGGCTCGGCGAGCGGCTCTTCGTAGATCGGCTCCTGGTAGACGTCCTCCGCGGCCGGCTCCTCGTAGGCCGGCTCTACTACTGCTTCTGCCGGCTGCTCCCAGCCGAGCTCCTCCGCCGCCGGCTCCTGGTAGGCCGGCTCGGGCTCGGGCTCCTGGTACGAGGGCTCCGCGGCGGATTCCTCCTCGGAGGCCTCGGACTCCTCGGGCTCCTCGTAGGGCGCCTCCCAGACCTCCTCCGCCGCCACCGGGTCGGCAAGGGCGGCAGCGCCGGCCATCGCCTCGTCGCCGCCCATCGCCTCCGGCTCGACGTACTCCTCGATCACCGGCTCGGCCATCAGGTCCTCGGCCAGTGTGGTGGGGCCGTCGGCGTCGAACCTCAGGCTCAACCCGCCGCCGTCGCTGACGATCTGGGGCGTCGCCGCCCGCCTGAGATCGACCACGACCCGGGCGATGAGCTCCGGCTGCGACTTGAACTGCGCCACCCGCACCCGGTCGACCAGGTCGCCGCCGACAGCCACGGCGGCCTGGGGCGCGACGTTGACCACCCCGACCAGGTCGACCACGAAGCGATCGGGGTTCTCGAGCGCGAAGCTCGAGTGATAGAACTCGCCGTCACCCAGAACGTGGATGACCTCACCCGCGCCCTCCACCTCGACCCCCACCAGGCGGCTGGCGGGCAGAGCGGCCAAGCCGCTCTCGACGGAGGGCTCTTCGCTGTCTTGCCGCAGTCCTTCGTCGGCGTCGCCAAGCTCGGGCGTCGCTTCCGCCGCCATCTCCATCGGCGGCTCAGCGGTAGCGGCCAGGGCGAGCGGCCAGTCCGGGTCGATCGGATCCAGCTCGACCAGCAGCCTCGAGCCCTCGGCGGTCACCGCGTGCTCGGCGGCCGCGCGGGTGGCGATGATCACTCGCGTCAGCGGCCGAATCCCGTTCTGCTCGCTCTCGAAGCGGACCGAGGCCACCAGGCCTTCGGCCGGCGTCTGGTCGGCGAGGCCGCCGGCCGGACGGCTGTTGGGCAGCTCGACGACCAGGTTCTCGTCGCCGTCGCGGTAGGTGGTCCAGACCAGCGGTCCACTGGTCTCCAGCCCCACCGTCGCGCCGGCCGCCATCGGGATCAACTCGACCGACTCGATCTGGACCTGCTCTGGCGCGGCGACGGGCTCGGGTGCCGAGCCGCCCGGGGCCGGCGACGGGCTCTGCGGCGCCGGCGTCCCACTGCAGGCGGCGACCGCCAGGGCCACCAACGCCCAACCAAGCCTTCGACGGCCCCTCGCGGCGGTTCTTCCGTGCATCGTTACGGCCTCTCGCATGTCGCTCGCCTCCAGCTCACGGGTTGAGCTGCTTCTGCACCTCGCGGAAGGGCTTCAAAGCCGTCGGGTCGTCGAGAATCTGCTTGAAGACCACTGAATCCTGCGAGATTCGAACCACGTCGCCATCGTAAAGCTGATCGCCCTCGCGCAGCAGGTAGCTGCGGTCCTGTTCGGGCGACACTACCTGCGCCACCGGCCCTTCGGGCATGACAAAGATCCCCGTGAGGTCGATCTCGTCGATCAGCAGCCCGGGGATGCCCTCGGGCCTGGGGCCCCGCATCTCGGCCGGCTCGCGCGCGCTCAGCAGCGACTTGAACGGGTCGCGCCGCTCGCCCGGCTCGTAGCTGTAGCCGCCGCCGGCCAGCATCTCCTCCTCGGTGGCGAGGATCGAGTCGATGTCCGCCTCCGGCGGCTCCGCTTCCGGCAACTGGGCATAGGCTCCAGCGGCCGACAGCGCAACGGCCAGCAGCAGCAGGGGCAACCGCAGACGGCTCATCCGCCACCTCCCGTCACCGGCCGGCCGGCTTCGTCGAGCGGCTCGGGCTCCTGGTAGACGAAAGTCTTGGCCTGGAAGGTGGCGCCGATCGTGTGCCGCGTGTCGCCGCGTCGATTGGCGTCGATGCGCAAGCCCTCGATGTTGATGATGCGGGAGAATCGTCCGATCTCGTCGAAGAACAGCGCCAGGTTGTGGTAGCTGCCGCGCAGGTTGATCGAGATCGGCCACTCGCTGTAGAAGTCCTTCTCGTTGAACCTGCCCGGGGTGAACCGCAGCAGCGCGAAGTCTCCCTGCTCGGCCAGCGAGCGCACGCGACGCAGCAGCTCCGGGGTGTTGCGCCGCGCCGGCAGGATGCGCAGCAGCCGGTCGAGCTCGAGCTCGAGCTTGCGCACCTCTTCGCGGAAGCGCGGCAGTTGCTGCTTGGCGGCCCGGCCCTCCTGGATCTTCGCCTGCAGCGTGGACCGCCGCTCCTCGAGCCGCGAGATCTGCTGCACGCGCGGCTTGAGAAAGAGCGAATTGCCCAACCAGTAGGCGCCGATCGCCAACGCCAGACCCACCGCGGCGCCGAGATACCAGGGCTTTCCTTCTAGACCCGTCTGCACCTGATGGCTCCTAGCCCGCCGTGGGCTCCTCGCCCTCGGCCGGAAAGTCGTAGTTGAAGCTCAGGGTGAAGGTGTAGACGCCGCCCCGCTGGGAAGTGTCCTTGAGCACCGGCTCGCGAAACTCGGGGAAGCGGTCGAGGTTCTCCATGAAGTTGGCCACGGCGTTGGTGTTGAAGGCCTCGCCGCTGATGGTGATCGAGTTGCTGCCGACCTGCAGCCGGTTGAGCCACAGCAGCTCGGGCAGGGCCCGTGAGACGTAGTCCATGATCCGCACCGGGCCGCTCTGGTTGGCCTTGAGCCGGTTGATGACCTGGACCTTGCGCTCCAGCTCCACCTTCTTGGCCTTGAACTCCTCGACTTCGCGGATGATCGGCTCGAGCTCGTCGACCTCGGCCTGGAAGGTCGCGACCTCCTCGGTGAGCGTCGAGATGCGATTCTCGAGCAACCCGTAGCGCCCGCCGACCACCGCCACGCCCAGGGCGGCTACCGCCAACAGCACGTAGAAAGCGAAGTTCTCGCTCTCCAGGATGGCCTTGAGGCCGCCCCCCGTCGGCTGCTTCTTCTTGGTGACGACCGGCTTCTTGCCCTCGGCGAGCAGGTTGATGCGGATCATGAAGGGTCAGTCCCCCACCTTGCGCACCGCCAGCCCAAGGGCCACAGCCAGCATCGGGGCGATCGACTGCAGCCACTGGGCATCGAAGTCGCTTTCCTTGAAGGATACACGGGACAGCGGGTTCATCAGCTCGGTCGGCACGCCGAAGCGCTCCTGCAGGATCTGGGGCAGATTCGGCGTCAGGGCGCAGCCGCCGGTCAGGACCAGCTCGTCGACGGTCTCCTGCGCGGCGGTGGCGGCGAAGAAGTCGAAGGTCTTCTGGATCTCGGCCGCCATCTCGGTGGAGACGGCGTCGAGGACCGAACGGGCCTCGGCCGGCGAGCAGCCCTCGATCTGGCCGCCGCGCTTGACGTGCTCGGCTTGCTCGAAGGAGAGGTTGAACTCGCGCTGCAGCGCCTCGGAGAACTGGTTGCCGCCAAAGGAGATGTCGCGCCAGAAGACGGTCGAGCCGCGGGCGATGATGTTGATGTTGGTCACCCCGGCGCCCATGTTGACCAGCGCCACGACCTTGGTGTGGTCGAGGTCGTAGTTGGCCTCGTAGGCGTTCTGCACCGCGAAGACGTCGAGGTCGACGGTCGCGGCGGTCTTGCCGCACTGGCTGATCACCGAGACGTAGTCGTTGACCTTGTCGCGCTTGACCGCGACCAGCAGCACCTCCATCGACTCGCGCCCCGGCTCGGGCTCGCTGAGCACCATGTAGTCCAGCCGCACGTCGTTGATGTCGAAGGGGATGTACTGCTCGGCCTCCCACTGGATCGACTCGGCGAGCTCTTCCTCGGCCATCGCCGGGACCTCGATCTTCTTGATGATCACCGAGTGCCCCGAGACCGAGGTGGCGAAGTTCTGGTTCTTCACCCCCGCCTCGTCGGCCAGCCGGTTGATCGCGTCGACCACCAGCGAAGAGTCCAGGATCGAGCCGTCGACGATCGCCTCGGGAGACAGCGGCTCGACGCCGACGCGCAGCAGGTGGAAGTCCCCCTTGCGCTCGGACAACTCGACCAGCTTGACCGACGAGCTGCCGATGTCGACGCCGACTACGCCTTTGGACCGGGACCAGAACACGGGAATCGCCAACTCCTTGGAAACATAGTGTTTATGGTAGTTTGCGAGAAATAGTTAAAGAATCGCTGCAACCTAGCAAGAACCTCCTGGGGTGTCAAGGCCATTCTCCGCTGGCACTTCGCGCCGCCGCCATTTCGTGTTAGGCTAGATCTTTCCGCCTGCGCGCGGAGGAGATCCCACGACATGGCCAAGCAATGCGATATCTGTAGCAAGAAGACCGTCATCGGGCGGAGCATCAGCCACGCGCACAACGTCACGTCGCGCCCGTTCCGCCCGAACCTGCAGCGGGTGCGGGCCGTCGTCGACGGCGCCACCCGCCGGATCTGGGTCTGCACCCGTTGCATCCGCGACGGCAAGGTGCAGAAACCCGCGGTCCGCACCTGGCAGCCCGAAGAGAGCGAAGCCTCCCAGGCCTGAACCGCCAGCGCTCGCCCCATCAGATCGCCGCCCCTCCCATCCGACGGTCCACCTCGCGCACCCCGGAAACGGCGCGTAGCGCCTGGCGCAGCTTCTCCAGGTGGCGCCGGTTGCGCACCTCGACCACGACGTCGATCTGGCCGCGGCCCGGCTCCGGCGTGGCGGCCTCGATGTGGCGGATGTTGCCGTCGAGCCGCGCGATCACCTCGGTAAGCCCCGCCAGGATCCCGGGCTCGTCCGCGGTCTCGATGTTGAGCATGATGGGGAAGACCTCTTTGTCCTGCCGCGCCCACTCGACCTCGATCTCCCGATCGGGGTGGTAGAGCAGGTTCTTGACGTTGCGGCACTCGACCGAGTGCACTGACACCCCGCGGCCACGGGTAATGTAGCCGACGATCTTCTCGCCGGGCAGTGGACTACAGCACTTTGCCAGGTAGGTCAGCAAATCGCCGGATCCGCGCACGGTGACCGAGGTGCCGCCGAAGGGCAGCATCTTGGTGACGGTCTTGCGCAGGGCGCTGGGCTCCTCGGCCTCGACCGCCAGCTGCTCGGCGTCGAGCACCCGATCGAGCACCGCGCGCGGCGCCAGCTTGCCGAAGCCGATCCTGCTGAACAGGTCGTCGTTGCCGGCCAGGCCCTCGCCGACCAGGTAGTCGGCCAGCTTCGCGCCGGCGAAGATCTTCTTCGGGCTGAGCTTGTGCTTGCGCAGCTCGCGCTCGAGCATCCGGCGGCCGATCTCCATGGCGCGCTTCTTCTGCTCGGTGTTGAGCCAGTTGCGGATCTTGCTGCGCGCCCGCGAGGTGGCGACCAGGCTGAGCCAGTCCCGGCTGGGCGCCCGCCCGGGGCTGGTGCGGATCTCGATGATGTCGCCGTTGCGAAGGCGGGTCTTCAGCGGCACCAGCCGGCCGTTGACCCGCGCGCCCGACGCAGTGGTGGCCCAGGTCGGTGTGGATCTTGTACGCGAAGTCGAGCGGCGTCGCCCCCCGCGGCAGCGTCAGCACGTCGCCCTTGGGAGTGAAGCAGTAGACCTCGTGCGGGTAGAGATCGATCTTGAGGGCGGACATGAACGCCCGCGGATCGTCGACCTCCTGCTGCCAGTCGATCAGCTGCCGCAGCCAGGCGATGTTCTGGTCGCTCGGCTTCGCCTCGCGGCCCGCCTTGTAGCGCCAGTGGGCGGCGATCCCCTCCTCGGCCACCAGGTCCATCTCGCGCGTGCGGATCTGGACCTCGAACGGCTGCCCGTTATCGCTCAGCAGCGTCGTGTGGAGCGACTGGTACAGGTTGGGCTTGGGCATCGCGATGTAGTCCTTGAACCGCCCCGGCACCGGTCGCCAGGCCTGGTGGACGACGCCCAGCGCGGCGTAGCAGTCGCGGACCGAGCCGGTGACGACCCGGTAGGCCAGGTAGTCGTAGAGCTGCGAGATGTCGATGCCCTGCCGCTTCAGCTTGCTGAAGATCGAGTAGTAGCGCTTGACCCGCGAGTTGATCTCGGCCTCGATCTCGGCCGTCGGCGAGCTCCTTGCCGAGCCGCTCGCTGATCTTGCGGCTGGCGGTGCGGCCGATCTTGAGCTTCTCCTTGACCCGCGACTCGAGGGTCTCGAACTGCATCGGGTAGAGGTAGTAGAAGGCCAGGTCCTGCGAGGTCTCCCTGGACGCGGGACATGCCCAGCCGCAGCGCGATGGGGGCGTAGATCTCGAGCGTCTCGCGGCCGATGCGGACCCGCGACTCGGGCTCGAGATGCTCGAGCGTCATCATGTTGTGCAGCCGGTCGGCCAGCTTCACCAGGATCACCCGGATGTCGTCGGCCGAGGCCAGGATCAGCTTGCGAAAGGTCTCGGCCTGGACCTCGTCCCGCTGCACGTACTCGTGGCGGCCGATCTTGGTGACGCCGTCGACCAGCCGCGCCAGCTCCTCGCCAAAGCGCTCGCGCAGCTCGTCACGGTCGGCCAGGGTGTCCTCGAGCACGTCGTGCAGCAGGCCCACCGCCACGCAGACCTCGTCGAACCCGAGCTCGGCGAGCAGGTAGGAGACGTACACCGGATGGGTGACGTAGGGCTCGCCCGACGCGCGCAGCTGATCGCCGTGCTTGGCCAGCGAGAACTCGTAGACCCGGCGCAGGCGCTCCTCGTCGAAGGCGCGGCCCGACGCCTGCAGGCCTTCCAGGATGTCGTCGAAGCCGATGCCCGGCCGCGGCTCCACCGGAGGCCTGGGTCGTTTGCGCGATCTGCGTCGGTGGGCGGTCGCCATCGTCTTGCGCCGTTGCCCCTCCCGATCGCCCGCGAAAGGGCGCAACGGCCCTCGGCGGGATTATAGACGGCCGGCTATCGGCGGCAGTGCAGTCTTCCGCTGCCCGTCACGGCGGCCGGCGGGGTGGCCGCGGGCCGCGCGGCTACGCCGCGCCGGAGGCGCGACGGGCCTTCGACTCGGCGCCGAACCAGCTCTCCCACACCAGGGCGAACGGGCTGGCGACGTAGATCGACGAGTAGGTGCCGACGACGATGCCGAGCGTCATGATGAAGGCGAAACCGCGCAGCACGTCGCCGCCGAGCACCAGCAGGCAGCCCAGGGCCAGCAAGGTCGTGCCGGAGGTCAGCACCGTCCGCGACAGGGTCTGGTTGAGGCTCACGTTCATCACCTCTTCCAGCGGCTGCCGGCGGCGCCGGCGCAGGTTCTCGCGCACCCGGTCGAAAACGACCACCGTGTCGTTGACCGAGTAGCCGACCAGGGTCAGGAAGGCGGCAATGGTGGTCAGGTTGAACTCGTAGCCCGCCAGGGCGTAGAGGCCCAGCACGATCAACACGTCGTGGGTCAGCGCCACCAGGGCGCCGATGCCGAACCGCAGCTCGAACCGGTACCAGATGTAGATCAGCATGCCGACGAGCGACAGGACCACCGCCAGGATGCCCTTCTGGCGCAGCTCGGCGCCGATCATCGGCCCGACGTTCTCGGCCCCGAGAACCGCGAAGCTGCCCAGGGACGCGCGGCCGCGCAGGGCCTCCACCGCGCTCGGGGCCACCCCGGGCGCCGCCGCGATCGTCTCCCAGCTTTCGATCAGGCCGCGCTCGCGGCGCACCTCGAGGATCGGCGTCGGCGACCTCGCCGTAGTGCCGGTTGGCGGCCTCCTCGTCGTTCAGCCGCAGCTGGTCCGGATCGAGCTCGAGCAACAGTCCGCGCAGGGCGTCGACGCCCTGGCGATTGAGGTCGAACCGGCCGCCGGTGTCGGCATTGAAGCGCTCGTCCAGCGCCGCGACGATCAGCCCCTGGTTGCCTTCCTGGCTGCCCTCGACGGTCGGCGTCTTGATGATGACCGAGTTGTCCTCGACCTCGCCGAACTGCTGGATCTGGGTCTCGTTGATGCCGGCGGCGGCGACCACGGAGCGCAGCTCGTCGACCACCGGCGGTTGGGTGAACTTGAGGTTGAGCTGGGTGCCGCCGGCGAAGTCGATGCCCAGGTTGAGCTTGCCGTGGACGAAGACGGAGAAGATGCCGATCACCAGAAACACCGACGACACGCCGACAAAGAAGCGGCGGTACTTCATGAAATCGATATGGCTGTCGCGAAAGAACTCCATGGCTCTATATCCCGGCTAGATCGACAGGGTTTCCACTCGCCGGCGCCGCGACAGCACCGCGTCGAACAGCCAGCGGCTGACGAAGATGGCGGTGAACAGCGAGGCGAGGATGCCGATCGAGAGGGTGACGGCGAACCCCCGAATGGGGCCGGTGCCGAACTGGAAGAGGAAGAGGGCGGCGATCAGGGTGGTGACGTTGGCGTCCAGCACCGAGGAGAGCGCCTTGGCAAAGCCGGCCTCGACGGCCGACTTGACGGTGCGCCCGTGTCGCAGCTCTTCGCGGATGCGCTCGAAGATCAGGACATTGGCGTCGACCGCCATGCCGATGGTCAGCACGATGCCGGCGATCCCCGGCAGGGTCAGCGTGGCATTGAAGTAGGCCAGGGCGCCGAAGATCAGCACGATGTTGAGCCCCAGAGCCACCACCGCGTTGATGCCGGTGCCCTTGTAGACCACCAGCATCGCCAGCACCACCAGGATCAGGCCGAGGGCGCCGGCGCGCAGGCCGCGCTGGATCGAGTCGTGGCCCAGCGACGGGCCGACCGTCCGCTCTTCGAGATAGGTGATGCCGGCGGGCAGGGCGCCCGAGCGCAGCACGGTGGAGAGATCCTCCACCTCCTGGCGGGTGAACGAGCCCTCGATCAGGCCGGTGTCGCCGATCTGGCTCTTGATGTTGGGCGCCGTCACGACCTTGCCGTCGAGGATGATCGCCAGGCCCTTGCCAACGTTGTCGCCGGTGACCTGGGAGAAGATCTCGCCGCCCTCGTGGGTGAGGAAGAAGTTCACCACCGGCTGGTTGAACTGCCCCAGGCCGGGCCGCGCGGTCTTGAGATCGCGGCCGGTGAGCACCGGGCGCGCCGCCACCGCGTAGTACTGGGTGCCGACCGTGGCGCCCGTGGCGTCTTTCCTCGGGCCGGTCATGATCTCCAGGTTGTCGGGCAGGCGGCCGGCGTAGTGGGCCTCGATCTGCTCGCGCGACGAGACGCCGCCGCCGCCGGGCGGATAGTCGACCAGCCGCCACTCGAGGAAGGCGGTGTTCTTGATCAGCCGCTTGACCCGCTCCGGGTCGTCGACGCCGGGCAGCTGGACGACCAGCCGGTCGCTGCCTTCCAGCCCCTGGCGCTGGATCACCGGCTCGGACACGCCAAAGGCGTCGACGCGGTTGCGGATCGTCTCCAGCGCCTGCTTGACCGCCAGGTTGCGGATCTCGCTGACGTTCTGCGCCTGCATGGTGAAGGCCAGCTGGTCGCCGCGCCGCTGCCAGTTGTAACCGGGCAGGTAGGTGTCGACGATCTCGTCGATCTGGGCGTCGCGGTCGGCCGGCACGCCGGTCACCGCGAAGGCGGAGCTGGAGGTCTGGGAGCCGTCGACGCCGCTGATGCCGTCGTCGCGCACCTCCTGCAGCAGCCGATCCATGTCCTTGGTGGCCTCGGAGCGCAACGCGTCCTCGGACTGCACCTGCAGCACCAGGTGGATGCCCCCTTGCAGATCCAGACCCAGGTTGAGCTTCTCGCCCAGCGGGTAGGCCGACCAGGCGAACAGCGTCACGATCGCCAGGATCATCAGCCCCTTCCACGCCATGGCGCGGCTCATCGCTTGGCCCCCGGCTGCGGCTCGCCCTCGAGCCCCGAGATCGCCGACTTGGCGACCCGCACCTTGATGTTGTCGGCCAGCTTGAGGATCACCAGGTCGTCCTGGACCGCCGCGATCTCGCCGTAGAGGCCGCCGTTGGTGACCACCTTGTCGCCCTTCTGGAGGCCGGCGATCATCGCAGCCAGCGCCTTCTGGCGCTTGCGCATCGGCGCGATCAGCAGAAAGTAGAAGATCGCGAAGACGAAGATGAAGGGCAGGAACTGGATCAGGGGCGAGGTCGAGCCGCCCTCGGCGAAGGCGATCGGCAACAGGGTATGCGGCTGGAAGGGCATCGCTTGGTTCTCCGCTAGGTGGCCGGCAAAAAGGGCCGCCTCAATCGCTACTCCTCGATCGGTCTGGAGGTCGGTTCTGGGGAGGCGTTGGGTTCGGGGGAAAGCCGGCGGCCCGCGGTGCTGTCGGCGCCGTAGCGCTCGATGACGCCGGCAGCCAGATCGGCCATCCGGCCGGACGCAATAGCTTCCCTGACCTCCGCCATAAAGTCAAGGTAGAAACGGAGGTTGTGCAGCGAGGCCAGCACCGCTCCGGTGAGCTCGCCGGCGCGCAACAGGTGATGCAGAAACGCCCGGCCGCCGCCGCGGCAGGCAGGACAGCCGCAGGCCTCGTCCAGGGGCCGCTCGTCGGTGCGAAACCGGGCGTTCTTGATCCGCAGCACGCCGTTGCGGGTAAACAGCACGCCGTGGCGGGCGTTGCGCGTCGGCAGCACGCAGTCGAACAGGTCGACGCCGTGGCCGACCGCCGAGACGATGTCCACCGGCGTGCCCACACCCATCAGGTAGCGCACCCGGTCGGCCGGCAGCGCCGGGGCGGTGACCGCCACCATGGCGCGGCGCTCGGCGGTCGGCTCGCCCACGCTCACCCCGCCGATGGCGTAGCCGTCGAAGTCCATCGCGCTCAGCTCGGCGGCGGCGCGCTCGCGCAGCTCCGGGTAGACCGAGCCCTGGGCGATGGCGAACAGGCCGCCGGCGCCCGGCTGCCGCTCCCAGGCCGCCCGCGCCCGCGCCGCCCAACGGTTGGTGCGATCGAGCGCCGCCGCCGCCAGCGCACGCTCGACCGGATAGGGCGGGCACTCGTCGAGCATCATGGCGACGTCGACGCCCAGCCGCCGCTGGTCGTCGACCACCGACTCCGGGGTGAACCGCATCTCGTTGCCGTCGAGATGGCTGCGGAAGGTCACGCCGTCGTCGTCGATGGTGCGCAGCCCGCTCAGGCTGAAGACCTGGAAGCCGCCGCTGTCGGTGAGCAGCGGGCCCGACCAGCCGATGAAGCGGTGCAGGCCGCCCAGGCCCTCGATCGCCGCGATGCCGGGCCGCACCGACAGGTGATAGAGGTTGCTCAGCAGGATCTGCGCGCCGGCCTCGGCGAGCCAGGGCGAGGGAACGCCCTTGACCGCGCCCAGCGTGCCCACCGGCTGGAAGGCCGGGGTGGCGATCTCGCCGTGGGGAGTCCGCAGCCGGCCGGCGCGCGCCGCGCCGTCGCGCGCCAGGATCTCGAACTCGAGGGGCATGCTGGCCTCAGGGCCGCGCCGGGCGGGCTACTGGCGGATGCCCAGCCGAGCCTCGAAGTCGACCGTTTCGACCACGACCCCGGTCGGCAGGTCGAGGTCGAAGCGATCCGGCGGCAGGGCGCCGTTGACCCGCAGCCGGTTGAAACGGTACTCGGTCAGATCCCCGTCGGGCTCCACCAGCCGCAGCCGGTTGACCAGGAAGAGCCGCGGATCGACCCATACGATCATCTGCTGCAGCCGTTTGGAGATCCGCGAATAGCGCGGGGTCAGCTCGAGCTTGTAGGGCTGCGCGCGATCCTCGCTCAACTCCAGGCGGATCGAGAAGTACTTGCGCAGCTGTTCCACCGAGCCGGTGGCGCCGAGGTACTCCAGAATACGCTGCGAATGCCGGCCCACCAGCATGCGCTCGACCTTCTCCAGATCGTGGTACCAGGTGATCATCTCGCCGTCGGTGATCAGCAGCGAGATCGGCGTCGGCGAGCGATGCTCCCAACGCACGCGGTCGGGCGCCGCGTAGGAGAACAACCCGGCGGACTCGGCCGGCGCCATCAGGAACTGGCTCTCCTTGAGCTGGACGAAGTCCGCCTCCAGGGTCTCGACCGCCGCCTGCTCGAACTGCATGCGATCGAGAAGCGCGCCGAGGCGCTCGGCGGGCTCGAGCCCCGGCCCGCGCGGATCGGGCGGCGGCTCCTGCGCCATAGCCGCCGCGGCAACCAGCAGAACCGCCAGCCCGAACGCGGCGCGGCGGATCGATGCACTGGCAGTGCGGAGTCGGAGGAGCATCGCGAGGTCGGAGGGGCGGTGGGGACGGAGGCCGTGCCGGGCGATCCTATCGGCAGCGGCCGATGGCCGCAACCGCGGCGAGATCCTTGACACTTTTCAAAGCCCGATGCTACGGTCCCGGCCCTCCGGAGGAGACCCAATGCCCGATCTAGGAACAAAGCACGAGTGCACCGGCTGCGGCACCAAGTTCTACGACCTGGGCAAGGCCGAGCCCATCTGCCCGAAGTGCGGACTCAACCAACTTGCCGAGGAGGAGGAGAAGGCCGAGAAGGAAGAGAAGAAGGTCAAGGCCAAGGCGAAGGTGAAGGTGAAAGCGGCGAAGCCGGCGGAGCCGGAAGAGCCCGCGGAGCCGGAAGAGGAAGAGGCGGCGGCCGAGGAAACCACCCCGGACGAGCCCGAAGTGCCGGCGGCCGACGGGCCGGCGGCCGACGTCGAAGACGGCGACGACATCGAGTCGAACGACGAACTCGACGACTGAGATCGCGGCCCTCGGCCTGGGCAGCAACCTGGGCGACCGCGAACGTCATCTGCGCGAGGCGATCCTGGGCCTCGCCGCCGTCCTGCGGCCGCTCACGGTAGGCCCCCTCTTCCGCACCCAACCGCTGGGCGATCTCTCGCAGCCGCCCTACTTCAACACCGCCGTCGTCGGCCGGCCGCTGCTCGACGCCGAAGATCTCCTGGGCTTTGCCAAGGCCCTCGAGCTGGCCGCCGGGCGCCGCGCCGGGCCGCGCCACGCCTCCCGCAGGCTCGACGTCGATCTGCTGGTCTACGGCGAGCTGGCGAGTGACAGGCCCGAACTGAGGCTGCCCCACCCCGGCCTGCGCCAGCGTCGCTTCGTGCTGGCTCCACTGGCCGCGATCGCGCCCGGACTGCGGATCCCGCCCGATGGTGCGACCGTCGCCGAGCTGCTGGCGGCGGTCCCCCAGGAGGGATGGGTCGAGGCGGTCGACTGGCAGGAGCCACCCTGAGCCCACGCGCCGGCCGCGCCCGGCGGACGACCTGGTCCGGTCAACCGTTCTTCCGCCAGTCGCGGTCGAGCCCCGTCTCGACCGTCCGGCGCCCTTTCGAGACCGGTCGACACGGAGGTCGACCGCTACGGTAGCCTCGGGCCCCATGAGCGCCGAACCCGCAGTTTCCATCCGCGACCCGATCCACGGCTTCATCCGCGGCGACGGCCTCGAACGGGAGCTGATCGACAGCCGGCCGCTGCAGCGGCTGCGCTCGATCCGCCAGCTCGGCTTCGCCAACCTGGTCTTCCCCGGCGCCGAGCACAGCCGGTTCAGCCACGTGCTGGGGGCGATGGCGCTCGCCGGCCGGGTCTACGACGCCCTGGCGGCGCAGTCGGACGGCCTGCTGGATCCGGACCACCGGAGCCGCGAGCGCCGTCTGGTGCGCGTGGCGGCGCTGGTCCACGACATCGGCCACGCGCCGTTCAGCCACTCGGCCGAAGGCCTGTTCGAGGGCGGCATCGACCACGAGGAGATGACCCGCCGCCTGCTGGGCATCGACGAGATGCGGGCGATCTTCCAACGCGCCGGCGACGGGCTGACGCCCGAGGCGGTGATCGGCCTGCTGGCCGGCCCCGAGGACGCCACCGGCCGGCTGCTGGCGCAGATCATCTCGGGCGAGCTCGACGTCGACAAGATGGACTACCTGCTGCGCGACAGCCTCTACTGCGGCGTCCGCTACGGCAGCTTCGACCTCGAGCGGCTGCTGGACACCATCCTGCCGCTGCAGGACCCCGAGACCGGCGAGTGGGGCCTGGGTATCGGCGAGGGCGGCGTGCACGCCCTCGAGGCGCTGGTGATGGCGCGCTACTACATGTTCACCCAGGTCTACTTCAACGTCACCGGCAAGGTGCTCGAGCTGCACTTCAGCCAGTGGCTGCGCGAGCAGCGACGGCGCTGGCCGTCGGATCCGGAGGAGTTCCTGATCCACGACGACACCTCGACGATGGCGCTGATGCGCTCCTCCTACAGCCGCCACGCGCGGGCGGTGGTGGCGCGCGAGCACTTCCCGCTCGCCTTCGAGACCGAAGAGCACCTGAGCGCGAGCGAGGCGGCCCGCTTCGCGGCCCTGCTGCCGCAGCTCGAACAGCGCTTCGGCGCCGATCAGCTGCTGGTCTCCAACTCGGCCAAGGACCCTCACCGGATGGGTCAGAGCGGCGTCCTGGTGCGCCGCTTCAACGGCTCACTGGAGCCGATGGAGCGAGCCAGCCACTTCATCGGCCACCTGACGCGGATCGACCGCTACCGGGTTTACGCGCCGCCCGAGACGGCCGCCGAGGCCGCCGCCGTGGTGGCGTCGCTGTGGCGCCCGCCGGCCGCCGGGTAGCTCGCACCGTCCCGCCAGCGGGACGCCCCGGCCGGCCACCGCGGCCGGCACGGGTCAGCCCGGCGCCGCGGCGACGGCCGCCGCCAGCCGCTCGAGGGCCTCACGCCAGCGCCGCCGGTAGGCCTCCCAGATCGTCAGACAGCGCGACAGCGGCAGGTGCTCGAAGCCCTGCTGCAGCACCGACAGCTCGCAGCCCGCCGCCGTCGCCGTGAGCTCGAAGGTCAGCCGGGTGGCGCTCTCCCAGCCGTCATCGAGCCGCTCGAAGGCCAGGATCCAGCGCTCGCCAGGGATCACCTCGACGGTGCGGCCGCGCTCGCGCACCGCCGCGCCGCCCTCCTGGCGCTCGAGCGCCAGGACGCCTTCGAGCCCGCCTTCGAGCCGCGCCCGGCCGGCCCACGCCGCCAGCAGCGTCGGCTCGGTCAGCCAGCGCCAAGCCGTCGCGGCGGGCGCCGGCAGCTGCTGCCGGCAGCGCAGCTGGACACCCGGGATGTCGCCCTGGCGGATCGCCTCGACCATCTCTGGACCAAGCATAGACCAGCCGTTCGCCGCCCCAGCAGCCCGTGGTGGGCGCGGCTGGCGCCGCGGGGGCTTGACTCGCTCTCCACAGTTGATAAGAACAGGCTACGGACTAACGGAAACCCCGAGGAGAATCGAGATCATGCGAAGCAACGACAAGAGAGTGACCGAACGAGCCCTGACCTGGGCCGTTGGCGCGCTGGCGATCGCCGCCCTGGTGGCGGTCGGTTGCGGTGGCGGCGGTGACGGCGGCGGCGGCGCGGCGGACGCGCAGATCGCCAAGGGGCAGAAGCTGTATCAGCAGACCTGCGCCACCTGTCACGGCGCCGACGGCCACGGCATGCCCAAGCTGGGCAAGGAGCTGCACCACAACGAGTTCACCAAGAGCCTCACCGACGAGGAGATGCTGGCCTTCGTCGTCGGAGGCCGCCCGGCCTGGCACGAGGACAACACCCAGGGCGTCGACATGCCGCCGCGGGGTGGCAACCCGGCCCTCACCGACGAGGACATCCTGGCGATCATCGCCTTCCAGCGCACCTGGAACTAGAAGTACTGCTCCGCTATAGCTGTCTACTCGAGCAGGTCGCGCAGCGCCGTCTCGAGGTCCGGAAAGCGGAACGGAAAACCCGCTTCCTCGAGGCGGCGCGGTAGCGCCCGCTGGCCCTCGAGGACGATCTTCGACATCTCGCCCAACGCCAGCTTGAGGGCGAAGGCCGGCGCCGGCATGAAGCTGGGCCGGCCCAGCACCCGGCCCAGGACCGTGCTGAACTGCCGGTTGGTCACCGGCGCGGGCGCGGTCAGGTTGAACGGCCCGGCGGCCTCGGGGGTCTCGAGCAGGAAGCGGATCGCGCCCACCTCGTCGGCGAGATGGATCCAGGGCATGTACTGCCGTCCGCTGCCCGCCGGCCCGCCGGCGAAGAGCCGGAACGGCAGCAGCATCTTGGGCAGCGCGCCGCCCTCGCGGGAGAGGACGACGCCGGTGCGCAGCACCGCGCGGCGCACGCCGTGCTCCTCCACCGCGGCGCTCGCCGCCTCCCACTCGCGGCAGATCTCGGCCAGGAAATCCCCGCCCGAGCTCGACTCCTCGGTCAGCTCCTCGTCCCCGCGCGCGCCGTAGTAGCCGACCGCCGAGGCCTGCAGCAGGGCCGCCGGCCGCGGCTCGGCGGCGGCGATCGCCGCCGCCACCGCGGCGCTCGAGTCGACCCGGCTGTCGCGGATGCGGCGCTTGCGCTCGTCGCTCCAGCGGCCGTCGGCGATCCCCTCCCCGGCCAGGTGGACCACGGCGTCAGCGCCGGCGACCAGCGGCGTCAGCGCCTCGGCGCTGCGGGCGTCCCAGCCGGCCGCGGTGACGCCGGCCGGCAGGTCGCGCAGCCGATCCGGATTGCGGCTCAGCACCGTCGCCTGGTGGCCGTCGGCGGCCAGACCGGCCACCAGGGCACGGCCGATGAGGCCGGAGCCTCCACTCACGATCACTTTCATTGCGCTGTCTCCTTCGCCGTCGGGTTCGCCATCGGCCGGCCCGCGGATTCAGCGGTCAGGAGACCGCCGCCAGCTCCTCCTCGAGCTCCTGCAGCCGGGCCAGCTCAGCGTAGGCCCCGCCGGCCGCCAGCAGGCTCTGGTGGTCGCCCCGCTCGGCGATCCGGCCGCCGTCCAGCACTACGATCTGGTCGGCCCGGCGCACCGTCGACACCCGGTGCGCCACCAGAAAGACCGTGCGGCCCTCGAAGACCGCGGCCAGATTGCCCAGGATGGTCTCCTCGGTGCGGGTGTCGACCGCCGACAGGCAGTCGTCCAGCAGCAGCAACCGCGGCCGCCGCAGCACCGCCCGGGCCAGCGCCACCCGCTGCCGCTGGCCGCCCGACAGGGTCACGCCACGCTCGCCCACCAGGGTGTCGAGGCCCCGCGGCAGCTGCTCCAGGTCCTCCTCGAGGCCGGCGACCCGGGCCGCCTCCAGCACCTCGGCGCGGCTCGCCTCGGGCCGGCCGAAGGCGATGTTCTCGGCCACCGTGAGCGAGAACAGGATCGACTCCTGGGGCACGACGCCGATCGCCCCGCGCAGCGCCGCCAGCCGGATCCGGCCGACGTCGATGCCGTCCACCAGGACGGTCCCCGGCGGCGGCTCGAGCAGCCGCGGCACCAGCGACAGCAGCGTGCTCTTGCCCGACCCGGTGCGGCCCACCACCGCCAGGGTCGAGCCCGCCGGCACGTCGAGGTCGATGTCGCGCAGCACCGGCTCGCCCGGCTGGTAGGCGAACTCCAGCGCGCGGCAACGCACCTCGCCGCGCAGCTCGGCCGGGGCCACGGCGCCGGGGGCGTCGCGAATCTCCGCCTCGGTGTCGAGGATCTCGAGGATGCGGCCCAGCGACGCCAGCCCCCGCTGCACCAGGTTGATCACCCAGCCGATGGCGATCATCGGCCAGATCAGCTTGCCGAGAAAGAAGTTGAAGGCCACCAGTTCTCCCACCGTGATGGCGTCGCGCGCCACCAGGCTGCCGCCATACCAGAGCACCGCGACGAAGCCGACGCCGATCAGCACCTGGAGCAGCGGGTGGAAGGCGGACGACCAGCGCGCCAGCTGGCGGTTGCGCTCGACGTACTCGCGGTTGAGGCCCTCGAAGCGCCGCTTCTCCTCGGTCTCCACCGCGTAGGCGCGCACCACCCGGGCGCCGGCGAGGTTCTCCTGCACGCGGGTGGAGAGGCTCGAGAACCGGCTCTGCACCTGCTGGAAGAGCAGGTGGATGCGCTGGCCGAACAGCCGCATGACCACCACCACCAAGGGCAAGGCGCACAGCGACACGAGGCTCAGCCCGAGATGGATGCGGGCCATGAAGAACAGCGCCCCGACGGCGGTGAACAGGGTGTTGGCGCTGTACATGATCGCCGGCCCGCAGATCATCCGCACCGCCTGCAGGTCGTTGGTCGCCCGGGCCATCAGATCGCCGGTGTAGCTGTCGCGGTAGAAGGACGGCGGCAGGGTCTGCAGGTGAGCAGAAGTAATCGCCGCGCAGGTCGAACTCGATGTCGCGGCTCATGGTCACCAGCAGCTGCCGCTGGGCGAAGCTGAACAGGCCCTGGACCAGGGTCACCACGACCAGCAGGGCGCCGTAGCGCAGCAGCGTGGACGGATCGCCGCTCCGGCGCAGGCTGTCGACCGCCCCGCCGATCAGCAGCGGCGACACCAGACCCACCGCCGCGGCGCAGAAGACGGTCAGAATGCCCGCCGCCAGCCGCCCGCGGTAGCGCGCGAAGTAGACCCCCAGGCGCTTCAGCTGATCCATCGCGGCAAGATATCAGCGCTGCCCGCGGGCGGCGGCGGCACCCCGGCCGGCGACACGGCCGGCGGCTCGGCCTCTTCGTCTCCGCCGTGCCGCGCCGTCGCCGCCACCACCGCCCGCCGCCCCTCGGGGTGGAGCCCGGCCGGTCCCCGACAGCGGGCCTCGAGGCGGACGATCGGCCGGCCCTCGGCCTCGTACTTGAGCTCGTAGTTGGTGCGCGGGCCCTCCGGCCAGCTCGCCAGCCGCGTCAGCTCGAGCCCCGGGTGGCCGGCCAGCAGCTCGGTGACGCGGCCGCCGTACTCGGTGAAGTCGGTGGCGAAGAACAGCCGGCCGCCGGGCGCGAGCAGCCCGAGCACCAGGTCGACCGTGTCGGCGTCGAACAGCCGCCGCCTCAGGTGCCGGCTCTTGGGCCAGGGGTCGGGGAAGTAGACGTGCACCGCCGAGGCGATCCCACGCGGCACGACGGCGGACAGCAGGTAGAGGGCCTCGCCGCGCAGCAGCACCAGGTTGGCGGCGCCGCGGTGGCGCATCCGGCGACGGACCATGCGGTAGTACCGGCTGACCATCTCCACCCCCAGAAACCGCCCCTCCGGCTCGTTCTCCGCCCGCCGCAGCAGATAGCGCCCCTTGCCAAACCCCAGCTCCACCTCCCACGGCCGGTCGCCGGGGAGCCACTTCTCCAGCGGCAGAGGCGCCGGCTGACGCGACAGCGGCTCCTCCCGCTCGGCGACGGCGACCAGACCCGGCAGCATGATCCTGCGCCAGCCGACTAGAGGAGATCGGCCCGGCCCCGGAGCGCCAGCTCGTCGACCAGCGCCTTGACCTCCTGGGCGCGGTCCTTGGGCACCACCAGCACCGCGTCGTCGGTGCGCACCACCACCAGCCCGGAAATTCCCAGGACGGCGATCGTGCCCTGCTCGGCGAACAGCAGGTTGTCGCCGCTGTCGATCGCCACCACGTCGCCGCGGCTGGCGTTCTCGAACCCCGCCGCCATCAGCTCGGCCAGCGCCGGCCAGGAGCCCAGATCGCTCCAGCCGCAGTCGAGCGGCACCGTGACCAGGTCGTCCTGGTGCTCCATCACCGCGTGGTCGATGGAGATCGCCGGCAGCTCGCGGTACAGCTCGGCGGTGGCCGCGGGCCGCCGGGCGATCTCTTCGAGACCGGCGGCGATCTCCGGCGCCGCGGCGGCCAGCCGCTCGAGCAGCGTCCGGCCGCGGAAGAGGAAGATACCGGCGTTCCACAGGTAGTTGCCGCTGGCGGTGAAGCGGCGGGCGGTCTGCGGGTCGGGCTTTTCGGTGAAGCGCACCACCCGGCGCACCCCGGGGTCGGCGCCGCCTCCGCCCGGCGCCGGCTCGAGCCGCTCGCCGAGCTCGAGAAAGCCGTAGCCGCTCTCCACCCGGTGCGGCCGGACGCCGAGGGTGACGATCCGGTCCTGCCGCTCGATCAGCCCGACCCCGGTCTCGACCGCCCGGCGGAAGCTCTCGCCGTCGGCCATCCGGTGGTCGGCGGGGAACACCCCGACCACCTGGTGCCGCAGCTCCTCGCCCATCGACCGCACCGACCAGCCGATGGCGGCCGCCGTGTTGCGGCCCTCGGGCTCGGCCAGGATCTGCTCCGGCGGCACCTCGGGCAGCTGCCGGCGGACCTCCTCCACCAGCGTCTCGGTGGTGCACACCCACTGCGCCTCCGGCCCGGCCAGCGGCCGCAGCCGCTCGGCGGTGGCCTGGAGCAGGCTGGAGTCGCCTTCGAGCGCCAGCAGCTGCTTGGGGCGGCGGCGGCGGCTGAGCGGCCAGAACCGGGTGCCGCTGCCGCCGGCGAGGATCAGAGCCTGCATCGTGCCGTCAAGCTATCAGGGATCGGCATCGAACACAGGGCCTCTCGGGAGTCTCAACCCTAGCCTGCTACCCTACCGGCCGTGGCCTCGAACGCTCGTCGCACCCCGCCGGCCGTGCCGGCGTCGTCGCAGACCGGCCGCCCGGCACCGGCGACCGCGCCCGCCGCGACCGAGCCGATGCTGATCTGCCCCAACTGCGGGCGTCGGCTCGCCGAGCGCAAGTGCAAGCTCTACTGCCCGAGCCCGCTCTGCGGCTACTACCTGTCCTGCTCGGACTACTACTGAGGCCCGCGCGGCGCGTTTGTCGCCGCCGCTCTCGCGGCTCAGCCAGGCCGGGACCGGGCGTCCTGCACCGGCCCCAGCACTGCCGCGCTCTCCCGAACCAGCTCCCAGGCCTGCCGCACGTGCTCCTCGGTCGTCCGGATGTTGCCGATGGCCGCATGCAGCACATAACGCTCACGCAGCTTCGTGTGGGAGAGGAACACCGGCCCGGCGGCGTTGACCCGCGCCAGCAGCCGCTCGTTGAAGCGGTCCTGTTCGTCAAGCGAGCCCGGCGGGGTGGCGCGGAAGTTGACCGCGCTGAAGGGCACCGGCGCCGCCAGCTCGAAGCCCGGCTCGGCCTCGATCCAGCCGGCCAGCCGGCGCGCCAGCCGGCAGTGGTCGCGGATCCGCTCGGCCAGACCGTCGACGCCGAAGCCGCGGATCACCATCCACAGCTTCAGCGCCCGGAACCGCCGGCCGAGCTGGACGCCCAGGTCCATCAGGTTGGTCACCCCCCGCTCCGCCGATTGCAGGTAGTCGGGAACCAGCGAGAAGGTCGACTCGAGCTGCTCGAGGTCGCGCACGAAGAGCACCGAGCAGTCGATCGGGGTGAACAGCCACTTGTGCGGGTTCATGACGATCGAGTCGGCCCGCTCCCAGCCGGCAAACAGCGGCCGCAGCTCGGGGCAGACGGCGGCGCTGCCGGCGTAGGCGGCGTCGACGTGCAGCCACAGCCCGTGCCGGGCGCAGATGTCGGCGATCGCCCCGACCGGGTCGACGCTGGTGGTCGAGGTGGTGCCGATGGTCGCCACCACCGCCACCGGCCGGCGACCGGCGGCGCGGTCCTCGGCGATCGTCGCGGCCAGCGCCGCGGGGTCCATCCGGAACTCGCCATCCGACCTCACCCGGCGCACCTGCTCGAGGCCGAAGCCCAGTGTCATCGCCGCCTTGTCGAAGCTCGAGTGCGCCTGGTCGCTGGCGTAGACGGTCAGCGGCGGCAGGTCGGGCCGGCCGGCCATGCCGCGCTCGCGGATCGCCGCCTCCGGCAGCCGGTGGCGCGCCGCCGCCAGGGCCAGCAGGGTCGAGATCGAGGCGGTGTCGTTGATGTGGCCGTGGAAGCCCGGCGGCAGGCCGACCATCTGGCGCAGCCAGTCGCACACCCGCTCCTCGAGCTCGGTGGCCGCCGGCGAGGTGCGCCACAGCATGGCGTTGACGTTCAGCGCGGCGGCCAGGGTCTCGCCGACGATCCCCGGCCCCGAGCCGCTGATCGAGAAGTAGGCCAGGAAGCCGGGGTGGTTCCAGTGGGTGACGCCGGGCTCGATCAGCCGGCGGTAGTCGTCGAGCACGTCGTCCATCGGCTCGGGCCGGCGCGGCGGCGCGGCCGGCAGCTGGGCCGCCAGCTCGCCCGGCTCGAGGCGCGGCAGCACCGGGTAGTCGGCGACGCCCTCGAGATAGTCGGCCGCCATGTCGGCGGCCCGCCGCAGGGCGGCCCGCAACTCGTCGGCGGGGAGGTCTCCGGCCATCAGGGCTTCCTCACCGGGCACGGGCGGCGGCCGCGCGGCCCTCCGGCCCGAAGCGCCGCGGCATCTCGCTGCTCATCCACCGGCTCGCCATCCGGCGCCATCGTATCCCGGCGACCCCGCCAGCCTGCATTTCTCACCGATCCTCTGCTGCAATGCGGCGCCGCCAAGCTCGCCGCGCCACCGTCTCGAGAGGCGCCCCGCCCGGCAGCCGTTTGACCGGCCTGCCGGGGTTCGTCTATCTTGCCGCTCGCGGCGACCGGTACCGGATGAGCGGATACCGGATCGGCGTTGGCTGGCCGACCCTGCTTCCCAGGCGGACCGACACATGAAACCACGGACCCGACCGACGGCACTCTTCGTCCTCTTCTCGACCCTGCTGCTGCCCGTTCCGACGCTGGCCCAGAGCCGGGACGAGCTGGCGCAGGAGCTCGCCGAGCTCAGCCGCGGCCAGCAGCAGATCCGGCGCCAGCTGGCCGAGATAAAGCAGCTGCTCGAAGGACGGGCCGCCCCCCGCCCGCCGCGCCCACCGGCCCCGACGTCGCGGGCCGGGTGATCGACCTGGGCGCCAACCCGGTCAAGGGGGCGCGCACCGCCAGCCTGACGCTGGTCGAGTTCACCGACTACCAGTGCCCCTACTGCGCCCGTCACGTCCGGGACACCTGGCCGCAGCTCGAGCGCGAGTACGTCGCCACCGGCAAGCTGCGCTACGCGACCCTCGACCTGCCGCTCGAGCGCATCCACAAGCTGGCGTTCAAGGCCGCCGAGGCCACCCACTGCGCCGAGCAGCAGGGGAAGTTCTGGCAGATGCACGACCGGCTGTTCGCGCACCCGCAGGCGCTCGAACCCTGGACTGCGCACGCCGAGGCGCTGGGGCTCGACGTCGCGGCGTTCGACGCCTGTCTCCAAGGCGACCTCTACGCCGCCGCGGTGCGCCGCGACATGGCGACGGCCGCCAAGCTCGGCGCCGACGGCACGCCGAGCTTCATCCTCGCCCGCACCGATCCCAACGATCCCACCAAGGTCCTGGGCATCGCATTCATCGAGGGCGCCCAGCCCTTTGCCTCCTTCGAGGCGGCGATCGACGCGGCGCTGGCCGAAGCGGCCGAATAGTCGCCTGGCTCCCTCTCGAATCAACCTCGTCAGGCCTTCACGGGCCTTCTCTGTCACACCACCGGGCGTACGGGTTCCTACGCCTGTGGGTGCTCCCCGCCGTCCTTGGCGTCTCGGGCCTCGCGGCCCCGCTAGCCTCTCGGCAGGCAAGCAGATCCCAGGGTAAGACGCGTGACCCTGGCCCACCCCCAAGCCACTCCCGGGCGGCTTTCGCTCGCCGGTTCTCCAGCGCCAGCTCATGGCGCTGCGCGCCATGCTTGGCGCACCATGAAAAACGGGCCGGAGCCCGAAGGCCCCGGCCCGAGTGGATTACAAGGCTGCTACGGCCCGAATGGCTACCTGCAACGGCCGTTGTTCTTGCAGACCCCGGAGCAGCATTCGCTGCCCAGGGTGCACGTAGCGTTCTTCGGCAGGCAGATGGTGCAGGCAGGGTCGCTGGTGCAGTCGGTGTCGCTGCAGTCGATGCCGCCGCCGCAGTCGTTGTCAATGCCGTCCTGACAGGTCGAGTTGGGTACCTCATTTGCCGGTGGCGTGCCGCAGTCGACGGCGCACGAGCACTGGTCCTCGCTGCCGTTGCAGGTGCCGTCGCCGCAGAAAGCAGGTGCCCCACAGTCGAGCGCGCAGGTGTTGCTGTTCTCGGCGCCCTCACAGGTGGCGTCGCCGCAGCAGTAGTTGACCGGGTTCGCCGGCACCGTCGTGCACTGGAAGCCGCCGGCCGTGCAACGCGAGTCGCCGCATGTGACGGGGTTCTGACCGTCGCCGTCACCGCAGCAGAAGCGGTTCGCGGGCTTGCCGCTCTGCTTGCCGTTGCAGTCGGCGGCGCAGCTGACGCAGTCCTCGCCGTTGCCGGCTTCGCAGATGCCGTTGCCGCACGAGGCTCCCGACGTGGTGCCCGAGATGCAGTCGTTCGGGCAGGTGTTGCAATCCTCACCCGTCTCGCAGGTGCCGTCGTTGTCGCAGGTGAGGGGCTCGCAGGTGTCGTTGGTCTCATTGCAGGACTGCCCCGGGCAGGGATCGCTGCCCGCCTGGCAGGAGCCGCCGTTGCAGGTCTCCACACCGCTGCAGAAGAGGAGGTCGTCGCAGTCGGCGTCGACCGCGCACTCGGGGGTGCACAAGTCACTCTGCGCGTCGGCGACCAGCTCCTCGACGTCGGTAACCGTCACCTGGTCGAACCAGAAGCCCTTGCCGTTGACCGACACGTCGGTGCCGTAGGCGACGTCGAGCTGGACGGTCTGGCCGGCCCGGCCGGCCGAGCCCAGGGCGCCCGCCGACCAGCTGCTGGAACCCCAGGTGCCGTTGACGTTGGCCCAGCCGTTCTGGCCCACCGTGACGCAGGAGGCGCCGGCGCCGGAGGCGTTGTAGAGCCGCCCGCCGTCAGGATCGACGGAGTTGCGCGCGCCGCCCTCGAAGAAGGCGATGTTGGCGCGATCCCACCATTGGCCGGAGAAGTTCTCGATCTCGTAGTTGTTCTGCAGCGTCATGGTGGAGCTGGCGGTGAGACGGAACGCCGGTGAGCGGACCTGGTCGCACTGGTTGTCGAGGAAGGCCGACGAGGCCACGTAGCCGGCGCTGCCGCCGGCGCCGCCGCCCGCCGTGGTCTGGTTGAAGGTGCCCTGGATCAGGGTCCAGCCATCGAGGTCGGTCTCGAAATCCCAGGTCTTGCTGGCCAAGAACTGGAGGTCGCTCTCGGCGTCGGTGATCGACAGGCTCTGCGTCTTGACGGTCGGAGAGATCTCGTCGGCAGTCACCGAGACCTCGAAGATCAGGGTGTCGCCGAAGGCGAGGCCCTCGGCGTGGAAATCGAAGCTGCCGATGCCGGTCGCCCCCTGGGCGAGGGTCGAAGGCGACACCGCGGCCGGGAAGGTGGTGTTGATGACCGTCGCCGGGTGGGATACCGCCGTCACGCCCGTGATGCGGACGTTGGTCAGGCTGCCGGCGCCGGTGTTGTTGACGTCGAAGGTGAGGGTCGCGTCCTCGCAGTTGTCGATGAACGAGTCGGTGTCACCGGTGTTGACGGCCAGCACCGCCGACGCCGGGTCGACGTCGAGGTTGGGGCCGGAGACCGGGGCCACCGTGGCGCAGGCCGAGGCCGGGCCGAAGCAGGAGGCAGCGGCGCCCTTGGGAATCACCACGTAGGAGTAGTCGCGGCCGTTCTGCAGCCCCGGATCGTTCCACGAGGTGCCGGCGGTCTCGCCGAGCTTGACCTTGCCGAAGTCGCAGGCGAAGACACCCTCGGTGCGGAAGACCTCGTAGCCGGTGGCGTCCGTCACCGCGCCCCACGACAGGGAGACCGACTTGTCGAGCGCGGTGGCGTTCACCACCGGCGCCGACGCCGGGTTGTCGGCGCAGCCGGACTCCTGGACCGTCGGTGTGCCGCAGGCAATCTCCTGGTCGTTGAAGGCGTTGAAGATGGCCTGCATGTGCGGCGTGCCGTCGCTCAGGTTGCCGTTGTCGTCGTCGGCGGCGAGGTAGTTCATGTAGCCGCTCGAGGCGGCGCAGCCGCCGTTGGGCGGCCCGCCCGAGAACCAGGTGCCGGTGGCGCCGGCGCCGATGAAGGTCAGCCGGTTGACGATCTCGTGCGCGGTGTTGTTGTCGTAGTTGTAGGGCGGACCTTGCAGCTCGCGCTTCCACAGCGACCAGACCGCCTCGGCGTAGACCGCGCCAACGCAGTGGACCGAGCCGCCGCAGTTGGCGTTCGACCAGGTGTAGTCGTGCGGCTGGCCCGACTGCCGTTGCAGGTAGTCGATGTCCCGCACGCCGGTGCAGGTCAGGCAGGGATCGCCAAAGCCGGTGCACACGGTCGCGCGGAAGTTGCGGCCGATGCACGAGGTGTTGAGCCGCAGCGCCGTGTAGATATCGGCGATGCCCTCGCCCGAGGGCGAGGCGATGCCCGGCGTGGCGTCGTTGGCGTCCATGCCGTGGCCCCACTCGTGGTCGAAGACGCCGGCGATCTCGCCGGTGTTGAAGCAGCCGCCACCCGAGCGGTAGAAGTTGACCGTGCCGTTCCAGAAGGCGTTGCAGGTGTTGTTGATGTTCATGTTCGAGATCAGCCGGCTCTGCAGCCAGGAGTTGCCCGGCAGCTGGCCGCGGGCCATTTCGATCACCTTGTTGAGCTCGTAGAAGCCGGTGCGCGAGGCGTGGGTGTTGCCGGCGCCGCCGAAGCCCGGGGTGACGCAGTCGGTGCCGGGGGAGGTGCCCCAGTCGAGGACGCCGCTGCCGGTCAGGCTCGACGTGCCACACTGGTCGTTGATGTTGATGTAGGGGCCGAAGAAGTCGGTCGTCACCGTGCCGCTGTTCGTGAAGTTGCCGCCGGTGTCGGTGGTCTCGGCGCCGATGTCGGCGAAGGGCATCGGCCAGCCGGGCTGCTCGACGCCGTCGGGGACGATGCCGTCGTTGGTCACCGGCAGCACACCGCCCTTGACCTCGGCGTACTGGTTGGTGTCCTCGAAGGAGATCAGCTCGCCCGAGTGGGCGTCCACCAGCGCCTCCCAGTTGCCGCCCTCATCCTCGAAGCTGGGGCGAACGACCCGGGCCAGCCGGTGGCGGTAGCCCTGGCCCAGCTGGACCCGGCTCGGGTCCTGCTCCGAGGCCATGGGCACGAGAATCAGCTCGGTCTTGCCCCAGGAGCCGGTGATGGTGAACGGCTCCACGTGCGACTGCACCGCTGCCAGCGCCGCTTCGGTCGACTGTGCCGGCACCCGGGAGACATCGATGTCACCCCAGTTGGTGGTGCCGAAAAGCACCAGGTTGCCCTGGTTGATCACCGCGTTCAGATAGCTGCCGCGGACCTGGACGCCGTCGACGACGCGGGGAATGTAGATCTGGGCCACCGCACCGTCCTGATGCACCGTGGTCCGGCCGTGCCCCGCCAACTCGGCCGGGTCGATCCGTAGCTGGGCGGCGTTGGCCTCGAGATAGCCGCGCAGGGCCGCGGCGGCGCGCTGACCAAGAGCCGCGGCGTTGGCCGGCGGGCCTGAATCCCAACTCAACTCGTTGCCCACGCCGCGGCCGGGCACCATCGGTTGGCTCGGCGTGATCAGGCTCCAACGGCCGCCGCGGACGTCAATGCGCCCCGCCGTTGCGGGCACGCCGAGCGCCGCGAGATCGGCCGCCGCATTCGTGCTCGCTTGCGCGGGCAGCTCGGCGGGTCGTCGCAATCCGAGGCTGATGTCCAGGTCGGGATGGCGGAACTGCTTGGTGGCGACACCCGACCGCTCGGGCTCGTCGATCGCCTCGGTCAGGCCCGCGGTCCCCAGGCCGAGAAGGAAGAGCGCGAAAACTCTGGATAGGACTCGGTAGCAACGGATTCTATGTGACATAGCGCATCCTCCTGGTTTTGACCCGTGGACTCCGTGATGCAGCCAGCTGGGTGGGGCGCCACTCTCCAGGCACTCACGCAAACTCGTGCCGAGCGCACTGCGGGCGTCGCTCAACCTCTTCCGAATGGGCCCTGGCTGGCTAGCAAGACTGCAATCACGGTACACAACTCGAGCTTGAAGCGCAAGGAATCACGGCGCTGCCTGCCGCGGCCCGCGCTCGCCGAGATGGCGAAAGACCAGCCCCTCGAGGATGCGCCGGGGCGAGATGCCCCGCAGCCGCAGCGGCGGCGCCTCGAGCAGGGCCGCCGCCAGGTCGAACAGCCGGCGGCGGCGGGCCGGCTGCCGCGCGTCCGCCGCCCGCGCCAGCGCCGCCGCCGCCTGCGCCCACGGCCGCTCGGCGCGCGGGTCGCGCCAGTCGGCGCCGGCCTCGAGCACGGCGGCGGCGGCCATCAACTCGACCGTCGCGCCGCTCTTCCAGTAGGCCTCCAGACGCGCCGCCACCGCCGCCGCCAGGGCGGCCACGGCCTCGTCATCGAGGCCCTCGCTGGCGCCCAGGTAGATCGGCTGCGAGCGGCTGCGCAGCGTCGGTGAGAGGTCGAACTGCGACGGCGCCAGCAGCAGGAAGTGCCGTGGCGACCCCTCGTGCGGCTCCTCGAGGTTCTTGAGCAGGGCGTCCGCCGCCCCGGGGCTCAGGCTCTCGGCGGCGGCGATGACGAAGACCTGCCCGCGGGCCTCGAACGGGGTCACCTGCGCTTTCTCGACGAACTTCTTGGTCGCCTCGACCGAGGTCACCGTGCGCAGGTCGCGCTCGAGCACCTGGAAGTCGGGATGAAACCTCTCGCCGCCTTCGGCGTCGATGCGCCGGCAGTGGCGGCACTCGCCGCACGGGCGCTCCTCGGCCGGCCGCTCGCAGAGCAGCGTCCGGGCCAGTTCGGTGGCCGCCCGGCGGCGGTTCTCGAGGCTGCCGCCGTGCAGGATGAGGGCCGGGTAGAGCCGCCCGGCGCGCGCCATCTCGACGGCCGCCTCAACGCCCACCTCGCGCCTCCCCGGCCGGCCGGCGCCGCCTTGCCCCCGGCGCGCCACTCACGCCGGCAGCTCCAGCAACTCGGCAAGCACCTGCCGCACCCGTCGCCAGGTCCGATCGGCAGGGCCGCTCGAGTCGATGGTCGTGAACCGCCCGGGCTCGGCACGGACCAGCTCGGCATACCCCTGCCGCACCCGCCGGTAGAAGGCGAGGTCCTCGGCGTCGAGGCGGTCGACCACCTCGCGCGTGGTCGACTGGCCGCGGCGGTGGGCCTGCTCGGCCGGCAGGTCGAAGAGCAGCGTGTGGTCGGGGGTCCGGCCGCCGGTGGCGATGGCGTCGATCCGCTCGATCAGCTCGAGCGGCAGGCCGCGGCCGTGGCCCTGGTAGGCGACGGTCGAATCCGTAAAGCGGTCGCAGAGGACGTTGCTGCCGGCCGCCAGGGCCGGCTCGATCACCTCGAGCAGATGCTGGCGCCGGCTGGCGAAGATGACCAGGCTCTCGACGGCGCCGTCGAGGGCGCCCCAGCGGGGATCCAGGAAGACGGTTCGCAGCGCCTCCCCCAGCGGCGTGCCGCCGGGCTCCTTGGTGGCGCGGCAGGCGACCCCGGCGGCTCCGAGCCATTCGGCGGCGCGCGCCAGATGGGTCGACTTGCCGCTGCCGTCGAGGCCCTCGAAGGTAATGAACCGGGCTCGTCTTGGGGCTTGCATCGGGGGTTGTCTTGGGGATCGTATCGGGGCTGGCATCGAGGCTCGAATCGGGGCTGGCGAAGCTACCACGGGTCACTGCCCACGGTCAGGGATCGAAACGGTCGCGCAGCCCGGGCGGCAGCAGCGGACAGACCTCATCGGTGCGGCCGAACCAGCGCCGGCGGCGGCGGGCGATGGCGTCGTAGAGACCGTCGCGCCAGGTCCGCGGCAGGAGGCCCCCGAGCCAGGCGAGCAGTCGCCACGGCCCGCCCGCCCGGCGCGCCAGGTAGAGCGCCGCCCGCGAGCGCGTCAGCAGCTCGTCATCCGGGGTCAGCACCAGCAGGCTGTCCGGCAGCTCGGGCCGGCCCCGGGCCGCCAGCATGCGCTCGAAGCTCTCGCCGCCGATGGGCGAGAAGCGGACCGGCGGCCGGCCGCGGTCGTGGCGCACCACGAAGCGCACCGCGCCGTGGCACAGCGCGCAGTGACCGTCGTAGAAGAGCCGCGACTCCACCCGGCCATCCTACGCCCGCCAAAAGGACGGCCCCGTCCCACCACCCCCAGGGGCGGTGTCCGGCGGCGCGCGTCTGGAGTAGGGTTTCCTCGATCGGGGCCCCGAGGGGCAGGCCCGCACGGCGTCACGACGGGGGACACGGAACGCTCGGCGGCCTGTTACTCTGCGGCCTGTTACTGTAGCTACGCCGCTGAATCGAGCATCCGAGACCCCTTCTCGGCAAGCGAAAGGCGCATCCCAGACATGAGCAGACTTCTGATTCCCAAGGAGCGAGGTGCGGGCGAGACCCGCGTCGCCGCGACCCCGGAGACTGTCGCCAAGCTGATCGGGCTGGGCTTCGAGGTCGAGGTCGAGCGCGACGCCGGCAAGGCCGCGAGCTTTCTCGACGAGGCCTACGCCGAGGCCGGCGCCACCATCGCCGACGGCGGCGAGGCGAAGTGGCGGGCCGCCGCGGTGGTCCTCAAGGTCGGCCCGCTGACCGACGACGAGGCCGGATGGCTGGCCGAGGGCAGCGTGGTCATCGGCCTGCTGGCGCCCTTCGACCACCCCGACACCGTGCGGCGGCTGGCCGCGGGCGGCGTCACCAGCCTGCCGATGGAGCTGCTGCCGCGCACCAGCCTGGCCCAGAGCATGGACGTACTGTCGTCGCAGGCCAACATCGCCGGCTACCGCGCGGCGTTGATGGCGGCGCTCAGGCTGGATCGCTACTTCCCGCTGCTGATGACCGCCGCCGGCACCGTGCGGCCGGCCAAGGTGGTGATCATCGGCGCCGGGGTCGCCGGCCTGCAGGCGCTGGCCACGGCCCGCCGCCTGGGGGCGGTGGTCGAGGTCTCGGACATCCGCCCCGAGGTCGAGGAGCAGGTCGCCTCGCTCGGCGGCCACTTCATCCCGCTGCCCGAGACCAGCGAGGACGGCGGCGGCGGCGGCGGCTACGCCAAGGAGATGACCGCCGAGTTCCTGGCTCGCCAGCGCGAGATCCTCAAGGAGCATCTCGCGGCCGCCAACGCGGTGATCACCACCGCCGCGGTGCCCGGCAAGCCGGCGCCGCGGCTGGTCGGGGCCGACATGGTCGAGGTCATGCAGCCCGGGACGGTGATCATCGACCTCGCCGCCGAGCGCGGCGGCAACTGCGAGCTGACCCGCGCCGACGAGGAAGTCGTCAGCGGCGGCGTGCTGATCCTCGGCCCGACCAACATGGCGGCCGGGATGGCGCACGACGCCAGCCTGCTCTACGCCCGCAACCTCCTGGCCCTGGTCAAGCACCTCTCGGGCGAGGAGGGGATCGCCATCGACGCCGAAGACGAGATCGTCGGCGGCATGTTGCTGACTCACGGCGGCGAGATCCGCCAGCCGGGGTTCGCTGAGGAGGACACGCCATGATGGGCGCTCTCCTGGTCGGCATCTACGTCTTCGTGCTGGCCATCTTCGTCGGCTTCGAGATCATCACCAAGATCCCGCCGACCCTGCACACGCCGCTGATGTCCGGCGCCAACGCCATCTCGGGGATCACCCTGGTGGGCTCGCTGGCGGCGGCCACCACCGGCAACCCGACCGTCAGCAACATCCTCGGCCTGGTGGCCATCATCTTCGCCACCATCAACGTGGTCGGCGGCTTCCTGGTCACCAACCGCATGCTCGCCATGTTCGGCGGCAAGAAGAAGGCGCAACGATGAGCCAGATCGTCGATTCCGTCCTGGTCCCGGTCTTCTACCTGCTGTCCGCGGTCCTGTTCATCTTCGGGCTCAAGGGCCTGACCCGGGTGCGCACGGCGCAGCGCGGCAACGCGCTGGCCGCCCTGGCGATGCTGGTCGCGGTGGTCACCACCCTGGTCGATCTCGGCTTCGTCGACTACCGCTGGATCATTGCCGGCCTGGTGATCGGCAGTCTCGTCGGCACCATCGCCGCGGTCAAGGTCGAGATGACCGGCATGCCCGAGATGGTGGCCCTGTTCAACGGCTTCGGCGGCGGCGCCTCGACCCTGGTGGCCTGCTCGATCGTCTGGCTCAACGTCATCGAGCCGGCGGCAGGCGGCTCGACGGCCTCGATCCTGGGGCCCGACGCCGCCGTCACCGCCATCCTGTCGGTGCTGATCGGCGCCGTCACCTTCAGCGGCAGCCTGATCGCCTTCCTCAAGCTGAGCGGGCGGATGTCCGGCAGGCCGATCCTGGTACCGGGGCGCCACCTGGTCAACGGCCTCTTCGGGCTCGCCGCCATCGGCGCCGGGCTGTATATGGCCTTCGCCAGCGGCGAACCGTCGGGCGTGGCGCTGGCGGCCCTGGTCCTCACCGTGCTCAGCCTGGTGCTGGGCGTCCTGCTGGTGATCCCGGTGGGCGGCGCCGACATGCCGGTGATCATCTCCTTCCTCAACTCGCTGTCCGGTCTGGCGGCGTCGATGACCGGCTTCGTGCTGGGCAACAACCTGCTGATCATCAGCGGCGCCCTGGTCGGCGCCTCGGGGCTGATCCTCACCCAGATCATGTGCGTGGCGATGAACCGGACGCTGGGCAACGTGCTGTTCGCCGGCTTCGGCCAGGAGGGCGGCGCGGCGGACTCGGGCGAGTACGGAACCGTGCGCTCGGGCGGCGCCGAAGAGGCGGCCATGGTGCTGGAGAGCGCCGAGAGCGTGGTCATCGTGCCCGGCTACGGCCTGGCCGTGGCCCAGGCGCAGCACACCGCGCGCGAGCTCGGCGACCTGCTCGAGAAGCGCGGCACCAAGGTGACCTACGCCATCCACCCGGTCGCCGGCCGCATGCCGGGGCACATGAACGTGTTGCTGGCCGAGGCCGACGTGCCGTACGAGAAGCTGATCGAGATGGACCAGGCCAACCCCGAGTTCAAGCTGACCAGCGCGGTCATCTTGGTGGGCGCCAACGACGTGGTCAACCCGGCCGCCGAGATGGACCCGCAGAGCCCGATCGCCGGCATGCCGGTGCTCAAGGTCTGGGAGGCGGGTACGGTCATGGTGATCAAGCGCAGCCTCAGCCCGGGCTTCGCCGGCATCAAGAACCCGCTGTTCGAGAACGACAACACCATGATGATCTTCGGCGACGGCAAGAAGGTGCTGCAGGATCTGGTCGCCGAGATGAAGCTGCTTTAGCGGGTTTGCCGCCACAGGCGGCAAGCCCGTGCGGGCTCAGCCCCGCCAACCAGGGCCGGCTGGTCAAGAGAGCCCGCGGCTGGTGATTGCCCAAGGTGGCGCCCGGAGGCTAGACTCGGGGCGGTCATCACAGTGGGAGTGAGTCCGGGACCGACCTCGACGGCTTCCGGCGAGTACCGCGATGGGCGAACATGACGTCAGCCAACCGTCGGATGCCGCCGAGCTGCGCCAGTTCACGCGGCACCTGCTGAACGACCTCCGCGCCTTCCAGCAGATGCTGGACGACGGCATGTTCGAGACCGGCGTCAGCCGGATCGGCGCCGAGCAGGAGCTCTTCCTGGTCGACCGCTACTGGCGGCCGGCGTTCAACAACCTCGACGTGCTCGAGCTGATCGACGACGACCGCTTCACCACCGAGCTCGGCCGCTTCAACATCGAGTTCAATCTCGACCCGCTCGACTTCTCCACCGACTGTCTGCACCGGCTCGAGAACGACCTCAACGCGCTGCTCGAGGTGACGCGCGAGGCGGCGGCGCGCCTCGACACCCGGGTGGTGCAGATCGGCATCCTGCCGACGCTGGAGAAGCGCGATCTGACGCTGGAGAACATGACGCCGAAGGAGCGCTACTACGGCCTCAACCGGGCGATGAACCGGCTGCGTGGCGCCAGCTACGACCTCAGGATCAAGGGTCGTGACGAGCTGCGGATCACCCACGACAACGTCATGCTCGAGGCCTGCAACACCAGCTTCCAGGTCCACTTCCAGGTCTCCCCGGCCGACTTCGCGCGCCGCTACAACATCGCCCAGGCGGTGGCCGCCCCGACCCTGGCCTGCGCCACCAACTCGCCGCTCCTGTTCGGCCGCCAGCTCTGGCGCGAGACCCGCATCGCGCTGTTCCAGCAGTCCATCGACACCCGGCCGGCGACGCCATACCTGACCGAGCAACAGCCGCGGGTGAGCTTCGGGCGCAACTGGGTCGAGTCGTCGCCGGTGGAGATCTTCCGCGAGGACATCACCCGCTTCCGCGTGCTGATGAGCCGCGAGATCGACGAGGACCCCTTCGTCGCGCTGGCCGAGGGGCGGGCGCCCAAGCTGCGCGCCCTGACGCTGCACAACGGCACCGTCTACCGCTGGAACCGGCCCTGCTACGGCGTCACCAACGGCAAGCCCCACCTGCGGATCGAGAACCGCGTGCTGCCCGCCGGGCCGACGGTGCTCGACGAGGTGGCCAACGCCGCCTTCTGGTTCGGCATGATGACCGGCATGGACCGGGAGTACCCGGACATCACCTCGATCATGTCCTTCGAGGACGCCCGCGAGAACCTGGTCGCGGCCGCCCGGCGCGGCCTCGGCTCGCACCTGGCCTGGCCCGACAAGGGCCACGTGGCGGCGCACCAGCTGATCCTCGACGAGCTGCTGCCGCTGGCCCGGCGCGGCCTCGCCGCGGTCGGCATCGACGAGGCCGACATCAGCCGCTATCTCGACACCATCGAGGCCCGGGTGGAGAGCCAGTTCACCGGCTCGCAGTGGCAGGTCGACTCGATGGCCGCCATGCACGAGCACACCACCGAGGCCGAGAGGCTCGCCGCCGTCGTCGCCGGGGCGGTCCAACGACAGATCGAGGGCCGGCCGGTCCACACCTGGAAGCCGGCGTCGATCGACGAGGCCGGCGACCTGCGGGCCCAGTACCAGCGCGTCGGCCAGCTGATGACCACCGATCTGTTCACCGTCAACCAGGACGAGGTGGTCGACATGGTCGCCTGCGTCATGAACTGGAAGCACATCCGCCACGTGCCGGTCGAGGACGGCGAGCGCCGGCTGGTGGGCCTGGTCACCCACCGGGCGCTGCTGCGGCTGCTGACCGACAACCCGGACGTCGGCAGCCACCCGACGGCGGTGAGCAGCATCATGACCCGCGAGCTGGTCACCGCCCACCCCGAGACACCCACCATCGACGCCCTGCGCCAGATGCGCGAGCGCCGCATCAGCGCCCTGCCGGTGGTCGACCACGACGGCTATCTGGTCGGCATCATCACCGAGCGCGACTTCATGGGGATCGCCACCCAGCTGATCGAGAGCTATCTCGACGATGCCTGACACCCGCCCGCGGCGACCGGCGGGCCGCGGCCGTAGGGCCGCATGATGGGGATCCGCCGCCCGCGCTCGCCACTGCCGGCGCTTCTCGCCCTGCTGGCGCTGCTGGCCCTTCAGGCCGCCGCGGCCCTCGCCGCCTCGCTGCCGGCCGAGGCCGGCCGCGGCGGCGCCGTCGCCTCGGCCGACGCGTACGCCACCACCGCCGGGCTCGACATCCTGCGCCAGGGCGGCAACGCCGTCGACGCGGCGGTGGCGACCGCCCTGGCGCTGGCGGTGGTCCATCCCCAGGCGGGCAACCTGGGCGGCGGCGGCTTCGCGGTGGTCAAGCTGGGCGACCGGCTGGCCACCCTCGACTTTCGCGAGACGGCGCCCGCGGCGGCCAGCCGTGAGATGTATCTCGACGAGGCCGGCGAGCCGCGGCCCGAGGCCTCGGTGTTCGGCGGCCTGGCCGCCGGCGTGCCGGGCTCGCCCCGCGGCCTGTGGGAGTTGCACCGCAAGCATGGCAGCCTGCCCTGGCGCCGCATCGTGGCGCCGGCGCGGCGGCTGGCGGGTCGCGGTTTCACCGTCTCGCACCGCCTGCACGACTCTCTGGCGGAGTACAGCGAACGGCTCGAGCGCTTCCCCGAGGCCGCCGGCCTCTGGCTGCCGGGCGGCGAGCCGCCGCGCGCCGGCAGCCGCTTCCGCCAGCCCGAGCTGGCGCGCGCCCTCGAGGCCTACGGCCGGCGCGGGCCCGTAGCGCTGACCGAGGGCCGGCTGGCCGCGGCCGCCGAGCACGCCGCGCGGCGCCACGGCGGCGTGCTGACCGCCGCCGACCTCGCCGCCTACCGCCCGGTGTGGCGCGAGCCGGTCCGCTTCGAGGCCTTCGGCTGGCAGTTCGCGGGCATGGACCTGCCATCCTCCGGCGGCGTCCTGGTGGGCCAGATCCTGGGCATCGCCGAGCGCCTCGGCTGGCAGCGGCAGCCGCGCTTCGGCGCCGGCCGCGCCCATCTGCTCGCCGAGACGATGCGCCGGGCCTTCGTCGACCGGCTGCTGCTGGGCGATCCGGCCGCCGCCGAGGGCCGGCCGGCCGACCTGCTGGCCGCCGATTGGCTGGACGCGCAGGCGGCGGCGATCGATCCCGGGCGGGCCACCGCCTCGAGCGACCTCTCTCCCTGGCCCGGCAAGCAGCCGCCGGAGTCCAGCGACACGACCCACCTGTCGGTGATCGACGCCAAGGGCAACCTGGTGGCGCTGACCACCACCCTGAACGGCATCTTCGGCAGCTGCGTCCTGGTGCCCGAGGCCGGCTACCTGCTCAACAACGAGATGGACGACTTCACCACCGCGCCCGGCCGGCCCAACATCTACGGCCTGGTCCAGGGCCGCGCCAACGAGATCGCTCCCGGCAAGCGGATGCTGTCGTCGATGAGCCCGACCCTCGCCTGGCGCGGCGGCGAGGCGATGGCGGTCGGCGGCCGCGGCGGCCCCCGCATCCTCACCGGCACCGCCCAGGTGCTGCTCAGCCTGCTGGCCGACGGCGACGGCCTGCAGGCCGCCCTCGACCGGCCGCGGATCCACCACCAGTGGCTGCCCGACAAGATCTCCGCCGAGGCCGACGCTCTCAGCCCGGAGACCGGCGCCGAGCTCGAGCGGCGCGGCCACCAGCTGGGTGAGATCCCGAACGTCGGCAAGGTGCACGCCGTGCGGTTGCGCGCCGACGGCCGGATGGAAGCCGCCGCCGACCCGCGCGACCAGGGCTCGGCCGGAGTCGTCAGCAAGTACGATTAGGGGGCGCTGGGTGGCCCCACTCCTGCCCCAGGAAGCGAACCTGACAACCGGCTCCGCGCGCCGATCCCATTCACCGCGCCGCCGGCTACCCGGAGAGACAAGACATGACCGTCAACTTCCACGACCCCGCCATCTCGAGCTGCCCGTCCCGTCGACGCCGTCACGGGCGCCCGTTGCTCACCTTCATCGGCCTTTGCCTGGCCCTCGCCGGCTGCGCCTCCGAGCCGGCGCCCCCCGCCGCGCCCGAGCGGGTGGAGAACCCCGAGCTCGGCCTCGCCATCGCCGCGGTGCCGGGGGCTTTCGAGGTGGCTGAGAACGCCGGCGAGACCCTGCGTCTGACGGCCCGCGAGGTCGACGGCGGCAGCGTCGAGATCACCATCGGCCCGCTCCAGCTGACCGGCGTCAACCTGGTCGAGGTGGTCAAGGAGAAGCGCGCCGAGTTCGAGGCCAGCGGGCTCTACTACGGCAACCGCGAGCTGATGACCCCCACCGGACCCGCCTACACCACCCGCGGCCAGATCGCCGGGGCCGACGGACCGGTGGAGGTGACCTCGGTCTACTCCTTGCCGCCCGACGGCAGCGACCGGTTGATGACGGTCACCTACCGGTATCCGAGCGGCAGCGACTCGCAGGCGCGGGTGGGCGAGTTGCTGGAGCTGGTGGGCGAGATCGAGGCGTTGTAGGTCCTACCCGCGCCACACCCCGAGCCGGGCTCCGACACCGCCTGCCGCAGGTCCTGGCGCACGGCGGAGCGGCACCGCCGCGAGATCATGTCCCCGTGCCGCGCAGACCCTCCTCCTCGCCCTGGTACTGCAGCTCGTAGAGCTTGCGGTAGAGCCCGTCCTGGGCCAGGAGCTCCTGGTGGGTGCCCTGCTCTTTGAGCACGCCCTGGTGCAGGACCAGGATGCGGTCGGCGCGCTGGATGGTGGAGAGGCGGTGGGCGATCACCAGGCTGGTGCGGTCCGGCCAGCAGGCGCTCGAGGGCCATCTGGATGAGGCGCTCGGTCTCGGTGTCGACCGAGGAGGTGGCCTCGTCGAGGATCAGGATGCGCGGGTCGAAGGCGAGGGCGCGGGCGAAGGCGATGAGCTGTTTCTGGCCCACCGACAGCCCGCCGCCGCGCTCCTTGAGCTTGCTGTCGAACCCCTCCGGCAGCCGCTCGATGAACTCCAGCGCGTGCACCTCGCGCGCCGCCCGGCGGATCCGGGCGGCGCCGATGTCGCCCGAGCCGAGGCCGATGTTGTCGCCCACCGTGCCGGCGAACAGGAAGACGTCCTGGAGCACCACGGCGATGGCCCGGCGCAGGGCCTCGAGATCCCACTGGCGCACGTCGACGCCGTCGATCAAGACGCGGCCGCGCTCGACGTCGTAGAAGCGCAGCAGCAGCGAGGCGATGGTGCTCTTGCCGGCGCCGGTATGGCCGACCAGCGCTACCGTCTGCCCGGGCTCGATACGGAACGAGACGTCGTCGAGCACGGTCTCGCCGGGCAGATAGCCGAAGCTGACGCCGTCGAGCTCGACCGCCCCGTCCACCACGGCGGGCCGGTGCCCGCGCGCCGGCGCGGCGATCTCGACCGGCGAGTCGAGCAGGCTGAAGATGCGCTCGGCGCTGGCCATGGCCGCCTGCAGGATGTTGTACTTCTCGGACAGGTCGGAAAGCGGCCGGTAGAACCGCTGGGCGTACTGCAGGAAGGCCACCAGGGCGCCCACCGACAGCGCCGCGCGCAGCACCTGGCCGCCGCCGTACCAGAGGATCAGGGCCGCGCCCAGCGCGGTCACCAGTTCGACCGCCGGGTAGTAGACGGCGTAGTAGAAGATCGTCGCCACGTTGGCCGCGCGGTGCTCGTCGTTGATCTCGGAGAAGCCGTCGAAGGTGCGCTGCTCCTGGCCGAACAGCTGCACCACAGACATGCCGGTGATCTGCTCCTGCAGGAAGCTGTTGATCGCCGCCAGCTTGAGCCGCACCTCGCGGTAGCGCTGCCGCGCCCGCACCTTGAACCAGAGCGTCAACCCGGCCAGCAGCGGCAGGATGCAGAAGGTCACCAGCGCCAGCCGCCAGTCGAGCCAGAAGAGCACCGCCACGATGCCGGCCAGCAGCATGACGTCGCCGAAGATCGAGACGATGCCGGCGGTGAACAGCTCGTTCAGGGCGTCGACGTCGTTGGTGACCCGGGTGACCAGGCGGCCCACCGGATGGCGGTCGAAGTAGGCCACCGGCAGCTCCTGCAGCTTGGCGAAGATCTGCCGCCGCAGGTCGGCCATGACGTACTGGCCCATCATCTGCATCAGATAGCTCTGCAGGTAGAGAACGGCAAAGCCGAGGATCAGGGCGCCGAGATAGACCCCGGAGACGAGCGCCAGCCCGGTCATCGGCGCGAGCTCGACGCCGTTCGCCGCCAGCCGCTCGGACAGCCAGAGGCTGGCGGCGCTCAGCCCCGCCTGGCCCTCCAGCGGCCGGATGAACAGGTCGAGCGCCACCGCCGTCGCCAGCGGCCCGACCAGCTCGAGCAGCGAGGAGAAGACGATCAGCCCGACGGCGGCGGCGGCACGCCGCCGGTAGGGCCCCAGATAGCCCAGCAGGCGGCGGATCAGCCGCGCATCGTAGGCCTTGCCGAGGGCCTCCTCCTCGTACATGGAGACCGCTTCGCTCACCGGCGTCACGTTAGCAGCAACGTGTGTGACCGGGACCACAGAGCCCCGGCGGCCGCCGGTGGTATAAAATCAATCGGACAAATCGGCAAAACGTCCTTTATTCTCGCTAGTTAGAGCGCATCCGATGGCCACGACACTCAACGCCCTGCTCAAGGAGATGGTCGATCGCGGGGCCTCCGACCTGCACGTCACGACCAACTCGCCGCCCCAGATCCGCATCGACGGCAAGCTCGAGCCGCTCAACCAGCCGGCGCTGACGCCGACCGAGACCAAGCGGCTGGCCTACTCGATCATGACCGACAAGCAGAAGCAGCGGCTCGAGGAGAACCTCGAGCTCGACTTCTCGTTCGGTCTCAAGGGCGTGGCGCGGTTCCGCGCCAACGTCTTCCACCAGCGCGGCGCCATCGCCGGCGCCTTCCGCCAGATTCCCTACGAGATCCGCAGCTTTCGCGAGCTCGGCCTGCCGGTCGTCGGTCGGAGAAGCTGTGCGAGAAGCCGCGCGGGCTGGTCCTGGTCACCGGCCCGACCGGCTCGGGCAAGTCGACGACGCTGGCGGCGATGCTCGACAAGATCAACCGCGAGCGTCACGAGCACATCGTCACCATCGAGGACCCGGTCGAGTACCTGCACCCGCACAAGAAGTGCATCGTCAACCAGCGCGAGCTCAGCGCCGACACCCACAGCTTCGCCAACGCCCTGCGCTCGGTGCTGCGCCAGGACCCGGACGTCGTGCTGATCGGCGAGATGCGCGACCTGGAGACGGTCGAGGCGGCGCTGCGCATCGCCGAGACCGGCCACCTGACCTTCGCCACCCTGCACACCAACTCGGCGGCGCAGACGATCAACCGCATCATCGACGTCTTCCCCGCCCACCAGCAGTCGCAGATCCGCGCCCAGCTGTCGTTCGTGCTCGAGGGCATCCTCTGCCAGACGCTGCTGCCGCGGGCCAGCGGCAAGGGACGGGCGCTGTGCGCATGGAGATCCTGCGTGCCGAACCCGGCGATCCGCAACCTGATCCGCGAGGACAAGATCCACCAGATCTACGGCATGATGCAGACCGGCCAGGCCAAGCACGGCATGCAGACCTTCAACCAGAGCCTGGCCAACCTCTACTTCAAGCGCGCCGATCACCCTGCAGACAGCCATGTCGCGCTCCTCCAACCCGGACGAGCTGCAGGACATCATCTCGCGCGGCGCCGCCGCGATGAACCCGGGGGTGCAGGGCCGCCCGGCGGCAGCAAGGAGATGAGCCGATGCCGAACTTCGTCTGGAAGGGCAAGGACCGCGCCGGTCAGCGGCAGGAGGGTGTCCTGCTGGCCGACAACCGCGACGCCGCGGCGGCGACGCTGCGCCGGCAGCAGATCCAGGTCGTCAACCTGCGCGAGAAGGGCAAGGAGATCCCGTTCCTGCCGCGCTTCCCGATGCGCGTCAACCAGAAGCGGATCGCCATCTTCACCCGCCAGTTCTCGGTCATGCTCGACGCCGGTCTGCCGCTGGTCCAGTGCCTCGAGATCCTCGGCGAGCAGGAGGAGAACAAGAAGTTCCAGGAGATCATCAACACGGACCCGCGCCGACGTCGAGTCGGGCTCGTCGCTGCCCGAGGCGATGCAGCAAGCATCCGCCGGCCTTCGACAACCTCTACGTCAACATGGTCGCCGCCGGCGAGGCGGGCGGTATCCTGGACGTCATCCTGCAGCGGCTGTCGACCTACCTCGAGAAGTCGGTCAAGCTCAAGGCGCAGGTCAAGTCGGCGATGGTCTACCCGATGACGGTCATCGCGATCGCGGTCGATCGTGGTCTGGGTCATCCTGTGGAAGGTGATCCCGGTCTTCGCTCAGCTGTTCGCCGGCCTGGGCGGCGACCTGCCGTTCCTGACCAAGTCGGTGGTGGCGGCGAGCAAGTTCGTCGGCCGGTTCTCGATCCCGATCATCATCCTGCTGGCGGCCATGTTCTTCGCCATGCGCGCCTACTACAAGACGCACCGCGGCCGGCGGGTGCTCGACGGCCTGCTGCTCAAGATCCCGGTCCTCGGCATGCTGCTGCGCAAGATCGCGGTGGCCCGGTTCTGCCGCACCCTGTCGACCCTCACGGCCTCGGGCGTGCCGATCCTCGACGGCCTGGAGATCACCGCCAAGACCGCCGGCAACTCGATCATCGAGGACGCCATCATGGCGGTGCGCCGCAGCGTCGAGGAGGGCCGACCATCAGCGACCCGCTGCGCGAGACCAAGGTCTTCCCGCCGATGGTGGTGCAGATGATCAACGTCGGCGAGCAGACCGGCGCGCTCGACCAGATGCTGTCGAAGATCGCCGACTTCTACGAGGAGGAGGTCGACGTCGCCGTCGCCGGCCTGGTGAAGCTGCTCGAGCCGCTGATGATCGTCGTCCTGGGCGGCATCATCGGCGTCATCGTCACCGCGATGTACCTGCCGCTCTACACCATCCTCGGCAGCATCTCGTAACGGTCACCAGGGCCGTGGGAGGCAGGGATGACCGGCGCCGGCACCCAGGGTAGGAGGCCGTCGACTTCCGACCTGTCGGCGCGGCTGGCGCGGCCGCTGGCCTCGAGCCTGCGCTGGCTGATCGTCATCCGGCTGGTGGTCATCACCAGCCTGGCGCTGCCCTACTTCCTCTACCGGGTCAGCGCGCCCGACCTGCCGCCCTCGCGGTTCGACCTGCTCTACCTGCTGAGCGGGCTGGTCTACGCCGTCAGCCTGGTCTACATCGGGCTGCTGCGCTGGCTCGCCGAGCGGGTCGAGCTCCAGGCCTACATCCAGTTTGTCGGCGACCTGCTGGTGATCACCGGCCTGGTCTACTACTTCGGCGGCCTGGCCAGCGCCTTCTCGATCTTCTACTTCATCGTCGTCATCGTCGCCGCGACCCTGCTCGGGCGGCGCCCGGCGCTGGCGATCGCCGCCCTGGCCTGGCTGCTGTACGCGGCGGTCGTCCTGGCGCTCGCCTACCAGCTGCTGACCCTGCCAGGCGGCGTGCCGGCCGAGCCGCCGAGCCGGGTGCAGCTGATCTACAACCTCGGCGTGCACCTGCTGGGCTTTGTCGCGGTGGCGCTGCTGAGCTCGCGCCTGGCGCAGAACGTGGCCCAGGCCGAGACCGCGCTGCGGCGCAAGGGCGAGCAGGTCGCCGACCTCGAGGTGTTCAACCGCGACGTCATCGAGTCGATCCCCTCGGGCCTGATCACCACCGATCTGGACGGGCGGGTGACCAGCGCCAACCGGACCGCCGGGACGATCCTCGGGCTCGACGCCCGGCAGGCCGGCGGCCGGCCGATCTTCGAGCTCGGCTTCATGACTCGCGAGCAGTGGCGGGGGCTCGTGGCCGACGACTCGGAGGAGAACCGCACGCGGCGCGAGCTGGTCTACAAGCACGGCGACGCCACCAAGTTCATCGGCTTCGCCTTGACCCAGCTGACCAGCGCCGAGGGCACGCCCTCGGGCTTCATCTTGATCTTCCAGGACCTGACCGACTGGCGCCAGCTGCAGGACGAGCTGCGGCTCAAGGACCGCATGGCGGCGGTGGGCGAGCTGGCGGCCGGTCTGGCGCACGAGATCGGCAACCCGCTGGCGGCGATCTCGGGCTCGGTGCAGATGCTGGCCGGCTCCTACGAGGGCCAACCGGCGCAGACCAAGCTGCTGCAGATCACGCTGAAGGAGAGCCAGCGGCTCGACCGGACGATCCGGAGCTTTCTCAAGTTCGCGCGGCCCAAGGACCGGGCGAGCGTGCGCTTCGACGTCGCCGAGCTGCTGGCCGAGAACCTCAAGCTCCTGCGTCACAGCTCCGAGGTCGGGGCCGAGCACTCGCTCGAGCTCGAGCTCAATCCCCCCTCGGTCGCGCTCGAGGCCGACCCCGACCAGATCAGCCAGATCTTCTGGAACCTGGCGCGCAACGCGTTGCGAGCGATGCCCGACGGCGGTACCCTTACGGTCGTCGGCCAGATGGTGCGATCGAACTACCGGATGTCCTTTGCCGACACCGGCCGCGGCATGGACGACGAGGAGCGAGCGCGGCTGTTCCACCCCTTCAAGACCTTCTTCGACGGCGGCACCGGCATCGGCATGGCGATCGTCTACCGGATCGTCGAGGAGCACGGCGGCCGGCTGACGGTGGACAGCGAGCCCGGTCGCGGCACCACCATCGCGGTCGAACTGCCCCTGCCGGACAAAGCCACCATGGAGCCCACGCCATGAGCCGCACGATCCTGGTCGTCGACGACGAGCAGAGCATGCAGGACTTCCTGCGCCTGCTGCTCGAGTCCGCCGGCTACGCGGTGAGCGTGGCGAGCTCGATGCAGGAGGGTGTCGACCGGTTTCGCGACGGCGGTATCGACCTCGTGCTGAGCGACATCATCATGCCCGACGGCAGCGGTCTCGAGCTGCTCAAGACCATCAAGCAGCTCGACGCCCGCACCGCGGTGATCATGATGACCGCCTACGCCTCCACCAAGACGGCGATCGAGGCGATGAAGCTGGGCGCCTACGACTACGTCTCGAAGCCGTTCGACGTCGACGAGCTGCAGCTGCTGATCGAGAAGGCGCTCGAGAAGCGCGAGCTGGTCGACGAGAACGTCTACCTGCGCCGCGAGCTCGAGGAGAAGTACCAGTTCTCCAACATCATCGGCCGCAGCCACAAGATGCAGGAGATCTTCAGCCTCATCGAGCGCGTGGCGCGGACCAGCTCGACCGTCCTGCTGCAGGGCGAGAGCGGCACCGGCAAGGAGCTGATCGCCCGCGCCATCCACTTCGCCAGCCCGCGCGCCGGGCGGCGCTTCCTGTCGATCAACTGCGGCGCCCTGCCGGAGAACCTGCTCGAGAGCGAGCTGTTCGGCCACGAGAAGGGGGCGTTCACCGGCGCGGTGCGCGAGAAGAAGGGGCTGTTTCGCGACGCCGACCGGGGCACCCTGTTCCTCGACGAGATCGGCGAGATGAGCCCGCCGATGCAGGTCAAGCTGCTGCGCGTCCTGCAGGAGAAGAAGGTGCGCAAGGTCGGCGGCAGCGCCGAGCAGGCGGTCGACGTGCGCATCATCGCCGCCACCAACCAGGATCTGCGCGAGCTGATCGACCGCGGCGACTTTCGCGAGGACCTCTACTACCGGGTCAACGTGATCCCGATCCGCCTGCCGGCCCTGCGCCAGCGGCGGGAGGACATCCCGCTGCTGGTGGACCACTTCGTCAAGAAGCACTGCGAGGAGATGAACCTGCCCGAGCGGCCGATCGAGGCCTCGGCGATGCGGACCCTGGAGGAGTATCCCTGGCCGGGCAACGTGCGCGAGCTCGAGAACATGATCGAGCGCATCCTGGCGCTGTCCGCCGGCGGACCGATCGCCGACGCGGACATCCCCAGCCATCTGCTGGAGGGCGGCCGGACCCGGCCGGGCGAGGTCGAGCTGCCCGACGAGGGCCTCAAGCTCGAGGGCTACCTGGACGACATCCGCGCCGGCCTCATGCGCCAGGCCCTCGACCGCACCTCCGGCGTACAGACCCAGGCGGCGGAGCTTCTGGGAATGAGCTTCCGCTCGTTCCGCTACTACGCCCGGAAGATGGGCGTCACCGGCGGCGGCCGGCCGCTGGATCCGGACGAGGAAGAGCAGGATCCGGCCGGCGAGCCGCGCTGAGCCGCGCCCAGGGCTCGTCGCCCTGGTCCATCAGGTCGTCGAGGCCGGTCCAGACGACGCCGTGACCGGCGGTCGCCACCAGCAGGCGCCGGCCCACCACCGCGACGGCGGTTACGTCCTGCCGCGGCACCGGCAGGGACACCCGGTGGAGCAGCAGGTTGTCGCGCTCGAGCAGGCGCGCCGAGTCCCCCACCGGCAGCAGGAACAACGGATAGGCGTCGTCGCCGGTCGGTAGCCCACGGCTCGGGGCGGCGAGCAGCGGCTGCCACGGCGAGCCGGCGTCGAGCCGCAGATAGGCGCCGCCGTCGCCCGACAGCAGCAGCCCGCGCTTGAGCGACCCCAGCCGGCCGCCGGCGAACGGCGGCGGCTCGGGCTCGGCCCTGCCGCCGACCAGGCGCCACAGCCTCGCGGCGCCGTCGGTGATCCACAGCTCGCCGCCGGCCACCGCCACCGAGCGCGGCTCGATGCCCGCCGCCTCGATCGGCACAAAGCGCTCACCCGCGCGCCGGAACAGCCAGCCGCCGCTACGCGCCACGGTCAGGCCGCCGTCCGAGCCGACCTGGTCGATCCGTCGCTGCCCCACCTCGCCGACCAGCCGCCACTCGCCGTACTGGCGCTCGTAGAGCCCCTTCTCGGTCGCCGCCAGGGGGTGATCCGCAGCCGCCAGCTGCACCACCGTCGGCATTACCGAGCTCGGGCGGCTGAAGCTCAGGCCGCCGTCGCGGGAGCTGAAGATGCCGGAGTCCGGTCCGGCGTGGCGCACGGCGGCGAGGACCTCGCCGCTGGCCAGCGAAACCAGGTCGGCCACCCGGGCGGCGGTGAGGCCCTCGTTCGACTGCCGAAAGCTGTCGCCGCCGTCGTCCGAGACCCAGACGCCGCTGCCCTCGGTGCCGAGATACACGCGGTCCGGGCGGCTCGGGGTGTGGGCGATGGCGGCAACCGCCAGCTCGGGCGTGGTGCGCCGAGACCAGGAGGCGCCGCCGTCGTCGGAGACGTAGAGGCCGGCCACCGTGCCGGCCAGCAGCCGGCCCCCGGGCAGCGCCCGGATGGCCTGGGTGCGGCGCTCTTCCATGCCGCGCTCGAAGCGCCGCCAGCTCTCGCCGCGGTCGAGGCTGCGATACACCCAGCCGCAGGTCGACGCCCAGACCTCGCCCGGGGTCGGGCCCGGCTGCAGGCTGAAGACCTCGGAGTCGAGCACCATGCCGGTGAACACCCCCCGCCAGGAGGCGCCGCCGTCTTCGCTCTTGTAGGCCCGCCGCCAGGTGCCGGCGAGCACGGTGTCGCCGTCGACCAGCAGGCTCGAGACCTTCTGGATCTCGGGATGGGCGCCGGTCAGGTGCGCCCAGTTGGTGCCGTCGTCGTCGCTGCCGTAGACGCCACGCCGGGTGGCCGCGAACAACCGGCCGCGGCCGGCCGCCAGCCGGTAGACCTGGGTCCCCGGCAGCCCCTCGCCGCGCTCGGCCCAGGTGACGCCGCCGTCGGCCGACATGTAGACGTTGCCGCCCGCGCCCCACAGGCCCCACAGCGCCGCCCACAGCCGGCCCTCGCCATCGAGCAGCAGGTCGCTCACCACCCAGCCCGGGAAGGCGACCGGCAGGCCCGCCGCCGCCCAGTCGGCGCCGCCGTTCTCGGACACGAGCACCTGGCCGCTGGAGGTGCCGGCGAAGATCCGCTCCGGCCGCGCCGGGTCGATCGCCAGGCTGCGGACGTCGCCGCCCCACAGGGCCGCCTGCCGCCACTCGACGGCCGCGGCCGGCGACAGGAACAGGCCGGCGCAGAGGGCCAGCTGGAGGAGGACGCGCAAAACCGTCAGGCCGGCAGCGCCGCCGCCGTGGTCTCCTGCCGCGAGCTCTCGAGCTTGCCGCTACGGACGCCGATGATCTCGGCCAGGATCGAGACCGCGATCTCGGCCGGCGAGTCGCCGCCGATCGGCACCCCCACCGGGGCGAAGAAAGGCACTCCGGCAAGCGCCGCGCCGCGGCCCTCGAGCTCTTCACGCACCCGGGCGACCTTGCGCCGGCTGCCCAGCAGACCGAGATAGCGCAGATTCGGCGGCGCCTGCCCGAGAATCGACTCGAGCGCCGCCAGATCGGTCTCCCAGCAGCGCGTCACCACCGCCGCCAGCACCTCCCGGCCCGTCTCGCCGGCGAGGAACGGCTGGCCGTAGTCGCGGTCGACCTCGGCGAACCGGCAGCCCGCCGGGAACAGCTCCGGGCGGCGGAACTCGGGGCGGTCCTCCGCCACGAGCAGGTCGAAATCGCACATCGCCGCGTTGGCGGCCAGCGCCTGACCCACCAGGCCGCCGCCACAGATCACCAGCAGGGGATTCGGCATCAGGATCTCTAGCAGTACCTCGGCCATGCCGCCGCAGACCATGCCGGTCGGCTCGCCCTTCACGGCGGACTCGGTCAGATAGTAACGCTTGACCTCCGCCGCCGGCGACACTTCGGCCAGCTTGGCGCGGGCGTCAGCCTGGACCAGCGCCTCGAACGCCCCGCCCCCCAGGTTGCCGCCATGGCTGCCGTCGGACCGGATCACCATCTTCCAGCCGAGCCGGCCCGGCGTCGAGCCCTCGGTGCGCACGATCTGGCACAGGGCGACGCGCTCGCCGCGCGCCACGCGGCGCTCGAGTCCCGCCAGCAGCTCGGGTGGGGTGGGGGGCTTCACGGCGATCGGACGCGGCGCGCGCCGGGCGCTACTCCTTGCTCCCGGAGCTCTTGCCGCCCGACGTCTTGCCCTTGGAGGCGCCGCCCGAGCCGCCCGAGCCACCCGAGCCACCGGAGCCGCCCGAACCGCCCGAGGAGCTGCTGTCGCCAGAGGAAGAGGACGAGGCGCTGTCGGAAGTGCCCTTCTTGGTCGCCTTGTCGCCGCTGCCGGAGCCCTCGGCCGCCGCGGGCTTCTTGCCCTTGCCGCCGTAGTCGGTCACGTACCAACCGGTGCCCTTGAACTGCACCGCCGGCGCCGAGAACAGCTTGCGCACCGCGCCGCCGCACTTCGGGCATTTCTCCAGCGGCGGATCTCCGTACCGCTGGAGCAGCTCGGTCCGCTGACCGCAATCCGTGCATTCGTACTCGTACAGGGGCATCGACCGTCTCTCCGTTCTCGTCGTCCCGCGCCGCCTAGCCGACCCTGTCGCCGGAGCTCTTGAGGCGGATCTTGACCGGACCAGCGCCGCCGGAGCCGCGGCCGACGGTGCGGGTCAGGTGCAGAACGGTGAAAGCGTACAGCAGTTTGGCGTTGTCGCCCGGCGACTGGGGGCCGGAGGAGCACAGGTCGTAGAGCGACGTCTTGCCGTCCACCTGGGCCAGGAAGCCGTACTCCGGCCCGTCCAGGCCCACCTCGATCAGCTCCTCGGCGCGGAAACAGGGCTCGAGCAGGGTCTCGCGCCCGCCCAACCGCGCCAGCAGGGCGCGGGCGTCGGGGGCCCGCTTGATGCCCTCGAAGATGACCTCGCGCAGCGACAGCTGGATCTGGACCATGTCTTCCTGCTGGAAGTCGCCGGCGCCGTAGGTGACCTCGCCCTCGTCCCAGTAGAACAGGCTCCAGACGATGCCCTCGATCTGCTCGCGGATCGCGGCAAAGACTTCCCGGGGCGACAGCAGCTTCTCCTCGACCAGCAGCACGCCGAACCGCTTGGTGGTGTCCTCGCGGGCGCGGGTGACGCGCTCGAACTGCTCCAGGGTGATCCGCCCGGTGCGCCGCAGGTAGACGCCCAGGCTGTCGTTGCGATCGGTGGACGAGGCGTGAACGACATAGCCGTCGCGAATGAACACCCGCTTGACCACCCGCTCGCCCTCGCCATGCGAGGCCCAGACCACCCCCGGCACGCGGAAGCGGTCGATGGTGTAGAGCATCTCGGGCAGAGTCGTCTCTGCTAGATTGCCCCGGTACTGGAAGTTCTTCGTCACGGCCTGGATCGCTTTGCCGGCCGCCGCGCCGGTGGTCGGAGGATAGCACCGGCCGAGCGAGCGCCGAGCGGCCGCGACCCCCGGACCGACCGCCGCACCAACCGCCGATGATCCCACCCGAAGAAGCCTGGCGCCGCCTCGAGCCGTACCTCGCGCCGCTGCCCGCGGAACGGCTGGCGCGACGCCGGGCCGGCGGCCGGGTGCTGGCCGCGCCGACCGCGGCCACGGTCGACGTGCCGCCGGCCGACGTCTCGGCCATGGACGGCTACGCCGTGGCCGGCGAGGTGGCGGGGCGCAACCTGCCGGTTGCCGGCACGGTGGCGGCCGGCGACCCGCCGGGCCGGTCGTGCCCGCCGGGCGGCGCGGTGCGCATCATGACCGGCGCCGCGGTGCCGGCCGGAGCCGACCGCGTGGTGCCGGTCGAGCTCAGCGACGGCGGCGCCCAGACCGTCGCCTTCAGCGCGAGCGTCGCCGCCGGCGCCCACATCCGGCGCCGCGCCGAGATCGTCGCCGCCGGCAGCCCCCTGCTGCCGGCGGGCGCCGTCCTCACCCCGGGCGCGCTGTCGCTGCTGGCCACCCACGGGATCCGCGAGCTGGCCGTGCACCGGGCGCCCTCGGTCCGGCTGCTGGTGACCGGCGACGAGGTGGTGCCGCCCGACAGCCGGCCGCGCCCCGGCCAGCTGCGCGACTCGCACACCGACTTCCTGCTCGCCGCCGTCGGCGGCACGGGGCTCGAGCTCGAGAGCTTGGGCATCGCGGCCGATCGCCGCGCCACCCTCGCCCGGAAGATCGCCGAGGGTCTCGAGGCCGACGTGCTGCTCGTGACCGGCGGCGTCTCGATGGGCGAGTACGACCACGTCGAGTCGATCCTCGACGAGCTCGGCTGCACTGCCCTGTTCGACGCGGTCGCCATCCAGCCGGGCAAGCCGCTGGTCGCCGCGCGCCACCCGGGCGGGTTGGTGTTCGGCCTGCCGGGCAACCCGGGCTCGGTGATGACCGCCTTCTGGCTGTTCGTCCGCCCGGCGCTGCGCCGGCTGATGGGCCTGGCCGACGGCTACTGGCAGAGCGCCCTGGACGGCCTGCTGACCGCGGCGCTGCCCGGGGCCAAGGGCCGCGACCGCTTCCTGCCCGCGACGGTCGAGGTAGTCGACGGCGTCGGCCGGGTGCGGCCGATCACCAGCCACGGCTCGCACGACCTGATGGCCACGGCCGGCGGCAACGCCCTGGTTCGAGTGCCGGCCGGGGCGGCTCCGCTGGCGGCCGGCGGCGCCTGCCGCTATCTGAGGGTGGCGGCGCTGTAACCGCGCCGTAAGTCACGGTCGACACCGTCGCCGACACCGCCTTCGTGCGTCTCGCCGGCGAGACGCGGTGCGCCGCCAAGCTAGCAAGCTTTCCTTGGAGGAAAGGAAGCCAGCGCCCCTGGCGGTCCGGGGCGCTGGTTCCAGTTATCCAGCGTGGGCGATCTCCCGGCGCGGGCCTACTCGCCGCCGCCTTCGCCGGCGCCGCCGCCGCCGTTGTGGGTGACGAGCAGGATGCGGTCGCGGTGGCCCCCGAAGTCGACCTTGGACATGAAGCTCTCCATGACCTTCATCTCCGCCTCTTCGCCGCGCTCCTTCGCGGCGGCGTCCATGGCCGCGGCGATCGCGCTCTTGCCGGCCAGGTTGGGCAACCCGGTCCAGAACATGACGCTGGGCCGCTCCGAGCCGTCGTGCATCGTCGTGACCGCCAGGCCAAAGGCGTTGATCTTGCCCGCCGCCTGGAGCTTGTCCATGGTCGGCTTGTCGTGCTCCGCCCAGAGGTCCTTGACGGCCCCGGCCTGGCCCGGCGCCACCGGGAAGAAGGTCAGGTCGATGTAGGCAGGCGGATCACCTGAAGCGACGGCCAGGTGCCGAACGATGTCGTCATGATGCGAGCCCGGCACCGCCAGCGAGAGCCACTTCTCCTGCTCGGCCATCATCTGCTCGGGGCTCTTGGCCATCTGCATGCCCATGAAGGCGCCCATGAAGACGTCCATCGCACCCCAGTCGCGGAAGGTCACCCACTCCACGACGTTCCAGTTGTCGCCGGCAAAATGGTTGACCGGCATGGCCACGCCCCAGTCGAGGACGTGCCCATCGGCCATGAGGCCGTCGTAGATCTTGGCGCCGTCCTCGGCCAGGTGCTGACTCAGGGCATTCGACTTGCCGACCTGCGACTGGACGTAGGAGATCCAGGTGATCGGCTGCGGCGCCTCCTCGTGATGGTCCGCGTGCGCCGCCAGCGGCACCAGCAGCAGTCCGACCAGTAGCGACAGTGCCAGTAGTTGACGTCTTTTCATTCGCGCTCTCCTCTTGCAGGTGTGGTTCTGGAGTGAGGGCGTCGCCGGCCGACCCCGGCCGGCACCCCCCGCCCCGATGGTTCGGGAGCGCCCCGGCCGCGAAGAACTCGGCTCGGTGGGCGTTCCCTTTACGAAATCAGTACTGGGATTGTACCAGATTGGCGGATCGGCGGCAGCCACCTGCCGCGCCAGGCAAGTGGGCCACGAGCACCGTTGGCCCACTACCCCGCGCCACTTCGTGTCCCGATCAGGGCGCGACGCCCGCGCTATGCTCCCGCCCGAGACAACGATCTGCCGGAGGACCGCCCGCTATGCCGCGAACCACACCGATCCTGCTGCTCTCGACCGTGTTGCTCCCCACCGTCCTCGGCGCCCAGACCACCCACGACCCCGCCGCCCACGGCCACCAACACGGCGCCCGGCCGGCCGGCGAGCCGGCGCCCGTCGCGGCGCCGGCGGACGGCGATCAGGCCCTGCGCCACGCCGGGCCGGCCGACCACTCCTTCGCCGACGCCGAGGCCTGGGCCGCTCGATTCGAGTCGGCCGAGCGCGACGCCTGGCAGATGCCCGACCGGGTCGTCGAGACCCTCGGCATCGAGGCGGGCGACTCGGTCGCCGACATCGGCTCGGGCAGCGGCTACTTCACCCGCCGGTTCGCCGCCGCCGTCGGCCCCGCCGGCACCGCCTACGCCGCCGACGTCGAGCCGGCGATGGCGGTCTACGCGCGGCGCCGCGCCGACGAGGACGGCCAGCGCAACCTGGTGCCGGTGCTGGCCTCCTACGACGACCCCCGGCTGCCCGACGGCGCCATCGACCTGGTCTTCATCTGCAACACCTGGCACCACATCCGCGATCGGGTCGACTACGCGCGGCGGCTGGCCGACGACCTGGCGGTGGGCGGCCGGGTGGCGATCGTCGACTTCCTTCCCGGCGAGCTACCGGTCGGTCCCGGCCCCGATCACAAGCTGAGCGCCGAGGAGGTCACCGCGGAGTTTCTCGAGGCGGGCTTCCGGCTGGCCGCGACCCACGACTTCCTGCCCTACCAGTACGTCCTCGTCTTCACCGCGCCGGCGCGCTCGGTCGAGGTCCGGCTGGGCAACGACAGCGACAGCGAGCGCCGCGGCCGCGAACAGCTGCAGCGGCTGCTCACCACCTACGACCTCGAGCCGTGGCTCTTCACCCGCAAGGTGGCGATCGACGAGACGGCACGAATCCCCCACAGCCATCCGGTCCTGACGCTCAACGCCGACGACCTCGACAACGACGACGCCGCGCTCGCCACCTTCGTCCACGAGCAGTTCCACTGGTGGGTGATGCGCGACCAGAAGCGGCTCGGCCAAGCGATCGCCGCGTTCCGCGAGCTCTTCCCCGAGGTGCCCGGCGGCCGGGCCGGCGCCCGCGACGAGAACAGCACCTATCTCCACCTCGTGATCTGCGACCTGGAGCTGCAGGCGATGAGCCGGCTGCTCGGCAAGGAGCGCGCGCGGGCGGTGATCGCCGGCTGGGAGCACTACACCTGGATCTACGAGCAGGTGCTGGAGAACCCCGAGGTGCGGCGGGTCAACGAGCGCTTCGGCTGGCTCGCACCGTAGCTCTCGGCACGGACCCAACTCTCGGCCTGCAACCGCCGGGGTCGCCCTGCCCGACTAGCCTGTTCCCGGCGAGCCGATCCTCTCGCTGCCACCGGCCAGCAGGTCGGCCACGCCTTCCGGCGGCAGGGGTTGGCCGAAGTAAAAGCCCTGGGCTTCGCCACAGCCCTCTTCCAACAACCGATCCAGGTGGTTTTCGGGGCCGACGCCCTCGGCGATGACGTCGAGGCCGAGCTCGGCGGCCAGCGAGACCACGGACCGCAGGATGGTCGCGTCCCGCCGGCTGGTCTGGATGTCGCGCACGAAGTTGCGGTCGATCTTGAGCTTGTTCAGCGGAAACCGGCGCAGGTACTCGAGCGACGAGTAGCCCTTGCCGAAATCGTCGAGCGAGATGCGCACGCCGAGCCGGCTCAGCGCGGCGATCCTCTCCTCGATCCGGGGCGTCGCTTCCATCAGCGCCGTCTCGGTCAGCTCGAGCTCGAGATAGCGTGACTCCAGCCCGGTCTCGGCCAGGACCGCGCTGACCGTCTCGACGAAGCCGCCGCTCCTCAGCTGCGCCGCCGACAGATTGACCGCGACCGGGATCGCCGCCAGCCCATCCTGCTGCCACTGCCGCACCTGCCGGCAGGCCTGACGCAGCACCCACTCGCCGATCGGCACGATGAGGCCGTTGCTCTCGGCGATGGGCACGAAATCCAGCGGCGCCACGATGCCGCGCTCCGGATGGCGCCAGCGCAGCAGCGCCTCCACCCCGACCAGCCGGCGGCTGCTCAGATCGACCTGGGGCTGGTACTCCAGGAACAGCTCGTCGCGCTCCAGCGCCCGGTGCAGCTCCTGGCCCAGCGCCATGCGGCGCTGGATCTCGGTGTTCATCTCCTCGTTGAAGAAGCGGTAGGCGTTGCGGCCGTCCTCCTTGGCCCGGTACAGGGCCAGGTCGGCCTGCTTCAGCAGCTCCTCCGGGTCGCGATCCGCGGGCGGGCTGATGGCGATGCCGATGCTGACGCCGGTGTAGACCTTCTGGTCGCGCAGCTCGAACGGCGGCGCCAGGCTGGCGATCAGCCGCGAAGCAAGCTCGGCCGCGCTGTCGGGGCTCACCAGGTTCGTCTGCACGACGGCGAACTCGTCGCCACCGAGCCGCGCCAGCAGGTCTACCTTGCGGATGTTGCGGGACAGCCGCCGCGCCGCCTCGACCAGCAGCTCGTCGCCGGTGGTATGCCCGAAGCTGTCGTTGACGCCCTTGAAATGATCCAGGTCGAGCATCAGCAGCGCCAGCGGGCGAGCGTGACGCGTCGCCGCCCGGGTCTCGTGCGCGAGCCGTTCCGCCAGCGAGAACCGGTTGGGCAGGTCGGTCAGGAAATCGTGTCGCGCCAGGTGGTAGATCCGCTTCTCGGCCTCGACCTTGGCGGTGATGTCCTCGTGAATCGCGACGAAGTGGGTCGGCCGGCCGCCTCCGTCGGCGATCGGGGTGACCGTCTGGGTGACCGTGAACAGCTCACCGTCCTTGCGCCGGTTGACCACCCTCCCGCTCCACGCTTCGCCGGCCAGGATCGTCCGCCACAGCTGGGCGTAGAAGGCGTCTTCCTGGCGGCCCGACTTGAGGATGCGCGGCGTCCTGCCGATCGCCTCCTTGCGCGAAAAGCCGCTGAGGCGCTCGAAGGCCGGGTTGACGAACTCGATCCTGCCGTCGGCGTCGGTGACGAAGATGGCGTTGGCCGCCGTCTCCATGGCGACGCCGAGCAGTCGCAGATCCGGACTACCCGGCAGCTCGGGCTCGCTGTCTTCGCTTCGGTCTGGTACGGCTGTCCGCTTCTCTTCCACTCGCGAGCCACGCTGGCCTTTGACATCGATGCCCGGCTTCGCTCCGCAACGGAAGCAAGCCGGACGCTGGACCTTCCCCGGGGCGGAAGCTAGCACGAACGGCGAATTCCCCGCAGCGGCGCGCGCCCGCCACAGGGGGTGCCTTGCTACACTGCGGCTGGCCACCCGCCACCCCCCACCCGCAACCCGCCACCCTGGAGCCTTCCCCATGCCGATCGTCGAGTGCGTCCCCAACTTCAGCGAGGGCCGTGACCGGGCGCTCATCGACCGCATCGCCGCCGCCATCGCCGGCGTCGACGGCGTCAGCCTGCTCGACGTCGATCCCGGCGCCGCCACCAACCGCACCGTCATGACCCTCGTCGGCGAGCCCGAGGCGGCGCTCGAGGGCGCCTTCCAGGGCATCCGCGAGGCGGCCGGGCTGATCGACATGCGCCGCCACGCGGGGGCCCACGCGCGGCTCGGCGCCACCGACGTCTGCCCCTTCGTGCCGGTCTCGGGGATCTCCATGGACGAGTGCGCCGAGCTGGCGCGGCGGCTCGGCCGGCGGGTGGGCGAAGAGCTCGCCATCCCGGTCTTCCTCTACGAGCACGCCGCCAGCCGGCCCGAGCGGCGCAACCTGGCCGACATCCGGGCGGGCGAGTACGAGGGCCTGGCCGCCAAGCTCGCCGACCCCGACTGGGCGCCCGACTTCGGGCCCGCCGAGCTCAACGCCAGAAGCGGCGCCACGGTGATCGGCGCCCGCAAGTTCCTCATCGCCTACAACGTCAACCTCAACACCCGCTCGCGCAAGCTGGCGCACGACATCGCGCTGGACGTGCGCGAGGCCGGTCGGGTGGCGCGGGACGCGGACGGCAGCGTGCTCCGCGACGCCGACGGCGTCAAGCGGCGCCAGCCCGGGCGGCTGCCGGCGACCAAGGCGGTCGGCTGGTATATCGACGAGTACCAGCGCGCCCAGGTGTCGATCAACCTGGTCGACTTCGACGTCACCCCGCCGCACCTCGCCTTCGACGTCATCGCCGAGGAGGCGCGCCGGCGCGGCCTGCGGGTCACCGGCTCCGAGCTCATCGGCCTCATCCCGCTCGAGGCGATGCTCCGCGCCGGCCGCCACTACCTCGAACGCCAGGGCGAGTCGCTCGGGCTGCCCGAGCGCCAGATCGTCGAGACCGCCATCCAGTCGCTCGGCCTGCGCGAGCTGTCCGCGTTCGACCCGGACGAGAAGATCATCGAGTACCGGCTCGCCCGCGAGGCCGACAGCCTGGTGCGCAAGACCGTCGCCGGCTTCACCGACGAGCTCTCCTCCGACTCGCCGGCGCCCGGCGGCGGCAGCGTCGCGGCGCTGTCCGGCGCGCTGTCGGCGGCGCTCAGCGCCATGGTGGGCAACCTGACCCACGGCCGCAAGGGGCAGGAGGATGTCTGGCAGGCGATGTCCGAGCTCGCGGCCGAAGCGCAGCGCCGCAAGGACTGGTACCTGGCGGCGGTCGACCGCGACACCGAGGCCTTCAACCGGGTGATCGCCGCCGGCCGCGGCCGCGCCGCGACCGAGGACGAGAAGGCGGCCAAGGCCGAGCGGGTCCGCCTGGCCAACCGCGCCGCCGCCGCCGTGCCGCTCGAGGTCCTGACCGGCTGCGCCCGGCTGCTCGAGCTGGCCGCCGAGATGGCGGCCTCGGGCAACCCCAACTCGCTGTCCGACGCCGGCGTCGCCGTCTGGTGCGCCCGCGCCTCGGCCGAGGGCGCCTACTACAACGTGCTGATCAACCTGCCGGCTCTGGCCGGGGACGACGAGTTCGCGGCCGAGACCGCGACGCGGGCGTCGGCGGCGGTTGCCGAGGTCCGCACCACCGCAGGCGAGCTGACCGACCAGATCGAGCGGCGGCTGACCGCCGACTAGCCCGATCTTCTCACCGGCTCTCGGGCCTCCTTCAGTCCCAGCCGCGCAGGAACGACGCCAGGGCGTCGAGGCCGGGGGGGATCTCCAGCGCCCGGCTTTCGAGCTCGAGGCAGCGCCGGAGCCGATCCGGCAGCTCGATCTCGATCCCCAGCAGCGGCTCGATCTCGTCGCGGAACTTGGCCGGGTGGGCGGTGGCCAGGACGATCCCCGGCGCCGGCGCGGGCAGCTCGGCCAGCCGCTGGCGCAGGCCCAGATAGCCCACCGCGGTGTGGGGATCCAGCAGGTAGCCGCGCTCTTCGTGCACCCGGCGCATGACGCCGGCGGTCGCTTCGTCGTCGTGGCGGCTGCCGGCGACCACCCGTCGCATGCGGTCGAGATCGTCGCCGAACAGCCACAGCATGCGCTCGAAGTTGCTCGGGTCGCCCACGTCCATGGCGTTGGACAGGGTCGCCCGCGCCCGGTCGGGGCGGTAGCTGCCGGTCTCGAGATAGCGCGGCACCGCGTCGTTGACGTTGGTCGCCGCCACGAAGCCCCGGCAGGGCAGGCCGATCGCCCGCGCCATCAGCCCGGCGGTCAGGTTGCCGAAGTTGCCGCTGGGGGTCGAGAACAGCGGCGGCCCGGCGCCGGCGGGCAGCCGCGCCACCGCCTGGAAGTAGTAGAACATCTGCGGCAGCAGGCGGCCGATGTTGATCGAGTTGGCCGAGGTCAGGCGCAGCTCGCGCGCGTAGCCGCTCGTCGCGAAAGGCCTCCTTGGCCAGCCGCTGGCAGTCGTCGAAGTCGCCGGCCACGGCCAGCGCCTGGATGTTGCCGCCCAGGGTGGTGAACTGCTTCTCCTGGATCGGGCTGACCTTGCCGCGCGGGTAGAGCACCGCCACCCGCACCCCGTCGAGCCCGGCGAAGGCCTGCGCCACGGCGCCGCCGGTGTCGCCCGAGGTGGCGGTCAGGACGGTCAGCGGCCGCGGATCGTCGCCCGCCCAGCGCGCCATCAGCCGCGCCATGAAGCGGGCGCCGACGTCCTTGAAGGCCAGGGTCGGGCCGTGGAACAGCTCCAGCACCCAGATGCCGTCGCCGAGCTCGACGAGCGGGATCTCGAAGTCCAGGGTCTCGGCGACCAGCCGGGCGCGCTCGGCCGCGGTCAGGCCGTCGACGAACGGCGCGCACGCCGCGGTGCCGATCTCGGCCAGCGAGCGCGACGGCAGATCCTCGAGCAGGCCGTCGTCGAGCCGCGGCAGCGTCTCCGGCATGTACAGCCCGCCATCCGGCGCCAGGCCGGTCAGCAGCGCCGTCGCCAGGTCCACCGGCGGCGAGGCGCCGCGGGTGCTGAGGTACTTCAGGACGGCTCTCCCTTCAGGACGGCCCTCCCTTCAGGAAGGCTCCTTGCCGTCGACGATCCGCGCACCCGGCGCGCCCACGGGCGAGATCAGCAGGTCGCCCTCGAGACCGGTCTCCCGGGCGAGGGCGGCGCGCATGGCCTCGCCGGCCGGCGCCGCCAGGCCCGGCTCGGAGACCCAGGCGAAGACGGTCGGACCGGAGCCCGAAAGGCCGGCCCCCAGGGCGCCGGCCTCGAGGGCGGCGCGCCGCACCGCTGCGAAGCCCGGGGTCATGGCGGCCCGCACCGGCTCGGCCACCAGGTCGACCAGGGCGACCGAGATCAGCCGGTCGTCGCCGCGGAACAGCCCGGCCACCAGCGCCGCCAGGTTGCCCGCCTGGGCGGTGAGGGTGGACAAGGGCACCGCCTCGGGCAGCACCTCCCGCGCCGCCGCGGTCGCCACCTCGCTGTGAGGATGGAGCAGGACGCAGGTCAACCCCGCCGGCACCGGCAGCTCGGTCAGCTCGGGCGGGTCGCCGGGCCGCACCAGCAGCAGGCCGCCGTGTAGCGACGGCGCCACGTTGTCCGGGTGGGCGGTGCCGCAGGCCACCCGCTCGCCCTCCATGGCGGCGGCCAGCAGCAGCCGCTCGTCGGCGCCAAGGCCCAGCGCCGCGTTGGTCGCCACCGCCGCGGCCACCGCGCTGGCGCCGCTCGAGCCCAGGCCGCTCGCCAGCGGCAGGCCCTTGTGCAGCCGCAGCTCGACGCCCGGCGCCGCGCCGCCGCCCCGGCCCACCAGCTCGAGCAGCCTGGTCGCCGCCACGCCGGCGGTGTTCTCCTCGACGGTCCGCGGCAGCCGCCCGCCGTCGCCGGTCACCTCGATCAGCCGCACGCCGGCCTCGGCCGACGGCCGCGCCTCGACCGTGTCCTGCCAGCCGGCGACGGCGTAACCGAGCAGATCGAAGCCGCAGCAGACGTTGGAGACGCTGGCCGGGGCCGCGGCCCGCACCCAGCCGCCCGCGCCCTGGCTCTGGCCGCTGGCCCTGGTCCTGGCCCTGATGCCGCCCGCTCATCCGCCGGCCGTCCCGGCGGCGCCCGCGTGGGCCGGCTCGCCCACCCCCGCCACACCGTCGAGAAGGCCGCGGGCGATCGCCAGCTCGGCCAGCAGGATCGAGCCGCCGGCGGCGCCGCGGACGGTGTTGTGCGACAGGGTGACGAAGCGGTAGTCGAGCAGCGGGCAGGGCCGCAGGCGGCCGATGCTGATCGCCATGCCGGCGCCCAGATCGCGGTGCAGCCGCGGCTGCGGCGCATCGGGCTCGGCCAGGTAGTGGATCACCGGGCGCGGCGCCGAGGGCAGCCCCAGCCGCTGCGGCTCGCCGGCAAACGAAGTCCACGCCTCGACCACCTGCTCCGGCGTCGCCGGGCTGCCCAGCTTCAGCGAGACGCACTGGGTGTGCCCGTCGCTCACCGGCACCCGGTTGCAGTGGGCGCTGATCGGCAGCCGGTAGGGCTCGATGCCCGCCTCCCCCAGCCGGCCGAGGATCTTCGCCGCCTCGTTCTCGAACTTCTCCTCTTCGCCGGCGATGTAGGGGATCACGTTGTCCGGCACCTGCATCCCCGGCACCCCGGTCAGACCGGCGCCCGACAGGGCCTGCATCGTCACCACGTGGCAGGCCTCGACCCCGAAGGCGTCGACCAGCGGCTTGAGCGCCAGGGTGAGGCCGATGGTCGAGCAGTTGGGGTTGGTCAGGATGCGGCCGGGGCCGAACCGCTGCCGCGCCGCCAGGTCCAGGTGGTCCGGGTTGACCTCGGGCACCACCAGCGGCACCAGCGGGTGCATGCGGTGGCTGCGGGTGTTGGAGACCACCCAGCAACCGGCGGCGGCGAACGCCTCCTCGGCCTGCTCGGCCACCGACGAATCCAGCGCCGAAAAGGCCAGCCGGCAGTCGCCGACCGCGTCCGGGACGCAGGGCACCAGGGTCATCTCGCCCAGCTGCCGGGGCAGCGGGGTCGGCTGGACCCAGCGCACCACCTCGCGGTAGGGCCGCCCGGCCGAGCGCTCCGAGGCGGCCAGGAAGGCGACGGTGAACCACGGATGATCGGCCAGCAGCGCGGCGAATCGCTGGCCGACGCTGCCGGTGGCGCCGAGGACGGCGACGGGGATCTTGCGGGTCGGTGTCGTGCTCATGAGGATCGTCCGGGGCTTCTCGCGCTTCGCGGCAGGGTCCGGCAGAGGGACTTCGGGACTCGCAGATTGACGGCGAGCCTCGGGCTAGCACTCGGCCAAGGCGTGCAGGATGTCGGCCAGCACGCCGGCCGCGGTCACTTCAGGCCCGCCGCCCCGCCCGCGGATCACCAAGGGCATCTTCGCATAGCGGCGGGTGTGGAAGGCGATCAGGTTCTCCGCCTCTCCGAGATCGTGGCAGGGGTGGCCGGCGGCGACGGGAGTCAGGGCCACCCGCGCCCGCCGGCCGTCCCACGCGGCAAGGTAGACCAGTCGATTGCCGGCGGCCGCGGCGCTCCGCACCCGGCCCGCCAGCACGTCGTCGAGCTCCGGCAGCCGGTCCCAGAACTCATCCAGGCCCATCGCCATCCAGGGATCGGCGGGCACCAGGGGCTCGACCTCGACCTCGCCGCGCTCGAGCGTCGCGCCGGCGAGCCGCGCCAGGATCAGCAGCTTGCGGGCGACGTCCTCGCCGGACAGATCTTCGCGCGGGTCGGTCTCGGTGGTGCCGAGCTCCCGCGCCCGCCGCACGGCGCGGCTGAACAGCTCGCCCCGCGACAGCTCGCTCATCAGGAAGCTGACCGTGCCCGAGAGCACGCCTTCCAGCCGCAACAGCTCGTCGCCGGTGGCCAGCTGGTCGGCCAGCGTCCGGATCACCGGCAGGCCGGCGCCGACCGTCGCCTCCCAGTAGAGCCGGCCGGGCCCCGAGCCCATCAGCCGCCGGTAGGCGCTCATCTCACCCGCCAGCAGCCGCTTGTTGGCGGTCACCACGTTGACGCCCGCCGACCGCAGGCGGGGGTGCGCCGCGGCGATCGGCTCCGACGGCGTGCAGTCGACGAACACCCGGGTCCCGGGAGCGCGGTCCGCCAGAAGCTGTTCGATCATGGCGGCAGCGCCTTGGCCCGCAGGCTCGGCGGCCAGCCGGTCGGCGGCGGTGGCCGGCTCGATACCCTCGCCGCCGGCCAACCATCGGGTGCTCCTGGCGATGCCGCGCAGCTCGATTCGCCAGCCGGTCCGCCGCTCGACCTCCTGTCGGCAGGCGGCGATCTGTCCGAGCAGCGCCCGGCCGACGTTGCCGGCGCCGGCGAGATAGAGCCGCGCGACGCGCGCCGGCGGCCCGGCGTCCTCGAGATTCGCGTCCTCCACGCCCGCCGGGGCGGCGAAGAACGCCTGGTGGATGGCCTGCACCGCCGGCGCCCGGTCCGGCCGCTTGACCACCAGCGAGATGTTGAGCTCGGACGAGCCCTGGGCGATCGCGCGCACGTTGACGCCGCGCTCGCCCAGCACCGAGAACAGCCGCCCGGCGATGCCGGGCCGCTCGCGCATCGCCGCGCCGACCACCGCGACGATGGCCACGTCGTCCTCGACCTCGAGCTCGTCGATGTCGCCGGCGCGCCGGTCGAGGCGGAACTCCTCGTCCACCGAGCGCCGCGCCGCCGCCAGGTCGTCGGGCGCCACCGCGAAACAGATCGAGTGCTCGCTCGAGGCCTGGCTGATCAGGATGACGCTGACCCCGCTGCGCGCCAGCGCCCCGAACAGCCGCATCGCCACCCCGGGCACCCCCACCATGCCGTCGCCCTCGAGCCGGCCCAGGACAACGTGGTCGATCGAGGTGATGCCGCGCACCGGCGAGTCGGCCTCGTCCGCGGCGCCCCCATCCTCGGTCACCAGGGTGCCAGGCGCCTCGGGCTCGAAGGTGCTCTTGATCCACAGCGGGATCGCCCGGGCCCGCAGCGGGTGCACGCTCGGCGGGTAGACCACCTTGGCGCCGAAGTGGGACAGCTCCATCAGCTCGTCGTAGCGCAGCCGGCGGATCGGTTTCGCCTCGGGCACCAGCCGCGGGTCGGCGCTCATCACGCCGTCGACGTCGGTCCACAGCTCGACCGCCGCGGCGCCCAACGCCACGCCGACGATCGACGCCGTCAGGTCCGAGCCGCCGCGGCCCAGGGTGGTGGTGCGGCCGTCGGCGGTGGCGCCGGTGAAGCCGGGAACCACGCGCACGTGGTCGTCGCCGTCGGCGAAGGCCTCGCGCAGCCGGGCGCCGGTGGCCTCCACCTCCACCCGGGCGTTGCCGAAGCCGTCATCGGTGACGATCAGCTCGCGGGTGTCGAGCGCCCGCGCCTCGACCCCGGCCCGCCGCAGGGCGGCCGCCACGATCGGCGCCGACAGCAACTCGCCACAGGCCAGGATGCGGTCGCGGCTGCGCGGGCTGACCTCGCCCACCAGCCGCAGCCCGCGCAACAGGTCGCCCAGCTTCCCCATGGTCGCGGCGACCAGCCCCTCGAGCTTGCCGTGCTCGGCCGGATCCGCCACCTCGCGCAGCGCGTCCAGGTGGCGTCCGGCCAGCGGCGCCAGCAGGCCCTCGATCTCCGCCTGGCCGTGGGCCGCCTCCTCAGCCACCGCGCCGAGCTCGTTGGTCACCCCACCCAGCGCCGAGACCACCACCGCCACCGGCCCCTCGGCGCGCGCCGCGCGGACGATCTCCGCCACCCGGGCGATGCGCTCGCCGCTGGCCACGGAGGAGCCGCCGAACTTGAGGATCTTCATCGCGAGCTCAGTTCGGCCAGCAGATCGTCATCGACCTCGAGTGTGAAGCGCGGCATCCGCGGAGTCTACGGCGTGCCCGGTAACAAGAAAACCGCGCGGGGCGGTTGGCGCGCCCCGGCAGTCCGGCCTACGGCACCGTGTCCGTGACCACGTACACCAGTGTTGAGCCGGCCGCGGTACCGGTGACATAGAGCCGGTTCCTGGTCGAGTCCACCGCGCCGATCGAGGGTGTCACGCCGGTGCCGAGGGGTATGTTGCCGATGACGGCGTTGGTCGAGCCGTCGATCACGTTCACGACCTGGTTGGCCTGGTCGCTCACATAGATGCGATTGCGGGTCGTGTTGACTCCGATCACGGAGCCTTGGCCGGTGATCGTGGTGATCAGGGAGTGGTCGACACCGCTGCGCACCTCGAGATCCGAGCCGATCGAGAAGTACAAGCGGTTGGTCACCGGGTTCACCGCTTGGATGTAGATGCCCGACAGGTCGGTGACGAAGGCGAAGCCCGGCGAGGGGCCGAAAACCCGGGTGCCGCCGGAACGCCAGACATAGGCGTTGCCGGTCGCGGAGTTGACGCGGACCCCTCCGACGACCCCGCCGGAGCCCAGCGGTCCGCCGACCACCGTGTTGGTGGCCCCGTCCAGGACGTGCAACGGGTCGTTGCCGCCCCCGCACTGGCTCGTCATATAGACCAGGTTGGTGGTCTCGTCGGCGGCAAACCGGCCGCCGCAGTAGCCCACCGGCACGCTGGTAAAGAGGCTGTTGTCGGCGCCGTTGTAGACCAGGAAGGTCCCGCCGCCGATGCCGGTCCCCCCCTTGGCGTAGAAGCGGTTGGTCGTCGAGTTGGCGGCGGCACCGGCGCCGGTGAGGGTCGTGACGAGGGTCGGGGCGTCCTTGTCCGACACGTCGATCACCAGCAACGGCTGGCTGCCGAGAGAGTAGTTGCCGCCGACGTAGACGCGCTCGAGGGCCGGGTTCACCGCCACCTGACCCAGCGGCTGGCCGGTGATGTCCAAGGACCCATTCACCGGATCCAGGTCGCAGAACGACGGCAGGGGCAGCTGGCCGGTCTGCAGGTAGAGGCGGCAGAGCTCCTCCTCGAGGGCCGAGGTGTCCCCGGTCTGGTCCGCGGCGCACTGCCACTGGCTCGCCGCGTCGTTCCACCGGGCCACCTCGCCGTCAGCGCACGACAGGTCGGCCAGGGTGTCCGTGTTCGTGTCGGTGTCCGTGTCGACGTCCTCGGCGCACTGCCACTGGGCCAGCGCCACGTTCCACTTGGCGACCTGCCCGTCGGCGCAGGTCAGGTCGGCCAGAGTGTCGGTGTCCGTATCGAGATCGTCGGCGCACTGCCACTGGGCCAGGGAGGCGTTCCACCTGGCAATCTGGCCGTCGGGGCAGGCCAAGCTACTCAGCGTGTCGTCGTCCGCATCCGCGGCGCACTCCCACTGACTCAGGCTGCCGTTCCACTTGGCAAGCTCACCTCCGGAGCAGCCGAGAGCGGCCAGCGTGTCCTGGTCGGCCGCGCACTCCCACTGCGCGGCGCCGCCGTTCCATTTGGCTACCTGGCCGTCGGGGCAGCTCAGGCCGCCCAGGGTGTCGCGGTCGGTGGCCGCGGTGACGACCGGTTCGCCGCCAAGCGTGATGCCGTCGTCGGCGATCACGACACCGCTGGTCAGCGAGGCGGAGTCCGGCGCCTCTGGCACCGCGTCTGCCATTCTCGCCGCGTCTGCCGATGCCGCTCGCGCCGACCCACCCTCCACCTTCTCGACCGCCTCGTCCGAGAGGAGGCTCTTCTCGACCAGGGCCAGCGCCCGCAGGGATTCCGCCTCGTCCGGTGCGGCCGCCACCTTGAAGAGCCGCAGCCGCGACCAGTCCGAAACCTCCTCCGGTCCCATCACCCGGACGGCCCAGGCGTAGCGTCCACCTCGATCCAGACAGCGATCGAGCGACGGCGTCCAGCTGGCCACGGAGCCCGAGAAGCGGCGCCGCAGGACGGGCACGGGCTCCGACCCCTCCTCGCCGATCCGATAGACCACCAGTTCGCTCGAGGTAGCCCCGGCCGGAGCTCCCCAGCTGAAGGTGGGACAGCGGGAGTCGGTCAACTCCAGGCCCGAGGGACTCCCGGGGGAAACCGTAACAGGGCCTTCGGCGGCGGATACGACCGTCGCGGCGACGCAGAGACAGAGGGCGGCGACCGTCGCCCACCGGTATGTCGAACTCATGGCGTGACCTCCGGAGTTCGCCTTCCGGCAACCCGGCTATCTTCCGCCCTTCGCCTGCTTTCGCCCGACCCTGCGCAGAGGGCAACGGACCCGTGGCTTTGCGACCCTGGGTCTCCCCAGGTGTGCCTTCTTCTCGGGGCAGTAATCAGATTAGCAATTACGAATTCAAGCGGTCGCCACCCGCCGGGGTAGGCCTCGACAGCAGAACTCGAGGCCTGCCAGCACCGCTCGAGTAGCCGACTACGGCGCCGGCTCGCCGGCGACGATCCCGGCGTCGCGCTGCAACGACTCGAGCGGCCCGTTGGCCGTCCACATGCCCAGCGCCAACAGCGCCATCAGCCCGAAGTAGGCCGCGCCCATCGCCACCCGCTTGGCGGGCTCGACCTCGAAGTAGCCCTCGCGCGGGCCGCGGATCGTGCGGCCGAGGCTGAAGAGGCCGAGCAGCAGGATCAGGAAGAGGATCGGCGACCAGGTGAGCAGGAAGACCGCGATCCCGACCACGTAGCCGGCGACCCAGATCCAGCGGCTGATCACGCCGACGATGCGGCCGCCGTCGAGCGGGCTGATCGGGATCAGGTTGAACAGGTTGAGCATGAAGCCGGTCCAGGCCAGCGCGTACCAGTAGAGCCCGCCGCCGAGCCAGCCGACGATCAGGCAGCCGAGCGCCCCGATGCTGCCCAGCACCGGGCCGCCGATCCCCACCAGCGCCTCGACCCAGGCGTTGCGCGGCAGGCTCTTCATGGCGATCACCGCGCCGACGAACGGGATGAAGACCGGCGCGCCGGCGTGGATCCCCTGCTGCCGCATCACCAGGGCGTGCCCGAGCTCGTGGACGAAGATCAGCAGGACGAAGCCGACCGCGAAGGCGACGCCCCAGAACTGGGCGTAGACCCAGACCGCCAGCCCCATCGTCACGAGCGTCGTCAGCTTGGTGACCTGGAGCAGCGGCACCAGGAACTTGAGCTTGCCGAGAACGAACAGGACGGCCAGCCCGAGCGGCCCGAGGGCGGCCAGCCGCTTCTTCCAGGCCGACGGCTCCGCGGGGCGCCCCGTCGGCGTCCGCGGTGCCGCGGTCCGGCCGCGGCGCGGTCCGGTGGCGCGCCACCGCCTGGAGGTTGCGCAGCCGGCGCTCTGCGTCGGTCGTCAGGGGAGGTTCGCTCATCCGCGGATCAGGCCAGCTTCAGCGGCGCCAGCCGCCGCCAGGCCTCGAAGACCACGATCGCCAGGAAGACCAGGTCCATGAGGCCGAAGTTCAGCCTGACAATCTCGACGAACAGCTGCGGCCCGGGGAGCAGCGGCAGCAGCACCTCCTCTCCCTGCTCGGCGTAGGCCCGGTAGACGAAAGTGCGGTTGACCAGATAGCTGGCGTAGAAGAACGCCACCGTCGAGATCCCCACCGCCATGATCTGCAGATTCAGGTGCCGCTTGCCGCCGGCCAGGAGCGACACGCCCTTGCCCACCGCGATGCCGATGACGATGGCGACCAGGCCGAAGGCGATGCTGGTGACCACCGTGAACCCCCACCAGACCAGCACCCCGAGCACCGCGCCGCCCAGCCCGCCGATGAGCGCCCTCGTATAGTCGATCTCGCGGCCCTGCTCGGCGACCACATGCTCCAGCTGCGCCGTCAGGTGGTCGTAGCAAGGGCGGCAGAAGACGGCATCCGCCGTGGCCTCGCGGTCCATCCCCTCGGAGAGCACCGTGCCGCACTCGGCGCAGCGCACCTCTTCCGGGACCAGGTTCGCGTCCGTATCGTCCTGCATGGTCTCCCTTCTCCGAGTCACGACTGTGCGGCTCGCCGCCGACTCTACCCCGCTGGGCCCGGCCGGC
>CAWAET010000012.1:0-120775 GCA_963781065.1 Thermoanaerobaculia bacterium | reverse complement strand
CGCGCCGGGCGATCCCTTGCGGGCAGGCGTGCGCGTGGAGTGGGCGCTCGAGTAGCTGTTCTCGATCTCCGCGGTTGTGGCCTGCGCCCCCGTTATTCGGCCGGCACCTCTCGGCGCCGGCACCTCTCGGGCAGCCCTCGGGCATCGGCGCCGAGATCGATCTGAAAGTGCCGGAAAGCGAGCCCGAAACCGATCACGAGGTGGGTCTCGTCTTCGCCCGGCGGTGGCAGCGCGCGTTCGTAGGCGGAGCCCGACTCGGCGAAGTGCGGAGTGTGGTCTGGATACGGCGCGGCGCGGATGCCCGCCAACAGGCGATTCAGCTGCGCCCCGGTTGACTAACCAACGGACTAGATCTAGACTCGGGATATGACGCAGGTCGGCATCCACGAAGCCAAGACCCATCTCTCGCGGCTGCTGCGCCGGGTCGCCGCCGGCGAAGAGGTGGTGATCGCCAGGTCCGGGCGGCCGATCGCCCGTCTGGTTCCGGTCGGCGACGCGCGGCCGCGTGAGCTGGGGGGCGACCGGGGTGTCTTCACGGTCCCGGACGACTTCGACGCACCGCTCCCGGACGAGATCCTGGGCGCCTTCGAGTCGTGAAGGTCCTCCTCGACACCCACTGCTGGCTCTGGATGCAGACGGCCCCGGAGAGGTTCTCCGCCTCCGCGCTCGAGGTGCTTCAGGACTTGGAGAACGAGCTGTTCCTGTCCGCCGCGAGCTCCTGGGAGATCGCCATCAAGTACGGCCTCGGCCGGCTGCCGCTGCCGGTGCCACCGGCCGAGTACGTGCCGAGCCGCATGGAGTCGACCGGCTGCCTGGCGCTCGCCGTCGAGCATCGGCACGCCCTGGCCACCGCCGCGCTGCCGCGGCACCATCGCGATCCGTTCGATCGGCTGCTCGTCGCCCAGGCGCGGGTCGAGAGGATGACGCTGCTGACCGCGGATCCCCAGCTCGAGGCGTACGACGTGGAGCTGCTCAAGGCCGAGTGAGGGTTGGCCCCCGAAAAGAGGTCCCGGCGCGAGCCCGACCGGCGTGTTGTCGCCAGGGCTCGAGGAGGGCCTCGTCAGATCGACGGGCAGGGTGGCGGCGCTACCGCGCTCCCGTCGCCGCGAGCTCGAGGTACCACCGCTGGAGGACGAAGAACGCCTTCTTCTTCTCACCCTGCTCCGAGACCAGCCCCTTGCGGTTCCAGAAGTCCTGGATCCCGGGCAGCGGGCGGCGCGGCGAGCGGAAGTCCATCAGGATCCAGGGCGAGGCGCCGCGCAGGAAGGGGATCCGCTCGAGCATGCCGACCTGGTGCTCGTAGAGCGATTCCTGGAACTCCTCGGTCCAGATCTCGCCAGCGTCGCCGTGTCTGCCGGCCAGGGCGCCGCCGCCGAGCTCGCTCATGACGAGCGGCTTCTCGTACGGGCTGCGCCAGGCGATCCGGTCGCACTTCTCGGGCGGCCCGTCGTACCAGCCGATGTACTCGTTGTTGCCCATGACGTCGAGCCGGGCGCCGATCGGGTCGTCGATCACCATGGTGGTCTCGTCCGCGTAGCGGGCCTGGAGCGCCGCCGTCACCAGCCGTGACGGGTCGAGCTCGCGGGCGAGGTCGATCAGCTCGCCGAGAAAGGCGTTGCGGGCGTCGCCGACCGGGGTCTCGTTGGCCACCGACCAGAGGACGACGGCGGCGCGGTTGCGGTCGCGGGTGATGCTCTCGGCGAGCTGTTGCCGGGCGCTGGCCAGCGTCGCCGGGTTGTCCCACGAGATCGTCCAGTAGACCGGGATCTCGGACCAGACCAGGATCCCCAGCCGCTCGGCCTCGCGCACCATGGTCTCGCTGTGGGGATAGTGGGCGAGCCGCACGAAGTTGCCGCCCAGCTCGCGCACCCAGCCGAGCAGGGTGCGGGCGTCGGCCTCGCTCCAGGCGCGACCGCCGCGATAGGGCGCCTCCTCGTGCACCGAGATGCCGCGCAGGAAGATCGGCTCGCCGTTGAGCAGGATCTCGGTGCCGCGCGCCTCGACGGTGCGGAAGCCCTGGGTGTCGGCCACCGTATCGGTCTCGGCGGCGATCTCCACCGCGTAGAGCTTTGGCGAGGCGGGAGACCAGCGCTCGAGGTCCGCCTCGAGCCGGATCGCGGCGTAGCCGCGCTCGTCGGTCCGGACGGTCGCGGCGGCGCCCGCCCCGGGGATGCGGATCTCCACCCGCTGCCGCCGGCGCGGCCCGTTCAGCCGCACATGCCCCCGGACGATCCGCTCCGAGCCCGGCTCCAGGTAGAGGAAGTAGTCCTCGATGAAGGTCTCGGGCAGGTCCACCAGCCGCACCGGGCGGGTGAGGCCGCCGTAGTTCCACCAGTCGGTCATCAGGGTCGGCACCGCGTCGCGGTCGCGGCTGTTGTCGGCCAGGACGACGAGCGAATTCTCGCCCCGGCGCAGCTGCTCCGTGACCTCGAAGTTGAACGGCGTGAAGCCGCCCTCGTGCTCGCCCACCGGCTCGCCGTTGAGGAACACCCGCGCCGTGCGGTTGACGGCGCCGAAGTGGACGAAGGTCCGGCGGCCGGGCTCGGCGGCGTAGTCGAACTTCTTGCGGTACCAGACCGGTCCCTCGTAGAAGAACAGCTCGGGGCGCTGGCTGTTCCAGTCCCCCGGCACTTCGAGCGTCGGCGAGGCGTCGAAGTCGTACTCCACGCGGTCGCCGGGGCCCTTCGGCTTGGCGTCCCGGAAGTAGCCGTCGGCCAGGGGCTGGGCGTGGTAGCTGAGATAGCCGGCGCCGTAGGGGTCGACGATCGTCTGCCAGGCGCCGTCGAGGCTGTGCGTCTCCCGGCCACTGACGTTGGCGATCAGCGGAGTCAGGGGTGCATCGGTGGCTTCCGCGACAGTGGCCCTGCCGCCGGCGAGAGCCATCCACCCCGCCAGGAGGTGCAGTGCCGTGATCCCGCACCACGCTGCGACAGGCCTGGCCTTGGTCATCTCGGTTCGAGTCTCCCGGGAGTGTTGTTCTCGGACACCGGGAAACTATCCGATCCCCGGCCGGATGTAAGCGCGCCGCGTGGCTCCTGGGCCGATCGGCGTCGGTTTGCGACGCCCTATGCGGTAGCCTAGTCGGGCGGGGGAAGGCGAGGCTTGATGGTGATTACGCAACGCCGCGCGCTCCTCCCTACCGCCGTACGTTCGGTCGGCTGTGCCGCCGTCGGGTCGTCGCCTCGCGCGACAGGCTTGGCGCCGGCCGGCCGGTTCGAAAACCCCCACCTGCCGCCTGAAGACCCGTCGCCGCGGCGCCTCTACGTGGACTATGTGTGCGTCTACTTGCGGGCGGCGAACAAATGAAGGAGCGAGGTCCCCTGATGAAGCCGACTCTTGCCATCGTTGCCTGTCTGATCACCGTCTTCGCGCCCGCCGCCGCGTCGGCGCAGGCGGTTCCGGCCGCCGCGTCGCCGCCGCCGGTTTCCGCCGCTGCCGATCTCGTCGCGCAGCTGACCCTGGAGGAGAAGGCCTCGCTGGTGACCGGCCGCAACGCCTGGGAGACCGCCGACGTCGAGCGGCTCGGCATCCCGCCGGTCTGGATGGCCGACGGCCCCGTCGGGCTGCGGCGCAGCACCGGCGAGGCGGTCAGCGCCAGCCTGCCCGCGACCTGTTTCCCGTCGGCCGCCGCCATGGCCGCCACCTGGGACCCGGAGCTGATCGAGCGGGTCGGCGCGGCCATCGGCGCCGAGGCGCGGGCCCAGGACGTGACCCTGCTGCTCGGCCCCGGTCTCAACATGAAGCGCCATCCGCTGGGCGGGCGCAACTTCGAGTACTACAGCGAGGATCCGCTGCTCTCCGGCCGCATCGCCGGCGCCTTCGTGCGCGGCGTCCAGTCCGAGGGCGTCGGCGCGACGCTCAAGCACTTCGCGGTCAACAACCAGGAGTACCGGCGGATGTCGATCGACGCCCGGGTGGGCGAGCGGGCGCTGCGCGAGATCTACCTGCGGGGCTTCGAGATCGCGGTCAAGGAGGGCCGCCCGCAGGCCGTGATGAGCGCCTACAACAAGGTCAACGGCACCTACGCCTCCGAGAGCAGGCTGCTCCTGACCGAGATCCTGCGCGACGACTGGGGGTTCGACGGGCTGGTGGTCTCGGACTGGGGCGCTGTGGACGACCCGGCGCCGGCGATCGCCGCCGGTCTCGACCTCGAGATGCCGGGCAACCCGCTGAGCCCGCCGCGCGTCGCCCAGGCGGTGCGCGACGGCGATCTGGCCGAAAGCGACCTGGATCGGGCGGTCGCCCGAGTGCTGCAGCTGGTAGAGCGGCAGGAGGCGCAGACGCCCGGTCCGGACGGGGACCTGTTCGAAGCCAACCACGAACTGGCGCGCCAGGTGGCGCTGGACGGCCTGGTGCTGCTGCGGAACGACGGCATCCTGCCGGTGACGGCCGAGCCGGCGCGCCGGATCGGCGTCGTCGGCCGGCTGGCCTGGGAGCCTCGCATCCAGGGGGTCGGCAGCTCGCAGGTCAACGCCACCCGGGTCGATGACGCCTGGAGCCGGATCGCGGAGCTCGCCGCCGAAGACGGCCATGCGGCAGTCCTATGGCAGGCGGAGTACGATGAGAAAGGCCTCAGCGAGAGCGAGCTGGCCGAGCTGGTCAGCTTCCTCGACGATCGCGACCTGGTGCTGGTCTTCGCCGGCCAGCCGGCCTCGCACGACGCCGAGGCCTGGGACCGGCCGTCGATGAACCTGTCGCCGGCGGATCTCGAGTTGGTGGCCGCGGTGGCGGCCTCCGGCAAGCCCTTCGTGGTGGTGCTGGTGGGCGGCGGTGCGATCGACGTGCGGCCGTTCGCCGCCCAGGCCGGGGCGGTGGTCATGGGCTGGCTCGGCGGCCAGGGTTTCGGGACGGCCGTGGGCGACGCCCTGTTCGGCCGCGGCACGCCCGCGGGCAAGCTCTCCGAGACCTTCGCCCGGACGGTGAACGATCACGCCAGCGCGGTCAACTTCCCCGGCGGCCCCTGGGCGGTCGACTACGGCGAGGGGCTTTGGGTGGGCTACCGCTACTTCCAGACCTTCCACCCGGCGGTGGCCTACCCCTTCGGGCACGGCCTTTCCTACGGCGAGATCGAGATCGCCTCGGCAACCGCGCCGGAGGCGCTCGAGGCGCCGGCGCCGTTCGAGGTCCGGGTCGCCCTGCGCAACGGCGGCGCGCGCGCCGGCGCCGAGACGGTCCAGGTCTATCTGCGCCACCTCGAGCCGGCCCTGGTCCGCCCCGACCGCGAGCTGATCGGCTTCCGCAAGGTCCGGCTGGGCCCCGGCGAGGCGGCCGAGGTGGCCATCCCAATCGAGCCCGACCGGCTGGCCTATTTCCACGACGGCCACGGCCGCTGGGTGATCGAGCCCGGGCAGTACGAGCTGCTGGTCGGGGTCTCGGCGGCCGACATCCGCGCCACCCTGCCGCTCGAGCTCGCCACGGGCACCCTGCCGCCCGAGGTCTACACCCTGGCCAACCCGGTCGGCGACGTCTACCGCGACCCGCAGGGCAAGGTGGTGGTGGACTTCATGCTCGAGCAGGCGCGTGGCGGCCCGGCCTCCCTGGCCGCCGAGGACGACTTCTTCGCCGCCATCATCAAGAACATGCCGTTCAAGAAGCTGGCCGCCTTCTCCCAGGGCCAGGTCACCATCGAGATGCTCCAGGGGCTGCTCTTCCTGATCAACGGCAACATGCCGCCGGAGATGGTCGACGGCATGCTGCGGCAGGGCGCCGCGGCGGCGAAGGAGGCGGCGGAGGAGGCGCCGGAGGAGGCGGCGGCGGAGGAGGAGGCGGCGGGCGGCGGCGGCTGATGCGGTGGTGGTGACCCGGCTGCCGGGCTCGCCCTCACCGACGCCCGCGGTCTCCGCCTACCCGTCGGCCCGGTGGATCACGACCTGGTCGAACGGGATCTCGATGCCGGCCTCCTCGAGCGCGTCGTAGAGGGCGATGCGTACCTTGTGCACCGCCGGCGCCAGGTCGCCGGCCGGGGTCCAGGGACGCACCTCGAAGTCGAGCGACGAGGCGCCGAAGCCGGTGAAGTAGACCGAAGGCGCCGGCTCCTCGAGCACCGTGTCGACGCTCTTGCAGGCGTCGATCATCACCGCCATCGCCTTCTCGACGTCGCTGCCGTAGGCGATGCCGATGGCGACGGCGCCGCGCCGGGTGCCCAGGGCGGTGAAGTTGCTGATCGCGTCCGAGGTGATCTTGGCGTTGGGGATGATGATGGTCTCGTTGGCCGGCGTCACGATGGTGCTGGCGAACAGGCCGACCTCCTTGACCGTGCCGGTCTTGCCGCCGGCCGTCACCCAGTCGCCGAGAGTGAAGGGCCGGAAGAGCAGGACCAGAACGCCGGCGGCGAAGTTGCTCAGGTTGCCCTGCAGCGCCAGGCCGACCGCCAGGCCGGCGGCGCCGACCAGGGCCACCAGGCTGGTGGTCTGCACACCGACCTTGCCGAGGGCGGCGATGACCGCCACGGCGAGAACGGCGTACTGTGCCAGCGCCGCCAGAAAGCGCGCCAGCGCCTCGTCGACCTTGCTGCGGCGGGCCAGCCGGAGGCAGAGGGCGTGGATCCACTTGGCGGCGATCCAGCCGATGACGAAGATGAGGAGGGCGGTGGCGGCGCCGATGATCAGGCCGCTATAGGGCTGCAGTGCCGGGGGAAACAGATCGGTCATGGGAATCACTCCTTGGTCGAGATCGGTAGGGCCAGGTCGATCAGCGTCTTCTGCTCCATCTGGTGCGCCTTGGCGGAGCCGGTGGCCGGGCTGGCCGAGCGCGAGCGCTTGACCGAGCGCAGGTGGCGGCCGCGGGCGAGCGGCTCGATCCGCGGCAGGACGAAGCTCAGCGCGCCCATGTTGGCCGGCTCCTCCTGCACCCAGATCAGGTCGCGCGCCGCCGGGAAGCGGTCGAGCTCGGCCCCCAGTTCGTCCTCCGGAAACGGGTAGATCTGCTCGAGCGAGACGATGGCGGTCGAGGTGTCGCCGCGCCGCTCGCGCTCGGCGCGCAGCTCGTGGCCGATCTTGCCGGTGCACAGGAGCACCCGATCGGCCTCCGCGACCTTGCGCTCGGGCATCACGTTCCAGAAGCGCGAGCGGGAGAGGTCGGCGAGCGGCGAGATGGCGGCCTTGTGACGCAGCAGGCTCTTGGGCGTGAAGACGATCAGCGGCTTGCGCCACCGCCGCAGCGCCTGCCGCCGCAGCAGGTGGAAGTGCTGGCACGGGGTGGAGGGCTGAGCGATCTGGATGGCGTCCTCGGCGGCCAGCTGGAGGAACCGCTCCATGCGAGCGCTCGAGTGCTCGGGCCCCTGGCCCTCGAAGCCGTGCGGCAGCAGCACCACCAGTCCCGAGAGCAGCTTCCACTTGTCCTCGCCGGCGGTGACGAACTGGTCGAAGATCACCTGGGCGCCGTTGGCGAAGTCGCCGAACTGGGCCTCCCAGGCGACCAGCGCCTCGGGCGTGTCGCGGCTGTAGCCGTACTCGAAGCCCAGCACCGCGGCCTCGGAGAGGACCGAGTCGTAGATCTCGAACCGGGCCTGCTCGGGGGCGATCTCTTCGAGCGGGCAGTGCTCGGCGCCGGTTTCGACGTCGATCAGCACCGAGTGGCGGTGGGCGAAGGTGCCGCGCCGGGTGTCCTGGCCGCTGATCCGCACCGGCGTGCCGCCGGCTACGAGCGAGGCGTAGGCCAGCAGCTCGGCCATGCCGAAGTCGAGCCGCTGATCGCCGCGGCCCATCGCGGCCCGCTGCTCGAGCAGCTTGGCCAGCTTGGGGTTGACCTGGAAGCCGTCGGGCACGGTGGTGAGCCGCTCGGCGAGCCGGCCCAGCTCGGCGGCCTCGAGACCGGTGTCCACCTCGAGCTCGGGCCGCCAGTCGCCGCCGTCGAACTCCGACCAGTACTCCGGCAGGGTGCGCAGGCTGGGGATCTCGGCCAGCTTCTCGGCCCGGTCCTTGGCGGCTCCCAGCTCTTCGCGGATCGCCTTCGCCCGCGCCGCGGCGTCCTCCTCGCCGACCCCGGCGCTCCGGGCGTAGGCCCGCCACAGGCGGGGCCGCTGCTCGATCGCGCGGTAGAGCCGCGGCTGGGTGACGGTCGGGTCGTCGACCTCGCTATGGCCGTTGCGGCGGTAGCCGATCAGGTCGACGACCACGTCGCTCGAGAACTCGAAGCGGTAGTCGATGGCCAGCCGGGCGGCGCGCAGCACCGCGTCGGGGTCCTCGGCGTTGACGTGCAGGATCGGGATCGGCAGCCGCTTGCAGATGTCGGAGGCGAAGTGGCCGCTGTGCAGCGCCCGCGGCTCGGTGGTGAAGCCGATCAGGTTGTTGACCACCACGTGCACCGTGCCGCCGACCGAGAAGCCCCGGATGTCGGCCAGGTTGAGGGTCTCGGCGGCGATCCCCTGGCCGGCCAGGGCGGCGTCGCCGTGCATCACGATGGGGAAGATGCGGCGCCCCTCGGTATCGCCGATGCGCGCCTGCTTGGCGTGCACCCGGCCGATCGCCACCGGGCCGACCGCCTCCAGGTGGCTGGGGTTCGACACCAGGTGGATCTTGAGCTCGTTGCCGCCGCGGCCGGCGAAGGTGCCGGTGGCGCCCAGGTGGTACTTGACGTCGCCGGAGCCCATGACGCTGCGCGGGTCGACGTCCTCGAAGCCGGCGAACAGCTCCTCCGGATCGCGGCCGACGACGTGCGCCACGACGTTGAGCCGGCCGCGGTGGGCCATCGCCAGTACCGCTCCCGACGCCTGCCGCTCGCCGGCCTCGTGCAGCATCTCGGTGAGCAGCGGGATCAGGGTCTCGATGCCCTCGATCGAGAACCGCTTGTTGCCGATGTAGCGGCTCTGCAGCAGCTCCTCGAAGGTGGCGGCGCGGATCAGCTGGTCGAGCACCTTGTCGCGATCCACCGGCTCCGGCTCGGCCTCCATCTGCGCGGCGAGCCAGCGCCGCTTCCCGGGGTCCGGGATGTGGCCCATCTCGATCGCCAGGGTGCCGCAGTAGAGCCGTCGCGGCTCGGCGGCGTCGGCTTCGGGCACGGCGTCCAGCTCGGCGTGCGGCTGCGGCGGCACGCGGTCGAGCCAGTCGATATCGGCCTGCAGATAGCCCCAGCGGCGGAACAGCTCGAGGGCGGCGGAGGGGGTGGCGTCGGAAGGCATGGGGTCGCTCATCAGGTGGCAGAGGATAGCGTCCCGAGGGCCTTTCTGGGGTGCCCTGGTGGTGTCCTCCTCAAGAGACCACCGGGTGCCCGAGCCGGGCGGGCGCTTGTGGAATGCTAGGCTCGCCGCGCTGCGGCGACCGCGACAACGCGGGAGCGGGCGCCGGCACGACTTCGAGGGCATGAGCGAATGCGGGCTGTGATCGTCGGTTCAGGGATGGCCGCGTTGGGGGCGGCGCAGGGCTTCCACGGCGCCGGCGTCGAGCCGGTGCTGTACGACAAGAACCCCTACCCGGGCGGCCACACGGCCTCGTTCGCCCACCCCAGCGGCTTCGTCTTCGACGACGGCCCGCACGTCTCGTTCACCAAGAGCGAGCGCCTCCGGGAGCTGCTGGCGGCCAATGTCGGCGGGGATTTCGAGGCGGTGAACTGCCGGGTCAACAACTACTACCGGGGCCACTGGATCAAGCACCCGGCGCAGGTCAACCTGCACGGGCTGCCGGAGGAGCTGGTCGGGCGGATCCTGGCCGAGATGACGGCGCTCGAAGGCCAGCCGGTGGGTGAGGTCCACAACTACGCCGACTGGCTGATCGCCACCTACGGCGAGACCTTCAGCCGCACCTTCCCGATGCGCTACGGCCACAAGTACCACACCTGCCCGGCCGAGCGGATGACCACCGACTGGCTCGGGCCGCGGCTCTACCGACCGAAGCTCGAGGAGGTGCGCTACGGCGCCGCCAACGCCGAGACGCCCGACGTTCACTACGCCACCGAGATCCGCTACCCGACCCGCGGCGGTTTCTACGCCTATCTCGAGCCCTGGGTCGATCGCGCCGATCTCCACCTCGGCCACGAGCTGGTGGCGGTCGACCCGGCGGCGCGGCGGCTGCGCTTCGCCAACGGCGTCGAGTCGGGCTACGACGCCCTGGTCTCGACCGTGCCGCTGCCGGCGCTCCTGCCGCTGGTCGAGGGCGCTCCGGACGAGGTCCGCGCGGCGGCCGAGCTGCTGGCCTGCACCCGCTGCCTGGTGGTCAACGTCGGGGTCGATCGTGAGGACGTCACCGACCACCACTGGACCTACTTCTACGACGAGGACGTGATCTTCGCCCGGCTGAGCTTCCCCCACCTGTTCTCGCCCCACGTGGCGCCACCCGGCACCAGCGCCATCCAGGCCGAGTGCTACTTCTCGGACAAGTACAAGCCGATCGACATCACCCCCGAGCAGTGCGCCGAGCGGGTGCTCGCCGACCTGGTGCGCTGCGGCCTGGTGCGCGAGGACGACCGCATCCTGATGACCGAGGTGCGGCCGGTGCGCTGGGCCAACATCATCTTCGACCTCGACCGGCCGAAGGCGCTGGCGGCGGTGCACGGCTATCTGGACGAGCAGGGGATTCGCTACGCCGGGCGCTACGGGGAGTGGGGCTACCACTGGACGGACCAGTCGTTCGTCAGCGGCGAGCGGGCCGCTGAGCGGGCGCTCGGCGGCTAGCCGGTCGGCCGGGATCCTCCGGCTGCGCCCTGCGGTTGTGCATGGGGCCCGGGCTTCGCCTGCGTGGCCGCTCCCCGGTCGCTGCGCTCGCAGCCAAGGCTTCGCTCCTCGGGGGCGTCCACTCCGGCTACGCCCTCCGGTAGTGCACAAGGGCCGGGCTTCGCCGGAGGATCGCCCCCCGGTCGCTTCGCTATTGCATGTTTATGCTTCGCTCCTCGGGGGGCGCCCCTCCGGCTGCGCCCTCCGGTGTTGCGCAAGCGGGCTGCACTTCTCGTCTCCGGGGTCCTCATGTGGGGGAGGTCACCGTCGTAGCGCAAAGCCGCTGGGATGTCGCGTAGTGGCGCATAAAGCGACCGCCCCCTCGATGCGGCACGAGAGCAGAGCCCAGCACTGTTGATGGCAGCGGCTGGAACCCTCCATCTACCAAGGGCGGGAGGCAGCGCCACGTAGCGAGCAGCCCAGCGGCTTGGAGCGGCCGGCTGCCTGGAGTTGCCCGGTCTCCACAGCGGCCAGTGGCTTGGAGCGTGAGACCCTGGAGGGGCCGACTCAGCCCTGCTTGCGCAGGATCAGGTGGGTCGTCTCCGGCACCTCGAAGCGGTCGAAGTCGTCGCGGCCGTCGAGAAAGCCGTCCACCGCCAGCCGCACCCCGTCGAAGCCGTCCTTCTTGGGCAGGTAGTCGTGGATCAGGACATAGCCGCCGGCCACCAGGCGCGGCCAGAAGTGGTCGAGAGTGGCTCGGGCCGGGTCGTGCAGGTCGCAGTCGTAGTAGACGAACGAGTAGCTGGGCTCGTCGAGCTCGGCGAGGATCTCGGGCACGTTGCCGCGCAGGACCCGGGCGCTGGGGAAGCGGCTGAAGGTCGCCAGGATGTCGGCGTACGAGGTGTCGCGGAACATGCCGGCGGCGGCGGCCGGGTCGTGCTCGGAGAGCTCGGGGAAGCCGGCGAAGGAGTCGATCAGGTAGTAGGGCCGGCGGTCGTCCAGCAGCAGGCTGCCCAGGCAGACCGCCAGCGCGTTGCCGCCTCGGAACACACCCAGCTCGGCCGCCGCCCCGCCGCCGTCTCGCGTCGCCGCCAGCAGGGCGAGGACCAGGGCGGAGCCCAGCGACGAGGAGTGGTTGTCGATGCCCAGCAGGGCGGTCGTGGCCTGGACGAACTCGTAGTGGCCGGGATCGAGCTCGACGCCGAAGCCGCGCAGCCGTTCACGCAGCCCGTCGAAGAACAGGTCGCCGTAGTAGAAGATCCTCTCGGGCGCGAAGCCGCGCTCGACGAGCGCTCCCCGCAGCTCCCAGAACAGGCCGCTCGACATGGTGAACAGGACGATCGGGACGGTCCGATCCTCGGCCTCCAGCCGGTCGGGGCGGCACACCTCGATTCCCTGGAAGGAGTCGCCGGCGAAGTCCCGATCGACGACGTAGGCGCAGCCCGCGGGCAGCAGCCGGCTGAGGACGATGTTCTGGAAGGCGCCGCCCGCCGCGTAGGCGATGTAGCGCTCGCCTGGAGCTGGCCGCACGGTTCCGGGCACCGCTCAGACCGCCAGCCGCGGATGGTCCGGTGAGGCCGGCTTCCCGAGCGCCCGCCGGGCGACCGCCATGGTCTCTTCGTGCAGCGGCTGGTGGTGGTACTTCTGCCGGTAGATGTCGGTGGTCTCACCGGTCAGCGCCGGGTTGGTGAACCGGTCGAGGTGCTCGAGCGCGCCGTCGCGGTCGCCGGCGACCAGCCGCTCGACGTAGCGCACCCAGTTGAGCACCGAGTGCTCGGGCACTTCGCCGAGGTCCGTCGAGCGGCCGAGGTAGACCTGGACCTCGAGCCGTGAGGCGCTCAAGGTCTCGTTGTCGCCCGCCACCGGGTCGAGATCGGCGGCCGGGTCGGTGCCCAGCAGCCAGGGCGTCGACGGCAGGAAGCCGCAGAGCGGGAAGAAGCGCACGTCGCAGCTGACCCGCCGGCTGACGCCGGGGTTGGCGGTGCTGTGCAGCGTCAGGCCGTGAAAGAGCAGCGCCCGGCCGCGCTCGGCGGGGAAGTCGACCGGCTCGCCCAGCATCTCCAGCGGCCCGTAGTCGAGATCGATCCAGTCGTTGCACATGATGCCGCGGCGGTGGCTGCCGGGGTAGAGGCGCAGCCCCCAGTGCGGTCCAGTGGTCAGCGGCACCCAGACGGTGAGGAAGCCGGGGCTGGTGGGCAGGCTGGCGCCGGTGAAATCCTGGTGCAGCAGGTACTGGCCGAAGGGCTCGAGGTAGCTCGTGCCGGTCGGGTAGCCGCCGTGGTCGACCTCCGGTGCCTTGACGTCGCCGCCCTTGAACTGGGCGTGGAAGTCGCGACTGACGTGCACCACCGGCCCGATCAGCCGCAGCAGCAGCGGCTCCAGCGTCGCCACCAGCCAGGCCTGCAGATCCGGGCTCGAGCTGATCTGGGAGAGCCGCTTGCGCTGCTCCTGGGTGATGGCCGTCAGCGGCAGCGAGCCTTCGAGCAGCGCCGGCAGCCCCAGGTCGAGCTCGTCCAGGATGCCGCCCAGCACTTCCTCGAACTTGGGAATCAGCGTGGCCTCGGTGTCGCGCAGCGCCAGAAAGCCGTTCTCGGCGTAGAAGGCCGCCGCCTGCTCGAGGCTCTCCGGCGTCAGATCCAACAGCGACAGCTCGAAGGTCTTGGTGTCCACCTCGGGTATCGATGCTCACTTGCGGTCCCCTCCTCTTGATCTTGAGGCCCGTCATCTCTTGGGGCCCTGTTCTTCCAACCCCTGCTCTTGCGGCCCCCTGCTCCTGCGGCCTGTGCGCCCGCTGAGGCGGCGTGCCACGATCAAGATTCTACGCTCAAAGGCGCGTCGCGTCTGCCTCGCCGCGGGCGCGCGCCAGATCCTCCGGCGTGCCCACGTCGATGAACCGGCCGCCGGCGATCTCGCAGCCGGCGATCGACAGGCCCTCCTCGAGCGCGGCGCTCATCACGTGGCTGATCTGCAGCTCGGGCAGCGGGCTGTCCGGCGGCGGCTCGCCCCCAGTGCGCTCCAGGTAGTCGCCGAGAAAGCGGGTGAAGCGCGACCCCCAGGTGGCGAGCACCCAGGTCCAACGCAGCTCGCAGGGGCCGGGCTTGATGCGAAAGCCGGTGACCCGGTCGCCCGCGAGCTCGATCATGTCGGTCTTGTCGGGGCGGTCGCTGGCGAAGAGCGCCACGACCACGTCGGCGCCGTTGCGCCGCCGAGCCGCCAGCAGCTCCCCGGCGGCCCCGGCGGGCTGGAAAGCGACGTCCGGGAAGCCCACGAGGACGTCGCGGTCGCCGACAAACGGACGGGCGAGGTCGAGCGACTCGGGGATCGAGCGGGTGCCCTCGGTGACCACGTAGCCGAGGCGCGGCAGGCTGTCGCCGCGCTCGACCAAACGGTCCGGGATGTCCCACTTGCCGCGCCGCAGGACCAGGTACGCGGTCTCGATCCCGGCCGCGGCCATCGCCTCGAGCAGCCACGTCGCCACCGGCCGGCGCTGCCGCGAGCCCCCTTCGGGCGTCGTCGAGACCAGCTCCTTGCTGCCCCGGGCGCCGAGGCGGGTGCCGAGGCCGGCGGCCGGTATCAGGCCTACTGGAGAGTGCACGGCGGAGACATTATCAAGCGCCGGCGCTAACCCGGAGCACGGTTTTCCGGGCGCTTCGGTAGCGTCCTTTCGGGCGGCTCCGTCCGATGCGGACACACGGGCAAAGCACACGGGTGTTGGGCACACGCGCGGCTCGATTCCTCGCCCACCCATTGGGGTAGGGCGCCTCCCCGCCCGTCGGGTCTGGTGTCGGCACGGTCGTCGGCGGACAATCAGGCCCGATCAATCTCAGCGCCGGCGGGCTACTCATTTTCCGCAAGGCTGGCCACGAGGCGCTGTCTTGCGGGAGAAACCATGAGCCCAGAGACCAAGAACGATGTCCGCACCGGCTGGACGACCCGGCTGACCCGATGGAGCGTGGCGGGCCTGCTGCTGCTCGCCCTCACCGGTCTGGCGGTCACCTTCGGCCCGTTCCACGCGGTGGTGGAGTGGACCGTGCTGCTCCACACCGTGCTGGGCGTCCTGCTGCTGGCGCCGATCGTCTGGTACTCGATCGCTCACTGGCGTGACTACAAGGCCTACAAGCTCTCGGACGTCCTGCTGCTGGGCTACGTCTCGGCGGTGGCGCTGCTGATCTGCCTGCTGTCGGGCGTGGTGGTGACCTGGCAGGGCCTCTTCGGCCTCAAGATGTCGCCGCTGTGGCGCAATATCCATCTCTACTCGACCTTTGCCACGCTTTTGACCGGGCTGCCGCACGGCATCCTGGTGTATCTGCGAGTGCGCCGGAAGGCCGCCAGCCCCATCGCCCGACCGCTGGTGGCGACGGGGGTCGTCACGACCCTGGTGGCGGTCCTGGTGGTTGCCGGCCTCGCCGCCGCCTACGGCGGCCGGGAGTGGGTCAACCAGTTCCCGGCCGACTACAACTACAGCTACGGCGAGGACCGGCCCTTCGCCCCCAGCCTGGCGGTCACCGAGACCGGCGGCGCCCTCGACGCCGAGTCGCTGGCCGGCTCGATGACCTGCGGCACCGCCGGCTGCCACCAGCAGATCCTCGACGAGTGGATTCCCAGCGCCCACCGCTACTCGGCGATGGACCCGCTGTTTCAGAAGGTCCAGTCGGTGATGGCGGAGCAGAACGGGCCCGAGTCGACCCGCTACTGCGGCGGCTGCCACGATCCAATCTCGCTGTTCTCCGGCACCAAGAACCTGTTCGTCGAGAACCTGACCGGGTTGCACGGCTATCAGGAGGGGATCTCGTGTCTGGCCTGCCACGGGGTGCGGGAGACCGATCTGCAGGGCAACGCCAACTACGTCATGACCCAGCCGGCGACCTATCTCTGGCAGTGGCAAGAGGACGGGCTGGGCAAGTTCGCCAGCGACTTCCTGATCCGCACCTACCCGGACAAGCATCTCGAGCTGTCGAAGCGGATGTTCAAGGCGCCCGAGTACTGCGCCGCCTGCCACAAGCAGTTCATCGACCAGGAGGTCAACCGGGTCGGCTGGGTGCAGCTACAGAACCAGTACGACAACTGGAAGGCCAGTCACTGGTATGTCGAAGGCGACCCGACCAAGACGGTCGAGTGCCGCGAGTGCCACATGCCGCTGGTTGCCTCGACCGACCCGGCGCGCGGTGACGCTACCGACTACAACCGCACGCCGGCCGACGGCATGCATCGCAGCCACCGCTTCATCGCCGCCAACTCGATGGTGCCGGCGATGCTCGAGCTCCCCGGCTACGAGGAGCACATCCGGCTGACCGAGCAGTGGCTGCAGGGCGAGTTCGAGATCCCCGAGATCGCGGACAAGTGGCGCGACGGGCCGGTGGTCACGCTGGCGCTCGAGGTGCCCGATCGTGCGGTCCCTGGCGAGCCGATGGCGATCAAGCTGGTGATGACCGCCAACAAGGTCGGCCACGACTTCCCGACCGGGCCGCTCGACATCATCCAGAGCTGGGTCGAGCTGCACGTCACCGACGCCGAGGGCAACGAGATCTTCGCCTCCGGCATCCGCGACGAGAAGCACTTCATCGAGCCCGGCAGCTTCCTGTTCAAGGCCGAGCCGGTAGACCAGTACGGCAACCTGATCGACCGCCACAACCTGTGGGAGATGGTCGGCGTCAGATACCGGAGGGCGTTGTTCCCCGGCTACTCCGACGCCGTCGAGTACCTGGTCGACTGCCCGACGACCATGGCCCGCGGCGAGGCGACCGATCTGGCGCGCACCGGCCGGGAGGAGCAGGAGTTCACCGTGCCGGCCGGCGCCGATGCCACCAGCTACCGGGTGACCGCCAAGCTCATGTACCGCAAGGTGGACCAGTTCCTGATCAACTTCCTGCTCGGGGAGGACTCGGGCCTGACCGCGCCGGTGGTGGAGATGGCCAGCGTCCAGGCCGACATCCCGGCGGGCGGCGGCGGTGCCGTGGTCGCCGGCGGCGGATGAGCCGGCGGCCGATGAGCCGGCGGCCGAGTCAGGCTAGGATCCTCGGGTGAAGAGCCCGTATCGGGGTCGGCGCCAGCGCCGCTTGCGGCGGATGGTGTTTCTGCTCGCCGGGATCGTCGCGGGCGCGGCCCTCGTCGGCGCGCTGGTCTACCGGGCGACCCGGCCCCAGGTGCGGCGCCCGGGCGAGGACCTGCCCGAGATCACCGCCAAGCTGGCGCGCAACCTGCCGGCCGAGGCGCCGATGCCGCTTCTGAGCGACGTCACCGAGGCCGCCGGGCTCGCCGGCTTCCGCTCCTTCGCCGGCGACCGCACCTCACAGCTGCCCGAGGACATGGGGTCCGGGATGGCCTGGGGCGACTTCGACAACGACGGCGACGACGACCTGTTCCTGGTCGCGGCCGGCGGCTCCCTGACCCTGCCCGAGGCCGAGCTCGAGCCCTCGCGGCTGTACGAGAACCTGGGCGACGGCACCTTCCGGCCGGCCGCGGGCTTTGCCGAGCCGCGGCTGCACGGCATGGGCGCCGCCTGGGGCGACTACGACGGCGACGGCTGGCTCGACCTTGTGGTCAGCGGCTACCGCGCGCTGCTGCTGTTCCACAACCAGGAGGGGCGGCTCGAGCCGGCCCCGGCCCCGCCGGCGCCGGCGGACGGCTACTGGTCGGGGGTCTCCTGGGCCGACTTCGACAACGACCGCGATCTCGACCTCTACCTCTGCGGCTACGTGCGCTATGTCGAGGACGCCGGCGGGGTGCGCAAGGCGACCGAGCAGTACGGCACCACCGTGCCCTACACCCTCAACCCGGCCTCCTTCGAGCCCCAGGCCAACCTGCTGCTGCGCAACGACGGCGGCGGCCGCTTCGAGGACGTGGCCGCGCTGTGGGGCGTCTCCAACCCCGAGGGCCGCAGCCTGGGGGCGCTGTGGCACGACTTCGACGCCGACGGGCGGCTCGACCTGTACGTCGCCAACGACATCTCGGACAACGCCCTCTTCATGAACCGCGGCGAGACCTTCGAGGAGGTCGGTCTGTCGGCCTGGGTTGCCGACTACCGCGGCGCCATGGGCCTGACCGTCGGCGACTGGAACCGCGACGGCGACGACGACCTGTTCATCACCCACTGGATCGCCCAGGAGAACGCGCTCTACGACTCGCGGCTGGTCGACATGGCGGGCGCGGCCGCTCCGGCGACCGGCCGGCCCGCGCAGCTCACCTTCACCGACCAGGCGTCGCCGCTCGGCCTGGGCCAGATCGCTATCCAGTCGGTCGGCTGGGGCACCGAGTTCGCCGACTTCGACAGCGACGGCTGGCTCGATCTGGCGGTGGCCAACGGCTCGACCCTGGAGACCTCCGACGAGCCGCCGCGCCTCAAGCCGCAGCCGATGATGCTGTTCTGGAACCAGCAGGGCAGCCACTTCCACGACCTGGCGCCGCTCGACGAAGAGCTCGCCCGGCCGCGGGTCGGCCGCGGTCTGGCGGTTTCGGACTACGACAACGACGGCGATCTGGACCTGGCGGTGATGGACCTCGCGCGCGGCGTCAAGCTGTACCGCAACGATCTCGAGGCCGGCAACTGGCTGCGCATCGAGCTCCGCGGCCGCGGCCCCGGCGGGGGCGCCGGCCCTGCCGAGGGAACGTCGGTGGAGCTGCGCGCCGGCGAGCAGCTGCTACGGCGCTCGCTCAGCCGGGCCTCCTACCTGTCCCAGAGCGGCCGCATTCTCCACTTCGGGCTCGGCGACGCCGCCGGGGCGGACTCGGTCGAGGTGAGCTGGCACGCCGGCGAGACCCAGCGCTTCGGCCCGCTGGCCGCGGGCGCGGTCTGGCAGCTGACCGAGGGCGACGAGACGCCCCGGCGGCGGGCGGGCGGCGCCGCGGTTGTCGGACAAGCCGCCGCCGCGGCGTCCGGAGCGGCCGCCGCCGCCGACCGGGAGGGCCTGATCGCCTTCTGGGCCGCCCAGCGCGCCGCCATGGACGCCATCAAGATCGACGTCGACTGCGAGCGGGCGGTGCCGCTGTTCCGTGAGGCCCTCGCCTACGACCCGACCCACGAGGACTCGATCTACTACCTGGCCAACTGCCTGGCCGCCCTGGGCCAGCCCGACGAGGCGCTCGAGCGGCTCGACGAGCTACGCGAGCTGAGCCCGATGAGCCACCGCGCCCACAAGCAGTGGGGCGTGCTGCGGGCGATTCACGCCACGGGCGCGGGGGACCTGGCCGCCGCCGAGGTGGCGCTGCGCCGCGCCCTCGAGATCAACCGCGAGGAGACCGGCAGCCTGCTGGTTCTGGGAGAGATCGCCCTGCTGCGCGGCCGCCTCGACGAGGCCGAGGACCATCTCGTCCGCGCCACCACCACCAACCCGCGGGCCGTGGGCGGCTTCTTCCTGCGCAGCTACCTGGCCTGGAAGCGCGGCGACGAGGCGGCGGCGCGGGAGCTCTTGACGACCGCCCATGCTGCCCGCGGCCCGGACTGGAAGCCGGAGGGCACCACCGCCGAGGGCGACGTCGGTCGCCGCCAGCACCGCGAGGAGACGCCCCTGTCGCGGTTCTGGGAGGATTGGGATGGCGCGATCGATCCCGCAAAGGTCTTCAACGGTCTCGATGCGACGCTCTGAGGCAGTGGGAGCACCCGCTCGGTCGGCGGCACCGCTCGTGATTTAGCCGCGATCGCGCCTGCCGGCAGCGGCGGCGTCGACCTTGGCGGCGCGCGCGTCGATCTCCTTGGCGCGCACGATGCCCAGGAAGACGACGCCGGAGACGACCAGCCCGAAGGCGAAGATGGCGAACAGCTGGGCGGCGGCGGTCATCGGTCCATCTTCCCGGCGAGGCGCACGCGGACGCCGACCCAGAGGGTGAGGATGGACGGCACCCAGAGGCCGACGAAGAGCCCGTAGTCGTGATTGACCAGGAACCAGAGGGCCACGCTGACCAGGAAGCTGGCGAAAGCGGCGAGTAGAAAGGGCATGTCTACGTGGTCGAACATTGTGCTCGTCTCCTTCTTCGGGTGGCCCCGGGACCGTCCGCGGGCCGACGTCGGTGATAGCTCGGATCAGCTGTCGATTGTCTCACGAGATCGGCGGCTGCTCCGGGCGCGGTGTGGTTCAGCGCCGATCGCCGGTGACCTCGAGCGCCAGGATCGACAGGTCGTCGCCGAGCCGCCCGCCGGCCCACCGCGTGGCGGTCGTCTCGAGCGCCTCGACGCTGGCCTCGAGCGGAAGGGCGCGACCCTTACGGATCTCCTCGCCCAGCCGCTCGGCGCCGAATTCCAGACCGTCCGCGTCTGCGGCCTCGATCAGGCCGTCGGTGTAGATGTACAGCCGGTCGCCGGGGCTCAGCTGCGCTTCCCGTTCCCGATACTCCGGATCCCTGGCCATGCCGACCGGAAACCCGCCCACCGGCAGGTAGTCGCACGGCCCGTCGGCGGGCGACAGCACCGGCGCCGGGTGGCCGGCGGTGACGTAGCGCAGGGTTCGCGAGGGCAGGTGGAGGACGCCGAAGAACAGGGTGAAGTACTGGCGGTTCTCCCCGCGCATCGGGAAGAGCTGGTTGAGCCGCTCGACGGCGGCCTTGGGGCTCGACACCAGCCGGCCGTCGGCAAACGAGCCGCTGCCGGAGAGGGCGGAGCTGCGGCGGAGAAACGAGAGCACCCGGGCAAGGGTCACGGAGAGCAGGGCAGCCGGCACGCCATGGCCGACGACGTCGAGCACGTAGAGCGCCACGTGCTCGTCGTCGATGCGGAAGACGTCCAGGCTGTCGCCGGCCAGCTCGTGGCAGGGCTCGAAGGCCCAGGCGAACTCGATGCCCGGCACGTCGGGCATCGACTCGGGCAGCAGCGACCGCTGGATGGCGGCGGCGGCCTCGAGGCTCTGGCGCATGCGCTGGTTGGTGCGTGCCAGCTCTTCCTCGACCCGCTTGCGCTTTGTGATGTCCGACTGGACGCCGACGTAGTGGGTCAGCTCGCCCTCGTCGTCCTCCACCGGCGTGATCGAGAGCCGGTTCCAGAACGGCGTGCCGTCCTTGCGGTAGTTGAGGATGTCGACCGAGCAGGGGGCGCGCCGGTCGAGAGCGTCTCGCAGGCGCTGGATGGTCGCGGGGTCGGTGTCCGGTCCCTGCAGGAAGCGGCAGTTGCGGCCGATCGTCTCCTCGATCTCGTAGCCGGTGAGACGGGCAAAGCCGCGGTTGGCGTAGACGATCGGGTCGTCGGGCTGGCGCAGGTCCGAGATGGTGATGCCCTCGGTGGCGGCCGCCAGCGCCAGCTCCTTGAGCTGTGGCAGCTGCTCCGCCGTCCCGGCAATTGCCCGGTCCGGCGGCAGAACCGGCATGTTCAAGTGGGTAGTCATGTTCGTCAGCTCGAGGCGGCGCCGGCTTCGGCGCCGGGACGGCGGTTTAGACGAGCGGCTATAGCCAGATAGTCGGGCCGCTCGGCGACGTCGCGATGGCGGAAGGCCTCGACGATGCCGCCGTCGTCGACCAGAAAGACGCCGGGCATCTGCCAGACGTCGCCGTCCTTGGGCCCCAGACGGTGGCCGCGCAGCGTGGCGGTGATGGCGCGCCAGACGACGCGCGGACCGAGGACCTGGCGCAGCGAGCCCCGGGGCAGCCCCAGGGAGCGGTAGAGCACGCGGTCGGGGTCGGCGAACCGGGGCAGGTCGGCCAGCCCGAAGGAGAGGAACAGCTTTGCCGCGGCGTCGTCGCGGCCCGGGTGGACCAGCACGATGCCGGTGCCCGAGCGCTCGATGTCAGGACGCGCGCGGGCGAGGTCGGCCAGGCTCTCACGGCAGAAGGTGCAGCCCAGGTGGCGCAGGCAGACGACCAGCCGCGGCTGCCGGCGCGACAGCGACAGCAGGCTCTCGCCGTTCTGGGCGCGGGCCATGCGCAGGGCCAGGGCGATCGACGGACGGCTGTCGGCGTCGGTGGCTCTTTCCTCGCCGCCGGCGCGCCGCGCGGCGACGAGGATGAGCGCGAAGGGAACCCACCAGACGAGGTCGTTGGTGAGGATCGTCCAGCCCCAGCTCCAGGGCAGCTGCCCCTGGCCGACCGCGGCGGCGAACCCGAGCGGCCCGAGGAGCTTGCCCAGCAGCCCGACCAGGACGATCGGCCAGTGACGCAGCGGCGCGGTCGCAGCGATCGCGTAGCCGACCCCGTAGACGCCGACGATCATGCCGACGCACTGCCAGATCTGCGGGTAGAGTGGCGGCTCGAGGCCGCTGAGGCGGAACAAGGCTCCGGGAGCGAGCACAACCCATCCACCCCAGGCGAGGTTGTAGGCCGCCGCGACGGCTAGGACGGCGCTCATCCACGGCCTCGCCGTCCGGGCGGCATTTTCCCGGCTGCTCATCGGCAAACCCGATTTGGTCCGACTACAACGAACTGCATAAGTCTCCTTTCGCCGCGCCCGGGCGGGCGGTTTCGCTCGCGTGGGAGTGACAACGGCCGCCGGACCTGCTACCATACAGCTGATTCGGGCGGATCGCGTTGGTCTGCCCACGCGGCTACAAGGTTGCTGAAAGGGGACCCGAGGCAAAAGGGGTCTCCTTTTTTGTGCCTGGATTCGAGCCGCGGCCGAGGCGGGAACACCCATACCGTAGACCTTCCAAGGCAAACCCATCCGCGGCCTCGAGCCGCAACCATTCGGGGTGGCAGGGCGCATGCCCGTGTCCCGGAAATTGAAGGAGCAGTAAGATGAGCACCACAGGAACAGTGAAATGGTTCAACGATGCCAAGGGATTTGGCTTCATCACCCTCGACGACGGTCAGAAAGACTGCTTCGTCCACCACAGCGCCATCCAGGGCGAGGGCTTCAAGTCCCTCACCGAGGGTGAGCGGGTCCAGTTCGACCTCGTCCAGGGCCAGAAGGGCCCAGCGGCCGAGAACGTCGTTCGGCTCGGTGCCTAGGCCTTTCGAGCCTCAACGGACACCAATCGGGGCCACCCTTCGGGGTGGCCCCGATTTTTTTTGGCGCGCCGGGCGTCTCGACGATGGCCCACCTGCGCCGGCTCGCTGCAAGCGCCGCTGAGAACGGTGGGCAAGGGCAGGCGCGGGATCTCCGGCTGGAGATCCCGCGGTCGGCCTTCATGTCAGGGCGCGGTGCTACCGCTCGTCGCGCTCGAGCCGGTCCAGACGCTTCGTCGCGATTGCGGCCCGCTCGATCCCGCTCGGCACCGCCGCTGTCGTCGGAGCCGCGGTCTCGGGCCCGCCGCTCGGCGCCGTCGCCTCGCTCGCCGGAGCCGGCTGCGCCGCGGCAACCGGGGCCGGGCCTGGAGCGACGGCCGCCGCCTGTGAAGCGCGGACCTGGTTGCCGGGATTGCGCGGCCGGACCCGGCCGTCCAGGTCCGGGACCTGGAAGAACGGGTTGAACCGGCACGGCCCGCCAAAGGTGGGCTCGAGCGCCAGGCACATGACCTGGAGGACCAGCGGCGAGGGCTGCGGGTCGCCGGCCACCCAGCCGCGCAGCGTCTCCCAGGAGGCGATCAGCTCGGTCCCGGAGAAGCCGCAGTGGGTGGGGGCGGCCTCCTGCACGATGCCGGTGGTGAGGTTGCCGGGCGGCACCACCGAGGCGTACTCGCTCTGGTTCTCGACGAGCACCAGGCCGTCCTTGTCGGTGTGGATCGAGACGATCTTGACGTTGCCCACGTTGCCCGTGGGGGTGTAGTTGCGGCGCATGCGGTTGCGCTTGGCGGTGGTCGGGGTGACCCGCTCGATCTTGGCGTTGATCTCCGCGTCGCCGTAGTCGACGTTGGCGTTGCCAAAGCCGATCCCGCCGTTGAGCTTGGCAGGGTCGTGCACCAGGTCGGCCAGGGCGAAGATGGAGAAGAAGCCCAGCGTGTTGTTGATGGAGCTCTGGGGGATCTTCATGACCGACAGAAACTTGTCGAGCCGTGCCTGCTGCGCCGCCGAGCGCGCGGAAGCCGGCAGGTCGTGGCCGAAGCAGACGTTCATCCCCAAGACGACGTCGTTGATGGTCAGGGCCGATCCGGCCGGCAGGCCCTGCGCGCCGCCGGGGATGAACGCGCCCGGCACGTCGCTGCAGATGGCGTCGTAGGTCAGCCGCGCGTCGAGAGCGCCGTCCAGGTAGCGGCTGCCCGACATGACGCCGCACATCGCCACGGCGCCCACCACGTTGCCGAGGTTGGCCTGCTCGATGGCGCGCGCGGTGACCAGGCCACCGAGCGAGGCGCCGAAGAGGAACACCTGGCTCGGTTGGCCGACCTGCTGCTGGAAGACGTCGACCAGCTCCTCGAGGTCCTGGTCGGTAGTGAACAACGCCCAGCCGGTCTGCCGGTAGCCGGAGGCGGCGACGGCGTAGCCCTCGGCGATCTGTATGGTCGACACCGGACCGAGATCCCCCGGGCCTACCGGCGTCAGGCTGAAGCCGTGGTTATAGATCACCAGCCCGCCGTTCCACTGGTCCGGCACGGCGATGGTGTAGAAGGCGCCCCCCGGGGTATTGCCCACGAGTACGGTCTGGGCGAAGCTCGGGGCGGCCAGAAGAACGGCGGCGAGCAGCGTGAGAGTTGCGATGCGTCTGATTCGTGACATGAGTGCTCCTCCGGGGAACGCCGGGCTCGGGAGCCCGACATGGCGATCATGACCGGCAGTCGCGATAGGTCCCCCTCGGCCCGCCCCGCATTCCACCGATCTCATCTAGGACCGGTACATACTAATACACTGGGCACCGGCGCCGCGTCTCCGACTCGGCCCGCTGCGGGGCCGGCACGGCAACGTCGAGAAAACGACGCCTTGCAGCTAGCGTGCGGCCCGGCGGTGGCCGCCGAGCGCGGCGGCGAGCGGCCGGGCCAGATCGCCGCGGCGGCCGACCTCGATCGCCTCGAGGTCCAGCCAGCCGGCCAGGGTCCCGAGCTCGGCCGCCAGGATGTCGGCAACGACGCCCGCCGCGACGCCGGCCTCGAGCCACGCGGCGCGCACCAGCAGCCGCCCGGCCCGGCGGTCGGCCTTGAGATCGACCCGCGCGACCAGCCGGTCGCCGAGCAGGAAGGGCAGCACGTAGTAGCCCCAGCGCCGCTTCGCCTCCGGCACGTAGATCTCGATCGCGTACTCGAAGCCGAACAGCCGGGCGATCCGCGGCCGGCACCAGACCAGCGGGTCGAACGGCGACAGCAGCGCCCGGGCCTCGATCCGCCGCGGCAGCCGCGCTTCGGGGTGGAGGAAGGCCGCTCGGGGCCAGCCCTCGACCTGGACCTGTCGCAGCTCGCCGCTGTCGACCAGCTCGGCCAGGCGCCGGCGGGCGTCGCCGATCGGCATCCGCCAGTAGTCGGCCAGGTCGCGGGCGCTGCCCACGCCGTGGGCGCGGGCGGCGCGGCGCAGGAGCTCGCGCTGGGCCTCCTCCCGCCTGAGCGAGGCGGCGAGGTGCTCGCGCGGCACGACCCGCTCGGGCAAGTCGTAGCGGCGCGCGAAGTTGGCCAGCCGGTCGGCGATCGCCAGCCGGCCGAAGCCGAAGTGCGCCTCCAGAAACTGCCGCTTGAGCTTCAGGCTCCAGCCCCACTTGTCGCCCAGGCGCCTGGGAATCGGCTGGTCGGGCTCGGGCAGCTCGTCCACCGTCAGCGGGCCGCGCCGCCGTACCTCCTCGAGCACCAGGTCGTAGAACTCGGGCAGCTCTTCGAGAAACTCCTCGAACCCCCGCGGCTGCACCCGGTGCTCCTCGCGCCGGTGGGCGAGCAGCGGCCACACGTCCACCGGCACGATCGACGCCTCGTGCGCCCACTGCTCGGTGAACTCGCGCCGCCGGTAGGCCAGATCGTGCAGCGTCTCCCGGTCGTACGGCCCGAGGCGCGAGAACGGCACCAGGAAGTGGGCCGGCAGCAGCACGTTGACGAAGTCGAGCTGGATCAGCCCCAGCTCCCGGATCAGCCGCCGCAGGTGCCGCACGTCGACCCGCGCCGGCCGCGGCCGATCGAACCCCTGCGCCGCCAGCGCGATCCGCCTGGCCTGGCCGGCGGAGAGCTGCTGGCGTCTCTCGCTCATCGCGACCGAAGCGAAAAGCGGATCCAATCATCGCGAGCGGCGGCGACCTGCACCGCGAGCTCCTCGGGGGCATGCTCGCTGAACCGGTCCAGCAGCGCCTGCTTGCCTGCCTTGAAGGGCGGCTCCTGGATCGTCACGGTCAAGCTGTCGGTGTCGATTGCGAGGATCCTGGTCAGGGGTCTTATCGTCAGGATGCCCGCCCGCGGCAGCGGGACGCTGACCTCGCGGACCTCGATCTTCCTCACTTCGGTCCACGCCACTCGCTCGTCGCCGCCAAGGCCCCGAACCTCGACGCCTTGCGCGTCGATCTTGACCCGTTGCAGGCTCTGGGCGGTGACGAAGAGGGCGCACAGCGGCACTCCCAGGACGAGGATGCACACGCCGGTGACGGTCAGCAGCAGATCCTCGCCCATCAGGCTGCTGACGCCGAACGCCCGGGGCAGTAGGGAATCCAGACAGGCGATGAAGGACAGGGCGGCGAACAGGAGCACCACCGCATCCGAGGCCACCAGCGGTCCGGTCCTCGAGGTGCGGGTTCCCCACTCGTCGGAGGCGGCGTACAGGCCGCGGCCGGCGAGGAGGCCGAACAACAGGGTGACGAGCCCGAAGAGGCGCATCGCCACGGGCAGCTTCGGGTGCGGCACCTCCTGCGTATAGAGGTCGCGCCGCGGCTCGGCCTCGAACAGTCGATCCCGGTAGACGAACCGGTTGCCTGCGAGCGGCGCGAGCCCGGCGCTGGCTAGCCGCCGGTTCCAGTCCTTCTCCAGGACGGGGTCTTCGTCGCGGTAGGACCAGCCCGGGCGGTCCTCCTCCAGCGCCCCTCTCGCCTCCGGCCAGGCGGCGACGGCCGCGGCACTCAGTTCGGGTGCCACTTCCGGGGCGAGCAGCGGATCCGGCCCGGACACCCGGAACGACAGCGACATGGCGGCGGCCTCGCTCCGGGTGGCGGATTCGACCTCCGCGACCTGCTGCAGGAAGCCGGCCTGGAAGGACTCGAGGCTGAACAGGTGCTGCCGGTAGATCAGTCGAAAGCTCGCCCAGTCGGCGGGCGAGGTGGCGGTGAGGAAGCTTCGGGCCTCGTCGCCGGGGATGCGGATCAGGCTTCCGGACCGGCGCTCGATCTCCGCGGCCACCTCACGTCCGATCGCCAGGGCCGCATCGCCCGACGGCGCGGCGGGCGTCTGACGACTGGGCGGTTCCGGCGGCAGGCGCTGCTCTAGCGCCTGGCGAAGGGCCGGGGCGCCGGCCAGCTGTTCTGGCCCGACGGCTACGGCGCCGGCCAGCGGCCCCGCCGCGCGCGAGGCCGGGCTGTCGATGAGGCCGACGCGCCGGAAGCCAACGACGCCGCGCGTTCTTGATTCGCGGTGGTAGAAGGGAAACGGTGCGACGAGGCAGACGATGGCGAGTCCCAGCAGCCAGATGGCCAGCATTCGCTTGAGCAGGATCCGCATGCCTGGTCCGGGCCTCTCAGACGCCGCCGGTGATCGGCACGAAGACCCGTATGAAGGAGCCCGTGATGAGCGGCCGCTCGCCGCCGTCACTCTCGAGCCGCATCTCGGCCATCATCGGCCCGTTCCCTCCCGTCCCCTCGGAGGCGTCGCAGCCTGCGAGGAGGAGGGCGAGGCCGATGGGGGCGACGAGGCTCGGGAACGCCCGGCGCGGCGTCATCAACCGCCAACCTAGCATGTGAGACGCGGCGAACCGCGGGCGCTTGCCTTCAGGCAACCAGTGCACCAGCCCAGCAGGCTCAGCTCTTCGAGTTGCCATCTGGCCCCAGAGCGCAAACGAGCCGGCTGCTCTCGCAGCCGGCTCACTCTCGGGTCGGGAAACCCGCGGACTCTACTCGGCAGAGCCGCCGCCGCCCGAGTTCTCCTGCATCGCCTTGTACACCAGCCAGCCACCGAGGCCGACCAGAGCCACCGGCCACCAGTTCTCGAGCCAGTCGAGCGAGGCGCCGAAGGCGGTGTTCGACAGCAGGACCAGGCCGAGGAGGATCAGCACGGCGCCGCCGGCCATCGAGCCGCCGAGGCTGGGCGCCTCGAAGTCGTCGGGCAGGTCGATGTCGCCGCCGCCGGCCAGAACCTGGTTGTAGAGCGCGGCGCGGCGGCCGGCGTCGACGATGTTGTAGAGCCAGAAGAAGCCCAGGAAGATGCCTGCCAGGGGCATCAGCGGGATGATCTGCAGGGTCATGAAGCTGATCAGCAGGGCGACCGTGATGGCGTTGGTGAATCCCTGCTTGTAGTAGCCGACGTAGACCTGCCCCAGCCCGGGCACGATCGACAGGACCGAGGCGAGAAACGGCTTCTTGCGGCGCGGGTCGTTGAATGCCGGCGACAGGGCTGGAGCGGGGTAGGGGGCGGGCTGGGCCGGCGCGGCTGGCGCGGCCGGCGCCTGGGCGGGGAACTCTTCTGCTGGGTTCGTCATGGTGTCTCCTCGGTCGGATTGGATTGCGGGTCCGGGTCGTCGGAGGCCGTCTCGTCGGCACTCGCCAACAAAGACGCAGCCAGCTCGCGGCAGGTTCCGAGCCAGGCCCCTACCGTCTCGACGCCCCCACGCCCCAGGGCCTCCGCCTCCCCGGCCCAGATCCTGACCCGGGCCTCGGCGCGGGCGTAGCGCGAGCCGATCGGCCTTGCCACCCGTGCGGAGAGCTGCTCTTCCAGGACCGCCAGCGGCGCTTCGAGCCGCGCGGTCGGGTTGGTCCTGGCGAGCCTGAGGGCCTTGGTCGGCACGGCCGCGAGCGGCGTGCCCGGGGTGGCGAAGATCAGCACCAGGACCATGGTGGCGACGAAGGCCGCCTCTGAGGCGAAGCGCGGCCGCCGCAGCCAGCGCGGCCAGGTCGCGGCCCACCAGCGGCGCAGCCGCACCTGGACCGGCAGGGTCGCCGCCAGCACCGCCGCGACGAAGCCGGGGTCGGGCCTCAGCTCCGCCAGGCGCGGCAGGTCGGCCGCCAGGCGGGCCATCGCCGCCGCCAGGCCCCGGCAGCCGGCGCACGATTTCAGATGCGCCGCCATGAGCTCGCGGCCGCCGCCGCCGAGCTCGCCGTCGAGCCAGGCGCACAGCCGGTCCTCGGCGCTGTCGCAGGCGGGGCCGCTGGTTCGGGCCAGGATGGCGCCGAGAAGATCCTCCGGTGGCGCCGCGGTGGCGGCGGCGAGCGGCTCCGCCAGCTCGCGGCACCGGCCGCAGGCCGCCAGATGCCGCTCGCAGCGCCGGCGCTCGTGCCCGTCCAGCGCGCCGTCGAGCAGCGCTTCCAACCGGTCCTCGAAGTCTCGGCAGTTCACGGGCTGCCTCCGTACGATGGGTCGAGCCCCCGCACCGCCTTGGCCAGCTCGAGCCGCGCTCGGTGCGAGCGCGACTTGACGGTGCCGATCGGCAGGCCCAGCATCTGGGCGATCTCGTCCAGCTTGAGCTCCTGGATCTCGCGCAGCAGGATCATCTCGCGGTTTCTCTCGCCCAGCCGCGCGATCGCCCGGTAGAGGAGGCCGCGCCGAGCGCCCTCGAGCGAGGAGTCCTCGGGCGAGGCCTCGGCGGCGGCGATCTGCGGCGCCTCCTCCACCGGCACCTCGGCCGCCGGGGTGCGCACCCGGAGCCGGCGCAGCCGGTCGACGCAGCAGTTGCGCGCCAGCCGCAGCAGCCAGGGGAGGAAGCGGTCGCCCTCGCGCATCGTGCCCAGGCCGCGGTAGACCTTGATGAAGATCTCCTGCGCCGCGTCCCGGGCCTCCTCGCGGTCCCGCATGTAGTGGTAGGCGACGGCGTAGATCCGGCCCTGGTAGCGGCGCACCAGCGCCTCCCAGGCCAGATCGTCGCCCTGCCGGCAGCGGGCGAGGAGGGTGTCGAGCTCCATGGTCGTCGCGGCACCGGTCGGCGCCGTTCCATGTATCGAGACGCATTCTGCCACCGCAAGGTTCGCCGTTTCGGGCGGGCTCTCGCGGCCGGCCCCGATCCGCCGCGACTTCGGCGATGCCAGATCCGTCGGTGCCACCGGCCTGTCTATACTCGGGCGACGTCATCGGCACCGTTTCGGCATGCCGCCAAGCTACCGAGAACCAGGAGGCCAAGCATGAGCCGCGATCTAGAAGACGACAACCAGCGCTACAAGGTAGTCATCAACCACGAAGAGCAGTACTCCATCTGGCCCGCGGGTCGGGAGCTGCCGAAAGGGTGGGACGCCGAGGGCTTCGACGGCAGCAAGCAGGAGTGCCTGGATCACATCGAAGAGGTGTGGACCGACATGCGCCCGCTGAGCCTGCGCAAGAAGATGGAGGAGATGGAGAAGCAGGCTCGCGAAGGCAAGTAGGCCCGCCCGGGCCGCCGCTCGGTTGGCGCGCGGCATAGAGTAGCCGGCGTGATTGCCGCCCTCCTGCTCGCTTCTCTGGCCGCCGCCGGCCCGGTCTGCGGAACCGGCCCGGGCGAGGACGCGCGGCGGGCGATCGCGGAGGAGCTCAACCGGGCTCGCACGGCCGCCGGCAGCAGGCCGCTCGAGCCCCACCCGCTGCTCTGTCAGCTGGCTCGGGAAAGGGCGCTGGCGATCGCCGCCAGCGGCGAGCTGAGCGTCGAGCGCGGCTACCTCGAGGAGACCACCCGCCGTCTCTACCTTGGCGGCTACAAGCCGCACTTCTGGACCGACGGCTCGCTCGTCGGCTCGTCGCTGTCAGGCGTCCTCGAGCAGCTGCGCTCGGTCCGCCCACGCTGGGTCGCGGAGGCGATCGCCAACGACTTCGACCACCTGGGTGTCGCGACGGCCGCCCTCGACGGCCAGCCGGTGGTGACTTTCATGCTGGCGCTCGACAAGTGCACCGTCGAGCGCGAGCTCGCCACCCGGCTGTCGGCGGTCGAGGCGGTTCGTGAGGAGGTCCTGGAAGCGGTCAACCGGCGGCGTCGAGAGCACGGCCTCGAGCCGTTGCGGCCGGACGCCCGCTTGACGGCCGCCGCCCAGGGCCATGCCGAGGACCAGCAGCGGCGCTCTTACTACGACCACCGCAGCCCGGAGGGAAGCACCCCGGCCAGCCGCGCCCGCGCGGCCGGGCTCGACCGCGCCGGCCTGGTGGCCGAGAACATCGCCAAGGGCTTGTTCACCCCAACCGAGGTCGTGGACCGCTGGATGGACAGCCCGGGGCACCGCAAGAACATCCTCCAGCAGCGGGTCACCGCCGCCGGCCTGGGCGTCGCCGTCGGTCCCGGCGAGACCGAGTGCTACGACATCCTCTGGGTCCAGCTCTTCGCCGGCTGATCCCTCAGAAACCCCAGGTGGCGCCGATCGCCACCGTGTTGAAGGAGTCGGCGATGCGCTCGTACTCGGCAAAGGCGTCGACCGGTCCGGGGATCTCGAGCCGCAGCCCGACGCCGTAGACCAGGTCCTCGTCGCTGAACTGCTGGAGGAAGTCGCGGCCCTGCTGGCGCACCGCCGAGATGTCGGTGTCCCAGGAGATGTACCCCAGCTTGCCGTAGAGCCGGATCCTCCGGGTCAGCAGCACGTGGGGCAGGACGGTGACCGAGATGGCCGAGGAGTCGGCCTCGAGCGGCAGCCCCGGCACGCAGAGGGGCTCCTCGAAGGCGCAGGCCTGGCCAAAGCCGGGAACCTTGCCCAGATCGTGGTACTCGGCCTGGAAGGCCCAGTGGCGCCCCACCTTGAGCCCGAGGCCGATGCTCTTGGAGTTGTCGTCACCGTCGAGGACGTCGTTGAAGCCGCCGCCGACGTCGATCCCGGTGTTGGTGCTGCCCAGCTTGGCGAAGAGGTAGAACGGGCCGGCCTGGGCGGCCGGGGCCAGGGCCAGAGCGGCGCCGGCGATGAGGACTGTGGTGAGAAGGACTCGGCGCATGGACTGTCTCCCGGGCATCTGTTCGTGAGATTCTACCCAGCCAGTCATTTGACCGATGTTGAAGGAGACCGACATGCTGACCACCGGTGACAACCTGCCCGATCTGGAACTCGAGAATCACGACGGCGAGACCGTCCGTCTGCGCGACTACCGCGGCCGCAAGCTGCTGCTGTTCGCCTACCCCAAGGCGGCGACGCCCGGCTGCACCAAGCAGGCCTGTGGCTTCCGCGACCGCCTCCCGAGGATCGAGGCCGCCGGCGCCACGGTGGTGGGCTTGAGCCCCGACAAGCCGGCGGCGCTCGCCCGCTGGCGCGAGAAGGAGGGCCTGACCTACGACCTGCTCTCCGATCCCGACCACCAGCTGCTCGAGGCGCTCGGCGCCTGGGGGGAGAAGTCGATGTACGGCAAGAAGTACATGGGGGTGATCCGCTCGCACTGGGTGGTCGACGAGCAGGGGCGGATCGAGGACGCCCGGCTCAAGGTGAGCCCGGCGGACAGCGTGGAGCTGGCGTCGGTGTATCTGGCTGGGAGCTGACCGCACGAGGGCTGGTCGGCTCCGTAACTGACCCCGGGCGTCTGCGCGTCGGGGCCGGTCGGCTCTGGCGAGGAAGGCTGGGCGTTAGCGCGGTGGGGCCGGTCGGCTCTGGAGGAGAGAGTCATACGTTCGTGCGCAGGGGCCGGTCGGCTATGGAGCCGCCGACCTCCGAAGGTGGCCAGTCGGGTTGTCGTTCCCGGTGGCCGCCGACCTCCGGCGCTGGCGAGTCGGGTTGTCGGTCCCAGATGGCCGCAGACCTCCGGTAGTGGCTTCTGTGAGTTGCGCGGCACAGCGGCCCCAGGCCCGCCTCGGTTCGGCCCGTGCCGGAGGGCAGGTCGGTGCCGGAGCCGACCTCGGATGGCGTCGGACCCTGGGGCGTCGTTCCCCGCTGCCTGCCAACCTCCGGCGGTGGTTGCCCCGAGGCACGGCACAACGGTAGCGAAAAGCCGCCGCGGCGTCGCGTAGTGGCGCCTCAGGCGACCGCGGTATTGCCGCACGCCGTCGCTGCCTCGATACCCACCGTCTCGCGAGTCCCACCGCCGCCCCCTCAAACGCGCGGGCGACAGTGCCACGGAGCGATGCCGCGGCGGCTTGTAGCGGCCCCAGGCAAGGTCCCGGCTCCGTCTCGCGAGTCCCACCGCGGCCACCTCCTACGCGCGAGCGACAGTGCCACGGAGCGACGCCGCGGCGGCTTGTAGCGGCCCACCCACCGATGCAGCCCATTCCGCCGATACAATCCCCCACCATGCGTCGCAGCCTCCTCCTACTCGTGGCATTCGCCACACTGGCCGGGATCTGCTCGGCGCAGCCGTGGGTGCCCGATCCTCTCGAGCCGGTCTCCGCGGGCGGCCTCGAGGCGGTGGATCGGGCGCTGGCGCGGCTGTCGGTGCACGCGCGGCTGCTGGTGGTGGGGGCGCATCCGGATGACGAGGACAACGCCCTGCTCACCTGGGTGGCGCGGGGGCTCGGCGGCGAGGCCGCCTACCTGTCGCTGTCGCGCGGCGAGGGCGGGCAAAACCTGATCGGCAGCGAGCTGGGGGTCGAGCTGGGCGCCATCCGCACCGGCGAGCTGCTGGCGGCTCGGCGGCTCGAGGGCAGCCGGCAGTACTTCGCCCGGGCCTACGACTTCGGCTACACCCGCTCGCTCGAGGAGACCTTCGATCGCTGGCCGCGGCAGGTCCTGCAGGAAGACGCGATCCGCGTCGTGCGGCGGTTCAAGCCGCAGGTGATCGTCGCGGTCTTCCCCGCCGACGAGCGCGCCGGGCATGGGCAGCACCAGGCCTCGGCGGTGGTCGCGGCGGACGCCTTCGAGCTGGCCGGGGACGGGAGCGCCTTCGCGGCCCTGCCCGAGAGCCCGTGGGCGCCGAGCGCCTTCTACCGCCGCGCCTGGAGCTGGCGCGGGGAAGAGGGCACGCATGGCTACTCGCTGGCGGCGCTGGAAGCGGTGTCGGGGCGGTCGCTGGGCCAGCTGGCGGCCGCCAGCCGCAGCTTCCACCGCTCGCAGGACATGGGGCGAGAGCAGTTGGCGGGCCCGGCCCGGGGCTCGCTTCTCTGGATCGCCGGTGGCGCCGGTGGCGCCGGCGGCGAGGGCGACGCGCCCTTCGCCGGTGTCGACACGGCCCTGGCCGCCATTGCCGGATCGCTGCCTGCGGGGCCGGCGCGGGACGAGATCGCCGGGCTTCTGAACCACGTCGAGCGGACGGCACGCGCGGCTCGTGCGCGGCTGACTCCGGCGACGGTCGAGGCGGTAGTGCCGGACCTGGCCGAGATCGTCGAGCTGCTCGGGAAGGTGACGGACCGCCTCGCGAAGTTGGGGCCGGCGGCCCTGCCGGCCCGCGAGCTGGTGGCCGAGAAGGCCGAGATCGCGGGCTACGGCCTGGCGGCGGCGGCCGGGGTGGTGGTCGAGGCGGTGGCCGACCGGGAGACCGTGGCGGCCGGCGGCGAGCTGGAGGTCGAGGCCTCCGTCTGGCCGGCGGGGGAGACCGCGGTGGGGATCGAGGCGATCGACTGCCGGGTCGAGTCGGGCTGGCGGGCGGAGCCGATCTCGCTGGAGCGGGACGGAGAGGGAAACGTGGCGGCAGAGGCAGACGAGTCGGTCGCGCGCCGGCGCTTCCGGATCACGGTGTCGCCGGCGGCGCCGGCGACCGTGCCCTACTACCTGCGCCAACCCCGTCGCGGCGATCTCTACGACTGGCGGGAGGCGCCGGCGGCGGAGCGGGGCGAGCCGCTCGGGCCGCCGCCGTTGCGCGTCCGCTTCAACCTGCGGATCCACGGTCGGCCGGTGACCCTGGTGCGCGAGGTGGCCTACCGCTACGCGGACCAGGCGTTTGGCGAGCGCCGGCAGCCGGTCCGGGCCGTGCCGCCGCTGGAAGTGCTGCTCGAGCCCGGCCTGGCCCTGCTGCCGCACGCTGAGGGTACCAAGCTCGCGGCCACCGTACGCTCGAACCTGGCCGAGCCGGTGGCGGGCGAGGTGCGGCTGCTGGGCGAGCACACCCCGGCCGAACTGGTCGGCTCGAGCCGCGACGGCAGCGAAGCGTGGCCGCGAGATGCCTTTGCCCTGGGCGCCGTTGGCGCCAGCAAGACTTTCCAATTGGCCGCCAGGTCCCCCGCGGCGCCCGGTCGCTACAGCGCTACCGCCATAGCCGAGCTGAGCGACGGCCGGCGCTTCTCGCGGGCGCTGCGGGTGATCTCCTACCCGCACATCCGCCCGCTGGCGGTGCCGGTGGCGGCTACCAGCGAGCTGAGCCGGTTCGAGCTCAGCCTGCCGCCGCTGGCGCGGGTCGGCTACGTGCGCGGCGCCTCGGATCGGGTGCCCGAGGTCCTGGCTGCGGTCGGCGTGCCGGTCGAGCTGCTCGACGGCGACGACCTGGATCGCGCCGAGCTGTCCGGCTTCGACGCCATCGTCATCGGCAGCCGAGCCTACGAGATCGACGCCGCCCTGAGGCGCGACAACGACCGGCTGCTCGACTACGTCCGCGGCGGCGGCCTGCTGCTGGTCCAGTACCAGCAGTACCAGTTCGTCGCCGGTGGCTTCGCCCCCTGGCCGCTCGAGATCGCGCGGCCGCACGGCCGGGTGACCGACGAGACCGCGCCGGTCGAGCCGCTGATGCCCGATCACCCGGTCTTCCAGCGGCCCAACCGGCTGGGCGAGGCCGACTGGCAGGGCTGGGTGCAGGAGCGGGGCCTCTACTTCGCGGGCAGCTGGGACGAGCGCTACCAGCCGCTGGTGTCGATCGCCGACCCCGGCCGCGCGGCCGAGCGCGGCGCCCTGCTGGTGGCGCCGGTGGGCGAGGGCACCTATGTCTACACCGGGCTGTCGTTCTTCCGCCAGCTGCCGGCCGGGGTGGCCGGGGCGGTGCGGCTGTTCGTCAATCTGCTGGCACTGAGTGATCGAGCACCGGGCGAGCGGGCACCATCCGAACGGGCACCGGCTGAGCGGGCACCATCCGAACGGGCACCGGGTGATCGGGGGTTGGCGGAGCGATGAGGCTGCCCGGCTCCTGGCGCTGGTTGGTGGCGAGCCTGACCCTCGCCGTCACGGCCTGCGGCGACGGCCGGACGCCGCTGGTGCTCTACTCGCCGCACGGCCGCGACCTGCTGCAGCTGGTGGAGCGGAGCTACGAGGAGCTCGAGCCGCAGGTCGACGTGCGCTGGCTCGACATGGGCTCGCAGGAGGTCTTCGACCGGATCCGCTCCGAGGCCGCCAACCCGCAGGCCGACGTCTGGTTCGGCGGCCCCGACACGATCCTGTCGCGCGGCGCCGGGATGGGCCTGCTGGCGCCCTACCGGCCGGCCTGGGCCGACGCCGTGCCGGCGGCCGCCCAGCACCCGGAGGACCTCTACTTCGGGCTCTACGAGGCGGTGCCGATCCTGATCTACAACTCGGCCGCGGTGGCGGCCGCCGAGGCGCCGGCGGACTGGGAGGACCTGCTCGATCCCCGCTGGCGCGGCAAGATCATCATCCGCGACCCGCTGGCCAGCGGCACCATGCGGGTCGCCTTCGGCATGGTGCTGGCGCGGTCGGTGGCCGAGACCGGCGACACGGCGCAGGGCTTCGACTGGCTGCGGCGGCTCGACGAGCAGACCAAGGAGTACGCCGTCAACCCGGCGCTGCTGTTCGAGAAGCTGACCCGGCAGGAGGGCCTGGTGTCGATCTGGGAGCTGACCGACCTGCTCTTCCTGCAGCAGCGCGGCGCGCCGCTCGGCTACACCTTCCCGGCCAGCGGCACGCCGGTGATCGACGACGCGGTCGGCCTGGTGGCCGGCGCGCCGCACGCCGAGGAGGCGAAGCGGTTCATCGACTGGGTGGGCAGCCGCGAGGCGCTGAGCCTGACCGCCGAGCACGCCTTCCGCCTGCCGGCGCGCACCGACATGCCGGCCGACGAGCTGCCCGAGTGGGCCAGCGAGGCGCTGGCCGCGATCGTCCGGGTGGAGATGGACTGGGACCTGCTGGCCGAGCGCGGCGCGGAGTGGATGTCCCGCTGGGACCGCGAAGTGCGGAGCCGCGGGTGAACCCGCGCCGGCCGGCCCGATGACCGCCTTTCTCGAGATCCGCGGGCTCAGCAAGAGCTTTGGCGAGCACCGGGTGCTGGACCGCGTCTCGCTCGAGGTGGCGGCCGGCGAGGTGCTGGTCCTGCTGGGCCCGAGCGGCAGCGGCAAGACGACCCTGCTGCGGCTGCTGGCGGGATTCGAGACGCCCGACGAGGGCGCGGCTGCGCGCCGGCGGGCGCGAGATCTCGAAGCTCCCGCCCAGCCGGCGCAACTTCGGCATGGTGTTCCAGCACTACGCCCTGTTTCCTCACCTGAGCGTCGGCGAGAACGTCGCCTTCGGGCTCGAGTCGCGGGGCGCCGCGGGTGAGGGCAAGGCGGGGCGGGTTGCCGAGGTGCTGGCGATGGTCGATCTCGAGGGCTTCGAGCCGCGGCGGGTGAACGAGCTCTCGGGCGGCCAGCAGCAGCGGGTCGCCCTGGCGCGGGCGCTGGCGCCCGGCCCCGAGCTGCTGCTGCTCGACGAGCCGCTGTCCAACCTCGATCCGTCGCTGCGCGAGCGCACCCGCAGCGAGCTGCGCCGGGCGCTCGCCCGCGTGGCGATGACCGCCGTCTGGGTGACCCACGAACAGGACGAGGCCTTCGCGGTGGGCGACCGGGTGGCGCTGCTCGAGGGCGGCCGGCTGGAGCAGGTGGGGTCGCCCGAGGAGCTCTACCTGGAGCCCCGCACGCGCTTTGTCGCCGGCTTCCTGGGCCGCGCCAGCTCGCTCGCCGGGGTCGTCGCCGAGGGCGGCGAGGTGGCGCTCGGCGACCCGCGCTTCGCCGGCCATTCGGCCCGCTGGCCGGCGAGCGCCGCCGGGCCGCTGGCCCCCGGGAGCCGGGTCGAGGCGGTGTTCCGGCCCGAGGGGCTGCGGCTGGTCGACCCGGACAAGGAGGAGAGCTCGCTCGTCGGGGAGGTGATCTCGCGACGCTATGCCGGCGAGGCCACCTTCTACGAGGTCGAGATGGCGATGGGCGGCAGGCTGCTCGTGGCGGCCGGCGTCGACGCGGCGCGGCCCGGCGACCGGGTGGCCGTGGCGCCGCGTCCCGGCGGGCCGTTACCCCGGCTCTTTGCCGAGGTCGAGGCGTGAAGCGGCGGCCGCGGCACCGGCCGACGAGCGGCTTCGCGGTGACGGCGGCGAGGGCCGTTCTGTCGCCGCTGCGCGGGATGGAGGCGCGCGCCCGGCGCCGGCTGGCGGGCGGGGTCGTGGCGCTGCTTTTGACCTGGGTGGTCGGCTATCCGTTGCTGCTGACTCTCCTCGAGGCCCTGGGGATTCCGCTCGATTTCACTGTCGAGCACTTCGCCGCCTTCGCCCAGCGCGGCGACGAGTGGCAGGCGCTGTGGCGCAGCCTGTGGATCTCGGCCGCCTCGGTGGCCCTGGCGGCGCTGGTGGGCGTGCCGCTCGCCTTCGTCTTCGCGCGCCTGGAGTTTCCCGGGCCGGCGGATGCTCGGCGGCCTGATCGCCCTGCCGGTGGCGCTGCCGCCGCTGGTCGGGGTGATCGCCTTCCTCTTCCTGTTCGGTGAGAGCGGTTTCCTGTCGCGCGGCGGTGCAGTCGGCGCTGGGGCTCGAGACGCCGCCGTGGCGGCTGCACGGGGCCGGCGCCATCCTGCTGGTCCACGCCTACTCGATGTACGTCTACTTCTATCTCTTCGTCCGCGCCGGGCTGGCGCGGCTCGACGCGGCGATGGAGGAGGCGGCGGCGATCCTCGGCGCCGGCCGGGTGCGGACGCTCTTCCGGGTGACCCTGCCGCTGCTGCTGCCGGCGCTGGTCGGGCGCGGCGCTTTTGACCTTCATGACCTCGCTGGCGTCGTTCTCGGCGCCGTACATCTTCGGCGGCGGCTTCCGGGTGATGACGACCCAGATCGTCGCCTCGAAGCTCAACGGCGAGATCGCCATGGCCCAGGTGGAGACGGTGACGCTGGCGCTGCTGGCCTTCGCCGGGCTGTGGGCGATGCGGCGGGTCGATCCGGGCAAGCGGGTGGTGGTGGGCGGCGTCCGCGGCGCGGCGCCGCGGCGGCGGCGGCTCGAGCGCCCGGCGGCCCGCTACGGCGCGGCCGCCCTCGGCTGGGGCCTGACCTTCTGTCATGCTGCTGCCGCACCTCACCCTGATCCTGATCTCCTTCGTGCCGCCGTCCACCTGGACGGTCGAGACGCTGCCGCCGGTCCTCGACGGCAGCAACTACGCGGCGCTCGTGGCCAGCCCGGAACGGCTGCGGCCGGTGCTCAACTCGCTGTGGATGGCGGCGGCCGCGACCGCCGGCGCGGTGGCGCTGGGCCTGGTCGCGGCGGACCTCTCGGTCAAGCTGCGCGGCCGGCTGGGGGCGGCGCTCGAGACCCTGCTGGCGGTGCCGTGGGCGGTGCCGGGGACGGTGTTCGCCATCGCCCTGGCCACCGCCTTCAGCGTCCGGGCGCCGCTGGCCGGGCGGTTCGTGCTGGTGGGCACCGTATGGATCCTGCCGCTGGCCTATCTGGTGCGCAGCCTGCCGGTGACCGGCCGCAGCGCGCTGGCCGGCCTGCGCCAGCTCGACCCGGCGATGGCCGAGGCCGCGGCCTCGCTGGGCGCCGGCCGCTGGCGCACGCTGTGGCGGGTGCGGCTGCCGCTGCTGCGGCCGGCGCTGGTGGCCGGCGCCGGCCTGGCCTTCATCACCGCGCTGGGCGATTTCGTCACCTCGATCGTGCTCTACACCTACGACACCCGGCCGATCTCGATCGAGATCCTCTCCAGCCTGCGGCTGCAGGAGACCGGCGTGGCCGCGGTCTACGGCGTGCTGCTGATGGTGCTCAGCGCCGGCGCCTTCCTCACCCGCGGCGGCGACGAGGCGGTCTGATGAACGCGCGCGAGTTCGTCAGCCGTCTGTGGGTGCTCATGCTCACGGTCTTCGTCGACATGGTGGGGTTTCTCATCGTCCTGCCGCTGCTGCCGTTCTATGCCGAGAAGCTGGGCGGCAGCCCGATGATGGTCGGCGTGCTGGTCGCCGCCTTCGCCTTCGGCCAGGTGGCGGCGGCGCCGCTGTGGGGCCGGCTCTCCGACCGCTACGGCCGCCGGCCGATGATCCTCGGCGGGCTGTTGATCGCGGCGGTGGCCTACGTCGTCTTCGAGTCGGCCACGTCGGTCTGGCTGCTGTTCGTCTCGCGGCTGGTCCAGGGCGGGGGCGCCGGCACGGTCGGCGTGGTCCAGGCGTACCTCAGCGACTCGGTGCCGCGGGCGGACCGGGCCAAGGCGCTCGGCTGGCTCACCGCGGCGACCAGCGCCGGCGTGATGATCGGGCCGGCGATCGGCTCGCTGGCCAAGGCCCAGGGCTGGGTGGGGCCGGGCTACCTGGCCGCCGGGCTGTGCGTGCTCAACTTCATCTTCGGGACGATCTGGCTGCCCGAGCCGCTGAGCAAGAAGGAGCGCCGGGACAGGCCCGACACGCCGGCCGGGGCGACGCGGATCGCCATGCTGGACGTGCTGACGCGCCCGGCCGGCCGGGTCGGGGCGCTGGTCTGGATCTACTCCTTCGGCATGATGGCCTTCATGGCGATGAACGGCGTCCTGGCGCTCTATCTCGAGCGCGCCTTCGGCGTCACCGAGGCCACCATCGGCTGGTTCTACACCTATGTCGGCGGCGTCTCGCTGGTGATGCGGACCTTGATCCTGGGGCCGACCGTCAAGCGGCTGGGCGAGGTCGGGACGCTGCGGCTCGGCCTGCTGTCGATCGCCTGCGGGCTGGTCGCGCTGACCCTGGCGGGCAGCTTCGTCGAGCTCGCCCTGGCCGCCCTTCTCGTGCCGGTGGGCACCGCGCTGCTCTTCCCGGCAACGACCTCGATGGTGTCGCACCGGGCGCCGGAGGGCCAGACCGGCCTGATGCTGGGCGTCCAGCAGTCGTTCGGCGGCGTGGCGCGCATGATCGGGCCGCTGTGGGCCGGGGCGGCGTTCCAGTACCTGGGCATCCGCAGCCCGTTCTACGTCGCGGCCGGGCTGGTGCTGGCGGTGTGGCTGTTCTCGCGCGTGGTGCGCGACGACCAGCCGCCCGACGGGCTGGGGGCGGAGGTGGAGGTGGCGGTGCCCAGCGAGCCTGCGTAGGCCGCGTGAGGGTCTGCAAGGCTCTCTGGGCGCATCCTCTGCTTTGAAGCGGTTTGGCGTCTGATAGTGTGTCTTCTGTGGTATCCGACAAAGCATCCGATAAGACAGAGGACAGTCTGTACAAGAGGTAACGCCATGAAAGGAAAGCTCTCCGCCACCGTAGATCGGCCGCTGCTCGAGTTCCTCGACTCGCTTCCCGGCCGCACGCGTTCGGAGAAACTGGAACGGGTTCTTCGCCGGGTCCGTGAGCTGGAGAGCGACCGCGAGCTCCGCCGCGAGTTGGGACAGGCCTACGAGGATGACGACGAGCGGCTCGAGAGCGAGGTCTGGGAGCGTACGGTCTCGGAGGCGATGTGGAGCGAATAGACCGCGGCGACATCTGGGTGGTCGAGCCCGCCGGCTTCCCCAAGCCGCGCCCGGCGCTGGTGATCAGCATCAACCCGGTCAACGACCTCTGCCCCGATGTCCTGCTGGTTCCGCTGACCTCGCGACCTGGACCCCTGCGGGTGCCAATCGAAGCCTCCGCCGACGTGACCGGCCTCGACCGGAACAGCCACGCCAAGTGCGAGTCGCTGGGCCCGGTCCACAAGTCGCGGCTGAAGCGCAAGATCGGCAGAGCGCCGCGCCCGGTCCTGAAGGCGGTGGAGAACGGCGTGCGGCGGGTTCTGGGACTGTAGGCTAGGCCGCGATGAAGAACGCCGGTCGACTTGTCGCCATCTCCGCATCCGCGCTGTCCGCTCTGGTGGCAGCGCTCGAACTTCTCAACCTCTTCGGGGCGGTCCCGGAGACGGTCCCGGTGCCCAGCCAGATCGTGCGGAAGGCGATCGGGGGCTCGTCAAACCGCCAGTTCCAGAACAGCTTCCTGCGCGCCGAGGCCAGATCCGTCAGCGTAGCGGAGGACGGCCGCCAGGCGACGTTGGCTCTCCGGGTCGAGAACGTCACCAACGAACCTGTGGGCATCGCTCTGAACGGTTACGAGCCAGCCAGGCTGATCGATGACCAGGGGAACTCAATGGAGGCCGAAGAGGTCAGCGGCGTGGTGGACATCTCGAGAAGGTCAAGCGCCAGGGATCTGAGTGAATACACGGTCCTGAGCGCGGGCAGCGCCACAACCGTGGTGTTCGTGTTCGAGGAAGGGAGCACGCCGGTCCAGGGTTCGACCCTGGCGTTCAGTGCCGACTTCTACAAGTTTGAGGGCGACGGGTCTTTCTCGCAGTTCTCTGTGGGCCTCAGCGATCTGGCCGTGCCCGCCGGCGGCTAGGGGCTATCAGCCACCCACCGGCCACAGCACCGGCAGCAACAGCACCGCGATCAGGAACACCACCACCAGCAACGGCAGCCCCACCCGCGCGTAGTCGGTGAACCGGTAGCCGCCGACGCCCATCACCAGCAGGTTGACCGGGTGGCCCACGGGGCTCAGGAAGGCGCCGATGGCGACGGTCATGAGCAGAGCATGGGACGAGAGGCCCAGGCGGCCAGGACAAGACCGATGGCCAGAGTCACCGCCGATGAGTATAGACAGACCCGGCTGGCTGTTTACGCGTTCTCCCAAATTGGTGGACGGCGTCGGCGGGCTGCAGACCGGCCAGGCGGTCACCCGTCGAGCACCTGCCCGACAGCACGGTGGGGTCGGGGCCTCCGGGGCGCTCGAGCTGTGGCGATCCAGCCTCAGGCGCCGGTCGCGGCTGCGCGAGAACCGTTTCGACCGGGACCTGCCCGCGGCGCTCTAGCCTAGCGGCCGGTGTCGGCTTCTTCGGCGCCGCCGGCCGGCGGCGCGCCGATGGCGAACAGGTGGTGGCGGGCCCGGAAGTAGAGCACCCCGTCGGCGATCGCCGGGGTCGACATCACGGTCTCACCCAGCTCGTTGACGGCCAGCGGGGCGTACTCGCGGCCGAGCGCCAGGACGTGCGTCTCGCCCTGCTCGGAGGTGATGTAGAGCTTGCCGCCGGCGGCCACCGGCGAGGCGGTGAAGCCGCCGCCGCCGCCGAGACGCTGCTGAACGAGGCGCTCGCCGGTCGCCATGTCGAAGATGCTGAAGACGCCGCTGTCGAGGCAGAAGTAGCCGAGCCCGTCGTGGAGCAGGGGCGTCTGCATGTAGTTGCCGGCGCGCGGTTCCGACCAGAGCATCGCCGGGCTCTCGGTGGTGATCTCGCCGCGGGCGCCGGTGGCGAGGACATAGATCGGCCGCTGGGCGCCGTGGGCGCTGGTGATGACGATCCGGCCGTCGGCGTGAACCGGGGTCGGCACCGGGATGTCGCCGCCGCCGGTGAGCTTCCACAGCTCGCGGCCGGTCTCGAGATCGTAGCCGCCGATGTGCTTCCAGCCGTTGGCAACCACCTGCAGCGAGGCCTGCTCGCCGCCGCTGTAGGGCATCACCGAGGGGGTGCTCCAGGTCGGCACCTCGTCCCGCGGCGTGCGCCACAGCTCGCGGCCGTCGGCGGCGCTCGAAGGCGGCGATGAACGAGCCCTTCTGGACGTCGCCTGGACGATCACCTTGCCGTCGTGGAGGACCGGCGAGCTGGCGAAGCCCCACTGCGCCGTCGGCACCTGGAAGAAGCCCGAGTCGAGGACGCCGAGGTCCTTCTGCCACAGCAGCTCGCCGTCCATGTCGTAGGCGTAAAGGCCCTCGGAGCCGAAGAAAGCCACGATCCGATCGCCGTCGGTGGCGGGGGTCGAGTTGGCGTGGCTCGCCTTGGGGTGGCGCTTGACGCGCGGCACGCCCACGTGGGCGGTCCGTTCCCACAGGACCTCGCCGCTGTGTTTGTCGATGGCAAGCAGCTTGAAGGCGTGCGCCCGGTCGTCCTCGTGCGGCGCGATGTCGCCATAGAGGCCCACCTTGAGCTGCGAGTCGCCGGTTTCGGGCACCGCGGTGGTGACGAAGATGCGATCGCCCCAGATCACCGGGCTGGAGTGGCTGAGCCCCGGAATGGCGGTCTTCCAGAGCAGGTTGGCGCCGCTGGCGAGGTCCCATTCGGTCACCGGGTCGCCGTCGCCGAGGCCGCTGGCGCCCGGGCCGCGGAACGACGGCCAGTTGCCCGCCGTGGCGCGGGTGGCGCTGAGACCCGCCAGGGCAGCGAGGGCACCGGCGGCGATGAGCGTCTGAAGTCGTGGTCTCGTCATGGCCGGCGCAGTCTATCTCCACTGCTGGTGTCTCGGGCCGGCTCAGGGAACCGGTGCTGGCATTGGCGACGACCGCGTCGAGATCCGCTTGGCAGCACCTGGACTCGGAGGACCCCTCTCGGAGGGGCAGTCGGTGGCTGGCTTGGGCGCGGCGGCTACAATGCCACCGGACCCGGCACGCCGGCCGGTCGTCGGCCGGCGCCGACCAGCCTCGGAGGATGGCCATCAACCAGAATCTGGACCCGACGACCTTCGATCTCGACGAGGCGCTGGCGGTGCTCGAGCGCACGCCCGCGGTCTTGCGCGGCTGGCTCTCGGGCTTGCCGCCGGCCTGGATCGAGGCCGACGAGGGCCCCGAGACCTGGAACGCCTTCGACATCGTCGGCCACCTGATCCACGGCGAGCGGACCGACTGGATCGCCCGGGCGCGGATCATCCTCGAGCACGGCGAGAGCCGGGCGTTCGACCCGTTCGACCGCTTTGCCCAGTTCGAGATCAGCAAGGGCCGCGAGCTCGACGAGCTGCTGGACGAGTTCGCCGACCTGCGGCGGCGCAACCTGGAGACGCTGCGGGGCTTCGAGCTGGGACCGGCGGAGCTGGCGCGGACCGGCCGGCATCCCGAGCTGGGCGGCGTCACCCTGGGCGAGCTGCTGGCGACCTGGGCCGTCCACGACCTGGGGCACATCGCCCAGATCGCCCGGGTGATGGCCAAGCGGTACCGCGCCGCGGTCGGCGCCTGGCGGGTCTACATACCGGTGCTCGACGACCGCGAGCCCCCCTCGAGCGGCGGGTCGTGAAGCGCCAGCGGCTGGTCTGGGCGATCCTGCCGGCGCTCGCCTGCGCCGGCGAGGATCAGCCTCCGCCGATGTCCGCGCCGCCGGCTGATCCCCCGCCGCCGGCCGCCTCCGTGGGGCCGGCCGAGCCCGGGTACCTGGCGGAGGTCGAGAGCTGGCGCGCCGAGCGCATGGAGAGGCTGCGGCAGCCGGACGGCTGGCTGTCGCTGGCGGGTCTCTACTGGCTCGACGAGGGCGTCAACTCTCTGGGCGCCGACCCGGCGAGCGATCTCGTCTTTCCGGCCGGCAAGGCGGATCCGCACCTCGGCGTCTGCAACGAGCGGCCGGCAGGTTCGTTTCGTGGCCGCGCCGGGCGTGGTGGTCAGCCACGCCGGCGGGCCGGTCTTGAGCCTCGACCTGGTGAGCGACGCCGGCGGCAAGCCGACGGTGCTCGAGCACCGCAGCCTGAGCTTCTACGTCATCGAGCGCGGCGAACGGGTGGGCGTGCGCCTCAAGGACGCGGAGAGCGAGGTGCTGCGCGAGTTCACCGGCATCGACCACTATCCGGTGGATCCCGCCTGGCGCCTCGAGGCCCGGTTCGAGCCGTTTGCCGAGCCCCGAATGATCCCGGTCCCCGACATCACGGGCGACGTCTCCGAACAGCCCAGCCACGGCCGGGTGGTCTTCTCGCTGGCCGGCGCCGAGCAGTCGCTGGCGCCGCTCGGCCCGCCCGAGGGCGAGCTGTTCCTGGTCTTCGGCGACGAGACCAACGGTGAGGAGACCTACGGCGGCGGGCGCTTCCTCTATGTCGGCCCGCCCGACGCCGAAGGCCGGCTGCGCGTCGACTTCAACAAGGCCTACAACCCGCCATGCGTCTTCACGCCCTACGCCACCTGCCCGCTGCCGCCACCCGGCAACCGGCTGCCGCTGGCGGTCCGGGCGGGCGAGAAGAACTTTGGCCCCGGCCACTGAGCCGCGGCGGTGAGCCGAGCGGGCCGATGAGCGAGAACCCCGACGAAGACCGCCGGCTGTACAAGGCGCGCCGGCCGGACGGGGAGGTGGCGTGGGTGGATCACGACGAGCTGTGGCGGCTGCAGCAGAGTCAGGCGGAGGAGCTGCGCCGCGCTCAGGCCCGGCGCCGGCGCACGGCCCTGCTGGCCCTGGCCGGATTGGCGGCGCTGGCGCTGGCGCTGCTCGCCTACCGGCTGTGGCCGGGGGGCGGCTCCGCGCCGTCACCGGTCGCGGCGGTCAGCGAGCCGGCGATGCCCGCGGCCGCGGACATGGACTCGCCCCTTGCGGCAACCGCGGCGGGAGACGGCCCGCCGGCGAAGCAGAGCGGCGCGGCGGCCGAGACCGGAGCCGCGTCGCCGGCCGCCGTCGCCGAGCCTCTGGCTGCTTCGGCTGGCGGTCGCGAGTCGACGGCGCCCGCTGAAGCCAGCGAGCCACCGGCGCCCCCCGCCGACGCCAACGAGCCACCGGGGCTGGAGCTCCGCGCTGCGGCCCCGCCGCCGCCAGACGCCGGCGCGCGGGCGGCCGCCGCGGTACGGCGCTGGGCGGCGGCCTGGGCGCGCCAGGACGTGGCCGCCTACCTGGCCAGCTACGCCGCCGGGTTCGAGCCGGCCGAGGGCCTGACCCGGCCGGACTGGGAGCGGCTGCGCCGCCGGCGCCTCCTCGACCCGGCGTCGATCCAGGTCGAGATCGAGAGCCTGGAGGTCGTGGTCCGCGACGAGGGCCGGGCCGAGGCGAGCTTCCTGCAGACCTACGTCTCGCCCGACTACTCCGACGTGGTGCGCAAGAGCCTGCTGCTGGTCGAGGAGACCGGCGAGTGGCGGATCGCCGCCGAGCGCTCCGAGGCGCCGGGGGAAGGGTAGGCTAGACTCGCTGCACAGGCTGCGGCCCGGCCGGCTCCCGGCGCTCGACGCCCACGGAAGAACCTCAGCCGCCTCGGCGGCACGACCCCTCCGCCCCGATGAACTCCTCTCCCGCTGTAGCGACCCTCGGCGGCGGTGCACGCCAGGCGCTGCTCTGGCTGGGTCTGGCGCTGGTCCTCTTCCCCCTGGCGATCAGCAAGCCGGGGCTGCCGGTCAGCCTCAAGTCGGACGAGCCGGCCTACTACCTGGCGGCGCTCAGCCTGGCCCGCGACGGCGACCTGCGCTTCACGCCGAACGACGCCGAGCGGCTGTTCGACGAGTTCCCCTACCTGACGGTGAGGAACCTGATCCTGATGACCGAGGACGGCTGGCGCACCGTCTACTACGGCAAGCCCTACATCTACTCGCTGTTCGCGGCGCCGTTCGCCGGCCTCGCCGGGGCCAACGGCATGGTCTCGTTCAACATGCTGCTGCTGATGGCGATGATCTGGATGGGGGCCTCCTACCTGCGGCAGTTCAACCCCGACGCGCTGGCGGTGGCCTACTCGGCCGGCTTCTTCTTCCTCAGCTCGACCTTCGCCTACGTCTTCTGGCTGCACCCCGAGCTGTTCAACATGGCCGGGGTGACCGCCTCGCTCTATCTCGCCTTGAGGCCCGCCGACCCGGCGCGCGAGGCGCTGGGCCGGCGCTGGCGGTGGCTGCTTGGCGAGACCGCCCGGCCGTTCTGGTCGGCGGCCTGCCTCGCCCCGGCGGTCTACAACAAGCCGATGCTGGCCCTGATGGCGGTGGCGCCGCTGTGGGTCTTCCTGCGGCGCCAGAGCTGGCGCGGGGTGGTGCGCTTCTGCGCCGGGGCGCTCCTGGCCGGCGGGCTGGTGGCCGGCGTCTCGCTGGTCATGACCGGCAAGGCCTCGGCCTATCTCGGCGTCAACCGGCGCGGCTGGAACGTTCCCAACGCCGACTTCATGCCGCCCGAGGTGCCGCTCGCGGCGCCGTCGCAGACCACCAACGCCGGCTCCTGGTGGTGGATCCTGGCCGCGCCGACCGGCAAGCTGGGCGAGCTGCCCGAGAACCTCCGCTACTTCGCCTTCGGGCGCCACACCGGGCTGTTCGTCTACGGCCCGTTCGCGCTGCTGTCGCTGCTGCTGTTCCTGCTCCACCGGCGGCGATCGGCGGCCCGCTGGCTGCTGCTGGCGTCGCTGGTCGGCGTGGCGCTGGTCTTCCTGCTGTGGATCCCGTTCAACTGGCACGGTGGCGGCGGCTTTGTCGGCAACCGCTACTACATCAACGTCTACCCCGGTTTTCTCTTCCTGGTGGCGCGGGTGGCGCCGGCCGGGCTCACCGCCCTGGGCTACGCCGCCGGCGGGCTGCTGGCCGGCAGCCTGGTGTTCACCCCGTTCGGCGCGCCGGTGCACCGGCCGACCCTGCAGGCGCACGTGCGGCACAAGCCGTTCGCGCTGTTCCCGGTCGAGCTCAGCATCCGCAGCCAGATCCCCGGCTACTGGGGCACCGGGCAGCTGGGTAAGTGGTTCTGGGGGCGGGCCGATCAGTTCCAGACCAGCGGCGACGAGATGTGGTTCCACGGCAACACCGAGGTGCGGCTGTGGATCTTCAGCGAAGAGCCGATCTCCGAGGCGGTCTTCCGGGTGCGCAGCCCGGTGGCGCGGAACATCGTGCGGCTGGGCCTACCGGGCTCGAGGGCCGAGGTCCGGTTCGGCAACGAGCCCGGAATCGAGACCGTCACCCTGCGTCCTTCCGGCCCCAGCCAGGTGCGCCACGAGGAGGGCAGGCCGCTCTACGTCTACGACTTCACGGTCACCTCGAAGCGCGGCTTCTCGACGCGGAGCTTCCACGTCGGGGCCGCCCTCGTCTACCTCGGCGAGCCGGCCGCCCTCGAGCTCCCGATCTGGGACGTCGAGTGGCTGGAGTGCTCGTTCCCCGCGACGGTCGAGGTCAGCAAGGAGCCGTTCGCTGGCGTTGCTCGGCTGCGCAACGCCAGCGCCGAGGCCTGGCCCTCGGGCCCCGGCGGCCGGGTCAAGCTGGCCTATCACTGGCTCGACGAGAGCGGCGAGACGGTGGTCTTCGAGGGGGCGAGGAACGACCTGGAGGGCCCGGTCGCGGCAGGCGAGGAGGTCGCGATCGATCCCTACGTCCTGGCCCCCGAGAAGCCCGGGCGCTACCGGTTGCAGCTCGACATGGTCTACGAGTTCGTCGGCTGGTTCTCCGAGCGCGGCGCCTCGACTTGCGAGGCGGAGGTCGAGGTGGTGCCCGCGCCCTCCCCGGCGAGCTCCTCCCAGAGCTCCCGGTAGGCGGCGCCGATCCGCTCGATCGAGAACTCCTCCTCGACCCGCCGGCGCGCCTGCCGGCCCATCCGCCGGCGGCTCTGCTCGTCGCCGATCAGCTCGAGCAACGCCGCCGCCAGGCCGGCCACGTCTTCGGCCTCGACCAGCCGGCCGTGCACTCCGTCCGCGACCGCTTCCGGGTTGCCCGCCACCCGCGTGGCGACCACCGGCAGCCCGGCCGCCATCGCCTCGAGGATGGCGAGCGGGAAACCCTCGTAGAGCGACGGCAGGCAGAAGATGTCGGCCGCGGCGTAGAGCTCGCCCATCCGCTGGTGCGGCACGATGCCCTCGAAGAAGACCGCCTCCTCCAGGCCGAGCCGGCGGACCTGCGCCTCGAGGGCCGGGCGCTGCTCGCCGTCGCCGAGCAGACGCAGCCGCGCGCCGACGGCCCGCGCGCGGACTCGGGCGAAGGCCTCGACCAGCACCGCCACCGCCTTGCGCGTGCGCAGCCGGCCGGCATAGAGCACCTCGACGCCGGCCCCGACCCCGGCGCCGCCCGGCGGCTGCGGCGGCAGCTCGGGCGCCGTGACGCCGTTGGCGATCACCGCCGCGACCCGGCAACCGTAGTCGGTCTCGAGCTCCCGGGCGGTGACCTGGCTGGGCGCCACCACCGCGTCGGCCAGCCGCGCGGTGAGGCGGCCGGCCAGTGACAGCAGCGGCGCCCGCAGCCAGGCGAACAGCCACTCGCCGGCGGTCGGTTTGGCGATGGTGCGGCCGTCCGAGCGCAGCCGGCGCACCGCCAGGCGCTCGCGCCGGTACGACACCTGCAGCGTCGCCACCACCCGGGCGGCGCCGGCCGGCCGGCCGAGCAGCCGCGCCAGGCGCACTGCCAGCGCCACCAGCACGCCGTCGGACTCGTGCAGGTGAACGACGTCGAAGCGGCCGCGGCGGGCCAGCCCGCCGTAGCGCCAGGCGCAGCGCAGCGGGAAGAGCAGCTTGGCCCCCGGCACCCGCACCGCCAGCCGGTCGCCCTCGGCCGCCCGCCGCACCAGGACCCGCACCGCGTGGCCGGTGGCGTCGAGCTGCCGCGCCAGCTCGAAGACCAGGGTGCCGACGCCCGAGATGTCGGCCGGCGGATAGGTGTTGGTGACGATCAGGATCCGCATGGCGTCGACCGGTGCGGGCGGGGCTAGCCTGGCTGGTCTCAGCCGGCGGCAACCGCCCGCTGGTAGAGCCGGTCGTGCAGCCGCGCGATCGCTCCCCAGTTGAGCTCCTCCTCGACCCGGCGGCGCGCGGCGTCGCCCATCCGGCGGCGCAGGTCGTCGTCGGCGAGCAGCTCGTCGACCGCCGCGGCGAGCGCCGCCGGGTCCTTCTCGGGCACCAGGCGGCCGGTTTCGCCGTCGGCCACCGCCAGCGGCATGCCGGCGACGTCGGTGGCGACGACGGTGCGTCCGGCGGCCATCGCCTCGAGCACTACGATCGGCAGTCCGTCGATGTTGCCGCCCGGATCGCGGATCGAGGGCATGACGAACAGATCGGCCGCCGCCACCAGCTCGAGCACCTGGTCGTGCGACAGCAGGCCGGGGAAGACCACCCGCTCGGCGATGCCCAGCTGCCGCGCCTGCTCGGCGAGCTCGCCGGCCAGCTCGCCGCCGCCGCCGATCACCAGCCGGGCTTTCGGATGCCGCGCGAGGATCTGGGGCGCCGCCTCGAGCAGATAGCGGAAGCCCTTCTTGTACACCAGCCGGCCGACCGCCGCGATCAGCGGCTCGTCGGGCCCGACCCCGAACCGCCGCCGCGGCCCGTCGCGGTCGGGGTCGGCCGGCACCAGGTCGGTGCCGTTGGCTACCAGCGGCACCTTGCCGGCGAACTGCTCGCCGCCGAGCCGCAGCAGCCGCTGCTGCAGGTCGGCGCTGCACGAGGTGACGTGGGCGGCGCCGCGTAGCGCGGTCGCCGCCATCCGGCCGAGCGGCGCGGCGCGCTCGGCCATGAAGATGTCCGAGCCGTGCAGGGTCGAGGCGAACGGCACGCCGGTGGCGCGCGAGACGCGCGCCGCGATGTAGCCGTTGGGCAGCAGCCAGTGGGCGTGGATCAGGTCGATCTTCTCGTCGCGCACCAGCCGCCCGAGCGCCCGCTCGCCGAAAGCGAAATAGAGCGGCGAGAGCAGCCAGGCCGCCAGCTTCATGCCGACGTCGCGGCTCAGGGTGCGCGAATAACCCAGCAGGTGCCAGCTTGGCGGCCAGACATAGCGGAACGAGTGCACGGTGAGAGCCGAGCCGGGGTTCTGCCGCAGCTCCGGGTCCCAGGGCACCAGGACGTGGATCCGATGGCCGAGCGCCGCCAGCTCCTCCGACAGGCTCTTGACGAACGTCCCGTGGGTGTCGCCGGGGAAGCGCGGGAAGCTGTGCGCCATGACGGCGACGTTGAGCGGTCGGGTGGCCGTCATGTCGGCACAGGCTACCTCGATTGGCGGCGGCCTGAAAGCCGCGCCGGCGGTAGACTCGTGGCGCTTTGTCGCCCGCCTCCGACTCCAGTTCGAAGAGATGGGCCCCGGTAGCCTGGATTGGCGCGGCCTGGACCCGGGTAGCCTGGCCCCGCGCAGCCTGGACCTTGGCCGCGGCCGGTCTGGTGCTGGCGGTGGCGCTGGCGGTGGTCGGCGGCGGCCGCGGCGTCTGGGGAGACGAGGACACCTACCTCGCCATGACCGCCAGCCTGGCGCGCGACGGCGACCTGGCCTTCGGCGAGGCCGACCGGCTGTGGGCGGTCGAGCGGCCGGACGGGCAGCCGGCGACGTTGATCCTGCAGCGGATCGGCTCGGACGCCAGCTACTCGAAGCCGGTGCTCTACCCGCTGCTGGCGCTGCCGTTCTACACCCTGGCGGGCGAGGCGGGGCTGGTGGCGGTCAACCTGTTCCTGGCGGCCGCGGCGCTGCTCGTGGCCTGGTTCTGTCTGCGGCGGCTGGGCGGGGCGAGCCGGGCGGCGCTGACGCTCGTGACCTTTGCCGGCTGCGGCGTCCTGCCCTTCTATCTCGGCTGGCGGATGAGCGATGTCGCCCAGACCGCTCTGAGCCTGGCGGGGCTGGCCCTGGTGGCGACCGGCCTGCGCTCGCCGGCGGGGCGCGGCGGCCTGCTGCGGGCCGCGGGCGGCGGCCTGCTGCTCGGGCTGCTGGCGGCGATGCGTCTGCCGGGGCTGGCGCTGGCGGCGGCGGCGGTGGCGGGGGGGCTGTGGACCGGCCGGCGGCGCGCCGCGGCGGCGGTGGCGCTGGCCGCGCTGGTCGGCTTCGGCCTGGCGAGCGGTGCCGGCGTCGCCCTGACCGGCACCGCCAACCCCTACAAGGCGGTGCGTGCCAGCTTCAGCGGCGAGACCGGCTACCCGGTGGGCGACAGCGCCGCCTGGGACCGCTTCGAGTCGAACCCGGCGACCCAGTCCGCCGGCTGGCTGCCGCGGCTCCAATGGACCCGCAGCCTCTACTCGGGGATCTACTTCCTGCTCGGCCGCCACAGCGGGCTGCTGGTCTACTTTCCGGCCGCCCTGGCGCTGCTGCTGACCGCCGCCGGCGGGCGCGACCGGATCGCCCTGGCGCTGCTGGCCGGCCCGGCGGCTATCGCGGCGTTCTACCTCCTGTGGCTGCCCGAGAACTTCTTCGGCGGCTCGACCTTCTTCGGCAACCGCTACTTTCTGATGGCCTATCCGGCGCTGGTGGCGGCGCTGCCCCGGCTGCCCTCAGCGCGCGCTCTGGCCCTCTCCTGGGCGGTCGGCCTGGCCGTCGGGGCCTCCGCCCTGGTCTCGATGACGGCGGTGGCGCCCAGCCCGGCGCCCAGCCAGAGCCACGTCCACGCCGGGCTGCTGCGGCGTTTGCCCAGCGAGACGACGGCGCTCAAGATCGACGGCTTTCGCGGCCGCTACTGGTCGCGCGACTTCGTGCGCTTCGTCGACCCGTTCGCCGACGACGACAAGAAGGGCTTTCGCCTCGTTGCCGGCGCCCCGCCGGCGGAGCTCGAGCTGGCCTTCCGGCTGCCGCGGCGGACCCTGCGCCTGGTGGTCGACCCGGGTGAGCTCGGCGGCGAGCTGGTGTGGAGCGATTGGCTCGGCGGCGGCAGCCGTGAGCTGGTGGCGGGGCCGCAGGGGGTCGAGCTGCCGCTGTCGCCGGCCTGGCGCTGGCACACCTACTGGTGGCAGGCCCCCGACGTCTACCAGGTGCGCACGGTTCGGCTCGCCTTCCGCTCGGACACCGGCGGCGAGGCCGCGGTGCGCTGGGTAGGCGGACCGTTCAAGAAGCGGCCGCGCGGCGCCGCCGCGGAGCCCGCCGATCGGCCGGCAGACGGCCTCCCCGGCTGACGGCCAGGCCGGCAAGCACCGACAGAAGAACACTCAGGGCTCGGCGTTTCGGTCGATCCAGGCCGCCAGCCGCGCCCGCAGCCAGTCGACCTCGACCACCCGGGTGCCGGCCAGGTTGCGGCGCTCCGCCGGCGCCTGGCGCAGGTCGAAGACGTACTCGGCGTCGCGGGTCGGCTCGGTCTCGTCGGCCAGCCCCAGGCTCGGCGCCCGGATGACCTGGTACCGCGGGGAGGCGGCGGCGTAGACGGGGCCGTCCCGGCCGGCGGCGGTGCGCAGCTCGACGTCCTTCTCGGCCGCCCCCTGGTCGCCGCCAACGAGCCCGAGCTCCAGCCATCGGCCTGCCGGGCCGAGCCCCTGGGCGAGCAGGCGGATGCGGACGAAGCCGGCCGGCAGCGGTACTTCGAGCGCCACCTCGCCGCGGCGCCCGCCCGCCCGCCACTCGAAGCCGACCTCGCTGCCGCCGGCGTCGGTCTCGACCAGCACGGCGAAGCGATGCTCCGGCTCGGCCTCGGCCGGCGGCTCGAACCGCCCCACCAGGGTGGCCGGGCCGGCCAGGCGGCGCGGGAAGTCGATCGCCGAGTAGCCCTCCTGGACGATCGCCCGCGGCTCCAGGTCGACCTCGCCCGCCGGCCAGGCGTGGCCGAAGCCGGCGGCCTGGATGACGACGCGGGCACCGCGCAGGTCGAGCGCGATCGGCAGCCGGCCCGGCGGCAGGCCGCCGGGCAGCGGCACCTCGAGGTCTCGGACCAGCGGCAACGGCGGCAGCTCGACGCCGGCGATGCGCACGCCGACCGTTGCCCCCGCCGCGGCCTCGACGATCTCGAGCCGCGTGTTGAGACGGCGCTCACGGCCGTCGAGGAACACCGCCTCGAGCATCGGCCGGTCGCTGATGCTGATCTGCCGCAGCGAGCCGCCGCGCCGCTCCGGCCACCAGCCGCTGAGGAAGCGGTTGCCCGAGTAGTCGGGCGGCATCGCCAGCAGGGCGCTCTCGGTGAGGATCAGCGGCTGGTGGAGGCCGTCGACCAGCGGCCGTGCTTCACCCGTCGGGCTCGCTCGTCCGCAGGCGCAAAGAGCCGCCGCGAGCAGCAGCAGTCGATAGCCCTGGGACCGCATGCGGACGACAGCCTAACCCAGTCGGTTCGGCGCTGGCGTTGGACCGGGGCATGACCTCGAGCGCCGCCGTTAGCCAGGCGCCCCGCCGGCCGCCCGTCAGGTCGGCCCGTCAGGCACCTGGAAGCGGCGGATGAAACGGCGGTCGATCCAGTCCTTGAGCCGCATCACCCAGCGGCCGCCGAACGAGCGCCCCCACTTGGCGCCCAGGGCGCTGCCGTCGCCGAGGTTGAGCAGGGTCAAAAAGTCGCCCTGGGGCCGGTAGGAGAGCAGCTTGCCTCCGGTCAGCGAGGCCACCAGGTTGGCCCCGATCACCGGCCCCTGGCGCACCGCGTAGACCCCGGCCTTGGGGGTGTCCGGGTGCTCCAGCAGCGTGGCGCAGTCGCCCACCGCGAACAGGTCGTCGTGCCCCTCGACCTGGAGCGTCGGCCGCACCAGGACGAAGCCGCGTTGATCCACCGGCAAGCCCGAGTCGCGGAACAGCGGTTGGCTCACCGCGCCGGTCACCCAGACGGTCACCGCGCTGGCCAGCCGGTCGCCGCCGTCGAGCAGCACCGCGTCGGCTTCGACCGCCGCTACCCGCCGGCCGAGCTGAATCCGCACCCCGCGCTCGGCGGCTCGCGCCGTGACCCGGCGGGCCAGGCTCTCGGGGTAGCCGCGCAGGACCCGATCGCCGCTGTCGAGCAGGGTGATCGCGGCGTCGATCCCGCTGCGCCGCAGCCGCGCTTCGAGACAGAAGGCCAGCTCGACCCCGCCGGCGCCGGCGCCGACCACGACCGTCTCGAGCCGCCGGTCTCCTCGCCCGAGCCGCGCCCGGTCCAGGATCGCCTCCAGCCGCTCGACAAAGCGGCCGATCGGGCGGGTGGGCACGGCGTACTGGCGAACCCCGGGCAGCTCCTGGCCGGCGACGGTCGAGCCGATGTCGAACGACAGCCGGTCGTAGGCCAGCGGCGGCCGGCCCTCCAGCAGCAGCCGGCGCCGCGCGGGGTCGACCCCGGTGGCGGCAACGACGACCACCTGCGCCGCGGCCCGCCGGGCGAGCGGCAGGAGGTCGATCTCGATCTCCTCGGCGCGATACCGGCCGGCGACGAAGCCCGGCACCATGCCGGAGTAGACCGCGACCGGAGTGTCGACCACCAGGGTGGTCCGGGTGCGCGGCGGCGGCGCCATGGCCAGCTGCCGCAGCACCTGGACGTGGGCGTGGCCGCCGCCGACCAGCACCAGTTCGCGCGAGCGGGAGGCGGGCGCGGTCATCCGGCGAGCAGGCGGCGGGCGTCGAGGCGCCGGATCCGGGCGCCGCCGGCCCGGGCGCGCCCCACCATGTCGGCGGTGCCCCCCGGCCCGTCGCCGCCCTGCCCGTCCCAGAGCGCCAGCAGGCCGACGCCGCCGCCGGTCCACTCGAAGGCGCTGTCGAGCATCCAGAGGTTGTTCCGTTCCCAGAGCGAAAGCCCGGATTGGTCGCGGTGGGCCGCGTCGGGCAGCAGCCGGATCGGCAGGTCCTCGCACAGCGCCGCGAAGCGGGCGATCCACCCCGCGCCCGCCTCGGCGACCGAGACGGCGCGGTAGTCGTCGGGCGGCAACGCCAGGCAGAGCTCGGTGGGCACCCCCAGGCGGGCGGCGATCTCGTGGAAGAGGATGTCGCCGCCGCTGGCGCCTCCCGCCAGTCCCGCCAGGCGGCCGCCGGCACCGGTCGTCTCGTCGGCGATCGCCGCGGCGATCATCTCCGCGGCCAGCGGCTCGGCGGCGGGCGGAAACCTCGGATTCCGCCGGGCGGGTGCGTCCAGGCGATGGCCGGTGAAGAGCAGCACCTCGGCCGGCCGGGTGTCTTTTTGGAAGGCGCTCAACAGCGAGGCTCCGGCGGGGATTCTACCCGGCACGCCTCCCCGGGGAGCGCGCTTGTCGGATCTCCGGCTGACCGCGCGCGACATCCGCGGCAACCCCGAGCCGCCGCTCGGATAAGCTGCGGCCGGACGCCGCCGGCGGCTCCGCAAGTGCGGCCCGCGGGCGAAGGCACACCGAGGATGAATGACGACCAGAGACCTGCTGTTTCGCCTGTCGGCGATCGCCCTGTCGCTGTCGCTGACGCTCGCCGCCGGTGAGCTCCTGCTGCGGCTCGCCGGCCCGGGACCCCGCTTCGCCAAGACGGCGGTCCGGACGGGTAGCGACGGCCGCTCACCTGGCCTGCCCAACTTCCGCCATCGCTCCCGGCCCGGCCCCAAGGCGACGGGGAGCTTTCGGTTGCTGGTCCTGGGCGATTCGTTTCCCTGGGGGTCCGGCGTCCACCCGCGGGATACCTTCCCGCGGCGCCTGGAGGAGCGCCTGGCCGATCTCGACTCCAAGCTCGACTTCGAGGTCGTCAACTGGAGCCGCTGGGGCTGGAACACCCGGCGGGCCTGGGAGTCGGTGCGGCCGGCGCTGGCGAATCTCGAGCCCGATCTGGTGCTGCTGAGCTTCACGCTGAACGACCCCGAGCCGAGCGCCACCTCGCAGCGGAAGCGGCTCTCGAGACCACTCGGCCGGCGGACGCCAGGGGCAGCGTGGAGCCGCGCTATCCACCAGCACAGCGCCCTCTACCGCGCGCTCTGGGAACGCCTCGAAAGCCGCCGACAGCGCCGCGCCTTCACCGCCTTCTACACCGCGCTGTTCACCGGACCGCACTGGGACGACTGCCTCGAGGCGATGGCGGAGCTGCGCGCGGCCACCCGGGAGATGGCGATCCCGATGGTGCTGGTCGTCTGGCCGGTCTTCGACTCGCAGCTCGACAGCTCGTACAACTACCGCCCGCTGCACCGCAAGCTGGCCGCGGCGGCCGGCGAGCTGGAGATCCCGGTGCTGGATCTGCTGGGCACCTTCCGCCGCATCGACACCCGCCGGCTGGCGGTGGTGCCCTACACCGACTCCCATCCCAACGAGCTGGCTCACCGCATCGCGGCCGACGAGCTGACCAACTACCTGATCGACGAGGGGCTGGTACCGGCGCGGTACGGCGAGAAGCAACGGCGAATCATGGCCGTGCGCCGGCGATGACGGCGAAACGGAGATAATCCCCGCGGCACCCCCTTTGCCGCTGTTTCGAACCGAGAGGTGACTTCATGAATCTGAAACCCCTGTTCTTTCATGGTGCGTTCGCGATCTCCCTGCTGGCGGCCGGCTGCGCGCGGCAGCCCGAGGGGCCGCCGGTGGGCGAATGGCGCCAGTTTCGCGGCCCCGACGGGCTCGGCATCTCGGCCGAGACGAACCTGCCGGTGCGCTGGGGCGCCAAGAGCCCGAACATCCGCTGGCGGGCGGTGGTCGACGGCAGCGGCAACTCGTCGCCGATCGTCAGCGGCGGTCGGATCTTCCTGACCACGGCGTACAGAGAGCCCGGCGACAAGTGGGCGCGTAGCAGGAAGGGGCAGGACCTTCAGCGAGTGGTGCTGGCCTACGACCTGGCGAGCGGTGAGAAGCTTTGGGAGACCGCCCTCTACCAGGGCTGGCGCGGCAAGCTCCACTGGACCAATACCCACGCTGCGCCGACGCCGGTCACCGATGGAGAGCACGTGTTCGCGTCGTTCGACGGCCACCTGGCCGCCCTCGACTTCGACGGCAACGTCATCTGGCAGCGCGAGATCGATCCGGCCTACTTGGAGCACGCTCACTACGGCGCCTCGAGCTCGCCGGTGCTGGCCGGCGACGCGCTGATCCTGCTGCAGGATCGGGAGGAGGGTGACAGCCCCGAACCAGGCTGGATAGCCGCCTTCGACAAGGCCAACGGCGAAGAGATCTGGCGCGACGAGTGGACCCACACCTGCTGCTCGTACAACACGCCCCTGGTGGTGGAGCGGGCCGGGCGACTGGAGGTTTGGAACCAGAGCGCCCTCGAGGTGAACGGCTACGACGCGCGCACCGGCGAGAAGCTCTGGAGTGGCCAGCATCCGAGCTCCCAGACCGTGCCGAGCCTGGTCCGCCTGGGCGATCTCTTCAGCACACCCGGCGGCATGCACACCAAGTCGATCGAGATGTTCCGCCTGAGCCAGACGGATGCGTCGGACACTCCGGAACGCTTGTGGACGAGCCGGCGGGGTGTGCCCGAGATCTCGTCGCCAGTGCTCTATCGCGACCGGATCTTCAGCGTCACCAAGACCGGCACCCTGGTCGTTCGCGACGCGCTGACCGGCGAGATCGTGGGCAAGCGGCGGTTGCCACACGGCGCGTACCGGCCCTCCCTGGTCGCCGGCGACGGCAAGGTCTACGCCTCGAACGAGGAGGGCCTCACGGTGGTCATCGATGCCGACGGCGATCCCCCCGGCGTCCTGTCGCGCAACCGCCTGCCCGGCGCCTCGGGCGCCTCGCTGGCGATCGCCGACGGCTCGATCCTGCTTCGCGCCCACAACTTGCTGTACCGGATCGACAAGGAGTCCCCGGCGGCAGGCCGCGGCGGCGAGGACGCCGCTCCGGCCGCCGCCGCGGGCGCGGAGCCCGGCGCTACTTGAACAGCTTGAGCGCCGCCAGGAAGACCGAGAAGCCGTCGTCCGGCCCGGCGACCGCCTTGCCGATGTCGAGGTTGATCACCGTCTGCCAGGGGCCGACGACGGTGCCGACCAGGCCGACGCCCGCCAGCAGCTCGTGGTCGAGACCGGAAGCCGGGTCCGTGGCCCAGGCGGCGTCGCCCACCAGGTCGAGGCGGAAGACGCTGGCGACATCGAAGCCGTAGGTCAAGTGGGCCGCCAGCGCCTCCTCGGCGCGCACCTTGCCCGAGCGGTAGCCGTGCACGGTGATGTCGCTGAAGAAGCCGAAGTCGTACTTGGAGAACCGGTCGAGGTCGCTGCCGTCGCGGTACTCGAGCTCGGCGCCGAACTTGAGGAACTTGGGGAAGTGCCAGGTCTTGCCCAGCGCCACGGCCCACTTGGAGTACTCCTTGTGCTCGGGGTCGTAGCCGGAGTTGCCCGGCAGGCCCCATTGGTCCCAATCGCTACGGACGGTGTGGCTGCCTCGCAGCTGCGCCCGCCAGCCGCGCCGGTTGTAGCGCGCGGCCAGGCTGAGGGTGTGGCTCAGGTTGTCCGAGGGCGCCACGAAGTCGGCCGCGGTGTCCTTGGCGCGAGTGAACTTCTGGTAGGCCAGCTCATACTGGAAGTCGACCTTGAAGAAGTTGCCGATCGGCCGGCCCAGCTTGAAGTCGACGTTCGGCCGAACCACCTGTATGGTCTCGCCGGTCAGCTCTTCGTCGCCACGGAAGATCTCGTCGCTGCCGGCGATCGCCAGCGCGAAGGCGTCGAAGCCCACGTCGAAGCGGCTGCCCAGGAAGTTGGGGTTGGTCACCGCGACGTTGGCCAGGGCGCCGGCGAAGAAGACGTTGGCCTGGGTGCCGGTGCCGCGCCAGTCGAACCACAGCCAGTTCATCCCCGCCAGCGGGATGGGAAAGTCCTGCGCCTGGTCGTAGAAGACGCCGGCGACCAGGAAGCGGCGCTTGGGGTCGAGATCTTCCTTGATCACCCGCTCGCCGGTTTCCTCGTCGAGCACCAGGTAGCGTAGGCCGTCGGCGGTGTCGCGCACCATGGTGAGCTCGGAGTCGAGCGCCGCCTGCCGCCGCTCGTCGAAGTCGTCGGGGTTGATTCGCACGTCGGTCAGCAGCAGCTCGCGCTCGACCACCGTGGTGGCGCTCAGGATCGACCAGAGCTGCTGGCCGACGAGGCGCATGGGCAGGAAGTAGCTGGTCGCCGCCCAGGGGGCGGTCTCGCCGGCGGAGTCGACGGGCGAGAAGGTGATGGTCTCCTCGTTCGACAGCACCTCGCCCTCGGACAGGCCCAGCTGGACGGCGCGGGTGCGCACCCTGGCGTAGATCTCGCGGTCGACCCACAGAGTGCCCTTGTAGAGGCTGCGCCCGGGCTCGACCGCGGCCGCCGGCTCGAACTCGACCACCCAGCAGTCGCGGCCCTCGACCGTCGCCGTGCCGCGCAGCTGGTACTGGTACTCCTTGCCGAAGCTGATCTCCACCGGCAGGGTGGCGGCCTTCTCGGGCTGGATCAGCGGGATCTCGGGAATCGTCTTGTTGCGCCACTTGACGCCGTTGATCAGCAGCTCCTGCCAGACCCAGTCGAAGCCCTCGTCCTGGCGGTAGAAGAAGGGGCCGCGGAAGGTGGCCTCGACGGTCTGGGCGCCGGTGCCGGCCTGGAAGCGCAGATGCGAGGTATTGATGGCGGTGTAGCTCGAGATCCGCCGCCGCTGGGCGTCCTCGAAGGCCTGCAGCCGGCGCAGGATCTCCTCGACCGGGATCTGCCGCGCGTCGCGCACCGTCAGCGCCTCTTCGACGCCCTCGAGGCCCTGGATCTCGCCGGCGCCGGGTCGCTCGAGGGTCAGCAGCAGGACCGGCTGGGGCGCGTTGATCTCGAGCAGGTAGGCGTCGTCGGTGCGCCGGGTGTTGAACTGGGGCACCGGTTCGCCGGTCTCGAGATCGACCAGCGACGGCCGCCGCAGATTGGGGTCGGGGAAGCTCAAGGCGAGCCGCTCGGCGCCCGGCGGCGTCGCGACCACGACCCGCAAACCGAGGTCCTCGCCGCTGACGAAGCTCCAGGCGCCGGCGGCGCCCTCGGGCCGGGAGTAGGGGTCGAGCGCCAGGTCGCCCGAAAACTCGCGCGCCATGAGCTTGAAGACGGCGATGTCGGCGGCGGTGGGCCGCGGCGCGAGAAAGACCGTCGTGCCGGCGCCCAGCTCGGCGGCACGCGCCGCCTGCGCCAGGATGTCGCCGACCTCGGCGGGCAGCTCCGGGGCGTCGAGTACCACATCGGTGCCCGGGTCGAGCTGCTGCAGCTCGGCCGCCGCGGCCGCCAGCGCTTCGTCGGCCGCCGGCGCCAGCGCGGTGGCGTCGAGATAGGCGGCCAGATCCTCGCCGAAGAGCCGCCGCAGATAGCCGGGGTCGGCCGGCAGCGGCGCCGACACCACCTCGGCATCCGGCGACCCGCCGGTCACCGCCACCGAGGCTCGCTTGATCAGGTACGCGTACTGGGCCGGGTCCGGCCGCGCGCCCGCCGCCGGCCAGAGAATCTGGAAGCGCTCGCCGGCTCGGGCGTCTTGCGCCGCGGCGGCCAGCCGCTGGAGCTCGCCCTCGAGCTGCCCCAGGTTGTCGAGCAGCGGTGAGGGGGTGGAGAAGGTGAAGCTCCGCCAGGCGCGGGCGCCCGCGGCGCGCACCGCCGCGCGTGTTGCCGTGTCGGCCTCGAGGTCGCCGGCCGCCCAGCGCAGGTAGAGGATGCCGGCTTCCTCCAGCCGGGGCGGGGCAGCCAGCAGCTCGGCGGCGGCGCGCGCGTCGGTGACCGAGAGGCCGGCACACGGGTTGCAGTCGGTGGTCGCGGCCGCCGGGGCGGCGGCCAGGAGCAGGAAGGGCAGAAGAGTCCGGATGCGCATGACGAACAACGATAGCGAATTGTTCGGGTGTCCGGGGAAACCGGTTGCTTCGCGGCCGGCCGAACGTTGCGGCCGGATCGCGGCAACTCCCGCGGCTCGGGCCGCCCAGGCCGGCTCGGGGCGAACGCCGTTGCGCCGGCGACGGCTACCTGACGGCCAGCACCGGGCAGCGGACGGCGGTCAGCAGCTCGGGTAGCTGGTCGTCATCGATCGGCCTGGGTCTCCGCGGCCGGGGCTTCGGCCGCTGCCGGGCTCGAGAAGCGCTGCGCCGCTCGTGCCAGCCGGGAGAGGCGCTCCTCGACCCGGCGGTTGAGGCTGTCCGGCGGGTAGTCGCCACGCTCGTCGCGTTCGCCGGCGGCAAGCCCGGTCAGCTGCTCGATTCCCTGATCGATGGTCGCCACCGGGTAGATGTGGAAGCGGCCGGCGGCCACGGCCGCCACGACGTCCTGCCGCAGCATCAGGTGCTGGACGTTGGAGATCGGGATCAGGACCCCCTGCTCGCCGGTCAGGCCGCGGGCCGAGCAGAGGTCGAAGAAGCCCTCGATCTTCTCGTTGACGCCGCCGATCGCCTGCACCTGGCCGTGCTGGTTGACCGAGCCGGTCACCGCCAGCGACTGCTTGATCGGCACCTCGGCGATGGCCGACAGCAGGGCGTAGAGCTCGGCCGAGGAGGCGCTGTCGCCGTCGATGCCGCCGTAGCTCTGCTCGAAGACCAGGCTGGCGGACAGCGACAGCGGCCGCTCGGCGGCGAAGCGGGCGCCGAGATAGCCGGACAGGATCAGCACTCCCTTCGAGTGCAGTGGCCCGGACAGCTCGACCTCGCGCTCGATGTCGATCACCTCGCCCTTGCCGAGCCTCACCCGGGCGGTGATGCGGCTGGGCCTGCCGAAGGCGAAGTCGCCGATCTGCAGGACCGCCAGGCCGTTGACCTGGCCGGTGGCGCCGCCGGTGGTGTCGACCAGGACGGTCTCGCGCAGCGTCTGCTCCTGGATGCGTTCCCGGACCCGGTCGGAGCGGAAGATGCGTTCATCGATCGCTCGCTGGACGTCCTCGGTGGCGGCCACGGCCCGGTCCGCTTCGCCGGCCCAGTAGTCGGCCTCGCGCATCAGGTCGAGCATCTTGCCCATGAACAGCGACAGCTTGCGGCCGTCACCCAGCGTGCGCGCGCCGTGCTCGGCCAGTCGGGCCACGGCCTGCCGGTCGAAGGGCCGCAGCTCCTTCTCGTGCGCCAGCTTGGCGATAAGGCGGGCGTACAGCTCGAGGTTTTCGCCGTCCCAGTCGAGCTGCTCGGCGAAGTCGGCCGCCACCTTGAACAGCTCGGCGAAGTCGGGGTCGAGTTGGGAGAGCAGGGCGTAGAGCCTGGAGTTGCCCAGCAGGGTGATCTTCACGTCCAGGGGCGTCGGCTGCGGCTCGAGCGAATAGGTGGGCAGCAGGCTCATCGCCTCGGCCAGCGACTCGATCTTGATCTCGTGCGCCCGCAGCGTCCGCTTGAGGCCGTCCCACGCGTAGGGGTGGGACAGCAACTTGCCGGCGTCGAGCAGCAGGTAGCCGCCGTTGGCCCGGTGCAGGGCGCCCGGCTTGATGAGGCTGAAGTCGGTGATCATCGCCCCCATCTGCTGAATGTGCTCGACCTGGCCGACCAGGTTGGGGTAGGTGGGGTTGTCCTCGTAGACCACCGGCGCGCCCTCGTCGCCGCCGTGGTCGACCAGTACGTTGACCCGGTAGCGCAGGGCGAACGAGGGCTCCGCCCGCGGCGTGCCCGACATCGCCTTCATCATCTCCTGCATCGGGGCCTCGGCCTCGTCCTGGCGGCGCGAGCTCTCGACGATGTCCGTCTCGACCGCCTCGAGATAGGCGAGCACCTCCGGCAGCTCGGCGAACTCCTCGCGGACGTCGTCCATCAGCGGCGCCAGGGCGAAGCGGCTCACCTCGAGATCGAGCTGGCGCAGCTGCTCGCGGCTCTTGCGCTTCCAGCGCGGGAGCTGGCGCATCAGCTTCTGCAGCTTGTCCTTGAAGGTGTCGATCAGCTCGTGGATCCGCTGCTGCTCCTCGGCGGGCAGCTCGGCCAGCTTCTCCGGGTCCATCACCTCGTCGTCCCGCTGTGGCGCGACGATCAGGCCGACCGGGGTGCGCACCAGCGCCAGGCCCGCCTTCTGCGCCTCCTCGTTCAGCTGCGACAGCGCCTTGGCCTGTCGCTCCTCGAAGCGCTCCTCGAGCAGCTGGCGACGGGTCTGGTACTCCTCGCTCTCCAGGGCGGTGCGCAGCACCCCGCCCAGCCCGTCCACCAGGTGCTGCATCGCGCCGCTCAGTCGCCGGCCGCTACCGGCGGGCAGCGACAGCAGCTGCGGCCGGCGGGGCTTGGCGAAGTTGTGCACGTAGCACAGGTCTGGCGGCACCGGCCGCCCGGCGGCTCGCCGCTCGAGGATCTGGCGAACGGCGGAGTGCTTGCCGGTGCCGTCGGGGCCGAAGGCGAAGATGTTGTAGCCCTCGCGCTCGATGCCGATCCCGAACTCGATCGCGGCGACCGCTCGCGGCTGTCCCAGCAGGCCCTCGATGCCCTCGAGGTCGTCGGTGGTTTCGAAGGCCAGCTCCTGGTGGTCGAACGATCGGTACAGCTCGTCTGGAGTCAATTCGGCAATGCTCATGACCCCAGGTTAGCCGCGACCGAAGCTGTCGAAAACGACCGATTGGGTAGGGCGACCTCGCGGTTGTATCCTGTCGGCGATGTCGATTGAAGTGCGGGATGTCGGCCGGGTGCGGACCCTGCGCCTCGCTCACGGCCGCGCCAACGCCATCGACGTCGAGCTGTTCGAGGAGCTTCTGGCGGCGCTCGAGCGGGCCGAGCGGGACGGCTGCCGCGCCCTCGTCGTCACCGGTTCGGGATCGATCTTCTCCGCCGGCGTCGACCTGCCGCGGGTGCTGCGCGAGGACGACGGCTACCTGCGCCGTTTCGTGCCGCTGATCGGCGAAGGCCTGCGGCGGCTGTTCGCCTTCCCGCGACCGGTGGTGGCGGCGCTCAACGGCCACGCCGTGGCCGGCGGCTGCGTCGTGGCCTGCGCCTGCGACCGCCGGATCGCCGCCGCCGGCGGCGCAAAGGTCGGCGTCCCCGAACTGCGGGTGGGGGTGCCCTATCCCACGACCGCGCTCGAGATCCTGCGCTTCGTGGTCGGTGACCGGGGCCTGGAGGAGATCGTCTACGCGGCCGGCACCGGCGGTCTCGAGGCGGCCCGCGAACTCGGTCTGGTGGACGAGATCGTGGCGCCGGAGTCGCTACTCGAGCGGGCGGTGGCGGTTGCCGCGCGGATGGCCGAGGTGGCCCCCGAGACCTTCGCCCTCACCAAGAGCCAGATCCGCCGGCCGGTGCTCGACCGTCTGACCGCCGGCGCCGCCGAGGCCGACCGCGAGGTGGTGCGCATCTGGCGCCTGGCCTCGACCCGCGAGGCGATCCGCGCCTACGTCGAGTCGACCCTGGGCGGCTGAGGCGCGGCCGCTTGCGGGCCATCCGTCGCTCGACCAGCTCGGTCGAGAGCGTTCGACCCCGGTTTGGCCCTAGGCCTGGGCCTGGGCGAGCAGCACGATCCGCTCGCGATCCGAGACCACCACGCCGCCGGGCGGCTCGACCGTGATGGCGAACAGCGCCGGCTCGCCGACCGCGACCTTGGCGTCGATCGGCACCAGCGCCTCGGTCGCGCCGGCCGGGATGTCGAAGACGCCGCCGTCGACCGGGTAGCGATCGTCGCGGTTCTTGTCGAAGATCCACAGCTGGTACTGGCTGACCGCCGGGTCGTTGGCCTCGAGGCCCTGGATCTTCATGAGACCGGCCTGCTGGGCCGAGCTCCAGACGACCGAGCCGGCGGCGCCGGCGGCGGCCGGGTCTTCGGTCGCCTGCCAGGGCAGCTCGAGGGCGTCGGGCGCCTCGGCGGGTGAGGGCGGCGGCTGTTCGGCCACGATCGGTGGGGCGGGCGCCGGTGGCGCCGCCAGGCGCGGCCACCAGCCGGCCAGGGCCACCAGCAGGCAGGCGGCGGCGGCGAGCCAGCCGCCCCAGACGCGCCGCGGCGCGGCCGCGGCGTCGCCGCGATGGCCGGCGTGGCGGTAGGCGCGGGCATTGCCAGCACCTTGCCGCGGAAGATCGCCGCCTCGCGCGCGAGACGCCGGCGCAGGGAGTCGGGCAGCGCCTCCTCGGGCCCCAGCAGGGCCAGGTGGCAGGCGGCCGCGGCGGTCTCGAAACCGCCGTCGTCGAAATCGGGGCGGGCGACCAGCAGCCGGCCGAGTTCGCTGGCCTCGGAGTCGTCGAGGGCTCCGACGGCGCGGAACGCCAACAACTCCTCGGCCCGCTGACGGCTCACGACGTGCTGCCCTCGATGGCTTCCTGGACCTCGGCCAGCCGCGCCCGGACCTGGGCCAGGCCGCGGAAGATGTGCGACTTGACGGTGCCGATCGCGATGCCGGTGGCGGTGGCGATCTCGCTGTGCGACATGCCCTCGACCACCGACAGCCGGATCACCTGGCGCTGCTCGGGGCGCAGCTCGTTCAGATACCGGGCGGCGCTGCGGGCCTCGGCGCCGCGCTGGATCACCAGGTGCTCGTCCACCGACGGCTCGGCCGTCGGCTCGTCGGGCTCGGGCAGCGAGCGCATCTGCGGCCGGCGGCCCTGTTTGCGCAGCCGGTCGATCAGCCGCCGGCGGGCGATGGTGGCGATGAAGGTCTTCTCCGAGGCCTTGCTGGGATCGAACCGGTCGGCGCTCTTCCACAGATCGATGAAGATCTCCTGGACCGCGTCGTCGGCCGCCTGCGGCGCCATGCGCCGGGCCAGGCTCCAGATCAGGCCGCCGTAGCGGTCCATGCACTCCTGCACGGCGTCGCCGTCGCCGGCGGCGATGCGGGCCAGGATCGATGTCTCGGTCTCGGTTTCGGTCAAGCTCTCACTCCCAACACTGGGTGAAGTGTAGTCGAGTGAGGAAGGCGGAGTGAAGCCGTGGGAGCCGCCGACGGCAAAGCAGGAACCGACTTCGAGAGTGCAGGCCGAGCTCATCATGAGGAGGTTTTCGCGTTGGTTCTGATATCGCTGACGGCCATGGCGACGGGTTCGGACTTAGAGGCCCGTCGGATGCGCTCGGCGGGCTTGCCGGGCTGCCGCCGCGGCGCGCTCGCCCTCAGTAGCTGGCCGGATCCGACAGCGGGTGGCGCCAGCGGAAGGCGACGCAGGAGTCGAGCGCCGCCGGCAGGCCCTCGTGGATCGTCGGGTAGGCGGGGCGCAGGCCCAGATCTCGCCAGAGAACGCCCGGCTCGACCGCCAGCTCCAGGTTCCAGCCGGTGACGGTGTCCGGGGTGTAGAGGCTGGGGCGGCTCCTGAGGGCGTTGACCGGCCGCAGCAGCTCGGTCCCCCCTCGCGCCAGCCAGGCCGGCAGGTAGAGAGTGCGGAAGCGCGGGTAGTGGGTCGCCAGGACAGCGAAGAACTCGCGCCAGTCGCACGGATGGTCGTCGCCCACCGGCGCGATCCCGGTCCAGCCGGCGCGGGCGACCGCGATCAGCAGCCGCGCGGCGTCGTCGACGTGCAGGTGGGTGTAGCGGTTGCGGCCGTTGCCGGCCATCGTCACCAGCCCACCGTGCAGCCGCTCGAACAGCAGGTCGCGGGCGCCGTAGACGTGCGGCAGGCGGACGGCGGCGAAGCGCATGCCCGCCGCCGCGGCCATCGCCGTCAAGGCGGTCTCGGCCTCCAGCTTGGCGCGGCCGTAGGCCACCCTGGGTGTGGCCGGGGTGTCGGCGTCGATGAGGCCGTCCCGGTCGTCGTAGACGAGCAGGCTGGAGGCGAAGACGAAACGCTCGACGCCGGCTTCGCGGCCCGCCCGCAGCAGCGCCAGCGAGCCGTCGACGATGGTCGGCTTGACCTTGCGGTAGCTCTCGAACGCCGCCCGGGCGCCGAGATGGAGGATGGTGTCGACCCCGGCGACGGCGCGCTCGAGGCTCGCCGGCCGGGTCAGGTCGGCGGCCACCAGCTCGGCGCCGCGGGCCGCCAGCGGTTGCACCAGCGCCGCCCGCTCGGGCCGCCGCACCATCAGCCGGGTGTCGATGCCGGCAGCGACCAGCTGGCGGGCGACCTCGTAGCCGATGAAGCCGGTGGCGCCGGTGACCAGGACCTTCTTCATTCGTCGCTCTGGGCCCGCCGCGGCCGCGGCCACCGGCGCGGCCGTGGAAGCTGCCGGCGCCGGCTTCGGCGGCGCGCCGGATTCCCTGCAGCATGCGCCGGAAGACCACCCCGTGCAGCGGCATCACCGCGTACCAGTAGGCGATCCCGAGCAGGCCCCGCGGCAGGAACCGGGCGGTCTGGACCAGCCGGCAGCGGCGCGGCCGCGCGGCGTCCGGCTCGACCTCGAACTCGAGGATCGCCTCGCCGGGGACGATCATCTCGGCGCGCAGCTTGAGCGAGCTCTGCTCCTCGATGCCGGTCACCCGCCAGAAGTCGAGCGCGTCGCCGTAGCGCACCGTGTCGGCGTCGCGCCGGCCGCGGCGCAGCCCCGGGCCGCCCAGCAGCTGGTCGATCCAGCCGCGGATCCGCCACAGCGAGTCGACCCCGTACCAGCCGTTCTTGCCGCCGATGCGAACGACCGCGCGAAAGGCGGCCTCGGGGGGGGCGTCGACCCAGGTCTCTTCCCGATGCACGTAGACGGTGCCGCCGGCCCAGTCGGGATCGCCTGGGATGGTGCCGGCGTCGCTCCAGGAGGTCTCCGGATGGTCGCTGCCGAGCGCCGCGTCGATCGCCTCCCGAGTGGTGAACAGTGTCTGCGGCATCAGCCGCGTGGCCTCGTCGTCACGGCAGACGACCCGGTTTCTCAGGCCCTCGGCCAGCGGCCGGGCGATGTGCGCGTCGAGCGGCGTGACCAGGTGGATCCACAGCGATGAGAGTCGCGGGGTGAGCACCGGCACCGGCACGATGATCCGCTTGCGCAGTCCGGCGGCGGCGGCGTAGGTCTGCATCAGCTCGAGATAGGTGACGATCTCCGGTCCGCCGATGTCCAGCGTGCGGCCGGCGGTCTCGGGCGTGTCGATCGCCTCGACCAGGTAGTGCAGGACGTTGCGCACCCCGATCGGCTGGCACTCGGTCGAGACCCAGCGCGGCGTGATCATGATCGGCAGCCGTTCCACCAGGTAGCGCAGGATCTCGAACGAGGCCGATCCGGAGCCGACGATCATCGCCGCCCGCAGCACCGTCACCGGCACCGAGCCCTCGGCCAGCGTGCGCTCGACCTCGCGGCGCGAGCTGAGGTGCTCGCTCAACCCGGCGCCCGTCTCGCCCAGCCCGCCCAGGTAGACGATCCGCTCGCAGCCGGCGGCTTCGGCGGCGGCGGCGAAGTTGGCCGCCAACTCGCGGTCGCGATCGGCGTAGCCGGAGCCCGCCACCACCATGGAGTGGACCAGGTAGTAGGCCGCGCCGCAGCCGCGCATCGCCTCGGTGAGAGCGCTGACGTCGCCGACGTCGCCGGCCACCACCTCGACGTCGGGGTGTTCGGTCCACGGGCGATCGTCCAGCTTGCGTGGGCTGCGCGCCAGACAGCGCACCCGGTATCCCGCCTCGAGCAGGCGTGGCACCAGCCGGCCGCCAATGTAGCCGGTTGCTCCGGTCACAAAGACCGGCCGTTGTTGTGTCGCGTCCATCGTTGCCTCCTGGTGAAGGGTACTTCGCCGGCTTGGAGGCAGCGGATTCGGCCGCGGCGGCGGCGGTCCTCCGCACCAACCGGCGACAGATGCGCCGTGGGTCCGTCGCCCTTGGCTGGCGACGGCCGGCTGGACGAACGAGATTCTCCGTAGACTCGGTGCCATGACCCGAACCCCGCGCGGCCGCGGCGCCCCAGTGAGCCCGGCGAACCGCTTCGAGCGGCTCGAGATCGAGTCGCTCGAGCCGGCCCCGGCCAAGGTGCCCACCGAGTTTCTGCGCGACGCGAGCCGGTCGGTCATCGCCCGCAACGCCAGCCCCGACGTCGGCTTCGACGCCTCCCTCAACCCCTACCGCGGTTGCGAGCACGGCTGCGCCTACTGCTACGCCCGGCCCACCCACGAGTACCTGGGCTTCTCGGCCGGGCTCGACTTCGAGACCCGGATCATGGTCAAGGAGGACGCCGCCGAGCTGCTGGAGCGCGAGCTGGCGGCGCCGTCGTGGCGGCCGCAGGTGCTGGGCCTGAGCGGCGTCACCGACCCCTATCAGCCGGTCGAGCGCCGGCTTGGCATCACCCGCGCCTGCCTCGAGGTGCTGGCGCGGTGCCGCAACCCGGTGGCGGTGGTGACCAAGAACGCCCTGGTCGCCCGCGACGCCGATCTGCTGGCCGAGCTGGCGCGCCACCACGCGGCGGTGGTCTGGATCAGCCTGACCACCCTCGACGTCGAGCTGGCGCGCCGGCTCGAGCCGCGCTGCTCGGCGCCGCCGGCCCGGCTCGAGGCAATCTCGCGGCTGGCCGAGCGGGGGATCCCGGTGGGCGTCCTGGTGGCGCCGGTGATCCCCGCCCTCAACGACCACGAGATCCCTGCTCTGCTGACCGCCGCCGCCGAGGCCGGCGCCAGCCGCTGCCGCTACGTCATGCTGCGGCTGCCGGGGGCGGTGGCCGAGATCTTCCCCGCCTGGCTGGGCGAGCACGCCCCGGGCCGCAAGGAGAAGGTGCTATCGCGCATCCGCGACTTGCGCGGCGGGCGGCTCAACGACAGCCGGTTCGGCACCCGCGGCCGCGGCGAGGGCGTCTTCGCCCGCCAGATCCGCGACCTCTTCCACGCCGCGGCGCGCCGCAGCGGCCTCGCGGTCCGCGGCCCCGAGCTGTCGGTCGCCGCCTTCCGCCGGCCGGGCGGAGACCAGCTGGGGCTGTTTCCGGAGCCCGAGTAGGTCGGGCTAGAGCAGGTCGACCTCGTAGGCCGTCAGCGCCCGGTCCTGCGAGACGAGCGTCATCTTCTCCTCCCGCGCCTGGGCCACCAGCATGCGATCGAAGGGATCGCCGTGGTGATTCGGCAGGCGGCCGGCAGCGATCGCATGGCGGGCGGCGATTGGCAGCTCGAGGAAGCCGCCTTTTTCGATCTCGCTGGCAAAGTCGTCGCCCACCTCGATCCTGCCCTGGGCCTCCTTGATGGCGATCTCCCAGATCGTCGCGGCGCTCACGTGCACCAGCGCGTCGGGATCGGCGATCGCCCGGCGCCGCTCCGGTTGCAGCCGTGGGTCGTCCGTGAGCCACCACAGAAAGATGTGGGTGTCGAGCAGCAGCCTCAATCGGACTCTCCGCGGAAAGCGGCCGCAAGATCCTCGGGCAGCGGATCCTCGAAGTCGCCTCCGATGCGGATCCTGCCCTTCAGGCGACCGGGCTTGCGCGTCTCGCTGGTGAACGGGACGATCCTGGCGATCGGCCTGCCGTTCCTGGCAATGACCACGGGCTCGCCCAGCTCGACGAGCTCGAGCAGGCGGGAGAGGTGGGTCTTGGCTTCGTGGATGTTCACCGATTTCATGGCTTCATTAGCCTAGTCCGACTTAGCTAAGTCCGCAAGGTGCCACCCTCCACATTCTGTATGGACGGATTCTCGCTCGCGGATCTTCGCTACGCCAGACTTGTCAGACGGTCGGCGGCGTCGGCCGGTGTCGCGGCCAGCAGGGCTTCGGGTCCCGATCCCGCGAGAGCGAAGCTCGCCGAGACCAGCCCCCGGGCGATCGCCTCCCGCGGTGCGTCACCCAGCAGCCGGCCCGCCAGCAGGCCGCCGGCGAAGGCGTCGCCGGCGCCGGTGGGGTCGACGACCGCGGTCGGCGCGGGCTGCCAGCGCTCGCAGTGGCCGCCTCGCGGATCGAAGGCCAGCCCGCCGCGGCGGCCCTGTTTGTAGAGGATCCCGGACAGCCGCCCGGGCGACCCGGCCAGTCGGCGCAGCGCCGGCTCGGGCTCGGCCAGCCCGCCGGCCAGCTCCATCTCGTCCTCGCTCAGGAAGAGCAGGTCGACGCCCGCCAGCAGCTCGTGCCAGGCGGCCAGCGCCCCCTCGCGCACCAGCTCGTAGGGGTCGAGCGAGAGGATCAGCCCCGGCCGGCTGGCGAGCGCGGCCACCAGCTCGCGCTGGCTCGCGAAGGGCATCGGCGCCAGGTGGCAGGCGCGCGGGCGCCAGCCTTCCGGCAGGTCGCCGGGGCCGGGCGAGACCTCGGCGTGGGTCGGACCGTCGAGCCGGTGCACCACGCGCCGCCGCCGGTCCTCGTAGAGCAGCCAGGTCCTGAGAGTCGGGCCGGCAACGCGGCGCACGCCGGCCAGGTCGATGCCACGCCCGGTGAGCGTGTCGAGGGTCGCCGCGGGGTAGTCCGCGCCGACCACGCTGATAATCCCGACCTCCACCTGCCAGACCCGCGCGCCGAGCGCGGCGTAGAGCGCCGCGCCGCCCGGCTGACCCATCCGTGTCGTCCCGTCGGGCAGAACCACGTCGTCGAGGATCAGGTTGCCGAGGACCGCCAGATCGAGGTGGGCCATCGCCGCTGAGAATAACGGCACCGGGCGCCCCGGCCTGCGCACCGCCCGGCCCTGCGGTCTCTTCTCCACGTCTCGGAGGCCGTCGCCGCCGCCAACCGGCGGGACAATCTGGGACAATCGCCGGTATGGCTGCTCGTGACTGGGAACGGCTGGTGGTCCTGGCGCTGCTCGCGGTGTCCGCCTGCGCCGGGCCGGCCGAAGGCCCGGCGACGAAAGATGGCGAACCGCTGGCGCGCGCGGAGTACGTCCGCCGTCTCGCCGCCTCCGCCGGGAGCGAGCTCTCGGTCGACCGCCTCGTCGAGCTGGCCGTCGATTCGGCGGCGCGGATCGAAGGGCACATGGACCGGCTGGCCGAGGGGCTTGACGAGCCGGCCGGCTGGCGGCCGGCCTTCGAGCGGCTGCAACGCCAGACGCCGACCGACGAAGCGGCGGTCCTCGAGGCCTACCGTGCCGAGCTGACCCGCGCCGCCGCCTTCGTCGAGGAGCACGCCATGGTCAGCTCACCGCCGCCGTTGCCGCGGGTGGTGAAGCTCGAGAACCGGTCGCTGCGGGCGCACTTCCCGCTGGCCCTCTACCACGACGGGAGCCTGGCGGTGACCACCGGGCCCGCCGAGGGCGACGATCCGCTCTATCTCCGCAACCACTGCTGGGCCTGCATTCCGCCGCTGGCGGTGCACGAGGGCTACCCGGGGCACCACCTGGCCTTTGCCCGCATGGCCGATGCGGCCGGCGCGGCGCCCTCGGTGGCCGAGCTGGCGCGCTACAAGCCGTACGTCGAGGGCTGGGCGCTCTACGCCGAGCTGCTGATGCTCGAGAGCTCCTACTACGACAAGCCGGAGCTCGAGCTGGCGGCCTGGCGGCTGGTGCTGCTGCGCCTGCTGCGCGCCGAGATCGACGCCGGCCTGCACGGCGGCGGGCTGGCGCCGGCCGAGGCCGAGGAGCTCTACCGGACGCGGCTGCTGCTCGACCCGGCGGCGGCCGCCGCCGAGGTGCGGGGCCACCTGGCGAAGCCGACGGTCAAGGCGAGCTACCTGGTCGGCCTGCTGCAGATCCTCGAGCTGCGCCGGGCGTTCCGCGCCGCGCATCCGGATCTCATGCCGCGTGACTTCCACGACCGCCTGCTCGGCCCGCCGGCGCCGCTGCCGCGGATCTCGCGCCAGCGCTTCGACGTCGACCTGGCCGTGCCGGGCGAAGGGCCCCTGCCGTGGCCGTTCGGGCCTCGGGTCGAGCAGCGGCCGGCAGCCGGCAGCACCCCGTAGCGGCCGGCGCGCCGGCCGCTACCGGGTGGCGGTTGGCCCCGCGGCGGTCGGCTTGGCGGGCTACCCGACGACCGTCCCGGGAGTTCGCCGCCGGCCGGAGCTCGCCGCCGCCTATCCCAGCCGCGCGAACTGTTCGGCGATCGCGGCGCAGCGGTCGGGATCGATCGGCTCCGACCAGACGCCGCCGCGCTTGACCGACGAGCCGACAATGAAGCCGTCGGCGTCGGCGAGCTCGCCGAGGTTCTCCGGCGTCACTCCGGAGCCCACCAGCACCGGCAGCTCCACGGCCCCGGCCACCGCCCGTACCTCGCCGGGGTCCGTCGGCCAGCCGGTGGCGGTGCCGGTGACCACCAGGCCGTCGGCCAGGAACAACTCGGCGGCGCGCGCCGTCTCGGCCAGATCGACGTCGGCGGTGATGGCGTGGGCCGAGTGTTTCTTCTTGACGTCGGCGAAGATCCGCACCGACTCGGCGCCGATCGCCCGGCGGTAGCGCAGCAGCCGGCCGGCCGAGCCCTCGATCAGCCCTTCGTCGGCGACGTGGGCGAAGACGAAGCCCTCGACCCGGGCGAACTGCGCGCCGGCGGCATGCGCCACCGCCACCGCCTCGTGGTTGGCGCCGGCCAGCACCTGGACGCCGAGCGGCAGCCCTGCCGCGCGGCGCACCTCGCGCGCCACCACGGTCATCGCCGCCACCACCTCGGGCCCGACGCCGCTCTTGAGATAGGGCCGGTCGTGCATGTTCTCGATCATCAACCCGTTGAAGCCCGTCGCCCGGTAGACCTCCGCTTCGGCGACGGCCCGCTCGACGATCGCCGCGATCGGCAAGCTGGAACGGGGAGTGCCGGGCAGCGCCTGCACGTGGATCATCCCGATCAGGGCGCGCGGCGCACCGAAGATCGAGCTCACGGCATCTTCATCAGGCATGGCGGATCACCGATCAGACCTCCTTGGCAGCCTCGATGGGTGCGTATCCCCGTAACTTGCGAGCCGTCTCGCCAGCGCGCCCCTCGGGCTCGCGCACGTCGCCGTTGCCGATCACCGGGATCGACACCGCCTCCGTAGCGGTCGACCTCCGTGTCGACCGGGGCGGGTGGGGGAACGTCGACAACAAGGCAGGCCCTGGCTAGAACAGGAAGTACAGCAGGATCAGGATGACCACCACCACGATCCCGCCGATCAGCACCGGCTTGGGCACCAGGTCCTTGGCCACCTCCTTGGCGACCTCGCGGGCGAAATCGGCCTGGGTCGGCGCCTGCGGTGCCTCCACCTCTTCGCCCGCCGCCGCGGCCCGGCGCGCCACGACCTGGTTGTTGAGCCCTTCCAGGCTCTGCTTGATGACCGCCTTGGACGAGCTGTCGAGCAGCCGCTGGCCGACACTGGCGATGCGACCGCCCACCTGGGCGTCGCCGTCGTAGGTCATCCGGGTGCCGTCGCCGTCAGCGGCGATCGCCACCGTGGCCGTCGCCCTGACGAAGCCGGGCGCCCCTTGCCCGGCGAGCCGCAGGTTGTAGCCGTTCGGGGGATCGAGATCCTCCAGGTTCACCTTGCCCTGGAACTGTCCCTGGACCGGTCCCACCTTCATGTCCAGGGCGCCCTCGTACTGGTTCTCGCCGGTCAGCTCGAGCTTCTTGCAGCCGGGCATCACGGCGGCCAGCACCTCGGGGTCGAGCAGGGCTTCCCAGACCTCCTGTGGCGGGGCGGCGAAGCGGTACTCTCCGGCGACTTTCATCCCGGTCTCCTCAGCGGGGGACGATCGGCGGCGGCGCCGTGCCGTCCCGACCGATAAGGGCCGGCTGACCACCGAACCGATTCCCCGGGCTCTCGTTCGGCGCGCGCGAGGCGGTGGCGCTCGGCGGCCGCGGTGGCGTTCTGGGCTGCCGCGCCCTGGCCGCCTTCTTCACTCCGCCGCGAATCAGCCGGGTGATGAACCAGACCACCGCGATGCCGAGCCAGATGAGCGAGCTGAAGTCTTCCATGGGCGATCCTCGATCATTCAGTCTAGCAGCCCGTGGCAGAAGCCTGGACGGGCTGCCAGCTCATCGGGTCGACGAGATGCCGGCCCCGCGGCCGATGGCCGGGGGGCCGGGCTTGGAAGGGGAAGCAGGGAGATTCCGAGTTGGAAGAACTGCTTTCTGAGATCTACCCTGGGCTTGCCAGGGAAGCGAGGTGAGGACTTTGGCGGAACATCGCTGACGCGATCGTTCCGAGAATGAGACTTGAAGTCCGGTGACGAACCTCCCCTTGACCTTCCGACCTTGAGACCAGCCTAGCACACCGCTTCTTGCTGAAAGGCGGCGTGGTGAATAGCGCCGGTCTCCGAGCCGTATCCCCTCGTTGTAGAATCGGTCAATCGGAATGACGGTCCGTTACATCGAGCCCCTCAGTCGCGCGGTCGACCGCGCCGTCCAGATCTGCTTCCGGCCGTTCGACCTCGGCAAGTGGTTCGTCCTCGGCTTCGCCTGCTGGCTGGCGCGGCTGATGCAGGGCGGCGGCGGTGGCGGCTCCTGGTCGGTGCCCATGCCGCCGCTGGGTGACCGCGAGGCCGAGGGCGCGGCCTCGGTCCCGGAGTGGCTCGAATCGATCGAGCCCGAGATGTTCATCGGCGGCGCGGTGCTTTTTGTCGTCCTCGGCTGTGTGGCGGTCTTCCTCTTCGTCGTCCTGCCGGTGCTGCTGTGGATCAGCTCGCGCGGCGAGTTCATCTTTCTCGACGACGTGGTCCACGACAAGGCCGAGATCAAGGCGCCGTGGACCGAGTACCGGACCGAGGGCAACTCGCTGTTTCTCTGGCGGCTCGGGTTCATCGGCGCCGTCATCGTCGGCGCCTTGTTGGCCCTGACGCCGATGGGTCTGTACGTCACCCGCGTCGGCGAGGAGATGCCGTCGATCCCGATGGTGCTGCTGCTTCTGTGCCCGATCCTGCTGCTCGTGGTCGGCGCCGTCTACGTCGACCTGTTCCTGCGCTCGTTCGTGGTGCCGATCATGTATCGGCATCGCCTGAAGGCCAACGCCGCCTGGAGCCGCTTCGCGCCGGTGCTCAAGGCGCGGTTCGGCTGGTTCGTGCTCTACGGCATCTGGCTGCTGGTGCTGGCGATCGCGGTGGTCTTCGCCGTCATCATCATCGTCCTGCTCACCTGCTGCATTGCCGGCGTCCTGCTGGCCATCCCGTATATCGGCACGGTGCTCCTGCTGCCCCTCTTCGTCGGCCTGCGCGCCTTGAGCCTGGAGTTCCTGGCGCAGTTTGGCGACGAGTTCAAGGTCTTCCCGGACCCGCAGCCGGCCCTGGCGACGGCCGCGGCCGGGCCGCGCCGCCCGCCGCCGCCGTCGGCGCCGCCTTCGGCCGGCTTCGAGACGTAGACCCTGGCCGGCGGCCGTTGGTCGTCCGGTGTCAATGTGGCCTTGAGGTCTGATGTGTCGAGGCCGGTCGGCTCCGATGGCGAGAGGCCTGGGTGCCAGTGCGGCTGGGGCCGGTCGGCTCTGGAGCCGAGAGATGGGGGGCCCCAGGTACCGGCTCGGCTCAGTCGGACTGTCAACGCTCGCCTCGCCTGCGCACTCGCGACGCGCCGGACCGGTGGAGGGCTCCGAAGCGGTCGTGCTTTAGCGCTGCTCGTGAGCTACCTGAACCCCCCATCTCTCGGCTCCGCCGCCGACCTCCAATGGTGGCCGGCGGAGCCTTGTTGCTTCGGTAGCCGCCGACCTCCGGTGGTGGTGGCCGTGAGAGCGGCGCTCGGTCGGGCGGCACCTCCGTTTGCTTCCCGCGAGCCGCTGATATCCTCGGCGCATCATGAAAGACAGCTTCTCCGCGTTCTCCGACCTCTCCGCCGGTGGCACTACCCACCGGATCGCCCGCCTGCCGGCCCTCGAGGAGCAGGGCTTCTCGATCGGGCGGCTGCCGTACGCCATGCGCATCCTGCTCGAGAACCTGCTGCGGCGGGAGGACGGCGACGTCGTGCCCGCCTCCGACATCGAGGCCGTGGCGCGGTGGGACCCCGCCGCCCAGCCCTCGGTCGAGATCGCCTTCATGCCGGCCCGGGTGCTGCTGCAGGACTTCACCGGCGTGCCCGCCATCGTCGATCTGGCGGCGATGCGCGACGCCATGGCGGCGATGGGCGGCCGAGCCGGAGAAGATCAACCCGCTGCAGGCGGTCGAGCTGGTCATCGACCACTCGGTCCAGGTCGACGAGTACGGCATCGAGGCCGCGTTCCTGATCAACAAGGAGAAGGAGTTCGAGCGCAACCGCGAGCGCTACGGTTTCCTCAAGTGGGGCCAGCAGGCGTTCCAGAACTTCAAGGTCGTGCCGCCGGGCACCGGCATCGTCCACCAGGTCAACCTCGAGTACCTCGGCCGGGTGGTGATGAGCGCCAACGGCGGGCCGCGGCGCAGAGGGAGTGGCGACCAGCCGCGCTGGGCCTATCCCGACACCCTGGTCGGCACCGACTCGCACACCACCATGATCAACGGCCTCGGCGTTCTCGGCTGGGGCGTCGGCGGCATCGAGGCCGAGGCGGCGATGCTGGGCCAGCCGATCTCGATGCTGATGCCGCAGGTGGTGGGCTTCCGCCTCGTCGGCGAGCTGGCCGAGGGGGCCACCGCCACCGACCTGGTCCTGACCGTCACCCAGATGCTGCGCGCCAAGGGGGTGGTGGGCAAGTTCGTCGAGTTCTACGGCCCGGGCCTGCCGGCCCTGCCGTTGGCCGACCGCGCCACGATCGCCAACATGGCGCCCGAGTACGGCGCCACCTGCGGCATCTTCCCGGTGGACGACGTCACCCTCGAGTACATGCGCTTCACCGGCCGTTCCGCCGAGCGGATCGCGCTGACCGAGGCCTACATGAAGGAGCAGGGGCTGTTCCATACCGCCGACAGCCCCGAGGCGGAGTACTCCGACACCATGGAGCTGGATCTGGGCACCGTTGAGCCGAGCCTGGCCGGGCCGCGGCGACCGCAGGACCGGGTCCGGCTGTCCGACCTCAAGAAGAGCTTCCTCGATCAGCTCGATGGCCTGCGGCCGCCGCTCGATCAGCTGCCGACCCTCGGCATGGCGTCGGTGGGCGATGCGACCGAGCGACAACTCGAGGAGGCCGCCTCCAAGGTGCTCACCGTCTGGCGGGGCGAGCGGTTTGCGATCCAGGACGGCTCGGTGGTGATCGCCGCCATCACCTCCTGCACCAACACCTCCAACCCTTCGGTGATGGTGGCGGCGGGGCTGGTGGCGCGCAACGCCGTCGCCCGGGGCCTCGAGTCCAAGCCCTGGGTCAAGACCTCGCTGGCCCCGGGATCCAAGGTGGTCACCGACTACCTGGTCGAGGCCGGCCTCATGGGCGACCTCGAGGCGCTCAACTTCCACCTCGTCGGCTACGGCTGCACCACCTGCATCGGCAACTCGGGGCCGCTGCCGCCGCCGATCAAGGCGGCGATCGACGAGGGCGGCCTGGTGGCCTGCTCGGTGCTCTCGGGCAACCGCAACTTCGAGGGCCGGATCGGCCCCGACGTGCGCGCCAACTACCTGGCCTCGCCGCCGCTGGTGGTGGCCTACGCCCTGGCCGGCCGGGTCGACATCGACCTCTACAGCGAGCCCCTGGGCGAAGACACCGAGGGCAAGCCCGTCTTTCTCAAGGACATCTGGCCGAGCCGGGCGGAGGTCGACCGCGTCGTGCGCGAGGCGGTGCACTCCGAGATGTTCACCACCCAGTACGCCGGGGTCTACGACGGCGACGAGGAGTGGCAGGCGATGCCGGTGCCCGAGGGCTCGACCTACGACTGGCAGCCCGACTCCACCTACGTCCGGTTGCCGCCCTACTTCGTCGACCTGCCGCGCGAGCCGGCGGCGGTCGCCGACCTCGTCGGCGCCCGCGCCCTGGCCCTGGTCGGCGACTCCATCACCACCGACCACATCTCGCCGGCGGGCGGCATCGCCAAGGACAGCCCGGCCGGCGAGTACCTGCTGGCTCACGGGGTGCCCTACAAGGAGTTCAACTCCTACGGCTCCCGCCGCGGCAACCACGAAGTCATGATGCGCGGCACCTTCGCCAACGTTCGCTTCAAGAACAAGCTGGCGCCGGGCAAGGAGGGCTGCTGGACCGCCCATCAGCCCTCGGGCGAGGTGATGAGCATCTACGACGCGGCGCTCGAGTACCGCGAGCAGGGCGTGCCGCTGATCGTCATCGCCGGCAAGGAGTACGGCACCGGCTCCTCCCGCGACTGGGCGGCCAAGGGGCCGTCGCTGCTGGGCGTCCGCGCGGTCATCGCCGGCAGCTACGAGCGCATCCACCGCTCCAACCTGATCGGCATGGGCATCCTGCCGCTCGAGTTCCGGGCGGGCGACTCGGCCGACAGCCTGGGCCTCGACGGCACCGAGGAGTTCGCCATCGAGGGCCTGGCCGCGGGGCTGGCCGAGGGGTTCCGCAAGGGGCTCGAGGTGACCGTCAAGGCGAGTGGTGGCGGCGGCGAGAAGAGCTTCGAGGCCGTGGTGCGGCTGGATACTCCAAACGAGGCGCGGTACTTCCAGCACGGCGGGATCCTGCAGTACGTGCTGCGGCAGTTGCTGGCGGGGTAGGTCTCCCGGATCGGTGCGCGCTCGCCGGCCCTCGAGCTACCCCGCTTCGAGCTCGGTGCCTGTGCGTAGCTTGTCGAGATACTCCGCGTAGTTGAAAAGCCGATCGCGTTTCCGGCCCGTCGTCTCCGTCAGGACGCTTGCCTCCACGAGGTCTCTGATCGCCTTCGTTGCGGTCGGCTTGGTCGTTTGCAGGAGCTTGGTAACCGTGCCGACAGTGACGACCGGGTGCTTGGGAAGAAGCTCGAACAGCCTGGCCGCCATGATGGAGCTCGAGCCCATCGACAGCACACGGCTCCAAGGTCTCGATGGGTCGGCCTGTCGCTAGCGCCCTCGGCTTCTTCGACCAACAGCCGGTCTCGGCCAACAGTCCGGGGAATCGTGCCCTCGCCGCCTCCGGCTGGAAGGGAAAGCCGGACACCGCTACCCGGGGCGCCTACGTCACGGCCCGCGGCGGCGCCTGGAGGCGGATGACGGCGATCACCCCGGCCAGGGTGACGGCGCAGCCCACGGTCTGCAGCGCGGTGAGCCTCTCGCCGAGGGCCACGGTGCCGACGATCAGGCTGATCACGACGTTGAGCTGGAGGACGATCCCGGCCTGCAGGTTGGTCACCCAGCGGTAGGCGTAGGTGATCAGCAGGTGGGCTGCGGTCGAGCTGATGCCGACCAGGGCGAGCCACAGCCAGGCGGCTGGAGGCAGCGTCGCGGGCAGGTCCCTGAGAGCCAGGGGTGCGGCGACGAGCACTCCGAACAGACAGAGGCTGCCGTAGATCGACCACGAGCTCTCGGTGCGGCGCGCCGCGCGGACGGCGGTGACCGCGGCGCCGCCGAGGACCGCCGAGGCCAGGGCGACCAGCTCCCAGGGGCCGAAGCTCAGCCGGCCGAGCTTCGGCGCGTCGGCGCCGGCCGCCAGGGCCACGCCGGTGAGGACGACCGCCAGGGACGGCAGCAGGCGCGAGTCGAGACCCTCGTGGAGGAACCAGGCGGCGAAGATCACGGCGAAGACCGGTGAGGTGAAGTTGATCAACGTCGCCAGCCCGATGGGGATGTGCTCGATGGCGAGAAAGTAGAGCAGCGCCGCGACGCCGCCGAACAGGCCACGGTAGAGCAGCAGGTCGATGCGCTGGAAGGTCGTGGCGCGGCGGCGCAGCGTCGGGATCAGGAGCAACGGCAGCAGCGCCGTGGCGAAGCGAAAGAACGAGATCTGACTCCCCGACAGGTAGGCGGAAGAGACCTTGGCCGCCACCCCCATCAGCGCGAAGCAGACGGCGGAGAGGGCGACGAGGACGAGCGGGTGGCGCGGCGGGACCCGCTGTCCGGCCGGGGTGGGCGAGGGGGCCATCGGGCTCGTTCCAGTTACTCTCTACCCCAACCCGACGCCGTGCTCCTTGAGCCAGGCGCGGCGCTCCCGGTAGTCCGGCATCAGCTCGCCCACCAGTCGCCAGAAGCCGGCGCCGTGGTTGCGCTCGCGCAGGTGGCAGAGCTCGTGCACCACGACGTACTCGAAGACGGGCGGCGGCGCCGCCACCAGCCGCCAGTTGAGCGAGATGACGTCGCGCGGCGAGCAGCTGCCCCACAGCGTCTTCTGGTTGCCGATCCGCAGCGCCGACGGCCGGGCGCCGAGCCGGGGCGCATGGAGGTCGACGAACGAGCGGGCGTCCTCGAGCGCTCGCTCGCCGAGCCACGAGATCACCAACTCACGCACCTGCCGCTCGCGCTCGGAGGCCGGGAGCACGCTCGGCACCCGCACCCGCACCCGCAGGGCCGAGGCGTGCCGCAGGGCCGCCTCGCCGCCGTCCACCGGCTCGACCCGCAGGCTGAGGTGGCGTCCCCGGAAGAGCACCTTGGCGCCGTCGACGAAGCGGGGCGGAAGCGGCTCGAACGACCGATTCCTCAGCGCCTCGGTCTTGTCGCGGATCCAGTGCCGCCGGGAGTCGACGAAGGCCCGGATGCGGGCTTCCCGGGCCCGCGCCGGCGCAACCAGCTCCACCAGGCCGGGCGTGACCACCAGCCGCAGCCGCCGAGCCCGCGCGCTGCGCCGGATGGTGTAGGGGATGGCGACGTCGCCGACGGTGACCGTGGGCATCGGCGGAGCCTAGCGCAACGGCAGGTCGTGCCGCCGCCCGCCCGTTTGGGTGGGGGGCGAGGTTGACGACGCCTCTACCCTGTAGCCAGGGCGTTCTCCGGGGCGCCGCTGGAGGGTTGCCGTCTTGCACTGGGCCGACCGGGTTTCACGGGCGGGTCGCACGATGCTGGCCATCGTGGCGGTGGCCTTCGTCAGCGACGTCCTGGTGATGCTGGTGATCGGCCGCTGGCTGGGCGCCGAGGCGCTGGGCCGGCTCGCCGTGCTGCACGCGGTCGCGCTGGCCCTGACGATCGCACCCGCCGTCTACTTCCTGGTGCTGCGCCCGTTGCGCCGCGAAGGCGAGCGGCGGGTCGCCGCCGAGCAGCGAGCCCGCCGCGCCGACCGCCTGGCCCTCACCGATCCGCTGACCGAGGTGCTCAACCGGCGCGGGATCAAGGCCGGCCTGCTCGAGGCGATGGCCCAGGCCGAACGCTACGGCCGGCCGCTGGCGGTCGCCATGATGGATCTCGACGGCTTCAAGCGGGTCAACGACCTCCACGGTCATGCCGCCGGCGACGACGTGCTGCGGCGGGCCGCCCGCGCCGTCCGCCAGCAACTGCGCGAGCCCGACAGATTCGGCCGCTTTGGCGGCGACGAGTTCCTGATCGCCCTGCCGGAGACCGACATGGCGGCCGCCCGGGCGATGAGCGAGCGGATCGGCGCCGCCCTCGCGGGCACCTCGTTCGACCTGCCAGGCGAGCCCTTGGCCCTGTCCGCCTCGTTCGGACTGGTCGAGTTCCGGCACGAGGAGAGTCTGCAGGCCCTGCTGGAGCGGGTCGACGCCGATCTCTACGAGGCCAAGGCCGCTCGGGCCGGAGGGCGCCGGGAAGCGGCGCCGGCGTCCGTTTCCTAGCAGCGGGGGGCTCGATCGGCTCCTTGCGGCCGTCGACGGTGGGATGGATCGTCCACCGCTGCCCTGAGGCGAAACGCACTCGCTGATCACGGACGTGAGCGGGACCGGCGGTCCGGCTTCTCCGGGGTTCTCCACCAGCGAAGCCGAGCGACGCCTACCGTGGCGGCAGCTCTCGCCGTCCGCGGGCGATCTCGACCGCGGCCCTGGCGGCCGTGCGCATCGGGTCGACGAGCGGTACGCCGTCGACGGGCTCGTGTCCCAGCGCCAGGGGGATCTCGGTGCAACCCATCACGACCGCCTGGGCCCCGCGTGCGGCGAGCTCGCCGACGGCCTCCCGGAGCGGCGTCGCGAGGATCTCCCGCAGGGCTGGGTCTTCGGCTCCTCCGGTCTTGAGAGATGCGCCGTACTCGCCGTCCGGGTCGTAGATGGGGCCCATGACGAGGCGGCGTTGCAGCGATGCCCCGTCTGGCAGGTCGAGCAGCGAGATCAGCTCGAGTCGTGAGTCGATTCGCTCCGCGGCGCGGTCAAAGACCTCGCTGGCGAGCGTTCCGCTGGTCGCCAGAACGCCGATCTTGCGGGCGCCGCGGTCGCGCGCCGAGCGCATCGACTCCTCGACGATGTCGAGCACCGGCAGGGCGATCTGCGGGCGCAGCTCCGCCAGGAAGGCGTGCGCCGTCACGCAGGCGATGACGGCGAAGTCGGCTCGGGCCGCGACCAGGCCGATGGCTCGGGCGAGCCAGGGGACCGGGGACTCACCGCCATGGAGGATGGCCTCGGTGCGGTCGGGCGTCTGGGGCAGGGAGGCCAGGATCCACTCCGGGTAGTCCTGGTCGCGCGCGGCCCCATCCACCGCCCGCAGGATCTCCCGCTCGAGCTCGAGGTGGGCGTGCGGCCCCAGACCGCCGACGATGCCGATGACGCGGCGCCACGGCCGGGAGGCGGTCACGCCGGCTCCGGCGTTGGTGTGGTGTCCCATGGCGGTTTCAGCCTGCGGCCCGCGCCTCGGCTCGCGAAGGCATGCCCGCGTTCGGCCGGGTTCCAATGATCAGCTCAGGCTTCGAGTCGCATTCTACGCAGTCAGATTCAGGTACATACGTCGGCGTAGTCGAGAGTTGGTGAGAAGGTCAGGCTTAGCGTCCGCCGGTCGGTTCGGGCGCCATCGCGAGGGCTTCGGGCAGCCGTGCCGACATCGCCCGGTAGCGCAGCGCCAGCAGGATCGCCGCCGCGGTGAGGCCGGCGATCAGCCCCATCCACATGCCGCGGGCGTCGAGGCCGAAGCGGAAGCCCAGCACCGCGCCCAGCGGCAGGCCCACCAGCCAGTAGGCCACGATGGTGATCAGCATCGGCACCCGGGTGTCGCTCAGGCCGCGCAGGATTCCGGAACAGCTGACCTGGATGCCGTCGGAGATCTGGAAGATGGCGGCCAGGAAGAGAAGCTGGACGACCACCGCGACGATCTCCGGATCGCTGGTGTAGACGTGGGCGATGGCGGCGGGCACCAACAGCATGAGCGCGGCCGATGCGGCCTGGGTGGCGAGCGACAGGGAGAGCCCGGCGCGGGCCGCCAGCCGCACGGCGAGCGGATCGCGGCGCCCGACGGCGTTGCCCACGCGCACGCTGGTCGCCATCGACAGGCCCAGGGGCACCATGAAGGTGAGGGCGGCGAAGTTGATCGTCACCTGGTGCGCGCCCACCATGATGGTGCCCATCGAGCCGATCAGCAGGGCGGCCATGGTGAACATGCTGACCTCCATCAGCCACATGACGCCGACGGGCAGGCCCAGTCTGAGGATGCTGCCGATGGCCTCGCGATCCGGCGCCTCGAGGCGGGCGAAGAGCCCGAGCCGCCGGTAGCGCGGGTGCCGCGCCACGTAGATCGCCATCGCCGCCACCTGCGCCCACCAGACGGCGGCGGTGGCGTAGCCGCAGCCCGCGGCGCCGAGGGCGGGCAGGCCGAACTTGCCATACATCAGCAGCCAGTCGGCGGGCACGTTGACCGCCAGGCCGAGCAGGCCGAAGTAGAGCGTCGGCCGGGTGGCGCCCAGCCCCTCGCTCATGTTGCGCAGCACCATGTAGGCCGCCCAGGCCGGTACCCCCCAGCACAGCGCCCGCAGGTAGCCCACCGCGCCCGGCACGATCGCCGGATCGACCCGCAGCAGCTCGAGCAGCGGTCGCATGTTGGCGGCCAGGGCCACCGACAGGACCGCCAGTCCCAGGGCCACCCACAGGGTCTGCCGGGTCAGCGGCGCCACCCGGCGGCCTTCGCCGGCGCCCTCGATCTGGGCGATCGACGGCGCCAGGACCATCAGGACGCCGGTCGCAAACAGCATGATCGAGGCCCAGACGCTCGAGCCCAGCGCCACCCCGCCGAGCGCCTCGGCGTCGAGCCGGCCGGCCATCACCGTGTCGATGGTGCTCATCCCGACCATGGTGAGCTGGCCGCCGATGAGCGGTCCCGCCAGCTTCGCCGTGGCCGCGATCTCGCGGCCGAATCCGCCTCTGGTCACGCGCGCCGCCAGCCCGTCGCCCGGCGACGGGTCGAGCCTATTCGGCCGGAGGTTCCAGGGTGACGATCTCGAGCAGCTCGACCTCGAAGTCGAGCGCCGCGCCGCCCGGGATCCCCGGCCGGCCCTGGTCGCCGTAGGCGATGTCGGCAGGGCAGATCAGCCGGCTCTTGCCGCCGACCTTGATCTGCTGCACGCCTTCGGTCCAGCACGGAATGACCTGGTTGAGGGGGAACTGGGCCGGCTCGCCGCGGTCGACCGAGCTGTCGAAGACCGTCCCGTCCCGCAGCTTGCCATGGTAGTGGACCTTGACCGTGTCGCCGGCCGCCGGGTTGGCGCCTTCGCCGGCCTTGATCTGCTGGATCACCAGGCCGGAGTCCATGGTCACCGCGCCCGGCTCGGCCGCCACCTTCTCGAGCCACTCGTCGCTCGCGGCCTTCTCGACCTTGGCGATGGCGCTCATGCGCTCCTGAGCGAACCCTTGCAGCTTGGGGCCGTACTCCTGCAGGTCGACCTTGGGCTCGCGCCCCAGGATCGAATCGGCCAGGCCGCGGTTGACGAGCGCGAGCTCCGCCTCGGTGATGCCGAACTGGCCCAACTGCTGCGCCATGGCCAGCCCCAGGGTGTAGAGCAGCTTGTCGTCCTCGGTGGCCAGGTCGCCGTCGGTGGCGGCTGCGGCAACCGGAGCCTCCTGCGCCGGCAGGCAGGAAGGCAGCACCGCGCAAAGCGCCAGCGCGGCCAGGGCAAAGTGAATTCGGGAAGGGGATTTCATGCGGAAACTCCTTTGGAAGAGGGGTGCCAGAACCGTGGCAGGAAGCCGGACCTTATCAGGTCTCACCACGCCCACCCGCAACGGGTGCCGTGTGAACTTTTCCCTAGCGGCGGCGGCGAGCCGGCGGCATGCTCCTGGGCGCCTAGCGACGACTGCACGAAGGATCCCCAAGACCAGGAGAGACGCCACATGTCCATTGCTCCCACCCCGGCCTCCGCGCCGCAGTCCGCCACCTACACCAGCGCCGGGTCCGGCGCCTCGGCCGACCCCGACAGCGCCACCGCCGCCCGCCGCGCCGTCGCCGCCGCCCGCCGGGGCCTGGGTGCCGCCGCGCCGGCCTTCGGGTTTCTCTTCGCGGGCCCCAAGCACGATCTGCCGAGCCTGGTCGCCGCCGCCACGGCCGAGGCCGGCGGCGCCGACTTCGTCGCCTGCACCACCGCCGGCGAGTTCACCGAGGCCGGGCTGACCCACGACGGCGTCGCCGCCTTTCTGGTCTCCTCCGACGGCCTGAGCCATCACGTCCGCTACGCCGGCGGCATGAAGTCGGACCCGCGCGGCGTCGCCCTGGCGCTGTGCCACGACTTCGACCAGCTCAAGGCGCGCGCCTTCGCCCGCGACCGCCTGCGCTCCACCACCGTGCTGCTCACCGACGGGCTCGCCGGCACCGGCGAGCAGACCCTCCAGGCAGTGTCCGAGACGACCGGTCCCTTCCAGCAGATCGTCGGCGGCGCCGCCGGCGACGAGGGCGGCTTCTCGGCCACCGGGGTCGCCGCCGGCGATTCGGCCGGCGAGGACGCCACCGCCGCCCTACACGTCTTCGGCGCCCAGGCCTGGGGCGTCGGCGTGGGCCACGGCCTCGATCCGGCCAGCGAGCCGATGGTGGTCACCCGGGCCGAGGGCAACGTCGTCTACGAGCTCGACGGCCGGCCGGCCTTCGAGGTCTACCGCCAGCACGCCCGTCAGCGCGGCGTCGAGCTGACCCGGGAGAACGCCGGGCCGTACCTGATCGGCAACGAGCTGGGCCTCTTCTTCTTCGACAAGGTCGCCAAGGCGCGGGCGCCGCTGGCGGTGGGTGTCGACGGCTCGCTGTCCTGCGCCGCCGAGATCCCGGCCGAGTCGACCGTGTGCATCCTCGACGGCGAGCCCGCCAAGATGGTGGCGGCCGCGGGAAAGGCCGCCGAGGAGGCGCGCGAGAACCTCAACGGCGCCGAGGCGGCGGGCGTGCTGCTGTTCGACTGCGTCTGCCGCGGCATGATCCTCGAGGACGGCTTCCAGCGCGAGATCGAGGCGGTGCGCTCGGTCTTCGGCGACGTGCCGGTGGCCGGCTTTCTCACCTACGGCGAGATCGCCCGCTACCGCGGCCGCTTCGGCGGCTGGCACAACGCCACCGCGGTGGTGCTGGCCGTGCCGGCGTAGCCCGGCTCTAGCCCAGCTGCTTCTTGAACAGACGCGTCGCCAGCGCCAGGGTGGCGACCAGGAACAGCAGCAGGGCGGCCGCCTCGCCCAGCATGTCCTCGAGCCCCGTGCCGCGCAGCAGGATGCCGCGCACCATGCGCGAGTAGTGGGTCAGCGGCAGGATCTCGCCGATCCACTGGGCCGGCCGCGGCATGGCGTCGAAGGGGAACATGAAGCCCGACAGCAGCACCGACGGCAGGAACCAGAAGAACGACAGCTGGGTGGCCTGGAGCTGGTTGGAGGTCACCGACGAGATCACCAGGCCGAGGGTCAGGTTGGCGCCGATGAACAGCAGCGAGGCCAGCCCCAGGTCGACCAGCGAGCCCTTCACCGGCACCCGGAACAGCAGCAGCCCGGCCAGCAGCACGATGACGATCTGCGCCGCGCCGATGCCGACGTAGGGCGAGATCTTGCCCAGCATCAGCTCGAACCGCCGCACCGGAGTGCCGATCAGGAACTCGAAGGTGCCGCGCTCGCGCTCGCGGACGATCGACAGCGCGGTCATCAGGATCATCGTGGTGGTGAGGATGACGCCCAAAAGCGCCGGCACCACGTAGACCGGCGTCCGCAGCTCGGGGTTGTAGTAGGTGAGGACGCTGAACCGCCACTGCAGATCGTGGATCAGCTCGGGCTCGGTGAAGAAGCTGCTGCGCTCCGACGACGAGCGGATGGCGGCGCTGGCGCCGCCGGTGGCGAACGGCTGCTGACGCCGGTTGAGGTAGCCCTCGAAGCCGCTGATCGACGCCTGCACCGCGCGCGCCAGGGTGGGGTCGGTGGCGTCGACCAGGACCGACACCTCGGCGCCGCGGCCGCGGAAGTAGTTGCGGGTGAACTCGACCGGGATCACCACCACCGCCTGCACCTCGCCGCCGGCGATCAGCTCCCGCCCCTCGGCCTCGCTGTCGGCGTGGCGGACGATGTCGAAGGTCTGGGTGGCGGCCAGCTGGCCGACGAGGCGGCGCGAGGTCTCGGTGCTCGCGTGGTCGACCACGGCGGTGGCGACGTGGCGGACGTCCTGGTTGATGGCGTAGCCGAACATCACCAGCTGGACGATCGGCACGCCGACCACGAAGCCCAGGGTCAGCTGGTCGCGCATCAGCTGGCGCAGCTCCTTGCGCGCCACCGCCCAGGCGCGGCGCAGCGAGCCTCGCACGGCCGCGGGCGCCAGGCTCACCCCTCACCTCCGGCGCCCAGCCGTTCGCCCAGCCCGAGGGCGACGAAGACGTCTTCGAGGTTCGGCTCGGCGGCCTCCGCCTGGGCGGCGCTCAGGCCGTTGTCGCGCAGCTGGCGCTCGATGGCGGGGGCGAGCTCGGCGGCGCTCGGCTCGCCGGGATTGATCAGCACGTGCACGCGGCTGCCGAGCTGGGTGACGCTGGCCGACTGCGGCCAGACGCGCAGGATGGCGATCGCCCGGTCCACCGGCTCGGCCGTCACCTCGACGATGCGTCCCTCGAGCGCCCGGGTCAGCGTCACCGGCGAGTCGAGCGCCACCCGGTGGCCGCGGATCAACATGCACAGGCGGTGACACCGCACCGCCTCGTCCATGTAGTGGGTCGACACCAGGATCGTCGCCCCCGCGCCGGCGAGCTCGAACAGCTTCTCCCAGAAGGAGCGCCGGCGGTCGGGGTCGACACCGGCGGTCGGCTCGTCGAGCAGCAGCAGGTCGGGCTTGTGGATCGTCGCCACGGCCAGGGCCAGCCGCTGCTTCCAGCCGCCCGAGAGATGGGCCGGGAACTGGGCGCGCCGGTCGCCCATCTCGTACTCCTCGAGCATCTCCTCGATCCGCCGCCGGCGCTCGACCGGCGCCATGCCGAAGATCTGGCCGGCGAAATCGAGGTTCTCCTCGATCGTCAGGTCTTCGTAGAGCGAGAAGCGCTGGGTCATGTAGCCGACGCGCGCCCGCAGCGCCTCCGACTGGCGCGGCAGGCTGCATCCGAGCACGTCGATCTCGCCCTCCGACTGCGGCAGCAGCCCCACCAGCATGCGGATCAGCGTCGACTTGCCGGCGCCGTTGGGGCCGAGAAAGCCGAAGACCTCGCCGCGGCGGACCTCGAGGTCGACCCCTTCGACGGCGGTCAGCTTGCCGAAGCGGCGGGTCACCCCGCGCGCCGCGATGACGGTCTCGGCGCTCATCCGCCGCCCGCGGCCGGCGGCGTCAGCGACAGGCGGACGCGGGCCGGCAGTCCCGGCCGCAGCTCGGCCGGCGCCTCGTCGAGGGCGATCCGCGCCTGGAAGACGAGGTGGGCGCTCTCGCGCTCGGTGAGGGCGTAGTGGGGGGTGAACTCCGGCTCACGGGCCACGTCCAGCAGGCGGCCGGCCAGCGGCGCATCGAACCCTTCGACGGTCACCCGGATCGCGGCCTCGCCGCCCAGCTTGCCCACCGCCCGCGCCGGCAGCCAGACCCGCACCCACGGCTGGTCGTCGGTCTGGATCACCGCCACGACGCCGCCGGCGGGCACCCGCTCGCCGATCTCGAAAGGCAGCTGATCCACCACGCCGCCGGCCAGCGACCTCATGGTCAGGTCTTCGAGCCGGCGCTTGGCCTGGGCGATGCGGGCCTTGCGCTCGGCGACCACCGCCAGCACCTCGTCGCGCCTGCTGCGGGCGCGGTCCAGGTCCTGGGTGCTGCCGACGCGCGAGCGGGCCAGCCGCTCGGCGCGGTTGAACCCCTCCATCGCCTCGAGCACGTTGGCCTCGGCGGCGGCCAGGCCCGCCTGGGCGGCCACCAGCTCGGCCTCGGCCACTTCGGTGTCGAGCCGCACGACGATCGCGCCCGCCTCGACCCGGGAGCCAAGGCCGGCGGGGATGTCGACCACCACCTCGGAGACCGGCGCCGCCAGCTCCAGGGTGGTGCGCTCGACCGTGCCGACCAGCTCGAAGTCCCGGCTGTCGCCGCCGCAGCCGGCGGCCAGCAGGGCGGCGACCAGCGTTGCCGGCAGCGGCCGCATCGATCTCAGCATGGCAACTCCTCCTTCTGGCGCCGGGCGCCCGGATGACGGGTTCGTTGCCGAGGATAACGCCTTCGGCGGCGATGTCGAGCATTTGCCGAGCCGCCCCGCGAGGTGGCACGGCGCTCCGCCTGTTGGGGTGTTTCGGCGGGCAGGCGGAGGGACTACCTTGCCGGGTGGGGGGGCGGTCACGTGAGCACGCACCGGTCTCGCGAGACCGGTGCCCGCTGGCGTGACAGACCGCGCGCCGGCCGCTCAACCGGGCGGGGAGGTGCTCATGAGAGTCGGATCGTCGGCATTCGTCGTCGCGGCCCTGCTGTTGCTGGCCGCGGCTCCCGTTCACGCCGCGCAGGCCGAAGCCACAACCGAAGCCACAATCGAAGCAAGGATCGAAGCCAGAATCGAAGGCAGAATCGAAGGCAGGGTACTGCGAGAAAACGGGTCGGGTGTGGGCGGCGTGACCGTCGCCATGGCCGGCAGGACGGAGGCCGCCCTCACCGGCGCTGACGGCCGCTTCGAGCTCCTCCGGGTCGAGCCGGGTCGCCACACGCTCACCTTCATGCTCGGCCGCCACCCCGAGCTGATGAAGGCGGTCGAGGTCGGCGCCGGCGAGACGGCGACGGTGGAGCTCGTCGTCGACTGGCCGCTGGCCCTCTACGACACCCTCACCGTCAACTCCTTCTCGCGCCGGCCCGAGCGGATCGTCGAGGCGCCGGCGGCGATGAGCCTGGTGCCGGCCGAAGAGATCGCCCGCGAGGCCGGCAGCGGCCAGCTGCCCAAGCTGCTCGAGTTCACCACCGGCGCCGAGATGACCCAGGGCGGGCTGTACGAGTTCAACCTCAACGTGCGCGGCTTCAACGACCCGTTCAACCGCCGCGTGCTCACCCTGGTGGACGGCCGCGACGTCTCGATGCCCTCGCTGGGCACCCAGGAGTGGGCGGCGATCGGCTTTCCCCTCGACGACCTCGAGAGCGCCGAGCTGATTCGTGGGCCGGGCTCGGCGCTGTATGGCACCGACGCCTTCAACGGCGTCCTCGACCTGGTCACCCGGGCGCCGAAACACAGCCAGGGGGGCAGGGTGCGACTGACCAGCGGCGATCTGGCGACGCGCAAGGTCGACCTGCGCTACGCCGCGGCGCTGGGCGGAGGCTGGTACGCCAAGGTGCTCGGCGGCTACGTGGAAAGCGGAGACTTCTACCGCGCGCGCACCACGGGCGTCGAGTACTCGACGCCTTGTTTCGCCGCCTTCCAGACCGGCTGTCTGCCCCTCGAGGCGGTGCCGCCGCCCCTCGACCGGGACAAGATCGGCTATGCCAGCCTGCGGCTCGACCGCGATCTTGGTGACAGCGCCACCCTGGTCCTGGAGGGCGGCACCGCGCTGCTCGAAGGGCCGGTGGCGGTGGCCGAGTTCGGCCGTCTGCAGGTCACCGACGTCAAGCGACCGTGGGCGCGCTTCGATCTGAGCACCCCGAGCTGGAATGTGCTGGGCTCCTACACCGCCCGCGACGGCGAACAGCTGTTTCTCAACGGCTACCCGACCTTTACCGGCTCGGACCGACTCAGCCTCGAGGTTCAGGGCCGCACCGGCTTTGCCGACGGCAAGGGGTTCCTGGTGGGCGGCGGCTCGGTGATGGAGGAGAGCGTCGACTCGGCCGACCCCAACGGGTTGCAGACGATCACCTACAAGAAGCACAGCGAGAGCTTCAACGCGCTCTTCGGGCAGGTGGAGTACAGCTTCACCGATCGGCTCAAGAGCGTGCTGGCGGTGCGCTGGGACGAGAACTCGCTCCACGACTCGCAGCTGTCGCCGCGTGGGTCGCTGGTCTGGGCGGCGCGGCCCGAGCACAACCTGCGGCTGACCTATGGCGAGGCGTTCCTCACCCCGGGCTACGCCCAGCTCGTGCTCTACCTGCCGTCGGCGCCGCCGCAGGACCTGTCGCCGTTCGAGGGCATCTGCGCCCTGGGCGGCACCACCTGCGGCTTTGGCGATCCCGTGGCGATCCGGGCGGTGGGCAACTCCGCCCTCCAACCGGAGGAGATCCGCACCCTGGAGGTCGGCTACTCGGGCATTCTCGGCGGCAAGACCTACCTGACCGTCGACGTGTACGACAGCCGGATCGAGAACTTCATCAGCGACTTCATCCCGTTCTTCGATCCGTCGCGGGGCCGGCTGGCGAGCCCCTTCCAGCCCTACAGCCCGCCCGCCGACCTGGCGCCGCCGCTGGCCGCGGCGCTCATGGGCGCGCTCGAGGCCAACCTGCCGCCGCCGTTCTTCTTTCTGCTGTCGAACGGCGTCTTCGGCGAGCCGGTCTTCACCGCCCTGTCGGTGGTCAACTTCGGCCGGGTCGACACCGAGGGGCTGGAGGTGTCGCTGCATCGCCGGCTGGGCTACAGGTGGACTCTCGAGCTGGGCTACACCTGGTTCGACTTCAGTATCCGCGACCGGCTGCCGGACGATCCGGCGCTGCCCAACAGCTCGGAAAACCGGCTCAACGCCAGCCTCGCCTACGTCGGCGATCGCTTCGACGCGGCGCTGCGAATGCGCCACGTCGAGGGCTTCGACTGGAGCGCCGGCCTCTTCAAGGGGCCGGTACCCTCCTACCAGGTGGTCGATCTGACCGCCAACCGGTCGTTCGGCCACATCCGGGTGGGGATCGACGTCAGCAACCTGCTCGACGAGGAGCACTACGAGTTCTTTGGCGGCGATCTGATCGGCCGCCGGTCGCTGGTGCATCTGAGCTACGCTTGGTGAGCGGAGGTCAGGCCAGGGTGCGACGGGAGCTGGGAGGGTTCGAGAGCGCCGAGGCGTGGACGGGGGCCAGCTTTCCCTACAACGCCGTGGCCGTCCTCCGGCTGCGCGGCCGCCCCGAGCCCGAGCGGCTGGAAGCGGCGCTGGCGGCGGTGCAGCGTCGCCAGCCGCTGCTGCGGGCGCGCCTCGAGCGCCAGGGCTCGCGCTGGTGGTTCGCGGTTGCCGAGTCGGGGCCGATTCCCCTGCGCCGGGTCGAGCGCGCCGGCGACGACGACTGGCGGCCGGTGGCCGAGGAGGAGCTCAACAGCGCCCTGGAGAACGGCGTTGCGCCCTTGGCGCGGTGCGCCCTGGTCGCCTCGCCGACCGACGCCGCGGCCAGCGAGATCGTCCTGACGTTTCACCACGCGATCATCGACGCCACCTCCGCGGCCGCCGTCTGCCGGCAACTGCTCGAGCTGTGCGGCGGCGGCGCGGCGGACCCGGAGACGGCGGACCCGGAGACGAGCCTGGAGCTGCCGGCGCGGCCGGAGGATCGCTTCCCCGCCAGGTTTCGAGGGCTCTCGGCGATTCCCCGGGTCGGCGCCTTCATGGCCCGGCAGATGGTGGAAGAGATCGGCTACCTGTGGCGCTCGCGCGGCATCCGGAGCCCGCCTCCCGCGTCGGCGAGCTGTCGCGTGCTGTCCGTGTCGCTGGGAGAGCAGGCCACCGCCGCCCTCGTTCGCCGCTGCCGGCGGCGGAGGGTGCCGCTCAACAGCGCCCTGAACGCCGCCCTGCTGCTCTCGGTCCAGCGCCACCGCTACCATGGCCGCGCCGTGCCGCTGCGCTACTTCGCCTTCCCCGACCTGCGGCCGTATCTCGAGCCGCCGATGGACCGGGAGACGGTCGCCAGCTACCTGACCACCATGCGGTTCACCCAGCGGCTGGGCACCGAGGAGTCGCTCTGGGGGCTGGCGTCGAGGATCGACCGGCAGCTCTACCGCTCGTTCCGGCGCGGTGAGAAGTACCTCTTCTGCATGACCAGCGCCGGACTGCTGCGCATGGTCATCCGGTTCGGCCGGATGCGCTTCGGCACGGTCGCGGTGGCCTACAACGGGCCGTTGGCCTTTCCGGAGGCCTGCGGTGAGCTGGGCGTCCGCAGCATCCACGGCTTCGTCTCCAACATGCCGATCGGCGCCGAGCTCACCGGCCAGGCGCTGCTGCTTCGCGGCCGGCTGTGGTGGGACTTCGTCTACCTGGATGCCGACATGGACGAGACCGGGGCCCGGACCATCGTCACCGACATCTTGAGGCTACTCGAGGAGGCCGCTGATGAGCGGGATTGAACGGGAGATCGCGGAGCTCGTCGCCCTGCAGCTGGGGGTCGACGCCGTCGACCCGGGCAACCGCCTGGTCGAAGAGCTGGGCGCCGAGTCCGCGGACGTCCTCAATCTGGTGGCGACGCTCGAGGACCGCTACGAGATCGAGATCGACGAGGAGGAGATCCCGCGGCTGTCGACGGTGGCGGATGTCCACCGCCTGGTCGAGCGGCGGCTGCAAGAGCGCGCCGGGAAGGGACAGGGCTCGTAGATGCTCCATGTGCTGTTCTTCTGCCTTGGCTTCTGCGTCGCGATTCTCTACATCGACCTGGTCTTCGATGTCTCGGCCCGGCCCTACCGAAAGACCGCCGCCGCCTTGCCCGAGAACGTCCTGACGCCGATCACGACCTACTATCGCTACGTGACCAGGAACCCCTGGCTGCTCATCTTCGTCCTCTGCGTCGCGCTCACCTGCATCGTGACGGAAGTGCTGTTGCGGCTGGCGCCGGCCTGGGTCGGGTACACCTCGCTGGCCATCTTCGGAGTGATGGCGCTGCTGTCGACCGCGCGGGTGATTCCGGGCGCCCAACGACTCGCCTCCGGCGAAGCGGGCGTGGGGGAGCGGACCCGCCTCGCCCATGGCCTGGCCTCCTACCACCTGCTGCTGCTCGTTCTCGTCCTGGGACTCGTTCTCGTGCAGTCCGGTTGGGTGTCGCCGTAGCCCGCGTGCGGTCGGATTCGGGCATCACGAAAAGGGAATCGGCGATCGGCTCGCGCGCCATGGCCCCCTACACGACCCTGCCCGAGATGCTCGCCTGGCGAGCGGCCGAGACGCCCGCGGCGACCGCCTTCACCTTCGGCGGCGCCTCGCGGACCTTCGCCGAGCTCGGGCGCGAGATCGACCGCTTCGCGGCCGTAATCGCCGGGCATCGCATCGGCGGCGGCGACCGCGTGCTGCTGGCCCTGCCCAACGGGCCGGACTTCTTCCCCGTCTTCTATGGCATCCAGCGCGCCGGCGCCACGGCCGTGCCGGTCTTCCCGGGCTCGGGCGCCGACCGCATCGTCGACCTGGCTCGGCTCTCGAGCGCCCGCGCCGTGGTCCTCGAGGAGGACCGCGATCCGGAGGATGTCTCCCGGATCCGCGGCCCGGTCTGCGCCGTCGGGGCCGAGCTGCTGACGCCGGCCGCCGCCGCGGGCGAGCCACCGGTCGCCGATCTTCCGGGCCCCGCGCCGGACGACGTCGCCTACGTCCAGTACACCTCGGGCAGCACCGGCGAGCCCAAGGGCGTCCAGCTCTCGCACAAGAACCTGCTGGCCAACATCCGCCAGCTCATCGCCGGCATGGAGATCACCGCCGCGGACGTCTTCGTCAGCTGGCTGCCGGTCTTCCACGACATGGGCCTGGTGCTGATGACCATGGTGCCGTTCTCGCTCGCCGCCCGGCTGGTGCTGCTGCCGACCTCGCTGCGGCGCGTCCAGCGCTGGTTCGAGGCGATCGAGGTGCACCGCGGCACCTTCACCGCGGCGCCGGATTTCGCCTGGCGCCTCGGCCTGCGCGCCGGCCGCCGGCACGACCTCTCCAGCCTGCGGGTGGGCCTCAACGCCGCCGAGCCGGTGCGGGCGACCACTCTCGAGGCCTTCGAGCGCACCTTCGGCCTGCGCAACGTCATGATGCCCGGCTACGGCCTGGCCGAGGCCACCGTCGGCGTGAGCATGTGGCCGCCGGGGACCGAGGCGGCGGTGGACGAGCGCGGCTTCCCGTCGGTGGGTCCGCCGTTCCCGGACGTCGAGCTGGCCATCCTTGGCGACCGGACGCCGAGTGACGGCAGCCGTGGCGAGGTGGGGGCGGGCGACGGCAGCCCGGGCGACGGCAAACCGGGCGACGGCAACACTGGCGGGCGGGCCTTCCTCGGTCCCGGCGAGGTGGGCGAGGTTCTGGTCAGAAGCCCGGCCAACACCCGCGGCTACCTCGACGACCCCGATGCCACCGCCGAGCTCTTCTGGCGCGACGGCTTCCTGCGCACCGGCGACCTCGGCTACCTCGACGCCGCGGGCCGCCTCACCATCGTCGGCCGGGCCAAGAACATCATCATCCACGCCGGCCGCAACCTGGCGCCGAGCGAGCTCGAGCAGGCGGCCGACGAGCTCGGCGGCGTGCGCCTGGCGGCCGCGGTGGGCGTCGACCGGGGCGACGAGGCCGGCGAGCAGGTCTACCTCTTCGCCGAGGCCCGGGCCGGCGACTCCCTGAGCGAGCCGGATCGCAGAGCGCTCGTCACCGCCATCGTCCGGCGCGTGCACGGCCGCCTGGGCATCCGCCCGGCGCGCGTCTACCTGCTGCGCCCGCGGACCATCCCGCGCACCGCCAACGGCAAGGTGCGCCACCGGGCGCTGAAGCAGTCGTATCTGGACGGGGCGCTGCGAGATCGGGGCGGCATCCTGTTCCCGGACTGGTAACGCGGCGCACTCCGGATTGTCTGTTCAGGCGGGGCCGGCAGGGGCAGGAACCGAGACCGGCTCGCGGGTTTGCGGGAGTAGAGCAAGGTCTGTCACGGGTTGCCACATCACTGAACTTCCGGATATGCTTTTATGCATGCGCACCACCGTCGATCTCAATGACGAGCTTCTTCGTGCGGCGAAACACCGCGCGGCGCGGGAGAACCTCACCTTGCGCCAGGTGTTCGAGACGGCTCTGCGGGCCCATCTCGGACCGCAAGGGCCTGGCCGGGCGTTCACGCTGCGCTGGCGAACGGAGGAGGGCCGGCTGCAGCCCGGCGTCCGGCTCGACGACCGCGACGCCCTGTTCGATCTGATGGAGGAGCGGCGCTGATCGCCCTCGACACGAACGTCCTGGTCCACGCTCGGCGGCGGGAGTTGGAGTTCCATCTGCCGGCGCGGGAACTGCTGATCGAGCTGGCCGAGGGCGACAGGCCCTGGGCGATCCCCTGGCCGTGCATCTACGAGTTTCTACGTGTCGTGACCCACCCGAGGGTGTTCGATCCGCCTTCGAAGATGCCGGCCCTGCTCGAGGATCTCGAGGGGTTGTTCCAGAGCCCTTCGCTCGCCCTGCTCGGCGAGGGTCCCGCCCACCCGAGTCATCTACGGCGGATAGTAACCAGCGGCGGGGTCACCGGCAATCTGGTGCACGACGCCCACATCGCCGCCCTGGCCGTAGAGCATGGCGCCAGCGAGCTGTGGACCCTCGACCGGGACTTCGACCGCTTCCCCGGCCTCCGCACCCGGCATCCGTTCGAGAGCTGAGCGCGTGACGACCGCTCCGCGGGGGAGCGTCGCCGCGGCCGCGGGCAGCTGAGTCGCCCGGCCACCGCCGTGGCGCGCGAACGCCGCCCGAGCAACCTGGTGAAGACCGGGCTACAATCGGCCCGGAAGCGCTCGGGGGCTGGTGCCTCCCGCGGTCTTCAAAACCGTTGTTCGGCGGGTGAATGCTCGGCGAGGGTGGGTTCGATTCCCATGCGCTTCCGCCATTCGCTTTGCGAATGGCGCAAGCGCATGGGAAGTCGGTCGTCGCACCGCCGCCGTCGGCGACGCTGCTCTGGAGCGATTCGTGTGCGCTTCCGCCGTTTGTCCGCTTGGGGCTTGGATCGGCTGCTCGCTGGTGAACCGTTGGTCGGTGCCGCTCGAGCGACCTTCAGCCGGCTTGTACTGACTTCCAGAATTCCAGTATCTCGGGCCGTTCGAGAAGTTCCGCCAGTTCTCGGACTCGAGGCTCGAGGTATTCGCCAGAGCGTGGCGTCGATGTCGAGGGTAGCCCGTGGTTCGCCCCACCGCGCATTGGCGAGGCCGCCGATGATCATGTAGGGGACCGAGAGCTCATCGAGCGCACGCGCCGATCGGCGAGCGCATCCTCCTGGCTGGCCACTAGGCTCCGCCGGCCAGGACCGAGAGGGCACGGTGCATGGCCTGAATGCCGCTGGTGTCGACGGGTCGGGTCCGAGCGTCTACGGGAAGGAGATCGTAGAGAAAGCCGACGCCATTGAGCGCGGCCCGGACAGTCGGGGTGCGCGGGTGCTTCGCTTCCCACGCGGAGAAGCGCTCCAGGGCTTGCTGGCGCTCAACCCAGGCCTCAGCGGCGGCCTTTCGGACTGTCGATTCCGGCCTTGGAGTCACGCTGTGAGTCTACCAGCCAGGACGCCGGCCCGCGACGGCCTGGCGGTCATTTGTCTACGAACTCGTCGCCTGGACGGTGGGCCTCGTTTTCGCCGAGCCCCGGAGCTTCACTGACCTCGTCGGCAACCAGGTTCTCGGCCTTGAGGACCTCGAGGAAGTCTTAGAGCCCGAGACGAAGAGCCGATCATTGCCCGCCGCGAACCGGCCAGACTTCCAAGTTGGCGCTTTTGAAGCCGCCGCAGCCGAAGGTTCCGTTGTAGAGGCATGCGCCCTCGGCGCCCGTGGTGTTCGAGAGGAGAGAGGACGCCCAGTAGGTGTCGACCAACAAGCCGGAGGCCCATTCACTGTCCGGGTCGGAGGCGTCCGTATAACAACCTGGCGTCGGTGACTGATTGCCGACAATCTTGGGTTCGGTTGTGCAGCTCGAATCAAGGATACCTTCCCATTCCGGCCTCGTCTGCAGACGCCAGTCCCCCGGGCGGGAGCCATCGGTCAAGCCGCAGGAACCGTCTGCCAGACCCGCCGCGCTCTGATTGGCGGCGACCCAGTCCTGAGAGCCAAAGCAGTTCGCGTTCTTCAAGTAGATCAACCACGTCGCCGTGTCCGTCACCGTGCCGTTGCCGCAATCGACGAAGCGGTACGTGAAGTCGAAACACGGGCCGTCGGGATTCCCCAGGCCCGTCAAGTTCGAGCCGTCCCCCGTGAACGACGTCGCGTCGATGTTGCCGTCCACCGACAGCTGAGTCGTTGCGGGGGCTGCCCTCGTGGCGGGGGCTCCACTCGTCGCCGGCCGCTTCGTCTCCTCTCGCGGAGGGGACTCCTCGGCGGTCGCAACGGACTCGGCACCCTCCATCTCGCCGGCCAGGTAGCTCTTCACCACCTCGAGCGCTGTTTCGAACTCCGCCTCGCTCGGACCCATCGAGACCTCGAAGAGACTCGGTACCGACCACTCCGCGGCGTTGTTCCCATCTGTGATCGCCCGAGCGCTCCAGGCGTAGCGGCCGCCGCGCTCGAGGCACCCGTCGAGCGAAGGCGTCCAGGTCGTCGCTCCGGCGTGGATTCGGGTCTTCGAGAACTCAGTCGATTCGCCTTCGTTGTCGCCGACCTCGTAGATCACGAGTTCGTAGTGCCGGGCATTCGGCACTTGCGTCCAGCTGAAAGTAGGGCACCGGCTCTCGACGAGAGAGACACGCGAGTCGTGACCCGGGGAGACCGGTACGGGCTGTGCCACCGATGTCGCGGCCCAGCAGATGCCGAATGCGCAGATCTTCAGGCTCGCTACTGATGAGCTTCTTCGCCGTTTTCTCCAAAGTGCTGCAAATCGAGATCGGTCGGCCGGCGTCATGCTCTTTCTCCCTCTGATCAGGTTGGGGCTCGACCTCTGGTCGAGTTGTTTGGCTTGTCCTCTGCCTGGGTACACGGAAAGCTGCGCGAGATCACGCCACGCCCGGTTTGCTACCCTTCGCGATGTTCCTCGGTCGATTGCGCGCGATGCCGGACACCAAGCAGCTCCTGGCCCAAGCCCGAAGTGGTGCACCCGAGGCCCGTGACGAGCTACTGGCGCTGGTCTACGAGGAGCTCCGCCGGATCGCGAGGGGGCAGCTCAGGCGCCGCAACGGCGCCAGCCTGGTGACGACCGAGCTGGTGCACGAGGCCTTCTTGAAGCTCTATTCCGGTCCCGGAGGGGACGCCAACGACAGGGCGCACTTCCTGGCGCTGGCGGCGACCGCGATGCGCCAGGTCCTGATCGACCACTTCCGCGCCTGGCAGGCGGAGAAACGGGGCGGCAGGATGAAAGCCGCCACTCTCGAGACGTTCCACGGAGCGCCGCTCGAGGAACGTGGAGGCATGGTAATGGCCGTCCACGACGCCTTGGAACGCCTCGACCGGTTCGACCCTCGTCTGGCGAAGGTGGTCGAGTGCCGTTTCTTCGGCGGCATGAACGAGGACGAGATCGGCGAGGCTCTTGGCGTATCCAAGCGCACGGTGAGCCGCGAATGGCGTCAGGCCAAGGCCTGGCTGTCCCGCGAGCTCGCCGCCTAGCGTACCGGCCACAGGCCATATCCGCTGTCTACCAAGCTGGCGTTCACCCGCCCGCTGTCGAGGCTGACCTCCCAGGCCCATCCGGGCGTCGCCGCCTCGATTGCCCAACGCTCTCCCCTGTCTTGGATGAAGAACGCGTCATCCTGGTCCCATGGCGCATCGCCGCGAGCGTTGGCGATCGCCCAGGGGAAGGGGAGGGATGGCCAGCCGCTGTAGGCCGCGTCGATGATCCCGTGGCTGCCGTCGCAGCAGGCGGTGCCGGAGCAGGAGCCGTCCCACTGGCCGCAGAACTCTTCCATTCGCGGAATCCGCCAGTCCGCATGCGTTCCGGGCGTGTAGTCCGCGCAGCCGAAGTCGTCTCCATTGTTGAACTCCACGATCTTGTCGAAGATCGTCGGCTCACTAGGGTGGTCGTAGGCCCATTGGTTCAGGCAGTCCGCGTCCTTCAACCAGATCAAGCCCGTGTTGCAGTCCAGCACCGTGCCGTCGCCCTGGTCCAGGTAGCGCAGCTTGGTGGCGCCGCACAGCGCGCCGCCGAGGGTCGCGACCGTGACCACGGGTGAGCCGTCGACCTGAAGATCGGCGTCGGCGGCCGCCGGCATGCGAGGCGTGCGAGAGGACGGCGTGTCGGCCGCGCCGCGCCGAGCGGTGGCGGGCTTGGCGCCTGAAGCATCTTGCGGATAGATGGACTCCAAATCCACCGAGTCCTTCTCGCGCTCGGTCGGCCCCGCTGGGCTGGGGGCGAGTGGCAAACCGACGAGGTAGTCGCGCACGATCGCCAGCGCCGCCGCGATGTCCTCGGGGTCGGCACCCGCGGCGACCTCGAACAGCCTGGGCTCGGACCAGGCGGAGGCCCCGTCGTCTCCCGTTGCGCGGATCGTCCAGGCATAGCGGCCACCCGGTTCCAGGCAATCACCGAGGTCGGGCGTCCAGGAACTGGCGGAGCCGGGGAGGGTGCGCCGTAGGGCCTCCTCCTCGTCGTCGAGATGGTGGATCGACAGTTCGTAGGCCCGTGTCGCTCCTGAGTGGCCCCAGCTGAAGGTGGGGCAGGGGGTGGCTATGCGGGTCACCGATGTCGTGCCGCCGGGCGAGCCAGCGGCCGGCGGTCCGGCGGTGGCCGCCGTCCCCGCCGCCGTGGTCAGGATCACGACCGCGGCACCGACGAGCGGGCCCACGGCGGGTCTGGGGTCTCTAGGCCTTGCGCTCATCATGACACTCCTTCTTGAACCCTCGAGGGAGTCGGCATCCAGGAGAGTGGTCCTGTCACTGGCTGTCGCGGACCGGCCAGACATAGTAGCCACTGCCCACCCCCGATTCGCCGATGGTGCCTAGATTCAGCTTCACACTCCAGGCTTTACCCGCGCTGGCGGGGGTGGTGGTCCAGTAGCTGCCGGCGTCGGTGATCACGAACGCGTCGTTGTCGGCCCACTGTGCTTCACCGCGAGCGTTGGCGATGGCGGCAAGGAAGCCGCCGGCGTAGGCGGCGTCGAGCAACCCCTGGTCGGGATCGCAGCAGCCGGATCCGCTGCACGAGCCGTTCCATAGACCGCAGAAGTCCTCTGGATTCGGGATTCGCCAGTCCGAGTAGGTTGCGGGGACGTAGTCCGCGCAGCCGAAGTCGACGCCGCTGTTGAACTCCTGGATCTTGTCGAAGATGGTCGGATCGGACGGGTCGTCGTAGTCCCACTGGTCGACGCAGGTCGCGTGCTTGAGCCAGATCAGGCCGGTGTTGCAGTCCAGCACCGTCCCGTCGCCCTGATCCAGGAAACGCACTTCACTCGCAGCGCAGAGCGCTCCGCCGAAGGTGTCGAAGGTCACCACCGGAGAGCCGTTGACCTGCACCGCCGAGTCGCCGCTCATGGCCATCCGCGGCGCCGCGCGGCCCGAGGACCGGTTGGGGAGCGGGGGCGTCGCGGCGGCGCCGAGAGGCGGCCCGGCAGGGCGCGGAAGGTCGACCGTGCCGTAGTGTCTTTCGAGGAGCTCGAGGGCCGCCCGGAACTCCGCCTCGGTGGGGACCGGAGACACTTCGAACAGGCGAGGTTCGGACCACTGGGAGAACCTGTCCTCGCGGTGGGCGCGGATCGACCAGGCGAAGCTGGCGCCGCGTTCCAGGCACTCCTTCAGCGCCGGGGTCCAGGAGCGGAGCGCTCCGGGCAGGACGGTGCGGAGTACCGGGCGTTCCTGGTAGTCGCCGTCGGCCAGCGAGTAGACCACCAGTTCGTAGCTCCGGGAGGGCTCGTGGTCGGCCCACGAGAAGGTGGGGCAGGCGCCGGCGACGGTGAGAATCTCGTCGGCGGCTCCGGGGGAGCCGGGGCTCGGTGGCTCGAGGGTCCAGGCGCGGGTGGAAACACCGGCGGCCAGCGCGAAGAGCAGGAACTTTGTGATGGCTCTCATTGGGTCATGGTGGGTCGGTCATGGTGTCTTGCGCACGGGCCAGAGATAACGGGAATTGCCCACGCTGTCGGCGAATACGGTCGCGTTTGAGATATCCGCGGCGTAGGCCAAGCCGGCGCCGAAAGGGCTGTTCGACCAGTAGATGACGCCCGTCGAAGTCGAGACGTCGACGAAGGCGTCCTTGTCGCCCCACTGGCCGTCGTCGCGAGCGTTGGCGATGGCCGGGTTGGAGTAGGCCATCTCGAGCAGACCGGTGGCGGCGGTGCAGCAGCCGAAGCCCTGGCAGGAGCCGTTCCAGTCACCGCAGAGATCGGCCAGCGTCGGGATCTGCCAGTCCGAGTACGTGCCGGCGGCGTAGTCGCCGCAGTTGAGCTCGGCGCCGCTATTGAAGGTCAGCAGCAGGGCCTGGACGCTGCCCGGGTCGACCGGCTCGTCGCCGTCCCAGGGACCAATTCCGAGGCAGCTGGCGTCCTTCAGCCAGACGGTGCCGGAGTGGCAGTCGCGGACGGTGCCGTCGCCCTGGTCCAGGAAGCGGATCTCGGTGGCGTCGCAGATGGCGTCGGTCAGGGTGTCGAGGGTCACCGCCGGAGAGCCGTTGATTTCGAGGATGCTGCCCGGCGGATCGGCCGCACGCGATGCGGGACTGGCGCCGCTCCCGGAGGCCGATTGCGCGGCTGCGAGGGTGGTCAAGGCGCCTTCGATCTCCCTCGGGAGGGAGCCGAAGGGCGCTGGCCCCAGCTGCCGCCGCGCTTCCACCAGGGCAGCGGCGATCTCGCGCTTGTCGAGCCGCGGCGTGGTCTCGAAATGGGCCAGAGAAGACCAGGCCGAAGGCCGATCCGGGCCTATCGCGCGCACCGCCCAGGCGTAGCCGGTGCCGCGCTCGAAGCAGTCGGTGAGAGAGGGTGTCCAGGACTCGACCGCCGTGGGGAAGAGGCGCCTCAGTGCAAGCTGCCGGTCTCCACTCGGGTCGACCCGGTACACCTCGATCTCGTAGCCCTTCGCACTCTCGGCCGCACCCCAGCTGAAGGTGGGGCAGGGGCTGGCAATACGCGGGCGAGGCCGGGTCTCGTTTCCAGCGCTCCCTGGCGAGACCGCTACCGGCACCTCGCCCGCGAGCAGGGCGCCGTTCGCGAGCACGGCCGTCAGGACTGTGCCCCAGATCGTCCGGGCTCTGGCTTTCGAGGGTTTCGTCGGCTGCACGTTGATCTTGCTCCTCCTGTTCCTTCTAACGGGAACCCGTCGGGAATCACGCCATGCGCCCGGCCCGGTCTGCTAGGCTCGCGCGGTTTCTCGAGGCGTGGAGGCGCCATGACGAAGACAGCCCAGCTTCTGCGACAGGTCCGTGCCGGCCGCCCCGAGGCCCGCGAGGCACTGCACGACAGGGCCCACTTCCTGGCGCTGGCGGCTACCGCGATGCGCCAGGTGCTGATCGATCACTTCCGATTGCGGCAGGCGGCGAAGCGCGGCGGCGGGGTGGAGGTCGCCACGCTCGAGACCTTCCACGGCGCGCCACTTCAGGACAGGGGTTCCACGGTAATGGCCGAGGCGCTCGGGGTCTCAAAGCGCACCGTTAGCCGTGAGTGGCGCCAGGCCCGAGCCTGGCTCGCCAGGGAGCTGGCGGCCTAGGCCGGCACTCCGTCGCGATGACCGATCGAGGCGCCGGCGGCCGCTGGGCGAGGGCGAAGGAGGTCTTCTCGGAGGTTGCCGACCTGGCGCCTGCCGAACGGCTGCGGGCGATCGACGAAGCCTGCGGCGACGACGCCGAGCTGCGTCACGAGGTGGAGTCGCTGCTCGAAGCCGAGTCGGGCGCGCCGACTTTCCTCGACGGCAGCGCGCCGGATCTCGCGGCGCCGTCGTTCGCTGCCGTGGCCGACGAGGAAGAGAGCGAAGCGGGCCGCCGCATCGGCCACTATCGGCTGCTGCGCCGCATCGGCGTTGGTGGGATGGGGCGGGTGTTCCTGGCCGAGCGCGACGACGACGCCTTCACCCAGCGGGTCGCGGTCAAGGTCATGCGGGGCATCACCTCGGAGACCAACGTCCTGCGCGAGCGATTCCACGCCGAGCGCCAGATCCTCGCCAATCTGGACCATCGATCCATCGCCAAGGTCTTCGATGGGGGTGTGACCGAAGAGGGCCTTCCGTACCTGGTGATGGAGTTCGTGGACGGCGAGCCCATCGACCGCTACTGCGGGCGGGTGCAAGCCGGACTCGTCCGGCGGCTCGAGCTCTTTCAGGAGGTCTGCTCGGCGGTCCAGCACGCGCACCGCCACCTTGTGGTGCATCGCGACCTCAAGCCCACGAACGTCCTGGTCTCGGTCGAGGGAGAGGTCAAGCTTCTGGATTTCGGGATCGCCAAGCTGATCGACCCCGACAAGGTGGGCCTGGACCAGGCCGCGCCGTTGACCCGCACCGGGCTCCTGGTGATGACCCCCGAGTACGCGGCCCCCGAGCAGGTGCGTGGCGGAGAGGTCACGACCGCGACCGACGTCTACGCCCTGGGAGTGATCCTCTACGAACTGCTGACCGGCGTGCGTCCGTACGATCTCGCTGGAGCGGGACCGACGGAGGTCGAGCGGGCGATCTGCGAAACCGATCCCGCCGCGCCGTCGTCGCGAGCCGGAGAAGGCGATACCGCCCGAATCGGGGCCCTCGAGCCGTCCCGGCTTCGTGGCGACCTGGACACGATCGTCCTGAAGGCGCTGCGCAAGGAGCCGGACGGGAGATACGAGTCTGTGCGGGCGCTCGCCGATGATCTGGACCGGTACCGGGGGGGCTTGCCGATCGAGGCGCGACCGTCCACGTGGACGTATCGAGCGAAGAAGTTCGTGCGCCGGAACGTGTACGGCGTCGGTGCGGCGGCCGTCGTCTTTCTAGCCGTTCTGGCAGGCCTGGCGGCGACCACGGTGCAGCGGAACCGCGCCGAGCGAGAGGCCCAGACGGCGCGCCAGGTGACCGAGTTCCTGGTCGGCCTGTTCGAGTCCAACGCCCCGGCGGAGAGCCTGGGTGAGCAACTGACCGCGCGGCAGATCCTGGAGCGTGGAGAACGGCAGATCGACGGGCTCGCCGACGAGCCGACCGTACAGGCACGCCTGCTCGACGTCGTGGGACGGGTGTACACCGAGCTTGCGGACTACGACAGTGCCGAGCCGTTGCTACGGCGCGCCATCGCGGTTCAGGAAAGCGCCGGAAGCGCGGATTTGGCGCAGTCCCTCTTCGACCTCGGGGTCCTGCTCGGTGAGCGTGGCGATCTCGAGGAGGCCGAGGCGGTCCACCGCCGCGCGCTCGCGCTTCGCACGCGCGCGCGGCCGCGTCGTGAGCTGGAGATCGCGTCGAGTCTCAACGAGCTCGGCAATGTCCTCGCCACTCGCGTCGATGAAGAGGCCGAAGCGAGGCTGAGCGAAGCGATCGTGATCCGGGAGCGCGTCCTGGGACCCGATCACCGAAGTACGGCCAAGGCCTGGGACGACCTCGGTATCTACTACTACTACGCCGAGCGATGCGATGAGGCCGAGCCGCTCTTCAGACGAGCGATCGACTGTGCTTCGTCCGACAGCGGGCGAAGGGGATCTCCTGGTGACGCAGCCGCTGAACAACCTGGCGCTGTGCCTCAAGAGGCGCGGTGAGATGGCCGAGGCGGCGGAGCTGATCCGTGAGGCGCTGGACCGCGAGATACCCATCTACGGACCCGACCATCCCTCGGTGTTGACCGGCCAGATCAACCTGGCCGGCATCCTCTGGGATCATCAGGGCGACTACGCGCAGGCCGAGAAGCTGTATCGCGAGATCGCGGCCATTCGGTTGAAACGCTCACCGGCCGCGCTCAACACGGGCTCTACGCTCTACTACCTGGGCTGGTTGTTGATGGAGCAGGGCCGACTCGAGGAGGTGGAGCCGCTCGTTCGCGACGGCCTCGCGATCCGCGAGCGACACCTCGGCGCGGACCATCCTGCCGTCATCGGTGTCTATAACGTCCTTGGGACCCTCGCTTTGGAGCAGGGGGACCTCGCGACGGCCGCCGCCCATTTCCAACGGGTGGCGAGCGCGTACGCAGCTAAGCGGGAACCCGGGCACCCGAGCGCGCAGGTGGCCCGACGCGGGCTCGGCATCGTTCTCGAGAAGCGGGGGAAGTACCGGGAGGCGCAGGCAGTCCTCGTCGAGGTTCTGGCGGCGCAGCGCGAGGCGTCGCCGCCTACCGACGTCGCGACGACGCTGGACGCTCTCGGCGGGGTTTTCTTGCGTCTTGGAGAACCTGACGAGGCGGTGGAGCTCCTGCGTGAGTCCTTACGCATTCGTGGCAGCGAGCAGGCGGAGAGGCACCCACACGTCGCTCGTACGCAGCGCTATCTTGGCGAGGCCCTGACCGCTCTCGGCGAGCTGCAGGTAGCGGAAAGCATTCTCACCCAGGCGCTTGCAGTACAACGGGCCAGACTGCGGCCTGAGCATCCGCAAATCTCGGCGACCGAAGCAGCTGTGGCTGACCTTCGCGCGGCCCTACAGCGCCGCTAGACGCCCGACGCCCGCCGACCCGCGCGTGGCGTGCACGCCTCAAAGGCCGCTCTCCGTGGTGCACTCCTGGTGCGGTAGACGGCAACTCCTGACCACTCTGGTCAACCACGCCCGTCAAGACCGTACCCTGTAACCACCTCCCGCGTCAGCAACTACGAGTTGCGACTGTCGTCGTCAGTTGGATTACGCCAATCTTCAAGACGGTTGTTCGGCGGGTGAATGCTCGGCGAGGGTGGGTTCGATTCCCATGCGCTTCCGCCGACTCTCGTTCCGCCTCGCGCAGGGGGGCCGATCTGCCCGTCGATGGTAGAATTGCACGGTGCAGAGCAGTCGGAACCTGGCATTGTCTCGCTTCCGGACCGCGATGGATCTCTTCGCGGCAGGTGAGAGCATGATGCGCCTCAAGCTTGGGCGAGACAACCCGACTCTGGGCGCGGTGGAGGTCGAGAAGCTACTCCTCGAGTGGCTTCGACACCGACCGGGCGCCGAGAGAGGGGACTGCCCGGGGTCTTCTCGAACGGCGCGATGAACCGCCTGCAGACCGCACTCGCCGACATCGCCAACCTGCTGGATCAGAAGGGGTTCGGCTGGGCCGTTGTCGGTGGGCTCGCCGTCTCGGTGCGCGCGGAGCCCCGCTTCACACGAGACGTCGATCTGGCTGTTGCAGTCGAGAACGACAGCCAGGCCGAGAGGCTCGTCGCCGAACTGCGCGCAGTAGGCTACGAGATTCTGGAAACCGTCGAGCAAGAAGCCGCGGGGCGGCTTGCCACCGCGCGTCTCTTGCCGCCCGGTCAAGATCGAGGTGGCGTCGTGGTCGACCTGCTCTTCGCAAGCTCGGGTATCGAGCCCGAAGTGGTGGCCGCGGCCGAGCCGCTCGAAGTGCTGCCCGGCCTCAACGTGCCCGTCGCCCGCCTGCCGGAGCTGATCGCTCTCAAAGTGCTGGCCCGGGACGACGCCACGCGGCCGCAGGATCTGAGTGATCTGGTCGCGCTCGTTCCTTTGGCATCCGCCGAGGATCTCGAATCGGCGCGCAAGTTGACGCGTCTCATCGAGGACCGCAACTACCACCGCGGTCGTGAGCTTTCTGCCGAGCTCGAGCGGCTGGTCCGCGCGCCTGGTCGCTAGCCCGACCTTCTCCCCCGCCCTCGACTACGCCGCATGATTCGGCCAGTTCGGACACCAGGCTTCGCGGTTCCTTCGTAGAATCGGGGGCGGCTGCCGGGACTCGGAAGTCGACGGCCAACCAGGAAGGGGACCAACATGAAGAAGACGCTCGCGATCTCGGCAGTGCTCGCCATTCTCCTGCCGCTCTGCCTCGCGCAGACCGCGCAGGCAGCCTGGCCGGTTCTCAACGAGAAAGTGGTCCAGCGTTTCGTGGATACCTTCCCGGGCATGTACCGCGAGTATGTGGAGCTCGGCCTTCGTATCGATCCGCAGAAGGGCACGGTCAGCGGTGCCTGGAAGGCCAAGCGAGACGAAGAGGTCAAGAGAATCCTGGCCGAGAACGGCTGGGACGTCAGGTTCTGGGCACGGCTCCAGACGATCGTCCGAGGGTACTCGCTCGCCAAGTACGAGCAGGCGGTCTCCGAGCACGGCGACGGAATCGAGAAGTTCGTCGAGGATCTGAAGAATGCCAAATGGATGACGGCGGAAAAGAGGGCGGAGCTGGAGGCCTTCTACGCCAAGTTGAAGACCGACTTCGAGTCGAGAGCGAAGACACTGCGACGCCAGGTCCACAAGAACGATCTGAAGCAGGTCGAGAGAGCGCTTCCGAAGCTCGACTCGGTGATGCAGGAAGTCATCAAGATCGAGTGGGAGCACGCGGTCGCGCGGTTCGGGAACAAGGCCAAATCGCGCGGGTAGTCTCAGGGCATCGGCGGCGTAGCGTCTGAGCCTTTCCAACTCCGCAAGGCCGCGACCATCTTCTCGTCGGCGATCAGGTTCTCGGCCTTGGAGCTCTCGAGGAAGTCGGCGAGCGCCTGACGTGCCAGCTCCTTCGGGATCTGTCTTGAGGCCGAAGATGGATCCCAGGTGCTTGCGCACCGTGTTCCAGGCTTCGGTGGGCTCGATCTCCATGAGATGCGCCAAAGCGCTCTCGGCGCCAGTCGGTCTCGGAGACTCGCTTCCACGGCCAGTAGATCCAGCCGTTGACGTGGTTGCCGGGATCCTCGAAGAGCGCGATCTGCGCGGCGGTCCAACGATCCGTGTGGGCGCCGAACTCTCCGTTCCACAACGGGACGTCGTGTTCCTCGGCGAGCCGGGCAAGCTCAGCCACTTGCGATTCATTGATGTTGTGGGTGAAGAAGTCGTAGGTGTGGAAGGTGTAGGCCTGGTTGTCGTCGATCGGGCCTTCGTACAAGCTGAAGTCGGTCGAGAGTGCCGTCCCGGTGAGGAAGACCAGGTGGTGGGGATCGACGGCGCGGATCGCTCGGATGATGCGGCGATAGAGATCGATGAGATCCGGGCCCTTCGGAGGCTCCGGTTCGTTGATCAGGTCGTACCCCGCGACGATCGACCTCGCGTGGTACCGGGTGGCGATCGCCTTCCACAGATCGACGGTGCGCTGCAGATCGGCCTCGGATTTCCAGACGTGCTTCAGATCGGGGTCGGCGACAAAGACGCCGGACTGTCCACCGGGAACGGAATGGAGATCGAGCACGACGTAGACCTCGTGCTTCTCGCACCAGTCGAGCAGGCGATCGAGATAGGCCCAGCCGGGGGCCGAGCTGTCGATCGCGCCGTCTTTCTCGAGGACCGTGTGGTTGAACGGAACCCGGACGACGTTGAGGCCGAGGTCGGCGATCATCTCGATGTCGCGCTCGGAGATGAAGCTGTCGTAGACCGCCTTGCGGAAGCGAGCGGCCTCCTCCTCTCCGACCAGGCCCTCGATGCGGTCCGTGATCTTGGTCTCGGAGGTCAGGCCGGCGCCCCACAGCGTACCGTTCCACATCAGCCAACCCTCGAGCAGGACGCCGCGAAGCTTGATCGGGCTTGCCGGTGCCGTCGACGAGACGGGTGCCCTCGGCGTGGATCATCGGGTTCGAGGGTGTCGGACGCTTCAGCTGCCGGAGCCGCAGCGTGAACTCGACGAAGAAGTTGTACTCGCCCTTGGCGTCCTTGTCGTTGGCTCGGATGCCGAAGTTCTTGGTCACCAGTTCGTGCAGGTAGGCCAACAGTCGATAGCCGTTCTCTTCCGGAGCTGCCGGGATCGAAGTCGAAGTCGGCGGCGACCGCGTAGCGGCCGCGAAAGTGCGGGTGGTCGGGGTCGTTGAGGTGGGTCAGCCGTCGCTTGCCGGTGCCGTCGACGTTCATCAGCCAGTAGTCCGTACCGACCCTGTAGTAGTCGTAGGTGTCGCCGTTGCCGACCGACGACATCCAGACGATGTACTTGCCGTCCGGCGAGAGATGCGCGTGCTCGTTGTAGCCCTCATCGGTCAGGCGGACGAGCTCTCCGGTCTCGAGGTGGATCTTGTAGATGTTCGGTGCTCTCGTTGACCGGCTCCGAGCGCTTCATGTTGCTGCTGAAGTAGAGCCACTCGCCGTCGTGGCTGAAGCCGTGGTTCTCGTAGATCACGTCTTCGCCCGGGCGGTACTCCTTGACGTTGCCGTCAGACCGCTCGGGCTGAAATCGGCGATCTTGAGCGCCCATGCACCGGCCAGCTTTCCCGGGATCTTGAAGTCGGCGCCCTCGTACATCTCGGACCAGCTCAGCCGTCGTGCCGTCCTTGGAGAACTGCGGGTGGAGCACGCCGTGGTGCTTGTCGTTCGGCACCTCCCAGAGCGCCGTCGCCCGGTCGGTCTCGAGGTCGTAGAGCCAGATGTCGTTGAAGACGCCCGGCGCCGGGATTCGTCGCCAGCGGCACGATGAACGGGTGCTCCTGCTTCTCGGCCTGGAAGACGACGTAGCGACCGTTCGGGGTGGACCGCCGGCTGGCCGTAGTTGGAGACCCGTCACTCGACGGCGCTCAGCGGTACGCACACCTCGGTGGTGATCCAGCGCAGGCACATGTTCGGCGCTGTCCTCGGCGTCCGCGAAGGCGATGGTGAACTGGTCGACCTTCTCCTCGAGGGTGCGGACCGGGACGGTGACCACCAGGACGTCGGTCGGGCCGAGGTCGACCTGCTCGAAGCGGCCGCTCTCGGGGTTGCGGCGGGCGGTGCCGTTGAGGCCGAGAAGGGAGTTGAAATGGAGCGTCCAGCTCTCGGGGCCGGGGACGGAGGTGAGCGAGTAGGTGCCCGCGGCGAGCGCCTCGCCGCCGACGGTCAGATCGCCGGTCGAGGTGATCTCGGTGGCCTCGTTGGCGCCCGTCCGCCAGCGCTGGCCGTACGGCACCAGCGCGCCGTCCTCTTCGCTGCCGAAGATGGTGTCGCGGCCGCGCTCGTAGGGGCGGCTGTAGACGACGCTGAGGTAGGTGCCGTCGGCGAGAGTGGTTCGGGCCAGGCCCATCGGGCTGGGCCGGCGCGAGGAGTGGAGATCCTGGGCGGTGGCGAATGGCGCGGCGGCCAAGAGGCCGGCCGCGAGGGTCGCCAGCGCGAGGGCGGTGTTTCTTGGGGTCGAGTGCATCGGTGCTCTCCTGTGTCGTTCGGTGTCGCCATGCCCGGCATGGCCCGTTCTTCCTTCGGTCTTGCAGCCTAGGACCCGATCTCGAACTCCGCCGAGAATGCCACCTCGGGCTCCTCGCCTTCGGGCCCAGGCGCCAGGCGGTAGGAGAAGCGGGCGCGGTAGGTGCCGGCGCCCAGCCCGCCCTCGGTGAGGATGTGCGAGCTGTCGGGCCGGATCACCACCGGCTCGGAGCCGCCCGGCTCGATGGCGACGACCCGCGGCAGCCGTTCCATGCCGCAGCCCCAGACGGTCTCCCAGCCGTCGCCGGCCTTGGCCAGCAGGGTCACGATCGAGCAGTCGGTCTTCATGTCCTCGACGTAGATGGTCTGCGTCGAGCCGTTGGAGACCGCCAGCGTCAAGTCCTGCCCGGCCTCGAAAAGGGTGGCGGACGGCATGACGGTCACGCCGCCCTCGGCACCGCCCTCCGGCGCGGCCTGCGCCCGGGAGCCGCTCTTGGGCGCGGTCGGGGTCTCGCTGGCCGGCTTGCCTTGCGAGCCCGAGCCACAGCCGCCCTGGGCGAGCAGGATCGGCAGGCAGAGCGCGGTGCCAAGAAGATCAATTTACTGGTCATGGTCTGCGAACCTCCTTGCGCGAGCGGCTCCGCGCCGACCGGGCCGGTTCGGGGCGGGCCCCAACGGCCCGCCCCGGGGCTGCGGCCTCAGTCGTACACCGAGTTCGGTCTCTGGCCGAACTCCAGCATGCATCTCCAGTCGCGGCCGCGGCTGAAGCGCACCACCCTGACGTTGCGGGTCGATTGCAGCAGGCCGTAGTTGGTGGCGATATAGCCCGTGCCGCAAGGGTACGAGGGCCGCACGGTGTAGTAGTCGCCGTGGCGGCCGTCCGAGCGATTGCGGCTACCCGAGGCGGTCAGATAGACGGTGCCGAAGAACCCCATGCCGCCGCCGCTGACATCGTCATAGATGCCGATTTGTCCCTTCGCCGCGGTGCCGCCGCCGCCGCTCTGCCCGCCATATCCGATGCTCAGACCGAGGTCGCCGCGCACGTTGGCGCTCACCGCCGGGAAGCCGAAGCATGCGCCCGAGTTCCAGATATGGGGCTGGGCGACCAGGGTCGGCGGCGAGTCGTTGGTGTCGAAGCACGCGGCGTGCACGTGCCCCTGGGTATGGGACGCATCGGGCCCGACGTTCCAGTAGCTGCACAGGTAGCGCTGCTTGTGAAGCGCCGAGCGGACGCGGAATCCGGCGATGCTCCAGGCGGTGGATCTTTCGATCCAGTCGTAGTTGCCGACGCCGCCGCGGCAGTCGGGGTTCGAGAAGGTCGACTCCGCGCGGTCGATCACCCAGCTGGTGATCGAGCCGCTGGCCTCGGGCCAGCTGAAGAGACGCGACTGCGTGGTGTTCTCGTTGGTGAGCCAGTACATCGTCTCGGTGGTGCCCTCCGCGGGGACGAAAACGCGCTGGCCGACGCTGCCGGTGTAGGTGTAGGTCTCGACCGACGCGGTCACGCAGTCCGCCAGGTCGTCCACGGGGATCCGCTTCATCTGGCTTCCCGACCAGGAGGTGCCGACGTTGTTGGTGCTCAGGTAGAGGTAGCGGTTGCTCTTCCCCAGGTGGGGATAGTCCGGCACCACGTCCGGACCGTAACCGAGGGTGTAGCTGCAGGTCGTCGGTTCGTCGATCTGGCGCCTGACAAACAGGCGCACGGCGCCTTGGGTGGCGCCCGAATTGAGGTACAGGATGCTGAAGATCGTCGTGCCGCGACCCGGAAAATGCTGCACGTCAGGATCGCAGCAGACGTTCGGCGCCGCCATCGGGCCGCCGGGGAAGGGGATGTCGGTATAGGTGACGCCCGCGTTCCCCGAGTACTCGAAGTGGGTGTTGCCCCCGGCGAGGATGTGGTTGCCCGACATGGCTGCCACCGGCTCGGCCAGCGTGCTGGCCGTGTTCGCCATCGGGTTGCGCTTGTTGATCCTCGCCACGCGGTCGGGATCGGCCTCGAAATCGGCCGCGAAGTCGCCCTCGAGCTCCGCTTCGGAGTACCCTTCGTCGCCGCCGGCCATCGTCTCCGGCACCTCGTCGATCGCCAGCAGGCTCACCGGTGGCCCCGGCACGCTGGTCGGATACCGCGCCTGCACCAACTCCTTGCGAGCCTCGAACTTGCGCTGCATCTCGAGCCGTTGAGCTTCGGTTTGCCGGTTCGGTGTCCACTCGAACTGGGGCTCGATGTACTCGATCGTGGCCTCGGCCACCTCCATGCCCGGCTCCCACGGAGCGCCGCTGTCTCCGCCGCCGGTGCCACGGCCGGCACCGCCGGCAGCGATTGTGGTCAGCACGATCAGCGCCACGGCCGCCAGCCCAAGCAGACTTCTCTTCCGACTCCTCGACATCACACCCTCCTCTTTGGCTGAGTGTCTGGCAGACACCGGGCCATCAGCCTTGGCAACCGGTGCCGAGATGCCTTTTGGGCAAAATACCATTGCCTGCACGCCTGTCAAAAGGCCCCCACCTGCGCGGGTGGGGCGCCGTGGGAATCGGTCGTCGGGACGCCCTGTTCGGCGGCTCGCCGCGACGCGCGCCAGCCCCGGGTGAGAGTCCAGCGCAGGCCGGTTCCCGTGCCGTTCTCGGCGCCTTTGTGGCCGTGGCGCAATCTATACTCCCGGCATGAAACGCGGCACGAACAACGCCTCCGTCCTGGTGCTCGCCGTCTGCCTCGCCGCGGCTGCCGGTGCCGTCGAGCCGGCGCCGCGAGATGCCGGTGCGGGCTACCTGGAGACCGTCCTGCCGAACGGCCTGCGGGTCGCCCTGCTGGAGCGGCGGGAGGTGCCGATGATCGCCGCCACGGCCATCGTCGGGGCGGGCTCGGCCCTCGAGTCGGAGGACTTCTCGGGCGCCTCGCACCTGCTCGAGCACCTGCTCTTCAACGGCACCACGACCATGAGCCAGGAGGAGCTGTACGCGGCGGTGGACCGCATCGGCGGCTACAGCAACGCCCACACCGACGAGGACCACACCTACTACACGATGCTGGTGCCGGCGGCGCAGGCGGCCCGGGGCCTCGAGATCCAGGCGGCGATGCTGTTCGATTCGACGATCCCCGAGGAGAAGTACGACAAGGAGCGCAAGATCGTCCTCGAGGAGATCGCCAAGGACCGCTCGCGGCCGGACCACGACGCCGACCTGGCGATCCGCCAGCGGACCGCGCCGGAGACCCCCTACGCCCGGCCGGTCATCGGCACCTACGACTCGCTGGCCGGGATCGGGCGCGACCGGGTGTGGGAGTACTACAAGCGCCGCTACGTGCCCGAGAACGTCCTCCTCTTCGTGGCCGGCGACTTCGCCGCCGAGGAGATGCTGCGGCTGGTCGAGGCGATCTACGATCCGCCGCCGGCCGGAACCGCGCCTGCCGCCGGTGCCCGACCCGTTCGCCGGTCCGGGGCAGGGGACGGTGACCTGGATCGGCATGGAGGGGGCCTCGGCGGTGGTCACGATGACCCTGCCGGCCCCCGGCCCGTGCGAGCCCGGTGGTGCCGAGGCGAAGATCATCGCCGCGGTGCTGTCGGGCGAGACCGGTCCCCTGCGGCGGGCCGTGCCCGGCGACGAGGCGAGCGGGCTCGCCGCCACCTACGTGCCGCGGCCGGTGGGCAGCGCGCTGACGATTCGCGCCGACCTGCTGCCCGGCGTCGACATCGGCTCGGTGGCGCGGCGGCTGTTCGCGGCGCTCGACGCCACCGGCCGGCGTGGTCTCGCCGAGCCCGGCTTCGGCCCGGTCGAGCTGATGCGCGCCAGCGCCGCCGAGCGCTCCGGCGACCTCCTGATGGGCCAGCGGCTGCACTATCTGGGCATGATGGTGGCGGACACGCTGGGCGCCTGCGGCGGCGCGGTCGGCGCCGCTGCTGCGCCCCGGACGAAGCGAGCGGAGCGGACTCCCGGCCGAGGTGGCGGCCGCCGCGGCCGGCCTGTTCGATGAGCTGGCGCGGCGCGCCCGGGTGGTGGTGGTCGACCCCGGCGCCCGGGAGACGACCGTCGAGCCCCTGCCCGAGCCGGAGGCGACGGCGCGGCCGAGACGGCTCCCTGCGCCGACATCGCAGCTGCCGGTCTCGAAGCCGCCGATCTCGACCGCACTCTCGACAACGGCATGCGGGTGCTGGTGTCGCGCGAGCCCGGCACCCGGGTGACCGGCTTCCACCTGCTGGTCCGCGACCGCTCGGCGCGCGAGCCCGAGGGTCGCGCGGGCATCGCCGACCTGCTGCACCGGATGCTGCCGCGCGGCACCCGGCTGTCGGACCGCGCCCAGCTCGAGGCGCGGCTCGAGCGGCTGGGCGCCGAGCTCAAGACCGCCGATGCCGACTTCATTCCCTACGACGACTACTACACCGACCCGAGCCACTCGTTCGTGCGGCTCGAGGTCGCAGCCGGCAACTGGCTGCCGGCGCTCGATCTGCTGGCCGAGCTGGTGCGGCTGCCGGCGCTCGACCGGGGCGAGTTCGAGGCGCTCCAGGCGGCGCGCGTGGCTCGCGCCGAGAAGGAGGCGTCGTCGCCGGCCGAGGTGGGCCGCGCCGCCTACCGGGCGGCCCTGCTGGGCGCCGATCATCCGCTCGCCAGACCGGTCTCCGGGACCCCGGCGAGCCTGGGCCGGAGTGACCCACGAGGAGCTGGTGGAGTTTGCCGGCGCCTATCTGGACCCGCGCGCGCTGATCCTGAGCGTGGCCGGGCCGCACGAGCCGGAGGACGTGTTCGGCGCCGTCGCCGAGAGATTCGCCTCCGCCGCGCCGGGGCCCTGGCGGCTTCGGCGATGCCGCCCTGGCCGCCGACCGCGGAGCGCCGGGTCGCCGGTCGAAGTGGCCCTGGGAGCCGATCAGGCGAAGATCTACCTCGGGCGGATCGGCGAGGCGGCCGCCGCCGATCGTGCCGGCCTGACGCTGCTCGCGGCGATCGCCTCGGATCGACTGGCGATGACCCTGAGGGAGGAGCGAGGGCTGGCCTACCGGCTGGGTGCCTCGGTGAGCTTCTCCGAGGAGCCGGCGCTGGCCTGGCTGACGGTCGAGATGGGAACCCGGCCGGAGAACCGCGACGAGGCCCTGGCCGGGCTGCGCGGCCAGCTGGAGAGCCTGCGCGCCCGCATGGTGGACGACGAGGAGATCGGCGCATCCGGGCGGTCCTCGCGAGCCGGGCGCTGATGCGGCGGATGACGGCGGTCAACCGGGCCCGGTATCTGGGCCTGCGGGCGTTCACCGGCGTGGCGGCGCGCGAGGACCTCGACGCCCTCGAGGCGCTCGAGACGGTGAGCCGCGAGCAGCTCGAGCGCCTCGCCGGCGAGTGGCTCGACCCCGCCCGCTACCGCGTGGTCGTCGTGCACTGAAGATCGGCCGGCCCGGTCCCCGATACGCTGGCCACCGGTCTCTTGCCACTGGCCACTGGCGACTGGCCCTGGAGGAGAGATGATGCTCAGACGAAGCCTGGTGGTGATCTGCCTGATCGCCTGTGCGATGCCCGCGGCGGCCGCGGAGCGCGTCCGTCACGAGATGACGATCGAGCTCGATCCGGCCACCCACCGGGTGGCGGTCAGCGACCGCGTCACCCTGCCGGCGGTGCCGGAGGGCGGCACGGTCGAGCTCCTGCTCAACTCCGCCCTCGAGATCCGCCCGAGCGAGCCTCGCGGTCACCGAGGTGCCGCTCGGCGACGTCGAGGCCTTCGTCGGCATCAACGCCGCGCCGGACGAGGCCGACCGGGCGCCGCTGACCCGCTACCGGGTCGACGGGGTGCCGGCGGACGGCGCCCTCACCCTGGTCTACGACGGGCTGTTCGACTTCGGCCTGTCGGATCAGAAGGAGGAGTACACCCGCGGCTTCCGCGCCACCGTCGGCCAGCTCGGCGAGGAGGGGGTGTTCCTGGCGGGCAGCAGCTTCTGGTACCCGGTCTTCGACGACCGGCTGGTGGAGTTCGAGCTGAGCGTCGGCCTGCCGGAGGGCTGGCACGTCATCAGCCAGGGCGAGGGCACCTCGCGCGACGAGGCCGGCCGGGCGCACTGGGACTCGCAGGGCCCGATGGACGAGATCTACCTGATCGGCGGGCCGCTCGAGCGTCTACCGCGACGCGGCCGGCGCGGTCGAGGCGCTGGTCTACCTGCGCGCAGGCGGACGCCGGCGCTGGCCGGCAAGTACCTCGAGGCCACCGCCCAGTACGTCGAGATGTACCGCGACCTCATCGGCCCCTACCCCTACGGCAAGTTCGCCCTGGTCGAGAACTTCTGGGAGACCGGCTACGGCATGCCGTCGTTCACCCTGCTCGGGCCGACGGTCATCCGCTTCCCGTTCATCCTCCACTCGTCCTACCCGCACGAGATCCTGCACAACTGGTGGGGCAACTCGGTCTTCGTCGACTACGAGAGCGGCAACTGGTGCGAGGGGCTGACCGCCTACCTGGCCGACCACCTGATCAAGGAGCAGCGCGGCCAGGGGGCGGAGTACCGGCGCGACGCGCTGCAGAAGTACCGCAACTACGTCCAGGAGGGCGACGACTTCCCGCTGAGCGAGTTCCGCTCGCGCCACAGCGCGGCCACCGAGGCGGTCGGCTACGGCAAGACGCTGATGGTCTTCCACATGCTGCGCCGGCAGCTCGGCGACGAGGTCTTCCGGCGGGCGCTGGCCGCGCTTCTACCGCGACTTCCGCGGCAAGCGGGCCTCGTTCGGGGACCTGCGAGCGACTTTCGAGGCGGTGAGCGGTGAGGAGCTCGGCGGGTTCTTCGAGCAGTGGGTGACGCGGCCCGGCGCCCCGGCGCTCGGCGTGGAGGTCACCGCCGTGCGGCAGGAGGCGGACGGCTGGGTGGTGACGGGCTCGCTGACCCAGAGCCAGGGCGGCGAGCCGTTCGCGCTCGCGGTGCCGGTGGCCGTCCACACCGCCGCGGGGACGACCCGCATGGACGGTCCGGATGGCGGGCGGCAGCGCGCCGTTCGAGATCGCGACCGGGGCGGAGCCCCTGGCGCTCGAGGTCGACCCCGGGTTCGACGTCTTCCGCCAGCTCGATCCCCGCGAGACCCCGCCGTCGATCGGGCGCATCTTCGGCGAGCCGGAGATCCTGGCGGTCCTGCCGGCCGGCGAGCCGGCGGCGGCGATCGAACGCTACCGGCAGCTGGTGGAGGGCTGGCAGAGCGAGGCGCACGCGATCGAGGTCAAGCTCGACAGCGAGGTGGCGGAGCTGCCGGCGGATCGCGCGGTCTGGATGCTGGGCGCCGGCAATCGCTTCGCCCGCGAGCTGTTCGTCGAGGATGGGCCGGCGGGCCTGAGCGTGAGCGGCGAGGCGGTGGCCTTCGGCGACGAGAGCGCGCCGCTGGCCGGCCACTCGCTGGTCGTCATCCGGCGCCATCCGGACCAGCCTCGAGAAGGCGGTCGGCTGGCTGGTGGTCGAGCCGCAGGCGGCCTTCGCGGGCATGGGGCGCAAGCTGCCCCACTACGGCAAGTACTCCTACCTGGCCTTCGAGGGCGACGAGCCGACCAACGTCGTCAAGGGCCAGTGGCCGGCCTCCGAGCTCGCCGCTGCGGCTCGATCTGCGGCCCGGCCGGTCGCCGCTCGGAACCGCTGCCCGCCGCGACGCCCGACACGCGGACGGCCCTGGCCGAGCTGCCGCCGGTCTTCTCCACCCGGGCGCTGATGGACCACGTCGCCTTCCTGGCCGCCCCCGAGCTCGAGGGCCGCGGCGTCGGCAGCGAGGGGCTGCGGCGGGCGGCCGACTACATCGCCGAGCGGTTCGCCGCCGCCGGGCTCGCCCCGGGAGGCAGCGACGGCGGCTGGTTCCAGGCGATCGAGGTCCCCAGCGGCCCGGGCGGAACGCCGGTCGAGGTGGTCAACGTCGTCGGCTATCTCGCGGGCTCCAAGAAGGAGTGGGCGGAGCAGTCGGTCGTCGTCGGCGCCCACTACGACCACCTGGGCCGCGGCTGGCCCGACGTGCACCAGGGGGACGAGGGCAAGATCCACCCCGGCGCCGACGACAACGCCAGCGGCGTGGCGGTGCTGCTCGAGCTGGCCGGCAACCTGGCGGCGGGCGAGGCGCCGTCGCGCAACCTGGTCTTCGTCGCCTTCGCCGCCGAGGAGGCCGGCCGGGTCGGCTCGCGCGGCTACGTCGAGCGGGGCGGGCCGTTCCCGACCGCGGGCATCCGCGCCGTGGTCAACCTGGACACGGTGGGCCGGCTGTTCGACCAGCCGGTGTCGATCCTCGGCACCGGCACGGCCGACGAGTGGCAGCACATCTTCCGCGGCTCGAGCTTCGTCACCGGCGTCGAGAGCCGCAACGTCCCCGACTCCGCCGAGGCCTCGGACCAGATGAGCTTCATCGACGCGGGGATCCCGGCGGTGCAGATCTTCACCGGCGCCCACGTCGACTACCACCGGCCCACCGACACGGCCGACAAGGTCGACGCGGCGGGTCTGGTCGAGGTGGCGACCCTGGTCAAGGAGGCGGTCGCCTACCTGGGCGAGCGCGAGGAGCCGCTCACCGTGACCATCGAGGGCAAGGGCCCGGAGACGGCCGCGGAGGCCCCGGCGCCGGCGCCCTCCGGCCGCCGGGTGCGCTTCGGCACCGTCCCCGACTTCGCCTTCCAGGGCCCGGGGGCGAAGATCGCCAGCCTCGTCCCCGGCTCACCGGCCGAGGCGGCGGGCCTTCTGCCGGGCGACGTCCTGATGCGGATCGGCGAGCGGGAGATCGGCAGCCTGCGGGAGTTCTCCGCCGCCCTGAAGAGCCTCGAGGCGGGCCAGACGGTCGAGGCGACGGTGCTGCGAGACGGCGAGGAGATCACCGTGCCGGTGACGGTCGAGGCGCGGTA
>CAWAET010000011.1:0-135858 GCA_963781065.1 Thermoanaerobaculia bacterium | reverse complement strand
TGACGTTGGAGAGATAGGGAATCCGCGGTGGCCGCAGCTCGATCCCGGCAAGCAGCTCGGCAAAGGCGTCGGCGATCGGGTCCATCATGGCGGAGTGGAAGGCGTGCGACGTCTGCAGACGCCGATAGGCCATCTCGTCCTGGGCCAGTCGCTCTTCGAGCGCCTGCACGTTCGCCTCCGGTCCCGCCAGGACGGCCAGCCGCGGGCCGTTGAGCGCCGCCAGTGAGAGTCCGGCGCCCTCGGGCGACGCCACCAACTCGTTGGCCTGCTCCTCCCCGACCGGCACCGCGACCATCGCGCCCGCCGGCAGACCGCTGATCAGTCGCGCGCGTTGCGCCACGAGCTCGAGAGCGTCCTCGAAAGAGAAGACCCCGGCCACGGTGGCGGCGACGTACTCGCCCAGGCTGTAGCCGAGCATCGCCTGCGGCGCGAGGCCCCAATCGAGCAGCACCTGCGCCAGCGCGTACTCGACGACAAAGACGGCCGGCTGGGTGAGTCGAGTCTGGTTGAGGCGGCGGCTGGCGCCGTCTTCCTCACCGGCCCGCCCCATGAATCGGCGCAGGTCTACGCGTGGTGCCCCACCCATCGCGCCTTCGTCCTGTTCGCCCGAGAAGACCACCTCTCTGAGATCGACGCCAAGGGTCGGCTCCAGAAGCTCGGCGGCACGGTCCAACACCTCCCGGAAGCGGCCTTCCTGGCGGTAGAGCCCCCGTGCCATGTCGACGTAATGATCCCCGAGGCCCGGGAAGAGGAAGACGACGGGGCGTTGCGTAGCCTCTTGGAAGTGGCTGATCAGTCGGTTCCCGGGCTCCGACTCGAGACCAGCAATGGCGTCGGCCCTGGTCTGGCACACCAGCATGCGGCGGTGGCTCAGGATCCGGCGGCCCCGCTGCAGGGTCGCCGTGACGTCCGGCAGGGCGAGCTCGGCCGGGGCGTCTTGCAGAAAGGCCGCCAGGCGGCCGGTCATGGTGTCGAGCGCGGTGGCGGTGTTGGCCGACAGCAGGAGCAGCTGCCAAGGTCTCGAAGCGGCCGCTTCACCGGCCGCCGGTCGGGGGGGCTCCTCGAGCACGAAGTGGACGTTGGTGCCGCCGATGCCGAGCGCATTGACCGACGCTCGCCGAGGCCCGTTATGGCTCTGCCAGCGCGTCAGCTCGGTCTGGACGAAGAACGGACTCTCCTCGAGGCCGAGCTTCGGATTGGGCTCTTCGAAGTGGAGGCTCGGAGGCAGCTGCCCCCGTTCCAGCGCGAGCGAGGTCTTGATCAACGCCGTCGTCCCGGCCGCCCTGTCGAGATGCCCGAGATTCGACTTCACCGAGCCGATCGCACAGTAGCGAGTTTCCCCGGTGACGGCGCGAAAGGCCCGGGTCAGGGCCGCGAACTCGATCGGGTCGCCCATCTCGGTGGCGGTGCCGTGGGCCTCGACGTAGGAGATCGTCGCCGGCGAGACCCCGGCCTTGTCGAGGGCCTCGCTGATGACCTCGGACAGCGCCCCGACGCTCGGCGCGGTGTAGCCGACCTTGGCCGAGCCGTCGTTGTTGATCGCCGAGCCCTTGATCACGGCAGTAGATCTGGTCACCGTCGGCAAGCGCGTCGGCAAGCCGCTTGAGCACGCAGGATCGCGACTCCGTTGCCGAGCAGGGTGCCCCGGCCCCGGGCATCGAACGCCCGGGTATGGCCGTCCGGCGAGTCGATGCCGCCCGGTTCGTAGAGGTAGCCCACACGGTGGGGTACCGCGACGCGGACACCACCGGCCAGGGCCATGTCGCAGTCGCCCTGCTGCAGACTGCGACAGGCCATGTGGGTGGCGACCGCCGAGGTCGAGCAGAAGGTCTGGACCGCCACGCTCGGGCCCCGCAGGTTGAGCTTGTAGGAGACCCGGGTGGTGAGCGAATCGCTCGAGTTGCCCAGCCCGGTCAACATCGGGTGCAGCGTACCGAGCAGTTCGGGCGACATCGCCGCCTGCATCAGATAGGTGCTGAGGTTGGCGCCGCCAAAGACGCCGATGCGTCCCGCGTACCGCTCCGAGTCGTAGCCGGCGTCGTCCAGGGCCTCCCAGGAGCACTCCAGGAACAGCCGGTGCTGGGGATCCAGAAGCTCCGCCTCGCGTGGCGCAACCCCGAACAGCTCGGCGTCGAAGCGGTCGATGTCCTCGAGCACCGATCCTGCCTTCACGTACCTCGGATCGTCGAGCAGGGTCCGATCGACGCCCGCCGCGAGCAGCTCCTCGTCGTCAAAGAAGGTGACGCCCTCCCTCCCCTCGAGGAGGTTGTGCCACAGAGCCTCGACGCTCGCGGCGCCCGGGAACCTCCCCGCCACGCCGATCACCGCGATCTCGTCTCCGCCGGTCTTCACCACGACCCCGGGGGCGGCCGGTTCGGCACCCTCGATGGCGGCCGACCCGGAGCTCGTCTCGGCGGCGCTGTCCTGCTCCAGGTATCTCGCCAGGGCGCGGACCGTGGGCGCCTCATACAGGGCCAGAGGCGGGACCTCGCGCTTCAGCTCCCGCTGCAGCGCCGAGACGACCTCGAGGCCGACGAGCGAGTTGCCGCCCAGATCGAAGAAGTTGTCGGTGGGGCCTACCCGGTCGAGGCCGAGCGCGCCCTGCCAGACCCTGGCGATGCGATTCTCGAGATCGCGGCCCACGGGTCCCGGTGTCGCGAGTCCCTCGGGCGCGCCCGGTGTGTCCTGACCGACTTTCCCGCGGTAGCTACCACTGGCCTGGCCGAGCAGCCGATCCACCGTGTAGGTGCGGCTGATCTCGATCATCGCCGACAGGTCCGCCGGCGAAACGACGAAGCTCGGCAGACGCGAGTTGAGCACCCGTTCCATCGCGTCCAGACCACCCGCGAAGTCGATCCCGAGCCGTTCGCGAGTCTGCCGGAAGCGGTCGACGATATCGCTGGGCAGCCCGGCCATCATCGACTCCCAGTCGTTCCAGCGCCACTCCGCCCAGTCGATCGACACCACGTGCCGGTCCGGCCTCGTCCTGGCCTGCGCGAAGGCATCGAGAAAGGCGTTGGCGGCGCAGTAGTCGACCTGGCCGGGACCGCCGCCGAGAATCGCCGTGATGGACGAGAAGAGGACGATGAAATCGACGGGAACCCGGCGCAGGACCTCTTCCAGAACCAGTGTGCCTTGGACCTTTGGCGCCAGTACCGTGGCAAAGTCGTCGGCGGTCTTGCCGTGCATCAATCCCGCAGCCGGCACGCCCGCGGTGTGCAAGACGCCGTCGAGGGCCGCAAAGCGCTCCAGCGCCAGATCGACGACCTCCTGCATCTGCGCCCGGTCGGTGACGTCGGCGGCGAGCACCAGCAGTTCGGTGCCCAACGCCTCCAACTCCCGCACCTTGGAGATCTTGCGGGCGACGCCTTTCTCGGGGTCGGCGTCGGCGAGAATGTCGTCCCACTGATCGCGCGGCGGCAGGGCGGTGCGTCCGACGAGCACCAGCCGGGCGGCACAGCTCTTGGCCAGATGCTCGGCGGCAGCCAGGCCGATGCCTCCCAGGCCGCCGGTGATCAGGTAGACACCACCCTCTCGCCAGCCGAGGTTGGCGCCCCTCTCCGGGACCCTGGCGAGGGGCCGCCGCTCGAAGGTGCGCGTCCAGCGCTCGCCGGCCCGGTACGCCACTTCACGATCCGTAGGCGGCAGCAACAACTCTCCGACCAGCAAACCGAGTAGCTGGTCCTCGGCCCGGCTCCCGGGTCGGGGACGATCGAGGTCGAAGTGCCGACTCGAGAAAGCCGGATACTCGAGCGGCACGATCTGGGTCGGGCCCGAGAGTGTCGCGCGCAACGGCCGCAGGGCTTCATCGCCGACGACCCGATAGACGCCGCTAGAGAAGAGATTCAACTCGACACCGCTCTCGAGACTCGGGGCGAGCGAGCGAGCCAGGTAGATGACTGAATGAAAGCCGAGGTCCAGGCTGTCACTCAGAGAGCCTTCCGCACCGTCCTCGGAGCTGAGATTCCACAGATGCAGGAGACGCCCCGGCGGACCGCCGTCGGCCAGGAGGTCGCGCACCAACCGCCGATAGTGCTCCGGCTCCTGCGGGTCGATCACCCAACGGTTCCCCTGCCCGCCGTACTCCGGACCCGCTTCGACGACGACGATCTCTTCACCCCGCTCCGCCAAGCGCTCCAGCAGTCGCCTGGACAGCGGAGTCTCGTCGACGAATGCCCACCAGGGGCCTTGCCCGGGCCCGTCGCCCAGGCCGGGTGCGGCGGGAGTACGACGCCAGACCGGCAGGTAGAGCCAGTTCTCCACATCGGTCTGCCTCTCCAGATCCTCGAGGCGCGGGGTCGGGCGCTCGGCCTGCAGCGCCGGCGCCGCCACCGCCACCGGCAGCGCTTTGGCAGCGGGGCGTTGCGGCTCTATCCAGAAGCGCTTGCGCTCGAAGGGATAGGTCGGCAGCGGAACCCGGCGTCGGCGCTCGTTGCCGTAGAAGGCCTGCCAGTCGATCTCCAGCCCCCGCAGCCACAGCCGGCCCAGGGTGTGCAGCAGGAGCGCTTGATCGGGGCGCCGCTCGAAGGCGCTCCGCAGGGTCGGCTGCACCAGGGCGGAGCGGTCCGCGTCGCACTCCTCATGCAGACGGACGAACGACGTCAGCCCCTGGCCCGGGCCCACCTCGAGCAGCACCTGCTCGGTCTCGCCGAGCAGTACTCGCACCGACTCGCTGAAGCGCACCGTGCGGCAAAGGTGTCGAGCCCAGTATTCCGGATCCGTGGCCTCCTCGGGCTTGATCCAGTCGCCAGTGACGTTGGAAAGGAAGGGGATCCGCGGCGCTCGCAGTCGCATTCCGGAAACCAGCTCGGCAACTCGGCCAGCCACCGGATCCAGGTGCTGCGAGTGGAACGGCCGGGGCGAACGGAGGCGCCGAAACACGACCTGGCGCCGGTCGAGCTCCCGCTCCAGTTCGACGATGCTCGACGTCGGGCCGGAGACCACGACCCCTCCCGGACCGTTGTTGGCGGCAAGCGCGAGCTGATCGCCCAGCAGCGGAAGGGTCTCTTCCTCACTCAGCGGAACGGCGACCATGGCGCCTTCCGGCAGGGCGTCGATCCAGCGGCCGCGCACGGCCATCAGGCGGAGCGCATCGCCGAGCGAGAAGACCCCCGAAAGGCAGGCCGCGACGTACTCTCCCAGGCTGTAGCCCAGCATCGCCCGCGGCTTCAGGCCCCAGGACATGAGCAGTCGAGCCAGGGCGTACTCGACGACGAACAGAGCCGGGTGCAGGATGCGGATTTCGCGCAGCTTGCCGAGATCCTGCTGCGCGTCCGGGGCGCGGCCGAGCATCGCGCGCAGATCGAGCTCTGCCGCTGCTTCCCCGGCGGACGACTCCGCCCCGTCGCCCGGCGGATGCAGCACGTCGAGCAGCCCCTCCTCACCCATCTCGGCCAGAAGGCCGGCGCAGCGGTCCATCTGCTCGCGAAAGACCGGCTCGTCCCTGTATAGCCCAGCCGCCATGCCGAGGTAGTGCTCGCCAACGCCGGGGAAAAGGAACGTCACCTGGCGAGAGGCGGGATTCTGCGCGCCTCCGGCTGCCCGGTCGCCGTCGGCCCCGAGCGCCGCGATGGCCTCCTCACGATCACCGGCCACGACCACGCGACGGTGGGGAAAGCTCTTGCGCGCCACCTGCAGGGTATAGGCGACGTCTGGCAGGGACGACTCATCGGCCTGCCGCAAGTGACTGGCCAGGCGGGCGCAGGTCTCGCCGAGAGCTGCCTCACTGCGGGCCGAGAGCAGCAGCAGCTGATAGCGCCGCGACGGGTCGTCGGGCTCCGGCTCGGGAGCCTCCTCGAGAATCAGATGGACGTTCGTCCCGCCAATGCCCAGACAGTTGATGCCCGCCCGCCTCGGTCCGTCATCGCTTCTCCACTCTCGGAGCTCGGTGTTGACGTAGAACGGGCTCGAATCGAAGTCGATTGCGGGATTGGGCTGCTCGAAGTGCAGGGTCGGCGGTAGCTGTCGATGCTCGAGCGCCTGCGCTGTCTTGATGACCGCAGCGACACCGGCCGCTCGATCCAGATGGCCGATGTTGGTCTTCACCGAGCCGAGCGCACAGAAGCCGACCGACTGCGTCTGCTGGCGGAAGGCCTGGGTGAGCGCCGCGACCTCGATCGGGTCTCCCAGCACGGTGGCGGTACCGTGCGCTTCGACATAGCCGAGATCCGACGCGTCGACGCCGGCATCTGCCAGAGCCTTCGCCACGACCTGAGCTTGCCCGTCGACGCTGGGAGCGGTGTAGCCGGCCTTGAGTGAGCCGTCGTTGTTGACCGCCGAGCCTCGGATGACCGCGTGGACGTGGTCGCGATCGCGGAGCGCCGCGCTCAGTCTCTTGAGCACCACGACTCCGACCCCATCGCCGAAGACGGTGCCGCGCCCCTGGTGGTCGAAAGCGCGGGTATGTCCGTCTGGGGAGTACTGGTCACCCGGGCGATAGAGATACCCGGTGTTCGATGGCACCCGAATCGAGACACCTCCCGCCAGGGCCATGTCGCATTCGCCGTGCAGGATGCTCTTGCAGGCGAGGTGGATTGCCACCGCCGAGGTCGAGCAGAAGGTCTGCACAGCCATGCTCGGACCCTGGAGGTCGAGCTTGTAGGAGACACTCGTCGTCAGGGAATCCCGATCGTTGGTGATCACGGCCTCGAGATCACCGATGGACTTGACGAAGTCGGGGTCCTGCATCAGCCCGAGGAGATAGGTGCTGATGTTGGAGCCCGCAAAGACGCCGACTTTAGCCTGGCGCTTCTCGACCATGTACCCGGAAGCCTCGAGAGCCTCCCAGCAGGTCTCCATAAAGAAACGAATCTGCGGGTCCATGAGCCGCGCTTCGCGTGGCGAGTAGCCGAAGAACTCCGCATCGAAGAGGTCGACGCCCTCGAGTATCGGGCGCGCCTTGACATAGTTGGGATCGGCCAGCTTTTCTGGATCGACCGCCAGCTCCGCATCGTCGAAGAACGTGAGCGACTCCACGCCACCGGCGAGATTGCGCCAGAACTCCGGCGCACCCGGCGCGCCGGGGAATCGACCACCCAGGCCGATGATGGCAACCGCCTCGGTGCTGGCGGCTGCGCTAATGCGCTCCACGGCTACCGGCGCGGCTGCGACCCCGCCGTGGCTCTTGCTGAGGTAGGCGCTCAGCGCGCGGACCGTGGGAGCCTGAAACAGAGCGACATCCGGTATCTCGATCGCCAGCGTCGATTGCAGCTCGTTGATGATCTGCAGGCCGACGAGCGAGTTGCCGCCGGCGTCAAAGAAGTTGTCGTCCAACCCGAGGCTCTCGACCCCGAGAAACCGCTGCCACACCCCGGCCACCAGCCGTTCGAGCGCCTCTCCGGTCGGCAGCGCCAGCGTGGCCTTCCCCGTCCTCGATGCCGCGGCCGCGGCCGACCCACCGGAAACCGCCAGCATCTTGTCGACAGCCAGGTAGGAGAACCACTCGCGGAGGGCTTCGAACGGCCGGGTCGCAACCGCCACGTGAGGCCGGCCCTGCGCCAGGATGCGCTCCAGAGCCTCGAAGCCCTCTTCCGCCGAGATACCGAACCTCTCCTTGTTCTCCTCCAGAGCGGCCTGCACCTCCGGCGCGAATCCCTCCCAGACGTTCCATTGCCACTCACCCCAGCCCACGGCAACCGTGAAGCGTCCTTGCCGGCTGCGATGGTGGGCGAAGGCGTCAAGGAAAGCGTTCGAGGCGCTGTAGGCCGACTGCCCGGTCCCGCCGAGCAGAGATGCCAGAGACGAGTAGAGCACCAGGAAATCGAGCTCGACGCCCTGCAGCGCCTCATCCAGAACCAGCGAGCCTTGCAGCTTGGGCGCGAATACCCGATCGATCGACTCCCGCGGATTGAACGAGATCATGCCCGACCCGATCACGCCCGCGGTGTGCAGCACACCGTGCAGTTCGCCGAAGCGGTCGAGGATCTGCTGCACCGCCGAGCGCATCTGCTCGCGGTCGGTGACGTCGGCCTCAAGCAGGAGGACTTCCCCACCCGCCTCCTCGATGGCCATCACCTCGCGGATCCTGTGCGGCAGCGCCTTGTCGGCCCGGCGGGTCGGCGAGAACTCCGCCTCGGTGCCGGCCCGCAGACTCTCCCACTGCTCTCTCGGCGGCAGCGAGGAGCGACTCAGAAGCGCCAGCCGCGCACCGTATCGCTCCGCCAGGAAGCGGCTCGCCGAGAGGCCCAGCCCGCCGAGGCCGCCAGTGACCAGGTAGACCCCGCGCTGGCGCAAACGCAAGCCATCACCCGCCGCGGGCAGCGGTTCGCGGACGATCGACTGCACGAAACGACCGTCGCCCCGGTAGGCGACGACCTCCTCGCCGGTCCGGCTGTCGATCTCCTGCAGAAGCTGCTCGACCAGCTTCTCGAGATCCGCCGGCGAGCTGGGTGTTTCGAGGTCGATACAGCGGCTGCGAAAGTGCGGGTACTCGAAGGGGATCACCCGATTCGGCCCAAGCAGCGTGGCCTTCGCCGGACTCACCAGATCGCCAGCGGCCACCTCGGCCATGCCGCTGGCGGCCAGGGTGAAGCGCACCTCGTCGGCTCCGACACGCTCACCCACGACCCGCACCAGATGCAGGACGCTCTCGAAGCCGAGAGCCTGAACCCGGTCGAGATCGTCCAGCGCCGCCGCCGGATCGCCGCCGACACTCCAGAGGTGCACCACGTCCCCAGGCGGCGCCGGCAGGTCGGCAAGCAGCGACTCGTAGCCCTGCGGCGAGAGCGGATCGATCGTTCTCCGCTCGTCCTGGCTGGCGTAGCCATCGCCGGGGCGAACCGTCACGACCTGGCGCCCCCGGTCGCGCAAGCGGGTTGCCAGCCGCTCACCCACGCCATGGTCGTCGCAGAAGACGAGCACCATCGACGGCGCGGGACCGTCGACCGCCGGCCGCTCTTCGCCGCCAGGCTCGAGCGGCAACCGCTCCCAGACCGGCACGTGAAACCACTCCTCCAGCGGGCTCTTCGCGTCGGATGGAGAGAGCTCGGGGAACAGGCTGCGTTGCGGTCTCTCTTCCAGCCAGTAGCGCCGACGCTCGAAAGGATAGGTCGGCAAGCCGGCAAGTCGGCGAGCCCCCGCGGGACGCTCCCAGTTCACCATGGCGCCGGCCAGCCACTCACGACCGCGCTGGCGAAGTCGGCGCACTGGCTCCGGCTCAACGTGATCCTCAGCCGACTCTTCGTCGGAGGTTCGAGACCGAAGCGGGAGCACGTCTTCATCCGACGTCTCCCCGCCGCAGGAGGCAGTGAGCGTCTCGACCGCGTGCGCGCGACCGCTGGCCAGGACAGCGCGCCGACAGTTGAAGACGGTTCTTCCGGTCTGTAGCGTCAACGTCACATCGGCGAGATCTGCCGCCGGATGTGACGTGAGCCAGGCCGCCAGGTTCAAGGCCATCGTGTCGAGAGCCGTCTGTGTCCGTGCTGAAAGAACCAGCAACAACCTGCGATCCTCCTCCTGCACGGACTCGGCCGTGGCAGACGACGCGGCCGCGAGCGGCGCCGAGGTCGCGGGGTACTCCTCGAGGACTATGTGGGCGTTGGTGCCACCGAAGCCAAAGGAACTGACCCCGGCGCGAGCCCGGTCGTCGCGCGATGGCCAGGCCAGCAGAGTGTCGGATACCCGCAGACCGAGCCCCGCGAAGTCGATCATAGGGTTCGGGGTTTCGTAGTGGAGGCTTGGCGGGATCTGCCGGTGCCGCAGGGCCAGTACCGTCTTGATCAACCCGGCGATGCCCGCGGCCGCCTCCAGGTGGCCGAAGTTGCCCTTGACCGAACCGACCCAGCAAGCTTCCCGCCGGGACCCGGAGGAGATCACCGCGCCCAGGGCCCCGGCTTCGATCCGATCGCCCAGCGGCGTACCGGTGCCGTGCGCCTCCACATAGTCGATCTCGCCGGGATCGATGCCGGCGTTGTCGTAGGCTCGGCGAATCACGGCCTGCTGGGCCGGACCGTTGGGAGCCATCAGGCCATTGCTGCGGCCGTCCTGGTTTACCGCGCTGCCACGAATCACGGCATAGATGTCGTCTCCGGCCGCAACGGCCTCCGACAAGGGGCGGAGCACCACCACGCCGGCTCCTTCACCGCGGACGTAGCCGTCAGCGCGCGCGTCGAAGGCCTTGCAGCGGCCGTCCGGCGCCAGCAGGCCGGCCTTGGCAAAGACCAACGTTGTTTCCGGCGAGAGGATGACGTTGACCCCACCCACCAGCGCCAGTCTGCACTCGCCACTGCGAAGGCTCTGGCTGGCCAGATGCAGCGCCACCAAAGACGATGAGCAGGCGGTGTCGACCGCCATGCTCGGGCCGTTGAGACCAAACTGATAGGAGATCCGGTTGGCTGCGATGCTCAGGGCATTGCCAGTGCCCGCCCAGGCATCGACCTTCTCGGGATGGCCCATCTGCAAGCGGGCGTAGTCGTTGGTGGAGATCCCCACGAAGACCCCGGTCTCGGTTCCAGTCAGGCTCTCCTGGGCGATCCCGGCGTCCTCGAGCGCTTCCCAGCTCAACTCCAGAAGGAGTCTCTGCTGCGGATCGAGACGCTCGGCCTCCTGGGCTGAAATGCCGAAGAACGCGGGCTCGAAGCGATCTACCCGGTCGAGAAACCCGCCATGACGCGAGTTCATCTTGCCGGCCGCCGTGGCCTTGGCGTCGAAGAAGTCCTTGGTATCCCAGCGGTCCGCAGGAACCTGGCGGATGGCGTCGGTGCCGTCGGCCAACAGCCGCCAGAAGGCCTCGGGGCTCGCGGCGCCCGGGAATCGGCAGCCGAGGCCGACAACGGCGATCGGCTCGGCACGATCCGGAGGGTCGGTCCTGGAGCCAAATCCCGTTTGGGCCTCCGGCTCGGATCGCTCGTCGGCGAGATGTCCGCTCAACGCGTCGATGGAGGGATGGTCGTAGAGCAGGGTCGGCGGCAGGCGCACACCGAGCCACTCTTCCAGGTCGCCCGAGATCTCCACCACCTCGCGCGAAGCCAGGCCGTAGCTGGCGAAGGGCTCTGCAACATCTACCTCGCTGGGATCCAGCTGCAGCAACTCGGCGATGCGCACCACCAGCCAATGTCGAATCTCGGCCCTACTCCGGGCTTGGGGTTCCATCTCGGGACTCTCTCTCTTCAGGACCGGCCGCGACCTGGCGCCAAGGCAGGCAACACGACTCGGACGCCTGTCAGCTTCCGCACGCGGCGCATCATTGGCGGCAGATTTGGCCCGTCGAACGCCCGCGATTCCTTGCTCTTCTCGGGCAGCACAGCGGCCTTCTCGGCCACCGCCCGCCGCAGCAGGGCGACGTTGGTCAAGACCTCGAACGCCATCTGTACTTCGAAGTAGCGGACGAGCATCTCGTCAAAGGGCAGCTCGGCGCGGTAGAGCGCTTCGAACCGAGGCAGGAACCAGCGCCGATAGAGCGGCACCAGCGCCCCCAGGATTCCCTTGCCGACGACAGGCCCGTAGCTGACAATGAGGCGGTTGGCCGCGATGTCGTATTCGGGCGGCGCGATGACGGCTCTCGTCCAGTCGAGAATCGCGCTCACGCGGCCGCGATCGATCATCAGGTTGAACGGATGCAGATCGCCGTGGGCGATAACCGACGGATCGACCTCGGGACGGTGGGTGTCCAGCCAAACTCCGACCTTCCCGAGTGACGGAAAGCGATTTGCCTCAGCGCGCTCGCGTCTCTCCACATTCAGGTCCATCACCACCGAACCCCGATCGAGACCGGCCGCCTGGGCAGCGGCCAGCAGAGCCCCGGCGTCGAGTCGGTGGAGAGCGATCATCGTCTGCGCATGTAATGCCGGCAGGCGTAGCAGCAGAGAGGGGCGTAGGAGATCGAGCGTCGCTCGACCGGGAGCGTGTTCCATGACCAGAAACGAGCGACCCAGCCCGTTGAGTCCGCTGCCGACGTGCAGGACTCGGGGCGCCGCAAGCCCCTGGTCGGTAACCGCCTGATGAACAGCCGCTTCCTTGCGCGCCCGTTCGGCGGTCGCCTTGGCGCGAAAAAGACGCAGCACCAGCGGTTGGTTGAACGGCGGCGGCGCCGCCCGCAAACGGAAGGAGTAGATGTCGTTCTCGTTACCGCCAGAGATGATCTGCGGGATGTCTTGGTAGTCCAGCCCAGAATCGCCCAGGGCTGTCCTGAGGGAAGCCAGGAGCGGTCCCGCGATCTCTGCAGACTCCATACCCTTACCGCCTCAGGCTCTTGCCGCCTTCTCCCAAAGTGCCAAGCTGCCGTCGAGATATGCCGCCTTACAGGCGTGCCGCTGGATCTTGCCGCTGGTGGTCTTGGGGAGACTGCCGGGAACGATCAGCTCGACGGCGTGGGCTCGCAGATCGTGCTGTTCCGCAATCAGGCGACGAATCGATCTGGCGGTCGCGGCGAGATCGTCTCCGTCACGCGTTTCGGCGACCAGCACCAGACGTTCTTCATCCTCGATGTCGACCGAGATCGCGGCGCTACAACCGGGGCGCACCTTCGGCTCGCCCTCCTCGACCGTGTGCTCGATGTCCTGCGGATAGTGGTTGCTGCCCGCGATGATGATCAGGTCCTTCTGGCGGCCGGTTATGAACAGACTGCCGTCAGTCATGAAGCCCAGATCGCCGGTGCGCAGGAATGGACCCGCGTCCGGTTCGTCGGCGAGCCGCGCGCGAAAGGTCCGCTCGCTCTCCTCAGGCAGCTCCCAGTATCCCTGGCAGATGTTCGGCCCGGCAACCCAGATCTCACCGATCTGTCCCGGCGGACAGCGTTTGTTGCCGGTCTCTGGATCGACGATGGCGACCTGCTGGCCCCACAGGCGACCGCTACTGACGAGCGTGCGGGCTTCCTCCCCCTGCGGTGCGGGTACGACTCGGCCCTGCTGCAGCGCAGCGATATCGAAGCTGCCGGTCACCGGTAGGTTGTCGCGGCCAGGGCCGCTGACGAACAGGGTCGCCTCGGCCAATCCGTAGCAGGGATAGAGGGCTTCCGAGCGGAGCCCGTAGGCGTGGAACCTCTCGGCGAATCGCTGCAGGGTCGCCGCTCGCACCGGCTCAGCGCCGTTGTAGGCCACCCGCCAACAAGACAGATCGAGCCCCTCGCACTGCTCGTCAGTCACCTTTCGGACGCAGAGCTCGAAGCCGAAATTGGGCGAGCCGGACGTGTGGCCTCGATACCGGCTGATCGCCTGGAGCCAGCGCACGGGTTTCTGGATGAAGTGTAGAGGCGACATGAGGATGCCGCCCATGCCGGCGTACACCATGCCGAAGACCATGCCTACGAGACCCATGTCGTGATGCAGGGGCAGCCACGAGACACCGATCTTGCCCCGCGAATGGCCCATGCCCTCAGTGATCTGTTCGGCGTTGTCGATCAGGTTGCCGTGGCTGACGATCACCCCACGCGGAGCGGCGGTAGAGCCCGAGGTGTACTGGAGAAAGGCCAGGCTGTCGGCGCCAAGCCCGGGATGACGCCACTGCCCGGACGGGTCCACGTCTTCGCGGGTCAACCATCGAACGTGTTCCATGCCCGGGACTCCCGCCATATGTGCCCGAAACATCTCCTTCAGCTCAGGTGTGGTGAGCACGGCTCGCGGGCGGGAGTCGGCCACGATCGACATCAGGCGATCGACCTGCGCCTTCTTCTTCGGCGACGGGATGCCACTGACGACCGCCGCCGTGCCGGCGTACAGACAACCCCAAAGGGAGGCGACCAGCTCCAAACCGGGCGGCAGGAGCAGCAGGGCTCGCTCGCCACCGAGCTCGTGCTCCTGCAGCAGCGCCGCAATCGCTCGGCTCTCCTCATCGAGGCGTCCGTAGGACCAGCGCCCGGATTCGCTCTCTCCATCACCCAGAAAGGCGAAGGCCAGAGCTCCCGGATCGCGTGCCGAGCACTGACGGAGGTGATCCACCAGATTCGTGGCCTTGTCGGGCACGGTCATGACAGGGCACCTACGAGCCGGTCAGGCAGAGCGATGTCGACATAGTCGGGAAAGGGCTGGATGCTGCCGAGGTCGCTTTCCAATATCGACACATCGCCTTCGCTCGCCACCTCCTTGAAACCGGCAAACCGGTAGGTGACTCGCATCATGCGGTTGCGATCGGTCTTCTTGAGCCTGGCTCGAAGCCGCACACCCGCCTCCCGCGCCTCTTCCATCAGATAGCTCAGCATAATGGTGCCCACCCCGCGTGACATGACCCGGCATGACATGAGCAGAAGCTCCAGCGTCCAGAATTCCGCGCCGGTCTGCAGCAGCACCAGGCCGATCTTGCCGTAGGTGCCGTACTTGTCCGTCAGCTCGGCGACCAGGAGCTGCTTGTCGTCCTCGTGGCGGATGGCCTCCAACTCGTCATAGGAGTAGGTGACGCCCGTCGAGTTCAGCTGATTGGTGCGAACCGTCAGCTCCTCAGCCCGCTTGAGGTCCTCTTCCCGAGCGGTCGAGATGACGAACCTCATGCCGAGCGAGGCGAGAAACGCCTCGTCGGGGCCGGCAAACTCCTCGTGAGCCCCGTTGCGCTCGATGTCGGCCTGGTACATCCGTCTCCGTATCGCCGACTCGTCGGTGATGAAGCGGGGAAGGAACTCTGGCCGCGACTCCAGATCGGCCAGCTGGTCGGCGCGGAGGGTAAGCACCTCCGGATGCGCGTGCTTCACCTCGTCAAGCTCGAAGGGCTGGTCGTCGATGAAGGCGACCGCATCCAGGCCGATGTTGATCGATTCGGCAATCCGGGCGATCCCGACGGACTTGGCGCTCCAGCCGATCTGGGGATAGAGGAAGTAGTGGTCGAGACCCAGCGCGTGCAGACGCTCCAGGGCATGGTCGCGGTCGTTCTTGCTGGCAATGGAGTGGAGAATGCCGCGCCGATCGAGCGTCTCGAGCAGCTGGACCGCGCCGGCGCGGGGCCTGACGTCGTCGCCTTCCAGAAGGGTACCGTCCCACAAAGTGTTATCCAGGTCCCAAACCAGCACCTTGGCGGCTCCTTGCTTGCCGGTCCGTTGAGAACGAGACGGGCTTCTCGGCATGTTCAACACCTCCTTCTCCTGCTCACAGCTCGGGCAGCGGGTACTGGGGAAGCATGACCTGCATGATCTGGCTGCTGCCCTCGATGATCTCGGCCACCTTGGCGTCGCGCAGAAAGCGGCCCAGCGGCGAGTCGGCGGAGATGCCCTGAGCGCCGTGTAGCTGAACCGCACGGTTGGACGCGTCAACGGCTACGCGAGACGCGAAGTACTTCGCCAGCTGGGTCTCGGAGACCGCCGCAGGCTCCCCCTCCTGACGCAAGGTAGCGGCGCGGCAGCACAGCAGGCGAGCTGCCTGGCTCCCGGCGATCATCTCCGCCAGCTGGCGGGAAACCAGCTGGTGCTCGGCGAGCCTCTTGCCAAACTGGTGCCGCTCGTTGGTATAGCTCATCGACAAGTCGAGGCACGCCTGGGCAAGGCCGACCGAGCCCCAGGCCACGCTGTAGCGCCCGTGATCGAGGGCTGTTGCCATGACGTGCGACAGTCCGAAGCCCACCCGACCAACAACCCGGCGCGCCGGCACCCGGCAGCTGTCGAAGCGGAGCTCGGCAACCATCGAAGCTCGAGTTCCGGTCATCTCCAGCGGGTGGCGGGTCAGTCCCGGTGCTCTGGCGTCGACCAGGAAGGCCGTCAGCGCGCCCTCGTCGGCCCGCGCCAGCGTCAGGATGACGTCCGCCATTCGGCCATAGGTGATCCAACGCTTGGTGCCGTCGAGCAGATAGTCCTCGCCGTCGCGTCGAGCTCGCAAGGTCACGCTGGCCGCGTCGCTGCCAACGTCGGGCTCGCTCACCGCCAGGGCCCCGAGCACCTCACAAGAAGCCAGTCGCGGCAAGAACTCCTGCTGCAGCGCGTCGCTACCCCACCGTGACACCGCCACGCCGACCATGTCGTGGACGGTCATCAGCGAACGCAGCGACGAGCAGCCGCGGCCGATCTGCTCGGTCAACAAGCCGTAGAGAAGTGGGTCGAGACCGCCGCCACCGACCTCGGTGGGAAGCAGCGCTCCCAGATAGCCTGCCTCGATCAACTGGTCGATCGCCGAGCGCGGCATCTCGCCCGCCCGATCCCAGGAGTCGGCGTAGGGCACGACATGCTGATCCGCGAAACGCCGGTAGGTACTTCGCGCGTGTCGCTGCTCGTCCGACAGGCGCAGCCACATGGCCCCTCCGTCCGCGGACTGTGGCTCGGGGGCCGGGCTCCTCGTCTCAAGCACCGCCGAGCTTACGCTCCACCAGATTGTCCATGGCTTGCACGGTGCGGAAGTTGTCCAGATCGAGGTCGTCGTCGTCGATAGTTACCGAAAACTCCTTCTCGATGAAGCTGATCAACTGCATTGCCAGCAGCGAGTTGACGAAGCCCTGCGCGAAGATGTCTTCATCGTCCCTCAACTCGTGATTGCGGAAGAACCTGCCAAGGAACTCCCGGATCTTCTCCTTGCGATCATCCACCCTCGTTACTCCTCATAGGTATAGAAGCCCCGACCGCTCTTGCGCCCAAGCCGGCCCGCGTGGACCATCTTCTTGAGCAGCGGACAGGGTCGGAACTTGTCGTCGTTGTAGCCCTCGTAGAGCGCCTCCAGAGAGTAGAGGATCGTGTCCAACCCGATCAGATCGGCAGTCTCCAGCGGGCCCATCTTGTGACCGAAACAGGTCCGGAACAGCAGATCCACGTCCGGCACCGACGCGACCTGGTCCTGGACCACGAAGATTGCCTCGTTTACCGTGACCATCGCCACCCGGTTGGAAACGAACCCGGGCATGTCGTTGACTACCACACACTCCTTGCCGCACGAGGACAGCAGCGTCCTCACGGTGTCCAGAGTCTCCTCGCTGGTATGGAAGCCTCGAATTACCTCCACCATCGACTTCAACGGCACCGGGTTCATGAAGTGCATCCCGACGACCCGATCGGGGCGGCTGGTCACCGATCCGACACGGGTGATTGAGATACAGGAGGTGTTGACTCCGAAAACCGCGTGCTCGGGGCAGATCGGATCAATCTGGCGGTAGACCGCCTCCTTTACTGCCCACTTCTCGGTGACGTTCTCGATGACGAAATCGACCTGCGCCAGCTCCTGCGGATCTGTGGTGAAGTTGATTCGCCCAAGAACCTCGGCCGGCTTGTCGGTCTTCTCCCGGGTGAACATCTGATGCGTGCGCAGGTTTTGCCGAATCATCTGGCGCGCCTTCTCGAGAATCTCGTCGGACAGGTCGACGGCGACCACCGAGTGACCATGCTGCGCCAGATCCTGAACCACCCCCAGGCCAATGACTCCCGCACCAATTACACCTATGTTGCTCACCGCAGATATCCTCCAGACTCGAGATAGGGGAACCGTAACCACATTGTATCGAAAGCTGCCAATCCGCGCTGAGTTCGGCACGCAACAGGAGGCGTCGTGGTTCAGGTATCCGCACGTCGAAGGTGGTGCCCCCGCCAGCTTCCTCGTTGCCTCCTGACTGGAGTTGTGCTACCGTGCCGCAACTCACGGACAACCGGGAGGTTTGAGAATAGTGACCGAGAAACGGTCTACCAGAGCCAAGAAGACACCGCCTCGTGCGTCTGGAGCCGATAAGGGCGCCAAGGCGACTGGCGAATCGAAGGCGGTGAGGGCCCGAAAGCGGCGCTCGTCGCCAAGTGAAACGCGGGAAGCCAAGATCGCCAAGAGCGGGCCGCCCACAACACCAACCGAAGGAGCCAAAGCAATGTCCGACAACACTGTAGGCAACGCAGTCAAGCTCGCAGGTGAGCTGGTCATCACCCCGGGAGCGAGCCTGCTTCTGGACGGCAACATCAAGCAGGGCATCGGTCACGCGCTCGCCGGACTGGCAGCCGGAGTCGTGCTCGGGCCGGTGGGAGTCGTCTTGGTCGCGGCCAATTCGCTCTCGCTGTCGGTTTCCGAAGACAAGCGGCCCCTCCACAAGCACTTCGTCAGTTCGTAGACGTAGAAGCCCTCGTCCCTGGCGAGGGTCCTCCAGCCGATCCGGGTAGAACCGGTGTGCGAGGGTCGTTCCCGGGTCGGTCGATGGGCGATGGGCGAATCAGCTGTTGATGGCTGGCTGCTCGAGGGCGGGCGGGGCAACCGCAGCCCGCTGACCGAGCTGCTGGACCGCCAGGGGCTGGTCGATCCTCGACGGCGGCCTGGCCACCGAGCTCGAGGCCCGCGGCCACGACCTAGCCGACCCGCTCTGGTCGGCGCGGCTTCTGCTCGACGAGCCGCAGAGCATCCGCCGGCTCCATCTCGACTACCTCGAGGCCGGCGCCGACTGCATCATCTCGGCCAGCTACCAGGCCACCATCCCCGGCTTCGACCGGCCGCGGCCTGAGCGTGCGCGAGGCCGAGCAAGCCCTGCGCCGCTCGGTCGAGCTGGCGCTCGCGGCGCGGGACGAGTACTGGCGCCAGCCACACAACCGCGCCGGCCGCGAGCGGCCGCTGGTGGCCGCCAGCGTCGGCCCCTATGGCGCCTTCCTGGCCGACGGCTCGGAGTACAGCGGCGCCTACGACCTGGACGCCGACGGCCTGGCCCGCTTCCACCGCCGGCGGCTGGAGATCCTCGCCGCCAGCGGCGCCGACCTGCTCGCCTGCGAGACCATTCCCGCGGCGACCGAGGCGCGAGCGCTGGTCGACCTGCTGGCGGAGATCCCCGGCGCCCGCGCGTGGATCAGCTTCAGCTGCCGCGACGGGGAACGGCTCAGCGACGGCACCCCCATCGCCGTTGCCGCCGCCGAGCTCGCCGACGCGCCGCAGGTGATCGCCGTGGGCGTCAACTGCACCGCCCCGCGCCACGTCGGCTCGTTGATCGCCAGCCTGCGGCGGGCGACGGACAAACCGATCGCGGCCTACCCCAACTCCGGCGAGCGCTACGATGCCCGGGAGAAGCGGTGGCTGCCCGCGGACAGCGCCCGAGAGCTCTCCGCCGCCGCCGGCGAGTGGGTCGACCTGGGCGCCCGCCTGATCGGCGGCTGCTGCCGTACCGGGCCGCGCCACATCCGCGCCCTGCGCCGTAGTCTGCTCTCCCGGCCGATCACCTGAAAGATGGCCCGAAGCTAGGCCCGAGGCCGCGGGCCACGTCCGACCCAGCGGCGCACGTCGTCAGCTACGTCGTGCGCGGCCTTCCTCGCCCGCGCCAGCCAGACCCGCGCCCACAGGTACTCGGTGGCCAGGACGCCGAGCCCGGCGATGATCGTCAGCAGTCCCGGCCCGGGGAGGACCAGCAGCGCCGCGCCGAGCAGCAGCAGGGTCGAGCCGACGACCAGGATGAACGCCCGCCGCACCGTCCGCACGGTCAGCCGGTAGAAGATCGCCGCCCGCTCATCCAGCGGCGAGGCGAGGGGCACAGGGTCCTCGCCGCCCGCCAGCAGCGAGGCCGCCACTCCGACCCCGAGAAGGGCGCCGATCACCGCCAGCGACACCGGCGCCGGGATCGGGTGGTGGTGGGCCAGGATCATCTTGACGCCGACAAAGGCGAGGACGAAGACCAGGCTCATCTTGAGGTAACGGAAGCGGCTCATCATCGCCGCCACCGCGAAGTACAGCGAGCGCAGCCCGAGGATGGCGAAGACGTTCGAGGTGAAAACGATGAACGGGTCCAGGGTCACCGCCAGCACCGCCGGGATCGAATCCACCGCGAATAGCAGGTCGGTGGTCTCGACGATCGCCAGCGCCAGCGCCAGCGGGGTTGCGAAACGGCGGCCGTCGATCGCAACGAAGAAGCGCTGGCCGTGGAACTCGTCGGTGACCCGGAATCGCCGCCGGATCAGCCGGATCAACGGGTTGCGTTCGGGCTCGAGGTTGTCGTGGCGGACCACCAGCATCTTGACCGCGGTGAAAATCAGCAGAGCGCCGAAGACATAGACCAGCCAGCTGAACCGCTCGATCAGGGCGATGCCGCCGGCAATCACCACGGCGCGCATCACCAGGGCGCCCACCACACCCCAGAAGAGCACCCGATGCTGATGCTCGGCCGGCACCCGGAAGTAGGTGAAGATCATGGCGATGACGAAGATGTTGTCGACGCTGAGCGACTTCTCCACCAGGTAGGCGGTGAAGAAGAGCACTGCCGCCTCGCGGCCCGCCAGCTCGTGCCCGATCTCGCGCCCGATGCCAAGCCAGTGCTGCTCGTACATCAGGTAGACGAGGGCGTTGAAGAACAGCGCCAAGGCGATCCAGAACGCCGTCCACCCCAGCGCCTCGCCAACCGAGATACGGTGGGGGCGGCGGTGGAAGACCCCCAGATCGAGCGCCAGCAGGCCGACGACCAGGGCCGCGAAGCCCAGCCAGATCCAGATCATCGGCGGTCGCGCCCGCCACGGCGCGCCTCCCCAGCCTCCAGCTGGCCAACCGACTGCTCCAACCGCAGGGGATGGACGTCGCTCTCCGACGGGCCGTATCCCGCTGTCCGCTCGAACCTCGACATCAGGCGTTCCCTGTCGAAGGCGTGGAAATCGGCGCGCAAGTCGTGTCCCCCGTCCCGGGACGTGATCGTAGGTGAACTGGGCGGCGAACGGAAGCGGGCCGCGTGCTAGCGTCACAGCCGGGATCGCCATGGCTGCCGAAGTCCAGGGGCACAGATGCTCGAACTGCGCCGCTCCGCTCGAGGTCGAGCTGGGCCAGGTCGAGGTGTTCTGCGAGTACTGCGACTCGCATCTGCGGATCCTCCCCGGCGAGGACGAGTTGGCCGTGGTCCGTACCCGCGAGGAGATGAAGTACCGCGAACGAGTCGCGGTGCAGAAGACGATCCTGCGCCAGAAGCTCGACCGCGAGGAGGCCGATCGCTGGCGCCAAACGGCCGCCAAGGTGGCGATCGCCGCGCTACCGATCGTCGGCCGCTCGGCGGGGCGAGGGCTCTTCAACGCCGCCTTGCAGCGTGGCGGCGGCTGCCTGGGGTGCGGCTGCCTGGTCGCTCTCGGAGCCGTGGCGGCCGTGCTGGCGCTGCTGGCGGGGCTTCTCGGCTGAACCGCGAGGATCTTCCCGGTCCTTCGCCAGCTTTCAGCCGGCCGACTCCGCAGCCTCTACTCCATGAGACACGACCTCGAACGCACCGCCCACGGCGGCGGCGTTCTCAGCGCCGACGAGTTGGCCCGCGTCACCGCCAGCAACCTGCAGAGCGAGTTCGCCGCCGACGTGGTGATGACGGCGGACCTGCTGTAGCGAGCCGCAACGCCGCCCGGACGAAGCCAGGCTACTCCTGGATCGACTCGAGGTACTCCGTCAGGTTGAAGATCCGCTGCTCGGCGAGCGCCCAGCGCTGGCCCTGCTTGAGATCGGGGCGCGCATCGAAGAAGGCGCGACCCCAGATCGGCATCTCCAGCGAGCCGTGCGCTGCAATCTCGGCCTGGCCGCGAATGGCCTTCTCGACGTCGGCCCGCGGGAAGACCCCCTTGTTGGCGGCCGAGATCGCGGTCAGGTCGGGCAGCGGCTTGGCCAGGGCTTCGGCGGCCGGGCCGCCCCCGGTTCCGTCCACGCCATGACAGACGGCGCAGAGCTCGACATAGAGCTCTTCGCCATCGCTCAGAGCGGCTTTCTGCCACGTGAGCGGAACCTGTACGACCTCTTCCTTCTCTGCTGCCTCGACCGTGAAGGCGAGCACCAGGGCTGCAAGACAGGCCAGAACGACCAGTGAGTTTCTCATCGAAGTACCTCCTCCGAAGGTTCGAGCAGAGTGACCGAACGCCCCCCCGCGACCCGCTCAGGGTACCATCGACAGGCTTTCTGCGCGCTACCCGGGGAGGTTGGAATCTGCCCTGTCGCCGGCCGGCGACCGAGCCGCCGGTCGGGGCTGGCCGGCAACGGCTCGCGAGCCCTCGGCGCCCGGGCCCCATCACCAAGGCTGGATGGGGCGCCGCCCGCCCGGCAGGGTGGCGACGGCCGGCAAGGGCAAGCGTAGCCTGCACGGTGACTCGGCCAGGGCCCGGCTGGACGGCGCTCCACCCGCGGTCCATTCGCGGGCCGAGGTGGCGACGGCCGCTCGCCGGCGTCACGCCCGAGCCGAGAAGGTTCATACTCCCTGACCGACCAACAGCCGAGGAACGACCATGAAATGGTGTGTGAAACGAGACCCGGCAACCCACGAGCAGTACCTCGCCGTCGACAGCCGCGGCCGGCCGCTGCTGCTCAACCCCTTCACCAACAAGGGGACCGCCTTCACCCCGGAGGAACGCGACAGCCTCAACCTGCACGGCCTGCTGCCGCCCACCTGCTGTTCGATTGGGCAGCAACTCGCTCGCACCTACGAGAACTTCTCGGCGAAGAGCGCCAACCTGGAGCGGTTCATCTATCTGGCGAGCCTGCAGGATCGCAACGAGACCCTGTTCTACCGCCTGCTTTCCGAGTACATCGACGAGATGATGCCGGTGGTCTACACCCCGGTGGTCGGCGAGGCGTGCCAGAAGTTCTCCCACATCTACCGTCGGGGCCGCGGGCTCTACCTGCCGTACGCCCAGCGCGGGCGGATGGAGGAGATCCTGGCCAACGTGCCGCGCGAGCCCGCGGTGATCGTCGCCACCGACGGCGAGCGCATCCTCGGTCTCGGCGATCAGGGGGCGGGCGGCATGGGGATCCCAATCGGCAAGCTCTGCCTCTATACGCTCTGCGCCGGCGTGCCCCCCGAGCTCACCCTGCCGATCATGCTCGACGTCGGCACCGACAACGAGGAGCGCCTCGCCGACCCCCTCTACCTCGGCGAGCGCCACCCGCGGGTGCGGGGCGAGGAGTACCAGTCGTTCATCGACCAGTTCGTCGACACGGTCGAGAAGCTCTACCCGCGCGCCCTGCTGCAGTGGGAAGACCTGCTGAAAGAGAACGCCATCAAGCAGCTCAAGCGCTTCCGGGACCGTGTCTGCAGCTTCAACGACGATATCCAGGGAACCGCCGGCGTGACGCTGGCCGGCATCTACTGCGGCCTGCGGATCAGCGGCCAGCCGATCGAGGAGCAGCGCATCCTCTTCGCCGGTGCCGGCGCCTCGGCCCAGGGCATCTCGAACCTGCTGGTCTCGGCCATGAACGAGGCCGGCCTGCCGGTCGACGAGGCCCGGCGACGGATCTGGACGGTCGACAGCAAGGGCCTGGTGACCGCCGATCGGCCGCGTCTCGAGGGCTTCAAGGCCACCTACGCCCGCCAACCCGAGGAGGTCGACGGCTACGACTGCCGGGACCGCGGCAGGATCAGCCTCGAGGAAGCGGTCCTCAACGCCCGCCCGACGATCCTCATCGGCACCTCCGGCACCCCGGGGATGTTCACCGAGACGATCGTGCGAGCGATGGCCGAGATCAACCAGCGGCCGATGATCTTTCCCCTCTCCAACCCCACGAGCAAGGCCGAGTGCACCGCCGAGCAGGCGGTCCGCTGGTCCGAGGGGCGGGCGATCGTCGCCACCGGCAGTCCCTTCGACCCGGTGGAGTACGACGGCGTTCGGCATCGCATCGGCCAGGGCAACAACGCCTTCATCTTCCCCGGCGTCGGCCTCGGCATCTGGCTGGCCTCCGCCAAGCGCGTTACCGACGGCATGTTTCTCGACGCCGCCAAGGCCCTGGCGAGCAAGGTCACCGACGCGGATCTTGCCGAGACGGCCGTCTTCCCCCAGCTCGGCCGCATCCGCGAGTGCTCCAGCGCCGTCGCCTGCGCCGTCATCCGCCGCGCCGTCCAGGAAGGCCTGGCCGAAGAGCGGTTGCTCGAAGACCTCGAACGCCGGGTCGCCGAAGCGATGTGGCAGCCCGAGTACCGGCCGGTCCGGTTCGAGCCGGAGTGCTTCCCGGACAGCGGAGGGCTCGAGGAGGTCTAGCCGCCGGCAGTTGGATCGCCCTCGAAAGCCCAACCAGCCGCGTCAGAGGACCTTCCTGCCGGTGAGGGACTCCCAGTTGGCTCCTCACGGTATGGCGGTGACTCTGAACTTCTCCCACGCGCCGATGGCCGTTCGGTTGGCGTTCAACGAGCCGTCCGGGGGCTCCCGAACCAGCGAAACTTTTCGGTGACTCTCGCCGCCGATGTCGACCAGCACCGTGCCGTCGAACATCCCCAGGTCGACAAACTGGCCGACGAACCGGTCGAGCGCCTGGCGGTGCTCGCCAATAAGCTCACCGGCGAGGGCCGGCGAGGAAAGCAGAATCGCGGGTCGCTCTAATCTGTTGATTCTATGAGAGTTAAATGGTCGGGACGGGGAGATTTGAACTCCCGACCCCCTGAACCCCATTCAGGTGCGCTACCAGGCTGCGCCACGTCCCGACGTTGGAAAGACCTGCTTGCCGGCGGCCGGCTCCGTGAGAGCTGGAGCGTCAGTCCGTCGGCGACTTGGAATCCAGGATCGCCAGGATGGCGCGCACTTCCTTGAGTGCGTCCTGGATGCCTTCGCGGAGCATCTTAGCGTCCGCCGCGCCGCTGTCAAGGTCGGGCTCGTCGGCGGGCGTGGTCTTGGCGGCGATCTTGGCCGAGGGCGCGGGGGCGGCCTTGGTTGCGGGTTTCTTCACCGTCTCGGCCGCGGCCTCGTTCGTCTCTTCCGGCTCCTTCGCGGGCGCCGGCGGCGCTTTGGCGGCCGGCTTCGGCGCCGGTTTCTTCGCCGCCTTCGGTTCGCCGCGCTCGTTCAGCCCGCCAGACTCGAGCTCGCCCTCGAGCTTCTTCTTCGCCCCGGCGATGGTGTACCCCTCGTCGTAGAGCAGCTCCTTGATGCGGCGGATGATCCCCAGGTCCTGGCGGCTGTAGACGCGCTGGCCCGACTTGCTCTTTTCCGGGCTGAGGGCCGGGAACTCGGTCTCCCAGTAGCGCAGGACATAGGGCTGGATGTCGAGCTCTTTGCAAGCCTCGCCGATCTTGAAGTAGAGCTTCTTGGCCACTAGTGCGAGCTCCGCCGCGCGTCACGGCCCAGCAGGCGCCGAGCCTCTTGCTCCAGGCGATCCTGGGAACGTCGCTCGATGGCGGACTTCAGCTTGGGCGACGGCCGGAAGCTCAGCCCCTTGTGCGAGGGGATGAAGATCCGCTCGCCGCTCGACGGGTCGACGCCGGCGCGGCCCTCGCGTTTGGTGACCTCGAGGACGCCGAAGTTCTGGATCTTGACCGAGCGGCCGTCGAGCAGGCTGGTCTTCATCGCCGCCAGGATCTGGTCGACCACCTCGGCCGCCTCGCGCCGCGTCAGCCCGCCGTGCAGCTGGTAGATGCGCGTCACCAGCTCGGCCTTGGTCAGACCGGAAGACGGGCTGGGAGCGAGCTTGGTGGCGGACATCGGTGGGCGCCTACGGCGGCGCGGAGTTCAAGTAGATTCTCTAGAATCTACATGAAGGTCCGGCCGCAAGCAAGCACTATATCGAAGGTTCTCTCTGTGCCCTGGCCGGCTATCGGCGCCTGACGGTCAGCCGGATCGGCACTCCGGGCAGGCCGACCTCGCGCCGCACGGCGTTCACCAGATAGCGCCGGTAGGTGTGGCCCCGCGGCAGCCGGCGGTTGGCGAAGAGCAGGAACGCCGGCGGCCCGGTGCCCACCTGGGTGGCGTAGAACAGCTTCCAGGGCTTGCCCGAGAACACCGGCGGGTTGTGCCGCACGATGGCGCTTTCGAACAGCCGGTTGACGTCGCCGGTCGACATCTCGTATCGGAAGTCGGTCAGCACCTCGGCAGCCGTGGGAAAGAGCTTCTCCAGGCCTCGCCCGGTCTCGGCCGAGACGTTGAGCCGGCGTGGCGCGGCCAGCAGGGTCTCGAGCCGTTCCCAGCTGTCGTCGAGCCGCCGCCGGCCGTCCTCGTCGAGCAGGTCCCACTTGTTGACCAGCACCAGGGCGGCTCGGCCAAGATCCCAGATCGAGCCGGCGATGGCCAGATCGCCGGTGGTCACCCCCTGCGGCGCCTCGATCACCAGGATGGCGAGCTCGGCCTGCTCGATCTGGCGGCGGGCCATCATCACCGCCAGCTCCTCCGGCGCGTCGATCATTCGCGAGCGGCGGCGAATGCCCGCGGTGTCGACCAGCAGGTAGCGGCCGGCCTCGGTCTCGACCACGGAGTTGATCGGGTCGCGAGTCGTGCCCGGGGTGGCGGCGACCACCGCCCGCCGGCTGCCGGTGATCCGGTTGAGCAGCGACGACTTGCCGACGTTGGGGCGGCCGACGATGGTCAGCCGGGGCAGCTCGCCGGTGGCGGGCTCGCCCCCGGCCGGCAGCATCTCGAGCAGCGCGTCGCGCAGCTCGCCGACGCCGCCGCCGTGCTCGGCCGACAGCAGCAGCTGGGGCTCGAGACCGAGCCGATGGAAGTCGTGGAACTGGTCGCGGGCGAGCCGGGTGTCGGCCTTGTTGACCACCAGCAGGGTCGGCCGGCCGTAGCGCCGGATGGCCGCCGCCACGGTCTCGTCCGCCGACACCAGACCCTGCTTGCCGTCGACCACTACCACCACCAGATCGCTCTCCTCCACCGCCGCGAAGACCTGCTCGTTGAGGCCCGAGGCCTCGTCGCCCGGCACCAGCCCGCCGGTGTCGATCACGATCGCCGTGCGCTCGGGGGCCAGCTCCGCCAGCCCGGTGATCCGGTCGCGGGTCACCCCGGGCTTGTCATGCACGATCGCCTGCCGCCGCCCTACCAGGCGGTTGAACAGGGTCGACTTGCCGACGTTGGGACGCCCGACAATCGCCACGGTGGGGGTGATCGACATCCGTTCAGTTTGCCACACTGCCGGCCTTACGGCGCCTGGCCGCGGCCCTCGAGCGCGCGCTGCCGCATCCACTGCCGGAGCAGCGCCCCGACAGCGGGAATCGTCCGAGCACGCAGCGAAAGCAGCGCGCGCAGGATCGACTTCCCGCCAAAGGGGCGCGGGCCTTGCGCAAGACGGCCGATCTGCGCTGAGCTTCCTCTGCGGTCTGCTCCGGTCGCCGCTCAGCCCTGCTTCGCCCGGAAGAGCACCCGCCAGCTGTCGCCCTCGCGCTTGAGCTGGTACTTGACCCGGTTGCGCTGGCCGATGTCCTCGGCCAGCTGCTCGCGCGAGCCGGTCGCCAGCGAGCGCAGGTCCCAGACCTCCACCGTGCTGACGTAGGCGTTGGCGTAGTTGAACACCGTCGCCTCTTCGATGGTCAGCTCGCGAAAGATGGGCTCGAGCACGCGGCCCTGGTCGGCCAGGTCGCTGATCCGCTTCTCGACCGCGGCGATCTCCTTCTGCGCCGCCAGCCCTTCGAGCGGCGTCAGGTCGCCGGTGGCGTAGGCCTGGCCCAGCAACGGCAAGTAGGCCTCGAGGGCGGCGGCGATCGACTCGGTGTCCACCTCCTGCCGCTTCTCGGACGAGGAGCAGGCGACAACCGCCAGGAGCAGCAGCGAAAGGGCGATGCGGGGAACGCGCATACGGCGATTCTATCGCGACTGGCCGCCCCGGCCGCGGCCTCGACCGCCCCCCTTGCCCCGCCGCGTGGACTTCCCCGCCTCCTTGCGCTCTCCCGGCCGGCGGTCGGCCGGCCGGCGCCCCCGGCGCTGCCGCTCGGGCGGCTCCGGCATGCCGGCGATCCGCAGGTCGAGGCCGCGGTGGCGCAGCGAGACGCCGCTGAGGACGGCCTCGACCTGGTCCCCGAGGCGGAAGACCCTCTCCTTGGCGCTGCCCTTGAGCGTGTGCGAGGCCGGATCGTAGACGTAGAAGTCGTCGGCCAGGGTGCGGATGGCCACCAGGCCGTCGACGAAGTAGTTGTTCAGCATGACGAAGAGCCCGAACGGCTGGACGCCTGAGATCCGGCCGCCGAAGCTCTCCCCCACCCGCCCCGCCAGCAACCGCACCAGCTTCCACTGCAGCAGGTCGCGCTCGGCCCGCTCGGCGCGCCGCTCGGTGGTGCTGCAGTGGACGGCGATGGCCGGCAGGCGCTGGGCCAGGGTCTCGGCACTCTCGACCGGTTGCCCACGCAGCCGGGCCTTGAGCCGCCGGTGGATCACCAGGTCGGGATAGCGCCGGATCGGCGAGGTGAAGTGAGTGTAGTGGCGGCTGGCCAGGGCGTAGTGGCCGCGCGACTCCGGGCTGTAGATCGCCCGCTGCATCGAGCGCAGGACCAGGCTGGAGACGAAGGGCTCCTCGTCGCGGCCCTCGACCCGGCGCAGCACGGCCTGCAGCGCCGAAGGCTGCGGCGCCGCCAGATCTCCCTTGAGCGGCAGTCCCAGCGGCGCCAGGGTGTCGCGCAGCTCCTCGAGAGCGACCTGGGAGGGCGGGTCGTGCAGCCGGTAGAGCGCCGGCTCGCCGGCGCCCTCGAGCTCGCGCGCCACCGTCTCGTTGGCGGCGATCATGAATTCTTCGATGATCCGGTGGGCGACCGTGCGCTCGCCGGGGCGGACGCCGACGGTGAAGCCCTCGGTGTCCAGGATCACGTCGCCCTCGGGCAGGTCGAAGTCGATCGAGCCGCGGGCCGCACGGCGCGCCAGCAGCTTGCGCATCAGCGCCTCGGCGCGGCGCAGCAGGTCCAGCACCGCGCCGTACTCCCGCTCGTCGCCCGGCCGCGGCTCCTCGATCAGCCGCGTCACCTCCTGGTAGGTCAGCCGCCGGCCGCTGCGGATTACCGACTCGGCAAAGCTCCGGCCCACCACCTTGCCGCGGCCGTCGAGGGTCAGGAACGCCGACATCGTCAGCCGCGGCACGTCGGGGCGCAGCGAGCAGAGGCCGTTCGAGAGGTGCTCGGGCAGCATCGGCACCGCCCGGTCGGGAAAGTAGACGCTGGTGCCCCGGCGGTAGGCCTCGAGATCCAGCGCGCTGCCCTCCTCGACGTAGTGGGCGACGTCGGCGATGTGGATGCCCAGCCGCCAGCCGCCCGAGTCGGTCTCCTCGACCGAGATGGCGTCGTCGAAGTCGCGCGCGGTGGCGCCGTCGATGGTCACCGTCAGGGTGTCCCGCAGGTCGAGGCGGCCACGGAAGTCGCTCTCCACCGGGTCTGGCGGCAGCTTGCCGGCCGCCTCCTCGAGCCCGGGCGGGAACGGCTCCGGGATCTCGTAGTGGCGCAGCACGATCTCCACGTCGACGCCCGGCGTGGCGGCCGAGCCCAGCACTTCGGCCACCCTGGCCAGCGGCTCGAGATCGGGGCGGCGCTCTTCGAGCTCGACGACCACGTAGACGTCGTCGGCCAGATCGTCGCCGCCCTCGACCCAGGGCTCCAGCCGTGACCGGGGGTCGAACGGCACCAGACGGCGCCGGCCGCCCGGGACGGCCTCGAGAGTGCCGACCAGGCGGCGCCGGCGGCGGCCCAGCCGGCGGACAACGAGCGCCCGCGGCAGCCGTCCGGGACGGCCCTCGGGCGGCCGGCTCGGCCTCAGCGGCCGGACCAGCACGGCGTCGCCGACGCCGGCACCCTTGAGGTCGGCCGCGCGCACGGACCAGGCAGGCGCGCTGGCGCCCGCCGTCACCACCACCGCATCGCCGCTCTCGAGCACCTGGACCTCGCCCACCATCCAGCCGCTGGCTGCGATCGGCATCCAGCGGCGGTTCCACTGCACCGCCTCGCCCTCGTCGGCCAGCGCGCCGAGGGTGGCCCGCACCGCCTCCGCCGGCCACTCCGGCGAGAGCCCGGCGGCGAGCTCATCGTCGGCCAGGCCCTTGCGGCCGGCCTGGGCCAGCCGGTCCAGGACCTCCGCCCGCAGAAGCGCCTCGTCACCCGCCAAACGGCTGACGAGGCTCATGGCGACTTCTCGGTATTACCGGGGCGGACGGCCACCGGCGGCCGGCGCGACGCCGACTTGTAGATTGACTTGATCACTGGGTGCTCCTATGATTCGGGCGGCCGCGAAAGTGGCGGAATTGGTAGACGCGCTAGGTTCAGGACCTAGTGGCCCAAAAGGCCGTGGGGGTTCGAGTCCCCCCTTTCGCACCATCACCCTTTGCAGCTCGTTCTTGACGCGTGCGCCGGCAACCCGCCGGCGCGGTCGGCTCTGCAGCCTCCCATGTCGCTCCTGCGCAGCCTATCAGCGACCCGCCCGCCAGAGCCGCACCGGCACGGGTTGTCACTCGCGCGGAGCTTGTGACATTCTTCACGAGCGGTCGCGGCAGCACACGGCGACCGTCGTCAGGGCACCGCGAGGTGCGGCCGGATCGGCCGGTGCGGTGACCAGTTCAGTCGATACCGCCGATGCCTGCCGACCACTACCCGGTGCTCCTCGCCCTGGGATTCGCACTCCTGATGGGCGGCGTCATCGTCGGCCTCTCCAGCCTGCTCGGCCGGCGCCGGCAGGGCAAGACGCTGCTGTCGGCGTACGAGTCGGGCGAGCCGTTGCTCGACCGCTCGCGCAAGCGGGTCTCGGTACTGTTCTTCCTGGTGGCGATCGACTTCGTCATCTTCGACGTCGAGGCGGCGTTTCTCTACCCCTGGGTGCTGGTGTTGCGCGAGGGCGGCTGGCCGCTGTTCTGGGCGGTGATGGTCTTCATCGGCCTGGTCGTCGTGGGGCTGGTCTACATCTGGCGCAAGGGCGGTCTCGATCTCGACCCGCGCCGACCGGCGGGAGCGGGAACCGGAGATGGCTGAGCCCGGCGCCATGAAGCCAGCCGTCACGCTGCCGGACGGCGTCCGCGCGGCGATCGACGCGTTGCGTCCCGGCTACCCCACCGCCGAGGCGCTGCTGCTGCCGGCGCTGCACCTGGCCCAGGCGCACTGGGACGGCTGGCTGCCCGACGAGGCGATCCTGGCGGTGGCCGCCGAGCTCGACCTGCCGCCGGCCCGGGTCTACGGCGTCGTCACCTTCTACGATCTCTACCACCAGCGGCCGGTCGGCCGGCACCGCATTCGGGTGTGCAACAACCTGCCCTGCGCCCTGCGCGGCGCCAACGAGATCCTCGCCACCCTGCGCGACGAGCTCCGCGTCGAGGAGGACCAGGTCACCGCCGACGGCCGCTGCTCCTACGTCCACTTCGAATGCCTCGGGGCTTGCGAGCAGGCGCCGATGATGATGGTCGACGACGACTACCACGGGCCGCTGACCCCGGACGGCGCCCGGCGCATCCTCGAGGAGCTCGACTGATGGCCTTCGAACCGATCCTGACCCGCAACGTGGGCAACCCCGAGGTGCTGACCGTGGCCGGCTATCGCCGGGCCGGCGGCTACGCCGCGCTGGCCAAGGCGCTGGCGATGGAGCCGGGCGAGGTCACCGCCGAGGTCAAGGCGTCGGGCCTGCGCGGCCGGGGCGGCGCCGGCTTCCCGGCCGGCCTCAAGTGGGGCTTCATCCCCGACCACCGACAAGCCCAAGTACCTGGTGTGCAACGCCGACGAGTCCGAGCCCGGCACCTTCAAGGACCGGGTCCTGATGGAGAGCGACCCGCACCAGCTGATCGAGGGCTGCGCCATCTGCTGCTGCGCGATCGGCGCCGGCACCTGCTACATCTACATCCGCGGCGAGTACGTCGAACCGGCCCATATCCTCGAGCGGGCGATCGACGAGGCCTACGAGAACGGCATCCTGGGCGAGAACGTCCTGGGCTCGGGCTTCGAGCTCGACATGCGGGTCCACCGCGGCGCCGGCGCCTACATCTGCGGCGAAGAGACCGGCATGCTCGAGTCGCTCGAGGGCAAGCGCGGCCAGCCGCGCATCAAGCCGCCCTTCCCGGCGGTGGTCGGCGCCTTCGGCTGCCCGACGGTGATCAACAACGTCGAGACGCTGTGCAACGTGCCGCACATCCTCGAACGGGGCGGCGACTGGTTCAGCGCCATCGGCACCGACGAGCGCAACACCGGGCCCAAGCTGTACTGCATCTCCGGCCACGTGGAACGGCCCGGCGTGTACGAGTTCGCCATCGGCGCCACCCTGGACGAGGTACTGGCGAGCGCCGGCGGCATGCTCGAGGGGCGCCAGCTCAAGGCGTTCATCCCCGGCGGCGCCTCGGCGCCGATCCTGGCGGCCGAGCACCGCACCGTGCCGATGGACTTCGACTCGATGGCCAAGGTGGGCAGCATGCTGGGCTCGGCGGCGATCATCGTCATGGACGAGACCACCTGCCTGGTGCGCTCGGTGGCGCGGTTGGCGAAGTTCTTCCAGCACGAGTCGTGCGGCCAGTGCACTCCCTGCCGCGAGGGCACCAACTGGTCGGCGATGGTGCTGGCGCGGCTCGAGGCCGGCCAAGGCTCGGCGGACGATCGCGAGCTCATCCTGCGCATGTCCAACAACATGAGCGGCACCGCGCTGTGCCCGCTGGCCGACGCCGCGGTCGGGCCCGCTGCGCTCGCTGGCGCAGAGCTTCCCCGACGAGATCGAGGCCCACCTCGGCAACGGCGGCTGCCCCTATCCGGTGCGCCGCTACTTCCCCGCTGGAGCGACCGCCTGATGCCCGAGGTCACCATCGACGGCCGTACGGTCGAGGTCGAGGCCGGCACCAATCTGATCGAGGCGGCGCTCAAGGTGGGCGTCCAGATCCCCCACTACTGCTACCACCCGCGGCTATCGGTGGTCGGCCAGTGCCGGATGTGCCTGGTCAAGGTGGAGGGGATGCCGAAGCTGGCGGCCGGCTGCACCACCCAGGTGATGAAGGACGGCATGAAGGTCGTGGTCGACGACCCGGAGGTGCGGGAGGCGCAGCGGGGGATGATGGAGTTCCTGCTCATCAACCATCCGCTCGACTGCCCGATCTGCGACCAGGCCGGCGAGTGCGGGCTGCAGGACTACTCGTTCAAGCACGGCCAGGCGTTCTCCCGCTTCCGCTACGAGGAGAAGCGCACCTACCCGGGGCGCGAGCGGATCCCGCTGGGGCCGAGCGTGGTGCTCAACATGAACCGCTGCATCCAGTGCACGCGGTGCATCCGCTTCACCGAGGAGATCAGCGGCACCAGCGAGCTGGGGTTCTTCCAGCGCGGCGCCCGCACCGAGATCGGCGTCTTCCCAGGCAAGGTGCTGGACAACGACCTGTCGACCTGCGTCGTCGACGTCTGCCCGGTCGGGGCGCTCACCTCGACCCGGTTCCGCTTCGCCGAGCGGGTCTGGTACCTGGACAAGCGGCCGTCGATCTGCACCGGCTGCGATGCCGGCTGCAACATCACCCTCGAGCACCGCCGCGGCGTCATCCGGCGCTACAAGCCACGCTACAACCCCGAGGTCAACGACTACTGGATGTGTGACCACGGGCGGACCACCTTCGAGCCCTACGTCCGCGAGGGCAGCCGGCTGCTCTCGCCACGCCTCGCTCGCGGCGGCGAAACGGCCCCGACGGACTGGCACGGCGGCCTCGAGGCGGCCGGCAACGCGCTGCTGGCGGCCGCCGGCGACGGCCGGATCGCCTTCCTCGGCGGCAGCGACCTGAGCACCGAGGAGGCCTGGCTTCTCGCCCGGTTGGCCGAAACCGTGCGGTCGCCCCATCGCGGCGCCTACGCCGAGATCGGGCCCGAGCGGGAGATCCCCAACCTGCTCGGCGGCGTCCGCGGCCGCGAGACCGGGCCCAACCGGCGCGGCGCCGAGCTCGCCGGCCTGGTGCCCGGCGACGGCGGGCTGGGCGCCTCCGAGCTGGTCAAGGGCGACGGCGCGGAGGGCTGCGCGGTGCTGGTGGTCGCCGGGGACCTGGGCGAGGCCGCCGACGACCCAGCGGTCGTGCAGCGGCTGCGCGCGGCGCGCACGCTGGTGGTCTTCAGCTGGCGCGACTCGAAGCTGGCCGGCGCCGCCGACGTGGCGCTGCCGCTGGCGACCCACGCCGAGAGCGAGGGCACTTTCGTCAACTCGCAGCGCCGCCTGCAGCGGTTCGAGCGCGCCTTCCCGCCCGCCGGCGGCGCGCTCTCCGGGGTCGAGGCGCTGGGCGCACTGCTGCGCCGGTTCGAGCCCGACCTGCCCGATCCCCTGACTCCGGAAGAGGTCTTCGCCCGCTTCGCGGCGGCGGTGCCGGCGCTGGCCGGCCACAAGCTGGACACGCTGCCGCCGCACGGCGTGGCGCTCGACGCCGGCGAGCCGGCGGGCGGCTGAGGAACCCGGACGTGAGCTTCGGCATCATCGCAACGCTGGGCAAGATGGCCACCTGGCTGGCCGTGCTGCTGATGACGGCGCCGATCATGCTGTGGGTCGAGCGCCGCGGCTCGGCGCTGATGCAGGATCGCCGCGGCCCCAACCGGGTCGGTCCGCTGGGCCTGTTCCAGGGTCTCGCCGACGCGGTCAAGTTCCTCTTCAAGGAGGACATCATCCCGGCCGGGGCCGACAAGCCCCTCTACCTGCTGGCGCCGGTGCTGGCCCTGGTGCCGGCGCTGACCACCTTCGTGGTGATCCCGTTCGGCCCGGTCGTCGAGATCGGCGGCCGACCGGTCAACCTGATCGTCGCCGACGTCAACACCGGCGTGCTGCTGCTGCTGGCGCTGGCCAGCCTCGGCGTCTACTCGCTGGTCATGGCCGGCTACAGCTCGGACAACAAGTACTCGCTCATGGGCGCGGTCCGCGCCTCGGCGCAGATGATCAGCTACGAGCTGGCGCTGACGCTGTCGGTGGTCGCGGTGCTGATCCCGGTCGGCTCGTTCCGGCTCGACGACGTGGTGACGGCGCAGGCTCAGGGCGTCTGGAACATCCTGCCCCAGTTCGTCGGCTTCTTTGTCTTTCTGGTCGCCGCCTTCGCGGAGACCAACCGGCTGCCATTCGACCTGCCCGAGGCCGAGTCCGAGCTGGTCGCCGGCTACCACACCGAGTACAGCTCGATGAAGTTCGCCCTCTTCTTCATGGGCGAGTACATGAGCATGGCGACGCTCTCGGCCCTGGCCGCGACTCTCTACTTTGGCGGCTGGCACTTTCCGGGCATCGACTACAGCGGCCACTGGGCGGTGGCCGGTCTTCTGGGCCTGACCGTCCTGGTGGCCAAGATCGCCGTCTTCATGCTGTTCTTCGTCTGGGTGCGCTGGAGCTTCCCGCGCTTCCGCTTCGACCAGCTGATGCGGCTCGGCTGGAAGGTCCTGCTGCCGCTGGCGATCGTCAACCTGGTGGTGGTAGCGGCGCTGACCGTGGGGGGGGTCCTGTAGCGATGGAGATGGCCGTCTTCGCGCTCTTCGCGTTCCTCGCCGTGGCCTCGGCGATGGTGGTGGTGACCCACCGCAACCCGGTCTATTCGGTGATGAGCCTGGTGGTGACCCTGATTTCGCTGGCCGTGATGTTCGTGTTGCTGGGAGCGCCGTTTCTGGCGGCGCTGCAGGTCCTGGTCTACACCGGCGCCATCCTGGTCCTCTTCCTGTTCGTCATCATGCTGCTCAACATCGAGCGCGAGGAGCCCGCCGGAGGGCACCGGCTGCAGAAGCTGGGCGCGGCATTGGCGGCGCTGGTCTTCGCCGGGCTGCTGGCCAGCTGGTTCGTGGCCGCCGAGGGCGGCACCGAAGCGGTCGCCCTGACGGAACAGGACGTGGCTCTCGTGCCGCTGGCGCGACAGCTCTTCACCACCTATCTGCTGCCCTTCGAGATCGTCGGCGTGCTGCTGCTGGCGGCGGTGATTGCCGCCACCGCGCTGGCCCGCCGCGGCGGCGGCAGCCCCGGGAAGGATCCGGTCTGATGGTCCCGCCCAGCTGGTACCTGCTGCTCTCGGCGCTGCTGTTCGCCATCGGCGTGGTGGGAGCGCTGTGGCGGCGCAACGCGATCACCATCTTCCTGTCGATCGAGCTGATGCTCAACTCGGTCAACCTGTCGCTGGTCGCCTACTCCCGCATCCTGGCGGTGCGCACCGGCGAGCTGGCCGCCGCCCACACCGGCCAGGTGATCGTCTTCTTCGTGCTGGCGGTGGCGGCGGCGGAGGCCGCCGTCGGCCTCGCCCTGTTCATCGCCGTCTACCGCAACCGCCAGACGATCGACGTCAACCGGCAGGACCTGATGCGCTGGTAGGAGACGAGAGACCTTGCTCGACCTTCTCTGGCTGATCGCCCTGCTCCCCTTCATCGGGGCGGCGCTCAATGGCGTCCTGGGCCCGCGGGTCGAGAAGCGCTGGACCACTGCCGTCGCGCTGGGCGCGCCGGGACTGTCGCTGCTGCTCGCCCTGGCCTGCATCTTCGAGTACGTGCGCAGCGTCTCGCCCGAGCCGTTCCAGGTCGTCTGCTACACCTGGTCGGCGGCCGGCATCGACATCGACATCGGCTTCCTGCTGGACCCGCTGTCGTCGGTGATGGTGTTCGTGGTGACGTTCGTGGGTTTCTGTGATCCACGTCTACTCGGTGGGCTACATGGCGCACGAGGCGGGGTACCAGCGGTTCTTCGTCTACCTGAACCTGTTCATGGGCGCGATGCTGCTGCTGGTTCTGGGCTCGAACTACCTGGTGACGTTCGTCGGTTGGGAGGGCGTGGGGCTGTGCTCGTACCTGCTGATCGGCTTCTACTACGACCAGGAGTTCCCGCCCTACGCCGGGAGGAAGGCGTTCATCGTCAACCGGATCGGGGATTTCGCCTTCCTGGTGGGTCTGTTCGCGCTGGTGTCGCGGTTCGGGACGCTGGACTACCAGACGATCTTCTCGGGGGTGGCGGCCTCGCCCGAGTCGCTGGGCGAGCCGTACCTTTTGGGGATGAGCTTCGCCGGCTTCGTCGGCCTGTGCCTGTTCGTCGGGGCGATGGGCAAGAGCGCGCAGCTGCCGCTGTACGTCTGGCTGCCGGACGCGATGGCGGGCCCGACGCCGGTCTCGGCGCTGATCCACGCGGCGACGATGGTGACGGCCGGGGTGTACATGGTGGCGCGGTCGAACGCGATCTACCAGCTGACCGAGGGGGTGAGCGGGTTCGTGGCGATCGTCGGGGCGCTGACGGCGATCTTCGCGGCGACGATCGGGCTGGCGCAGACGGACATCAAGAAGGTGCTGGCGTACTCGACGGTCTCGCAGCTGGGCTACATGTTCCTGGCGGCGGGGGTGGGGGCGTACTCGGCGGCGATCTTCCATCTCGGGACGCACGCCTTCTTCAAGGCGCTGTTGTTCCTCGGCTCGGGCTCGGTGATCCACGCCATGGGGGGCGAGCAGGACCTGCGCAAGATGGGCGGCTTGCGCGAGAAGCTGCCGTCGACCTACCGGACGATGCTGCTCGGGACGCTGGCGATCTCCGGGGTGCCGCTTTTGAGCGGTTTCTTCTCGAAGGACCAGATCCTGGCGGCGGCCTGGGGGGGATCGAAGGCCCTGTGGGTGGTGGGCTGGATCACCGCCGGGCTGACGGCGTGCTACATGACGCGGCTGCTGCTGCTGACCTTCCACGGCGAGTTCCGGGGGACGGAGGAGCAGCGGGCGCACCTGCACGAGTCGCCGCCGGTGATGGTCTGGCCGCTGTGGGTGCTGGCGATCGGGGCGGTGGTGGCGGGCTATGTGGGGGTGCCGCGGCTGGGGCCCTTCGACATCAACGTCTTCGACCGCTTCCTGGCGCCGGTGATGGTGGCGGTGGGCCACCACGGCGAGGCGCACGGTGGCTCCCATCACGCCTCGGTGGCGCTGGAGCTGGCGCTGATGGCGGCGAGCGTGGCGATCGCGGCGGCGGGGATCTGGCTCGCCTGGCGGATCTACGGCCGCGGCCGCGGGCTCGAGGGCGGCGCCGGCTGGGCCGCCAGGTACCCGGCCATCCACCGCGTCCTGGTCAACAAGTACTGGGTCGACGAGGCCTACGACGCCACCGTCGTGCGGCCGCTGGCGGCGCTCAGCCGGTTCTTCTTCCGGGTCGTCGACGGCTCGGTGATCGAGGGCCTGGTCCACGCCGGGCCCAACTTGTCGCGGTTGGCCGGTGAGTTCGCCCGGCTCACGACGACCGGCAACGTGCGCAACTACGCGCTCTACTTCCTGGGCGGCGTGCTGCTGCTGCTCTGGTGGCTGCTCGGCTAGACGATGATGGACTTCCTCCAGCTTCTGCTCGACGACTCGCTGACCCGGCTGGTCTTCTTCCCCGTGGTGGCCTGCCTGCCGCTTCTCCTGCTGCGCCGGGAGGAGACGGTCAAGCGCTACACCCTGGGCGTGGCGCTGGTCGAACTGGTGCTGGTGATCGCGGCGGTCGGCCGCCGGCTCGGCGACGGCGCCTTCGAGCCGTGGCGCGATCTGGCCGCCAACGGCTCCCCCATCGAGTGGATCCCGCGCTTCGGCATCCGCTACGAGTTGATGATGGACGGCATCTCGATGCCGCTGGTGGTGCTGACGGCGCTGCTGCTGCCGATCGTCATCCTCGGCACCTGGCGCGGCATCGACCGCCAGTGGCGCGGCTACGCGGCCTCCTGCCTGCTGCTCACCTCCGGCATCCTGGGCGCCTTCCTGGCGGTCGACCTGTTCCTGTTCTACGTCTTCTGGGAGGTGATGCTGATGCCGATGTACCTGCTGATCGGCATCTGGGGCGGCAAGCGGCGGATCTACGCGGCGATCAAGTTCTTCATCTTCACCATGGCGGGCAGCCTGTTGATGCTGCTGGCGATCCTCTGGCTCGGCTGGAGCCACTCGCAGGTTGCCGGCAGCTGGACCTTCAGCTACGACCTGCTGTCGCGGCTCGACTTCCCGATCGATCAGCAGATGCTGCTGTTCGCGCGCCTTCGCCCTGGCCTTCGCCATCAAGGTGCCGCTGGTGCCGCTGCACACCTGGCTGCCCGACGCCCACGTCGAGGCGCCCACCGGCGGCTCGGTGGTGCTGGCCGGCGTGCTGCTGAAGATGGGCACCTACGGCTTCCTGCGCTTCGCCATGCCGCTGTTCCCGCACGCCGCGAGCGCCGCCCAGCCGCTGCTGGTGACCCTGGCGCTGATCGGCATCATCTACGGCGCCCTGGTCGCCTGGGTGCAGACCGACATGAAGAAGCTGGTGGCCTACTCCTCGGTCGCCCACCTCGGCTTCGTGGTGCTCGGGCTGTTCGCCTTCGACCAGATGGCCTGGGAGGGGGCGCTGATCCAGATGGTCAACCACGGCCTGTCCACCGGCGCTCTCTTCCTGCTCGTCGGCATGCTCTACGAGCGCCGCCACACCAAGGAGTTCGACCAGTTCGGCGGCCTGGCCAAGGTGATGCCCTGGTTCGCCACCCTGCTGGTCGTCTCGGCCCTGGCCTCGGTCGGCCTGCCCGGGCTCAACGGCTTTGTCGGCGAGTTCCTGATCCTCGCCGGCAGCTACCGCGCCGGACTGACCTGGGCGACGATCGCCGCCACCCTGGGAGTGGTCTTGGCGGCCATCTACCTGCTCAAGATGCTCGCCCGCACCCTGTGGGGCCCGCTCGACCGGGAGGAGAACAAGAGGCTCGCCGACCTGTCGCTGCGCGAGATCCTCACCCTGGCGCCGCTGGTCGTGCTGATGTTCGCGATCGGCGTCGCCCCGGAGCGCTTCCTGGCGCCCAGCCGTGAGGCCCTCTCCACCACCCTGGCCGAGTTCCAGCAGCGCCGCGAGGAGCCGGCGCCGATGGCGCTACGGCTGCGCCCGGCAGGGGACGACGAGACCGAGGTGCGGATCGCGAGGGCCGGGCGATGAGCGAGATGTATCGCATCGCCGACGGCGACCTGGCGGCGTTGATGCCGGAGCTGCTGCTGGTGGGCGGCGGTGTCCTGCTGCTGCTCTTCGACGCCTTCCTGCCGCGGGCGCGGCGCTGGCTGACGCCGCTCGCGGTGACGGCCGTGGCCGGCGCCCTGGCGGCCGTGGCGGCCAGCTTCGGCGGCGCCGACGCCTCCCACTTCGGCGGGCTGATCGAGACCAGCGCCTTGAGCCTGGCCGCCTCGGCGATAGTGCTGGTGGCGGCGCTGCTGGCGGTCTTCGCCTCGGACGGCTACCTGCGGCGCGAGCGGCTGGCGGGCGGCGAGTACCACGCCCTGCTGCTGTGGTGCGCCGCGGGTCTGCTGCTGATGCTGCGGGCGCGCGAGCTGCTGACCGTCTTCCTGGCGCTCGAGCTGCTGTCGATCTGTCTCTACAGCCTGGCCGGCTACCACCGGCGGCTGGCGATCGCCACCGAGGCGGCGCTCAAGTACTTCCTGATGGGGGCCTTTGTCAGCGCTTTCGTGCTCTATGGCATCGCCCTGGTCTGGGGCGAGACCGGCCACACCGATCTCGACGGCATCGCCGCCGCGCTGGCGGCCGGCACCGGCAACCCCTGGCTGGTCACCCTGGGCATGCTGCTGCTGGTGGCCGGCTTCGCCTTCAAGATGAGCCTGATCCCCTTCCACGCCTGGGCGCCCGACGCCTATCAGGGGGCGCCGACGCCGTTCGTCGCCTTCCTCTCGGTGGCGCCCAAGGCGGCCAGCGCCATCGTCCTGATCCGTCTGCTCACCGCCCTGGCCGGAGGCGCCCAGAGCGAACGCTGGTCGTCGCTGGTGGCCCTGCTGGCGGTGCTGTCGATGGTCGGCGGCAACCTGATGGCGCTGGTCCAGCGCGACATCAAGCGGATGCTGGCCTACTCGGGGATCGCCCACATGGGCTATCTGCTCATCCCGCTGGCCAGAATCGACCAGGCCGCCAGCGAGCCGGTTCTGGTCTACCTGCTGGCCTACGCGCTGATGAACGCCGGCGCCTTCGCCATCGTCGGCATGCTCTATTCGGCCCCGGGCGAGCAGCACCTGATCTCCGACCTCGCCGGCTGGGGCCTGCGCCGGCCGCTGCTGGCGGGCTGTCTGGCGCTGTGCATGCTGTCGCTGGGAGGCATCCCGCCCACCCTGGGCTTTCTCGGCAAGTACCTGGTGTTCATCCACGCCATCCGCCACGGCCAGCTCTGGCTGGCGGTGGTCGGCGTGCTCGCCGCCCTGGTGGGAGTCTTCTACTACCTGCGGGTGGTCTACACCCTCTACATGCTGCCCGAAGTGCGGACCCCGGCCGAGCCGGCCTTCGACGGCTGGGGCCGGCTGGCGGCGGTGATCGCCGCCGGCGGCAGTCTGCTGCTCGGCATCTGGCCCGGCGCCCTGCTCGAGTGGCTGCAGCAGACCGCCCGCGCCCTGCGCTCCTGAGTCGCCATGGACTCCGCTGAGCGCGAGGACCTGACGAGCGCACGATGTCGGACCCGAGTCTCGTTCCCCCGGTAACTCTCAACCGTCTCTCGATCTACCTGCGCTGCCTGCGCCGGCTGGGTCGGGAGGGCGTACGCCGGGTGTCGTCCGAGCAGCTGGCCCACCGCTACCGGCTGTCGGCCGCCCAGATCCGCAAGGACCTCACCCAGTTCGGCGAGTTCGGCATCCGCGGCGTCGGCTACGAGGTGGATCAGCTGTGCGAACGGCTGGCCGCCCTGCTGGGAGTCGACCGGACGCGGTCCATGGTGGTGGTCGGCATGGGCAACCTGGGCTCGGCCCTGGCCTGCTCCGTCGGCTTCAACAACGAGTCCTTCGCCGTCGTCGGCGGCTTCGACAACGACCTCGAGAAGGTGGGCTCGACCGTCGGCCACCTCGTGATCTCGCACATCTCCGAGCTGCCGGCGGTGGTGCGGCGGACCGGCGCCGAGATCGGCGTGCTCACGGTGCCGGCGCCCGCCGCCCAACACAACTACGATGCCCTGACCGCGGCAGGCGTCAAGGCGGTGCTCAACTTCGCGCCCGTCCGGCTCGAGCAGGACCCCGACGTGCCGACCAAGAACGTCGACCTGTCGATCCACCTCGAGGAGCTGGGCTACTTCCTCGGCGCCAACGGCGGCGGCTAGATCGGCTCGCTTGGCACGTCGGCCTAGGGTCTTCAGAGCGCCACGCACCGTCGCGGCGTCGATGACCAGCCGCCGGGTGCCGTCGGGCAACGGCTCGAGCCGCCCCTGCGCCGGGTCGAACTCGAACGGGTTGATCACCTCGGTGAACAGGTCGCGCAGCGCCCGGGCGCCGGAGCGCGGCTCCTCGGCCGCGCGCTCGGCCAGCATCGTGGCCGCGGTCGGCTCCATCTCCAGCCGGATCCCGCGGCTCAGGAAGTCGCGCCGCGACAGGACGAAAGGCGAGTCGCGGGCCTCGAGCAGGATCTGCTGGAGCGTCGGTATCGACAGGTCGTCGAGCAGCACCAGCTTGTCGAAGCGGGAGATCAGCTGCGGCACCATGCCGTATTCGAAAAGGTCCTTCACCTTGAGGATCTGCGCCAGGTCGAACCGCTCCATGATCTTGACGCGCCCCTCGGCGGTGCGGATCGTCTCGGTGCGCAGCTTGTGCAGCTCGCCGCTCTGCGACGCGCGCTCACGGACCTGGTCGTAGAGCCCCTCGAAGGCGCCGCCGCAGATGAACATCATCCGGTCGGTGGCGATCTCCAGCGTCACCGGCTGCTCGACGCCGTCGGCCCAGGCGAGGGTGCGATGGGGCACCTTGCCGCCCTCGATCAGGGTCAGCAGCCCTTGCTGGAGCACGGCGCCCAGCGGGTTGGCGCGGCCCAGGATCCGAGTGGTCATCTTGTCGATCTCGTCGATGCAGATCGTTGCCCGCTCCATCGCCTCGGTCAGCTCCGCCGCCGTTGGCTGCGGCCCGAGCAGCTCCCGCGCCCGCTGCTCCACCGCCGCCAGCAGCCGTTCGCCGCGAAACTCGGTCCGCTCGCTGTCGACCAGGACGTTGGCGTTGAGAATCGCCATCACTCGGTAGGGGCGGTACTCCGGAATCGACCCGTAGAGCCGCTGGATGCTGTTCATGATGGTGGTCTTACCGGTACCGGAGTTGCCGATCAACAGCACGTTGCCCGAGCTGCCGGAGCCGGTGTGCTTGTAGATCGCCACGGCGGCGAAGCGCAGGGCGCGGTCCTGGCCCAGCACCCCACGGCGCAGCTCGTCGAAGATCATCGGTGGCGTGATCTCGTCGAGCGGCCGCGGCGCCTGCCGCTCCGCTTCTCTGACGATCTGTAGGTCTTTGGTGGTCATGCGTGCTCCTCCTCAGGCGCCCGGGGGCTGATCCGCCGCGCTCCCGGTGGTTCTACGGCTGCCAGCCTCTGAGCATCTAGCCCAAGGCCCTACTGCCGGCGATAGAGAGTGAGACCGCTCTCGCCGTAGCGACGGCTGCGGATCGCACTCAAACCGTCGGCCGAAGCCGGCTCTCCGCCGTGCCAGCGATGCTCCAGGGCGATCTCGCCGCTCGCCGCGAGATGCGGCTCGGCCGACGCCAGCAGGGCCGCGTGCTCGGCAAAGCCGTAGGGTGGATCGGCGAAGATCAGATCGAACCGCTCCCGGGGAGGCAGGCGGCGCCGCAGCTCTCCGGGTAAGACGACGGACAACACGTGCAGATCTTCGAGACCGGCCAGATCGCGGTTGCGCTTCAGGATCGGCAGGACTCCACGGTCGCCTTCGATCATCACGACCCGCGCCGCCCCCCGGCTCGCCGCCTCGATCCCGACCGCGCCGCTGCCGGCGAACAGGTCCAGGAAGCCGGCGCCCTCGAGCCGTCCGCCCCAGATGTCGAACAGGGCCTCGCGCAGCCGCCCCGAGGTGGGCCGGATCCCGGCCGGCACCTCGATCTTGAGGCCCCGCAGCCTGCCGCCCGAGATCCTCAGCCGGCGGGCCGGGCTCACCCTGGACGCCTCACCGGCGCCGCCCCACCAGCTCGGCGAACTCGTCGCGCAGCGCCGCCACCGGAATGAAGAGCACCAGCGGCTCGTCGATCCCCTCGAGCTCCAGCCCGCCACCGTCACCGGTGTAGGCGACGACCTCGTACAGAACGCCGTCGAATCGGCGCAGCCGGTCGCCGGCCCGCGGCTCGTAGTCGGCCGGCAGCTGAGACCTGGGCGACAGCCGGTCGACCTCGAGCAGCAGATCGTCGACCACCCGCAGCAGCCGTCCGAGGGCCAGCGGCAGGGTGTCCATGTCGCCGAAGCGCAGCCGGCGCGCCGGTGTTCCCTCGAGCGCGAGCTCCAGCTCGCAGGTCGCCACCCAGTCGCCGCTGGCCTCCGGGCCCCGGGCGTCGACCTCGGTCAGGTCTTCCTCGCCCAGCCGGGCCAGATAGGCGTCCAACTCCGAGCGGCCGAGCTCGGCCAGGCGCATGCGCGTTTCCTGGGCGGGCTCACTCTCGCGCAGCCGCAGCGTGCCGTTGGCAAACAGGGTGAGGTCGCGCCGGCCGATGCCGCTGGCACAGTCGTAGCGCAGCAGCTCGACGCTGCGGGGGTCGTCGTCGTGCGCCGCTGCGGCCGCCGGCCCGGGCATCGCCGGCACGGACGTCGCCAGCGGCACCAGCAGCACCAGCAGCACGAGCAGGGCGCGCCGGGAGAGTGTCCGGCGGCGGGCGGCCGCGGGCGGCGTCGTGCGCGCCCGGCTCACCGCGCCTCGCCCTCCGCGCCGGCCGCGTCGGCGGCAACCGCCAGGGCGAAGTCGAGCTCCTCCTCGGCGCCGATCCGACCGTCGATACGCGCCTGGCGCGTCTCCGCCAGGGCGCGGCCGACGCCAGGACCGGTGGGCACGCCGCGGGCCAGCAGATCGGCGCCGCGGATCGCCAGGCTCAGGTGCCGGAACTCGGTCAGCTGGCGGCGCACCCAGTCCCGCTGCCGCTCGTCGCCCAGGGCCATCACCATCAGAAGCTCCTCCTCGGCGAGCGGCTCGAGGGCCGCTGCAGCGTCGTGGGGCTCGAGGCCGGCTCCGGTCAAGGCCTTCGAGGCCCCCTCGACGCGGCCGCGGAAGGCCACCAGCGCCTTCAGGTCGGCGCCGCCCAGGGCCAGGCGGTCGCCCAACCGGCGGCGGCGGCTCTCGTCGAGATCCCAGGCGAGCACCGCGAGGAACAGCCGCCAGGGGGCGACCGGCGGGCCCTCGATACCGGCGAGCCGTCGCCAGTCCACCGCCGCGGCGGCGGCCGCGAGCCGGCCGCGCGTTGCCCGGCCCAAGGTCAGGTCCGGGTGCAGGACCGGCAGCAGGCCCAGCCCGGACAGGCGCTCGATCCCCTTCAGCGCCGTGGCCGGGTCGTCGAGCAGGGCGATCAGCTCGTCCCGTAGCCGCGGCCCGGAGAGCCGCTCGAAGACTCCCTCGGCCAGCGCCAGGTCGACCAGACGAAGCGTCTCCGGCGACAGGGTGAAGCCCAGGCGGCACTCGAGCCGGACGCCGCGCAGCACTCGGGTGGGGTCGTCGATGAACGACAGGCTGTGGAGCACTCGCAGCACGCCGTCCTCGAGATCGCGGCGGCCGCCGAAGAAGTCGATCAGCTCGGGCGTCTCCTCCGGGCCCAGCCGGATGGCCAGCGTGTTGATGGTGAAGTCCCGGCGATAGAGGTCCTGGCGGATCGGGCTGGTGCGCACCTCGGGCAGCGCCGCCGGCGTGCGGTAGAACTCGCTGCGAGCGCTGGCCACGTCGACGTGGAAGCCGCTGTCGTCCACCAGCACGGCGGTCATGAAGGGCGGGTGCTCGCGCACCCGGCCGCCCAGCCGCTCGCGCAGCAGGTGGGCGAAGTGCGGCCCGTCCCCCTCGACCACCAGGTCGACGTCCCGGTTGTCGCGCCCCAGCAGCAGATCGCGCACCATGCCGCCGACCAGATAGGCCCGGACACCGTCCCGCCGGGCGGTCTCGGCGATCTGCTCCAGCCGGCGCGCCACCGATCGGACCGGCCCCTCGCTCAGCAACCGGCCGACGTCGGCCCGCCGCGCCCGCCGCTCGCGCGCCCGGCGGCCCAGCGGATCGGCGGTCTCCTCCAGCCGGCCGTAGAGATGGCGCAGCACCTCCATCCGGGTGGCTACACCCAGCGCCTCGCCGCTCTCCCGGTCGCCCACCAGGATCAGCCGCGGATGGCGCCCCATCATCCGCGCGGCAATCTCCTCGGCCGGGGCGTCGGCCGCAACCCACTCGAGCTCGCGCTCCATCACCGTCGCGACCGGGCGCTCGCCGAAGTCGTGCTGCAGGGCCGAGTCGAGGCCCTGCCGGGTCACCACTCCGACCACTCGGCGCGACCCCGCCGCATCGACCACCGGCGCGGCGTTCAGCCGGTGGCGGTTGAGCAGCGCCTTCGCCGCCGCCACCGTCTCGGCCGCGGTCAGCACGTGGAACTCGCTCAGCATCAGGTCGCGCGCCCGGGCGCTCAACGGCAGGCACTCCTCGAGGCCGGCGAGCAGCATCTCGCGCACTTCCAGCGCCGTCTTGCCCTTGAGGCTGGCGGCCGCCGCCGTCGCGTGCCCGCCGCCGCCGGCCCGCTCGTCGAGAAATCGGCCCAGGTGTATCCCCTCGAGCTCGCCGCGGGCGATCACCGTGACCCGCTCGGCCTCGCCAAAGACACCGAAGACGAGCGGCAGCTCGAACAGCTCGACACACCGCCCCACCAGCGGCGCCAGCTCGTCGATGAAGAGCCCCAGCTCGAGGGCCACGACACCCACCCGGTGGCCGCGGATACGGTAGATCCGCAGCTCGTCGGTCATCCGGTGCAGCACGTCCAGCCGCCGCGCGTCGAGCCGGCGCAGAGCGTACCGGCGGACCATCGCCAGGTCGCCGCCACGGTCGAGCAGCCGGGCGGCGGCCGCCATGTCGCGCGGTCCGGTGGTGGCGTAGCTCAAAGAGCCGGTGTCCTCGTAGATCCCCATCAGCAGCAGCGTGGCCTCGCGCGGCGACACCTCGATCCCACGCCGCCCCAGCTCCTCCACCAGCAGCGTCGACGTCGACCCCGCTTCGGGGTCGACCAGGCCGGCAACCGCCTCGAGATCATCCGCGGTGGCGGGGTGGTGGTCGTAGATCACCAGCTCGATCTCGGGCCGCCCATCAAGCCACTCGGCCACCACGCCGATCCGGTCGCGCTGGCGCACGTCGCACAGCACGATCCGGGTCAGGCGCTCGGGATCGACCTGCTTCTGCCGCAGCTCGTCGAGCTCGACAAACCCGCTGTCGAGCATTCGCCGCACCGATTCCTCGCGCGAGCCGGGGAAGAACAGCGCCGCCCCGGGATGGAGCTTGCGGGCGATCAGACTCGAGGCCAGGGCGTCGAAGTCGGCGCCGATATGGGTGGTGATGAGCTCCACGGGCTCTAGCCTACCCTTCCGCTAGGCGCAACTCCCTTGGCTTTGTCGACAGACGGAGAGCCGGCTGGCCGACCCTCTCGGCTCCGAGACAGAGGCAGTCGCGGCCGCAGGCTACTCAGTTGGCTCCGCCAGCTGCCGTCGCGCCGCCGCGATCGCCTGGAGCAATGCCGGCTGGTTCGCCAACGCCGTCTCCAGGTCGATCCCGTCGCCGCGGCCCGGAAAGCGCGCCCACGTTCCCATTGGCTCCTCACCGAGGCGACGCTCCAACTCGTCGAGCCGGCCGAGCCACCCGCGGGCGACCTCCCTGCCGCGGGGCTGCGCCGCCAGCGGCAACGTGCCCTCGACGGTCACCAGGATCGCCCCGGAATGGGCCGCGGAGGGGCGTGGCACGGTGCCCGCGGGCAAGCTGGCGATCAGATCCTCGTTCGAGGCCCGCGGCAGGACCAGCATGCTGGAAAACAAGCCCCTCGGGTCGATCTCCGTCTCACCCAGCTTCTGCCCGCTGGCACGCAACGCGAGCCAGGTGGTCCGATCGATCTCGAGGCTGGTGTCGATCTGGATCTCACCGCCAGGGCCAGAGGGCTCGGCACGGGCCACCACGGCGCCGCCGCGGATCAACTCGAGGGCCGAGAGTGCATCCCGCTCCGGGTCGAACCGGACACGACCGCGAATGCGCACCGCGCCCGGGCCGGCCAGCGCCAGCTCGTCGCCCGGCCCTGCCCCATCCACCAACAGCTCGATCGCGGGGCCGTTGGTCACGAAGGTCCGTCCCCGCCGGACCGCTTCGAGCCAACTCTCGGCTCCGAACGGTCGATCCACTCGCGCATAGAAGCGCTCGCGCCCCGGCAAGCCCGGCAGACAAGGATAGTCCGTGCCCGCGGTCGGCCCGATGCGCAGGCCGAGATCGAGCGCCTCGTACCAGCGGTCGTAGAAAGGGAAACCGAGATTCAACACCTCGAGGAAATCGAGCAGGGAGTCGTGCCCCCACACCGCGAGGCCCTCCTCCGCACCGGCCAACCCCCAGTGGGCGTAGCCGTTGACCGCGCCTTGACGATGCGCCTCAGCCCACACCCGGTCGTAGAGGAGATACTGCCGGGGCAGGTCGATGAACTCCTGCGCGCCGAGCACAAGCGCGTGGCCGAGCACGTGAGTGCGGGGATTCTCCTGGCCCGAGAGGATGAGCGTATCGCCCCGCCGGTAAGCCGAGGCCGCCCCAAACCCGTGCTGCGGCGTCAGGTGAACGTCCCGGGCAAGGCCCATCTGGAGCAGGTTGGCGACGTTCAGCCCTTCGGCCTCCATCCAGGTGGCGAGGCGCGCGTCGAAGCGCGGGTGGGGCCGGGGGATGTGCAGATGGTCGTCCGCGCCGTACCAGCCCTCGCTCGCGAGGTCGATCCATCGCTGGAGACCGAGGTCGAAGCTCGTCACGCCGCCCGCCGCTATCGTCACCGTCGCGCCGGCCTGCCGATACTCGATGCCCTTGGTTGCCCGCAGCGAGTAGCGGCCGGCGGGAAGCTCGACGCGGACCGAGCCGTCGGCATAGAACTGGGTGGTTCCGGTGTAGGGATTGGGGACGTCCCGGTGCCCGTTGCGCATCGCTTGCACGACCGCCGATCCGGGGACCCAGGCCTCGACCGGCAAGCTGCCGCAGTCCGAGAAGACGGTCAGCGCGTCGTCCGGCACGACCGCGCGGCCGTTCTCGTCGAGCAGCTCGACCCGGGCCGGCGTGGGCGCTCCGGTGGCCGCATCCAGGATCGTCAACTCGAGGGTGCCGGACGGCTCACTTGACTCAGTTGGCTCAGTTGGCTCACTTGGCGCGCCCCTCTCGCCGCACCCCACGGCCGGCACGACCAGGAGCAACGAGATCGTGACCAGAGCCGCGCCTCCGAATGTGCCGCGCTTCGACCACCAGCCGATACAGGCCCCGGACGCCACCGCGAGGGCGGCGGCGGGAAGCACCAGCGCCAGGTCGCCCAGCGTCCAATCGCCGCGCGGCCCCCGCAGGTTCACGGTCAGCCAGAGCGTGACGCCGGCGAGAGCGACGATCGAGGTCAGCAGCGCGCGCGGGATCGAGCGACGGCCTCGTCGGCGCAACGCCAGCGTCGCGCCGAGCGGGCTCGCCAGCAGCGCTATCGAGCCGACCTCCAGACGGAGGCCCGCAACCGAAAGAGGCCGAACGAGGACATACAGGGTGACGGCCGCAACCAGCACCGCCAGCGCCCCGACCGTCGCAGCACCCATCTCTGCCAGGGCATCTCTCGGCTTCTCGCCCCGGAGCCTGCCGACGACACCCGCCAGCAGCAGCAGCACCACGGCGAATACGTAGAGGCTGAGCGGCGAGACCATCGGCGGGCCTGGCGGGCCGGATCAGCAGATCGCGCCCGTGGCCTCAGCGGAAGCCGCGAGCAGTCGCCGAACGACCTCGAAGTCGATCCTGGCGGGCGTCGAATAGCGGATGCAGCCCTTCCCCAGGTTGGCGGTCGCGAGCTTGTCGCGGAAGCGATCGAGCACGTCCTTTCTCAGCACGTAGAGCGAGATGTAGCTCGCCTGGCTGGCAAACGCCACCTCGACCTCCCCACCCGGCCGCCGGTAGCTGGGCATCCGGTACTGCATGCTCTCCTCATAGCCCGCCAGCGTCTCCAGGCAGATCGCGCGCAGCCGGGTGAGCGCGGCCCTTCTTTTCTCGGGGACCTCCTCCAGGTAACGATCGACGTCCTTGGCCGTGCTCTGCACCGGTCTGCCTCCTCTGAGTGGTTGGTGTCCCCGTCAGCTACGCACGGGCCGCGTAACCGCGCAGCCGTCGCGCTGACGCCGGAGAGTCTACCGGGAGACACTGCCGCGCTGGCGAAGGGGGCCGGCGCTGGGTGCGGCGGGTGGCAACAAGGCCGGAATCCACGAAGCCATCGAGCCGAAAGCGGGACGCGTATCCGCGGTTACACCCCGTCAGGCGGCAACAGCGAGCTGAGCATCCGGAACGCCTGGCCCCCAGTAGACAGTCTCTACGCCATCGATCCTCGGGGCAGCCGAGAGTCCTTGTACCGACACCGGGATCGAGTCAGCCTCCTCCGGACTGGCAAGTGATAGACCTGCGCAGCCGACGCCGACTGTCATGAGCCGCAGACACTTCTTCAGCATGGACTACTCCTTTTTCTCATCGTGTCAACAAACTCGCGTGGCGTCGCGTGGAACCTCAGACGGCAACGCCGGCCCTCCCACCTCGCGGGGTGGCGCGTCCTGGCCATCCGCTGACCTACGGTTGATGTCAACTCGATAAAGGCACACCTGGGAAAACCCAGGGCCGCAAAGCCAAGGGTCCGAGACCATCTCCAGACAGCCGGCTGCCGAGGGGCACAAGCAGGTCTCTGTTCATGGAGGAGCCAATGGGAACTCAGGACTTCATAAAGCTCAGTGTCTGCGATCTCCTGAAGATCGGGATCGGCTCGTCGAGTTCGCACACTCTTGCGCCCTGGCTGGCGGCAAGGGACTGCCACCGGCAGATCAAGGACAACCTGAAGCACTTGAAGAGGGTGAGGGTCGATCTGTATGGCTCGCTGGCCTACGTCGGTCGCGGCCACTACACCACCCTTGCATTACCCCTCGGTTTGCTCGACCAGGATCAGAAGAGATTCAACGTCAGTAAGGACCTCGAGAAGACGCTCGGCATTCCTGATGTCACGGACCTCCACAAGTTGACCAAGCTCAAGTTCAAAGAGCGCAGCTCCCCAGTTGGTTACGAAGTCAGGTTCGTTACCGAGCCGAACCAGCCCGAGAAGATGACGTTCCGCTTCACCTGGGACCAGGACCACATCGAGCCGACGTCCCTTACCTACTATTCATACGGTGGCGGATCCTGGGGCCAGAGCGAGCCGCCTGCGCCGCCTCTCTACCCGGAGATGACCGACCCGAAAGACCTCAGCTATCCGTACCGCTGTGCCGACGAACTCCTTGGGCTCTTGAACGGCCTGCGGTTAAGCGACGCTGTCTTCCGGAACGAGATCGACTTCGCCCGATACAGAGCCGACTTGGTGGACTGGGACCCGTCCTACAAGGGACTGCCGCACGACGAACCCGGAATCCTCGTCTACCTTTGGCGGATCGCGGCGCAGATGGGAAGGCTCATCGCCGACGGGTTCACCTACCCCGACGACGACCAGTGCTACAAGGTCATGTATGCGAAGCCCAAGGCCAAGGAGATCTTCCACCGGCTCTTCGGCGCGAACATCGCCCCTGAGGCCAGCAAGCGGGCTCCGGTCCTAAAGATGATGCGGCGGACGGCACGAGGTTTCGGTTTTGGCCAGACTACGGAGCTCGTGAGTGCGATGGCGCTGGCGGTAGCCGAGCAGAACGCCGCGCTCAGAAACGTCGTCACCGCTCCGACCAACGGCGCCTGCGGAGTGGTACCCGCCGTTCTCTACTACTACGTGCTTCTCCATGCCTCGAAGGATGAAAGAAACTGGCTCTTCGGCCATCGCCCCAAGCATCCAGCACTGCCCCTGAACAACATCTGTCGGTTCCTACTGGTCGCCAACGCGGTGGGCGGAATCGTCAAGGCCAACGCCAACATCGCGGGCGGCCTGGGTGGGTGCCAGGCCGAGATCGGCACTGCTTCGGCCATGGCGGCCGGAGCGCTCACCGAGGTCCTGGGCGGAAGTCCCACCAGGGTCTTTCAGGCCGCCGAGGCGGCTCTCGAATCCCACCTCGGATCCGTGTGCGACCCGATCGGCGGTCTGGTGGAGATCCCGTGCATCGAACGCAACCTGACCGGCGCTCTCACGGCGATCTCAGTCGCCCGCGAGCTGTTGGCTCTCGAGGACGGATTCGAGACCGTCGTCCCATTCGACAAGGCCGTGGAGACCATGGAGAACATCTCCAACAACATGGATCCGGCCTACAAGGAGAGCTCGACCGGCGGGTTGGCGAAGACCATGCTCGAGGACGTCAAAGCCTGCAGAGGGGATCTGTTCCCCGAGGGTGCGCCGCAAACAGCCGACGGCATGATCCCGGTCTTCCGAACCACCTGCTGACCTCAGGGCTCGAGAACACGCCGCCTCGCGTCTCCTTCGGTTGGGAGGAACAGCGGACGGACCGTCCTTCGCAACAGTACGATTAGCGTCGCCACTCCCAGAACGGTTCCGAGCGGAATCCACAGACATGCCAAGAAGGCAGAAACGCAACAGAACAGATAGCGCCTCTGCCGAGCGAGCGAACGGCCCGCCACCAACAGGAGTATGGGCATCACAGGGTAGTACACGGACTTCCAGAAACAACCGCCAAGGAAGCTCCCGAAGGACCCCGCGGAGAACGCCTCGCCAAGCCCGAAAGAAAGTAGGAAGAGCCAACCTCCGGACATAGCCACCAAGATCGCTACGACAAGAAAGGCGCTGGTGGCGTAGTGGAAGTAGGAGAGGAGCTTGAGATGATGGAGATCCAGCAGCTGTTGAGCCGAGAGCGCCGCCGGTGGGGAAACAGGCTCCTTGAAGGAGAGGGAATCACCACGAGGTTCGACAAACGAACCGCCGCTAACGGTGTGCTCTTCCCGAAGTGTCGAAAGGGACTCCCCGGCAGGTTCTGGCTGATCCTGCGCACCGGAGCCCGGCGGCCGCAGCTCGGACACTGAGGACGCTTCGGGTTCGGTCGAGGCTTCTGGCCTCTGGTCGACAGGACTGGTCTCCTCCGCGGCTCGAAGCTCGGGAGTCCGCGCCGTGGGTCGAGCCTCACGGGTCCGGGCAACGGCTCGCGCCGTCGAGTCTCTTACCGAGCGGCCTACGTCGCGCGCATGCTCGGTGGCCTTCCCGAGGGCGGCCCGAATCTCGGGGCTCTTTTCGCGAGCACGCGTGATGGTCCGCTGCGTCGAGCCTCTCGCTCTGCGGCCAATGTCGCGCGCCTGTTTCGTGGCGTTCTTGAGCGCCGCCTCGGCCGCGGGCTTCTTGTCGCGAGCCCGGGCGAGCGCTTGTTGTGCCGAGTCGCCCGCCTTCTCGCCGAGCTTGCGAGCGTGCTCGGCGGTGCTCTTGAGCACGGTCCGGGCTTTGGGACTGGACTCCTGAACTCGAGCTGCGATCCGTTGGGTCGTACCTTTGGCCCTGCGGCCGAGTGCGCGTAGACGGCCGCCGATGGCGCCGCGCGAGCCGCGGTCACTTCCAGAAGTCTCGGGAGGCGCGCCCAGGGGTTGAGGCGGTGTTGCCTTCCCCTCCTCGTCTACGACGAGCTCCCCGTCGTGATCCTCCTCCTTCGACGGTGTCCTACGGACCATTGAGAAGTTCCAGCGTTCGGCCCCGTGACTGCTGGAGCTTCAAGCTTCGTTTGCGACTTCGCGCCGAGTCTAGCAGCCGCAAGGAGCGTGACCGTACCCGAATTCACATCCCCTGGCTCGCAGACCTACGCCGCCGGCACCGCCTCCACCGCCCGCACCCGCCCCTGGCCGACGATCTCCTCGATCGAGCGGGCCAGCTCTTCGTCGTAGCGCACCTTGAACCGGTCCATCGGCCGGATGCGCACCGGGCCGTCGTCGCCCAGGCGGAGGTTGAGCGTCACCGGGGTCGAGCCCGGGTTCTCGGTGATGAGGTCGCGCAGGCGCAGCAGCTCGGCCTGGGTCAGCTCGTTGGGCAGGTCGACGGCCAGCAGGGTCACCGCCTGGCGGGTGACCTCGTCGAGCGGGGTCACCTCCTCCACTCCCAGCTCGACGTGCGAGCCACGGTCGCGCACCGAGGCCTTGATGAGGACGATCGACTCCTCCTCGAGCAAGTGAGCGCAGCGATCGAAGGTGTCGGCGAAGACCGCCACCGGCACCGAGCCCTCGAGATCCTCGAGCACGAACCGGCCCATCAGGCGGCCGGCGTTGGGACCGCTCTTGATCTTGGTGCGGCGCGGCCGGGTGACGACCCCGCCGATGGTGATCGGCCCCTCGAGCCCCGGTTCGAGCGTCCCGGTGGTGTGGCTCGCCTGGCGCTCGATGCGTTCGCTGTGCTCGCTCAGCGGGTGGCCGGTGATGTAGAAGCCGAGCGACTCCTTCTCGTAGGCCAGCCGGCGGCGATCGCTCCAGGGCGGGGTCGAGGCGCGCGGCTCGGGCTCGGGCACGGCCTCGGCCGAGAACAGGGTGCTCTGGCCGTCGGCGATCTCGCGCTGGCGGGCCTGGGCGTAGTCGAGGATCGCATCGAGATCCTGATAGAGGGCGCTGCGCTCGAAGCCGAAGCCGTCGAACGAGCCCGACTTGATGAGGCTCTCGAAGACCTTGTGGTTGAGCGCCCTGAGGTCGACCTCGGTGGCGAAGTGGGCCAGGCCGCGGAACCGGCCGACCCGGCGGCGCGCCTCGAGGATCGACTCCACCGCCGACTCCCCAACTCCCTTGACCGCGCCGAGGCCGAAGCGGATCGACTCGCCGCCGACGGTGAACGACCAGGAGCTCTCGTTGACGTCGGGCGGCAGCACCGAGATGCCCATCGCCCGGCACTCCTGGATGTACTTGGCGACGTTGTCCTTGGAGCCCATCTCCGAAGTCAGCATCGCCGCCATGAAAGCGACCGGGTGGTGGGCCTTGAGGTAGGCGGTCTGGTAGGCCAGCAGAGCGTAGGCCACGCTGTGGCTCTTGTTGAAGCCGTAGCCGGCGAACGGCTCGATGTACTCCCACAGCTGGCGCGCCTTGGCCGCCGCAACGCCCCGCTCGGCAGCCCCCTCGATGAACTTCTGCTTCTGCTCGGCCATCACCTCGGTGGTCTTCTTGCCCATCGCCTTGCGCAGCAGGTCGGCCTCGCCCAGGGTGAAGCCTGCCACCTCGACGGCGATCTGCATCACCTGCTCCTGGTAGACGATCACCCCGTAGGGTCTCTTCGAGGATCGGCTTGACCTCGGGCAATACGTACTTCACCTTGCGCTTGCCGAGCTTGCGCTGGATGAAGTCCTCGACCATGCCCACCGACAGGGCGCCGGGGCGGTAGAGGGCGTTGAACGCCGCCAGGTCCTCGAAGCGCGACGGCTTGGGCGCGGCGCAGCAGATCCTTCATGCCGCCCGACTCGAACTGGAAGATGCCGTTGGTGCGCCCGTCGCTGAAGAGCCGGAACACCTCGGCGTCGTCGAGCGGCACCCGGTCGAGGTCGAGCTCGATCCCCTGGTGGCGCAGCAGCCGCAGGGTGTCGTCGATCACCGTCAGGGTGCGCAGGCCGAGGAAGTCCATCTTGAGCAGGCCGAGCTCCTCGATGACGTCCTTGTCCCACTGGGTGACGATCTCGTCCTTGCTGGTCTTGTACAGCGGCACCAACTCGGCGATGGGCCGCGGCGCGATGACCACGCCGGCGGCGTGGAGCGAAGCGTGCCGGGTCAGCCCCTCCAGCCGGCAGCCCACCTCGACCAGCTCCTGAATCTGGGGGTCGTCGGCGATCTCGGCCTGTAGCGGCGCCACCGTCTCGGCCGCCGCCTTGAGCGAACGGGTCATCTCCGGCAGCAGCTTGGCGATGCGATCCACCTTGGCGTAGGGAATGCCCAGCACCCGGCCGACGTCGCGGATCACCGCCTTGGCCGCCAGGGTGCCGAAGGTGATGATCTGCGCGACGTGGTCGCGGCCGTACTTCTCGTTGACGTACTGGATGACCTCGCCGCGCCGCCGCATGCAGAAGTCGATGTCGATGTCCGGCAGGCTGACCCGGTCCGGGTTGAGAAAGCGCTCGAACAGCAGGCCGTACTGCAGCGGATCGACGTCGGTGATGCGCAACGCATAGGCGACCAGCGAGCCGGCGGCCGAGCCGCGGCCGGGCCCGACCGGAATGCCGGTCTCCCGCGCCTGGCGGATGAAGTCCCAGACGATGAGGAAGTAGCCGGCGAAGTCCATCCGCTGGATCACCTCGACCTCGGAGGCCAGCCGCTGGTGGTAGAGCTCCGGCGAGAACTTCTCTAGCACCTCGGCGTTGTAGCGCCGCAGCTCCGCCAGCCGTTGCTCGAGCCCCTCGTTGACCACCCGCCGGAAGTACTCGTCGACCGAGTACTCGGCAGGCACCGGGAAGGCCGGGAGATGGAACTTGCCGGTCTCGATCTCGACCTGGCAGAGCTCGGCGATCTTGAGCGTGTTCTCGATCGCCGACGGGTCGTCGGGGAACAGCGCCGCCATCTCGGTGCCGCTCTTCAAGTAGAACTGATCGCTGGCGTAGCGCAGCCGGTCGGGGTCGTTGAGGGTCTTCTGGGTGCCGATGCACAGCAGGATGTCGTGGGCGTTGGCGTCGTCGCGATGCAGGTAGTGGCAGTCATTGGTGGCCACCAGCGGGATGCCGGTGCGGCGGGCGATGTCGCGCAGGATCTCGTTGGCCTGCCGCTGCTCCGGGATGGTGTGATCCTGCAGCTCGAGATAGAAGCCGTCGTCGCCGAAGATGGTGCGGAACTCCCGCGCCGACGCCTCCGCCTGCTCGGCCTGCCCGGCCAGGACCTTCTGGTTGATCTCTCCCTGCAGGCAAGCCGACAGGCAGATGATGCCCTCGCTGTGGCTGCGCAGCAGCTCCTTGTCCATCCGCGGCCGGTAGTAGAAGCCGTCGAGATACGACTGCGAGGTCAGCTTGATCAGGTTGCGAAAGCCGGTCTCGTTGCGGGCCAGCAGCACCAGGTGGTTGTTGCCGCTGCCGCGCGGCCCGCGCTCCTTGCGGTCGCCGAGGGCGACGTAGGCCTCGATGCCGAGGATCGGCTTGACCCCGGCGCGGCTCACCTGGCGATGGAAGTCGATCGCCCCGAACATGTTGCCGTGGTCGGTCAGCGCCATGGCGGGCATGCCGGCGCTCTTGGCGGCCGCGGCCAGATCGGCAATGCGGTTGGCGCCGTCGAGCAGGCTGTACTGGCTGTGGAGATGGAGGTGGACGAAGTCGGCCATCGCGCTCTTCGATTGTAGCCTGCACCCGGGCGCCGTGGACGCCGCCCACGCTCCGGCCCGGCTCCCGCCCGCGGGGCCTAGTGTCCCGTGCGGCAAGTAACTTGACAGCCTCGCCGGGCCTCTGCGGCGCTGGCGGCGTTGCGTCTCCTCGACATAGGCACGGCTATGCCTGCGTCGACGCGCCTTGCCAGCCCCACAGATTCCTCGGCGATGCTGTCAAGCTACTTACCGCACGGGACACTAGTCGCCGCCCAGCAGGCGTTGCGCCCGCCGGCAGGCCTCGACCGCCTCGCCGCCCGACAGGGTCGCCGCCGGCAAGCAGTCGGGCTCGCTTTCGATCAGGCCGCAGGAGGCCGCGGCGGCGCAGGCGATCGGCCAGGAAAGCCGGGACCGGCCGGCCGCCGCGCCGAGACAGACCTCGTCGGGACGAGCCGCCGCCACCACCCGCAGCACCGCCGCCAGGGCCTCCGCCCGGGTCACCGGCTCGGCCGGGCCAAAGTGGTGCAGCCGGGCATCGACTTCCATCAGATCGAGGTTGATCACCCGCACGATCTCCTCGCGGAAGGGGTGATCGAAGACGTCGTTGGCGATCCGCGCCGTCTGCGGCCGCGCGTAGCGCACGGTCGGGAAGAGCCAGTAGAGCAGCCCCGCCAGCTCGCTGCGGGTCAGCTCGGGCACCTGGGTCAGCGCCCGCACCTCGGCCGGCAGCAGTACCAGGCGCCAGCGGAAGCGCGCCCGGCTCAGCCGCGTCGCCAGCGCCGGATCGTCCGGGCGCTCCGCCGCCATCTCCTGCAGCAGGCTGATCCCCGCGCCCGGGTCGCCGACCGCGACCTCCAGGGTCGCCAGCCGGTCGCGCAGCCCGAGGTCGTCGGGCAGCCGGCGCCGCAGCTCGCGCACGGTAGCGAGCTCGGCCGCGGCGTCGCCCCGCGCGGCCGCCAGCCGGCGAGCGGCGTCGAGCGTCGCCGTGGCTCCCGGCGCCCAGGACCCGAGTCGTTCCGTCTCTCTCCCGGCGCGCTCCAGGTCGCCCTTCGAGAGGGCGTCGGCGATACGGTTCGAGACGATCTCGAGCGCGCGGTCCCGGGTCTCGCCAACCCGCTGCCCGGCGATCGGCACCCGGTCGGCGAGCCGCCGGTAGGCGTCGAACGCCGCCGGCAGATCGCCCAGGCGTTCCCGCGCCCGGCCCAGGAGCAGGACGGCGGCGTCGTAGGCGGGCCACTGCGCCACCAGCGGGTCCAGGCGCCGGGCGGCGCCCTCGGCATCGCCGCGGACCAGCTCGAGCTGTGCCACCAGCACCTGGACCGGCGCCGCCTCGGCCCGCTCACGGGCCAGGGCATCCACCAGCCGGCTCAACTCCGCCCCGGCGCCTTCGGTCAGCAGGCGGCGATGCAGCTCGTCGAGCGCGGCGCTCAGGCCGGGATCGAGATCTCCCGGGTAGCCGGCCGTGGGCGGCAGCAGGAAGAGCCGCTCAGCGACCGGCTGCCTCGGCGCCGGCGGCGCGGGGGCCACCTCGGCGCAGGCGCCGGCGAGCAGTAGCGCCGGCAGAGCCCAAACGAGCCGCCGGACTCGGCTAGACAGCCGCGGCCTCGATCGTCGCGATGCCATGCTTGTAGACCAGCTTCTCGCCCCGGTCCTGCTCGATCACCAGGGCGAAGCGGTCGAACCTCTTCAACACGCCCTCGATCCGCCGGCCGTTGACCAGCTCGAGGGTCAGCGGCTGTCCCGACTTGAGGCTGTGGAGCAGGTACCCGTCCTGGATGTTGATCTCGGTTTTGCTCATCTCAGGTCTTCCCTCCTCCAGAACGCGCCTTGCCGGGGGCCGCCATGCCAGGTCCCGCCGTTCCGGGGTCCGGCATTCCGAGACGCGCCAGGCGCTCGAGAACCGCGGCCGGCCTGATCTCCGCCCCAGCGAACCACTCGATCCCGGCTTGGCGCCGAAACCAGGTCATCTGCCGTTTGGCGTACTGGCGTGTTGCCGTCACGATACGGTTGGTCGCTTCCTCCAGCGCCAGCTCGCCGTCAAGATGGCTTGCCAACTCTCGGTAGCCGATCGCCTGGAAGGCGGGTAGTGAGCGATCGAGCCCCTCCGCCAGCAGCCGGCGCACTTCGTCCACCCACCCGTCGGCCAGCATCCGCTCCACCCGAATCGCGATGCGATCGTATAGGAGCCCTCTCGGCAGCGTCAATCCGATCCAGGCGGCGTCGATCCCCTCGCCGGCGGGATTCTCGGCGATCCAGGACGACAGCGGCCGGCCGCTCCCCAGGGCCACCTCGAGCGCCCGCAGCAGCCGCTGCGAGTCGGCCGGCGCCAGCCGGGCGGCGGTCTCGGGGTCGAGGCGCCGCAGCTCGGCGCGCAGCGGCTCCAAGCCCTCGGCCGCGAGCCGGGCGCGGAGGCCCTGGCGCAGCCCCGGATCCACCGCGGGTATCGGGCTGATGCCCTCGATCAGGGCCCGCAGATAGAGGCCGCTGCCGCCGACCACGATCGGCACCCGGCCGCGGTCACGGATCTGCCGGATTGCCGCCCGTCCCCGCCGGGCGAACTCGCCGGCCGAAAAGGTCTCGTCAGGATCCAGGATGTCCACCAGATGATGGGCGACCCGCCGGCGATCCTCGCGGCTGGGCTTGGCCGTGCCGACGTCGAAGCCGCGATAGACCTGCAGGGCGTCCGCGTTGACGAGCTCGCCGGCCAGCGGGCCGGCGAGCTCGAGGGCCAGGGAGCTCTTCCCCGCCGCGGTCGGCCCGACGATGCACAGTACCGGCGGCATGGGCCGACCATACTAGTGTCTAGGCCGAGGGCGTGGGGTCTCGTTCCTCGCACCTCAATCCGGGCGCGGCAGGCCCGGGGTCGACACGCGCCAGCCGCCATCGGCCGCCCGGGCGAGGACGATCTCGCCGCTGCGGTCGGTTCGCAGCGTGGGCGTGCCGGTGGCCTCGAGCCGTCGCAGCACCCGCCCGGAAGGATGGCCGTAGTGGTTGCGCCGGCCGCACGAGATCAGCGCCAGGCGCGGCCGCACCGCCGCCAGCAGGGCGCTCGTGGTCGACGTGGCGCTGCCGTGATGCGCCACCTTGAGCAGGTCCGCACGCAGAGCGCCGCTCGGCAACCGGCGCAGCAGTCGCGCCTCCGCCGCGGCGCCGACGTCACCGGTCAGCAGCACCCGCAGACCGGGCGCCGTCGCCGCCAGGACCAGCGAGCGGTCGTTGCCCGAGCCGCGACCGCCGGGCTGGGGATGAAGGGCCAGCAGGCGCCACCGCCCTACCGTCGCGCGCTCGCCGGCCCAGAGCGGCCGCAGGCCGACACCCGGCGCGGTCATCAACTCGTCGGCGCACGGGCTCGATCGCCAGCCCGGCGCGGTCCACACCTCGCCCACCGGCAGATAGCTGGTCAGATCGACCAGCCCGCGGCAGTGGTCGAGGTCGGGGTGGGTCAGCACGACCGCGTCGAGCCGCCGCACCCGCGCCCGCGCCAGCGCCGGCAGCAGCACGCGCCCACCGAGATCGCCGTGCCGCCAGCCGCCGCCGTCGACCAGCACCGCCCGGGCGCCGTCGCGCAGGAGGACCGACTCGCCCTGTCCGACGTCCAGCATCCGCAGCTCGAGCCCGGCCGTCGGCGGAGCGGCCAGCCGGATCGCCAGCCAGGCCGCCGCCGCCAGCGGCCAGCGGCGCCCGGGACGGTCCAGCACCACCGCCAGCAGCGCCGCCGCCGAGATCGCGGCCCAGAACGAGATCGTCACGGGCAGCGGCCGCAGCACCGACGGCGGCAGCCGACCCACCGCCGCGAAGGGCCCGGCCGCGGCGTCGAGCACCGGCGCTAGCGCGATCGCCGCCGGCGGCCAGAGCATGGCGGCGACCACCCAGCCGAGGCTGACCGCCAGGGCGAGCGCCGTCCAGGGCACGGCCAGCAGGTTCCAGCAGGGCGACAGCGGCGCCAGCAGCTTGAAGGCCGGCAGCGCCCAAGGCAGGCTGGAGATCTGGGCGGCGCAGGTCACCGCCAGGGGCCGGCGGAGCCAACGCGGCAGCGCCCTCCAGCGGTCCTCGAAGCGTGGCGACAGCCAGAGGATGCCGGCGGTCGCCGAGCAGGTCAACCGATACCCCAGATCGCCCAGCAGCCGTGGCTCGGCGAGGGCCAGCGCCATGGCCAGCGTGGCCAGCAGGGCCAGGCCGTGAGGCCGCCGCTCGAGCGCCAGGGCGCCCGCCGCCAGAACACCCATGGCCGCCGCCCGCAACAGCGCCGGCCGCGCGCCGGCGACCAGGACGAAGAGAACGGCCGCCACAACTCCCAGCAGCGGGCCGACGCCCCGTCGCAGCGGCGCGCCGACGGCCAGACAGAAGCCCGCCAGCAGCCCGACGTGCAGACCCGACAACGCCACCAGATGGGCCAGACCGCTGGACCGAAGGCCCCGCCGCCACCGCGGCGGCAGCCGCGAGGAGTCGCCGAGCGCCAGGGCGCGGAGCAAGCTCGTGCCCGGCCGGTCGCCGGCGGCGACCAGCGCCGCCTCGACCCGCCGCCTCACCGACCCGCCAATCCGCCACCACCAGTCCGCCGCACCGCCGTCCCGGCTCTCCAGAAAGCGGCGCGACTTGAGCCGCATCTGCCATGGCCCCGCAGGCAGTGGGATCTCGTTCGCCAGACCGGGAGCCCGGCGCGGCAGGCCCCTGGCACGCACCCGCCGCCCGGGCGGCGGCGGAACCGTGCCCGGCAGCCGCAGCGTGACCCGCTCGCGCCAGAGGACCACGCGACTTCCCTGCCGGTAGTGCCGCGCCGACAGGCTGGCGGTCCAGCCGTCCTCGGTGGCCAGCCAGGGTCGCACCAGGACGCCAGACAGGGTCACCGGCGAGCCGCGCGTGGGCGGTTCTGCCGCCGGCCGCCACCAGCCGGCGAGCAGACCGATCGCCAAGGCGGCCACGACCCCGCGGCGGCCGGCGACCGCCAGCGCCAGCAGGCCCAGGGCCAGCAGCGGCGCGGGGTGGGCGCAGATGTCCGCCAGGGCCAGCCCGCCCAGGGCGGCGGCGGCAGAGCGCACGGCCGCTAGCGCGGTCGGTGCCCCCGCGAAGGGACTCTCGCTCGGCCCCTGCCTCTGCCCCGGCCCTGGCCCCGGCGCGGGCCGGACAGATTCATGCCGGGCGGCATCGGCCACAACCCTGAAGGACGGATTGCGGCCGCCGGATCTTGCGTTTACTCGCCCGCCACGGCTTCCGACGAGAAGAGCGACAGGACCGGCAGCCCAAGCGATCGCCGCAGCGCCTGGCGCAGCAGCCGCTCACGGGCGTCGACCAGCTCGTCGGCCTCGATCCGGCCGGTGAGCGCAGCCAGCGCCGCTCCGATGCGCCGCTCGAGAGCGCTGCGCTCGTCGGCGGTGGCCCGGGCGGCCGCGTCGGCCATCATCTCTTCGTCGAGGACCGCCAGCTCCCGCTCGACGTCGCTGGTCGTCCCGCTGAGGGCGCGCACCCGGTCCGCCACCACCGCCTGGCCCGGCGGCAGCGAAGCCGCCAGCGCCTCCAGCCGGGCGGCGACGTCCACCGCCGGGGCCTCGCGTCGCCGGCCGGCCGCGGTCAGCGCCTCGACCTCCTGCCAGGCGGTCTCCACCGCTGCCGCGCAGTAGCGCAGCGACTGGATCCGGTCGATCGCGCCGCGCTCGGCCCGGCGCGCGAAGACCTGCTCCAACGTCGCCAGGACGAGATCGAGGGGCACGTCGCGCCGGCGCCACTCGTCGGCCTGCCGCCAGTCCTCGGGCGACAGCAGGAGCGGCGCCCCGCGCAGCCGGATGAATGCCTCCTCGATGGCCCGGAAGTACCGCTGCTGGGAGTCGTCGCCGGTGTCGCTCATCGGCGCTCTCCGTGCGGCTCCCCCTGCGGCTCCCCGTCCGGCTCCCCGTGCGCTGCGAGCCGCTCGCCGATGGGCTCCGCGCCGGCCGCCCCGACCGCGGCGTCCTCGGAGAGCAGCTCAGCGGAGCCCAGCACCCGCTCGCCCGCGGCGGTCACCAGCCGCAGCCGGCCGTGGTCGTCGAAGCCGGCGAACCGCCCGTCGAGCCGTTCGGCCCCGAGCCGGCAGCTCATCGCCTCGCCCGGTCGATGGGCCGATCGCTCGCGGTAGGCCGCGACCACCTCCGCCATGGGCTCACGTTCCTCCAGCCGGCGGGCCGTCGCCTCGGCCAGGTCGACCGCTAGACGCGACAGGTCGGGCGCCGTACCGGTCACCAGGCGCAGCGAGGTCGCGCCGGGGATCGGCAGGGCGGCTTCGGTCTGAGAGCCGTTGATGCCGTAGCCCACCACCGCCGCCCCTCCGGCCAGCGCTTCGATCAGGACGCCGCCGAGCTTGCGCCCTTCCACCACCAGGTCGTTGGGCCACTTGATGCGGCAGGCCGCCCCCGCCCGGTCGAGCGCCTCGCACAGCGCCAGCGGCACCCGCAGCGGCAGCGCGGCCAGCGCCTCGGCGTCGGTCACCGGCAGCAGCAGGCTGGTGTAGATCCCCTGCCCGGCGGGGCTGATCCACTGCCGGCCCCGGCGGCCGCGGCCGGCCGACTGCCGCCGCGCCACCACCGCCACCCGGGGCACCACGCGACCGGCCTCCAGGTAGGCGTCGGCGATCCGCCGCGCCAGACTGTTGGTCGAGTCGGTCTCCGCCACCGCCAGCAGCGCCGAGCCGGCCGAGCCGGCCCGCCGGTGCCGGTCGAAGCACCGTTCCAGGGAGAGCTCGCCCGCCGCGGGAGTCACCGCTGCCCGGTCAGCCGTCCTGCCCGCCCCGCAGGTTGTCTCGCCGGTCGGCGAGCTCGGCCAGCCGGTGGCGGTTGCCCTCGACCACCTTCGCCGGCGCCTTGTCGACGAACTGCCGGTTTGCCAGCAGCGCCTCGAGGCGCTCGATCTGGCCGTCGATGTCGGCCAGCTGCTTCTCCACCCGCTGCCGGTCGGCCGCTCGCAGACCGCCCTCCGGCGCCACCAGGGCGATGCGCACGCCGGCCACGGTGTCGCGCCCGGCGCCTTCCGGCGCGGCCCCGCTCTCGAGCCCCGACAGCCGCGCCAGGAAGACGATCAGCGGCGCCTGCTCGGCGAGATAGCCGCCGATCTCCTCGTCCGCCTCTTCGAGGAAGAGCGCCGGCCGCGCCCCCGGCGGCAGGCCGAGCTCGTTGCGCAGGGTGCGCACCCGGGTCACCACCTGCTGGAGGGCGCCCATCCGCCGCTCGACCTCCTCGTCGAGCCACTCGGGCCGCGACCGCGGATAGGGCGCCACGGCGATCGACTCGGGGTGGATGCGCTGGCGTCCCGGCAGCCGTTGCCACAGCTCCTCGGTGAGAAACGGCATCACCGGATGGAGCAGCCGCAGGCTGGCCTCGAGCACCGTCAGCAGGACTTCGGCTACCCGCGGCCGCTCGGCCTCGCCCAGCAGGACCGGTTTCGACAGCTCGATGTACCAGTCGCACAGGTCGCCCCAGAAGAAGTGGTAGAGCCGCTCGCAGGCCTGATCGAAACGAAACTCGGTGAAGCGAGCGTCGACCTCGGCAGCGGTCCGCGACAGCCGGGACAGGATCCAGCGCTCGGGGTCGGCCAGGCCGTGGTGGTCCAGCTCGGGGGTCACCTCGGCCTCGCCCACCCGGCCGAGGGCGAAGCGGGTCGCGTTCCAGATCTTGTTGCCGAAGGCGCGGTAGCCCGCCATGCGGTCGGGATCGAGGGCGATGTCGCGGCCCGGGGTCTCGAGCACCGCCAGCGTGAAGCGCAGCGCGTCGGCGCCGTACTCGTCGACCAGGTCGAGCGGGTCCACCGTGTTGCCGCGGGTCTTGGACATCTTCTGCCCGTGGGCGTCGCGCACCAGGTTGGTCAGGTGGACGGTGTGGAACGGCGACCGGTCGGTGAACTGGAAGCCGAACATCACCATCCGCGCCACCCAGAAGAAGATGATGTCGAAGCCGGTGACCAGGACGTCGGTGGGATAGAAGGTGGCCATGTCCTCGGTCTCGTCGGGCCAGCCCAGGGTCGAGAACGGCCACAGGCCGGAGGAGAACCAGGTGTCCAGGACGTCCTCGTCCTGGCGCAGCTCGTCGGTGCCCGCCGCGGCGGCCGCCGCCTCGCGGCTCTCGGCCACGAAGCAGGTGCCGTCGGGCGTGTACCAGGCGGGAATCCGATGCCCCCACCAGAGCTGGCGCGAGATGCACCAGGGGCGGATGTTCTCCAGCCAGTGCTCCCAGGTCTTGAGCCAGCTGTCGGGCACCAGCTCGAGCTCGCCCTGGCGCGCCGCCGCCAGCGCCCGCTCCGCCATGCCCGAGACGTCGCAGAACCACTGGGTCGAGACCAGCGGCTCGATCGGCACGCCGCTGCGCTGGCAGTGGCCGACGTTGTGGGTGTACTCCTCCTCGCCCACCAGGGCGCCCTCGGCCCGCAGCCGCTCGAGCACCCGCTGGCGAGCCTCGTCGCGGTCGAGGCCGGCGTAGCCCTCGCCCGCCTCGGCGGTCATCCGGCCCCGGCGGTCGATCACCTGGACGCTGTCGAGCCCGTGCCGCCGGCCGATCTCGAAGTCCACCGGGTCGTGCGCCGGCGTCACCTTGACCAGACCGGTGCCAAAGGCCGGGTCGACCGCCTCGTCGGGGACGAACGGCAGCCGCCGGCCGACCAGCGGCAGAATCGCGTGCGCCTCTGCCAGTCCACGGTAGCGCTCGTCGTCCGGGTGGTAGGCGATCGCGGTGTCGCCGAGCATAGTCTCGGGGCGGGTGGTCGCGACCACGATCGGCTCGCCGCCCGCGACCGGATAGGCGATCCGGTAGAGCTTGCCGCGGACCTCGCGCATCTCCACTTCGAGGTCGGACAGGGCGGTGTCGAGAGCCGGCGACCAGTTGACCATGTACTCGCCGCGGGAGATCAGGCCGGCCTCGTGCAGCCGGACAAAGGCCGTGACGACCGCCCGCGACAGCCCCTCGTCGAGGGTGAACCGCTCGCGGCTCCAGTCGCAGCTCGCGCCGAGCTTGTCGAGCTGGGCGCGAATCTCGCCGTGGTGGCGGTGCTTCCACTCCCAGACCCGCTCGATGAACGCCTCACGGCCGATCTCGCGGCGGTCCACTCCCTCGCCGGCCAGCTGCCGCTCGACCATCAGCTGGGTGGCGATGCCGGCGTGATCGGTGCCCGGCAGCCAGAGCGCGTTGAAGCCCTGCATCCGCTTCCAGCGCGTCAGCAGGTCCTGGATCGTCGACTGCAAGGCGTGGCCGATGTGCAGCGCGCCGGTGACGTTGGGCGGCGGGATCATGATGCAGTAGCCGGGCTCGGCGGCGCCGGCACGGGCCTCGAACAGGCGCCGGTCGGTCCACCAGCGCTGCCACTTGCCTTCGTAGCTGGCGGGGTCGAAGACCTTGTCCATCGCTTCCATCTTCATTCGGCGTCGGCGCCGCGCCGCGGGACGGCAGGCGCCGTGGCCGCCGGGTTCCGTGTGCCGTGGTGGCGGGCGGCGACCGGCTAGTCGCCCGGCTCTTCCAGCTCCCGCAGGCGGTCCTTGACGACCACCTCGGCGAGATCGGGGACGACCTCCCAAGCGACCTCGCGCACCACGTCGTCGCCGAGCAGCTCGACCACCCGGCGGGCGATCGCATCGATGTCGGCCGCGGACAGGCCGTGGTCGGATGGCGCCGCGGCTTCGGCGCCAGCATCCTGCGACGCCGCGGTCTCCGCCTCCGGGCCACCGACCGAGGGGGCCGGCGCCGCCGCGACACCGTCCCGGGGCGCGTCACCGTCGGCGCTGGCGAGGGCCTCCTCCTCCATCGCCGCCAGGGGCTCCGGGAGTCGCTCGTCAGGGCTTGCCCCGGCCTCCGGACCGGCTACCGCGGGGGCCGGCGCGACCTCGGCCTCGGCCGCTGCCGGCTCTGCCGGCGGCTCCTGATCGCCCTTGGCCAACAGATCCTGCACGGTCTGCAGCAGCCGCTGGGAATCGAACGGCTTCTTGAGGTAGGCATTGGCCAGCCGCGCGCGCTCCTCGTCGAACGCCTCGAAGGCCCCGGCAAGCAGCAGCACGGGAACGCCGGGGTGTACCTCCCGCACCTTGTCGCAGACCTCGTAGCCGCTAGGTCCCGGCGGCATGTGGACGTCCGCGATCACCAGGTCCGGCGGGTCGCCGGCCAGCCTGGCAATCGCCTCGTCGCCATTGCTGACGGCTTCGACCGCGTAGTCCTCGTCGAGAAACGTCAGCTCCACCACCTTGTGGATGGTGACGCTGTCGTCGGCGAGCAGGATTCTCTTGCCCATGCGGCTTACGCTCCAGCCTCGGCCGGCGCCTCATCGAAGCGCCGGCGCAGATAGTCAACGATGTCGCGGGTCGAGCTGCCGGGCAGGAACACCTCGGCGACCCCGGCCTCTTTCAGGCCCGGGATGTCCTTGTCCGGGATGATGCCGCCGACGAAGACCAGAATGTCCTCCGCCCCCTCCTGGCGCAGCCGTTCGGTCACTTCCGGCAGCAGCACGTTGTGCGCGCCGGAGAGGATCGAGACGCCGACCACGTCGACGTCCTCCTGGATGGCCGCGGCGACGATCTGCTCGGGCGTCTGCCGCAGCCCGGTGTAGATCACCTCGTAGCCGGCGTCACGCAGCGCCCGGGCCACCACCTTGGCGCCCCGGTCGTGGCCGTCGAGACCCGGCTTGGCGATCAGGATTCGCTGTGTCCGACCCATGTAGGCGGATTCTAGCAGGAGTATTCGACCAGCAGCGGAGTCGCCCAGGCCAACGCCTTCGCCGGCGTCAGGCCAGCCAGGCTCGGGGAAGGCCAGCCGGGGTAGCGAGCGGTCCGACCCGGCCGGCCGCCGGCGGTTCGCCCCGGCAGTGCCGGCCACCCGGGGCGGCATTCGGTGTCACAATCGGCCAGACCCGGTGAGACCATGTCGAAGTCCAGGCCTCAGCTCCCCCACCTCCTCTTCGCGCTCGCCCTCCTCGCCGGCGGGATCCCGGCCCACGCCGCCGCGGCCGGCTCCACCGTGGCCGCTCTCGGCAACCTCGTGCGCTCGCATCACCCGCTGCAGCTGTTCGAGGGCGCGGTGACCTGGTACGAGTACCTGCCGCCGCCAACGATCGGCTACGCCCGCCCGGACTTCGACTCCTGGGCGGCCGGGCTCACCGAGACCGCGGCGGCGCCGGACGCGGCCCGCTTCAACGCCATCTGGCGCGATGGCGACGGCGCGATCCGCTACGTGCTCTCGCACGATCGCGGCGGTGGCACCCGGCTCTTCTCGATCGACGGCAACACGATCGAGTTCGAGGACCCCGGCTTCCACACCCAGGTGGGGGTGGCGCGCTGGGGCTGGGTCTACGAAGAGGGCCGGCTGCGGACCCACCGCACCTGGCGCCTGGCCCTGGGCCCGCCCGACGAAGAGGGCCGGCCTACCGGGCCGCCCGCACCGACCGCGCTGTTCGCGGTGATCGACTACGAGTACGCCCGGGGCCGCGACGTCCCCTCACGCAGCCGAACCTACTGGAGCGAAGAGGACCGGCGCGCCGGCCGCTGGGGCCAGAAGAGCTCGTACGACGCCGCGGGCCGGCTGGAGAAGACGAAGCACAACAAGGAACGGCCGTACCCGTATTGAGCGGGCCCTCTGTCGCCCCGAGCCCTGCCGACCCGAGCCCCCGGCGATCCGACGCACGAGGCCGCGGATCGGATCGGGGCAACCCGGAGTTGCTGCTCGCCCGGCCTCAGTACGCCGCCGGCTCTTCCCAGGTGCCGAAGGCGTCGCGCAGGGCGTCGCTGATCTCGCCGACGCTGGCGTAGGCCTTCACGCAGTCGAGGATCAGCGGCATGGTGTTGGCGTCGCCCTCGGCGCCCTGCTTGAGCCGGTCGAGGGTGTTGGCCACGGCGCCGTCGTCGCGGCGCGAGCGGACGGCCTCGAGCGAGGCGATCTGCTCGTCGGCCAGCTCGTCCGAGATCGACAGGATGTCCATCGGCTGCTCGTCCTCGACCTGGTACTTGTTGACACCGACGACGATCTTCTCCTCGCGCTCGATCGCCAGCTGGTAGGCGTAGGAGGCCTCCATGATCTCGCGCTGCGGGATAGCCGGCCTCGATCGCCTCGACCATGCCGCCGATCTCGTCGATGCGCCGGAAGTAGTCGTTGGCGCCGTCGACCATCCGCTGGGTCAGCTCCTCGACGAACCAGGAGCCGCCCAGCGGGTCGACGGTGTTGGCGACGCCGGACTCGTGGGCGAGGATCTGCTGCGTGCGCAGGGCGATCCGGCGCGTTCTCCTCGGTGGGCAGGGCGAGGGTCTCGTCGAGGGCGTTGGTGTGCAGCGACTGGGTGCCGCCCAGCACCGCCGCCAGCGCCTGCACCGCGGTGCGCACGACGTTGTTGTACCGGCTGCTGGCGCGGTCAGCGAGCAGCCGGCGGTCTGGGTGTGGAAGCGCAGCATCCACGAGCGCGGGTCCTTGGCGCCGAAGCGGTCCCGCATCACCGTCGCCCAGATGCGGCGGGCCGCGCGGAACTTGGCGATCTCCTCGAAGAAGTCGTTGTGGGCGTTGAAGAAGAACGACAGCCGCGGCGCGAAGTCGTCGACGTCGAGGCCGGCGCGCGATGCCGCCGTCGACGTAGCTCGATGCCGTCGGCGCAGGGTGAAGGCCAGCTCCTGGACCGCCGTCGAGCCCGCCTCGCGGATGTGGTAGCCGGAGATCGAGATCGTGTTCCAGCGCGGCACCTCGCGCGGCGCAGAACGCGATCATGTCGGTGATCAGCCGCATGCGACGGCCGCGGCGGGAAGATGCACTCCTTCTGGGCGATGTACTCCTTGAGGATGTCGTTCTGGAGGGTGCCGCCGCAGCTTGTCGCGACGTCGACGCCCTGCTTCTCGGCCACCGCGAGGTACATGGCCAAGAGGATCGGCGGCCGGGCGAGTTGATGGTCATCGAGGTGGAGACCTCGGTCCAGCGGGATGCCGTCGAACAGGATCTCCATGTCGGCGCAGCGCTGTCGATCGCGACGCCGCACTTGCCGACCTCGCCGCGCGACAGCGGGTCGTCCGAGTCGTAGCCCATAGAGGCGTGGGCAGGTCGAAGGCGACCGACAGGCCGGTCTGGCCGTGCTCGAGCAGGTACTTGAAGCGCTCGTTGGTCTCGCGCGGCGGTGCCGAAGCCGGCGAACTGGCGCATGGTCCACAGCCGGCCGCGGTAGCCGGTGGCGTGGACGCCGCGGGTGTAGGGGAACTCCCCGGGGTTGCCGATGTCGCTCTCGACGTCGATGCCCGGCGATGTCCTCGGGCCGCGTCAGGTGCGGCACCTCGAGGCCCGAGACGGTGGTGAAGTCGGACTTCCAGAACGGCCGGCGAGCCACGGCCTCGTCGCGCAGCGCGCGCCAGCGCTGCCGTCCGGGGCTGGCCTCGGCCGGTGCCGCGGCCTCGTCCTTGGCTTCCGCCGGCTCTACGGCGAGGCGTGTCTTCTCTTCAATGCTCATCGGCAGTCCCCCGGTGGTTGCATGATCCGGCAGATCGCTCCGGCTCCGCGCGATCGACCCTCAGTATACGGGTCCCTACTGCCGCAACAGGTGACGCGCGATCACCAGCCGGTGGATCTCGCTGGTGCCTTCGTAGATCGTCGTCACCCGCACGTCGCGGTAGAGGCGGGCGATCTCGTAGTCCTCGCAGAAGCCGTTGCCGCCATGGATCTGCAGCGCCTCGTAGCAGGCGCGATTGGCGGCCTCGGCGGCGTACAGCTTGGCCTCGGCCGCCAGCCGTGGCGCCGCGGGCCGGTCTTCGTCGGCGGCCGCGGCGGCCTGGCGAGTGAGCACGCGCGCCGCCGCCAGCTCGGTCGAGATCTCGGCGATCTTGAACTGGACCGCCTGGTGCTTGGCGATCGGCACGCCGAACTGCACCCGGTCACGGGCGTACTGGCAGGCCAGCTCGAGGGCCCGCTGGTGGATGCCGACCGCCTGGGCGGCGATCCCCAGCCGCGAGTGATCCAGGGTCTTGAGAGCGATATAGAAGCCCTGCCCCGGCTCGCCGAGCAGGTTGGCCGCCGGCACGCGGCAGCCCTCGAGGATCAACGGCGCGGTGCGCGAGGCGCGCAGGCCGAGCTTGTTCTCGGGCGCGCCGACACTCAGGCCCGGAGCGTCGCCGGGGACGATGAAGGCGCTGATCCCCCGCTTGCCCGCTTCCGGGTCCGTCTTGGCCATCACCACGTAGTAGCCCGCGACCCCGGCGTTGGTGATCCAGGCCTTCTCGCCGTCGAGCAACCACTGGTCGCCGTCTCGCCGGGCGGTGGTGCGCAGGCTGGCGGCGTCGCTGCCGGAGCCCGGCTCGGTCAGGCCGAAGCCGCCCAGGCACTTGCCGCCGGCCAGCCGCGGCAGCACGCGCTGCTTCTGCTCTTCGTTGCCGAACTCGGCGATGGGCCAGCAGCAGACCGAGTTGGTCACGCTCATCGTCACGGCGGTGGACGGGCAGACCCGGGCCAACTCCTCCACCGCCAGCACGTAGCTCGCCTTGCCCAGCCCGGCGCCGCCGTAGCGCTCGTCGACCAGCACGCCCAGCAGGCCCATCTCGCCCAGCTCACGGGCGATCGCCTCGGAGAACCGGTGCTCGCGATCGCGCTCCTCGACACCGGGTCGGATCCGCTCCTCGGCGAAGCGGCGCACCTCGGAGCAGAGCAGCTCCTGCTCTTCGCTGAGGCCGAAGTCCGGGCCGGCGGCGGAAGTCGGGGCCACCGCGGGCGGCTCGGCGACCTGGCTCAACTGTGCTCCAGCTCCCAGCCGGAGATCACCATCTTCTGGATCTCGCTGGTGCCTTCGTAGATCTCGGTGATGCGGGCGTCGCGGAAGTACCGCTCGACGTTGTACTCCTTGATGTAGCCGTAGCCGCCGTGGATCTGCAGCGCCTTGTTGGTCACCCGCTGCGACATCTCCGAGGCGAACAGCTTGGCCTGCGAGGCCTCCAGGGTGTAGCGCTTGCCGCTGTCCTTGGCCCAGGCCGCCTTCCAGGTCAGCAGCCGCGCGGCGTCGAGCTCGGTCGCCATGTCGGCCAGCTAGTGCTGGATCGCCTGGAACTCGCTGATCGGCCTGCCGAACTGCTCGCGCTCGCGCGAGTAGGCCAGCGCCTCCTCGAAGGCCGCTTGCGCGATGCCCACCGCCTGCGCGGCGATGCCGATGCGGCCGCCGTCGAGGGTCGTCATGGCGATCTTGAACCCCTGTCCCTCCTCGCTCAGACGGTAACGGGCCGGGATGCGCATGTCCTCGAACGCCAGCTCGGTGGTCCCCGACGCGTTGACGCCCAGCTTGTACTCATGGCCGCCGTGGCTGAAGCCGGGGGTATCGGCCGGCACCAGGAAGGCGGTCATCCCGCGGTGCTTCTTCTCGGGCTCGGTGGTGGAGAAAACCAGGGCCAGGTCGGCGTCGGTGCCGTTGGTGATGAACACCTTGTTGCCGTTGAGCACGTAGTCGTCCCCGTCGCGCACCGCGGAGGTCCGCACCGCCGCCGGGTCGGAGCCGGCGCCGGGCTCGGTGAGGGCGAAGCAGCCGAGCATCTTGCCGCCGGCCAGCGGCGTCAAGAACTCCCGCTTCTGCTCTTCGCTGCCGTACTTGGCCAGCGGATCGCACACCAGGCTGTTGTTGACCGAGAGGATGACGCCGCTCGAGGCGCAGGCGCGGCTGATCTCTTCGATCACCAGACAGTAGGAGATGGTGTCCATCCCGGCGCCGCCGTACGCCTCGTCGACGCAGACGCCGGCCAGTCCCAGCTCGCCGGCCTGGTCGAAGAAATCCCGCGGGAAGACCCCGCTCTCGTCGATCTCCTTGGCCCGCGGCCGGACCACCTCGTCGGCGAAACGGCGCACCGTGTCGCGTAGCAACTCCTGTTCCTCGTTCAGCTTGATTCGCATCGGACCTCCAGTCGCGATGGTAGCAAAAACCGCGCCCTCCAACCGGTCGTTCGGGCGCCGACGACCGCCGGATGCTCCCTTCCTCGGCGGTCTCCGATCTGATAGAAACGGAGGCGATGAAAGACAGAGCCGGATTCACCACGCGCGAACTCACCGGCCTGCTACCCGGCGGCTGGACCCTGGCCGACGCCACCAACCCGGGCCAGTGGGACGACGCCGAGCGGCGTTGGAGCACACGCCTGCTCGACGGCGCCGACGTCGTGCGTGAGGTCGTCGTCGAGGCCGCGGCGATGGACCGACACGGCCCGGCCGAGGCCTTTCGGCTCGAGCTGGACCGGGTCTACCGCCGCGTGGTCCCGGGCGGCCTATTCGGCTGAGGGGCGGCTGCCGGGAGCGCTGAGCGGCTCACCGGCAGCGCACCGCGGACACTCCGCGGCGGCCCAGTTGGGCAGTTCGAGCCGCAGCAGGCCGACCGCGGGCTCGGTCAGGGCCGGAGCCTCGCCGCGCAGGATGACCGCACCGACGGCCGCCACCCGCGCGCCGGCCGCCACGGCCAGCGCCGCGGCCTCGGCGGCCGAGCCGCCGGTGGTGATCACGTCCTCGATCACCGCCACGTTCTCCCCCTGGCGCAGCTCGAAGCCGCGGCGCAGCGTCATCCGGCCGTCGCGGCGCTCGCAGAAGCGAAACGGCACCTTCAGGGCGGCGGCGACCGCGAAGCCGATGATCAGCCCACCGAGCGCCGGCGACAGGACCGAGTCACAGCGGCGGCCGCGCAGCCGGCCGGCCAGCAGCTCACCCACCCGCGCCGCCCGCGAGGGCTCCTCGAGCAGCAGCGCGCACTGTACGTAGCGGTCCGAGTGGCGGCCCGAGGAGAGCCGGAAGTGGCCCCGCTTCAGGGCGCCGCTCTCCTCGAGCAGCCGGCGCACCAGCGCCTCGTGGCCCTCGCCCTCGCCCACCGGTCAGTCGCCCGAGATCGGCTAGCCGTCGTCGCGACGGATCTCGAACGCCTCCATCTTCTTGTAGAGGTTGGAGCGCGGCGTGTCGATGGCCCGGGCCGTCTGGGTGACATTCCAGCCGTTTTCCTCGAGCTTGCGCAACAGGAACTGCTTCTCGACCAGATTGCGGAAGTCGCGCAAGGTGCCGGCCGAGGCGATCGTCGCGCTCAGATCGCTGGCCGGGCCGCCCGCGGTCTGGCGCACGTCGGCGAGCTCGATCTTCTCGCCGGGGCTGAGGATCAGCAGCCGTTCGACCAGGTTCTGCAGTTCGCGCACGTTGCCGCGCCAGGGCAGCGACTTGAGGTGCTCGAGCGCCTCCGCGGTGAACTCGCGGCGGCGGTAGTTGGCGGCCTCCGCGAAGCGCCGGACGAAGAAGTCGACGAGCTCGGGAACGTCCTCGAGATGCTCGCGCAGCGGCGGCGTGCGGATCGGCACCACGTTGAGCCGGTAGAAGAGGTCCTCGCGGAAGCGGCCGGCCTCGATCTCCTTCTCCAGGTCCTGGTTGGTGGCCGCCAGCACCCGGACGTCGACCCGCGCCACGGTCTGCGACCCGACCGGCTCGACCTCGCCGCTCTGCAGCACGCGCAGGACCTTGGCCTGGGTGCGGGCCGACATGTCGCCGATCTCGTCGAGGAAGATGGTCCCCTTGTCGGCGGCGACGAACTTGCCCAGCTGTTTGCGCACCGCGCCGGTGAACGACCCCTTCTCGTGGCCGAACAGCTCGGACTCGATCAGCTCCTCCGGAATCGCGGCGCAGTTGACCTCGATCAGCGGCCGGTCGCGGCGGGTGCTGAGGGCGTGCAGCGAGTGCGCCACCAGCTCCTTGCCGGTGCCGCTCTCGCCGGTGATCAGCACCGTGGCCGGGGTCGGCGCCGCCTTTTCGACGGTCTCGCGCAGCCGCGCCATCGCCGACGAGGAGCCGATCAGGTCATCGGGACGGTGCCCGGGCTGACGCGCCTCGCGGCGCAGCCGGTGGCTCTCCACGGCGTTGCGCAGGCTGACCAGCAGCCGTTCGCGCTCCAGCGGCTTCTCCAGGAAGTCGTAGGCGCCACGCCGGGTGGCCTCCACCGCCGTCGCCACGTCGCCGTGGCCGGTGACGATCAGGACCGGCATCTCGAATCCGCGCTCGCGGAACTTGCGCAGGACGGTCAGGCCGTCCATCTCGGGCATCTTGATGTCGAGCACCACGGCGTCGGGTGAGCGCAGCCGAACCTCGCCCAGGGCGCTCTCGCCGGTGGCCGCCTCCACCACCCCGTAGCCCTCGTACTCGAGAATCATCCGCAGGCTGTCGCGAATGGCCGACTCGTCGTCGACCACCAGCACCCGCGCCAGAACGTCTTTGCGCTTCTCTTCGCCCGATGCCATTACGGCAGGAGTCTATCGCGGCGGCAGGCGCCTGCCGCGACCGGCGGATCGTGGGGACAGGCACCTCGACTCGAGGTGCCTGTCCCCGATTTGCCGGTTTGCTAGGGCACGGCCGGGAAGACAAAGACCGGCTGGCGCTCCTGGCCGCGGAAGAACCGCTTGACGTAGAGCCTCAGCCGCGACCCCGACGGCGCCTCGCCTGGCGATCTGCTCGAAGGCGTCGACGCCATCGACCGGCTGGCCGTTGACCTCGGTAATGACGTTGATCACCTGTCCGGCGCGCAAGCCCTCGTCGTAGAGCGGGCTACGTGGCGACAGCTCGGTGATCCAGACGCCCTCGAGATCCTCCGGCAGGCCGTGCATCGAGCGCAGACCGGGGGTGAGGTCCTGATAGCGGATGCCCAGCCATTCGATGCCCGGTTCGGCCTCGGTGCGCTCGTCGGCTGTCTCCTGGCCGTCCACCGGCCGCTCGGCGAGCTTGACGTCGAGCTTCATCCGGTCGTCGTCGCGCAGGACCTCGAGCTCGACGGTGGCATCGGGCCCCTGGCTCGACACGTAGTCGATCAGATCCCGGGTCGAGGCGATCTTCCTGCCGTCTACGCCGACGATGATGTCGCCGCTGCGCAGGCCCGCCTTGTCGGCCGGCAGCCCCGGCTGCACGTTCATCACCAGGGCGCCGTCGGTCGAGTCGAGGCCGAAGGCGTCGGCCGCCTCGGGGCTGATCTCGTTGACGCCGATGCCCAGATAGCCGCGGCGCACCCGGCCCTCGTCGCGCAGTTGCGACAGCACCTGCTTGAGCACGTTGACCGGCACGGCAAAGCCGATGTTCTCGGAGCCGAAGCTGATCGCGGTGTTGATGCCCACCACCTCGCCCTGGAGGTTGACCAGCGGCCCCCCCGAGTTGCCGAAGTTGATCGCCGCGTCGGTCTGGATGAAGTTCTCGAACGAGCTCGTCGCGTCGCTGATGTTGATGCGCCTCTGCTTGGCGCTCACCACGCCGACCGTGACGCTGTTGGTGAGAGCCTGCGGGCTACCGATGGCCATCACCCAGTCGCCGACCCGCAGGGCGTCGCTGTCGCCCAGCGGCAGCACCGGCAGGTCGCGGGCGTCGATCTTGAGCAGGGCCAGATCGGTCGCCGGGTCGATACCCTTGATCTCGGCCTCGAAGTTGCGGCCGTCCATCACCACCTGCACCGCCTCGGCGTCGTCGATCACGTGGTTGTTGGTGATCACGTAGCCGTCGGCGCTGACGATGAAGCCGCTGCCGCCCGAGTCGGAGCGGAACTCCTCGTCTTCACCATCCGGCTCCTGCTCGCGGTCGGGGCGTCGGGGCCCGAAGAAGAACTCGAACGGGTTGACCCGCCCACTACCACCCCGGCGCTGGAAGGTGGTGGCGGCGATCGACACCACGGCCGGCGACACGCGATCTGCCAGATCGGCGAAGCTGGGCAGGCCGTTGGTCGAGATCGGCGCGGCCGACGGCGCTGGCGTGTTGGATTGCGCGGCCTCGGGCTCAGGGTCGCTGGCGCCGGGGGGCGTGAGGTCGAGGCTGCCCGCCAGAACCATGCCAAAGACCACGGCACCAAAGACGAGAATCAGGGTAAAGACGCGACGACTGTTCTTGCTGCTCATTCGATGTAGACCTTTCGCTGGGTTGAGCTCGTATCTTCGCGAGGGACGGAACTCCGGTTTCAGGGCACGTCGGCCTCGCTTCGGAAGTCTAGCAAGCAGCTTGCCAGCGGCCGAGGCCCGCTCTCGCGATGCGGCCGGGGACTTGAAGGCAGGGCCGTCTTTCTCTATAATCACCAGGCAGTCTCGGTGGGGTGTGGCGCAGGTGGGCTACGAAGCCCACTTTTTTATTGCCTGTGGCTCCGCCGACGCAACGCGACCGATGACCAACCCGGAGATCGACCCGATCTTGCAGACCCAGTTCGAAGAGGCGGCCCAGCAGGCCGGGTGTGAGCTGATTCACGCCGAGTTCAAGGGCGGCGTCCTTCGCCTGGTCCTGGACCGCGAAGGCGGCGTCGACCTTGGGCACTGCCAGACCGTGTCCAGGCAGGCCTCGGCTCTGCTGGACGTGGCGGAGTTCCACCCGGGGCGGTACACTCTCGAAGTCAGCTCGCCTGGGCTGAACCGACAGCTCTACCGATTGAGCGACTACCGGCGCTTCACCGGCGAGCAGGTTCGGGTCACCTGGCGCGATCGGGAGATGCCGGCCAAGCGCACGGTCGTGGCGCGGCTGGAAGCTCTCGACGAAACTGAGCCGGCCAGCATCGAGCTGGTCGAGCAGGAGCGCGGCGAGCGGCTGCGAGTCCAGATCTCCGACATTCAGATCGCCCGGCTGGAGCCGACCTTCTAGGACAGACAACCGATGGCACAACCACAGACCAACGAGATTCCCATCACCGAGATGCTGCAGCAGGTGGCGCGCGAGAAGGAGATCGACCTGGAGCGCTGGATCTCGGCGCTCGAGGACGCGATGGCTTCAGCGGCCAAGAAGCAGCATCGGATCAAAGCGCCGGTGCGCTCGACGTTCGATACCGAGAACGGCACGTTCTCGGCCTTCATCGTCAAGACGGTCGTCGACGAGGTCGAGGATCCGCTGGCCGAGTGGACCCTCGACGAGGCCGAGGATCACCAGCCGGGCAGCCAGGTCGGCGACGAGATCCACATCCCGATCTCGACCGAGGGACTCGGCAGGATCGCCGCGCAGTCGGCCAAGCAGGTCCTCTACCAGCGGATTCGCGAGGCGGAGCGCGAGAAGGTCTACAACGAGTTCATCGATCGCATCGGCGAAGTGGTCAACGGCACCGTCAAGCGCTTCGAGCGCGGCGACATCGTCGTCGACCTGGGCCGCACCGAGTCGGCCGTGCCGCGCAGCGAGCAGGCACGGCACGAGCGCTACAGCCAGGGCGAGCGGATCCGGGCGGTCATCGTCGACGTACACAAGCAGCCCAAGGGCCCGCAGATCATCCTCTCGCGCACCGATCCGCGACTGCTGATCAAGCTGTTCGAGATGGAGGTGCCGGAGATCTACGACGGCACCGTGCAGATCAAGGCGGCGGTGCGGGCGCCCGGCGAGCGCGCCAAGGTGGCCGTGTTCAGCCGCGAGCGCGACGTCGACCCGGTCGGCGCCTGCGTCGGCATGAAGGGCTCTCGGGTCCAGTCGATCATCCGCGAGCTGCGTGGCGAGAAGATCGACATCATCGAGTACAGCGACGACCTGGTCACCTTCGCCCAAAGCGCCCTGGCGCCGGCACGGATCACCCGCGTCTCGGTGACCCACCACGGCGAGGTGCCGCATCTCGACGTCATCGTCGAGGACGAGCAGCTGTCGCTGGCAATCGGCAAGCGAGGGCAGAACGTCCGCCTCGCGTCCGAGCTGCTCGGCGCCAAGATCGACATCAAGAGCGAGGTCGACGTCAAGGACGAGGTCGCCAACGCCCTGGCGCAGATGCTTCAGGACGCGATGGCCGAAGAGCAGACCACCGCCAAGCCGCAGGTCTTCGACCTGGTACAGGCCCCCGGAGTCGGCGCCAAGACCGCCGAGGCCCTGGCCGAGGCGGGTTACGGCGACCTCACACGGCTGCAGCAGGCGGCGGCGGCGGATCTCGAGGAGATCGAGGGCGTTGGCGCCAAGACGGCTGCGGCCGTCATCGAATGGGCGCAGCAATTCGAGCAGTCGGCGGACGGCAGCGAGCCGGTAGTCCCTGCTGCCGACGCCGCGGCGGACCTCGACAGCGGCGACTTCATGGCCGCCCTGAGCCGGGCGCTGAAGGAAGCCGAAGAGGAAGAGGAAGAGCAGACCGCAGCCGCCGACGGCGAAGCCGCCACCTCCGATGGTGCGGAGGAAAAACCGGCCGAATGACTTTCGCCGGCCTGGCCGGTCCGGGAGCTCTCTAGACGATGGGCAAGATCAAAGTCGACGACCTCGCGCGGATGATGAACATCCCGGCGCAGGATCTGCTGTTCAAGCTGCGGGCGATCGGCGTGCGCTTCGAAGAGGCCGACCCGCGGATCGATTCCGAAATCATCCAGGCGATTCTCGAGGGCAAAAAGCTGCCCTCGCCGCGCGAGGTCATCCTGCGCGACGGTGAGACCCAGGCCGCGGCGCCGCAGCGGCGGCGGCCCACCGGCCGTCGTCTGCCGCCGCCGCCGCGGCCGAGCCGCCGGCGCCCGGCGATCCAGAAGGTCGAGCCGCGGATCAAGACCATCCCGGTCACCGAGCGGCCCGTTGTCGCGCCGGTCCGGACTGCCCGGCCGGCCGAGCCGCCGGCCACCACCGAGGCAAGGCCGGCCGAGCCGCTGAAGGCGGCACGCCGAGCCACGGGGCCGGCGCCCGCCCGCCCCGATCGATCGCGCACTCCCCGCCCGCCGCGACCCCAGGTCACGCCGGAGGATCTGCGCGACCTGCGCGGCAGCGTCGAAGAGGTCGAGGAGGCCGCCGCCGGACGCGAGGCCGGATCGTCGCGGCGCACCCGCCGCCGGGCCGAGCGCAAGCGCCAGGCCAAGGAGTCGGGCGCCAAGGTGCTGTCGTTCAAGAAGGCGGCCCCGACCGAGACGCTCACCCTGACCGAGGGCATCACGGTGCGCGAGTTCGCCGAGAAGCTGGGCGTCAAGGCCAAGGACCTGATCCGCATCCTGTTCGACCGCAGCATCATGGCGACGATCAACCATGTGCTGGACGTCGAGTTGGCGCAGGAGATCGCCGGTGAGCTCGGCGTCGAGACCATGCTGGTCAGCTTCGAGGAAGAGGTCCAGATGGAGCAGGGTCGCAATCTCGACGCCGACGAACAGACGGGCAGCCCCGCGCGCCCCGGTGGTCACCATCATGGGCCACGTCGACCACGGCAAGACCACCCTGCTCGACTCGCTGCGCTCGTCCAAGGTGGTCGAGAGCGAGCATGGCGGCATCACCCAGCACATCGGTGCCTACCAGATCGAGACCGGACGGCAAGAAGATCGTCTTCCTCGACACCCCGGGCCACGAGGCCTTCACCCTGATGCGCGCCCGCGGCGCCGAGGTGACCGACATCGTCATCCTGGTCGTGGCGGCGGACGACGGCGTCATGCCGCAGACCCTCGAGGCGCTCGACCACGCCAAGGCGGCGGGGGTGCCGATCATCGTGGCGATCAACAAGATGGACCGCGACAACGCCGATCCCGAGCGGGTCAAGAAAGAGCTGGCCGATCGCGACCTGATGGTCGAGGAGTGGGGCGGCGAGACCGTCGCCGTGCCGATCTCGGCCCTCAAGGGCGAAGGGCTGCCGGAGCTGCTGGAGATGATCGGCCTCACCGCCGAGATGCTGGAGCTCAAGGCCAACCCCGACCTGCCGGCCCAGGGCGTCGTCATCGAAGCCCGCAAGGAGGTTGGACGCGGCATTCTGGCCACCGTGCTGATCCAGAACGGCAGCCTGCGCGGCGGCGACATCTTCGTCACCGGCGCTACCTGGGGCCGGGTGCGCTCGATGACCGACGACCGCGGCCGGAGGGTCGACGTGGCCGGTCCGGCGACGCCGATCGAAGTCAGCGGCTTCAACGAGCTGCCCGAGGCCGGCGACCTGTTCCAGGTCGTCGAGGACGAGTCCAAGGCGCGCAGCGTGGCCGATTTCCGCCAGCAGGAGCTGCGCCAGCATCAACTGGGCGCCGGGCCCGGCAAGGTCTCGCTGGAGATGCTGTTCGAGCAGATCCAGCAGGGCGCTGTCAAGGAGCTGCCGGTCGTGCTCAAGGCGGACGTGCAGGGCTCGGTGGAGGTGCTCGTCGACACCCTGAGCAAGATCTCCACCGACCAGGTCAAGGTCGAGATCATCGGCTCCGGAGTCGGCGCCATCACCACCAACGACGTGCTGCTGGCCTCGGCCTCCAACGCGGTGGTGGTCGGCTTCAACGTCCGGCCCGAGCAGAAGGCCACCGAGCTGGCGGACCGCAACCAGGTCGACATCCGGCTGCACACCGTCATCTATGAGCTCAGCGACGAGATGCGCAAGGCGATGACCGGACTGCTGGAACCGACCTTTCGCGAGGTCACCCGCGGCCGCGCCGAGGTGCGCGAGACCTTCAAGGTCCCCAAGGTCGGCACCATCGCCGGCTGTCACGTCGTCGAGGGCGTCATCCCGCGCAGCGCGACGGCGCGGCTGCTGCGCGACAACGTCGTCGTGCACGAGGGCAAGATCGCGCAGCTCAAGCGGTTCAAGGACGACGCTTCCGAGGTTCGTTCCGGCTTCGATTGCGGCATCCGGCTCGACCGGTACCAGGACTACAAGCCGGGCGACACGATCGAGGCGTTCGAACAAGAAGAGGTCGCTCCAACGCTGTAGCCGCGTCGCGGCCGGGCCGCGACGGAGAGCCGCGGACTCGCCGACGCAACGGCCGCCTTACCACCACGGCTCTGCCACTCCCCCATGGTTGTCGCCATCTCGGTTTTCGAGCTGCATCTGCCCCGTTCCCGAAGCCTCAAGGAAAAGAGACGAGTCGTGAAGTCACTGACCGAGCGTATCCACCGGCGCCACCGCGTCTCCGTCGCCGAGACGGACTTCCACGACCTGCGCCAGCGGGCCGAGATCGGCATCGCCGCCGTCGGCACTTCTCACCACCGTCTGGAACGGCAGATGGACGCCATCCGGCGCCTTGCGGACGAGGAGTCGGACGCGATCCTGCTCGGCTGGGAGCCGGAGTACCTGGAGTCTTCGTGATGAGCCGGCGAACCCAGCGAGTGGGCGAGTTGCTGCAAGCGGAGCTCTCCCAGCTGCTGCTGCGCAGCGTCCACGATCCGCGGGTCCGCATGACCTCGGTCGCCGCCGTCGACGTCAGCCCCGACCTGCGACGCGCGGTGGTCCGGGTCTCGGTGCTCGACGACGCGCGGCGGCAGGAGAGCCTGGATGGGCTGCGCAATGCCGCCGGCTTCCTCCGTCGCGAACTGGCCCACCGCCTCCGCCATATGCGAGCGATGCCCGAGCTGATCTTCGAGATCGATCGCGGCGCCGAACACAGTCAACGAATCAGCGACCTCCTGGAGCAACTCCATGACCACGACCAAAGCGCCTGAAGCACTTCTCAAACGCCTGCGCGACGACAACAGGTTCCTGCTCACCAGCCACGCCAACCCCGACGGCGATGCCATCGGCTCGGAGGTCGGCTTCGCGCGGATCCTGCGCAGCCTGGGCAAGGGCGCGGTGATCTGGAACCGGGATCCCGCCCCGAGCCTCTACCGCGAGCTGCCCGGGGTCGCCCACATCCACAGCGGCGAAGAGCCGCCCGCCGGCTTCCCTGACGGCTTCGACGCCGTGGTGGTGCTCGAGTGCCCGAGCCTCGACCGCACCGGCCTCGAGGACCAGCTGGCCAAGCTGCCGCTGCTGAACATCGACCATCACATGGGCAACGAGCACTACGCCGAGGTCAACTGGGTGGACCCGGCGGCGCCGGCGGTCGGCGAGATGGTCTACCGGCTCGCCCAGGGGCTGATGGTGAAGCCCGACGCCCAGACCGCCACGGCGCTGTTCCTCACCCTGGTCAGCGACACCGGCGGCTTCCGCTTCCCCAACGCCACCGCCGACGCCTTCGACGCCGGCGCGGCACTGGTGCGCGAGGGCGCCCGCCCCGAGCAGGTCGCCCAGTGGCTGTACGAGAGCCGGCCGTTGAGCTCCATCCGGCTGCTTGGAGAGATGCTCCAGACCCTCGAGCTGCACGCCGACGGCGCCATCGCCACCGCCACCCTCAGCCGCGACATGTTCGAGCGCTGCAGCGCGCAGGCCAGCGACACCGAGGGCCTGGTGGACGTGCCGCGCTCGATCGCCGGTGTGCGCACCGTCGCCATGCTGCGCCAGGTCGGCGATGACGAGTACAAGGTCTCACTGCGCAGCACCGGCGACGTCAACGTCGAGAAGATCGCTCGCGCTGGCGGTGGCGGCGGCCACAAGAACGCCGCCGGCTTCGTCGTCACGGGCAAGATCGACGACCTCATCCCGCGGCTGGTGGCCGAGCTGACCGGGGCGCTGGTCTAGGCCCACGAGCAAGAGCGGGTCAGACGATGCACGATGGGCTTCTCCTGGTCGACAAGCACCCCAACTGCACCTCGCATGACGTGGTGCAGCGGGTGCGGCGTCTGCTCAAGCAGCGCAAGGTCGGCCATTGCGGCACGCTCGACCCCGGAGCGACCGGCCTGCTGACGGTCACCGCCGGCAAGGCGACCCGGCTGACCCGTTTTCTGGTGCGGGCGCCGAAGGTCTACGCCGGCTGGATCCAGCTGGGCGTGACCACCGACACCTACGACGCCGGCGGCGAGGTGACGGACGAAAAGCCCATCGACGATGTCGATCCCGAGGCGGTGCTGGCGGAGATGGCGCGGTTCGTCGGCCGCTACGAACAGGTGGCGCCACCCTATAGCGCCAAGAAGCACCGCGGCGTGCGCTACTACGAGATGGCGCGACGCGGCGAGGAAGTGCCGGAGGCGCGCAAGGAAGTCGAAGTGTACGAATTCGCGGCCACCGGCGCGCTGGCGAACGGCCGGCTGCCGTTTCGCGCCGGCTGCTCCTCGGGCACCTACGTGCGCAGCCTGGCGCACGAGCTCGGCCTGGCGCTCGGCTGCGGCGCGCACCTGGCCGATCTGCGCCGTCTCCAGGTCGGCCCCTTCGACCTCGACCGGGCGCTCGACCTCGAGGAGCTCGAGCGTCGTGACAGCGCCGGCGAGTCGCTCGAGCCGGCCTGGATCGACCTCGACGCGATCCCCCTGCCCTTTGGCGACCTGGTCCTCGACGCGCAGCAAGAGCGCCGCATCGCCAGCGGCCAGACCGTTCTGATGCGACCGATCTCCGGGCAGGAAGGCGATTGGGTGAAGCTGATGAACCGCCGCCATCAGCTGTTGGCGGTGGGGACGGTCATCGAGACGATCGGCGGCAACGGAGTGGGCGTGGTGCAGCCACGTATCGTCTTCCGCTAGGAATCCCGCGTTTTTGCCCACGCGAGCGCCGATCTGCGCGCTCCTGTGGTAGATTCACCAACGAAGATTTGAAGGAGGAATCAGCAGTGGCGTTCAGCAGCGAGGCCAAGGGCCAGATCATCCAGGATTACCGGGTGCACGATTCCGATACCGGGTCGGCCGAAGTTCAGGTGGCTCTTTTGACTCACCGCATCCAGCAACTGACCGAGCATTTCAAGGGCCACAAGCAGGACCACCACAGCCGGCGGGGCCTGCTCAAGCTCGTCGGTCGCCGGCGCCGCCTGCTCGACTACATGAAGAAGCAGGACTTCGACCGCTATCGCTCCGCGATCGACCGGCTCGGGATCCGCAAGTAGGCCAAACCAGGAGGCCGGCCGCGCGCCGCACGACCCGGGGGAGCGCCCGCTCCCCTCGCCTCAGCCGTGCCCAGTTCGGGCCTGGCCCTCCCCCCATGACGGAAGAAGAGGAAGAGAAATGCTGTTGAAAAAAGAGATCCAGATCGGCGACGACACCCTGACCCTGGAGTCGGGCAAGATCGCCAAGCAGGCCGACGGCTCGTGCGTCGTGCGCTGCGGCGACACGGTGGTGCTGAGCACCGCCTGCATGGTCGACTCCCCCAGTCCGCGCAGTTTTCTGCCGCTGACCGTCGACTACCGCGAGTACACCTACGCCGGCGGCCGTATCCCCGGCGGCTTCTTCAAGCGCGAGGGGCGGCCCTCCGAGAAAGAGATCCTCACCTGCCGGATGACCGACCGCCCGCTGCGGCCGCTGTTCCCGGAAGGCTTTCGTCACGAGACCCAGATCGTCTCGCTGGTGCTCTCCGCCGACGGCGAGAACGATCCCGACGTCCTGGCCATCAACGGCGCCTCCGCGGCGCTGGCGATGTCCGACATCCCGTTCCACCACCAGGTCGGCGCCGTGCGCGTCGGCCTGGTCGATGGCGAACTGGTCTTCAACCCGACCAACAGCATGCGTGACGTCTCCGAGCTCGACCTGATCGTCGTCGGCACCGACGAGGCGATCGTCATGGTCGAGGCGGCGGCCAACCAGCTGCCGGAGTCGAAGATCCTCGAGGCGATCTTCCGCGGCCACGAGGAGCTGCGCAAGATCGTCCGCGCCCAGCGCGAGATGCAGGCCGAGAAGGGCGTCCAGAAGCGCCCCTTCGAGACCCCGCAGCCGTTCAGCGATGAGACCTACTCCCAGTTCAAGTCCGACCTCTGGCAGCCGCTCAGCGACGCTCTGCACGTCAAGGGCAAGTTCGAGCGCAAGCGGTCGGTCGCCAGCGTTGTCGATCCCTATGTCGAGTCGATCCCCGAAGAGGACGAGCAGCGCCGCGGCGAGGCCCGCACGGCGATCAAGCGGATGGAAGAGGAGATCCTCCGCCAGGCGGTGCTGACCACCAAGCGCCGCTTCGACGGCCGCGGCCTGGACGAGATCCGCGACCTGACCACCGAGGCCGGCCTGCTGCCGCGCACCCACGGCTCGGCCCTGTTCACCCGCGGCGAGACCCAGGCGCTGGTCACCGCGACCCTCGGCACCAGCCGCGACGCCCAGATCATCGAGGAGTACGAGGGGGAGAGCCGGCAGAAGTTCATCCTCCACTACAGCTTCCCGCCGTTCTCCGTGGGCGAGGTCAAGTTCCTGCGCGGCCCCAGCCGGCGCGAGATCGGTCACGGCGTGCTGGCCCGGCGGGCGCTGATGCCGGTGCTGCCGCATGACGACGACTTCCCCTACACCATCCGGGTGGTCTCCGACATCATGGAGTCCAACGGCTCCTCGTCGATGGCCACCGTCTGCGGCGGCTCGCTGGCGCTGTTCGACGCCGGCGTGCCGATGCTGGCGCCGGTCGCCGGGGTCGCCATGGGCCTGATCAAGGGCGAGCACGACTTCGCGGTGCTCTCCGACATCGCCGGCCAGGAAGACCACTACGGCGACATGGACTTCAAGGTCACCGGTACACGCAAGGGCATCACCGCCCTGCAGATGGACATCAAGATCACCGGCGTCACCGAGGAGATCATGCAGCAGGCCCTCGAGCAGGCGCAGCGGGGCCGCTACCACATCCTGGACCACATGGAGGCCACGCTGGCCGAGCCGCGAGAGGCCATCTCGCAGTTCGCGCCGCGTCTGCACACCATCGAGGTGCCGCGCGACAAGATCCGCGACATCATCGGGCCGGGAGGCAAGACCATCCGCTCGATCACCGAGGAGACCGGCTGCGAGATCGACATCGACAACGACGGCAAGGTGACCATCGCCTCGCCCGACGGCGTCGCCGCCCAGCGGGCCATGGAGATCGTCAAGCGGCTGACCGAGACCGCCGAGATCGGCAAGGTCTACGAGGGCATCGTCCGGCGGGTCGAGAACTACGGCGCCTTCGTCGAGATCCTGCCCGGCACCGACGGCCTGCTCCACATCAGCGAGATGGCTCCCTATCGGGTCGGCGAGGTGACCGACATCTGCCGCGAGGGCGACGAGCTCCAGGTCAAGGTGGTCAACATCGACGACCATGGCAAGGTCCGGCTGTCGCGCAAGGCGGTGATCATGGAAGCGCCGGATTTCAATCCCAAGGACTACGAGGGCATGGGCGTGCCGGAGGGCGAGGGCGGCGGCGATCGCCGGCCGGCCGGAGCCGGAGCCCGTGGCGGCCGAGGCGGCAGGGACAGCCGCGACCGGGGACGACCCCGCGGGCCCCGCCGCTAGGCGGGCGCCGGCTGACGAGGTGAAATCACCCAAGGCCCCCGATCCGATCCGTCCGGCAGTCGATCCGGCGGCGGATCGGGAGCGTGGCCCTGCCACGCCGACCGTCGGCACGCGCGACGGCGAGTACGTGCTGGTGGTCGACGACGACCCGGCGGTGCGCCGCCTGCTCGGCGCGCAGCTCTCCCACCTGGGCTACGAGAACCGGGCCGCGGACAGCGCCGCCGTGGCATTGAGGACCCTGCGGCGCCACGCCGGCGCGGTCCTGGTGCTCTCGGATGTGCAGATGCCCGGCGGCGGCGGCATCGAGCTGCTGGACGAGCTGCAGCGCATCGACCACTCCATCCAGGTGGTGATGGTCTCGGGGCATCAGGACATCGACACGGTGCGCAGTTGCCTGCGTCGCGGCGCCTACGACTACCTGGTCAAGCCGTACGAGCTGGCCGACCTGTCGCTTACTCTCGAGCGCGCGGTCGAGCGCAGCCGGCTGCAGCGGCAGAACGAGGAGTACCGCCGCAATCTCGAGCGCATCGTCATGGCGCGCACCGCCGAGGTGCGCGAGACGCGCGACATCGCCTTGCTCACGCTGGCCAAGCTGGCCGAGTCGCGCGACGCCGCCACCGGCAACCACCTCGAGCGGATGGCCGCCTACAGCCGACGCCTGGCAGAGGAGCTGCGCGCCTCGCGCCACTCGGCGACCGTCGACCACGCCTTCATCGAGCACCTCTTCAGGTCGAGCCCGCTGCACGACATCGGCAAGGTCGGCATCGACGACTCCATCCTGCGCAAGCCGGGCCCGCTGACGCCCCTCGAGCTGGCCGCGATGCAAACCCACACCACCATCGGCGGCGACACCCTGCGCCGGGTGATCGAGAGCCACCGGGGACACACCTTCCTGCTGATGGGCATGGAGATCGCCTACAGCCACCACGAGCGCTGGGACGGCCAGGGCTACCCCGCCGGCCAGGCTGGCCGCCGGATCCCCCTGGCGGCCCGAATCGTCGCCCTGGCCGATGCCTACGACGCCATCACCAGCGCCCGGCCCTACAAGCCGGCCTACGAGCACGCGGAGGCGGTGCGACGGATCCGCCGCGACAGCGGCAGCCACTTCGATCCCGATCTGGTGGTAGCGTTCGAGCGCTGCGAGAGAGATTTCGCCGTCATCCGCCGCGAGTCGCACGACGAGTAAGAGCCCTGACCGCATGCCCGAGCAGCCCACGATCCGACTCGAGCAGCTGGTCGGCTACCTCGACCGGCTGCTCGCGGCCGGCGAGGGCAACGACGTCTGCCCCAACGGCCTCCAGGTCGAGGGCCGTCCGGAGGTCCGCAGGGTGGTCACCGGGCGTATCGGCCTGTCGCGAGCTGTTCGAGACCGCCCGGCGGGTCGGCGCCGACGCCGTCCTGGTCCACCACGGCATCTTCTGGCGCGGCGACTCGCCGGTCCTCACCGGCGTCCAGTACCGCCGCGTGGCCGAGCTGGTGCACGGCGAGCTGAGCCTGCTGGCCTACCACCTGCCGCTCGACCGCCATCCCGAGCTGGGCAACAACGCCCTGGCCGCCCGCGCCCTGGGCCTCGGGGAGCTGGCCCCCTTCGGCACCCTGGACGGCGAGGCCTGGGGCTTCCGCGGCCGCTTCGCCGACCCGGTGCCGATGGCGGAGCTCACCGAGCGCTGCCGCGAGCTCTTCGGCGGCGAGCCGCTGCTCTTCGCCCATGGCCCCGACCCCGTATCCACCGCCGGCATCGTCAGCGGCGGCGCCCAGCGGGTCCTCGCGGAAGCGATCGACGCCGGCCTCGACCTCTTCCTCACCGGCGAGGTCAGCGAGTGGGTGATGAACCTGGCGCGCGAGGCCGGGATCCACTTCGTCGCCGCCGGCCACTACGCCACCGAGCGGCTCGGGCGTCCGGGCCCTGGGCGAGCATCTGGCGGAGCGCTTCGGCATCGAGGTGGAGTTCGTCGACATCCCGAACCCGGTGTAGCCGTGCTGGAAGGCAGGGGCGACCGAAGGGCTCGAGCGAGGCGGGTGGTAGCCTTGCCAGACACGAGATCGAAGCGGGCGAGACCAGCATGGGCAGAACGATCAGACCGGGGCCGAGCGAACGCATCGTCGCCGACGGCGTCGCAGACGGCGAAGCCAACTGGTGGGCATCCGAGGAGGGTGTCGCCCAACTGCAGCGGATCGAGGCCGAGGTCCGAGCCCGCTACGGCGATCGGCTGGCGCAGCCGGGCTGGCTCGAGAAGCGTTGGCTGGAGTGGCGCATCCAACGGGAGATCGCCGCCGAGCGCGCCAGGGCGGCGCTCGAGATCCTCTGGCTGGGGCGGTAGGCCACGCTCTCGCCCTCAGCCGACCCCGAACAGCCGCTCGAAGTTCTGGCCGGTGCGCCGCGCGACCTCGACCGGGCTCTCGCCGCTCAGCTCCGCCACCTTCTCCGCCACCTCGACCACATAGGCCGGCCGGTTCGGCTTGCCCCGGTACGGCACCGGCGCCAGGTAGGGCGTGTCGGTCTCGACCAGCAGCCGGTCGGCGGGGATGACGGCCAGGATCTCGCGGATGTTGTCGGCCTTCTTGAAGGTCACCATGCCGGTGACGCCGAGGTAGAAGCCGCGATCGATGAGCGCCCGGGCCATCTCCAGCGAGCCCGCGAAGGAGTGGAAGTCGGCCCGCAGCTCGGAGAGCTCGTCGCGCAGCACCGCCTCGAGCATCGCCGCGTCACTTTCCCGGTTGTGCACCACCACCGGCAGGTCCGCCTCCAGCGCCAGCTCCATCTGGCGGCGGAAGACGGCCAGCTGGGTCTCGCGCGGCGAGGTGTCGTAGTGGAAGTCGAGGCCGCACTCCCCCACCGCCAGCACGTCGGGTTCCTTCAACAGCTCGGCCAGTCGCCTGCCATCGCCCGGCTGCCAGCTGTCGGCGTCGTGGGGGTGCACTCCCAGGGCGCACCAGACGTCGGCGTGGCGGCGACAGAGATCGAGGATCTCCTCGGCCTCGGCGAGCCGCGTGGCCGGCACCAGGAAGCCGCCGACGCCGCGCTCGCGCGCCTCATCCAGCGCCGCCTCGCGCTCGTCGGGCACGAGCGACTGGAGGTGGCAGTGCGAGTCGATCAGCCGGCTGGGGTCGACCTGCGGTGGTCGCGGCTTCACTGGACGCGAGTGCCGTTGGGGACCGCCGCATCCGGCCGCAGAAGCACCGGCGGCCCGCCCCCGGCCGCGGCCAGGACCATCCCCTGCGATTCGACGCCCATGAGCTTCGCCGGCTGCAGGTTGGCCACCACCACCACCTGCCGGCCCACCAGGCTCTCGGGTGGGTACTCCTTGGCGATTCCGGCCACCAGCTGGCGGGGCTCGGCCTCGCCCAGATCGGCGGTCAGCTTGAGCAGCTTGTTCGACTTCGGGATCGGCTCGGCCGCGGTGATCGTCGCCACCCGCAACTCGGTCTCGAAGAACTGATCGATCGTGATCATGGCCCAGCGAGCATAGCAGCCGCCAGCGGCGAGCACGGAGGCGAAGGCCCCCGAGATCGCGTAGCTGAGATGCCGGCTGGCGGCGCTGGAAGCCCGGCTCGAACGGTTGGACCCCGGCGCCCAACTGCCCAACTACACGTGGAGCGACCTACCAGGCGCCACGCTGCCGCAGCGACACCCAGCGCCCGCCGCCGCCGAGGATCAGGTGGTCGACCAGGCGCACGCCGACCACGTCACCGGCCTCGGCCATCCGCCGGGTGAAGGCCAGGTCCTCGGCGCTGGGCGAGGGGTCGCCACTGGGGTGGGTGTGGAAGAGGACGAAGCCGGCGGCATCGCGGATCAGGCCGCGTTTGAGGATCGCCCGCGGCTCGACCGCCGCGCGGTTGAGGGTGCCGCGGAACAGCTCGGCCTCGGCCAGCAGCCGGTTGCGGGTGTCGAGGTAGAGCGCCCCCATCACCTCCTGCGCCTTGAGGCTGTAGCGCAGGCTGAGGTAGGTGGCGACCGCCTGCGGATGGCCCAGCGGCTCGCGGTCGGGCAGGTCGGCCCGGGCGAAACGCCGCGCCAGCTCGAGGGCCGCCATCAGCGAGGCGATCTTCGCCGGGCCGAGGCCGGCATGGCGCAGCAGCGAAGGCCCCGAGCCCTGCAGCCCGACCAGGCCGCCGCTTGTCCGCAGCAGCTCGCGCGCCAGATCCAGCGCCGAGGTCCCCCGGCGGCCGGTGCGCAGCAGCACCGCGATCAACTCGGAGTCGGAGAGCGACCTCCCTCCCTTGTGCAGCAGCCGTTCCCGCGGACGCTCGTCATCGGGCATGTCCCGGACCAACACAGCTCGGCTCTGGCTCTGGCTCATCGCTTATCCCACCCCTATGGCCGGCCGTCGGTGGACCAACGACCCGCATACAGGTAGAAGGACGAGAAACGCCTGCCCGATCTTGCCGCTGCGCGAAGATGGCCAGGGACCGGCAGTACTAGCCGGTCAAGACACTGCCACCGTTGACGTTGAGGACCTCGCCGGTGATGTGGCGTGCCAGCGGCGAAGCCAGGAAGAGGACGCTGCCGGCGATGTCCTCCGGGCTCGCCACCCGGCCGAGGGGGATGGTCGCCTCGATCGCCTCCCGGCCGCCGTCGGCGAAGGGCTCGATGCACATCTCGGTGTCCACCCAGCCGGGGGCCACGGCGTTGACCCGTATGCCGGGCGCCAGCTCGGTCGACCAGCTCTTGGTCAGGGCGATGAGGGCGCCCTTGCTGGCGGCATAGGGACTGTAGAAGGCCTCGCCGCGCTGACCGGCGGTGGAGCTGATGTTGACGATGTTGCCGTCGACCGCGCCGCGCAACAGCGGCAGCGCCCGGCGGCCGCAGAGGAAGACCGACCGCAGGTTGACCCGCCAGGTGGTCTCGAGCTCCTCGGCATCGAGCTCGCCCAGGGGGTTGCGCCGCCAGATGCCGGCGTTGTTCACCAGGCAGTCCAGCCCTGCCCAACCCGCCTCGATGCGATCGAAGAGGCGTTCTACATCCCGCGAATCTGCCAGGTCGGCCGCCAGGCATAGATGCTCGCCGCCGGGCGTTTCGGCGAGCTCGCTGCGTAGCGCCTCGGCGGCGTCCCGGCGCTCCCGGTAGTGGATCGCCACCGCCGCGCCGGCGCGGGCGAACAGCCGGCAGCAGGCGGCGCCGATCCCCCGGCTGCCGCCGGTGACCAGGACCCGCCTGCCGGCCAGGTCGATCAGCCGGCCGACTCCACGATCATGGCGATGCCCTGACCGCCGCCGATGCAGGCCGAGGCCACGCCCACGCCGCCGCCCCGGCGCCGCAGCTCCGAGAGCAGGGTCAGGGTGATCCGCGCTCCGGTGGCGCCCAGCGGGTGTCCCAGGGCGATGGCGCCGCCGTTGACGTTGAGCTTGTCGACGTCGAGGTCGAGCTCGCGGATCACCGCCAGGATCTGCCCGGCAAAGGCCTCGTTGACCTCGATCAGGTCGAGATCCGACAGCTGCATGCCGGCCTTCTCCAGGGCGGCGCGGATCGCCGGCGCCGGGCCGATGCCCATGCGGCTGGGGTCGACCCCGACCACCGCCCACGAGACGATCCGGCCGAGCGGCTTGACCTGCTTCGCCGCCGCGCGCTCCCCGGTCGTCAGCACCATCATCGCCGCGCCGTCGACGATGCCCGAGGCGTTGCCGGCGGTGACGAAGCCGTCCTTATCGAACGCGGTGGGCAGCCTGGCGAGAATCTCGGGCGTGGTCTCGGGCCGCGGGTGCTCGTCCCGGTCGACCGTGCGGGCGCGCTTGCCGCGCCCCACCTCGACCGGCACCACCTCTTCGGCCAGCCGGCCGCTCTCCCAGCCGGCCGCCGCCCGGGCCTGGCTGACCAGCGCGAACTCGTCCTGCTCGACCCGGGAGATCCCGTAGTCTCGCGCCAGGTTGTTGCTGGTCTGGGCCATGTAGCAGCCGCAGTAGGGGTCCATCAGCGACACCATCAGCAGGTCCTTCAGCTCGCCCTGGCCGAACTTGAAGCCCCGCCGCGCGCCCCAGATCACGTGCGGCGCCTGGGTCATGTTCTCCATCCCGCCGACCAGGCAGGTGGCCGCCTCGTCGAGCCGGATCAGGTGGGCGGCGGATACCACCGCCTGGATGCCCGAGCCGCAGAGTCGGTTGACGGTCAGCGCCGGCACGCTGTCCGGCACCCCCGCCTTCAGTCCCACGTGGCGGGCGCCGTAGATGGCGTCGGGTGAGGTCTGTAGCGCGTTGCCCACCACGGTGTGGTCGATCTCCGCGGGCTCGGTGGCGGCGCGGGACAGGGCCTCACGCGCCGCGATGGCGCCGAGGTCGATTGCCGAGGTATCGGCGAACGAGCCGCCGAACTCGGCCATGGGGGTGCGCGCTCCTTCGAGCAGCACGAGATCATCGGATTTCATTTCTTGGAGCTCCTTTTCAGACCCGTGTTTCTACCACGACCGGCGGCGGCACGTCGGCAGGCGCTCAGGCCTAGCCATTGCCTGGCGTCGAGCGCCAGGCGGTGAAACCGGCGCCGCGCCGGCGCCAGGTCGACCTCGGTGCCGGTGCGGTGTGCCAGCAGGATCAGGGCGCGCTTGCGGTCTGGATCGATCCAGACACTGCCGCCGGTGAAGCCGACGTGGCCGAAGGCGCGGGGGCCGAGGGCCGGCCCGGCGCTACCTCGCCGCGTGGCCCGGCGCCAGCCGAGGGCGAACGGGCCCGGGCCGGCCAACGCCCTGGCCACCGCGGCCGCCGGCCAAAGGGCGCCTGGAGCGAGCCACTCCCGCGCCAGCGCCAGCATCGCCCAGGGGGTGGCGAAAAGACCGGCATGACCGGCGGGCGCGCCCAGGAACCGGGCGTTGCCGTCCTGGGCCTGACCCGCCGCCGGCGGACCCAGCAAGGCGAGGCGAACTCCCTGGGCCGCCGCGAGCTCGACCTCGCGCCGGCTGTCCAGCCGGCAGGGCACCCAGAAAGCGCCGCCGCCCGGGGTCGCTGCCGACTCGAGCCCGAGCGGCGTGACCAGCTCTTCCTCGAGCAGGGCGGCAAGCGACCGTCCCAGGACCCGACTCGCCGACAGGCCCCACAAGATGTAGCCCAGGTCGCTGTAGGTGCCGCGGCGAGCCCCCAGCAGATCGCCCTCGAGCAGCACGCCGGCCGTCTCCTCGGGGCCTTGGCAGCGATGGTAGAGGGGCGCCCAGGGCTGGAAGCCGCCCCGATGGCGCAACAGGTCCTCCAGCGTTCGCCGGGCGAGCCGCCGATCGCAGCGCGGCCAGAGCTCGCCGATCTCGAGGCCGAGCGGCAGCTTGCCGCCCACCTCGAGCCGCAGCGCCAGGCTGGCGGTCCACGGCTTGGTCAGCGAGGCCAGATCGAAAAGCGGCCGGCCCCCGCCCGCACCCGGCAGGGCGTCGCCCCAGCTGGCGTACGCCATCGCGCCGCGGGCGTCTCCGACCAGCACCGTCGCGGCCGAGGCCAGGCCCTGGTCGACCAGGCCGGCAGCCGTTGCCGTGGCCCACGGCGGGCCGGCCGTCCGCGGCGGGTCGGGCCGCGACACCGCCAGGGCGGGACGGCCGCCGGACCGGCTCACGCGTAGTTCGCCGGATGGCCGGTCTGCAGGACCACCACCCGGCTGCCCTCGGCCACGCGGCCCTCTTCGGCCAGCTGGACCAGGGCGGCCAGCGCCGCGGCGCCCTCGATCACTGCCAGCATGCCCTCGCGCCGCGCCAGCTCGGCCTCGGTCCGCTCGGCGGTCTCCTCGGCCACCGCGACGGCGGCGCCGCCGGACTCCCGCAGCGCCCGCAGGATGAGGAAGTCCCCGACCGCCACCGGCACTCGCAGACCCCAGGCGCGGGTCACCGGGTCGGGCCAGGGCTCGGCCTCGTCGCGGCCCTCGGCGAAGGCCTTGACGATCGGCGCGCAGCCCGCCATCTGCACGGCGGCAAAGCGTGGCCCCGGCCCCTGCACCAGACCCAGGCGGCGCAGCTCGTCGAAGGCCCGGTGCATGGCGATGATGCCGGTGCCGCCGCCCGTGGGGTAGATGATCCAGTCCGGCTGCCGCCATCCCAGCTGCTCGGCAATCTCGTAGGCCATGGTCTTCTTGCCCTCGACCCGATAGGGCTCCTTCAGGGTCGCCACGTTCCAGTAGCCGTCCTCGTCCTCGCCGCCGGGCGCCAGCCGCTTCCCCGCCTCGACCAGGTTGGCCCCGCCCGCCAGAACCTCGGCGCCGTGCTCGCGGCAGCGGTTGACGATGGTTGCCGGGGCATCGGCCGGCACCGCCACCCGGCACGGCAGACCGGCGGCGGCGGCGTAGGCGGCCGCCGCCAGCGCGGCGTTGCCGGCGCTTGGCAGCTGGATCCCGCCGGCGCCGAGCTCGCGCGCCCGGTTGACCGCCAGCGACAGACCGCGGGCCTTGAAGGAGCCGGTTGGGTTGCCCGACTCGTCCTTCATCCAGACCTCTATGCCGGGGGGCGCCAGCCGCCGCAGCGGCACCAGCGGCGTGCCGCCCTCGCCCAGGTCGACCGCGGTCGCAGGGGCGCGCATGGGCAGAAGCTCCCGGTAGCGCCACAGGCCCCAGGGCCGTTCCGCCAACCGCTGCCGCAGCCAGCGGCCGCGGGGCTCGTCGAGCTCGTAGTCGACCAGGTAGGGTGCTCCGGCGGGCGACAGGAAGGCCGGCTCGTCGAGCGGCGCGGCCTCGCCGGTTCGGGAGCAAACCAGTCGTTTGGCCCAGCGACCGCCCGGCGCGCTACCGGCCTCGGCCCCACCGCCGCCCGCGCCGCTCGCCGCCGGCTCCACGGCCCGCTACCCCAGCCGCTCGCGCACCGAGTAGGTCTCGACGCGGCGGAAGTTCTTGAACGTGATCATCTCGCCGATCAGCCCGGTCATCAGTACCTGGATGCCGAGCAGCATCAGCAGCACGCCGAGCAGCAGCAGGGGCCGATAGGACAGCGGTTCCTTCAAAAACAGCCAGAGCGCCGCCAGATAGGCGTTGATCGCCAGCCCGAGGGCGAACGAGAGGCCGCCAAGCATGCCGAACAGGTGCAACGGCCGGCGGGTGTACTTGGTGATGAAGAGCACCGTGATCAGGTCCAGTGGCCCTTTGTACAACCGGCCGAAGCCGTACTTGCTGCGCCCGTGCTGCCGCGCGTGATGCCGGACCGGCAGCTCGCCGATGGTGAAGCCGCGGCGGCTGGCCAGCACCGGGATGTAGCGGTGCAGCTCGCCGTAGACGGCGATCTGGTCGAGCACCTCGCGACGGTAGGCCTTGAAGCCGCAGTTGAAGTCGTGCAGGTCGACCTGCGCCAGCTTCCGCGTCGCCCAGTTGAACAGCAGCGACGGGTAGCGCTTGCCGATCGGGTCCTGCCGCTGCTGCTTCCAGCCGGAGACCAGGTCGAGGTTCTCGCCCTCGAGCTTCTCGAGGAAGCGCGGGATCTCGTCGGGGTCGTCCTGCAGGTCGCCGTCCATGGTGATGACGATCTCGCCGCTCGAGCCGTCGAAGCCGGCACAAAGCGCCGCGGCCTTGCCGAAGTTCCGCCGCAGCTTGATCAGCTTGACCCGCGCGTCGAGCCCATGGGCCTCGCGCACCCGCTCACAGGTGGCGTCGGAGGAGCCGTCGTCGACGAAAATGATCTCGAAGCTGCGGCCCAGCCGGTCCAGCACCCCGGCGACCCGCGCCGCCAGCTCGCCGACGCTGCCTTCCTCGTCCATCACCGGCACCAGAACGCTGATCTCGCAGCGAGCGGTGTCGGCGCCCGGCTCGAGCGGCTGGCGGGTGATGGTCTCGGTAGTCATCGGCTTCGCCAGTCTAGTGTTGCAGCCGGTCCCGGACCAGCTGCATGTCTTCCCAGGTCGGGCGCTTGAACGAGGCGTTGCGGAGCAACGCCGCCGGGTGGTACGTGGCGCGCGCGTCGATCCCGAGTACCCGGTGCCAGCGCCCGCGCAGCCGGCCGAGCGGCTCGGTACTGCCCAGCAGCGCCTGCGCCGCCACTCGGCCGAGCATGACGATCACCCGCGGTCGTACGGTTTCGATCTGCTGTTTCAACCAGTCGCGGCAGGCGGCCACCTCGTCGGGCTGGGGGTCGCGGTTGCCCGGCGGCCGGCACTTGACGACGTTGGCGATGTAGACATCCTCGCGCCGCAGCTCGATCGCCCGGATGATCTTGGTCAGCAGCTCGCCGGCGGGGCCGACGAAGGGCAGCCCCTGACGGTCCTCCTGGGCGCCCGGTCCCTCGCCAATGAACATCAGGTCGGCGTCGGGCGCGCCGGTGCCGAACACCACCGTGCGCCGCCCCTCGGCCAGGCGGCAGCCGGTGCAGGTGGCGGCCGCGGCCGCCTGCCGGGCCAGCGCCTCGGCGGCCCGCAGACCCTCCGGTGACGGAACCGCCGCCATCGCTTCCTCCCGCGCCGCCGCGCCGGGCGCCGACGTCAGGTGAAGCTCCTCGTAGCCGAGGTCCGCCAGGTAGGTCAGCAGCTCGGTGACTGCGGGCGACGATTGGGATCGACTCACGGGCGAGGCCCCGTCAGGCCTCGACGGCGGCCGCTTCCTCCTGGGCCTTCTCCGGCTCCGGTCCGTAGTCCCACTCGATCAGGTCGTGCATGATCTCGTCCATCGCCACCTGGGTGGCCTTGCGGGTATCGGCCTCCAGCCTGGGCGCCGCGCCGCGCAGCATCCGCTCGGCGCGCTCGGCCGCCAGCAGGATGAAGCGGAACTTGCTGTCGATTCTCTCGGGCATTCTCTCCATGGTCTATCTCCCGCCGTCTGGTGCGATCAGCCGCGAAAAGGTCTCGACGACTGCCACGGCCCGGTCTTTCATCCGGTCCAGACGGTGCTGTTTGTCCAGGATGATCGCCGCCAGCGTGTCGCCGGCGCGCTCTAGATCTCGGTTGATAATAACATAGTCGTAGTTCCGGTAACGCTCGATTTCCCAGAGAGATACGGCCAGGCGGCGGGCGATCGCGTCGGGCCGGTCGAGGCCGCGGCCACGCAGCCGGCGCTCGAGCTCGTCGTAGCTGGGCGGCAGGATGAAGACGCTGTGCGCCTGCGGCATCTTCTCCAGCAGCTGCTCGGCGCCCTGGACGTCGATGTCCACCAGCACGTCGAGGCCCTCGCCGAGGGCCCGTAGGACCGCCTCGCGGGAAGTGCCCTTGTACTCGCCGTGGACCTCGGCCCACTCGAGAAACGCCGACTCCGCGATCATCCGCTCGAAGGTCGCTACGTCGACGAAGTGGTAGTCGCGGCCCTCGGTCTCGTTGGCCCGGGCCGGCCGCGACGTGTGGCTGACCGAGTAGACCAGCTCGCCCGATCTGCCCAACGGACCGGCCATCAGGCGCCGGATAATGGAGGTCTTGCCGGCGCCCGAGGGCGCCGAGACGATGAAGAGCTCGCCGCGCTGCATGGTTGGTGGAGGCCGCCCCGCCTCGAGGCGCAGGGTACCACAGCGGGCGCCGCCGCCGGCCGCCCGCTCCGCCAGCTCACTCGATGTTCTGAATCTGCTCGCGCAGCCGGTCGCAGACCGACTTGGAGTCGAGGACGGAGCGCAGGATCGGCAGATCGCGGCTCTTGGCGCCGAGGGTGTTGACCTCACGCAGCAGCTCCTGGCTGAGGAACTCGAGGCGCCGGCCGACCGGCTCGCCGCTGCCCAGCAGCTCGCGGCCGTGCTCGAGGTGGGCGCGCAGACGATCGATCTCCTCCTGGACGTCGCTGCGCTCGACCATCAGGGCCACCTCCTGGGCCAGCCGCTCCTCGCTCGGCGGCGGTCCCTCCAGCAGCTCGTCCAACCGGCGCCGGAACGCCTCCTCGAGGCGCTGCCGCGCCTCCGGCCGGCGGCTCTCGACCTCCGCCAGGAGCCCGGCCAGCTCGTCCAGGAAGCCGCCGACGATCTCGGCCAGCCGCTCGCCCTCGTTGCGGCGCGCCGCGGCGGCCTGGTCGCGGGCCGCCGCCACCGCCTCGAGCACCAGCCCGTGCTCCTCTTCGCCCCACGAGTGGGGCTCGAGCGACAGCTTGACCACCTCGGGCATGCGCAGGAGATCGGCGAAGGTCAGTTCCCGGTCGGCCAGCCCGTCGGCGCCGAGCGCCTCGGCGGCCCGCCGCAGCTCGGCCACGGCGCCGCGCGAGACGGTGACCCGGCAGGGGCGCTCGCCGAGGTGCGCGACCTCCACCCTGGCCTCGACCCTGCCGCGGCGCAGCTCGGCCCGCAGACAGTCGTCGATCCGGCGCTCGATGGGGCGCAGATCCTCGGGCAGGCGGATCACCAGGTCGAGGTTGCGGTGGTTGACCGTGCGCACGGATACCGACACCTGCAGCCCCTCGCGGGCGCGCTGCGCCTGGCCGAAGCCGGTCATGCTGCGCAGCTCGCTCATTCGCGGAACTGTAGCTCGTAGAGCTGCTTGTAGAGGCCGTCACGAGCCAGCAGCTCTTCGTGCGAGCCCTGCTCGACGATCCGCCCGTGGTCGAGGACGATGATCCGGTCGCACTTGGCCACGGTCGACAGCCGGTGGGCGATGACCAGCGTGGTGCGATCCTGCATCAGGTTGTTCAGCGCCTTCTGCACCAGCGCCTCGGAGTGGGAGTCGAGATGCGAGGTCGCCTCGTCGAGGATCAGGATCGGGGCGTTCTTGAGCAGCGCCCGGGCGATGGCCAGCCGCTGCCGCTGGCCGCCGGACATGCGGGTGCCGCCCTCGCCGGCAACCGTGTCGTAGCCCTGCGGCAGTCGCATGATGAACTCGTCGGCGTAGGCCGCCGCGGCCGCCTCGCGGATCAGCTCCAGCGGCAGATCGGCCCGGCCGTAGGCCAGGTTGGCGCGAACCGTGTCGTTGAACAGCACCGTCTCCTGGGTGACCAGACCGATGAGCGAGCGCAGGCTCTCCAGGGTGACGTCGCGCACGTCGACGCCGTCGATGGCCAGCCGGCCTTCGTCCGGATCGAAGAACCGGGGCAGCAGGTTGACCAGCGTCGTCTTGCCGGCGCCGGACGGTCCCACCAGCGCCACCAGCTCGCCGGCGGCGATCTCCAGATCGATCTGGTGCAGCACGCCCTGCTCGCCATAGCCGAAGGAGATCCCCTCGAAGGCGATCGACCGCTCCACCGTGTGCAGCTTGATCGCGTTGGGCTTCTCGCCGATCTCGTTGGGCTGCCGGATCAGGTCGTACACCCGGTGGGCGGCGGCCAGCGACTGCTGGAGGACCAGATTGACCTTGTTGAGCTTGCGGATCGGGTCGTACATCCAGAACAGGTTGAGCAGAAAGGCAACCAGCAGCGAGGGCGACAGGGCGCCGGCCCGGATCTGGAAACCGGCATAGATCAGCAGCGCCACGGCGAAGATCGCCGCCATCGACTCGACGATCGGGCTCGACATCGACGACAGCATCTGCGCCCACAGATTGACCCGCAGATGGCGGTTGGTGGCGCGCTGGAAGCGTTCGTCCTCGAACCGCTCCATGCCAAACGCCTTCACCACCCGGTGGCCGCGGACGCCCTCGCCGACCAGGTTGGCGAGGTCGGCCATGCGCTCCTGGCTGCGGTGGCTGGTGTGGCGCATGCCGCGGCCGAACCGGACGATGGGCCACAGCAGGAGCGGCGCCGCGATCAGGCTGATCAGGGCCAGCTTGAGGTTGGCCGACAGCAGATAGTAGACCATCCCCAGCAGGGTCAGCGACTGCTGGAACATGTCGACCGCCCGGTTCGAGATGGCGTTCTGCATGACCGCGACGTCGTTGACGATGCGGCTGATCAGCTCGCCCGAGGGATGGCCGGCATGAAAGCGGCTCGACTGCGTCAGGATGCTGGCGTAGAGATCGTTGCGGATGTCGGTCGTCGAGGCCAGGCCGACGCGGTTGAACGAGTAGCTGCTGACAAAGCTCATCAGGCCGCGCACCAGGAAAACCACCAGAAACAGGGCCGGCAGGAAGATGACCACCTCGCGCGAGTCGATGTCGTAGCGCTGTTTGAGCCGCTCGTAGCGGCGCGCCAGGAAGTCGCGCAGGTTGATGCGGCGGAAGAAACCGGCGATCCCGGCCTCGTCGGCGCCTTCGGCCGCGGCGTCGGCGCTACCGGCGCCGAGGCCGGGAGCAAACGACGAGACCGCGGCGGCGTCGGCCAGCAGGACCTCCCGGAAGACCGGCTCGATCAGGCCGATCAACGACACGGTGGTGACCGCGTAGGCCACCGCCGCGACGCCGGCCAGCGACAGCCAGGCGAGGTGGCGGCGCATGTAGCGCACCAGGAAGCGAGCCAGCCTCACCGCGATCGCCCCATCACCGCCAGCACTTCGGCAGCCGCCCGCCGGCTGCCGCCGGCCTCTCCCAGCAGGCCGCGCACCTCGCTCAACTGTTGCCGCATTCGCTCTACCCTAGGAGGATCGCGCAGCAAGCGCAACGCCTCGTCGCGGATGCCGGGCGCCGTCGCCTGTTCCTGCAGCAGCTCGGGCACGACCCGCCGCCCCAGCAACAGGTTGACCAGCGAAACGTTATGCAGGTCGAGGATCAGCTTGCCCAGGAGCGAGCTCAGCGGGCCCACGCGGTAGGCGACGATCATCGGCGTACCGACCAGCGCCAGCTCGAGATTGGCGGTGCCCGAGGCGCAGAGAGCCAGGTGGCAGTTCGCTGCGGCCTCGAAGCGGTCCTCCGAGACCGTCTCGACGGGCACCCGCGAGTCCGCCAGAAAGGGGTCCAGAAGGGCCTGGGCTACCGTTCTGGCGCGGATCAGAACGAAGCTGGCGGCGATCTCCTGGCGCAGCAACGCGGCTGCCTCGAGCAACATCGGCAGCAGGTGGGTCACCTCGCTGCGGCGCGAGCCCGGCATCAGGGCGATCCGGTACGAGCCGTCCGCGGGCGGCCCCTGATCCCAGACGTGCGGCAGCCGGGGCACTTCGTCGACCAGCGGGTGGCCGACCATCGACACCTCGACGCCATGGCCGCGATAGAACTCCTCCTCGAACGGGAACAGCACCAGCATCCGGTCGACCCAGCGCTCCACCTGCCGGACGCGACCACGGCGCCAGGCCCATATCTGGGGGCTGACGTAATAGACCACCCGCACGCCCCGCCGGTGCAGGCTGCGGGCCAGCCGCAGGTTGAACTCGGGGAAGTCGATCAGCAAAGCGGTCTGGGCGCCGCGGGCGTCGGTCTCCGCGAGCAGCCGCCGGAACACGCGCAGCGCCCGCGGCACGATCTTGAGCACCGCGCCCAGTCCCATGGCCGAGGTCGCCTCGGCGTCGGCCAGCACCTCCATCCCGGACTCGCCGAGCAGCCGGCCGCCGAGCCCGAAAGCCCGCACGTCCGGCCGCAGCGACCGCAGCTCGGTCAGCAGCCGCGAGCCGTGCAGGTCGCCGGATGCCTCGCCCGCAACGATCAGCAGGTCTTGCGCGGCCACCGGGTCTTCCGCTGCTAGGGAAACGGCGTCGGCGGGCCGGACGGGAAGAAGTACATCAACCAGGCCAGGGCCAGGCCGCCGCCCACGAGTCCGAGAAACAGCTGCAGGAACAGCCGCAGCCGATCCTGGCGCTGGCGCCTCCACAGCAGCGTGAAGAACGCCGACACCAGCAGCGCATAGTGGACCATCAGGAGGAAGTGGCTGACTCTCACGGTGTCTTCGAGACCGGGCTAGCTCTTCATGTCGCGGGCGATGTCCAGCGCATCGAGGATGAGCAACAGGTTCATCAGCCCGGCGGTGAGGATGAAGGCACTGCCATACTCGAAGCCCGGGCCCTCGAGGTCGCCGGTGTAGCCGAACGCCCAGCGGGCCAGGAAATAGGGCAGCCCCATGCCCATGCAACCGAGGGTGGCGAAGAAGCTCAGCGGCTGGCCGGGCACCACCCGGTAGAGGTTGCCGTCCAGCGCCAGCCCGGTGGCCAGGCTGACGAGGACGATGGCGCAAAAGGCGATCGCCCGCAGCCGCCGCTTGAGGTAGAGATGCCCCATGCCGGGCACCGCCCAGGCGAGCAGCGCCGCGATCAGGGCCCGCGAGGGCCCGCCCGGGGCCGGCTCGGCCTTGCCCCGCTCAGGCGGGCGTGGATCGCCGCTCATTCAACATCCTCTTGCCGCCGAGGCAGGTCAGCTCTCGCTGTTGAGCAGCTCTTTGAGCTCTTTGCCGGGCTTGAAGTACGGGATCCGCTTGGGCGGCACGCGCACCTGGTCGCCGGTCTTGGGGTTGCGACCGATGCGCGGGCCGCGGCGCCGGATGCGAAACGACCCGAAGCCGCGCAGCTCGATCTTCTCGCCCTCGCGCAGTGACTGGGCGATGCTGTCGAACACGGTGTTGACGATCAACTCGGCGTGCTTCTTGGTGAGCTGAGTGGAGTGGGCCACTTGTTCCACGAGCTCCGCCTTGGTCATTCCGCTTCTGGTAGCCACGCGCCTCCTCCGGCTTCAGTTCAGTCCTTGTCGGCCTCTTCGCCGTCGTCCTCTGCGGCCGCGGTCTCGTCGGCTTCCGCGTCTCCCGCCTCGGCGTTGGCCGCGGCTGCCGGCTCGTCGTCGGTCTCGGCCGCGGCCTCGGCTTCGGCCTCCGGCTCCTCGGCCGCGGCGACCTCCTCGGCCTCCTCGGCTTCGGCAGTCTCGGCTTCGACCTCCTCGGCTTCGGCAGTCTCGACTTCGACCTCCTCGGCTTCGGCAGTCTCGACTTCGACCTCCTCGGCTTCGGCAGTCTCGACTTCGACCTCCTCGGCTTCGGCAGTCTCGACTTCGACCTCCTCGGCTTCGGCGGTCTCGGCGGCGGCTTCCGCCTCCACCTCCGCGGCGTCGTCTTCGGCCGTCTCGCCGCCGGCGCCCTCCCGCTCCAGGGCCTCGATCTCATCGGCCGTCAGCGCCGGCACTCCGCGCATCGTCAGGCCGACCTTCTTGTCATCTTCCTCGATGCGCAGGATCCGGGCCCGGACCCACTCGCCGACGTCGTAGTGCTTCTCGAGGCCGCCATCGGGGACATCGATCTCGCTGACGTGCGCCAGGCCCTCGAGGCCGTCGAAGATGTCCACGAACAGCCCGAAATCGGTGACGTTGACGATCCTGCCTTCGACCTCGTGGCCGACCTTGTACTCGTTGATGAAGCTGTCCCACTCGTTGGGCAGGAACTCCTTGATCGACAGCGAGACCCGCTGGTTGTCGATGTCGATGTGGGTGATCCGGGCCTTGACCTCGTCGCCCTTCTTGAGCACTTCGCTCGGGTGCTTGACCCGCTTGGTCCAGCTCATGTCGGAGACGTGGATCAGGCCGTCGATCTCGTCGGTGATCTGCAGAAAAGCGCCAAACTCGGTCAGATTCCGCACCTGGCCGGTGACCACGCTGCCCTCGGGGTGGGAGACCGACAGCTCTTCCCACGGATTGCGCTCGGCCTGGCGCAACGACAGGCTGATGCGCCGCTGGCCCATGTCGAGCTCGGAGACGATCGCCTCGACGTCGTCGCCCACGTTGAGCAGCTTGGCCGGGCTGACCACCTTCTTGGTCCAGGACATCTCGCTGACGTGGATCAGGCCCTCGACGCCGCGCTCGAGCTCGACGAAGGCGCCGTAGTCGACCAGGCTGACGACCTTGCCCCGCACCCGCGAACCGAGGGGGTGCTTCTTGTCCACCAGCATCCAGGGATCCTCGCTGGTCTGCTTGTAGCCCAGCGAGACGCGCTCGGTGCGGGGATCGAACTTGAGGACCATGACCTTGACTTCGTCGCCGACCGCGAACAGCTCGGACGGGTGGTTGACCCGGCCCCAGGACATGTCGGTGATGTGCAGCAGGCCGTCGATGCCGCCGAGGTCGATGAAGGCGCCGTAGTCGGTGATGTTCTTGACCACGCCGGGCAGGATCGTGCCGTCGATCAGCTTCTCCAAGGTCTCGGCCTTCTTGTGCGCGAACTCCTTCTCCAAGACCGCCTTGCGCGACAGCACGACGTTGTTGCGCCGGCGATCCATGTTGATCACCTTGAACTCCAGTTCCTCGCCGCGCAACGACTCGAGGTGCTTGACCGGCTTGATGTCCACCAGCGAGCCGGGCAAGAAGGCGCGGATGCCGACGTCCACCGTCAGTCCGCCCTTGATCCGGTCGAGGACCCGGCCGGTGATCACCTCGCCGGCCTTGAAGCTCTGCTCGATTCGCGCCCAGACCTTGCGCCGCTCGGCCTTGTGCTTCGACAGCAGGACGTGGCCCTCGAGGTCCTCGGTCTTCTCCAGCAGGACCTCGACCTCGTCGCCGACCTCCACCGTCAGGTTGCCCGAGTAGTCCTTGAACTCCTCGATCGGGATCAGGCCCTCGGACTTATAGCCGACATCGACGATGACTTCGTTGTCGGTGATGTTGATGACCGTGCCACTGACGATCTCGCCCTCGCTGAGATGGCGCATGCTCTTGTCATACAGCGCCACCATCTCGTCGTAAGCGAGATCTTCCGCGTTGTTTGTGTTCTCCGCCTCGGCAGCGCCCTCCAGCGGCGCGTCGAGACGCTCGTCTACCGATTCCATGTTGCGAAAACCTCCTGGGTTCTTGAGATCGGGCCGTGGCCCGTACTGCCCATCGAAGATGGTCGAGTTCCAGCTAACTCATTGAGAACTCGAATTTTGGAGTATACGGACCGCCCTCTTGCAGGTCAACCGACCGGCAGGTCCGGCCGTTGCCCCTGGGGCGGCGCCAGCGAGGCCTGCGCGCGCTCGATCTCGGCCCGGACCGAGCCATCGGTTTCCAGCCGCCGTGCGGCCTCGAGCGCCTCGCGCGCGGCGCCACCGATCCGTCCCAGCGCCCAGGCGGCGTGGCGGCGGACCCCCGGCTCGGCCTCGGCCAGCGCTCGGGCCAGCGGCCGGACGTAGGCGGCGTGACCGCGGTTGCCCATCGCCACCGCTGCGTTGCGCTGCAGACCGTGCCGTTTGGCTCGCTTCATCGGGCTGCCGCGAAACCGCTCGACGTAGTCCTCGCGCGAGATCGTGAGCAGCGCCGCCAGGTCGAGCTCGGCCCTTGCCGCCGGCAACCGCAGCTCGTCGTGGGCCGCCGGCGGCGGCGCCTCGTTGAGCGGGCAGACCTCCTGGCAGACGTCGCAGCCGAAGACCCAGTCGCCGATCATCCGGCGGACGTCGAGCGGCAGGTCGCCGCGGTGCTCGATGGTCCAGTAGCTGATGCAGCGGCGGCTGTCGAGCCGGTACGGCGCCGGCAGGGCGCCGGTCGGGCAGGCATCCAGACAGCGCGTGCAGCTGCCGCAGAGGTCCGCCAAGGGGGCGTCCGGCGTCAGCTCCAGGGTCAGGAAGAGCTCGCCCAGCAGGAACCAGGAGCCCGCCTCGGGGTGGAGCAAGTTGGTGTTCTTGCCCACCGCGCCCAGCCCGGCGCGGGCTGCCAGCTCGCGCTCGAGCACCGGACCGGTGTCGACATAGGGGCGCCAGGCGGTGCCCGGGTACGCCTCCTCCACCCGCGCCGCCAGCTCTCGCAGACGCTCGATCATCAGGTCGTGGTAGTCGCGGCCGCGCGCATAGCGGGCGACCCGCGGCCAGAGGTCGCCGGCGGGCTCGTCGGCACCCTCGAGCGGGTGGTAATGCAGCGCGACGCAGACTGCGCTGCGGGCGCCGGGCAGGATCCGCGCCGGCTCGAGCCGCGCCTCGAGCCGGTGGCGCATATACCCCATGCCCGCCTGGTCGCCACGCTCCAGCCACCCGGTCAGGGCGGGGCCGTTCTCGGACGGCGCCAGCGCCGCTATGCCGGCGCGGTCGAAGCCGGCCTCGCGGGCCCAGCCGCGGATCCGCGTTGCGCGGTCCGCGCCGCTCGCGGGGACCGGCTCGTCGGCGGTCCCACCCATCAGCCGCTGGGAGCGCCCGGCCCGGCCTGTCGATCGGCCTGTCGATCGGCCTGTCGATCGGCTCGGTGGCGGATGCGCTCGATCCGGGCGACGATCGTCTCGACCACCTCGTCAGCCGTCCGGCCACCGGTGTCGACCAGTTCGTAGGTGGCGTCCATGGTCAGCGGCGAGTCGGCGCGGCCGGCATCGCGGCGGTCGCGGGCCGCCACCTCGGCCAGGATGGACTGCGGATCGGGCTGCGCCTCGCCGGCGTCGCGCAGCTGCCGCAAACGGCGCTCGGAGCGCACCTCGAGCGGCGCGTCGAGAAAGAACTTGTAGGGCGTCTCGGGAAAGACCTTGGTGCCGATGTCGCGCCCCTCCATCACCGCGCCCCGCCGACCCGCGCAGGCCCGCTGCCGCGCCACCATGATCTGTCGCACGCCGGCGTGGGCCGAGACCCGCGAGGTGATCTCGGCCACCTGTTGGCTGCGCGCCCGCGGGCCCAGCGGCTTGCCGTGCAGCAGCACCCGCACCCGACCGCTGCCGTCGTCCTCGAGGGTCAGCTCGAGCTCGCGCGTCAACTCCTCCAGCCGTGGCGCGTCCTCCGGGTCGATGCCGCGGTCGAGCGCCTCGAGCCCCACCGCCCGGTACATCGCGCCGGTTTCGAGGTAGGGCAGCCCCAGCCGGTCGGCGAGCAGCCGGGCGACCGTCGTCTTGCCGACGCCCGAGGGCCCGTCGAGAGCGACGACGCTCGGCGCCGGCGCGCTCATCGAGCCCCCCCGCGGGGGGCTTCTTCTCGGCGCCGGAGCCGCCCTTGCGCAGCCGGGCGACTTCCTGCTGCGTCACCTCGCGCACGCCGCCGGGCTTCAATCGGGGGTCGCGCAGAGAACCGATGGCGATCCGCTTGAGCCGCTTCACCGGGTGGCCGGCGCGGAAGAACATCTCGCGGATCTGTCGGCTGCGGCCCTCGCCCAGCTCCACCTCGAGCCAGGCGTTCTCTTCACCGGCGGGGCCGCGCAGCAGGCGGATCTTGGCCGGCGCCGTGCGCCGGCGGTCGATGACGATCCCGGCGCGCAGGCGATCCAGCACGGCCTTCTCGGGCCGGCCGCGCACCCGCACCCGGTAGAGCTTGGTGCAACCGTGACTCGGATGGGAAACGATCTGGGCCAGATCGCCGTCGTCGGTGAGCAGCAGCAGCCCTTCGCTGTGGAAGTCCAGGCGGCCGACCGGGAACAGGCCGCGCGTGGTCTTCGCCGGCAGCAGATCGTAGACCGTCGGCCTGCCCTCCGGGTCCGAGCGGGTGACGAGATAGCCGCGCGGCTTGTTGAGCAGCAGATAGCGGTTGCCGGCAGGCAGCCGTAGGAGCCGGCCGTCCACCTTGATGGCGTCGCGCGTCGGGTCCGCCTTGTCGCCCACTCCGGCCACCGCGCCGTTGACCGTCACCCGCCCCTGGCGCAGGTACTCCTCGGAGCCCCGCCGCGAGGCCAGTCCGGCGCGGGCCAGGAGCTTCTGTAGCCGCTCGGCGCTCACTCTCCCTCCTCCTCCCGTGGCGGCTCGCCCTCCCCCACCAGCTCCTCGAACTCCTCCAGCGGCGGCAGGTCGTCGAGGCTCTGCAGCCCGAAGTGCATCAGGAACTCCCGGGTCGTGCGGTAGAGGAAGGGCTTGCCCACCACCGGCTTGCGGCCGGCGACCCGCACCAGCCGGCGTTCCAGCAGCGTGCGCAGCACGCCGGAGGGGTTGACGCCGCGCAGGTCCTGGATCTCCGGCCCGGTCACCGGCTGGCGGTAGGCGACGATGGCCAGCGTCTCCAGCCCGGCCATCGACAGCCGGCTGCGGCTGGTGATCTCGAAGAACTTGCGCAGGGCGCCGTGCAGGGCCGCGCGGGTGACGATGCGGACGCCGCCGGCGACCTCTTCGAACACCACGCCCCGGTGGGGCTCCTCGCGATAGCGCTCGCGCACCGCCGCCAGCGCCGCCTCGACCCGGGCGGCGTTGTCCTGCGGGAACAGCTCGACCAGCCGCTCGAACGCGACCGGCTCCGGGGCGGCGAACAGGATCGCCTCCACCACCGCCTCGATCTCGGCCCGGCGGCTCATCCCTGGATCGCCTCCAGCTCGTGCCGCTCGATCTCGCGCTCGGTGCGGTAGAGCAGGATCTCCCCCGCCGCGGTCTGATGGAAGCGCACCAGGTTGAGCCGCGCCAGCTCGAGGACGGCGAGAAAGGCCGCCACCACCTCGGCGCGGCAGCTGCGTCCGCGCAGATCCTCGAGCAGATCGTGCGGCCGGTCGCGGGCCAGCCGCCCGAGCAGCCGCTCGAACTGATCGCGAACGCGGAAGTCCTCGCGCCGCAGCTGCATCGGCACGGGGTGCTCGCGCTCGTACCTCCCGACCACCTCGCGAAACGCCCCCAGCAGATCGAACAGCGACACCTCGCCCAGGTCGAGGGTCTCCCCCGCCGGCGCCGACAGCCTCTCCGGCGGCCGGGTCCAGACGCCGTGTCGGATGCCGTCGATCTCGGCCAGCGACTGCGCCGCCTCCTTGATCCGCCGGTACTCGAGCAGCCTCTCCACCAGCTCCTGGCGCGGGTCCTCGGCGCCGTCCTCACCGTCCGGCCGGCGCGGCAGCAGCAGGCGCGACTTGAGATGGATCAGCTGCGCCGCCTCGAAGATGTACTCGGCGGCGACGTCCAGGTTGAGCTCATCCATCAGCTGCAGGTACTCGTGGAACTGGTCGCAGATGGTCGCCACCGGGATGTCGGCGATCTCCACCTCGTTGACCCGCACCAAACGCAGCAGCAGGTCGAGCGGCCCCTCGAAGACCGGCAGCTGGACTCGCCAGCTGTCGGGCAGGCGGCCACGCGATTGCAGCGTTGCGCTCAACCGGCCTTGCCCTCGCCATAGTCGATCGACAGCCCCTCGCGCACTCGTTCCAGGGTCTCGCGGGCGCGCTCGCGGGCACGCCGCGAGCCGTCGCGGACAATGTCCAGCAGGGTCGAGCGGTCGCGCATCAACTCCGCGCGCCGCTCGCGGATCGGGGTGAGGAACTCGATCAGCCGCTCGGCGATCAGCTTCTTGTCGTCGACGCAGCCGATCTGCGCCAGCCGGCACTCGCGCGCCACCTGCTCGCGGGTCTCCTCGGATGAGACCAGCAGATGGAACTGGTAGAGATTGCAGGTCTCGGGATGGCCGGGGTCCTTGCGCAGCTGGCGCAGCGGGTCGGTGAACATGCCCTTGCACTTGCGCCGGATCTCGTCCGGCTCGTCCGCCAGGTCGATGGTGTTGGCATAGGACTTGGACATCTTGCGCCCGTCCAGACCCGGCACCTTGGGGGTCGGCGTGAACAGCGCCTTGGGCTCGGGGAAGACCGGACCGTAGAGGCTGTTGAAGCGGCGGGTGATCTCGCGGCTGAGCTCCAGATGACTCTGCTGGTCCTCGCCCACCGGCACGAAGTCGGCGCGGTAGATGATGATGTCGGCCGTCTGCAGCACCGGGTAGCCGAGAAAGCCGAAGGTCGCCAGGTCGCGGTTCTCGAGCTCGCGGATCTGCTCTTTGTAGGTCGGCACCCGCTCGAGCCAGCCCAGCGGGGTGATCATCGACAGCAGCAGGAACAGCTCGGCATGCTCGGGCACCAGCGACTGGACGAAAATCACCGACTTCTCGGGGTCGAGCCCCGAGGCCAGATAGTCGGCGACCACCTCGAGCGTGTTGTCGGCGACCTTGCTGGGATCCGCGTAGTCGGTGGTCAGCGCGTGCCAGTCGGCGACGAAGTAGTAGCAGTCGTAGCGGTCCTGCAAATCGACCCAGTTGCGCACCGCGCCGAAGTAGTTGCCCAGATGGAGCTTGCCGGTCGAGCGCATGCCCGACAGCACGACGTTCTCGCCTGTCACTCGCCCTCCTCGCCGGCTGCCTCGGGCGCCGCCGGCAGCGTGGATGATACGGCAGTCAGACCTTCAACGCGCCGCATCAGCTCGGCGTTGTCGAGCAGGACCAAATGCTCGGTCCAGAGGACCTTGACCTGGACAAACAAGGTGATCAGGAACATCACCTGATGGAACCAGCTGGGAATCAGCGAACCGGTGGCGACGCCACCGCCGAGGATGAAGGTGGCCATGGCCAGCGCCATCGCCAGCATCAGCCCCGGGTAGGAGCGGTTCTTCAAGGCCTTGGTCTCCTCGACAAGGTCGGCAGACAGGTTCTCCTCGGCCACCACGTCCTTGATCGCCTTACCCGTGCCGATCAGATAGAACATGATCCAGCAGTGCGAAAACAGCAGCAGGATACAACTGCCCAGGGCGATGAGCAGATGCAGTCCATAGCGCTCAACCTCGGTCGCCACATAGCCGATCACTCCGGTGGCGACCAGACCGAGAGTGGCCAACGCTCCAACTGTGAGCAACGCTCTTCCCATCATCGTTCGATCTCTCCAGCGCGGCGGCTATCCGCCGGCGAATGGTAGCCGTCCCGGGGGCTGCTGTGTGGCGAGCCGCTCGAGCAGCGCCGCGGCCGACTGCGGCGCCTCGCGCGTCAGACGGCGGGCGTCGCGGCGCGCCAGCTCGATCCAGCGTCGATCGCGCACCAGATCGGCGACGCGGAGCTCCGGCTGACCGGTCTGCCGCCGGCCCAGCAGCTCGCCCGGGCCGCGCAGCTCGAGGTCGGCGTCGGCCAGCTCGAAGCCGTCGGTGGTGGCGGCGAACCGCTCGAGCCGGCGCTCGGCGATCTCGCTCCGCTCGCCGTGGATGGCGACGCAGACCGAGCGCTCGCCGCCCCGGCCGACGCGGCCGCGCAGCTGGTGCAGCTGCGCCAGACCGAAGCGCTCGGCGCTCTCGATGACCATCGCCGTGGCGGCGGGAACGTCGAGGCCGACCTCGATCACGGTGGTGGCGATGAGGGCGCCGATCTCACCGGCGGCGAAGGCCCGCATCACCCGATCCCGCTCCTCCGCGGGGGTGCGGCCGTGCAGCACCGCCGTGGGAATTCCGTCCAACCACCGCCGGACCTCCGCTCCCAACCGGGCGATCGAGCCCGCCTCCAGGTTCTGGCTCTCCTCGATCAGCGGGAAGACAACGTACGCCTGGCCGCCCCGGGCCAGCCGCTGTCGCAGCCAGTCGTAGACCTTGGCGCGCTCGGCCGCCGCCACCACGCGGGTGACGATCGGCGCCCGTCCGGGCGGCAGCTCGTCGATGACCGACAGCGACAGATCGCCGTAGACGGTCAGCGCCAGCGAGCGCGGGATCGGCGTCGCCGTCATGATCAGCAGGTCCGCGGCCGCCCCCTTGAGCTGCAGTCGCCGCCGCTGGCCGACGCCGAAGCGGTGCTGTTCGTCGATCACCGCCAGGCCCAGCCGGCGGAACCGCACCGACTGCTGGATCAGCGCGTGGGTGCCCACCACCAGGTCGATCTCGCCGCGTGCCAGCCGCCGCCGGTCCGCCGCGGCGCCGGCGGCCGAGCCGGTCAGCAGCGCCAGCCGGCAGCGGTCGCCGAGCAGCCTCCCAAGGCCCCGGAAGTGCTGCTCGGCCAGCAGCTCGGTGGGCGCCATCACCGCCCCCTGCAGGCCGCCCTCGACCGCCGCCATCAGGGCCAGCGCCGCGACCACGGTCTTGCCGCTGGCGACGTCGCCCTGGAGCAGCCGCAGCATCGGCCGCGGCTCGGCCAGATCCTCGAGGATCTCGTCGAGCACCCGGGCCTGGGCGCCGGTGAGGCGGAACGGGGGCAGCTCCAGCAAGCGGCCGCGCAGCGCCTTGTCGATGCGGTAGCGGTGGGGCTTCTCGATCCGCTCGCGCGCCGCCCGCGCCATCCTCACCCGCAGCTGCAGCTCGAGCATCTCGCCGTAGACCAGCCGCCGATGGGCTCGGCTCGAGCCGGCGCCAAGGGCCTCGAGATCGGCCTCCACGGCCGGCCGGTGCAGATCGTCGAACGCCTCGCCGAGCGGCGGCAGCCGGTGTCGCCGCAACAGCTCCGGCGGCAGGGCGTCGGCGAGGCCGCCGGGGAGATCCAGCGCCTCGGCCGTGCGCCACAGCAGCTTGCGCACCGTGGCGGGCCCGAGACCGGCGACCGGGGCGTAGATCGGCGTCAACGAGTCGCCGCCGAGCGCCGCCGCCGCCGGTTCGCAGGTCGGGTTGACCATCTCCAGCCCCTCACGGCCGCGGCGCACCTTGCCGTGGAGCAGATAGTCGCTGCCGGGGAGCATCTGCCGTTCCGCCCAGGGGCGGTTGAACCAGACCACCGGCAACGACCCGTCGTCGTCCTCGACCCGACCCCGCACCATCGTCAGCCGGCGGTGCCGCAGCCGCAGGGTGCTGAGGCCCGTGACCCGGCCGACGACCGAGACCCGGCCCTCCGCGGCCACCCGTCCGGGCGACACCACCGTGCGGCGGTCCTCGTAGCGCCGCGGCAGGTGCCAGAGCAGCGACGCCAGGTCGTGATACCCCGCCGCGGCCAGCGCAGCGGCGCGCTTCGGCCCGATCCCCGGCAGGCAGCTCGGACTCGACTGAGGTCCCGGTACGGCAGGCGGGGCGAGCTCAGGCCTCTTCGTAACTCAGCTCCACCAGACCGAAGCGCAGCAGGGCTCCGGTGCGGACCTCCACCGGATCGCCCGGCGCGATCCGCTCGCCGTTGACAAAGGTGCCGTTGGTGGTCCCCAGGTCCTCGACCAGGTAGAGGCGCCGCCCGCGCCGCTCCAGCTTGGCGTGCCGGCGGCTTACCGAGCGCTCCTGGTCGAGCTCGGTCAGGTCCACCGACGGCTGGATGCCGGTCACCGGGTCCCGCCGCCCGATGGTGATGGTGGCGCCGCCCGCGACCTCCAGCCGGATGCCGCTGGCGCGGTGGATCATCTGCCCGGCGCGTGTCGGCGGCTCGGGCTCCGGCGCCGCTGCCGGCGGACCGGTGTCCGCCTCCGCCGCGGCGCCGCCCAGCCGTTCGTCCGCCTGGCGCACGCGCAACGACAGCTTGCGCATGATGCGGATGGCGATCTCGGGATTGGCGCGCAGCATCTCGTCGAAGGTGGCGCCGTTGATCTCGACCAGCCTGGCGTCGCTCGCCGCCGCCGCCGTGGCGGTGCGGGGCAGCTCGTCGAGGATCGACATCTCGCCGAAGAAGTCGCCCTTCTCGAGCAGCGCCAGCCGTTGCGGCCCGTCGCTGCCCAGCCGCAGGATCTCCACCTGGCCGTCCTGGATGAGGTACATCTCGTGGCCGAGATCGCCCTCGTGGAAGATCACCTCGCCGGCGGAGAACTGCCGCAGCCGGTGACGCCAGGAGGAGGAGCCCTGGGAGCCTGGCTCGCTCATCCGGGCTCTCCCACGATCAGCCGGCCGGCGGCGGGGTCGAGCCGCGCCGCCAGACCCAGCGGCAGGGTGAGGTTGGGCTCGCAGTGCCCGCTGGGACAGCCGTAGGCAACGCACCAGCCGTGCTCTCGCGCCAGCTCTTCGAGGATCTCGGGCAAGGTCGGTTGCAGGTCGGGGGCCGCGTCGGCCGGCTCGAGCTCGCCGACGACCATCCCGCGAAGCCCATTCAAGCTACCCGAGAGCCGCAACTGGGTCAACATCCGGTCGAGCCGGTAGAGCGGCTCGTCGACGTCCTCCCAGAACAGCAGGGCGCCGTCGAGGGCGGGCGCGTACGGGGTGCCCAGGGTGGCGGTGAGCATGCTGAGGCAGCCGCCCAGGAGCCGGCCGCGGCAGCCGGAGGCGCCCGCCGAGCAGCGGACCGGGATCGCGGCCGGCAGATCGCCCGCCAGGGCGCCGAGCAGCGAATCGGTCTCCGCCCCGCTCAGCTCCCGCGCCAGGTCCACCGCCACCATCGGCCCATGAAAGGCCGCCACGCCCAGCCGCTGCACCACCTGGTGGAGAAACGGAGTCAGGTCCGAGTAACCGACGTAGGCCAGCGGCCGCCGCGCCAGCAGCGCCCAGTCGATGCGCGGCAGCAGCCGCAGCACCCCGTGACCGCCGCGGGCAAAGACCACCGCTCGTAGCCCGGGCTCCGCGACCAGATCGTGGAAGGCCGCCAGCCGGCGCTCGTCGTTGCCGGCGAACAGCCCGCCGCAGCTGGACAGGTTGGCGGCCGGCACCGGCTCGAAGCCCAGCTGGCGCAGCCCTTCGAGCCCCGCCTCGAGCCGATCCGGGTCGACGGCGCCAGACAGCGCCGCCACTCCTACCCGGTCGCCGGGTCGGACCGCCGGGGGCAGCCCGACCGGGTCGGAAATGGCGCCGGAGAGCTTCGTAAGCCGAATCCTGTCCCCCGGTCTCCCGGGTGGGCGGTCATTCATCTGGGGCCGTCGTTGCCGACAGCCTCGTGCGACCTACCCGGGGACGTCCGCGCCGAAGCGCGTCGCAGGACGGGCGGCCCGCTAAACGTCCCCCTATTTGGTCTTGCTCCGCATGGGGTTTGCCGTGCCTCACATCGTCGCCGATGGAGCGGTGCGCTCTTACCGCACCGTTTCACCCTTACCGGCCCCCGTGAAGGGACCGGCGGTCTGCTCTCTGCTGTACTTTCCGTCACGTCGCCGTGCCTCGCCGTTAGCGAGCATGCTGCCCGTTGGAGTTCGGACTTTCCTCCACCCGGCTCGAGGCCGGGCAGCGACCGCCAGAAGCTCTCCAGCGCCGTGGCCATTCTACACCCGCGCCGCCAGCCGCCGCCGCGGCGGCGCTCCACTAGCCGCTGCCGCCGAAGCGCGCCAACAGCTTCTCGAGCCAGCCGCCGCCCGCCGCGCCCTTGGGCTTGTCGGGCCGCTTGAGCCGCTTCAGCCCGGCCTGGGCGTCTGGGAAGCCGGGCATCCTCTCGAGCGCCGCCTCGTACTCCTCCTTGGCCCGCTCGGTCCGGCCCAGCTTCTCGTAGCAGCCGGCCAGCCGGCAGCGGAGCTCGGGGTCCGCGCGCGAGAGCTGCACCGCCTGCGAGTAGCTGGCGAGCGCCCGTTCCAGCCAGCGCGGATTGTGCTCCTGGCACTCGCCCAGCAGCGCGTAGTACTGCGGCTGGGGATCGATGTCCGCCGCCTGCTCGAGCAGCTGGACGGCCGAGAAGTACTCCTCGCGGCCGGCGTAGATGGTCGCCAGCCGGAACTTCTCCGTCGCCAGATGACGCAGCTCCTCGCGCCGCGCGGCCGCCGACGGCTGGTGCTGCTCGCTGACCCGGGCGCCGCCGACCCGCGCCAGGTAGGCACGGGCGCGCTCCGGATCGGAGAGGGTCAGGTAGGCCTCGGTGGCGCGCTCGAACAGCAGCTCCAGGCCTCCCTGGCCGGCGAGGCCCAGCCGCCGGCTGTGGGCCGGGTGCACCAGCCGCGCGACCTTCATGTAGGCGTCGTGGATCGTCTCGCTGTCGGCGGCCGGCCCGAGCCCGAGCAACTCGTAGTGGTTCATCTCGCCCAGCTGGTGCAGCAGCTCCTTGAGCCGGGCGCGATGCTCTTCGATCCCCAGCTCGAGCGGCTTGCGCACCAGCTCCTGGCGGATGCGGTCGCCGAACCGCACGACCAGCTGGTGGGCGACCGCCTCCTCCGGCACGGACCGAGGCGCCTCCTCGCGCGGGCGGATCAGGTCGGCGGCCTGCAGCCGGCAGAGTCGTCGCAGGGCCTCGATCGGCTCGAGCTCGACCTGGCGCAGCAGCTCCTTCACCGGCACCGGGTGCTCCAGCCGCGACAGGAAGAACGCCTCGTGGGTATCGAGATCGAGGTCGGCCTGCCGTTCCGGGCCGACCGCGACGAACTCTCGTTCCTGGCCGCCGAGCTGCCGCAGCAGCTGAAAGTCGTCGCGACCCTCGACCGCCTCCTCCATCAGGACCTGTGCCGTCCGCAGCGGGCCGACCCACTCTTCGGGGCGGCGCTCCTGACCCTCGTTGAGCTCGAAACTGCCCTCGCTCCACAGCCGCCAGACCGCCGCCAGCCGGTTGGCCAGCTGCCGCGGCGGCGCGCTCGCCGCGAGCGCGGCCAGGGGGTGACCGACCGGCAGGAACAGGTCGCCGTTGGCGAAGAAATACCGCTCTTGGCGGCCATCGCCCTCGAGACGCAGCTCGCCGCTGCGCCGCCCGGTGTAGATGCGGCGGACGATGGAGATCAGCGACCGGTCCGATAGCCGCCCTTCGGCGTGACGCATGGGCGCCTATTATGCCGTCTCGGGACCATCGGCGGCGACCCGGCGACCCGGCGGCGCCGGGAGCGCTCACCCCCCCGCGCCGGCGCCCGCCGCCAACGCCCGGTAGAGCCGCTCGCCCAGCTTCCGCCCGAGCTCCTCCTGGAGCTCGGCGAGCGCCGCCTCGCGGACCTTCGCCACGCTGCCAAAGCGGCGCAGCAGCTGTCGCCGGCGGCGCGGCCCGATGCCCGGGACCGTCTCCAGGCCACTGGCCAACTGCCGCTTCGACCGCCGGCGGCGATGGCGGTCGACGGCGAATCGGTGCGCCTCGTCGCGCACCTGCTGCAGCAGCTTGAGGGCGGGGTCGGTGCGCTCGAGGTGAAGCGGCTCGGGCCGTTCCGGCACGAAGATCTCCTCCTCGCGCTTGGCCAGGCCGACCACCGGCGTCTCCTCGACGCCGAGCTCGGCCAGCGCCTCGAGGGCGGCGTTGAGCTGGCCGCGGCCGCCGTCGATGAGAATCAGGTCCGGCATCAGCCCGACCTCCTCCAGCCGTCGCCGGTAGCGCCGCGCGACCGCCTGACGCAGCGAGGCGAAGTCGTCGGGACCGCTCAGGCCGCGGATGTTGAAGCTGCGGTAGTCGCTCTTGCGCATCCGGCCCTCTTCCCAGACCACCAGCGAGGCCACTATGTGGTCGCCCTGGAAGTTGGAGACGTCGAAGCCCTCGATGCGCCGCGGCGGCTCGGCCAGATCGAGCCGCTGCTTCAGCGCCAGGGCCGGGTCGACCGCTCCCGAGAGGCGGAAGCGGCGGCGGAACGCCTGCTCGGCGTTGCGCCTGGCCAGCGCCACGCGCTGCGCCTTGGGGCCGCGCGCCGGCAACCGCAGGTAGACCCGCTCGCCCTTGCGCTCGGAGAGCCACTGCCCCAGCGCCTCGTCGCCCTCGATCGGCACCGGCAGGTGGATCTCCTTGGGGATGAAGCTGGTGCGATCGTAGATCTGGGGCAGCAGCTCGCTCAGCACCGCCGCCTCGGAGACACCCTGGCGCCCCTCCCAGAAGAGCTCGCGCCGATCGAGGATCTGGCCGCCACGCATCACCAGCACAGCCACCGCCGCGCTGCCGCCCGCCACCTTGGAGCCGTAGACGTCGATGTCCTCGCCCCGCAGCGAGGCCAGCTTGCCACGCTGGCTGACCGCCTCGACCTCCTGCACCAGGTCGCGGAGCCGGGCCGCGGCCTCGTACTCGAGCGCCTCCGCGGCCTGCCGCATCTCGCGCTTGAGGCGCCGCGCCAGCTCGGCGGTGCGGCCGGAGAGGAACAGCCGCGCCGCCGCCACCGCCTCATCGTATGCCTCGCGGGTCGTCAAGCCGTCGACGCAGGGGCCGAGGCAGCGGCGCATGTCGTAGTAGAGGCAGGGCCGCGGCAGCGAGCCGTCGATGGGGATGCGGCAGACGCGGATCTCGAACAGCTTCTGGACCAGCTTGATCGCCTTGCGCGCCAGGCCGCCCGGCAGGTACGGACCGAAGTACTCGGCGCCGTCGTCGCGGATCCGCCGGGTGAAGGCGATGCGCGGGTACGGGCCGGCGGTGAGCTTGAGATAGGGATAGGTCTTGTCGTCCCGCAGCAGCACGTTGTAGCGGGGCTTGCGCCGCTTGATCCAGGTGTTCTCGAGCAGCAGCGCCTCGGCCTCGCTGTCGGTGACCAGCGACTCGACATCCGCCGCCTCGTCGATCATGGCGGCGATGCGCGGCTCGGGCGAGGCGCCGAGATAGCTCGCGCCGCGCTTGCGCAGCGACTTCGCCTTGCCGACGTAGAGCACCCGCCCGGCGGCATCCTTGAAGACGTAGATGCCGGGTCGGTCCGGCAGCCGCCGGATGCGCTCGGCCAGCTGATCGGCGGCGCTCACGCGGCGAAGATCTGCTGCTCGCGCAGCTCCCGCAGCCGGTCGCGCAGCGCCGCCGCCTCTTCGAACTCGAGCCGCTTGGCGGCGTCTCTCATCCGCCGCTCGAGCCGATCGATGCGCTCCGCCAGAGTGCCGCCCCCGCCGTCCTCGGCCACCTCTTCGATCGCCGTGACCTGGGGTCGGTAGAGATCGAGCTCGCTCATCTGCACCAGCGGGCTGTGGATCTCCTTGAGGATCGTGGCCGGCTCGATGCCGTGCTCCTCGTTGTAGCGCCGCTGGCGCTCGCGGCGGCGCTCGGTCTCGGCCACGCGCCTTGCGGATCGAGTCGGTCGTGCGGTCGGCGTAGAAGATCACCCGCCCCTCGAGGTTGCGCGCCGCCCGGCCGGCGGTCTGCATCAGCGAGGTCTCGCTGCGCAGAAAGCCCTCCTTGTCGGCGTCGAGGATCGCCACCAGCGACACCTCGGGCAGATCGAGGCCCTCGCGCAGCAGGTTGATCCCCACCAGCACGTCGAACTCGCCGCGTCGCAAGCTCGGTGAGGATCTCCACTCGCTCCAGGGTCTCGATGTCGCTGTGCAGATAGCGCACGCGGACGCCGAGCTCGGTCAGGTACTGGGTCAGCTCCTCGGCCATCCGCTTGGTCAGCGTGGTGACCAGCACCCGCTCGCCGCCGCCGACCACCTTCCGCATCTCGCTCGAGCAGGTCGTCGACCTGGCCCCGGGCCGGCCGCACCTCGATCGCCGGGTCGAGCAGCCCGGTCGGGCGGACCACCTGCTCGACCACGACGCCGCCGGCGCTGCTCGAGCTCCCAGGGCGCCGGGCGTGGCCGAGACGTAGATCCGCTGGCCGCACGCGCGCCTCGAACTCCTCGAAGGTCAGCGGCCGGTTGTCGAGGGCGCTGGGCAGGCGGAAGCCGTGCTCGACCAGGGTCTCCTTGCGCGAGCGGTCGCCGTGGTACATGCCGCGCACCTGCGGGATCGACTGGTGGCTCTCGTCGACGATCAGCAGGAAGTCCTCCGGCAGGTAGTCGAGCAGCGTCGGCGGCGGCTCGCCCGGGCGCGCGGCCCGAGAGGTGGCGCGAGTAGTTCTCGATGCCGTGGCAGTAGCCGATCTCGCGCAGCATCTCGAGGTCGAACCGGGTGCGCTGCTCGAGCCGCTGGCGCTCGAGCAGCTTGCCCTCGGCCTCGAGCTGCGCCAGCCGCTCGGCGAGCTCGCCGCGGATGGCGGTGATCGCCTCGAGCATGCGCTCGCGCGGCGTCACGTAGTGGGTCTTGGGGAAGACGGCGACCTGATCCACCCGCTCCAGCTCGTCGCCGGTGAGGACGTCGAACCGGGCCAGCCGCTCGATCTCGTCGCCGAAGAACTCGATCCGGATGCCGCGCTCCTCGTAGGCCGGCAGGATCTCGAGCACGTCGCCGCGGGCGCGGAAGCTGCCCGGGAACAGGTCGATCTGGGTGCGCGCGTACTGCATCTCGACCAGCTGCCGCAGCGCCGCGTCGAGGCCGCCCTCGTCGCCCTGGCGGAAGAACTGCAGCATGCCGTAGAACGCCTCGGGCGAGCCGAGGCCGTAGATGCAGGAGACCGAGGCGACGATCAGCACGTCGCGGCGCTCGAACAGCGACTTGGTGGCCCGCAGCCGCAGGCGGTCGATCTCCTCGTTGATCGTCGCCTCCTTCTCGATGTAGGTGTCGGACTGCGGCACGTAGGCCTCGGGCTGGTAGTAGTCGTAGTAGGAGACGAAGTACTCGACCGCGTTGTCGGGGAAGAAGCTCCGGAACTCCTGGAAGAGCTGCGCCGCCAGCGTCTTGTTGTGCGACAGCACCAGCGTCGGCCGGTTGACCGCCGCGACCACCTTGGCGATGGTGAAGGTCTTGCCCGAGCCGGTCACCCCGAGCAGCACCTGCTCGCGGGTCCCGGCCTCGATCCCCTCGGTCAGCTGGCGGATCGCCGCCGGCTGATCGCCCTGCGGGGTGAAGGGCGCGACGAGCTCGAACCGGTCCACGATCAGGCGGCCGCCAGCCGCCGGCCGACGGCCGGGCCGACGGCCGGCCACGGCTTCGCCCCACCGCCGCGCCAGGCCACCGGCAGGCTCTCTTCGAAGCCCTCGGGCAGCGGCTCGAGCGGCGCCGGCGGCGCCCTCTCCCCCGCCACCGCCTCCAGCGCCTCGATCAGGTCGAGCACCTGCTCGCGGCTCAGAGCGCCGGATCGGGCGACGTCCAGCAGCCTGCCCTGCAGCCGCTGCAGGGCGGCCGGATCGGCCGAGCCGTCCTCGACCGCCGCCGTCACCAGATCGAAGGCCGCCGCCAGCCGGCGGCGCTCCGCCTCCCCGAGGTCGTCCGGCAGCCGCTCCTCGATCTGCTGCTCGAACTGATCGAGCGACCAGCGGAACAGCGCCGGCATCAGATCGCGCGCATTCCACAAAACGACGAGCAGCAGCAGTCCCATCAGGACCGCGGCGATGGCGCAGCCGATCAGCAGCGGTCGCCCGCAGCCGCCGCCCGGCGCCTCGAGCGGCCCGTCGGAAAACGGCTGCGGCTGCCGGCTCTCGGTCGGGCCGTGATTCGGGTCTGGCAGGCCCGGGCTCTGCGGATCGATGCTCATCGGCTCTCCGCCACGCTTTCTATCACCCGCCGGGCAGCCTCTCAACCACGCCCCGCCGCCACCCCTATAATCAATCGATGCGAACCGGCCGGCTCGCCACAGGCGCCCGCAACATCGCCGCGTCCTGGCGCGCCCTGTCGCGCCCCACCCGACGGCTGCTCGCGATCGGCGTGCCGCTGCTGCTGGCGCTGACTCTGGGCGGCCTGGTGGGGGTCAGCGCCGGCGCCCTGATCCAGATGCCGCGGGTCGACTCGATCGCCGACTTCCAGCCGGCGCTCATCACCCAGCTGTTCGACACCGACGTGCAGCGCTTCGCCACCTTCGCCCGCGAGCGCCGCATCCTGCTGGCCGAGGACGAGCTGCCCGAGCTGGTGCGCCAGGCGATCCTGGCCTCGGAGGACAGCAACTTCTTCGAGCACGGCGGCGTCGACCCCGTCGGCGTGCTGCGCGCGGTGGTCAAGAACGTCGTCGAGGGGCGGCGCGGAAGCAGCGTCGTGGGCGGCTCGACCATCACCCAGCAGCTGGCGCGGCGGCTCTTCCTGACCCCCGGCAAGACCTGGCGGCGGAAGGTCGAGGAGGCGCTGCTGGCGGTCGAGCTGGAGAAGAACTTCAGCAAGAACCAGATCCTCACCCTCTACTGCAACCTGATGTACTTCAACCACGGCAACTACGGCGTCGAGGCCGCGGCCCGGTCCTACTTCGAGATCCCCGCCGCCGAGCTGAGCGTGCCGCAGGCGGCGATGCTCGCCGGCATCCTGCAGCGGCCCTCCGCCTACAGCCCCTACAGCAAGCCCGAGCTGGTGCGCGGGCGCCGCGACTATGTCCTGCGGCGAATGCTCGAGGAGGGCTACATCACGGCCGAGCAGCACGAGCGGGCGCTCGCCGAGCCGCTCCGCGTCGTGTCGCGGCGCCGCGAGTCGCGCACCGCGGCCTACTTCGCCGAGGAGATCCGGCGCGACCTCGAGAGCCGCTATGGCAGCGACATGCTGCTCGAGCAGGGCCTGCAGGTGGCCACCACGCTGTCGACGCCGATCCAGACGGCCGCCGAGCGGGCGTTGCGCGAGGGGCTGGCGCGACTCGACCACCGGTTCGGCTGGCGCGGGCCGGCCGGCCGCCTCGCCGAGGACGAGGATCCCGCCACCCATCAGCTGGAGGCCTGGAGCCGCGCCGCCGAGGACACCGGCGGCTGGCTGCAGGGGATCGTGCTCGAGTCCGGCCGCTCCGCCCGGGTGCGCATCGCCGACGAGGTCCACGAGCTTACGCCGGCCGGATTCGCCTGGACACGGCGCCAGCGCGCCTCCCAGCTGCTCGATGCGGGCGACGTCGCCTGGTTCCGCTGGCAGCCGGCCAAGGACGAGGCACAGCCGCCGACGCTGGTGCTCGAGCAGGAGCCCGAGCTCGAGGGCGCCCTGGTGGTGCTCGAATCGGCCAGCGGCGCGATACGGGCGATGGTCGGCGGCTGGAGCTTCGAGCGCAGCAAGTTCAACCGCGTCACCCAGGCTCGGCGCCAGGTCGGTTCGGCCTTCAAGCCGTTCGTCGTCGGCGCCGCGCTGGAGAACGGGCTGACCGCCGCCGACACCCTGTTCGACGCGCCGACCGTCTTCGCCGGCGCCAACAACGTCTTCAACTACAGCCCGCGCAACTACTACCCGCGTTACTACGGCATCACCACCCTGCGCCGGGCGCTCGAACTGTCGATCAACGTCACCGCCGTGAAGCTGCTGGACCTGGTCGGGGTGGAGCGGGTGGTCGACTTCGCCCGCCGCTGCGGCATCTCCTCCGACCTGCCCCCCTACCCCAGCCTGGCGCTGGGCTCGGCCTCGCTGACGCCGATCGAGCTTGCGGCCGCCTACGCCGCCATCGCCAACCACGGCCTGTATGTCGAGCCCTACCTGGTCGAACGGGTCAGCGACGGCAGCGGACGCGTTCTCGAGCAGCGCAGCCCGCGCGCCTACAAGTCGATGGAGCCGCAGACCGCCTACCTGCTGGCGACGATGCTGAAGGGCGTGGTCGACCGCGGCACCGCCAAGACCGCCGCCAAACTGCCGCTGGCGCTGGCCGGCAAGACCGGCACGACCGACAATTACACCGACGCCTGGTTTGTCGGCTTTACCCCCCACTACACCGCCCTGGTCTGGGTCGGGCACGACCGCAATCGACGCATCGGCCGCAACATGACCGGCGCCGAGGCGGCGCTGCCGATCTGGCGGCAGCTGATCGAGGACGGCCTCGAAGCCGGCTGGCTGGAGCGCGACGAGGCCTTCAACGTGCCGCCCGACATCGTCCAGGTGCCGGTCGAGTACTACTCGGGGCTGGCCGCGGCCCCCGGCGCCGAGACGGTGATCGAGGAGTCGTTCATCCGCGGCACCGAGCCGGCCCGCCAGTACGACCCCTCGTGGGGCAGGATCCTCGCCCTGCCGTGGTACCAGCAGCGCGTCTTCTACCTCCCCAAGGCGGGCGAGAACATGCCCGAGGACGTCGAGGACTGGGAGCTGGTGCGCGCGGCCTGGAAGTCCGCCGACGAGGGCGACCGCGACGGGCCGGCGGGTTAGCGGCCGGGGGTCCGAGCACCGGCTCGACTGGGGTCATCCCGCAGACAGCAGCGGGTTGTGGGAACGCACCCCCGGAAAGCGCTGGAAGTCGAGATCCGCGGTGTGGATCACCGCACGGTGGCGGCTGGCGATCGCGGCAATCTGCGCATCGGTGGTCAGATTGCCCCCTGCGCCGGCTGCCTCCAGCCAGGCCAGAGCTTGCACGGTGTCGGCCTCTTCAGCGACGAGCAGCTCCGTGATCGATCGCTCGAGCCACGAGCGAACGTGACCCGCCGCTTCCTCGATCGAAAGCGGCTCGGCGAAGGCGCGCGAGCTGGTGCCCACCCGCACGAACGCAAACAGCACCACCGTGCAGAGCCCTACGGTTTCCGACCCGGAGAGACAGCGCTGCCACCATAGCGCCGCGGCCCGGTGAAAACGGCTGTCGGAGTCGTAGGCGTAGAGCAGCAGATTGGCGTCGGGGACGATCACCCCGAGGCTTCTTCGAGGATCCGGGTCTTGCGCCGGTACTCTTCGATCTCGATCTCGTCGTCGACGTCCCGCAGTCGTGCCGGATCGATGCCTCGGCGCAGGCCCAGAGGGCGCGCGCGGACGACGAAGTCCGGCTCCCGATCACCTCCGCGGGCGGCAAGACCCAACCGGATCGCGTCGTTGAGCGCCTGTTTGAAGCTCTTTCGGCCACGCGCCATCAAGTCGCGGACCAGCTTCTCGACGTCGGGATCGAGTGTGACCGTGGTTCTCATGAGCGCATCATAGCATCGCTATTCTGTGCTGTCATGCATCAAGAAAACACGGCGCGAAACGGGACGACTTCGACCGTGCTGCAGGCTGCAGCCGATGTTCCGCCATACTTGAAGACCGATGGAGACCCTGGACTTCCTCTCCGAAGCCGTTGTCGTCCTCGCCGCAGCCGTCGCGGTGGTGCTGCTCTCCACCCGCCTGCGCATCCCGCCGGTGGTCGGCTTCCTGATCAGCGGCATGCTCATCGGCCCCTCGGGCCTGGCTCTGGTGGCCGAGACTGAGGAGGTCGAGGTCTTCGCCGAGATTGGCGTCGTGCTGCTGCTGTTCATCATCGGGCTGCAGCTCAGCTCGGCCGAGATGAGGACCCTCGGCCGCTCGTTTCTGGTCGGCGGCTCCCTGCAGTGGGCTCTGACGACCGGGCTGACCATGGGGATCGTCATCGTCTTCGGGCTGCCGCTGGCCGACGCGCTCTTCATCGGCTTCGTGGTCAGCCTGTCGAGCACCGCGGTGGTCCTCAAGGAGTACCACGAGCGGCGCGAGACGACTACGCCGCAGGGCAGAGTCGTGTTGGGCGTGCTGCTCCTTCAGGACCTGTTGATCGTGCCCATGATCGCCCTGACCCCGATTCTGGCGGGCTCGATGGAGGCTTCCGCCTCCGGCCTGATCCTGCGCTTCGGCGGCGGGCTGGCGGCGGTGGCTCTGGTGTTCTTCGTCGGCCGCGTTCTGATACGGCAGCTGACGCGGATCATCGCCGGCACCCGCATCCGTGAGCTCTTCGTCCTCGGAGCTCTGACCACCTGCCTCGCCATGGCCTGGTTCACGGCGTATCTGGAGTTCTCGCTGGCTCTGGGCGCGTTCCTCGCCGGCGTGCTGGTCGCCGAAACCGAGTACAGCCATCAGGTGATCGCCGACATCAGCCCATTTCGAGACCTGTTCGCCAGCATCTTCTTCGTCTCCATCGGCATGCTGGTCGACCTCTCCTTCGCCATGACGAAACTGCCGGTCCTCGCCGGTCTGGTCGCGCTGCTGGTCGTCGGCAAAGCATTCGCGGCGGTGGCGGCGCTCAAGCTGGCCGGATTCACCAGCCGCGTTGCCCTCGTCTGCGGCATCGGCCTGGCCCAGATTGGCGAGTTCTCCTTCGTCCTCATGGAGGTCGGCCGTGCCAACGGCCTGCTGCAGGGGGAACGGTTCCAGATTCTCCTCGTGGCAGCCGTTCTGACCGTCGCCCTGACGCCCCTGCTGATCCGCGTCGCGCCGGCCGTGGGCACCCGGGCCGCCGCGCTGGCGCGCCGCCCGGGCCGCGACGCGGGCTCGACGGGGGACCTGGCGCCCTCCGGCCACGTGGTCGTGGTCGGCTACGGTATGAACGGTAGTTTGCTGGCCCGGATTCTGGGAGAGACTCGCATCCCCCACCTGGTGGTGGAACTCGACCCGGACGCGGTGCGACGCGCGCGCGGTAAAGGCGTGCCGGTGCTGTTTGGCGACGCGGCGCAAAAAGAGATCTTGGAGCGGGCCGGCGTCGAAGACGCCAGGATCATCGTATTCGCGATCTCCGACTTGAGCGCCGTGAGTCGCTCTTTGAAGGCGGCCCGCGAGCTTTCGCCGAATGTCGAGATCCTGGTCCGCACGCACAAGTTCAAGGAGATCGAGGACCTCCGCGAGGCCGGTGCGGATCAGGTCGTGGCCGAGGAGTTCGAGTCGGCGATCGAGATCTTCACCCGCGTGCTGACGGCCTACCACGTGCCGCGCAATGTGATCCGCGCGGAGACACGAGCCCTACGCGGCGAGAGCTACCAGATGCTGCGGAACGCCCCGCTAGGCCAATCCCTTGAAGCTGTCCTCGAGGCTCTAGAGGCCGGAACGACGGACATCTACCGCATCGCATCGGAGGGTCGCGCGGTCGGCCGCACCTTGAGGGACCTCGATCTGCGGCGGCAGACCGGGACCAGCGTGATCGCCGTGGTTCGCGGTGAGCAGTCGCATCCAAACCCATCGTCCGACCTACGCTTGGAGTCCGGCGACTGTCTGATCCTGGTGGGCAGCCACGAGGAGATCGATCGTGCTTTCCGGTTTCTCGATGGCGATGCAGCTGTCTGAGCTAGTCTGTGTTTATGCCGCCCGCCATCTCACGACGCTCGACCGGCAGCTCGGCCGCTCACCGAATCGCTTTGGCGTCCTGAATGCCTCCGGCTTGACGGCCAGGACGGAGCAATCGACCCGCGCCAAAGCGTCCTCAGCGGTGTCGCCGATCAGCACTCCGGCCGGCCCGCTCCTCCAGACCGTTCCCATCACGAGCACATCGATCTCCTCGCGGTGAGCGGCGATAACGTCCACGGCTGCTGCCTTTTCCAGGCGGACTTCGTGCCGCACGCGGCTCAGGTCGCACCTCGCCAGAAGCTCATCCATCCGATGACGGTGACGGTCCAGAGCGTTGTTCACAACCCTTGTCGAGTTGTAGGCGGTCCAATGCCCCGGGCAGTAGACGATTTGAAGCTCGCTACCGTCCGATTCCGCCACTGAGGCCGCAAGCTCCAGTACCCGCAAGCTCTCTCGCTGTCGCTCGCTCCAATCCTCGCCGCCGTCTACTGCAGCCAGGATCCGCCGGTGGGGGCCGCACTCGGCCCGCCTGATCACCCAGACCGAGCACGGACACTCCCTCAGGAGGTGCAGATCCGTTCTTCCGAACAGCGGTCCCGGCCAAGCCTCCTCCGTCTCGGCGTTCAGCACCACGAGATCGTGTCCATTGCGCAAGACCTCGCGGATGAGCTCGACGAACGGCCTGCCGATCATCACCTTGACTCGGACACTCACGCCGCGCCGGCAAAGAGGTGCCACCAAGAGGTCCAACTCCCGCAGGCGGGCGGCGATTACCGCTTGCCGGGATTCGGGAGATCCCCCCAACATCGACCAGGGTCTGTCCCGCCCTGGCAAGACGTCGACTACCCAGAGCAGGGCCTCGTTCTTGATGGCGAGCGCCTCTGCCCGTCGTTGCGCCAGATCAGCTCTGGACGTGTCGTTTGTATAGAGAAGAATGCTCTTGAGGCGTTTCATCGTGCCCCCGGGTCCAGGAGAGCTTCGCCTCCTTAGGGATCATCCGAGTCAAGCTGCTTCTCGTGTGCGCTGCCTTCCTACGCAACTCGGGTGGGCGAAGCCCTCGCCCCAGTGGACACTCCTCTCCTTACTGCCGAGCGTGAGAAAACAGAGGGCGCAGAACTCCGAGGGAGTCGGGTACTGATGCTCTGACCGCACGTGGTCGGGCCGTCTGTGTGCTCTGAGGCGATCGTCGCGCCTGCGGACTCCCCGGTGGGTCGATTCGTCCTGGCTTGCCATCGGTAACTCCCTTCGAGTGATGGTGCCTGCCCTTTCTTCCTGGAAAGAGCCTACGAGACCGGACAAGCCTAATCAATACCGTGCGGTCGAACGATTGGGTCGCTTTTCTCCAACTACTGTTCACCAGGTCCCACCCGGACCGGATCGGGGGATTGGAGGAGCGCGCGGTGCCAACCATGGCGACGACGAAAACGCCGCTATCGAGAGCTGTATACTTGAACTTCGAGAGAATTGTCCAAGTTTGACTGCGCTTTGTACGAATGAACGAATGTCGGTCGAACTCCTGAATTTCAAACACCTCTACTACTTCTGGATCGTAGCCAGAGAGGGCGGGATCTCGCGGGCCAGTGAGGTCCTGGACATCTCGCCGTCTACGATCAGCGCGCAGATCGGCCAACTGGAGAAGGCCCTTCAGGTGAAGTTGTTCCGCAAGGTGGGCCGGAACATTCGCCCGACCGACGTCGGCCAAATAGCCTTTCGCTACGCCGGACAGATCTTCGGGCTCGGGCGGGAGTTGACCCACGCCCTCAAGGGCTGGGATACGGAGGGCCCGTTCAGCCTCCAGGTCGGCATCGCGGATGCCGTGCCGAAGCTGGTCGCCACGAAGCTCCTACAGCCCGCGTTCACTGTTTCTCCGGAACTTCGGCTGACCTGCCGAGAGGGCCGTCCTGAGCTCCTCCTCGCTCAATTGGCACTGCATCATCTCGATCTGATTCTCCTCGACGCACCCGCCGACCCCGGATCCAATGTCCGAGCCTTTAGCCGGCTTCTCCAAGAGTGCGCTATCGCGATCTTCGGAACCCCGGAGCTGCTTCGGCAGCACGGTCACGGCTTTCCCGAGTCGCTGGAGGGAGCCCCTGTACTGCTGCCCACCCCCGACTCCTCCATCCGGAGATCATTCGGTCGCTGGTTGGAGCTGCGGGAACTCCAACCTAGAGTCGTCGGAGAGTTCGAAGACGGGGCTCTAATGAAGGCTTTCGGCGAGATCGGCGCCGGGCTCTTCCCGGCGCCGTTGACAGACGCGGACGACCTCAAACGCCAGCATGGCGTCGAGTGCTTGGGCGCACTCGAAGACACCCACGCCCGCTACTACGGGGTCACCGTCGAGCGGCAGCTGGAACATCCTGCCGTGCAGGCGATCTACGACTCTGCCCGCGAAGCCGAAGCCTAGAGGTGGCCGACTGTTCTCCCTCTCGAGGGCTGGTGGAGAGAAGACGAACAGCGAAAACGAGTCGAGAGGCAAGTCTGCCGAATCTCTCTCAGGTCCGACACGAGCCTCCGACACTCGGCACACAAGCCTCCTCAGCTCCCAGCTGGGACACCGAATTCACGTCTTGGAGGACGCGCCGTCGTCGTTTTCCGGCCAAGACACGAAGATATTACGGTTGCTGGAGGCCTGCATCAAGACAGCACGATCAAATGATTCTTTCGTTTTTTCCGCACACTGCTCTGCGCCCGGATTGACCGCACACCAGCAGACCAGCGGGCGTACACTCACGCGACCCACCAGAGTCCACTCACGCGTGACCGTCGGTGTCCGCGAACACTGTGGCTGAGACCGGCTTGGTCGCCACCAGCCCGTAGTCCTGGAACCCGAACAGCTCGTCATCGATCCGATCGCGTAGCCGGTTGATCTGCTCCGCCAGCGGCCGCAGCTCGGCCTCCAGCTCGGCTGGGGCCAGCTCGGGGAGGCGCTGGTCGTCGCCGAAGCGGCGCAGATCGAGCCGCTCGATGGGGTCGAAGCCGGCCTGCTCGAGGCAGAAGGCGAGCATCTTGGGGTGCACCGGGCGCATGTGGGTGGGGTCGAGCCAGAAGTTGCGCGCCGCCACCACCAGGCTCATCGGGTTGGGGGTCTCGAGGATCAGGACGCCGCCGGGCCTGAGCGCCCGCCAGGCCAGCGCCGCCAACCGCGGCAGCGCCGTGGCCGGCAGGTGCTCGATGACGTGCAGCGAGATGACGCCGCCCAGGCTCTCTTCGCCGGCCTGCTCGAGGCCCTCGAAGATGTCGGCCCGCTCGGCCGCGAGGCCCTGCTCGCGGCAGCGGCGCACCATCTCTTCGCTGGCGTCGATACCGCGCGCCGCGACCCCCCGCCCGCCGAGCAGGGCGAGCAGCTCGCCGCGGCCGCAGCCCAGATCCAGCACCTCGCCGCCCCGCTCGAGATACGGCAGGTAGACGGCCACGCGGCGCGCGATCTCCTCCTCGACGCCGCGGAAGCGCTCTTCGAGCTCGAGGTACTGGCGCTCTCGCCAGGCCGCGGCCAGCTCGGGCGGCGAGATCGCCTCGGCGTCCCGCTCGGAGTCCCCCTCGGCGCCCCCCGCGCCCTCCGCGCTCCCCGCCTGAGCGCCTTCGGCTACCGCCAGCAGGCTGCCCAAGCGGGACCAGATCTGCAGGTTGTCCTCGCGATAACGGTCGAACTTCTGGTCGACCACGGCGAACAGCGCGTCCACGTGGCGCATGATCTGCTCCATGCCCTCCTTGCGGACGCCCTCGAGGTCGATGATGCGGCGCTCGTGGTTGCGGACGTCGCGCAGCAGGTCGTCACGCACCTGCCGCAGGTCGTGCAACAGCTCCTTGCGGGCCTCGTGCAGGTCCTTGAGCTGGTCGCGGTGACGGTCCAGCCGGTCGCGCCGCGCCTCGAGCATGTTGAGCAGCACCAGGTTGAAGGTCCGCTGGCGCTCCCAGAGGTCGCTCTGGGGCAGCTTGACCAGCGGCCGCAGCAGCCGCTTGAAGGCCACCACCAGCCGGCCCAGCAGGCCGCGGTGGCTGCGCAGCGGGAAGGCGCTATCGGCCTCCCAGAGCTCGCGCCAGTCGGCCAGCTCCTGCGTCGGCGCCGCGCCGAGGAACCTCTCGATCGACGGCTCGACCTGAGGTTCCCGGGAATCGCCGGCGCCGGGCACTACTCCTCGGCGACGACGTTGACGATCAGCTCGGCGATCACCTCGGGATGCAGGTTGATCCGCACCGGGTGCTCGCCGAGACTCTTGATGCCGCCCTCGAGGTCGATCCGGCGGCGGTCCACCTCGATCCCCTTGGCGGCTACCGCCTCGGCGATCTCGGTCGCAGTCACCGAGCCGTAGAGCGACTCGCTCTCGGCAACCCGCTTGGCGATCTCGATCCGCAGCTCGGCCAGCTGGGCGGCGAGATGGGTCGCCTGCTCGCGCAGACTGTCGTGGTGGGCGTCGATCTTCTTGCGCTGCTGGTTGAAGAACTTCATGTTGCCGGGGGTCGCCTCGAGGGCGGACCCGTTGGGCAGCAGGAAGTTGCGGGCGAACCCGGGCTTCACATCGACGACCTCACCGCGAGTGCCGGTGTGGACCAGATCGCGCATCAGGATGACTTTCATCACGCGGCTCCTAGTCGGAGGTGAACGAAAGCAGCGCGATGTGGCGAGCCCGCTTGATCGCCTGCTGAATGATCCGCTGGTGTTTGGCGCAGGTCCCGGAGATCCGCCGCGGCAGGATCTTGGACCGCTCGACGACGTACTGCTGCAGGAAGCGCAGGTCCTTGTAGTCGACCGTGTCGCGCTTCTCGGCGCACATCCGGCAGACCTTGCGCCGGCGAATGAAGGACTTCTTGCCGCTACGTCGGGCCATCAGCGGGCCTCCTTTCGGTCGCTGTCCGAGGCCTCTACGCTGCGATCCGGACGCTCGCGCAACCGGCCCTTGTCCAGCCGCACGGTGAGATAGCGCAGCACCTTGTCGTTCTGCTGCATCCGCCGCTCGATCTCGACCAACGGATTGCCCTCGTCGGGGAGCTCGGCGTTGTAGAGGACGTAGTAGGCCTCGTTGAGCTTCTGGATCGGATAGGCGAGGCGCTTCTTGCCCCAGCTCTCCTGCTTGGTGACGTCGCCGCCGCCGGCCGTCAGCATGCCCTTGTACTCATCGGTCAAGGCGACCACTTCCTCTTCCGACAGACGCGGGTCCGCCACGAAAACGATCTCGTACTTCTTCATTCGGGGGGTCCTCCCTCTGGACGTTTCGGCCCCCGCTTGGGCGGGAGCAGAGAGGTTCGGGTGGTGACGGCCGGCCGGCGGCCGGCCGTCTGGAAGAATGGATTGTAACCGGATCCGCCGGTCATTGCCAGTGCAACCCCACCGTCGCCAGGCCTAGATCAGCAGCGGCGCGATCACCAGGGCCACCACCGACATCAGCTTGATCAGGATGTTCAGGCTGGGCCCGGCGGTGTCCTTGAACGGATCGCCGACGGTGTCGCCGACCACCGCCGCCTTGTGGGCGTCGGAGCCCTTGCCGCCGTGGTTGCCGGTCTCGATGTACTTCTTGGCGTTGTCCCAGGCGCCGCCGGCGTTGGCCATGAAGATGGCCATCATCACGCCGGACGACGGTGACGCCGGCGAGCAGGCCGCCCAGAGCGGCGACGTCGTACGAAGCCGACCACGACCGGCGCGACCACCGCCAGCAGCCCCGGCAGCATCATCTCCTTGAGCGCCGCCTGGGTCGAGATGTCGACGCAGCGGGCGTAGTCCGGCTCGGCCTTGCCCTCCATCAGGCCGGGGATCTCGCGGAACTGGCGGCGCACCTCCTCGATCATCTCGAAGGCCGCCCGGCCGACCGCCTGCATGGCCATCGACGAGAACAGGAACGGCAGCATGGCGCCGAGCAGCAGGCCGCCCATCACGTTCGGGTCGGCGACGTCGATCGTGTCCGAGGCCGACGGTGGTCCGGAAGGCCGCGAACAGGGCCAGCGCGGTGAGCGCCGCCGAGCCGATGGCGAAGCCCTTGCCGATGGCCGCCGTGGTGTTGCCGACCGCGTCCAGCTTGTCGGTGCGCTCGCGCACCTCGGCGCCGCAGCTGGCCATCTCGGCGATGCCGCCGGCGTTGTCGGCGACCGGACCGTAGGCGTCGACCGCCAGCTGGATGCCGGTGGTCGACAGCATGCCGAGGGCGGCGATGGCGATGCCGTAGAGGCCCGCCTGGTCGTGGGCGACGATGATCGCCGCCACCAGCACGATCGCCGGCAGGGCGGTCGAGCGCATGCCGAGGGCCAGACCCGCGATGATGTTGGTGGCGGAGCCGGTCAGGCTGTCGCGGGCGACTTCCTGCGTCGGCTTCTTCTCGGCCGAGGTGTAGTACTCGGTGATCAGACCGATGGCCACGCCGCCCGCCAGCCCGGCCAGGGTCGCCCAGAAGACGTTGATGGCGCCGAACTCGATCGAGCCGATCCGGTAGGTGCCGTCGAGCAGCCAGCGGCAGCAGAAGAAGATGGCGACGATCATCGCCAGGGCCGCGCCGAAGGTGCCCCGGTGCAGCGCCGCGCCGGGGTCGCCGCCCTCGCGGGTGCGCACCAGGAAGGTGCCGCCGAGCGAGACCAGGATGCCGACGGCGGCCAGCACCAGCGGCAGGACCGCCAGCATCGGCGTGTAGCTTTCGCCGCCGACGTGGGTCGCGCTGACGCCGAGGACCAGGGCGCCGATGATCGACCCGACGTAGGACTCGAACAGGTCGGCGCCCATGCCGGCGACGTCGCCGACGTTGTCGCCCACGTTGTCGGCGATGGTGGCCGGGTTGCGCGGATCGTCCTCGGGGATGCCCGCCTCGACCTTGCCCACCAGGTCGGCGCCGACGTCGGCCGCCTTGGTGTAGATGCCGCCGCCGACGCGCGCGAACAGCGCGATCGAGCTGGCGCCGAACGAGAAGCCGGTGAGCACCGTCACCGCGCGGGTCAGATCGGCCTGCGGGTCACCGCCGGAGAACAGCGAGGTATAGAAGATGAACAGCACCCCCAAGCCGATCACTCCCAGGCCGACGACGCAGAAGCCCATCACCGCGCCGCCCGAGAAGGCGATCTGCAGGGCGTCGTTGAGGCTGGTGCGGGCCGCCGCGGCGGTGCGGACGTTGGCGGAGGTCGCCACCCGCATGCCAAACAGGCCCGCCAGGCCCGAGCAGACGGCGCCGGCGAGCAGTGAGACACCGACCAGGGCCGAGCTCTCGGGCCGGCCCGAATTGGCCCAGGCGAGCAGGGCCGCCACCGCGACGACGAATACGGCCAGCACCCGATACTCGCGGGTGAGAAAGGCCATGGCGCCCTGGCGGATGTAGCCGGAGATCTTGGCCATCTCCTCCGTGCCGGCATCCTGCCGTCGGATCCAGGCGCTGCGAACGTAGGCGAACAGCAGGGCGAGGGCGCCGCAGACGGGCACCGCGTACAAAATGGTCTGTTGTTGCATCTCTCTACAAGCTCCTTGGGGGTTGTGAAAGGGCGTTCAGCCGTTGAAGCGGTTCATCGCGGTCTCGATGTCGAGCTCCAGCCAGGCCCGGCAGGCGTCGGCCGCGCGCTCGACCAGCGTTTCGACCGCCGGGCGCTCGTCGGCCGTGAAGGGCTCCAGCACGAACTCCACCAGATCCGCCGGGCCCGTGTCGTCTTCAGGCCGAATGCCGAGCCGCAGCCGCGGCACCAGCTCGGTCCTCAGATTGCGCATTACCGACTCCATCCCGCGGTGGCCGCCCGGGCTACCGCCGCGGCGCAGCCTGAGCCGGCCCAGCGGCAGCTCGACGTCGTCGTAGACCACCAACACGTTTTCGGGCTCGATCTCATGGCGCTCGACAAGGCAGCGGGCGGCGTAGCCGCTGCGGTTCATGTAGGTCTGGGGCATCGCCAGCAGCAGTCCGTCGGCCTTGCCGACCAGGGCCGAGCACTCCACCCGGTCCAACCGGACCTCGAACCGCCCGGCCAACTCGCGCACCACCCGGAAGCCCAGGTTGTGGCGTGTCCCGCGGTAGCGCTCGCCCGGGTTTCCCAGGCCGAGAACCAACCGCCCCGGCGGGGGCGCGGAGTCCGACATGCTCGTGCTCGACGATGGCGACGAACGGGCGAGCCGGCGGCGGCCCGGTGACCGCTAGCCCTCCTCGTCCGTGCCCTCCGCCTCCTTGCCGCGGCCGATCACCTCGGGCTCGTCGAGGCCCGCTTCGATCAGCGACGCGGCCTCCGCCTCGGCCTCGGCCTCGGCCTCCTCGACCTCGGCGGCAACGCGGCTGTGCGCCACCGCGACGATGACGCGCGGCGTGTCGTCGACCAGCTCGACCCCCTTGGGCAGCACCAGGTTGGAGGCCTCCAGGTGGTCGCCGATCGCCAGCTCGCTGACGTCGAGCTCGATCGTCGCCGGGATGTTGGCCGGCAGACACTCGACTTCGACCTCGCGGCTCATGAAGTCGAGCACCCCGCCCTCGTTCTTGACCCCGATGGGCACGCCGACCAGCTCGACTGCCACCTCGATCCGGACCTTGTCGGTCATGTCGATGCGCTGGAAGTCGATGTGCATGACCTGCCGCGAGACCGCGTCGACCGAGATGTCGCGGGTAATCACGTGGCGGCTCTTGTCGGTGCCGGCCATCTTGAGCAGGAAGACGGTATTGGCGCCGCTACCCTGGCGCAGCAGGTCCGCGGCCTTCTTGCGATCGAGCACGATCGCCACCGGGTTCTTGCCGCCGCCATAGACCACGGCCGGCAGGCTGCCCGCCGCGCGCAGCCGGCGGCTGGCCGCCGAGCCGATCTCTTTGCGTTCCTGGACTTCGATCTCGAGTTCACTCATGTGGAAAAAACCCTCGTTAGACGAAAAGTGAGCTGACGGAGCTGTCTTCGTGGATCCGCTTGACCGCCTCGCCGAGCAGCGGCGCGACGGACAGCGGCCGCAGCTTGGTGCACCGCTCGAGCTTCTCGGCGAGCGGCGTCGTGTTGGTGACCAGGACGAGCTCGAGCGGCGAGCTCTCGAGGCGGTCGATGGCCGGCCCCGACAGGATGGCATGCACGCCCGACGCCAAGATCCGCTGCGCTCCCTTTTCGCGCAGCGCCTTGACCGTTGAGCTCAGCGTGCCGGCGGTGTCGATGATGTCGTCGAGGATCAGGACGTTGCGGCCTTCGACATCGCCGATGACGTGCATCGCGTCGGCCTCGTTGGGCGCCACGCGGCGCTTGTCGACGATCGCCAGGCCCGCCTCGAGCCGCTTGGCGTTCGCCCGCGCCCGCTCGACGCCGCCGGCGTCGGGCGAGACGATGGCCAGGTCCGGCACCTCGAGCTCGCGAATCGCGTCGAGCAGCACCGGCGCGGCGAACAGGTGGTCCACCGGGATGTCGAAGAAGCCCTGGATCTGGCCGGCGTGCAGGTCCATCGCCAGCACCCGATCGGCGCCGGCGCGGGAGATCAGGTCGGCCACCAGCTTGGCCGTGATCGGCACCCGGGGCTTGTCCTTGCGGTCCTGCCGGGCGTAGCCGTAGTAGGGGATCACCGCGGTGATCCGCGCCGCCGAGGCCCGCTTGAAGGCGTCCAGGATGATCAGCAGCTCCATCAGGTTCTCGTTCACCGGCCGGCACAGCGGCTGGATGACGAAGACGTCGGAGCCGCGCACGTTCTCCTGGATCTGGCAGAAGATCTCGCCGTCGGCGAAGTTGTAGACCTCGATCTTGCCCAGGGACAGATTCAGGTAGTCACAGATCTCCTCCCCCAGCGCGGGGTGGGCGCGACCGCTGAACACCTTCAACTCGCCGTACATGGCTGTCGATCCTCGCTGAATCCAGACTGATCGGGGGGAGAGTGGGTTCGCCGGTGCCGGCGGGAAGCGATCGTCCGAACGGAACCCAAGGTCCACCGGGACATCTCGCTGTGAATCAGATTCGGCAGGAAACGCCGTAGGGACCTGGGAACGCCGCAACCCCCGGTGCGCGCATTCTAGCTCAACAGGGCTCGTCCGCACCAGTCACGGGCAAACCGCTCGGGC
>CAWAET010000010.1:0-79070 GCA_963781065.1 Thermoanaerobaculia bacterium | reverse complement strand
GTTCGAGCCAGCGGTGGGATCGTAGGCGGCACAACAGGGCGAGAGCCCGTGTGCGCCGAGGCACCGTTGGTCGCGGTCGCTTCTGGTGCTGAAACCGAGGCAGTCCGGCCGGAGCCGGTTTCGTCCGAGATTCACTCAAGAAAAGGTCCTCCCAAGATTGGGCCCCCTTGGACCGGGTTCTGAGTGTTGGACGGACGGATTCCGGAGGTTCCACGTTGGGGTCCGCGAGCACCACCCGATGGGACGGTTCCCTTCGACCGCGGGAGGCCCGGAGGCTCATCTACCCGGAGATGTCTCTGGCGAAGACTCCAAGGCGGCAGCGGCGTGCCGGCCCGAGGCGTGCCAGGTCAGTACTGAGTCTGCGGGCAGATTGGCCGGTTGCCTAGGTTCCAAAGCTCGAAGGCGTGGTCGGAGAGCGCGAGCTCGTCCCTGGCCGGTTTTGTCCCACTCAAGAGTAGACCCAGTACCTGATGGAACCTGCCTCTAGCCGCCGCGCAGGAAGGGGCAGCGGTTCCCATTGGTGCCTGCGGTTCTTTGGCTGGGACGAACGGGACCCAGCGGTTCTTTGCCTTTGCCTTCTGCGAGAAGCGGTAGAGCCGCTCGAAGTGGCGGCCGAAGCGGGAACGATCTGCCACGAGGGTCGACTGGTTCTCGACGATCAGCGTGATGCAGTCATTGTCGGTTCCGTCTCCGCAAGAGATCGGCTCGAGCGTGATCTCGCGGACATGCTTGCCGTTGAAGGTGTTGCCTGCGACCTTTACCGTTTGGCCTTTCTCGGGGGCGGTCATGGTCGCGAGAACGACATCGGTAGCGGCGCCCGAATGCTGCGAGTCCTTGCCCTGTGACTTGAGATTCTGGAGCCTTGTGTACCAGAGGTTGGCGGTCTGCCCTTCCCAGTCGACGAGGTGACAGTCCTCAAAGACGCCGTTGTCGAGCTGAATTCGGGCTACGAGACCCTGGCGCGGCTTGACCTTCGGTCCTGTCCAGTTGCTGTGGAGGGTCTTTGCCGGTCCGTGCCCCCACTGGTTCTTGTGGATCTCCGACATGGTTCCAATCTGGTCGGCTTTCCAGTGGCGGTCGATTTCGGCGCCAGAGAAGGTGATCTTCAGCTCCTCTTCTGCCAGAACCCACAGCGAGTCGTACTCCTCGATGGTCACCGGGAGCTGATCGCAGGTCCAGAACGTCTGCGGATGCGATGCCGTGCAGTCTCCTGAGCAAGTAGCGTCCCAGTGTAGGAGGGGGAGATGGGGTTGGATGCACTCCTCTCCGAGATCGGTCGCGGTCCGCGCATCCCGGAGCAGCACGGTCACCCTGCCGACTTGGCTGGGGTCATCGGGCGCGAACGCCATCATGCCAACAAAGAGAATACGGAGAATCGTCATGGGAACCTCACGATCTGATCAATGGTGATTCTGGAATTCTATCCGGCGGATTCGACCGGACGCCTCCACTGCCGCAGCCAGGCCGGCCAGCGGAGGGCAGCGGGCTTGCCTCGAATTAGACGGAAAGGCCTGTTGGCTTTCGGGCGACACCCAGGTGGAGGAGAATGGCGTAAGTCTCTGACTCTTGACGGGAACGGCACGGTGATTCCTCTACAACTCCTAATCCGCAGCACCTGGGCAGCGACAGCTCCACTCCTCGTGCTGGTGCTGGGCACCGCGTGCGAACAAGGCACTTCGAAGCACGGCGCGGCCGAGAGCTCTGCTCCGACTCGCGGGTTCCTTGTAAACGCATTCGACGGCCGGCGGCCCTTCTTGCCTAGACTCTCTGGCTTCGACACGTGGCAGCCTTGTCCTGCCCAGGAGGACGTCGAACTACGCTGTGCGGCCCTGCCCCGGCCGGGAACCACGGAGTTCCGGACGCTGGCCCGGGCTGGCTCGGGCCTGCGCGGCGGAATGGGCGATGATCTGCATGACCTCCATACCCAGGCTGTGCTGGAGTTGCTGCTTGCGCCGGTAGAGAATTCCGCGCGGTCCGCTGCCTTGCTGGACGAGGCCTCTCTCGCTGAACCCACGAATCGGGCTGCCGCTGCCGACCGGGTAGCCGCCCATCTCGTCGCCGGCCTTGTTGGGACTACCCCGAGGTCCTTTGCCGCGGCGCTCGAAGCTGCCGGTCCGAGGCGGGAAGCCGCCGAGCCCGCGCTCGCTTTCAACCGCGCGTTGGCGCTGGAGCTACTCGGGCTTACCGAGCAGGCGATCGCTGCTTGGAGTGAGGTCGCCCATGGCGGTGAGCCGACCCCCTGGGCGGCAGAGGCTGCCGCCCGGGCGCGCCACCTCGTAGCATCTCGAGATGTTCCGCGTACTACGCCGGCAGACCGATTCCAGCGGGCGCTTACCGAAGAACTTTCGGAATGGGCTGCGGCGGTGGTCGCCGGAGATTCGGGGCGCAAGCTCCGCGCGCTTGAGCGACTGGACCGGATCCAGGAGCGCCTGCAGGACGACTCCGAAGATCGCTCGCTGGTCGAGATCTACGCAGGCTTGTCGTCCGGGGCCGTCGAGGAACGGCTGATTGCAGAAGGCGCCCTGCTCTACCTCCAGGGCCTGGATCTTTTGCGGGCCTTTGACCTCGACGGAGCCCGCAAGGCACTCGAAAGTGCCGACCGATCTCTGCAGGGGATGCCGGCCCTGCAAGCTTGGGCTCGATACGGGCGTGCCATCGCCGACTACCAGATCGGTTCCGCCTCTGGTTACCGCGGCGCGCTGGATCAGCTCGAGGCGGCCCTCGTGGAGATCGAAGGAAGACCATACCCGCTGGTGCGCGGCCGTATCCACTACCAGACGGCTCTGACGCACGGAGTCATGGGTAACCACTCCGCCGCGCTGGCGGCCGCTGAGGATGCGCGAGGGGACTTGGTGGCGGGTGGAGACCCGGCGGCGTTGGCCCGGGTGGAGGAGCTCGTCGCCCACGAACAGAGGATCTTGGGACAACGGCCTCGGGCGTGGTCGGGCGCGCACCGCGCCCTCTTGGCGGCAAACGAGGCGGGCTCGATCCACGCCAGGTACAACGCCTTGTTCAGCTTGACAATCCTGGCTCGTGAGGAGGGCTGGCACCGGGCTGAACTCGTGATCGCGCAAGCCCTGGTCGAGTCTGGGCGAGCTCTCGACAACCCAGTGGCCCTCGCGCCGGCGCTGAAAGAACGAGCCAGGGCCCGAGATGCGGTAGGTGATGGCGATGGAGCGCGCCTCGATCTGGAGCGGGCGGGGCGTTCGGCTGCCGCTCTTGGCGACCCGTCCGTGCGGAACACGGTCGAGGCCGATCTCCGGCTGGCGGCCGGCGAGATCCTGCTTGCGACCGAGCCTGATCGGGCCTGTCGAGATCTGGACGATGCCGTCGCGTCCTATCGCGACTCCTTCTACCGGCTCTACCTGCCGCCTGCCCTCAGGCTCCGGGCGCGCTGCCGACGCAGTCGAGGAGACCATGATGGGGCCGCGCGAGACCTGGCCGAGGCGATCGCCGCACTCGAGACTCAGCGAGGGGAGGTATCGGACGCCGCGTCCCGAGGGTCCTTCTTCGACGAGGCCCGTGAGCTGTTCGGGGCGCAGATCGCACTCTTGGCCGAGCAGGGGGAGTGGGCGAATGCGCTCCTGGTTGCCGATCAGGGCAGGTCACGATTGGTCCTAGACCGGTTGGCAGAAGATACCTGGCCGGACGGCCGGGAGTTGCTGGATCGGGTGGGCTCCTCTCTATCGAGTGGGGATGCCATCGTCAGCTACTTTCTCGGCAGCGATGCGGTCTACGCATGGGTCCTCACCGACAGTGGGCTGTGGGGAGGACGCGTAGCGACGGCGCGCGGGTGGGTCGAGGACGAGATCCGACGGCTCCGGGAAGGACTCTCCGCCGGGGCGGGCTCCACCCTGGCGGCAGCGCATCTGACGCGGCTTCACCGTCTCCTACTAGGTCCTTTGGAGGAACAGCTGCGCGGCGCAGAGCGCCTCTTCGTAGTCCTCGACGGCCCGCTCCATCAGCTGCCCTTCTCGGCGCTCCGAGAGCCGCGGAGCGGTCGCTATCTGTTCGAGGACCGGGAGGTCCAGCTGGCGCCGAGCCTTGCGGTCCTAGCCTCTAGCCTCGGTAGCCGGCGGGGACCTTCCGCCGTGTCAACCCTGGTAATCGCCGGGGAGGCACCCCGCGGGTGGGCCAGGCTGGTCGCCGCAGAGAGCGAAGCACGGCGTGTCGCCGAGCACTGCGGCGGCGCCCGGCTTGTGTTCGGCGCCCCCGAGGAGGCCCGCGTAGCGCTCCACGGGCTCGGCGACTACTCGGGCCTCCATTTCGCCGGTCATGCGCGGACCACGGCGCTCGATCCGCAGGACAACGGCCTGATCTTGGGTGACGGCCCCCTTTTCACGATCGCCGAGATCGCCGAGACGGACGCTTCGGGTTTAGACCTCGTCGTGCTCTCGGCGTGCGGTACGGCAAGAGGCCCAATAGGAGCATCCGAAGGCATGCAGGGTCTGGCCCGGGCCTTCATCGCTGCAGGCGCCGGCAGCGTGGTGGCGTCGCTCTGGGATGTCAACGATGAGTCGACGGCCAACTTTGTCATCGACTTCTATCGCGAGCTCGAGACGACCGGCGATCCGGCTCGGGCACTCGGCCGGGCCAAGAGCCGCGCGCTGCGCGACGGCGTGCCGTTTGCGACCTGGGCCGCTTTCGAGGTCTACTCCGCCCGGGCGCACACCGAAACGGAAAGGACGGCACCATGACGACCGTGAAGATCTACCTCATCGGCCTCATCGCCATCTGGAGCACGGACGAGGCAACCACCATCGTGGTGCGAGACCTGCCCAGATCCGACACGATCGACGAAGTCTGCGTTGAGCCGCACATCCCGGAGCTGTGGTGGGATGCCCGGTGCGAGGATGAGGTCGGCGGCGCGGCGTGCGATTCGAGTTTGACTCGCACATTCGTTCGCTGCGGTGATGGCGACGAGACACGGGGTGAGTTTGAAGAGACATGGAAAGAGACAGGAGACATGTGGCTGCTGAACGGTGAGGAGCTGACTCTCTCAGGGTCCTTCTCTCCCCTGGGGGAACGGCCAGAACCCCGACGGATCGCGCAGATGAGCCAGCTGGTGGATCGGGCCGACAGCGGGCGCTTCGATGAGATGCTTCTGAGCCAGCCCATGAGCAACGGAATCGTCGCCCACTGGCGCCTGGAAGGAGTCTTCGCCGAGGCCTGTCATCTGGTGCGCCTCCCCCAGGGAGTGGGCTTGGTCCGTTTCGAGCGAGGCGGCAGCCCGCGGAGGTTTCACCCGGTCGCGGATGTGGCTCTTGTGCAGTTCAAAGTTCGAGACGACCATCTGACGCTTACCGGGACCAAGAGCAACTCCTCCGCCCGCAAGGTAGACCTCTACCCTGAGGATGGCAAGCCGATTACCCTTGTGCTGTCGAATCAGCCGCCCGGATGGAAACAGCGGTCACTGACCGGACTGCATTTCGACTATTTCTACGAGTTCTCGAAGCGTCCTCCCACTCGCCGAAAGCGGCGGCGTGTTCCGCAAGCCCGCGGCATCGAGGGACGGTTCCAAGAGTACGTTTACGCCTGCGCCCAAGGCTCGCCCGACCCGATCTTGAAGGACATCGTTGACGGATGTACCAAGGCGGAGCGTCAGGGGAACGCCATGACCAGCCTCGGGAACCGGCCGATGTGCCCACTGGCGGAGTTCGGGGACCCATGATGGGTCGTGATCGACTTGTGCAGGTCAGTCAGATTGGCGTACAACTCCGTCCACCATCAAACACAACACCTCATACATCACCCCCGCCCCAACCATCGCCGTCCCCCCACTCGGATCCAACGGCGGCGCCACCTCCACCACATCCGCCCCCACCAGCCGCACGCCCCTGCAGCCCGCGCAGGAACCGCTGCGCCTCCAAGGTCGTGAACCCCCCGATCTCCGGCGTCCCGGTCCCCGGCGCGAAGGCCGGGTCCAGCCCGTCGATGTCGAAGGACAGGTACACCGGCCCGTCGCCCACCACCCGGCGGGTCTCGGCGATCACCTCGTCGATGCCGATCCGCGCCGCCTCGTCCATGGAGATCACCCGCATCCCCGCCTCTTCGGCGTAGTCCCAGCCCTCGGTGTCGTTCTGGGGGCCGCGGATGCCGACCTGGACAGAGCGCTTGGGGTCGATCAGGCCGTCTTCGACGGCGTGGCGGAAGGGGGTGCCGTGGTGGGCGGCGGAGCCCATCCACTCGCCCCAGGTGTCGGGGTGGGCGTCGAACTGGATGAGGCCGACGGGGCGGTCGGCGGCGAGGGCGCGGAGGATGGGGTAGGTGATGGAGTGGTCGCCGCCGGCGGTGAGGGGCGCGGGCGCCGGCCTGGTGGATGCGGGTGAAGAAGGCCTCGATGGCGGCGTGGGCGGCCTCGATGGAGAAGACGTCGGTGAAGCGGACGTCGCCGACATCGGCCACTTTGCAGAGCGCGAACGGGTCGATCCGGAAGGTGGGGTGGATGCGGCGGGTGAGCTGGGACTGGTTGCGGATCTCGCGCGGGCCGTGGCGGGCGCCGGGGCGGTTGGTGGCGCCGGCGTCGAAGGGCACGCCGACCAGGGCGACGTCGAGGCCCTCGAGGGTGTCGGCCAGCGGCGCCCGCAGCAGGGTGGGCACGCCGTAGTAGCGGACCTCGTCGAGCGGGTCGATCGGCTCGCCGGTGACCGGGGAGCGGCGGCGGTAGTGGTCGGTCATTTCGGGCAGGTCGCGGGCGTGTCTGTGCGCAGTCTATCCGGCTGTCCGGCTGCCCGAGGGCAAGGCGGCGGAACCGTGCGGTGCGGAACCGTGCGGTGCCAGGCACTTGGCGGAACCGGCACTTGGCGGAACCGTGATGCGCAACCGTGCGGTGGCCAGGCACGTGGCGCTACCCGGCACGTGGCGAGGGGCGGCGCCGGCGCATCGATAGCCGGCTATCTCCTTGCGGCTGGGGCCCGAAACCGGTATCTTCCGACTCGTCCGGAAGCCAGGTTTTGATCAGAGTGGGCAGTCTTCGCAGCCTCGGGACCGATTGCGGAATCGGCCGAGCGCTCCTATAGCCGCGAGGACTGCAAGGGGAGAGAGATGATGCGATTCGAAGAGCTCGTCAGCAAGCGTTCCGTCGCCGGGTCGATCCTGGCCGCCGTGGTCATGCTCGCCTTCGGCGGCGCGCCGGCCTGGGGCATCGAGCCCAAGCAGGGCGCGGCACTGGGCGATCGGGAGTTCCGGGCGGCCGAGCTCGAGATCGACGCCCTCTACCTGTCCCCGGCCGGGCTGCCGCCGGACGCGCGGGATCTGGCGCTGGCGGACCTCGCCGCGCTGCAGGTGCCGCTGACCGGCGGCCGGCTCGACGCGCGCGGCGGCCGCTGGGCCTCGCTGACGCCGGCCGCGCCCCTGGTGCCCGGCGCCGGTGTCGGCAACGAGCTGAGTTGGGAGAGCCTGGGCTTCGCCCCTCCCGCCGATCAGGCGGCGCTGCGTGACACGGTGCGGCAGGCCTTCCGCGCCTATCTGGCGGAAAACGCCGCCGCCCTGCGGATCGATCTGGCCGAGATTCCCGCCTTCACCAACGTGGTGGTGCACGAGGGCGGCCGGATCGCGCAGATCTACCAGCCGCGAGAGGTCGACGGCGTGCCGGTGCGCGGCAGCTATCTCACCGCGGTGGTCAACAGCGGCAACCTGGTGCTCTTGGGCGCCGAGCGTTGGGGCGACGTCGCCGTTTCGAAATCCGCCGCGATCGGCGAGGAGGTCGCAATCCAGGCGGCCGCCGACTTCGCCCTGCCGCACGCGGTGAACGGGTCCTGGGACAAGAACGAGCTGATCCTGGTGCCCCTGGCCAAGGGTGGCGCGCGGCCCGGCGAGGTCGATTTCGGCAGCGGGTACACCTATCGGCTGGCCTGGGCGGTGCGTCTCTCGTTCGCCGGCGACGCCGGCCGGTACGAGGCGCTGGTCGACGCCCGGTCGGGCGAGCTGATCTCGTTCGAGGACACCAATCGCTACGCCGAGATCAAGGGCGGCGTCCTGCCGGTCACCAACGACGGCATCGTGCCGGACGGGGTGGAGCAGGCCGGCTGGCCGATGCCGTTCGACGTCGTCTCGACGACCGGCGGCGACGTCACGACCGACACCGGCGGCAACCTGGTCGCCGCCGGCAACATGACGTCGAACCTGGACGGCGCCTACATCCGCATGAACGACAACTGCGGCCCGATCGCGCTGACCCAGGCGAACGGGATCGACTTCGGCACCTCGGGCGGCACCGATTGCACGACGCCGGGCTTCGGCGGCGCCGGCAACACCCACGCTTCGCGCACCGGCTTCCACGAGCTCAACAAGATCGTCGAGATGGCCCGGGGCTGGCTGCCGGCCAACGCCTGGCTGCAGAGCCAGATGACCTCGAACATGAACATCAACAACACCTGCAACGCCTTCTGGAACGGCTCGACGGTCAACTTCTACCGCTCCGGCGGCGGCTGCTTCAACACCGGCGAGATCGCCGGCGTCTTCGACCACGAGTGGGGCCATGGGATGGACGACAACGACGCCGTCCCGACGATCGCCAGCCCCTCGGGCGAGGGCATCGCCGACATCTACACGGCGCTGCGGCTGAATACCTCGTGCATCGGGCGCAACTTCCGGTCGACCGTTTGCTCCGGCTTCGGCGACCCCTGCCTGACCTGCACCGGCGTGCGCGACATCGACTACCTCAAGCGCGCCTCCGGCCAGCCGCACGACTACACCTGGTCGAACGCCAACTGCGGTGGCGTCGTCCACTGCGTCGGCGCGGTCTACGCCGAGGCCGCCTGGTCGCTGTGGAAGCGCAAGCTGCAGCAGGCGCCCTACAACTACGACAACAACACCGCCCACGAGATCGTCAACCGGCTGACCTTCATCGGCGCCGGCAACGTCGGCACCTGGTTCTCGGGCGGCCCGCCGTTCGGCGGCTGCGGCGCCTCGAGCGGCTACAAGCAGTATCTGGCGGTCGACGACGACAACGGCAACCTGAGCGACGGCACGCCGCACATGACGGCGATCTACGACGCCTTCAACGACCAGGAGATCGCCTGCAACGACCTGACGGTGCAGGACTCGGGCTGCGCCGGCACTCCGTCGACCGCGCCGGCCGTCATCCTCACACCGGGCAATCAGCAGATCGATCTCAGCTGGAGCGCCGTCGCCGGCGCCAGCGAGTACCAGGTCTTCCGCACCGAGGGCGTCTTCCAGTGCGACTTCGGCAAGGTCAAGATCGCCGCGACCACCGGCACCACGCTCAACGACTCGGGGCTGCAGAACGGGCGCGACTACTCCTACGTCGTCATCCCGATGGGCCCGAACGACTCCTGTTTCGGCCCCGCCTCGTCCTGCGCCACCGACTCGCCGGTCGGCGCGCCGGACTTCAACGTCAGCTGTGTCCCGTCGAGCCAGGCGATCGAGCAGGGGACCGACGACACCGCGACCTGCACGGTGATCTCGAGCTTCGGCTACACCGGCAACGTCGGTCTCTCCTGTGCGGGTGAGCCGGCCGGCATCGGCTGCGCCTTCGTGCCGAGCTCGGTCAGCCCGCCGGCGAACGGCTCCGCCGACAGCACGCTGACCCTGACGGTCAGCGGCGGCCAGGCGGTCGGCACGTTCAACTTCGACGTCGTCGGCGACGACGGCGCGACGACGCGCTCGGCCGGGATCTCCGTCCAGGTCACCCCGGCCGGCCAGAACGGGCCGCAGGACGCGGTCTACAACGGCACCCTGGGAGCGCCGGAGTGCGCCGTCGCCGGCAGCGAGTGCGACTCGACCACCCTGGTCGAAAGCCGCGACAACCTGAGCCCGGCGGAGCCCAACCAGCCCAACACGCTGGATGCGTGCGCCGACGGCACCGCGGGCAGCTACCACGGCGACGAGTCGAACGACCGCATCGTGGTGCGGACGCTCGACGCCTACGACTTCAAGGAGGGCGAGACGGTCGAGGTGGAGGCGACGGTATGGGCCTGGAGCACCGGCTCGTCGGACACCCTCGATCTCTTCTACGCCGCCGACGCCACCAGCCCGTCCTGGGTCCTGATCGACTCGATCGTGCCGCCGGGCGGCGGTGTCCAGACGATGACGGCGCAGTACACCCTGCCGACCGGAGCCCTGCAGGCGGTGCGAGCGCAGTTCCGCTACCAGAGCACCAACGCTGCCTGCTCGACCGGCACCTACAACGACCGTGATGACCTGGTCTTCGCGGTCAAGCCGGCGACCGAGTGCACGGTCGACGCCGACTGCGCCGACGGCGACTTCTGCAACGGCGACGAGATCTGCAACGCCGGCACCTGCGAGGCCGGCACGCCGCCGGTCTGCGACGACGGCGCCTTCTGCAACGGCACCGAGAGCTGCAACGAGACCACCGACAGCTGCGATGCCGGCACTCCGCCGGCCTGCGACGACGGCCTCTTCTGCAACGGCGACGAGAGCTGCAACGAGACCACCGACAGCTGCGACGCCGGCACCGTGCCGGCCTGCGACGACGGCGCGTTCTGCAACGGCGCCGAGAGCTGCAATGAGACCACCGACAGCTGCGACCCCGGCACGCCGCCGGCCTGCGACGACGGCGCGTTCTGCAACGGCGCCGAGAGCTGCAACGAGTCGACCGACAGCTGCGACCCGGGCGCCCCGGTGGTCTGCGACGACGGCCTGTTCTGCAACGGCACCGACACCTGCAACGAGACGACCGACAGCTGTGATGTCGGCGCTCCGCCGGTTTGCGACAACGGTCTCTTCTGCGACGGTACGGAGACCTGTAACGAGACGACCGACAGCTGCGACGCCGGCACGCCGCCGGCCTGCGACAACGGTCTCTTCTGCGACGGCACCGAGATCTGCAACGAGACGACCGACAGCTGCGACGCCGGCACGCCCCCGACCTGCGACAACGGGCTCTTCTGCGACGGCGCCGAGATCTGCAACGAGGCGACCGACAGCTGCGACCCCGGCACGCCGGTGGTCTGTGACGACGGCGTCTTCTGCGACGGCGCCGAGAGCTGCGACGAGGGCAGCGACAGCTGTGTGCCGGGCCTGCCGCCCAGCTGCGACGACGGCGTAGGCTGCACCGACGACGGCTGCAACGTCGGCACCGACTCGTGCCAGAACGTCGCCAACAACGCCAACTGCGACAACGGCCAGTTCTGCGACGGCGTCGAGACCTGCGACGCGATCCTCGACTGCCAGGCGGGCGGCGACCCCTGCCCCGGACAGAGCTGCAACGAGGCCGCCGACATCTGTGAGCCGGTTGGCCCGACGCCGCGGCTCGAGGCGGGTACGGTGACCGCCGGCGCCACGCCGGTGACGGTCAACCTGACCAACTTCTACATCAGCCCGGTGGTCGTCACCACCATGCAGTACCGCAACAACACCCAGCCCACGGTCACCCGGGTCGGCAACGTCACCGGCACCGGCTTCGACCTCCGGCTGCAGAACCCCTCCGGCGGCGCGGTGGCCGCGGAGAGCGTCAGCTACCTGGTGGTCGAGGAGGGGTCGTGGAACATCGACGGCTTCCAGGTCGAGGCGCAGAAGGTCACCTCGACGATCACCGACGAGAACAACAGCTGGGTCGGCCAAGCCCAGAGCTACCTCGGCGGCTACACCAACCCGGTGGTGCTGGGTCAGGTGATGAGCGAGAACGACCCCGCCTGGTCGGTCTTCTGGGACCGGGGCACGAGCCGCACCAGCCCGCCCACGGCTACCAGTCTCACCACCGGCAAGACCGTGTGTCAGGACACCCTGACGACCCGTGCCGACGAGACCCTCGGCATCGTCGTCTTCGAGGCCGGGCACGGCACGATCGGCGGCGTCGAATTCGAGGCCGCGCTGGGGGCCGACACGATCCGCGGCGTGAGCAACGCGCCGCCGTACGCCTACGCCTTCACAACGCCGTTCGCCAGCGCGCCGACGGTCGGCCTCGCCACCATGGCGGCGATGGATGGCGGCGACGGCGGCTGGGCCCAGATCCACGGCCCGGCGGTTGCCACCACGACCAGCCTCTACCTGTCGATCGACGAGGACACCATCGCCGACGCCGAGCGAGGCCACACGACCGAGCAGGTCGCCTACGCCGTCTTCGCCGGCCCGGTGGTCTACCCGTCGTCGCCCGAGTGCGCGATCGACGCGGACTGCGACGACGGTCTTTTCTGCAACGGCGCCGAGACCTGCAACGCCGGCTTCTGCCAGGCCGGAAGCGCTCCGAGCTGCGACGACGGCGAGTTCTGCAACGGCGCCGAGAGCTGCAACGAGTCGACCGACAGCTGCGACGCCGGCACGCCGCCGGCCTGCGACGACGGCCTCTACTGCAACGGCACCGAGTCGTGCAACGAGTCGACCGACAGCTGCGACGCCGGCGCGCCGGTGATTTGTGAGGACGGCCTGTTCTGCAACGGCGCCGAGTCTGCAACGAGTCGACCGACAGCTGCGACGCCGGCACCGACCCGTGCGTGGGCGGCACCTGCGACGAGGGCACCGACACCTGTTCGGGCATCAGCGTCATGGAGTGGGGCTCGGTCAACGTGGGGTCCACCTCGACCACCGTCAACCTGGCCAACAGCTACACCAGCCCGGTGGTGGTCGCCACGGTGCAGTACGCCAACAACACCGTGCCGGTGGTCACCCGGATCAGCAACGTCACCAGCTCGAGCTTCGACCTCCGCCTGCAGAACGCCGGGGCCGGAGCGGTCGCGGCCGACAACGTGAGCTACCTGGTGGTCGAGGAGGGGGTCCACACGGTGGACGGGGTCGCGGTCGAGGCCCAGCTCTACAACTCGACCGTCACCGACGAGAACAACTCGTGGATCGGCGAGGCCCAGGGCTACGGCCAGGGCTACACCAGCCCGGTCGTCCTCGGCCAGGTGATGAGCGAGAACGACGCCGACTGGTCGGTCTTCTGGGACCAGGGCTCGAGCCGCACCAGCCCGCCGACGTCCTCGAGCCTCCGCACCGGCAAGACCGTTTGCCAGGACACCGTGACGACGCGAGCTGACGAGACGATCGGCATCATCGTCATCGAGACCGGCCACGGCACCCTTGGCGGCGTCGAGTTCGAGGCGGCGCTGGGCGCGGACTCGATCCGCGGGACGAGCAATTCGCCGCCCTACGCGTACTCCTTCTCGGTCCCGTTCGCCAGCGCTCCGACCGTCGGCATCGCCACCATGGCGGCGATGGACGGAGCCGACGGCGGCTGGGCCCAGGTTCACGGCCCGACCCTGGCGACGGGAACCAGCCTCTACCTGTCGATCGACGAGGACACGATCGGCGACGCCGAGCGCGGCCACACCAGCGAGCAGGTGGGGTACGTGGTGTTCGCCGGACCAGGCTCGGCGGAGTAGGGCTCGGCACGCCTGCCGATCGCGGGGCCGGGGCCACCCCCGCCCGCGGTCGGTGCCTTCGTGCGCGGACGCGCGGCCGGTCGAGGCCCGGCCCACCGCGGACCGTCTCTTCGGTTGGCGGCTCGCTGTCTTGCCAAAAACCTTTCGGTGCGGACTTGCGCTCGAGGCTCGATCTGTGTATCTTCCCGCTGTCTCGGAAGACAGTTTTTCGCAGGGGGTAGATCGGCAGTCCTGGGGACGATTGCAGAATCGGTCAGGATTCCTTTAATCGGACAGAGCCAACATGGGAGAAAAAATGTCCTTCGACCAGCCCGTCAGCAGCCGTTCCACCGCCAGCGCCCTTCTGGCCGCAGCGCTCATCCTCGCCTGTAGCAGCGTCCCGGCCTGGGCCATCGCGCCCAAGCAGGGCTCCGCCCTGGACGACCGGGCGTTTCAGCTCGAGGAGTTCAAGATCAACGCTCTCTACCGCACCCCGGCCGAACTGCCCGCCGCAGCCCGCGAGCGGGCCCTGGCGGATCTGGCGGCAATCGGCGTTCCGGTCGCGGTGAGCCAGTTGGACGAGCGGGGAGGCCGCTGGGCCTCGCTGAGCCCGGCCGAGCCCCTGATTCCGGGCGCCGGCGTCGGCAACAAGCTGACCTGGGAGACCCTGGGTGTGGATGCCCCGGCCGACGACTCGGCTCTTCGCTCCCTGGTGGACAAGGCGTGGCGCGGCTTTCTGGAGCGCAACGCCGCCGCCCTGCGGCTGGATCTTGGCGAGCTCTCCGCGGGCGCGCGGATCGCGGTGCACGAGGGCGGACGGATCGTGCAGATCTACCAGCCGCGTGTGGTCGACGGCGTGCCGGTGCGCGGCAGCCATCTGACGGCGGTGATCAACAACGGCAACCTGATCCTGCTCGGCACCGAGAAGTGGGGCGACATCGACGTCGTCACCCGTCCCTCGGTCCTGGACGACGTCGCGATCGACACGGTCGCGGCCTTCGGCCAGCCGCACGAGCTCTCCGGATTCTGGGACAAGCACCGGCTGATGCTCGTGCCCCTGGAGAATCCGGGCCGGCTGGGCCGGGGCTACACCTACCGGCTGGTCTGGGCGGTGCGCGCCTCGTTCGCGGGCGACGCGGGCAGCTGGGAGGGCCTGGTCGACGCGCACTCCGGCGAGGTCATCTCCTTCCAGGACATGAACCACTACGCCGAGGCCAAGGGCGGCGTCTACCCGAAGACCAACGACGGCGTCGGGCAGGACGGCACCGAGCAGCCGGGCTGGCCGATGCCGTGGATGGACATCGGCACGGCGACCACCGACACCGGCGGCAACTACAACCTGACCGGCAGCCAGACCGCGACGTTCTACGGCCCCTACGTCAACATGGCCGACCAGTGCGGCACCGACAGCCTGACCCAGTCCGGCGGCATCGACTGGGGCACCTCCGGGGGCACCGACTGCACGACCCCGGGCTTCGGCGGCGCCGGCAACACCCACGCCTCGCGCTCCGGCTTCTACGAGCTCAACCGGATCAAGGAGATGGCGCGCAGCCACCTGCCGTCGAACAGCTGGCTGCAGGGGCGGCTGACCGCCAACATGAACATCAACAACACCTGCAACGCCTTCTGGAACGGCTCGACGGTCAACTTCTACCGCTCCGGCGGCGGCTGCGCCAACACCGGTGAGATCGCCGCGGTCTTCGACCACGAGTGGGGCCACGGCATGGACGCCAACGACGTCGTCGGCGGCATCGCCTCGCCCTCGGGCGAGGGCATCGCCGACATCTACTCGGCGCTGCGCCTCTACGACTCCTGCATCGGCCGCAACTTCCTGTCCAGCCCGTGCTCGGGCAACGGCGATCCCTGCCTGACCTGCACCGGCGTGCGCGACATCGACTACCTGCAGCGGCAATCGGGCAACCCCCACACCTACACCTGGTCGAACGCCAACTGCGGCGGCAGCGTCCACTGCGTCGGCGGCGTCTACTCCGAGGCGGTGTGGTCGCTGTGGAAGCGCAAGCTCCAGTCGGCGCCCTACAACTACGACAACAACACCGCCGCCGAGATCGTCACCCGGCTGACCTACATCGGCGCCGGTGTGACCAGCACCTGGTTCTCGGGCGGCCCGCCGAACGGCGGCTGCAGCGGCACGAGCGGCTACATGAACTACCTGGCGGCCGACGACGACGACGGCAACCTGAACAACGGCACGCCGCACATGACGGCGATCTATGAGGCCTTCAACGACCAGGAGATCGCCTGCCAGACGCCGACGGTCCAGGACTCCGGCTGCGCCGGCGTCCCGACCACGGCGCCGAACGTCACGGCGACCTCGGCCGACACCGCGATCAACCTCTCCTGGGGCTCGGTCTCGGGCGCCTCGAGCTACGACGTGTTCCGTGCCGAGGGCATCTACGGCTGCGACTTCGGCAAGGTGAAGATCGGCTCCGTCGGCGGCACCACGTTCACCGACACCGGCCTCCAGAACGGGCGCGACTACTCCTACGTGGTGATCCCCAAGTCCGGCGCCTCCTGCTTCGGCCCGGCCTCGGCCTGCGACACCGTCCAGCCCGGCCAGGCGCCGTGCTCGGTCGACGCGGACTGTGACGACGGCACGCTTCTGCAACGGCGCCGAGACCTGCGACGCGGGCTTCTGCGCCCCCGGCACCGACCCCTGCGCCGCCAACCCGACCTGGACCTGCAACGAGACGACCGATGTCTGCGATCCGGAGTGCACCGTCGACGCCGACTGCGACGACGGCGCCTTCTGCACCGGCGTCGAGACCTGCGACGCCGGCACCTGCGCCGCGGGCAGCGATCCCTGCCCCGGCCAGAGCTGTGACGAGGGCGGCGACGTCTGCAGCGACACCAACGGCCCGCAGGACGCGGTCTACGATGCCGGTCTCGGCGTTCCGGTGTGCGCCATCCGGGGCAGCTCGTGCGACTCGACGACGCTGGTCGACGGCCGCGCCAACCTCGGTCCGGAGCCCAACCAGCCGAACACCCTGGACACCTGCACCGACGGCACCTCGGGCAGCTACCACAGCGACGAGTCGAACGACCGCATCGTGGTCGCGACCCTCGACGGCCAGGACTTCTCCGAGGGGGCGACGGTCGAGGTCGCGGCCACCGTGTGGGCCTGGTCGACAGGCTCCTCCGACACCCTCGACCTCTACTACGCGGCGGACGCCAACAGCCCGAGCTGGACCTACATCACGTCCATCGTGCCGCCCTCGGGCGGCGCCCACACCCTGTCGGCGCAGTACGTCCTGCCGGCCGGTACCCTCCAGGCGGTGCGCGCCATGTTCCGCTACAACGGCAGCGTCAGCTCGTGCTCGGGCGGCTCCTACGACGACGCGGACGACCTGGTCTTCGCCGTCGGCGGCGGCGCTCCGGAGTGCACGGTCGACGCCGACTGCGACGACGGCCTGTTCTGCAACGGCGCCGAGACCTGCAACGCCGGCAGCTGCCAGGCGGGCACGGCGCCGGTCTGCGACGACGGCGTCGCCTGCACGCGTCGACTCGCTGCAACGAGGGGACGGACTCCTGCGACATCACGCCGGACGACGGCTACTGCGACAACGGCGCCTTCTGCGACGGCGCCGAGACCTGCGACGCGGTCAACGACTGCCAGGCGGGACCGCCGGTGACCTGCGACGACGGCGTCGGCTGCACCGACGACTCGCTGCAACGAGGCGACGGACTCCTGCGACAACGTCGCGAACGACGCCAACTGCGACAACGGCGCCTTCTGCGACGGCGCCGAGACCTGCGACGCGGTCAACGACTGCCAGGCGGGCACGGCGCCGGACTGCGACGACGGCGTCGGCTGCACGGACGACGGCTGCGACGAGGCGACGACGTCGTGCGACAACGCGCCGAACGACGCCAACTGCGACAACGGTGCCTTCTGCGACGGCGCCGAGACCTGCGACGCGGTCAACGACTGCCAGGCGGGAAGCGACCCGTGTCCCGGCCAGAGCTGCGACGAGGGCGCGGACGCAGTGCGTGGCCTGCATCGTCGACGCCGACTGCGAGCAACGGCCTCTTCTGCGACGGCGCCGAGACCTGTAACGCCGGTGTCTGCCAGGCCGGCACGCCGCCGGCCTGCGACGACGGTCTCTTCTGCAACGGCACCGAGACCTGCAACGAGGGCACCGACAGCTGCGACGCCGGCACCCCGCCGAACTGCGACGACGGTGTCAGCTGCACCGACGACTCCTGCAACGAGGGCACCGACTCCTGCGACAACGTGGCCAACGACGCGCACTGCGACGACGGCCTCTTCTGCAACGGCACCGAGACCTGCGACGCGGTCAACGACTGCCAGGGCGGCACGGCTCCGTGCACCGGTGGTCAGACCTGCAACGAGACCACCGACGTCTGCGAGCGTGCCACCGGCTCCTCGGTCTGGATGTCCTTCAACTCCAACACCGCCGTGCCGGGTGTCGGCACGGTCAGCGATGACGACATCGTCTCCTACGACGAGACCACCGGCACCTGGGCACTCGAGTTCGACGGCAGCGACGTCGGCCTGACCCAGGACATCGACGGCTTCGCCATCCTGCCGGGCGGCGACTTCCTCATCAGCATGCAGGCCGCCGGCTCGGCGGGCGGTGTCAGCTTCGACGACTCCGACGTCCTGCGGTTCACGGGGACGGGCGGCCCGAACACCTCGGGCACCTTGAGCCTCTACTTCGACGGCAGCGACGTCGGCCTGACCTCGAACGGCGAGGACGTCGACGCGTGGCGCTGGCCGCGGACGGCCGTCTCATCATCTCGACCCAGGGCGGCTTCAGCGGCAGCGGAGCCAGCGGCGCCGATGAGGACCTCTTCATCTTCACCGGCACGCTGGGACCCAGTACCTCCGGCTCCTTCGCCAAGTACTTCGACGGCAGCGACGTCGGCCTGAGCGGCTCGAGCTCTCGTGACGTCGATGCGGCCGGCTTCACCTGCCGCCGGTGACCTGGCGCTGTCGATCGTCGGCAACTCGACGGTCGGCGGCATCACCACCTACGACGAGGACGTCCTCGACTTCGCCGGCACCTACGGCAACAACACCTCGGGCATCTTCTCGATGCGGCTCGACCTGACGAGCCTCGGGATCAGCTCCGGCGAGGACGTCAACGCGCTGCACGTCGTGGACTAGGCGACGACAACACCTCCAACCCACAACAACCGCCGAAGGGGGCCCGATTGGGCCCCCTTCGTGCGTTCTGGCGGTCCCATTCGCCCAGTCAGCGACCCGTCGAATAGGGTCGTGTGCGGTCGACCGTGATCTGCGGCTTCAGGGCTCGCGGTGCGCCCACCCCCCAGGGTGGTGCGAGGCCCGTGACTCTCTCCGTAATCTGGGGCAGCCACGACAAGGGCCAAACCCGCGAAAGCGGGTGGCGCAAAGCCACGGGTCCTCGTTTCCAGCGCGCTGCCGGTCCCAACCCGATCGCGTCTGCCTGCAAGATCGCCGGGCTGCCGAAAGGCGGAGACCCGGGCAGTTACGCACGGGCGGGTGAGAGGAGGCAGTGATGAGCGCAAGGGCAGGGAGACAGGCAGCGGGCTCGCCACCGGCTCGGGCAGCCGTGGTCCTCGTGTGCGCGATCGTGGCCGCCGGAGCGCTGTCCGCCGAGGAGTTCGGTGCGCCGATCGTGCTGCGCGCCCCGGCGCCGGAGATCGACCGCGGCTTCGGCGCCTCGGTGGCGGTGTCCGATAACGCCCTGGCGGTGGGTGTTCCGAACTCGCCAGAGGGCGGAGTGGTGTACGTCTACGAGCGGCGGCCCGGCACCGCCCAGGGCTGGCGGCTGGCGCAGGTCGTCTCGGGAGTCAATCCCTCGACCTACGAAGACTTCGGCGCCGCGGTGGCGCTGGACGGCGACACCCTGGTTGCCGGCGCGCCCTACGAGGAGTCGCGCGACTACGCGGCCGGCTGCTCCTACGTCTTCTACCGGGCGCGGGGTGGAGCCACCAATTGGGGCCGCGTCCGCACCCTGGTGCCGCAGGGCCTGGAGGAGCGGTCGTACCTCGGCAGATCGGTTGCCGCGAGCGCCGGGCGGCTTGCCGCCGGCGCGCCGGGCGCCGAGGCCGTCTACGTGCACCGGCGCGACCTGCCGATCCGCAGTTGGTGGGGCGTCGAGGAGATGATCGCAAACCCCAGGCAGGGTGTCGGGGTAGGCTTCACCTTCTACTTCGGCTACGAGGTCGCCCTCAGCGGCCGGACGCTGGCGGTGGGCGGCTGGCAGGATCGAAAGTACTCGCCCTCGGCGAGCAACCTGACGCTGTTCGATCTCGTCGAGGACGACGACGAGGAAGCAGCGAGCTGGCTGCAGATCGTCCACCGAGAGGCGCCGACCCCGCTCGGGAGTGACTGGGAGCGCGAGTGGGCCCGCCGGCTGAGCCTCGACGGCGACCTGTTGGTGGCCGGCGGCTCAGACCAGCCCAGCTGCGCCGCGCGGGTCTTCGTGCGCAACCGAAACGGCAGGAACCGTTGGGGACTGAGCACCCGCCTGCGGGATCCGGCGGTTGATCTCCAAGTGGTGTCGGACGTCGCCGTCAGGGGCAGGACCGCGGCGGTCTCCGCGGCGTTCCGGCCGGCCGACCCGCCGGAGTATGCCTTCGGCGCGCTGGTCTTCGAGCGCCATGTGCCGACCAACTATTCCTGGAGCCCGGTCGCCCGGCTGTCCAACCCCGAGGTCACCGAGCCGGCCGAGTCCGTGGCGATCGGCCCGCGCGAGGTCGTCATCGGCCATCCGTCGGCGGGTCTGGTGCAGGTCTTCCCCCGCGCGCCGATCGTGGCGGCCGACTTCGAGAACGGAGACACCTCAGGCCTGTCCTGGGCCACCGGCAACGTGGAGGTGGTCAGCCCGGGCCTCGCCGAGACCGGCTTTGGTCTCGAAGTCGCGGTCGACGGCACTACGAAACGTTCGATGGTCCGGGCCCGCCACCCGCACCGCGAACCCACCGTGTCGCTGACCTTCCACCTGGCGGCCAACCGGGTGAGCCTGGGCGGGCAGCGGGTCGAGTTGATGAACCTCTACGGCCCGACCCGCGACCTGGTGCGCCTGAGCCTCGAGGAGGAGCCGGAGCGCGACCAGTACTGGCTCTGGCTGTCGGCCTGGGAGGAGGGCGGCGCGAACTGGCGAGAGATCGGCAAGACCCGCCTGCCGCCCTTGCGAGGCGTCCGGATCGAGGTCGACTGGCGGGCATCGAGCGGCCCGGGACACGACAGCGGGCGGGTTCGCCTCCTCGTCGACGGCCGGCTGAGGCTGCAGACCGCCGACCTCGACACCGAGCTGCAGGTGGTCAACGGCCTGCTGATGGGCCTGCCCGGAGGCTCGTGGGGCACGGCCGGGGGAGCCTTTCTGATCGACGAGATCGAGCTTCATCGCTGACGGCTACACTGTTCTTTCCGCTTCGAGGGCGGTTGCGCTTCAGCCTCGCCGAGGGTTTCGGAGCTTCGTTCCGGTCATCCCCGGAAATGACCCCGGAGACTTCGAGTTCTGGGCCGGAGTGCGCCGCCTGGGTCCTACGAGGACCGGCCGGTGGGTTGGACGTCCCAGTTCCTCTTGCCGGCCGCTGCGGCGGTGCCCCAGCTCCAGCTCGACCATCCGGTCGTCGTTCAGCAGCAGGCAGATCCGCAGCCCCTCTTTGAGGCCGGTGCGCAAGTGAAACACACCCTTCTCGTCGGTCTGCGCCTCGTCGAGGATGCGGCTGCCGCGCAACAGATAGGCCGGAACGTCGCGCAACCCGCCGCTCTCACGGTCGACCAGCGCACCGGCGAGCTCCAGGCTCGGCCCCACCGCCCGCGGCCGCAGGGCCAGGTTCAGCTCCAGGCTGCCGCTGCCGTAGGTGATCAGGCTGGATCGTGCTTTGCTGGTCGGGTCCATCTCGGTTTGGATCATCGTCGAGCCCCCTTCTTTCGCCGCCGGTCCCGGGCCCGGTTTTCCTCTGTCTCAATAGGGTAGGGAGGGGCGGCGGCTGATATAGGCCGAGGCGATCGCGGCCCAATCCAGAACGGGTCTCGCGGCCGTGCGGAGAGCAGGTCCCGCGAGCGCGCCCGGCCTGCCGGCGCCGGGGGAGAGAAGCGGTCGCGGCCGCGCCCGCAGGCCGGGCCGGCGGTAGAATTCGGCCAGCCGGAGTGGCGGAATGGCAGACGCAGGGGACTTAAAATCCCCCGCCGCAAGGCGTCCGGGTTCGATTCCCGGCTCCGGCACCAAGCCCTGGTGGGCTTGGTGCGGGGCCGGGAGGTCGGTGGGAGCGCCGCCGACTCTGTCGACGCCGCTCCGGAGCGATTCCCTCGAGGAGGGGAGAGCCGGCCCTAGCCAGTCATTCTGGGATCAGACTCGGCCAGACGCTGCCAGGTGACGAAGCGAGGCGACCTCGGCGTCTTGCCGCGCAAGGGGCTGGTGTGGCCCGATCCGGCTACTCGGCGACCGACGAGAAACGGCCTGGCTGAGGCCTACGATCGGACGACGGCGATCCGGTCTCGGACCGGGATGTTGTGCGAGCTCAGGCTCGGAGCCTGACCGTGCAGATCGAAGTCGAGGTCGATGTCAGGGCCGAAGAACAGGCAGTGTGACGAACCGCCGAAGTGGAAGCGCCCGATCGGCGCGCCTTTCTCGATCTGTTGTCCCTCGACCACGTCGATCTCGCAGGAGGACACCTCGGCCATGCCGATCGGCATGAAGCACATCAGGCCGACCGTGGAATTCTCGATGAAAATCAGCGCGCGCGTGGCGACCTCGCTGATGTACCCCTGCGAGTCGTTGGGGCCGGCCAGATCCGGCGTCTGCGACGACTCATCCGTATCACCCGTGTGCAGAGGGTTGTAGAAACCCTCCGACGGGATTTCCGAGTAGTACGTGCCGTCGACTATCCGCTTCTTGACGACGGTACCCGAGATCGGGCTGTTCCAGCAGTGATAGCTCTTGGCGCTGAGAAACGCCTGATAGATCGTGCCGCCGACAAAGTGGTCGACGAAGTCGCCGTCGAGCATGTGGCGGATCGAGTAGGGCTGACCCTTGATCCAGAAACGGTCCATCTCCTTTGCGCCCCTGACCAGGTTGTACGGGGCCGACTCGCAGGCGTTGGCGATCACATGGTCGTCGCCGGGGGACGCGACGGGCCGTTGCCCTTTGCGGAAGGTGCGCGTGAAGAACTCATCCCAGCAGCCGAAGCCCCAGTGGTCCGCGTGCGGATCGCACTCGAAGGTCCCGATGAAGACATCGGTGGCCTGCGAGTCGGTCAACTCGCGATCCCAGTAGTTGAGCTCACCCGAACCCGGCACTGCCGGCAGCATCTTCACCATCGCCTGTATGGCGTTCGCTCCGAGCCATCCTCGCTCGGGATCTTCGTTGATCGCATATTGCGACTCGGGGGACTTGAGGAAGCAGCCGAACTCGTTGAGCACTTTCTTCAGCATGGAGTTGACATCGGGGTGCAAGAACGCGGCGTACCCGGCCTCGGTGCCCATCGACCAGTCGAGGATCGCATTGATCGGGAACCCGACGACACCCGTGTCGTTGTATGTCGGCGTGTGGGTCAGTATCAGGTTCAGCACCGCCAACATCTGGTGGTAATCCCGGATCTGCGGCTTGCCCGCTGGGTTGCGGTTGTACGGAGGCTTCGATGGCACCTGGGTGAACATCTGGTTGAACAGCATGTAGATCTCGGCGTTGGACTCGATGAGCTTCTTGAAGTCCTGGAGCACGGGTTCCAGGGGAGCGCTCAGTCTCTCGGCCTTGTCGGCCTGCTTTTCGATCCACGCGACCAGTGCGTCGTGGTCCGACGGCAGCCATTCACCGACCCGGTACGAGGCGCCGACGTGTGTTCCAGTGCTCATGGCGTTCTCCCATTCCTTCGTGTTGATGGTTGGTTGTTCTCGCTGGTGGAGAAGCTCGGATAGCGCACGAGGCTCCGTCCGAACGGGGAAGGTCCTCAGGGACGTCGGGCCAAGTGAACCCACCGCTTCATCGCCCCGGTGCTGCAGCCGAACTTGACGTGTCCCTGGCCGAGGCTGAGCTCTTCGATAATCTGCTCGCAGGAGCACCCGGAGGTCATCTCGATGGTGAATGGTGTCCACGAGCTGTTTCCGCTGGAAGGGCGCGTGTCGAATACTCCATCCTCATCAATCAGGGCCCAGCGATTCCTACCGAGTCGCCGAGTTGGCACGCTCTCGGGGATCAGAGTCCCGGGACAGAGGTCGATCTCCCCGCTAAACTCATCCGGCACGCCATCCCGGTCGCTATCCCTAGGAGCTACGAGCGCCAGAATCGAGAAGTGATCCAACCCTGCCGTACAGGTTGCCGTGAACACATTTTCCGGACCCTCGACCACTGAACAGGCCGAGCCGGCTAGCAGTTCGAAAGTCCCTAGTCCCGTGTTGAGGTAAAGATCGAGTTCGTCTCTCTGCTGCGGAGTCAGGGCTGACACATCTGCCATGATCGTGACCGAGACGGGGTTGGTGAAACTCAACCCGTCGGGCTCCAGATCGAACTCGATCACCGCCTCGCCCAGTGCTGCAGACGGTCCGAGAGTCAAGTCCACGGCCGGATCCTCGATGTCGAGTTCGGTCGCCGACAGGGTCTCGGGGGTGCTGAGATCTTCGGGTTGGACTTCCATGATCATCTGCCCGTTGTCGCTGCTGGTCTCGAGTTCCCCGCCGCTTTCTGGGGTCATCTCCTGTGCCGCAGATCCACCAGACACGCAGGCGTCCTCGGGGTCGGACGGACACGGATCGCACAGGTCGCCACCGTCCTGTCCGTCTGCGTCTGATTGAGCAGGGTTGGCATCGAAGGGGCAGTTGTCGACGGCGTCGGTCAACCCGTCCCCATCCGAGTCCCGGCTGAAGCGATAGACGGCGCCGGCCTGGCTGATGCCCCCAATTTCGGCCCCGATGGCTCCGACGAAGACAGTGCTTCCGGACTGGCCCACGCTCCACCCGAACATTCCATCGGCGGCGGGCGACGGACTTGCCAACGTCTGCAGATGGTTGCCCGTCACATCGAACACGTGGACCGCGCCCGCATCCGTCCCGAACTCGTCATCCCAGAAGGCCCCGATCAAGGCCCCACTTTCGACCCCGGCTACAGCTTGGCCGAAACGGTCCAGATACTCCGGCGTCGGGTTCAAGAACTGGCCTTGGAGGGTGCCGGCAAGGTCAAAAAGATAGGCGGCACCCGGCCGATCCATCGAAACCGCGTCATAGTCAAGCGGCGAGCCGATGATGACCTGTGCCCCAAGTGCTGCCAGAGCCGCGCCGAAGCGATCGTACTCAGAGGGGTGCGGATTGCCGATCGGCCCCAGGGGGGCAAGGCTCGCACCGTCGAACACATAGGCGGCACCGGCCTGGGCCATACCGTCCCTGCTGTCTCGGGGAGCGCCGACGACGAGCATTCCGCTGACGGCTGCTAAAGCGTGACCGAAGGACTCGCCACCCTGGAGTGGCGCCGGCTTGACAATCGCGGCCGGTGGTCCGCCGTTGACCAGATCGAAGGCCCAGACGGTCCCGGAGCCGGTCGACCCCGACGGTGAGGCGTTCTCCTCGCCGACGAAGAGGTGGTCGCCGAGCACCAGGAGCGCCGACCCGAATTCCTGCCACTCTCCCGGCTCTGGACTGCGATAAGGCGGCCCGGGGGCTACCGCGCCGGTCGTCCGATCGAACCGGTAGACGGCGCCGGCATAGGGACTCGATTCGCTGTCTTCCGGAGCCGAAACGAAGACGTCGTCCCCCTTCAACGCCAGAGCGGCACCAAAGAAACTGTCGATATGGGGGCTCGGATTGTGGAAGGTCTGAAGCGGTGTGGCGTTCGGGGGATCGAACAGGTAGGCGACCCCCGAATAGAACGCGAAATCTCCGGTCACACTGACAAGCACTTGATCACTCTCTTCGGCTATAGCGTAGCCAAACCAGTTCTCTACGATCGGCGTCGGCTCAGTCAGCGTAAGATCCGCGTCCGGCAAGAAGGGGGGCAGTGGCACGGCCAGCGATACGGGAGTCGACAAGAGAATCACCGCGGCTGTGGAAACCTGCAAAGGGCTCGACTTAACTCGGTGAAAGAGACAAGAGAACATGGCCGCCTCCCGATCATTTGGAGCATCTCGAAGGCACGGGCTGTTTTGCCGGCTCTCGATCTGCGGTGCACTGTCAGTCTCTTCGCTGGCGAAACCTCCGCCGGTCTGCGGTCTCCGGCAGCCTTTGAGTGGTTCCGGTCCTTGAGGAGACGAGCACCGGTGGCTTGCGCGACCAGGCTGGCGCTGGCCTGGACCGATGGCGGAAACAGTACCCAGTTACACCCTCGCGTGATGGAACGCGCCACCCGGCGGGGTAGGTCTCACGGATTGCGTGACGATTCGTGCGAGCGGCTCAGACCAGGCAAGCAAGGACCGATCTGCGGAGCGCGCTCGGTAGGCAGGGCCCCGGAGAAGAACGGCGCACATGAGCAAGACTCGGGCTGGCAAGGCTGCGTCTCGCGGACCCGTGATCTCGCGCGCCAGGGGAGCGGATGCGCTCATGAGAGACTGGTTTCGGCCCGTCTGATCATGACAAAGCAAACCCGCATCGACTCGCTGGTGGCGGCCGGACGCTTCGGGGACGCGATCCGGGAGCTGGGCCGGGCGCTGCGCGGAAGCCCCGGCAGTGTGACCGTCCGGCAGCGCCTTGCCGACGTATTGGCACAGGCGGGCCGCCGACATGAGGCCGCGGTGCTGCTCGTCGAGTTGGCCGAGGAGTTTGCCGCCGACGGCTTCACCGCCAAGGCGATCGCGACGCTCAAGAAGGTCCAGAGGGTCGATCGCCGGCGCCCGGAGATGGCCGCGCGCCTGGCGGAGTTGATCCTCGTGCGCAATCGGGAGATCGGCGTCACCGAGGACGGCAAAGGCGAGCGGGCGCGCGCGCGGCTGCTGCGCAACCTGTCTTCGCTGCAAGACTCGCCGGTAGTCGGCGGGCTGACCGCCGAAGAGCTGGTGGTGCTGATTCACGGCCTGGAGCTCGAGAGCTACGGGCCGAACGAGGCGGTCTTCTCCGAAGGGGACTTGGGGGACTGTCTATACGTCGTCGCGGGCGGCTCGGCGCGGGTGTTGGTGAGGGTAGCCGGAGGTGACGTCGAGGAGGCTGAGACGCTGGGTTATGGAGAGGTGTTTGGCGAGAGCGCCCTGCTCGCTCCCTCTGCCAGGGCCGCCACGGTCGAGGCTGCGGCCCACCTCGACGTCCTGGTGCTGACCCGGAGCACCTTCGACTCGTTGGGCTCGGCCCATCCGAGGATCGCCGAGGCCCTGCGCCGGTTCGTCGAGCAGCGGGCTCGCTGAGCGCCGGCTCAGCTGGCATCTCGGCCTGCCATCGTATCTGCGGGCGCGCGCCCGGCATCAGCCCACCCCTGAGGGTGTTTCGGGCGGGGCGGTCCGGGTCGTAACCTAGCTTCTCATCAGTGAAAGCCGAGGGGAGCTTTCAGGCGCTAGAAAGAACTCTCCAGAGATGACCGAGACGGCCGGCTACGGGGCGCTTGTACGGCTTCGATACCGGTGGCACGGCTTGAAGCCGGCTTCGACGCGGATCTCGTACGGGGACGGCACGGCGGAGGAGCTGGCGTACTTCGATACGGGGCCGCCCCGCCGCGCGAAACGTCCGGCTGGGCCGATCCTGCTGCTGCATGGGTTCACCGCCGACAAGGAGTGCTGGTTCGGGATGATCGCGCGCCTCGCGAAGAAGCACCGCGTGGTCGCGCCGGACCTGGCGGGGCACGGCCGGACCTCGAAAGCGGCCGACGACGACTACACCGTGGCGCGGCAGGCGGCGCGCGCCCGGGCCCTGGTCGAGAGGCTCGATCCGGTTCTGGGCCGCCATCATGTCCTCGGCCACTCGATGGGCGGCGCCGTGGCGCTCCGGTATGCGGTGGACTTCCCGCGCGAGGTGGACTCGGTCGGCTTGATCGCGCCCGCGACAGCACCGAAGCCCCATACCGAGGAGTTCCATCGGCACCTGCGGGGTGAAGCCAAGCCGCCGCTGAAGGTCAATCCGCTGGTCGTCTCGGCTGGGAAGGGCGGCGAGGTGCAATGGAGCGGCGCGGAGAAGGTCCGGTATGTGACGAACGGACCCGGGTGGCTGCACCAAGGCGCGCGGCTTCTCAACCGGCATCTGACCCGCATGGAGCTCGAGCGACAGGAGCTCTACACCAGGATCTTCGGACAGCTTGCCTGCGGCGACGAGCCGGTCGTGCATGACGACGAGCTTCAGGGGCTTCGCCAGCCGACCTTCATCCGATGGGGCACCGCGGACCGCGTGCTCGAGCCGAATCCGGGGTACATCACGTCGCGCATGCCCGCCGACGTTCCCGTCGACGTCGAGCAGTGGCCGGGTTTCGGCCACACTCCCATCATCGAGGACGGGAAGAAGACGGCGCTGGCCTATCTGGGGTTTCTGGATCGCCTGCCGGATCCTGCCGGCGGCAGCTGAGCCGGGTTCGGGGCCAGTCCGGGGATCTACCCGGAGTGACGGCGGAAATCCGACCCCAGGCTCTGGATCCGCAGTCGCTGGATACTGCGCGAATCGGCCTCGGAGACGGTAATCGTGAACTGTCCATCGACTTCCACCTGGTCCCCCGGCTTGGGGATCACCAGCAAGCGGTGGAGGACGTAGCCCGAAGGCATAAGATCGCCCGGGATTTCGAGGAGGACGCGTCGAGATGAAGCAAGACCGCGTGCGCGAGCTCGACCGGGAAGTCGTCCGGGCGGCGCGCGGCATCCGCGTTCTCTCGTCGATCGGCTGGCGCCCGGCGCTGGAGGGGCGGTTTCTCAAGGCCTGGCGCCGAGGGCGGCGCGAGCTGCCCCGGCCGGCGACGCGGCCGCGCGACCACACGGCCGAGGTTGCCCGTCTGGAGGAGCTGGCCGGCCGCTGCAGCCCGGGCGACCCGCGCCAGGCCTTCATCGCCGCTACCGCGCGCAGCTACGCCACCGCCGGGCGGATGCTCGGCGCCGTCGGCACGCCCGAGTTCACGACGCGCTCGATCGCCCTGTACGGACGGCCCGACGAGGTGTGGAAGCTGCAGGGCTGGAGCCCGGTCGACGCGGCGAAATTCTTTCTGCGGGTGACCGACGAGCTGATCAACGCCTCGCGGATCCCGCCGCGCGACGCGACGATCGCCGCCGCCGACCTCGCCGCCGCGATCCGCGCCGCGATCGATCCGTTCTTCTTCGAGGACGAGGTCGTGGTGCGGCTCGATCCGGCTCTCGCCTCGAAGGCGATCGCCGGCGCCAAGCGGGTGCGGCTGCGCCAGGGGGAGATGTTCTCGCAGCTCGACCTGGAACAGCTGCTGCAGCACGAGGCCTTCGTCCACACCGCCACGGCGCTCAACGGGCGCAAGCAGCCGGGCCTGAAGTGCCTCAGCCTGGGGGCGCCCCGCACGACCCAGACCCAGGAGGGGATCGCCGTCTTCTCGGAGATCATCACCACGGCGATGGACGTCGGCCGGCTGCGGCGGATCGCGCAGCGAGTGGTGGCCGTCAAGAGCGCCCTCGACGGCGCCGACTTCATCGAGGTCTTCGAGTCGTTTCTGGCGGCGGGGCAGAGTGAAAGCGAGGCCTTCAACTCGGCGCAGCGGATCTTCCGCGGCGGCGACGCGCGCGGCGGCGTGGCCTTCACCAAGGACGCCGTCTATCTGATCGGGGTGCTCGAGGTGCACGCCTTCCTGCGCATCGCCATCCGCGACAACCGGCCGGAGCTGATCCGCCACCTGCTGGCCGGCCGGCTGACCCTGGCCGACACCCTCCGGCTGGCGCCGCTGTTCGAGTCGGGCGTGCTGCACCAGCCGGTCTATGTCGTGCCGTGGGCGCGGGACATCCGCCGCCTGGCGGCCAACCTGACCTACTCGGCCTTCCTGGCCGAGCTCGAGATCAAGCCGGTGGACCTGGATCGGATCGTCCGCTTCGAGGACGAGCGGTTGGAACGCGACGGCGGATGAGCCGCCACGAGACCATGCCGGTGCTGCCGGAGCCGCGGCCCGGGATGGGCGGGGGAGCCTGGGGGATCGCCGCCGCCGCCGCGGCGCTGGCGCTGGTCGGCGCCCTGGGGGCCTCCCAGCGCGCCGCCGACCGCCTGCACGACCCGAGGATCGACTACCTGAGCCACCGGGTGGAGCTCCTGCGGTCCAATCCGCATCCCGGCGACGTGTTGTTCCTCGGCACCGGCGTGATCTACCGCAACGTCGACACCGGCAGCCTCGACCGGCTGGCGCGAGCGAGCGGGTGCGACCTCACCTTCTACAACCTGGGACTGCCGGCGATGACCGTCGTCGATTTCAGGCTCCTGCTGCAGCGGCTGGGGGAGGGCGGAGGACGGCCTCGGGTGGTGGCCTTCAACCCGACGCTCTACGACGGGCTGACCCTGGTCGAAACTCGGCGGGCGGCGTGGTCGAACCGGATCGGCGCGCTGCCGCTGGCCTGGGCCAGTCTCGCCGCGGCAAGGACGACCGCCCGGCTGGCGTCGCGGCCCGAGCAGGGCGGCGACGACCTCGGCGCGCTGCTGGCCTTCGCCCGGCACTGGCTCCTGTCTTCGCTGCGAACCGGCGAAGCCGCCCACTGGATTCCTGCGGGACCGCCCCGGGCCCTACTGCCGGGCGATCCAGCAGCTGCATCGGGACAACGCCGGCTTCCTCGCCCTGGAGGACGATCCCAACGTGGGGCCCGAGCGGCGGGCCGCGTTACTGGACGACCTCGACCTGCTCGTGCTGGCGATTGCCCACGTCGCGGCGGCCAGGCTACGCCCCGTGCTTCGGGCGGAGAGCGTGCGGCCCTGGGCTTTCGGTCTGGGGGCCGGGGTGCTGCTCGCGGTCACCTTCCTCTTCATGGCGCGCGACACGGCGCCGTTCATCTACTTCCAGTTTTGAGGCCGAGTGAGACCCGGCCCACCCCCGGGGGTGGGGACAGACCGCCACCGGGTTCGTAGTCTTGCCCGGTAATCAGGCGACCCTGAAGTCAACTGAAGAGGAGAAACTGTATGCACGGCGGATCTCATCGACCCGGAAAGTGGGCCCCAGCACGAGTGTGGGCCGGAATCGGCTGCGCGGTCCTGGCCGCGGGGCTTCTCTGGGCCGCCGGTTGCGGCGGCTCGGCCCCGGAGGTGGTGTCCAAGGTCGCCTCCGGAGACACCGACGCGGTGATCGCCGCGCGCGGGCTGACGCCCGACGACGTCTACGCCGCGGTGAAGACCTTCGTGCCCACCGGCCAGATGGACGACTACGTGATGTTCGCCTCGGGCGGTCACTCCGGCCAGGTCTTCGTGATCGGCGTGCCCTCGATGCGGCTGCTCAAGGTCATCGGCGTCTTCACCCCCGAGCCCTGGCAGGGCTGGGGCTACTCGAACGAGACCCGGGCGGTGCTGGCCGGGGGCAACGTGCAGCGGCAAGACGATCAACTGGGCCGACACCCACCATCCGGCGCTGTCCGAGACCGGCGGCGACTACGACGGCGAGTGGCTGTTCATCAACGACAAGGCGCAGGCGCGGGTGGCGGTGATCGATCTGCGCGACTTCGAGACCAAGCAGATCCTCAACAACCCGATCGCGACCAGCGACCACGGCGGCACCTTCGTCACCCCGGACACCGAGTGGGTGATCGAGGGCGGCCAGTACGCGGCGCCGCTGGGCACCGACTACGCCTCGATCGACGACTACGCCGAGCAGTATCGCGGCATGGTCACCTTCTGGAAGTTCGACCGCGCGGCGGGCCGGATCGACCCGGCCGCCTCGTTCGCCATGGAGCTGCCGCCCTACTGGCAGGACCTGTGCGACGCCGGCAAGCTGGTCTCGCGAGGGCTGGGTCTTCTGCAACTCGTTCAACACCGAGATGGCCACCGGCGGCATCGAGGACGGCAACCCGCCGTTCGAGGCCGGCGCCTCGCAGCGCGACATGGACTACCTGCACGTGATCGACCTCGAGAAGGCGCAGGCAGCTGGTCGCGGCGGGCGAGACCGACGACGATCGAGGGCATGCGGGTGCTGCCGCTCGAGGTCGTCGGCCGCCAAGGGCGTGCTCTACTTCGTGCCCGAGCCGAAGAGCCCGCACGGCGTCGACGTGACGCCCAACGGCGAGTACCTGGTGATCTCCGGCAAGCTCGACCCGCACGTCACCGTCTTCAGCTTCGAGAAGATCCAGCAGGCGATCGCCGACGGGAACTTCTCGGGCCAGGACGACTACGGCGTCACCATCGTCGACTTCGACGCCGTCGCTCGAGGCGCAGATCGAGCTCGGCCTCGGCCCGCTGCACACCCAGTTCGACGACAAGGGCTACGCCTACACCAGCCTCTTCCTCGACACCGCGGTGGCCCGCTGGAGCCTGGGCGGCAAGTCCGCCGGCAGCCACGGCGATCCCGAGTGGACGCTGATCGAGAAGATCCCGGTGCACTACAACGTCGGCCACATCGTCGCCGCCGAGGGCGACACGGTGAGCCCCGACGGCGGCTACCTGGTGGCGCTCAACAAGTGGTCGATCGACCGCTTCCTGACCGTCGGGCCGCTGCTCCCGCAGAACTTCCAGCTGCATCGACATCGCCGGCACCGGCGAGTCGATGAAGCTGCTCTACGACATGCCGATCGGCATCGGCGAGCCGCACTACGTGCAGATGATCAAGGCCGACAAGCTCAATGCCTGGGAGATCTATCCCGAGATCGGCTGGAACCCGCTCACCCAGGCCAAGGATCCCGCACGCGGTGATGCCGGGCGAGGAGAAGATCGAGCGCAACGGCAACACGGTCGAGATCTGGATGACCGGCGTGCGCAGCCACTTCACGCCGGAGCAGGTCGAGAGTCAAGCAAGGGCGACCACGTCATCTGGCACATCACCAACGTCGAGAGCGCCAAGGACGCGACCCACGGCTTCGCGCTGCCGGCCTACAACATCAACCTGAGCCTCGAGCCGGGCGAGGCGACCACCATCGAGTTCGACGCCGACACCGGCGGCGTCTTCACCTACTACTGCTCCGAGTTCTGCTCGGCGCTGCACCTGGAGATGGTCGGCTACTTCCTGGTCGAGCCCTAGGCCGGCCGGAAAAGCAACCCTCGACCGCGCCGGGGTGGGAGAATGGGCCATGTTCTCTCATCCCCGGCCGGGAGGTCTGCCATGAGCAAGATCGAAGATCTGATCGGACCCCGTGTGTCGCTCGGCCAGATTGCCGAGGGGCCGGGCCCAGTTTCTGCTGCCGACGCTGCTGCTCGGCGCTGGCGGTGGTGCTGCTGCTGGTCTCGATCTTCCTGCCCTACTGGACGATGCGGCTCAACGCGCCGCAGTACCCGCAGGGCCTCTTCGTCCACGCCTACCTCAACCATCTCGACGGGCGACGTGCGGCGAGATCGACGGGCTCAACCACTACATCGGCATGCGGCCGCTGGCCGAGGCGGCGCAGCTCGAGCGCTCGCTGAGCCTCATCGCGGTCGGTGCCCTGGTGCTGCTGGTGGCGGGCGCGATCTACATCCACAACCGCTGGGCGGCGCTGCTCAGCCTGCCGGCGGTGCTCTATCCGCTCATCTTCCTCGGCGACCTGCAGTTCTGGCTGGCCGACTTCGGCACCAACCTCGATCCCACGGCGCCGCTCAGCTCGTCGATCAAGCCGTTCGTGCCGCCGGTCCTGGGCCAGGGCTTTGTCGGCCAGTTCTCGACCGTGGCGACGCCGGGCGATCGGGCTGATCCTGGCGACCGTCGCCTCCTGCCTGGTGATCGCCGGGCTCGTATTTCCACCGCCGGGCCTACAAGCCGCTGGTCGATGCCCGCCGGGCCAGGCTCGGGCAGGAGGGATAGCCCGTGGCGCCGTCGCCCGATGATGCCGGCGAAGCGGTGCCGGGCGGCGAGGGCCGGAGTCGTCCGACGCTCGCCGCGGCGGCGGCGCTGACGCTGGTGGCGCTGGCCTGGGCCCCGGCCGCCGGGCCGGCCCGGGCCCGCGAGTGGCGGGTGGCGGGCGGCGACGAGGCCCGGCTGGCGGAGGTCCTGCGCCTTGCCGGGCCGGGCGACCGGGTGATCGTCGACGGCGGCCGCCACCGCGGGCCCCTCACCATCGACCGGCCGGTATCGCTGGTCGGCCGCGGCTGGCCGGTGATCGAGGGCCCGGGCCGCGGCACGGTCATCTCGGTGCGCGCACCCGGCACGACGATCTCGGGCTTCGTCATCCGCGGCAGCGGCAGCTCGCTCGACGAGGAGAACTCCGGCCTGACGCTCGACGAGAGCCCTGACGGCCGCATCGCCGGCAACCGCTTCGAAGACGTCCTGTTCGGCATCTATCTGCGCAAGTCGTCGCGCTCGGAGATCGTCGACAACGTGATCACCAGCAAGCGGCTCGATCGTGCCGCGCCGCGGCGACGCGATACGCGTCTGGTACAGCGACGACGTGCGCATCGAGGGCAACCGCGTCAGCGGCAGCCGCGACGTGGTGCTGTGGTACTCGGAACGGCTGACGGTGCGGGGCAACACGGTCGCGGGCGGCCGCTACGGCCTGCACTTCATGTACTGCGACGACGCCGCGATCGAGGGCAACCTGCTGCTCGACAACTCGGTCGGCGCCTTCCTGATGTACTCGCGGCGGCTGCGGCTGCGGCGCAACACGATCAGCGGCAACCACGGGCCGAGCGGCTTCGGCGTCGGCCTCAAGGACATGGACGACGCCGAGATCACCGGCAACCGGTTCGTCGGCAACCGCATCGGCGCCTTTCTCGACAACAGCCCGCGCGAGTCGGCGAGCCGCATCGAGCTGTCGGGCAACCTGCTTCGCCGGCAACGACGTCGGCGTCTCGATCCTGCCCAACGTGCGGCGCGGCAGCTTTCTCGGCAACAGCTTCGTCGACAACCAGCAGCAGGTGGAGATCGCCGGCAGCGGCGCCGACGCCGCGGCGAACCTCTGGCGGGGCAACTTCTGGAGCACCTACGCCGGCTACGACGGCGACGGCGACGGCGTCGGCGACGTGCCCTTCCAGGCCGACCTGCTGTTCGAGGACCTGTCGGACCGGCGTGCCGGCGCTCAAGCTGTTCCTCTACAGCCCGGCCAAGGAGGCGCTCGAGGTGGCGGCCCGCACCCTGCCGCTGATCCGGCCGCGGCCCAAGGTGGTGGACTCGACGCCGCGGATGACGCCGGCCGAGCCGGACGGCTGCCCGCCGCTGGCCGCCGGCACGGGGCTCGGCTTCCGCGGGCTGGGCCTCTCGCTGCTGCTGCTGGCGGCGGTGCTGGTGGCCGCGCCGGCGGCGGCCGAGCGGAAGGTGGGAGCCGTGGCAGACGGCGCGGCGCCGGCGCGGCGGGCGGCGGAAGCCCAGGGCGGGCCGGCGCCGATCCTCCAGGCCGTCGGCGTGTCCAAGTCGTTCGGCGAGACGGTGGCGCTGGACGAGGTCACTTTCGACGTCGTTCCCGGCGAGTCGGTGGCGGTGTGGGGTCCCAACGGAGCCGGCAAGACGACGCTGCTGCGGCTGCTGCTGGGCGTCGTGCCGTTCGACGGTGAAGTGCGGGTGGCCGGAGTCGATCCCCGGCGCCACGGCCGCGCGGCGCGCGCCGCGATCGGCTTCGTGCCGCAAGAGATCGCCCTGCAGCGGGACCTCGAGGTGGGCGAGACCCTGCAGCTGTTCGCGCGGCTGCGGCGGGCGCCGGCCGGACGGATCGCCGCGGTCCTGGCGCGGCTCGGTCTGGAGCTGCAGCAGGAGCAAGCGGGTGGGCGAGCTGTCCGGCGGCCAGCGGCAGCGCCTGGCGCTGGCGCTGGCGCTGCTCTCCGAGCCGCCGATCCTGCTGCTCGACGAGCCCACCGCCAACCTCGACGCCCGCGCCCGGGCCGACTTCATCGCCTTGCTGGGCGGGCTCAAGCAGGCCGGCCTGACCCTGCTGTTCTCGTCCCACCGGCCGGAAGAGGTGCTGTCGCTGGCCGACCGGGTGCTGTACCTCGATGCCGGGCGCCTGGTGGCCGACGGACCGCCGGCGCGAGGTGCTGTGGGACGGCGGCCGGCGGGCGGAGCTGTGGCTGCGCGTCCGGCCCGGGCGGGTCGAGGCGGCCGCCGCGACCCTCGCCGCGGCGGGCCTCGCGCCGCGCCGGCTGGGCGACCACCTGGTGGTCGAGGTGAGCGCCGAGGCCAAGCTGGCGCCGATCCGGGCGCTCGACGAGCGCCGGCATCGAGCTGCTCGATTTCGAGGTCGACCTGGTCGACCGGCGGGGGAGCGGTAGTGGCGCCTAGCCTGCGAACCACGGCGGTGCTGTGCGCCAAGGAGATGCGCGACGCGCGGCGCAACCGCTGGTTCCTGCTCTATGCGGTGGCCTTCACCGCTGCTCGCCCTGGCGCTGTCCTACCTCAGCCTGGCCGGGGCGGCGCGGGCCGGCTTTGCCGGACTGGGCCGGACCACGGCCAGCCTGATCAACCTGGTCCTGCTGGTGGTGCCGCTCATGGGGCTGACGCCTGGGCTCGGCGGCGATCGCCGGCGAGCGCGAGCGCGGCCAGCTGCTCTACACCCTGGCCCAGCCGATCTCGGTCGGCGAGTACCTGCTGGGCAAGTTCCTGGGCCTCACCGCCTCGACCTTTGTCGCCCTGCTGCTGGGCTTCGGCGCTGGCCGCGCTGGCGATCGGCAGGCGCAGCGGCGCCTCGGGCGCCGGCTCGTTCGCCGGCTTTCTGGCGCTGACCCTGCTCCTGGCCGCCGCCTCGGTCAGCCTCGGCCTGCTGATCTCGGCCCTGGTCGAGCGGGCCTCGGTGGCGACCGGTCTGGCGCTGTTCGCCTGGTTCGGCTTCGTCTTCCTGGGCGACCTGGGAGTGATGGCCACCTCGCTCATGCTGCGGCTCGAGCCGCGGTATCTGCTGTGGATGACGGTGCATCAACCCGCTGCAGCAGTTCAAGCTGAGCGCGGTCCTGCTGCTGCGCGGCGGGCTCGAGAGCCTCGGACCGGCCGGGCTCTACGCCACCCGCACCGTGGGCGACGGGCTGCTGCCGCTGCTGCTCGTCCTGCTGCTCGCCTGGACGGTGTTGCCGCTCGTCGGCGCCCTGCTGGTGCTGCGGAGGCGCGGCGCGCTGTGAGCGGCTCCGGCCGGCTGGGTCGTGGCGGCGCTGCTGCTCGCCGGCTGTGCCGGCGATGCGACTTCGGGGCCGCCACGAATCCTCTACGGCGAGGACATCTGCGACCACTGCCGCATGGTGATCAGCGAGCAGCGGCACGCCGCCGGCGCGGTGGTCGCGGGGCGGGCGCTCCGATTCGACGACCCCGGCTGTCTGCGGGAGCTTCTCGGCTCGCGGGACGATCCCGCTCCGGTAACGGCATGGGTCCACGACGAGACCGAAGCGTGGCGGCGGGTCGAGGAGGCGTGGTTCGTCGTCGACCCCGAGGGGGGCACGCCCATGGCCTCGGGCATCCTCGCCTTCGGCTCGAAGGAGGCCGCGGCGACCGCGACGCGGGCTATCGGCGGCACTCAGCCGTCGCGCTGGCTCGACGGTTGGCCGATGCCGGTAGCGCCGTAGCCCGGGCCGGTCGCTGCGGAAGCGCCGGTTCGGGTCCGAACATCGTCAGTCGAACTCGCGCTGGTTGGGCATGGGCCGCAACTCGTCGCCGTCCGCGACCGGAGGCTGGTGCGCAGGCCCCTCGCTCTTGGGTGTCTCCGGGATCTTCATTCCCAGGTAGGTGCCGCTGCTGATGCCCATCAGATACAGGACCGATTCGTCGAAGTCGGGCATGTCGAGATTGCGCAGCACCCGGATGACGAAGATGCCGCCCAGCGCCAGGGTCCAGACGAACATCTGGAAGCGGTGGAAGGCGACGCCACCGGCGTCGGAGAAGATGTCGTTGAAGAAGCCGGTGAACTCGCGCGACGCCACCGCCGCCGGCCTGCCTTGGCTCTCGGGCCGCTTCCGCCGCGAGGAGTCCACCAACTCCGAAGTGAGGAAGGTGCCGCCGGCGATCCCCATAAGGCCGAGAACGGTATTGGGGATATCGGTCAGGGTGCCGTTGATCAACGAGATGAAGATGAAGCTGAACAGGACGAGGAAGAACCACCACGCCGATTGGACGCGGGCCAGGCTGTAGGGACGCAGCGGATCGCCCTGGCGCCGCTTCTGGCCGCTGTCCCGCAGCATGTTGGACTCCCGGGCGAGGCGCACAAAGCCCCAGGTGACGACGGCGAAGCCGAAGACCGCCAGGGCGGCGTACCACCGGTTGAAGAGCCGGATCTTGCGATCGGTCGCGCTGCTCGGCAGCGGCTCGTCGCCGCCGGGGGGCACGAGCGAAATCTGGGTGTAGGCGGTGGTGCCGCGGCGCTTGGCGACCAGGTTCTGCCAAGCGGGCTCTTCCTCCCGATCGATCAGGGCGAGATTGAAGACCACCAGATCGGCGGTACAGCGAAACGGCACCGTATTCGGGAAGACAGCGAGGTCGAAGGTCAGCCGCAGGGCGGAGCAGTTGCCCGCACCGGGGCCCGCGAGGGCCTCCAGGCTCGACACCCGCACGGCCAGCAGCCCGTCCAGCTGAATGGTCTTGTACTCACCGTTCGTGCTCGCGGCCTCGAGCGCGGCGGTGGCGTTCGCGGCGGCGATCTGGGCCGCGGACCCGGAGGCCGTCTCGACCCGCACGTCGGGATCGTAGGCGAAGGCATCGGTGACCACGACGGCTACGGTGTCCTGGGCGGCGGCGGAATCCTGGGCGGCCGCCGGTAGGGCCGCGCCCGCCGCGACCAGGCCGAGCGCGAGGCCGGAGAGAAGGGCACTGAAACACGATCTGGTATCCATGGCATCTCCTCCGGCGACACCGCCCTGCCGGGCCGGGGCGAGTCGCTGTCATCTCGATTGTTGATTGACTGCGATTCTATCCTGACCGAGGCTAGCGGGGCGCCGGGATCGCGCTGCGGGGCGGAGATCCAAGGGACCCCAGGCTTGCCTACCCGTTGGGGTGGTGCCACGAGCGTAATGCAAGGCGTAATCTCGACCTGCCCCGACAACGGCACTGCCGAGTGAAAGCTCGGTTTCGCAAAGCCACGGGTCCTCGCCTCTCCGCGACTGACCACAACGGAGACCCAAGACTGCCGGGTTGCCGAAGGGCGCATCGGGACGGAGCCGGGTCCCGTGAGGGTCCCGCTCCCGAATGGACACGGTCCGGGAAGCAGAGGAGGACGTCATGCGAAGAAGCCGAGTCATCATGTTGCTCTGCCTGGGAGGAGCCCTGGTCGCGTTGCCGGCTCTGGGCCAGGCACGTGAGGAGTTCCTGACCTCGAACGCCACCAACGTCATCAACCTGGATTCCCCGGTGCCGGCCTCGTCGATAGGGGTGGGAATGGTGTGGCTGGCGCCGGCCTTTTCGACCAGCGGTGGGACCGTGAACTCGCTTCAGTGCCTGGCCACCGCGAGGAACCGCGGCGCGCTCAGGCGCGGGATGAACATCCAGCTCGAGGGCGAGATCTTCGGTGAGGATGGGGAGACCCTGCGCACGCTGTCTCGCAAGTCGAGGCCCTTCAACCCGGCGGCCCGCTTCAGCTGGGACTTTCCCGACTTCTCGGCCGACCAGATGGTGGTGGGCTTCATGGTCGAGGGCGGGCCCACCGGCGGCACGATGCTCGACTTCGTCAAGGTGGATTGCCGGGCGATCAACCGGGCGCTGTGCCGGGCCGACGGCACGACCCTGTGCGTGATCGGCAACAAGAGGTTCAAGGTGCAGGTTGACGTGGGTTCCCAGCAGGGGCGGGTCGACATCCGCAGCGCTCGGTGGGGCTGGTTCTTCTCGACCAACCCGAACAACTCCGATGTCTACGTAGAGCTCGTGGATCGCTGCTCGATGAACGACCATTTCTGGGTCGGCGTCGGGTCCCTGACGGCGGCCTCGTTCAAGGTGGTGGTGGAGGACCTGCTGTCCGGTGAGACGCGGACGTTCTCGAATCCGGGGAAGGGGATGATCACGGTGGACGCGGCCGCGTTCCCCACCTGTCCCTAGCGGCCGCCGGGCCGAGATCGCCTCCAGGGCCTGACGAAGTTGCCCTTGCGCTTGCTGCGCAAGGTAGGCGTCGTTGCTCGCCGCGCGGCCTTGCTGTCAAGCATCAAACGAAGTGTCGTCGTCCGTGTCGGCGGGAGTTCGCGGTTGTGTCGGCGCAGCCGGGGCGCTGTCGTTTGCGACGGTCAACTCGCCAGCCGCTTCTCCCCAGGACCAGGCGATCCGCCGGTAGTCGAAGGCGACGTGCTCGAGGACGACGCCATCGACCATCTCGGTCTCAATGCTCGTCACCGAGGCGTCGAGGAGCCGGATCGTGAGGCCGCGCTTTCCCTCGAGCCGGCTCTGCCGTAGCCTCTCCACATAGAGGTCCAGGGCCTTCTCGAGGGGCAGATCGAGCAGGTCGCTCGCGTCGGGTCGTTGGCGCTCGCTGGAGGCCGTCGGGCGCCAGGTCTCGACCACGACCTCAGCGAAGACCACGCCGTCGACCAGCGCCGCCATCAACTGCTGGCTGGTCGGGTCGATCGGCCGGGTCACGATCAGCGGCCCATGCCGGCGTTTTCCGGTGGGCCGGCCCGACGCGGCGTCGCGCGGCGAGTCGACGGCATGGGCCCACGCGTAGACCTCGGTCCAGCCCGCCTGGCCGGCTCGCGACGTCGCCTGCGTCTCGACCGAGCCCTCCCGGACCAGCTTGAGAAAGCCCCTCACGGGTGGCTGCATGGGTCAATCCTACAGGGTCGCGGTCCCAACAGGGACGCCGCCGTGACCGGTCCCCGGTCCGTAACCGTCTCCTGTCTGACAGATACAATCTCGTGACTAATGATCGGCAGTCGGTCGCCGGTTTCCCTGAGACCTCCCGAAGATGTCCCCCCCAGATCGAGCGGACCACCTCGTCGCCCAGGCGTCGGCCATGCCCGCAGACGAGCGGGCGGCGTTTCTGGACAGCGCCTGCGACGGCGATCGGGAGCTGCGGGCCCGAGTCGAAGCGGCCCTCGCCGCGTCCGTCGAGGAGGCATCGACGCTGCCCGGAGGCGCGGAAGACCTGCCGACATGGACCTCGGTCGGCGCTCGCCCGGTCGAGGGGGGCGACCCCTACCGGCTGGCCGGTACCCGGATCGGCCATTACGAGATCCAGGAGCGCCTGGGCAAGGGTGGCATGGGGGTCGTCTACAAGGCCCTCGACACCCGCCTCCACCGGCCGGTGGCGCTCAAGTTCCTGCTGCTGTCGCTCAGCGACGAGCCCGGGGCGCGCGAGCGCTTCTTCGCCGAGGCCAGGTCGGCCTCGGCGCTCGACCACAACAACATCTGCACGATCCACGAGATCAGCGAGACCGAGGACGGCAAGATCTACATCGTCATGGCCCACTATGGGGGCGAGACGTTGCGGCAGAAGATGGCCGCCGGCCGGCTGACGATCGAAGCCGCCCTCGACTACATCACCCAGATCGCCAGCGGTCTCGCCGCGGCCCACGCCCGGGGGATCCTCCACCGGGACATGAAGCCGGCCAACGTCATCGTCACCCCGCCGGAGCCCGGCGCCGACCACGGCGTCGCCAAGATCCTCGACTTCGGCCTGGCCAAGATCGAGGGCAACGACCTGACCCGGACCGGCACCACGATGGGCACCGTGGCCTACATGAGCCCGGAGCAGGCAGCGGGGGAGCGGGTCGACCAGCGCGCGGACGTCTGGGCGCTGGGCGTGATGTTCTACGAGATGCTCACCGGCGAGCGGCCGTTCAAGGGCACCTCCGAGGTGGCCATCCTCAACGCGGTACTGAATCAGGAGCCGGCGCCGCCGAGCCAGATCGACCCGGAGATCCCGGCGGAGCTGGAGAAGATCGTGCTCGGCTGCCTGGTGAAGGACAAGGACCACCGCTGTGCCGGCGTCGACCAGCTTCTCGCCGCCCTGGGCAGCTTTCTTCGCGTCACCGCTTCCTATGACTTCAGCGCCGGCGGCGGCACGGTGGCGGCGGCGGCGCCGGCCCGCCCGCGGAGCAAGGCGCTTGACCGGCGCCGTGATGGCGCTCCTCGTCCTGCTCGCGGTCGCGCTGGCGGTACCGGTCAGCCGGCAGGCGCTGTTGCGCCCGTTCGCCGCCGCGCCGGCGCCGCCGGAGAGACTGGTGGCGGTCCTGCCGTTCATCAATAGCCTCGGCGCCAGCCCCGAGAACGAGGCTCTGGTCGACGGCCTGATGCACTCGGTGACCAGCATGGTCTCGCACCTGGGGGCGGAGCAGGGCTTGCTTGCCACCGTGCCGGCCAACGAGATCTTCCGGCAGCACGTGACCACGTCCGCCGACGCTCGCAGGATCTTTGGTGTCGACACCGTGCTGACCGGCAGTGTGCAGCAGATCACCTCGACGACCGAGATGATCCTGAATCTCATCGACCCCACCCGGCAACCTCCACGGACGCTCGATTCCAAGACCCTGGCGGCGCCGCTCAGCCCGACGCTGAGGGACCGTGTCTTGAACGAGCTGGCTGATCTCTTCGGGTTGGACGCGCCCGCCAGTGCCCGCCCCTCGGGCGGGGAGGGCCAGACGACCTCTGCCGCAGCCTACACCCTGTACCTGCAGGGCGTGGGGTATCTCAAGCGCTACGAGAAGCCAGGTAACCTCGAGGCGGCGATCGAGGTCCTCGGACGCGCGAGCGAAGAAGATCCACTCTATGGCCCCACCCAGGCCGCGATGTGCGAAGCCCTCTGGCAGAGCTTCCACAAGACGGGCCGCACGGAGTTCAGCACCCGGGCCATCGCCAGCTGCGAGCGAGCCAGTCAGCTCGGCCGGGATCAGCCCGCGGTGCTGGTGACGGTCGGCCGGGGCTATCTCGAGGTGGGCGAGTACCGCCGCGCCCGGCTGGAGCTGGAGCGAGCGCTGGAGCTCGAGCCCGGCAATGCCGAGGCCCATCGCTGGTCGGCGTGGAACGCCTTTCTCGAAGGCCGGCGGGAAGAGTCCGCGGCTGAGTTTCGTAAAGCGATCGAGCTACAGCCCCGGCTGTGGGTCTACCCCTACGACTTCGGCGAGACCCTGGTCGAGGCGGGCCGCTATGAAGAGGCCATCGAGCAGTTCGTCGAGAGCCGCCGCCTGACGCCGGAGAACTACCTCGTCCACAACGCCCTGGGGGTCGCTCGCAACGAGCTCAACCAGGTGGCGGCGGCGAAAGAGAACTTTCAGCGCTCCCTCGAGCTGCAGCCGAACCCCATGGCGGCCCGCAATCTCGGCTATCTGGAGTTTCGTGAGCAGCACTACGACCAGGCGGTCCGGGAGCTCGAGCGGGCTCGTGACCTGCTCGACGAGTCACCCTCGTTCAACGACTGGATCGTCTGGAGCTGGCTCGGCCACGCCTACTACTGGGCGGGAGACAAGGTCGCGGCCGAGCTGGCCTGGAACCGACTGATCGAGATCGCCACGCCGCTTTACGAGGTGAACCCGAAGAACGTCGAGGCCCTGATGTTGCTCAGCGACGCCCACGCCGCGCTCGGGAACACCGAGCGAGCCCGGTTTTTCCAGGGCCGGCTCCTGGCGCTGCCCATCGACGCCGTGCACGTCCGCTACTACATCGGCCGCACCTATGAAATGATGGGGGATCGGGAATTGGCCATCAGCTACATTTCTCGGGCCTTGGAGGATCGCTTCGATCCCCTGACGGTCGAGCGCGATCCGTGGCTGGAGGAGTTGCGAAAGGAGCCGCGCTACCAGGCTCTGAGGCAGCAGTATCTACCTTCAGTCGAGTAGGGCAGAAACAAGAAAGGACCCCAGCCATGGAGTACTCGAATCTCACCATTCGCCTCTTCGATTTCACCGGCGAGGATTTCCAGGTCGAGGTCGTCAACTCCCCGGTCGGGCGGATGCGGGTGGCCGAGGTCGTGCCCTACCGCTTCGAGCTCGAGCCGCTGCTCGAGAAGCTCGAGGAGCCACGGATCTTCGGAGCGCTCGAGGACCGCGAGCTGGCGCGGATGGGCGAGCTGTTGGGGACGATGCTGCTGCCGCTCGAGGTCCGGGGGATGCTCTTCCGCAGCCTCGGCAAGCTGTGGCGGGAGAACCACCGCCAGGGGCTGCGGCTGCTGCTGGTGATCGACGACCAGGCCTTGAGCACCCTGCCGTGGGAGTACGTCTACGTCTGGGAGTACGCCGACGTGCGGCGGGTTGGCGATCCGCGGCCGTCGTCCGAGGCCGAGATCGAGGACGAGGATGCGCCGCGGCCCGACGCGTTCCTGGCCCGCGACGAGCGGATCTCGATCGCCCGCTACGAGTCCTTTGTGGGATCGCAGGCGGCTACGACCATCGAGGGGGACGTCAACGTCGTCCACGCCTACGCCGAGCCCGACGACGTCGGCGAGGACGTGGACATGGCCTCGGCGTTCCTCTACTTCATGGTGGGACTGCAGTTGCAGACCTTCATCCCGCACAAGGTGTCGCTCAAGCCCTGGTTGATCAACAACCTCACGCTGGAGAAGCTCGAGGAGTTGAAGGAAGCGGCGGACATGTGGAAGCTGGCGGAGAAGCTCCCCGATGACTTTGGCCATTGGCTGATCATGCCGGACCCTGACGAGACCGAGGAGCGTTTGAAGGCACGCAAGCGGCTCGACGAGGCGCGGCTCGACAACCTGAGCCGTGATCTCGAGTCCGAGACGCTTCCGGCGGAGGACATCCACATTCTCGACTACAGCGGCCACGGCGGCTTCATCCCCAAGAGCTGGGTGGACAAGAAGGGCAAGCTGACGTTCGATCCGGCGGCCTACGACGAGGATGAGGATGACGGCAGCCCCGAGCGCAGCCTGCGGATGGGGCGGAGCCTGCGGATGGGGCGCAGCCTACGGATGGGGCGCAGCCTGCGGATGGGCCGCAGCTTGCGGATGGGCCGCAGCCTGCGAATGGGCCGCAGCTTGCGGATGGGCCGCAGCCTGCGGATGGGGCGCAGCCTACGGATGGGCCGCAGCCTGCGGATGGGGCGCAGCCTACGGATGGGGCGCGGTACGCGGATGGGGTGGGAGCTCGAGGATGCGTTCGAAGGCGATGCGCAGGGGATGCTCTTGCTGGAGGACGGCAAGGGGAAGCACCGCATCGCCTGGGCGGACGAGATCGCCGTCCGGCTGCGGAAGAAGAACGTCCGGGTGGTGGTGCTCAACACCTGCCAGAGCGGCACCCGGGCCGAAGGCCCGCTGTTCGAGTGGAGCGGCCTCGCCGCGGCCCTGCTCGAAGCCGGTATTCCCGCGGTCGTCGGGATGCAGAAGACGATCTCCGATCCCGCCGCCCTGGAGTTCATCGGGGGCTTCTACGGCGGGCTGATGAGCGGCGGCACCCTCGACGAAGCGGTGGCCCGGGCCAGACAGGCGATCATGCAGATCGCGGCGGGCGACGACGAGAAGGCCGACATGCGCGATCGCGAGGACTGGGGCGCGCCGGTGCTCTACCTGCGCTCGCCGGAGGGGGTGGTCTTCAAGGAGCCGCCGCCGCCGCCGACGGATGCATCGCTGAAGGAGATGCTGTTGGCCCTGAAGCTGTCGGAGCTGAAGATCCTGGCAGCGAATCTGGAACAAGAGAATCCGGAAATCAGTTTCCCTCGCTCTGCAAAGCCGAAGGTCGCAGAGGCCATCGTGGCTTACGCCAAGGGCAACAAAGAGCACCGCAAGGAGATGATCCAGGGCCTACGGAAGCACTTCGCCGAGAAGCGCGCCAAGAGCTAGTGCAGTGTCTCCGACTTCGCCTTACCGTCTGGGCGGCTATCGACGCCGCTGGCGGTGTTGGGCTTCCTCGACATAGGCTCGGCTATGTCTGCGTCAGCGCGCCTTGCCACCGACGCCGCTAGCTCGCCCATACGGCAAGGCAAGTCGGAGACACTACACTAGCCGCGGCGGCGCACGCGGGCCTGCCGATCGAGCATGAGCGTCGATCCCTACAACCTCGCCGGCCTGGTCGTCCTGCTGTCGGACACCCTGCGCGTGGACGCCTACGCTGAGGCGATCCGCAGACGGGTCGAGCCGGGCCAGGTGGTCCTGGATCTGGGCTCCGGCACCGGGGTGATGGCGCGCTTCGCCGCCCTGGCCGGGGCGTCCCGGGTCATCGCCATCGAGGGGAACCCCGAGTTCTGCGAGCTCAACGAGCACGCCAACCAGCTGCTAGGCCTCGACCGCGTGATCGAGGTGGTGCATGCCAGAGTCGAGGAAGTGCGGCTCGAAGAGCCGGTGGACGTGGTGATCTCGGAGTTGATCGGCGATCTGCTGGACGACGAGGACATGTCGCGGATCCTGAGCGCCTTCTGCGCGGCCAACAGCTCGTGTCTCGGCCCCGGCGTGCGCTGGATCCCCGAGGAGACCCTCCTGTTCGGCCAGCTGGTGGAGATCGGCGAGGTCGAGTCGGCAGTCGGTGAGGCGCAGGCCGAGGCCGCCGATGCCTACCACCGGGCGCGGAGCGGCGAGGTGCGGGTCCTGATCCACCTGGAGGGCCTGCCGACCCTCGGGGAGCCGTTCGAGCTGTTGCGGGTCGACGCGGTGGGCGGGCGAATCGGCGGTGATGGCGAGCCGGTTTCCGGCTTTCCGGCGGCAAAGCTGCCCGCCGGGCGCCGGGCGATGCTCTGCTGGTTCGAGACCCGGCTCGCCGAAGGGGTCTACCTGGACAGCCGCGGCAACTCCCGGGTGAGGACGTCGTGGGGACTGCCGCTGGTCCCACTGAGGTCCGATCCGGGGGTCGAGGGCCTCTCCTCGGCCGATCTCGAGCTGAGGTTCCGTCTCGACAGGGCGGAGAGCGGCGACCTGGAAGTGGATGCCGGGCTGAGTCGGGGCGCCGGCCAACCACGCCAGGGCGGCTGACGGCGCCGCAGGATTCGCCAAGACGCCCGCTCGCCGTGGCCGCCGGGCGAGAGGCCAAGGGCCCGTCTTGTGCTAGGGTCCTCCTCCCCGCCCGTCTCCGGGCAACCACCCCCAACCAGCAGGAACCCCGAGCGCCATGTCTCAACAGGAAAGAACCGATCTGCGCAATCTGGCGATCATCGCCCACGTCGACCACGGCAAGACCACCCTGGTCGACGCCATGCTGCGGCAGAGCGGCATCTTCGGCGCCCACCAGGAGGTGCGCGAGCGGGTGATGGACTCGATCGATCTCGAGCGCGAGAAGGGCATCACGATCATGGCCAAGAACACTGGCCGTGCGCTTCGGCGACGTGCGGATCAACATCGTCGACACGCCCGGCCACGCCGACTTCGGCGGCGAGGTCGAGCGCACCCTCAAGCTGGTCGACGGCGTGCTGCTGCTGGTCGACGCCTCCGAGGGCCCGCTGCCGCAGACCCGCTTCGTGCTGCGCAAGGCGCTCGACGCCGGGCTGCCGCCGATCGTGGTGATCAACAAGATCGACCGGCCGGACGCGCGGCTCGAGGAGGTGCTGGACGAGATCTACGATCTGTTCATCGACCTCGACGCCAACGAGGAGCAGCTCGAGTTTCCCGGTGCTCTACTGCAACGCCCGGGCGGGCATCGCGCGCACCGAGGCGGCGGGGGAGGGCGGCGATCTGCGGCCGCTGTTCGAGGAGATCGTGCGCACCGTGCCGCCGCCGCGCTTCGACCCCGAGATGCCGCTGCAGCTGCTGGTCACCTCGCTCGACCACGACGACTACGTCGGCCGGCTGGCGATCGGCCGGGTGTTCAACGGCCAGATCGCGCAAGAGGGGTCGAGGTGGCCCGCTGCCGGCTCGACGGCACCTTCCAGACGGTCAAGGTGGTCGAGCTGTACGGCTTCGACGGGCTCGACCGGGCGGCGATCGAGGAGGCCGGGCCGGGCGACATCGTCGCCGTCGCCGGCCTGACCGAGGTGTCGATCGGCGAGACGCTGTCGAGCCGTCGAGCGGCCCGAGGCGCTGCCGCACATCCGCGTCGACGAGCCCACCCTGGCGATGGAGTTCTCGACCAACACCTCGCCGATGGCGGGCCGGAGGGCACCCACGTCACCTCGACCAAGCTCAAGGAGAGGCTGCGCAAGGAGACCCTGACCAACGTCGCCATCCGGGTCGACGAGATCCCGGGCTCGGACGCCCTGCAGGTCGCCGGCCGCGGCGAGCTGCAGCTCGCCATCCTGATCGAGATGATGCGCCGCGAGGGCTACGAGTTCACCGTCGGCAAGCCACAGGTGATCATGCGCCAGGGCCCGAACGGCGTCGAGGAGCCGATGGAGATGCTTGACCGTCGACTGTCCCGAGGAGTTCATCGGCGTGGTGACCCAGAAGCTCGGCCCGCGCAAGGGGCGGATGGTCAAGATGGTCAACCACGGCAGCGGCCGGGTGCGGATGCGGTTCGAGATCCCGTCGCGCGGCCTGATCGGCTTCCGCACCGAGTTCCTCACCGAGACCCGCGGCATGGGCATCATGAACCACCTGTTCGACCGCTTCGGCGCCCTGGACGGGAGAGATCCCGCAGCGGACGACCGGCGCGCTGGTGGCCGACCGCCCGGGCCGGGTGACCGCCTTCGCCATCGACCACCTGCAGCCCCGCGGCAGCTTCTTCGTCGCCCCCGGCGACCAGGTCTACGAGGGGATGATCGTCGGCGAGCACTCCCGCCCCGGCGACCTCGACGTCAACATCACCAAAGAGAAGAAGCTCACCAACATGCGCGCCGCCTCGGCCGACCTGCTGGTGCGGCTGGTGCCGCCGACGATCTTGAGCCTCGAGCAGTCGCTCGAGTTCCTGGCCGAGGACGAGCAGCTCGAGGTCACGCCGGCGGCCTTCCGGCTGCGCAAGCGGGTGCTCGATACCGGCAAGCGGCTGGTGGCGGCCAAGGGCAAGCGCGGCTAGCTCTTGTCGCGGCGAGGGAGCGCACCTCGGAGGGGCCGACGAGGCCACGGGATGCTAGGCTGGGTCGGACCAGGCTGTCAGCAGGAGACGTCCGAATTCGAGGGAGGGAATGGCATGAGACGTGCTGAGACCGGTAGTGGTGGGTGTCGTCGTCGCCGCTTTGATACTCGGAGTGCCTGGGCCGGCCTCGGCCGATCTGGTCTCCAGCTCACAGGCGCTGGCTTTGCAGGAGGACGGCCGGGCGCGGGCCACGGTGGACTCCTATCTCGCCCGCCAGGACGTTGCGGCCCAGCTGGCCCAGCTGGGCGTGGATCCTGAGCTGGCCCGGCTGCGAGCGGCGGCCCTGTCGGCCGCGGAGCTCGAGGAGTTGGCCGGCAGGATCGAGCACGCGCCCGCCGGTGGCAGCAGCGTGATCACCGTTCTCGGCATCACTTTCGTCGTGCTCCTGGTGCTCGAGCTGCTCGGCGTGATCGACGTTTTCAAGAGAATCTGAGCCGCTCGCGAACCAGGTCCCGGCTGCTTGGCGGCTGGCCGGCCATTGGGCTCGTCGCCGCCGGCTGCAGCATCAACCCGCCACTCGACCTTGCCGAAACGGCAGGGAAGCGAGGGGCCGGTGCGCTTGTCCGACGTCGCCTTTCATCCCCAGGAGGCCCATCACTGCGGTCCGGCAAGTCTGCTGACCGTGCTCGAGGCCGCCGGCATCGACATCACCTACGAGTCGGCCGTCGAGCGGGTCTTCGTGCCGGGCCTCGAGGGGAGCCTGCAGAGCGAGATGTCGGCGGCCGCGCGACAGTTCGGCCGCATCGCCTACAGTCTGCCTCCGGAACCGGCGGCCGTCCTTGCCGAGGTGGCTGCGGGCCGGCCGGTGCTGATGCTGCTCAACCTCGGCCTGCCCCGGCGGCCGGTGTGGCACTACGCGGTGGTGGTCGGTTTCGATCCCGGCGACAACCGGGTTCTCCTGCACTCGGGCCGCGAGGCTTGGGCCCGCTGGCGGGCCGGTGCCTGGCTGCGCCGCTGGGACTGGGCAGGGCGCTGGGCGATGGTCCTGCTGCGGCCCGGCGAGTGGCCGGCGGCGCCGGACCGGGACCGGCTGCTGGCTGCCCTGGCCGCGTTCGAGGATGCCGCCGACCCGGAGGCCGCAGCGGAGGCCTGGAAGAGTGCCAGCGAGAGCTGGCCCGACGAGCCGATCGCCTGGCTGGGCGTAGGCAACGCCGCGCACCGACGCGGCGATCTGGCCGCCGCCCGTGAGGCCTACCGGCGAGCCCTCGCACTGGAGCCGGAGCAGCTGCCGGCGCGGCTCAACCTGGCGCTCTCCTTCGCCGCAGGGGAGGCCTGCGAGGCGTTCAGTACCCTGGGCTCGCTGCCCGATGGAGAGCACTCCCTGAGCGCGACCTTCGCCGAGCTGCAGGCGCGGCTGCAGAGCGAGTGCGCGGCTCTCGCCGGGCTCTAGGGCTAGCCGCGACCCGTTCCGGCGGCTGCCGCGCGGCCCGCCCTCCCAGAGACCACGCCGCCCTCGCTGAACGTGCGGGTGAACTGGACCGAGCCGGGACCGAGTCGGCGATCCAGCCGATATGGTCGCTGGCCGGCCGCGGGCGGGGTGCTCAGCCGGCTTCGCGAAAGGCCACGAACCGCCCCCAGCAGGAGGCCAGCTCCATGCCGCGCTGGATGAAGGCGGCGACGTAGTAGCGGCCGCTCTCGGCGTCGGCGATGGCGCCGCCGAGGTTCTCGGCGTGGACGATGCCCTTGGGGAAGAGGTTGAGGTGCATGTCCTGGTAGTACTTGTCCAGCGGGAAGACCTCGTCCCAGTCGCCGCCGAACTGCTCCTTGAGCTTCTCGTTGGCGACCGCGAAGGCGCCCGGGTGCATGATCCGCTGGATGGTGTTGAACGGGTGCTCCATGGCGACGCAGTCGATGCCCAGCCACTTGATCTTGCGCTCGACGCACCAGTCGGCGAAGTCGGGCGACGGGCCCGGGGTGGTGGATCATGTAGCGGAACTCGTCCGAGTCCGGGCTGTTCCAGCCGTACTTGTGCCAGCCGGTCTTGATCAGCAGGATGTCGCCGTCCCTGCAGATCGACCCGCTCCTCGATCATCGCCGGGGTGTAGACGCTCGAGTTGCTGACCGCGTCCGAGATGTCGACGATCACGCCGGCGCCGTGCCAGTAGTCGAGCGGCACCTGGCCGATGGTGCGGCCGGCGGCCCAGAAGTGCTTCTCGCCGTCCATGTGGGTGGCGAGGTGGAAGCTGGCCCGGCAGTGGGCGTTGTTGCGCCCCAGCCCCAGGTCCTGGCCGCCGACCCGCTTGGTGTACTTGATCGACAGCGGCTCGTAGTTGGCCCACTGCGGGGTCTGGACGCTGAACGGCAGGGTCATGTCGAGCATCTCGATCTCGCCCATGGCGGCGAGGAACTCGCTCTCGTCGGCGCCCTCGGGCGCGGTCACCGCGGCGACCCGGGCTCCAGGCCGACTCCACCTCCATGAACGGCAGCGGCGGGACGAAGAACCAGGCGCGCCGGTCGAGCAGCTCGCCGATCTCGCCGCCCAGCTGCTCGACCAGCAGCAGCCCCGCCTTGGGCATCGTGCGGTGGGTGAGGCCGTAGTACTCGTCGACCGGGAAGAGCTCGTTCCAGCTCTTGCCGTGGGTCTCCGCGGGCCAGCCGGTCGGCCTTGTCGAACTCGGCCTTGTGCAGCCGCCGGACGTCGGTGTTCATCGGGTGCTCGGCCGAGCCGCAGTCGACGCAGATCGCCTTGAGCTTCATCTCGAGCGCCCAGGGGAAGAAGTCGGGCGACGGCCCCGGGTGGCGCACCCAGTAGCCGAACTCCTTGTTCTCGACCCCGCCCTGGGCCTGCGGGGTTGGCGACGTCGGGCTGGTCCCAGGCGTAGCGGCGGTAGCCGGTGTGGACGACCAGGATGTCGCCCTTCTTGACGTCGACCCGCTCGGTGATCATCTCCGGGGTGTAGAAGCCGTAGTCGGTGACCGCGTCGGAGACGTCGGCCACGACGCCCTCGCCGCACAGGCCGGTCGAGCGGCAGGTCGGCGATCGCCGCGGCGCCCGAGTGGAAGGCGCGCGGCCCCACCAGGTGGGTGCCGGTGTTGTTGCTCCACTCGATCAGCTGGCCGTTGGCGCCCTGGCCGCCGTCCCAGGAGCCGGTGAGGCGCTTGAAGAAGTGCACCTGCAGCGGCATCTCGCCGGGCGACGGCGGCGAGAAGATGCTCAACGGCTGGGTCAGGTCGTACCAGCGGGCGTTGGTCAGGGTGGCGAGGACGTCTTCGCGATTCATCGGTTCGCTCCGCGTCAGGTGGTTGGGGCTGACGCGCGGAGTGCGCGGCGTGCGGACACCATTACACCCTCCTGCCGGGCCGGATCAAGCTGCGCTCGCACCCGGCGGCGCCCGTGGAGAAGTCGGCGGGACTCCAGCGGGTCCCGCGGGCGCGTTACGGGCACGGCGGGAGTACGATCGCCGTATGGTCAGGCGGCGCCGATCCGCGACGATCCCTACCACCGAGTCGACTACCGGCGGATGATCGCCTGGCCGGCGCGGATCGAGCGCGAGGCGCCCTTCCTGCGCGAAGTGCTCGAGACGGCGCCCGAAGCGAGCGTGCTGGACCTCGGCTGCGGCACCGGCGAGCACGCCGACTTCCTCGCCAGCCGGGGTTTCCGCGCGGTGGGCATCGACCGATCAGAGGCGCAGATCGCCAAGGCGCGGCGAGTACGAGGGGCGGCACGGGCCGGCCGGGCCGCGCTTCGTGCACGGTGATCTTCACCGCCCTGGGGCGGCACACCGAGGAGCGTTTCGGCGCCGCCATCTGGCTGGGCAACGGGCTTCCGCATCTCGAGGACGACGAACTGGCGACTGCCCTCGACGCAGCTTGGCCGCGCGCCTGGTAGCCGGCGGTGTGCTGCTAGTCCAGCTGCTCAACTACGAGCGGATCCGGGCCCAGGAGATCCGGCACCTGCCGCTCAACTTTCGCGACGATCCGACAGCGGCTGGAGAAATCGTATTCCTGAGAATCATGACCCTGGACGGCCCCCGGCACGTGCGCTTCAACCCGATGAGCCTGGCGCTACGGCCCGGGCAGGAGCCGCCGGTCGAGCTCAAGTCGGCGCACGAGGTGCGCCTGCGAACCTGGACGCGAAGCGAGCTCGGGGAGGCCCTGGCCGCCGCCGGCTTCGCGGTCCGGGCCGTCCACGGCGACATGACGGGTGGCGCCTACGAGGCCGGGCGGTCCCACGACCTGGTGGTGGTCGCGGCCCTGCGGGCGACGGCCACGGGCTGCTAGCAAGCGGGAGTATCATCGAGCGCCATGAGCGGGAAACACGTGATCTTCGGCTGCAACGGGCCGATCGGCACGATCTTGATGGAACGGCTGGCGGCCGCCGGCCGCGAGGTGGTCGGCGTCTGCCGCAGCGGCGAGGCGGAGGCCCCGCCTGGCGTCCGGATCGAGGCCGGCGACGTCCGCGACCCGCAGGCGGCCGCTCAGCTCGCCGCGGGCGCCGAGGTGGTGTACGGCTGCGTCGGGATCCCCTACGAAGCCTGGGTCGACCTCTGGCCGAGCATCATCGAGGGCCTGCTGACCGCGGCCGAGTCGTCGGGGGCGCGGCTGGTCTTTGCCGACAACCTGTACGCCTACGGCGCCAAGAACCGGCCGCTGACCGAGGAGATGCGGCTCACCGACTACGGCCGCAAGCCGCCGCTACGGGCGAAGCTGGCCCGGACGATGCTCGAGGCCCATCGGGTCGGCCGCGCCAGGGTGGCGCTGGTGCGAGCCAGCGACTTCTACGGCCCGCGAGTCACCAACTCCGCCCTGGGGGAGCGGGTGTTTCCCAACCTGCTGGCGGGCAAATCGGTGCAGCTGCTGGGCGACCCGGACGCGCCCCACGCCTTCACCTACGCCCCCGACTTCGCCCGCGCGCTGGAGACGATGGCCGGCGCCGAGGACGAAGACTACGGCCAGGCCTGGCACGTGCCCAACGCGCCGGCCCTGAGCCAGCGGCAGGTGATCGCCCTGGCCGGAGAGCTCGCTGGACGGACGGTCAAGATCCGCAGCCTGCGGCGCCGGATGGTCGGCCTGCTGGCGCTGTTCAGCCCGATGCTGCGCGAGCTCAAGGAGCTGATGCACCAGTGGGAGCTGCCGTACCGGGTCGACCACGCGAAGTGGACCGCGCGGTTCGGCGACGAGCCGACGCCGCTCGAGGAGGGCCTGCGAGCCACCCTCGACTGGTATCGCTCGCGGACCTGAGGCGGGGCAACGGCCCGCGCGATCGGCCGCGGCCGGTTTCACAGGCGGCCCCGATCGACCGCATCGGCCGTGGCTGCCCGCATCTCACGGCTTCGCGCGAGCCGGCGAGTCCTGGAGTACTTCCGACCGAGGCCCGCGGCGACCTGAGTCGCGGATGACCGACGAGAATCTGCAGATTCAGGACATGCGTCGCGTATCGTGGCTGGTGAGAAGTCGGGCTAGCTCGGGTTCTTGGCCTTGGCGATCAGCGGCTCGAACGCCGACAGCGGCTGGGCGCCGTTGAGAAACTCGCCGTTGACGAAGAAGCCCGGCGTGCCGGAGACGCCCATCTGCTGGCCGAAGGCCATGTCGGCGTCGACCGTGGCGGCGGCCGCCTTGTACTCGCTCGAGCTCTTTGTCCTCGGCGCAGGTGGCCCAGGCGGCCATGTCGATGCCGCTGTCCGCCAGGTACTCCTTGCTCTTGGCGATGACGTTGGCCGGGGTGATCTTCTTCTGGTTCTCGAAGTACTTGTCGTGCAGTGTCCAGAAGGCGTCGTGATCCTGCTGGCCGGCGCAGTGGGTGGCGATCGAGGCCGGCTTGGCCCAGGGGTGGAAGCCGAGCGGGAAGTGCTTGAAGACGAAGCGCACGTCGTCGCCGTACTTCTCGAGGACCTCCTCGACCGTGGTGGCGCCGCGGGCGCAGTACGGGCACTGGAAGTCCGAGAACTCGACGATCAGCACCGGCGCGTCGGGGTTGCCGCGGCTCGGCAGCCCGGCCGACCGACTCCTCGAGCTTCTGCGCCCGCGCGTCGGCTGCTGCGGCCGCCTCGGCCTCACGCTTGGCGAGCTCGGCCTCGATCTCCTCGGCCGAGCGGCTGACGTCGATCGGCTCGCCGGAGATCAGGTAGAAGCGGGTGTCGTCGGCGCTGACGAAGAACTGCTGGCTCCTGGCGCTGGGGGCCGCTGGCCACCGTGAAGCTGCCCGTGTCCAGGCCCTCGAAGTCGCTGGCGGAGATCTCGCCCATGGTCGACCTCGAGCTCCTCGAGCTGGGGGAAGGCCAGCTTGAGGTTGGCCAGGATCTTGGCCTTGCGCGCCTCGGGGTCCTCCTGGGCGGCGGTCGGCGCCGGAGTCAGCTGGCAGGCAACGAGGGCGAGGAGCATGGCGAGGGTCGTCTTCAGGGGCTTGTGCATGTGTCGATCTCCTGTAGCGGGGGCGGTTCGGCGAGCGCCGACCGAGGGGGATGGGAACAGATCATCGCCCCGTTTGTCAATCGGATCGGTTTGTGCGTGACGGACCGGACCTGGCGGCCGGCATCGGATTCGCAGGAAACGGTCGCAGGTGGCGCCACGGCCGCCGCGGCGCGGGTCCGTTGACGGGCTTCGCGGCAGCCGGTACGGTGCACTCGAGCAGGCGGTGAACGCCGGGAGGAGAGCAATGCGCATGAAGGTGAATGGAAAATGGGCCGGGGCCGGAGCGTTGGCACTGCTGTGGGTAGTGGCGCCAGGCGCCGTCGGGTCGGGCGCCGCACCACCCGGTGCGACCGATCCGGCCGTGGTGGCCCGATCCGAGGACGCCGGGGCACCGGCAGAGGACGCCGCCGCGGGCACGGCGAGTATCCGGGTCCACCTCGATCCCGAGACCGGCCGGGTGATCGACCCCGCCAGCGGTCCGCGGTCGGAGCCGCTGCCCGGCGGCCTCCGGGACCGGCTCAACACGTACGGCGGCGACCTGGTGCAGGAGGCGCTGCCCGGCGGCGGCTTCAAGGTCGATCTGCGCGGCCGGTTCCGCAGCGCCGTGGTGGCGACCATCGACCCGGTGACCGACGAGGTCGAGATCGACTGCGTCCCGGTGCCGGTGACCGACGAGGCGAGCGGCGAGGTGAGCGATGCGCAATAACGCGGCCGGAATGGCGGCGCGGCTGGGGGTGGTCCTGCTGGTCGCGGCGCTGAGCGCCGCCGCGCCGGCGCCCGCGGCGCGCATCGTCCTGGTCAACGAGCGACGATCCGGGCGAGGGATTCAACGATCCGACGCCGGTGAGCCCGGTCCTGGGCAACTCGCGCGACCACCCTCGGCGGCCAGCGGATGCGGGTCTTCGAGGCGGCCGCCTGGCGGCTCGGCACCCCATCGCCAGCCCGGTCGAGATCCGGGTGGAGGCGAGGCTGGGAGCCGCTCGAGTGCGAGCCGACCAGCGGCACCCTGGCCGCGGCCGGCCCGAGCTTCGTCTTCCGCGACTTCGCTGAAGCGCCGCGCGGCGGCACCTGGTACGCGGCGGCCCTGGCCGATGCCCTGGTCGGCCGCGACCTGGGCTCGGACGACGACAGCGAGATGTCGATCACCTTCAACGAGGACGTCGGCACCGGGTCCTGCCTGACCAGTCGCAAGTGGGACTACCGGATCGGGGTCAGCGGCAGCTCCGGCTTCAACATGGAGCAGGTGTTCTTCCACGAGCTCGGCCACGGCATCAACTTCACCAGCTTTGTCGACAGCGAGACAGGGCGAGAAGTTCCAGGGGTTCGACGACGCCTACATGGTGCAACCTCGAGGACCACACCCTCGGCCGGACCTGGAACCGGATGACCAACGCCCAGCGCCGCGCCTCCGCGCACCCGCACCGGCGAGCTGCACTGGGTGGGCGGCAACGCCCTGGTGCACGCGGTGCGCCTGCGCGGCGGCAGCCACGCCGCGCAGCGGCCATCCCCAGATGTACGCCCCCGATCCGCTGGAGGGCGGCTCGTCGGTCTCGCACTGGGACACCGCCTTCAGCCGCAACGTCGACGACTTCATGGAGCCGTTCGCCACCCGCAGCTCGGCCGATCTGCTGACCGGTCACGCTCTTCCAGGACCTGGGCTGGACCGTGAACCGCTGGGGCGCCGGCTGGGTGGAGGACCAGAACGGCAACGGGGCGATCGAGATCGCCGTCCTCCAGGTGAGCGAGAGCCCGGCCGGGCACGAGATCGTGCTGCTGGACTCGGCGACCGGTGCGACGGTGCGGCGGATCCTGCTGCCGGCGGGCTACTCCGCGCTGGACCTGGCGGTGGTGCCGCACCACTCCGGCCCGCCGGCGAGCGAGATCGCCGTGCTGCTTTGGCGGGCTCGCGGGGCCGAGGTGCGCGTCGTGCAGTTCGACGCCTCGACCGGCGAGGAGGTGCGGCGGCTGCCGTTTCCCAACGGTTCTCCGATGCGTCTGCTGGCGGTCTCCGACTATGCCGCCAGCGCCGCTGCCGAGCTGCTGGTGCTGGGCACCGGTCCCGGCACCGGCGCCCGGGTCTGGATCAAGGACGCGGCGACCGGCGCCTTCACCGGCCGGCTCAACTTCGCCAACGCCCGAGCGGCCGGTCGACGTCGCGGTGCTCGACAGCTTCGGCGGCTCGAATGCGCCGGAGATCGCCGTCCTGCTGTCGATTCCCAAGCAGGAGGCGAGCCAGATCCGGGTGCGCGACGGCCGCTCCGCGGCGCGGCTGGCGAGGATCCAGCTGCCCGAGGGCAGGGTCTACCAGTTTCTGGGCGCGCTCGGCGACTTCGCCGGCGTCGTCGGCGCGGGCGAGCTGGCAACGGCGAGCATCGACACCGAGACCGGCACGCCCCGGCTGCTGGTGGTCGACGGCAAGAGCGGCGAGACCTTGAGCGAGCAAGGCCTTCCGCGAGCCGTTCGTGCCCATCGCCCTCGAGGTGCTGCCCGATTTCGGTGGCAGCCGATGGCGGACGAGGTGCTGCTGTGGACGCGGCGCGCCGGCGGACCTGAGGCCGCGCGGGCACGTCGTCGACGGCGCCTCCATGATCGGGCTGGGCACGCCGACCCTGCCCGACAAGCAGATGCCGCGGGCCGTCGCCGCTGCTGCCGAATATCGGGGCCTCGGGCGCCGTCGACGTGGTGGTGGTTGACGCCGCGACGCGCGACCTGCTTGCAGCGGGCCTTCGTCATCGACGGCCGCGGCAGATCCGGATTCGGACCTGCGTCCTGCCGTAGCAGCCCCGGCGGCCGCCGCCGCCGCGGGCTGCCGTGTGTGCCGTCGGCCTTGATCGCGGCCGGCGGCTTGGGCCACAATGGCGAGCCCCGCCCCGCAGCGTCATGATCGAAGCGCTGCAGCCGCCCAAGAACGTCCCGCACAGCGAGGAGTCCGAGCGTGCGGTGCTCGCCGGCGTGCTGCTCGATCCGCGCCTGATCCCGTCGGTCTCGGCGCGGCTGACGCCGGAGGATTTCTACGCCGAGCGCCACCGCGTGGTCTACCAGGCGATGCTCGACCTGCAGGCAGCCGGGCACCGAGGTCGACCTGCGCACGCTGCAGGCGCAGCTCGAGAGCCGCAAGCACCTCGAGGGCGTCGGCGGCGCTCGCCTATCTCGCCGGCGCTCGACGTCGACCTGCCCGATCTGGGGCGGTTCGACTCCTACGTCGAGATCGTCAAGGAGCGCTCGGTCCGCCGGCGGCTGATCCAGGCCTGCGGCACCATCACCCGCGACTGTCTCGACGGCGGGCTGATCGCGCAGGAGGCGCTGGGCCGGGCCGAGCAGGCGATCCTGGGCCTGGGCGAGGAGGCGATCCAGCGCGGCTTCGTGCGTCTCGGGCGGATCGTCCAGGAGACCATGGCCGACCTCGAGGAGCGGCCCACCGACGGCCTGATCGGCGTGCCCACCGGCTTCGACGACCTGGACGACAAGACGCGCGGCCTGTGCGCCGCCAACCTGATCATCATCGCCGGCCGCCCCGGCATGGGCAAGACCTCGCTGGCGCTCAACATGGCCCAGTATGCCGCCCTCGACAAGGGGTTGACGGTCGGCATCTTCTCGCTCGAGATGAGCCAGCAGGAGCTGGCGCTGCGGATCCTGTCGTCCAAGGCCGACGTCTCCGGCACCGCCCTGCGCTCCGGCCACCTGTCGCAGAAGCAGTGGAACCGGGTGATCAAGACCGCCAAGGAGGTCGGCAAGGCGCCGCTCTACATCGACGACTCGGCCAACCCGACCCTGCTCGAGATCGCCTCCAAGGCGCGGCGGCTCAAGGCCGAGGGCGCGCTCGATCTGGTGATCCTCGACTACCTGCAGCTGATGCAGGCGGGCGGCAAGTACGAGAACCGCGACGCTCGAGATCGCCGCCATCACCCGCGGCCTGAAGCAGCTGTCCAAGGAGCTCAACATCCCGGTGGTGGCGCTGTCGCAGCTCTCGCGCCAGCCCGAGCGCCGCGGCAGCGACCGCCGGCCGCAGCTCGCCGACCTGCGGGAGTCGGGCGCCATCGAGCAGGACGCCGACCTGGTCATGTTCGTCTACCGCGACGAGCTGTACCACCCCGAGACCGAGGACCAGGGTGTCGCCGAGCTGATCATCTCCAAGCACCGCAACGGCGAGACCGGCACCATCAAGCTGGTCTTCCTGGGCGACATCACCAGCTTCAAGAACATGGCGCACCGACCCATGCCGGACGGGCCGCCCTTTTGAGGCCGCCCGCCCCGGGCGCGACCGGCCGGGCCGCCTAGGATGGGCTTCCCGATGCCCGCGGCCGCCACGCGCAGCCTGGAGGAGTTCGGCCGTTTCTTCCTCACCCTCTGGCGGGTGCTGGTCTGGACGCCGCGGCCGCCGTACGACTGGCGCGAGCTGCTGCGTCAGATGCAGCGGGTGGGCGTCGACTCGGTGCCGGTCATCCTGCTGACGGCGATGTTCACCGGCATGGTGCTGGCGCTGCAGACCTTCAACGTCCTGGCGCGCTTCAACGCCGAGCGCTACGTCGGCTCGCTGGTGGCGCTGTCGATGGTGCGCGAGCTGGCGGCCGTGCTGGGCGGGCTGGTGATCGCCGGTCGCAGCGGCTCGGCGATGGGCGCCGAGATCGGCACCATGCGGGTGACCGAGCAGATCGACGCCCTCGAGGTGATGGCCACCGACCCGATCCACTACCTGATGGTGCCGCGGGTCTGGGCGACGGTGCTGATGCTGCCGCTGCTGATCGCCCTGGCCGACGCCATCGGCATCTACGGCGGCTACCTGGTCTCGGTGGTGCTGATGGGCGCCAACCCGGTCAGCTACATGGACAACACCTTCCAGTTCATGGATCTCCAGGACCTGTTCTCGGGGCTGATCAAGGCGGCGTTCTTCGGCCTGCTGATCTCGGTCATCGGCTGCATGAAGGGCTTCTACACCACCGGCGGCGCCGAAGGGGTCGGGCCGGGCGACGACCCGCTCGGTGGTCCTGGCCTCGATCGCGATCCTGATCTCGGACTTCTTTCTCACCAAGATCCTCTTCTGATGGGTGGGCTCTTCATGCGGCACGTCGGAGTCGACCCGGAGGCGCCCGCCACCGGTCGGGCGAGCGATGAGCCAGGCCGCCAACCGAACCGCCGCCCGGTGATCCGCCTCGTCGGCGTGCACAAGGCCTTTGGCGACCAAGCAGGTCCTGAGAGGGCGTCGACCTCGAGGTGGGGGAGGGCGAGTCGGTGGTGGTGATCGGCGGCTCGGGCACCGGCAAGAGCGTGCTGCTCAAGCACGTCATCGGCCTGCTCAGGCCCGACAGCGGCCGGGTAGAGGTCGACGGCACTGCGATCCACGAGCTCGGCTACCGCGAGATCGCCGACTTTCGGCGTCGCTTCGGCATGGCCTTCCAGGAGGGCGCCCTGTTCGACTCGATGACCGTGGCCGAGAACATCGGCTTTCCGCTGCGGCGGCGCGGGATGCCCGAAAGCCGAGATCGCCGAGCGGGTCGCCGACTGCCTCGACCGGGTCGCACCTCGAGGATGCCGGGGGCAAGCTGCCCTCCGAGCTGTCGGGCGGCATGCGCCGGCGGGTGGGCTTCGCCCGCGCCATCGCCCACCGGCCGCGTATCCTGCTCTTCGACGAGCCCACCACCGGGCTCGACCCGGTCACCAAGGGGACCATCGACGACCTGATCGTCGAGCTCAAGGACAGCCTCAGCTCGACCACCCTGACCATCACCCACGACATGCCCAGCGTCTTTCGCATCGCCGACCGCGTGGCGATGCTCTTCGGCGGCGAGATCATCATCGACGCGCCGCCGGACGAGCTGCGCCAGTCGGCCGACCCGCGGGTGCGCCAATTCCTGCGCGGCGTCAGCGCCTAGGACCCAGATATGACACAAGCACTCAAAGTAGGCATCTTCGGCCTCATCGCCCTGGCGGTGCTGGCCTATCTCATCCTCCAGGTGGAGCAGTGGTCGCCGTTCGCCCCCGAGGGCGTGCGCTATCAGGCCGCCTTCGACTCGGTGGCCGGTCTCGACGACAAGGCCTCGGTGCGGATCGCCGGCGTGGTGGTGGGCCGGGTCGACGGGGTCGGGCTGAGCGATGACGGCCGGGCGCTGGTGACCCTGCTGCTCGAGCAGCCGGTGGAGCTGCGCGAGGGGGCCCTGGCGCGGATCGCCAACCTCGGAATCCTGGGCGACAAGTACATCACCCTGGATGCCGGCCCCCGGGGCGCGCCGGCGCTGTCGCCCGGCGCGGTGCTGCCGGGCGAGGCGCCGGTCAGCTTCGACGACGCGCTGGCCAAGCTGGACGGGCTGGCCGGCTCGTTGCAGGAGAGCTTCTCCTCGCTCGCCGGCGGCGGCCAGGAGTCGGCGATCCGCCGGCTGCTCGACAGCCTCGAGGCGACCAGCAACCAGATCGGCCTGCTGGTGGCCGACAACCGGGGCCAGATCTCCGACCACCGTCGGCCACTTCTCGGAGGTGAGCGCCACCCTCTCGCGCGAGCTGCCCCGCCTGGCCGACCAGATGGAGCGTGTCCTGTCCGAGATCGAAGGCACCATCGGCGACAACCGCGGCGACCTGCGGCTGACCATGGAGCAGGTGCGGGACGCCACCGACGGCATCCGGGTCTCGATCGACAACCTGAACCAGATCTCCGGCCGGCTGGCGCGCGGCGAGGGCACGGTCGGCAAGCTGCTGACCAGCGAGGAGACCCACGACAGCCTGCTGTCGACCATGAGCACGATCGAGTCCGGCGTCAAGGAGCTGAGCGACACGCTGGGCAAGGTGCGCAATCTGAAGCTCGACCTGGGCTTCGACAGCTACTGGCTGGACGAGGCCGGCGACGCCCGGACCGCCTTCAGCCTGGTGCTCGACCCGCAGAAGGGCGGCCGCTCGTACCACCTGGGGCTGGTCGACGACCCGCGCGGCCTGGTTCGCGTGAGCACCGACGTCACCACACTCACCCGGCCGGACGGCACCACCGAGACCACCACCGTGCGCAACGTCAAGACCGACGACAAAGCCACTATCGACGCCCAGTTCGGCTTCCAGATCGCCGACCGGACCCGCTTCCGGGCCGGCCTCTTCCAGACCACCGGCGGCCTCGGCGTCGACTGGGACCCGATCGATAAGTTCTCCCTGTCACTCGAGGCCTACGACTTCGGCCGCGAAGACGACCTCGCCCCCCACCTGCGGCTGATCGGCCGCTGGCGGGTGCACCCCAACTTCTTCTTCCAGGGCGGCTACGACGACTTCCTCGAGGGCGACCGCGACTCGATCTTCTTCGGCGGCGGGCTCAGGTGGTCGGACGACGACCTGAAGTACCTGCTGGGGTCGCTGCCGGTGGGGAGCTTCTAGGGCGGGGTGAGGGCTGCAAGAGCCGTTGCTGGGACGACGAGCTCTACTTTCTTTGATCGCGTTTCTGCCGAGGATCGAGATCTCGAGGATCGATGTCCATCCTCGTCGACATGATCTTGCCGGACAGTTGGTCGTACAGTGAAACGACCACGACGTGCTTCCGCTTGCGCATCTCGATGGTCGTGTAGAACGCCTTGCTCTGGCCTTGGCGGGGAGGGACTCTCGCCTGCACGCTGAGTGGCATCACAGGTATCTCAGCAGTATCGCCCTGCTCGTTTTGCACCGCGACGTGCAGCTCCATCTCGGCGCGCCAGCCATCCTGTACAGGGAGAAAGGTCACCTCGCCGACCGGGACCTCGATCCGTAGCGGCATGATGACCTTGCCGCGACCCGCCCTCTCTGGAGCCCCGAACGTCGCCACCAGAGGTGTGGCCCCCGGGAGACTCCCGAAAAGGAGCGAGCTCTCCACCATCATCGACACCTCGGTCTGGCGGGAGAGATCCGAGAAACTCCGGCGGCTCCGCACATCGAAGCCTTGTCCGCGGGCCTTGATGACGACCCGATGCTCGGCATCGTCACCTTGCCAATCCGGCGTAAACCCGATCCAGTAGTAGGTGCGCGTATCCTCGACGATACGTTCGAAAGCTTCCAGGTTGTCCGCATTCAGGAACGGGCGCCCACCTGTTTCGCGCGCGATGATATCGAGCGTGGCATCTTCGTCCCGATTCCGGTCGAGTAGGTTTCGCTGCCTACGCGCGGCAATCTCGGCGACTTCCTTGTCGGTCAGGGTGCCCCGGGGCGCGCTGATTCCCGCGGTTCCGGCCCCGGAGGTTTCGCTGAGGCTGAATGATCCAGGTACGTCGACCGGATAGATCGTGTAACTGAGTCGGTTGGCGGTCTCGATCAGCGGGCCGTAGAGCCCCTCGCCCCACGCGTACTCAGCTTCGAAGCCGGCCGAGGTTCGGTCGCTGCCCATCCATACGGCGGGACTGTTGGGCCAACCTCCGGATGCGAGCATGAACACTCTTCGACCGGGCGGCCCGGCAAAGCCCCGCAACGCGCTGCTGGCCGCAAGCACCGCCCTCTTCACTTGATCCGTGATCCGGGCTATCTGCTGTCGTTCGTCGATACCGAGTCGGTCGAACGACCCCTCACCGCCGTCGATCACGGTCCCGTCTGACAATCTCTCGCTGAATAGGGCCTCGTCCCTCTCGATGATCGCCCGAGCCAGGTCGAAGCTCCGTGTCTCGTCCCGTCGCTCGAGGCCGTAGGCCTGCCTTTCCTTGGCTCTCTCGAGAACCCGTGTGAGGCTTGCCACTGACTGACTCCAGGTGCTCAGCATCTCCACTCGCTTGCCGTCATAGGCGACGATCGCCATCCGGTCTTCGAGGTTCAGCAACGGCAGCTGCTCGATGAGCATGTCGATCAGTCGATTGCGGTGAGTGGGCTCCGAGAAGTAGTCGTCGAGGAAAACCAGGTAGCTGGTGCCGACCGCCTCACCGGGGGCAAGCGCCGGAAGGGAAGAAGCCTCGGACTCGTCACCGCGCAGAGCCGCTCTGCCTCCCAGCACCTCTGTGAAGTACTCGATTGCCACCTCTTTGCCATCGACGGTGAGGATGAAATCGTCGGGCCGCAGTCCTGTGACCCGACTGTCCTTCTCGGTGACGACGACTTCGAGATTGACGACTCGCACGTCGACCACCTCACCGAAGAGGCCCGCGCGGTCGTCTTGTGCCTCGAGAGGGAGACCAAGACCACAAGCGATGACGGTCCAAGAGAGAGCTGCGAAAAGGAAATCACGCATCATGCGGTCTCCAAGAGGCCTACGGAAAACTGCCTGCCGGCCAGAGTATCCGACTTGCGACGGGATGGTGGAGTCCTACAACTCCGGCGCCTGCCCCGTAATCCGCTCGAACGCCTCGACGTACCGCTCCAGCGTCCCCCGCACCACCTCCGGCGGCAGCTCGGGCGGTGGGGACTCGTGGTCCCAGCCGGTGGTGTCGAGCCAGTTGCGGACGTACTGCTTGTCGTAGGACACCGGCTCGGTGCCGGGCTGCCAGGCGGCGGCTTCCCAGAAGCGGGAGGAGTCGGGGGTCAGGGCCTCGTCGATCAGCAGCAGCTCGTCGCCGATGCGGCCGAACTCGAACTTGGTGTCGGCCAGGATGATGCCCCGAGTTTCCGCGTGCGCGGCGCCGGCGGTGTAGAGGGCCAGGGTCAGGTCGCGCAGCCGGTGGGCCAGCTCGTCGCCCAGGGCGCGCTCGAGCACCGGTAGCCCGACGTTCTCGTCGTGGCCGGTCTCGGCCTTGGTGGCCGGGGTGAACAGCGGCGCCGGCAGGCGGTCGGCGCGGCGCAGCCCCGGCGGCAGCGGCAGCCCGCACACCTGGCCGGTGGCGGTGTAGTCGCGGAAGCCGCTGCCGGCGAGAAAGCCCCGGGCGACGCACTCGAAGGGCACCACCGCGGTCTTGCGCACCAGCACCGAGCGGCCGGCGAGGACATCGGCGTGCGGCGCCAGGGCGGCGGGGAAGTCGGCCGGGCGGGTGGCCAGCAGGTGGTGGGGCGAGAGCGGCGCCAGCCGCTCGAACCAGAAGCTCGACAGCTGGGTGAGGATCTTGCCCTTGCCCGGGATGCCGGGCGCGAGGATGTGGTCGTAGGCCGAGATCCGGTCGCTGGCGACGATCAGCAGCTCGTCGCCGAGGTCGTAGACATCGCGCACCTTGCCTCGCCGCGGCGGTGGCAGGCCCTCGAGGTCGCTGCGCAACAGGGCTTCGCTCATCGTAGAGGTCCTCCGGTAGGCCGTGACCGGGCCACGCTCTCCGCCAGCAGGGCCGCGCCCAGGGCGGTCGGCGGCAGCGGCTCGGCGGCGGTCAGATCCCACGGCTCGGGATCGACGATCTCGAAGATCACCAGCTTGCCGATGCCCTTGAAGCTGGCCCGGCCCAGCTGGCGGATGGCGAACTGGAACGGCTCACCGGCCTCGTCGACTTCGCACACCAGATAGCGGCGGGCGCCCTCCTGGAAGCGGCAGACCGGCCGCGGGGCGTCGAGCTCCTCCAGCCGCTCGACGAAGCGCTCGGAGGCGACGATGCCCTCGTTGACCAGCGCGCCGTTGCGGTTGATGTAGGCGTAGAACGGGCGCTCTTCCTCGGCCTTGTCGATCAGGTCGACGTTCTGCGTGGTTACCGGAGCGAAGAAGGTGTCCACCTCGTGCGCCGGATAGCCGAGCCCGATCAGCAGGGTGCGGGTCTCGTCGATGTCGCGCATCGCCTTGCCGGTGGACAGCCGGGTCAGCTCGACGATGCCCTGGCCGAAGAACTCGTAGCGCATGGCGTCGTCGCTGTCGTCGCCGCCCTCGATCGGCAGCAGGCGGTAGGTGCCGTAGTTGAGAGCGATCCGCATCCCGCGATCGAAGGGGAAGCCTTCCTCGAGCGAGCCCTTGTAGTAGCGCTGCACTCCCAGCGCCACGGCCAGCAGCCGCCCCGGGTGGCGGCCGGAGTACAGGGCGCCGTCGCCAAGGTACTTCTCGAGCCGCAGCCGCCGGCCGCGGGCCAGCCGGTTGACCCGCCGCTGGAAGCGGAAGATGCGGCGGTAGGCGCGATCCTGCTCGGCGGCGCCCGATCGGCTGAGGACCGACAGGATGGCCGAGAAGTCGGTGATGTCGTAGATCAGCCCGAATCGGCTGACCTTCGGGTCGACGACCCAGGGCCGCAGGAAGTCGAGCGGCCGCGTGCTCTCGGACAGTGCCAGGTCCCTGGCGCCGGCGCCCCACAGCGCGCCGCGGCAGACCAGGCCGTGAACCGGGTCGGGCCGCACCGGGATCACCAGCCGCCGCAGGCCGAGGATCAGCTCGAACTCCTTGAGCCGGACCAGCAGCAGCTCCCACAGCTCCACGTCGTCGGGGCTCATGGCGCCCCCCGGGAAGCCCGGCCAGGTGGAGAAGAATCGCAGCATGCCGCGGCGGCGGAGCAGCGACTGCGGCTGCTCGGGCAGCTTCTCGCCGACCACCTGCCGCACCGCGCCGGCAAACCCCGGGTCGGCGGCGAGGCGGCCCTCGAGCCACGAGCCGACGGTGTCGAGGCCGCCGCGGATCTCCTCGGTACCCCGCCCGAGGTAGCCCTTGAAGTAGCTCGTCAGCTGCGAGAGGTCGGGGCCGATGTGGTCCTCGGACAGGATGAGCACGTTGTCGCGCATCAGCTGGAGCAGTTGCGGGAAGAGCTCCTCCTCGCGGTCTTCGGCCAGCCGCGCCACCCTTTGGATGGCGTCGTAGGTGAGCTGGAAGACCTTGTCGAGATAGCGCTGCAGGACGGCGTACTTGACCTCGTCGCCGTGGATGCGGGCGGTCTCGGCGTCGCGGCGCACCAACCGGCGGGGGATCTCCTTGAGCAGGCGGGAGAGGGCGATCGAGTGGTAGAGCCAGAAGATGCTGGGGTAGCGCCGGCCGAAGCTGGAGGAGGTGACGTTGTCGGTGATCCGGCCGAGCAGCGAGCTGTACTCTTCCCAGGCCGCCTGGTAGGCCTTGGGATCGGTCGTCCGGCGGGTGACCCGCGCCCACTGGAGCTCTTCCTCGGCCTCGATGTAGCGCTCCAGCGCGGCGCGCAGGGCGTGCTCGGAGTCGCCCTGGAGGACCGGGAAGCCGAGGATCGGGGTCGACTCTTCGCGATCCAGGAATACCCGCTGTGGCGCCGGCAGGGCGATCGAGTACTCGCGGGCCAGCGCGCCCAGCTCCGACGGGTCCGGCCTGAGAAAGCAGAACGGGCCGCGCAGGTGCAGGAAGAGTTGAGCCAGGTCCATGAGCCGCCGCCGCGGCAGCGTATAACATACGGCCGATACGCCAGGCGGGCCGCGATCCACTCGGCACGCCACCGCTCGCCGCATGACCCGCCTGCTCAAAGTCACCGTCAGCTCGGCGCGGCCGTCCCGCGGCACGATGCTCGTGGCCGGGGCCTTCGCCGGCGAGTCGCCGGCGACCGCGGGGTTGCCGGACGATCTGGCGCGGCGGCTGCAGGGCCTCAGCCGGCGGTCCGGCTGGACCGGTGAGACGGGCCAGCTGGTGCGCGGCGGCGGCGAACACCCGGCGGCCCTGTGCGGGCTCGGCCCCCGAGACCGCTTCGACGAGGCGGCGCTGGCCGCCTGGCTGGCGCGCGCGGTTGCGCTGGCCGCCGGTGAGCTCGACCCGCGGGTGGCGATCCGGCCGCCCGATCACCCGCTCTGCCGCGGCGTGAGCGCCGCCGCGGCGGTCTACCGGCATCTCGCCCTGGCGGGCTACCGGTTCGACGAGTTCCGCACCGAGCCGCGGCCGAGCGCTCTGTCGCGGGTCTTTCTGCTGCCGCCGGCCGACGAGCTCAAGAGCTACCGTCGAGGTGCGCGCTTCGGGCGGGCCGTTGCCGCCGGCGTCGCCACCGCCCGCGACCTGGCCAACACCCCGCCCAACCGGGCGACGCCCGCCTGGATGGCCGACCGCGCCCGCGCCCTGGCCCGCAAGCACGGCCTCGGCGTCCGCGTGCTCGGCCCGAGCCACCTTGCGCGGCGCGGCATGAACGCCATCCTGGCGGTCGGCGGGGGATCGGCGAACCCGCCGCGGCTGGTGCGTCTCGAGTGGGGCCGCGGCGATCACCGGGTGGCGCTGGTCGGCAAGGGGGTGACCTTCGACACCGGCGGCATCTCGATCAAGCCGGCGAAGTCGATGGACGAGATGAAGTACGACAAGAGCGGCGCTTGTGCGGTGCTGGGCATCGTCCGCGCCGCCGCCGAGCTGGATCTGCCGTTCCGTTTCCGTGCCTACCTGCCGCTGGCCGAGAACATGCTCTCCGGCGAGGCCTACCGGCCGAGCGACATCGTCCGCTGCTACAACGGCAAGACGGTCGAGGTGCTCAACACCGACGCCGAGGGGCGGATGATCCTCGCCGACGCGCTGGCCCTTGCCGCCGAGGAGGGCGCCGACAGCCTGGTCGAGATGTCGACCCTGACTGGCGCCACGGTGGTGGCGCTCGGCTATCACGGCGCCGCGCTCTACACGCCCGACGACGGTCTGGCCGGCGAGCTCGAGACGGCGGCGGCCGAGAGCGGCGACCGGCTCTGGCGGATGCCGCTGTGGCGCGAGTTCGCCAGCGAGATGCGCGGCAACCACTCCGATCTCAAGAACATCGCCGGCCGCTGGGGCGGCGCCAACAACGCCGCGGCCTTTCTCGGCGAGTTTGTCGGCGGCGTCGAGCGCTGGGCGCACCTGGACATTGCCGGCACCTCCTGGATCGGCGCCGAGGGCGGGGAGAATGCCGGCGCCACCGGCTACGGCGTTGCCCTGGTCCTCACCTGGCTGCTGCGCCGGGCAGGCCGGCTCTGAGCTCGATGGCGGGCGCGCTGCTCGCGGTCGACGACCTGTCGGTGGCGTTCGGCGGCGCCGGGAGCCCGGTGGCCGTGGTGCGCGGGCTCTCCTTCGAGGTCGCCGCGGGCGAGTTCCTCGGCCTGGTGGGGGAGTCGGGCTGCGGCAAGAGCGTCACCGCGCTCGCCCTGCTGCGGCTGGTGCCGGAGCCGGGCCGGATCACCGGCGGCCGCATCCTGCTCGACGGCGAGAACCTGCTCGAGCGCAGCGAGACGCAGATGCGCCGCGTGCGCGGCGGCCGCATCGGCATGATCTTCCAGGAGCCGATGTCGGCCCTCAACCCGGTCCTCTCGGTGGGCTTCCAGATCGCCGAGGCGGTGCGCGTGCACCACCGCGTCTCGCGCCGCGAGGCCCGCGAGGAGGCGGTCCGGCTGCTCGAGCTGGTGGCCATCCCGGCGCCGCGCCAGCGCCTCAAGGACTACCCGCACCAGCTCTCGGGCGGCCAGCGGCAGCGGGTGATGATCGCCATCGCCCTGGCCGCGAAGCCCGACCTGGTGATCGCCGACGAGCCGACCACCGCCCTCGACGTCACGGTGCAGGCGCAGATCCTCGAGCTGCTCGAGGACCTGCGGCAGAAGCTCGGGCTGGCGGTGCTGCTGATCACCCACGATCTGGCGGTGGTGGCCGAGACCTGCGACCGGGTGGTCGTCATGTACGCCGGCCAGGTGGTCGAGCAGGCGCCGGTGGGGCAGCTGTTCGCCGCCCCGGCCCACCCCTACACCCGCGGGCTGCTGGCGGCGGTGCCGCGGCTCGGCGGCGGCGCGCGCGGCGGCGAGCTGCCGGCGATCCCGGGCCAGGTGCCGGAGCCGGCGCGGCTGCCCGCCGGCTGCGCCTTCCACCCGCGCTGCGCCGAGGTCATGGACGAGTGCCGCGAGCGGCAGCCCGAGATCTTCGCCGTCGCCGCGGGACAAACGGCGCGCTGCTTCCTGCACCGGCCAGCGAACGTCGAGACCCACCGCCCGTGAGCGCCATCCTCGAAGTCGAGCGGCTGTCGAAGGAGTTCCCCGTCCGGCGGGGACTGCTGCTGCGCCGGCAGGGCTCGGTCAAGGCGGTCGACCGGGTCAGCCTGCGGCTGGAGGAGGGCGAGTGCTTTGCCCTGGTGGGGGAGTCCGGCAGCGGCAAGACCACCCTGGCGCGGGCGATCATCCGCCTGATCGAGCCGAGCTCGGGCCGGGTGCGCTTCCGCGGCCACGAGCTGCTCGACCTGCCGCCCCGTGAGCTGCGGCGCCGGCGGCGCGAGTTCCAGATGATCTTCCAGGACCCCTATGGCTCGCTCAACCCGCGGATGACGGTGCGCAAGATCCTCGCCGAGCCGATCGAGGTCCACCGGTTGGTCTCCCGGGCCGAGATGCCGGCCCGGCTGCGCGAGCTGCTCGCCCTGGTGGGCATGAGCGAGGCGGCCCTCGATCGCTACCCGCACGAGTTCTCGGGCGGCCAGCGCCAGCGCATCGGCATCGCCCGGGCGCTGGCCACCGAGCCGTCGCTGCTGCTCGCCGACGAGCCGGTGTCGGCGCTGGACGTGTCGGTGCGGGCACAGATCATCAACCTGCTGGTCGGCCTGCAGCGCCGGCTGGGGCTGACGCTGCTGTTCATCGCCCACGACCTGGCGGTGGTGGAGCAGATCGCCGACCGGGTCGGCGTGATGTACCTCGGCCGGCTGGTCGAGGTCGGCAAGACCCGCGAGATCTTCAGCCGGCCGCGGCACCCCTATACCGTCAGCCTGCTCTCGGCGATCCCGGTGCCGGACCCGGCGCGGGGCCGCGAGCGGATCCTGCTGCCCGGCGAGCCGCCCAGTCCGATCGACCCGCCCAGCGGCTGCGCCTTCCACCCGCGCTGCCCGATCGCACGCCAACGCTGCGGGATCGACGAGCCGAATCTCCAAGAGCACGAGGATCTCCAAGAGAAGGGGGGGCTCGCTGGGCACGGAGGCTGGCCGGTGAGCTGCCACTATCCGGACGAGATGAAGGCCCCCTGACGCCTGCTCGGGGCAGTGGAACTTTTTTGGTCAGGAGGCGTAGCATAGGGACAGTGTCGCGGCCAGGGCTGGCCGCGGCCGTCCGACAACAGCCAACCTTCGCATGGCGAGGAAGCGAGCGATGAGAACGACGCGAATGTGGAACACCATCAACCGTTCGAAGCTGGTGGCGGGCATCGGGCTCAGCCTGGCCCTCGTCGTAGGCGGGGCCGCGCAGGCGCCGGCCCAGGAGATGCCGGCCCAGCAGATGGGGGAGGCGGTGGCGGCCGACCTGCGCCTCGCCGACGGCGTCCTGACTCTCAGCCTCGAGGAGGCGATCTCGATCGCCCTCGAGCGCAATCTGTCGCTGGCGGTCGAGCGCTACCGCACCACCGAGTCGGAGCTGCAGCTCGACCAGAGCCAGGGCATCTACGACATCAACACCCAGGCCGACGTGGGGACGTTCGACGAGACCTCGCCGGCGGCCTCCAACCTGGATGGCGCCGCCGTCCAGGCGACCAAGGGCACGCGCTGGGACTTCGGCGCCAGCAGGCTGTTGCCCACCGGCGGCACCGCCTCGGTGACCTGGAGCAACAGCCGGCTCGAGACCAACTCCACCTTCGCCCTGCTCAACCCCAGCTACAACGTCGACTTCGACTTCGGCTTTGTCCAGCCGCTGTGGCGCAACGCCGGGCGCCAGGTGGTCGAGAGCGGCATCCGGGTGGCGCGCAACAACATCGACATCAGCCGCGAGAACTTCGAGCTGCAGGTGATCGGCGTCCTGCAAGCGGTCGAGGACGCCTACTGGAGCCTGGTCGAGGCCCAGGCGCAGCTCGAGGTGGCCGAGGAGTCCCTCGAGCTGGCCCAGAAGCTGCACGGCCAGAACCGGGTACGGGTCGAGGTCGGCACCCTCGCGCCGCTCGAGCTGGTCACCAGCGAGGCCGGTATCGCCACCCGCAAGGAGGAGATCATCCGGGCGCGGGCGGTGGTGGGTGACGGCGAGGATCTGCTGCGCCAGCTGCTCAACCTGAACGATCCGCAGGTCTGGGCCGCGACCATCGCCCCGGAGACCGAGCCGGAGATGGCGCCGATCGAGCTGGATGTCGAAGGCGCGGTGGCGACGGCCATCGACCGCCGGGCCGAGCTGCGGGCGCGCCGGCTGGGCCAGGACAATCTGGAGATCGACGCGATGTACCGGGCCAACCAGGCCAAGCCGGGCCTCGATCTCGCGGTGAGCTACGGCTTCAACGGCCTCGGCGGCGACGTCACCTCGCGAGACTTCCTCACCCGCGAGATCCTCTTCCAGGCGCCGGGGAGCTACAGCGACGCCCTGGATCAGATCACCGGCTTCGACTTCGTCGGCTGGGCGGCCTCGCTCAACTTCACCTACGACCTCGGCAACCGCGACCGCAAGGCGCAGCGCGCCCTGGCCGAGGTGGCGGTGGACCGCGGCGAGGCCGAGCTGGCGGACCTCGAGCTCGGCGTCATCACCCAGGTGCGCCGGCTGGCGCGCCTGGTGGGGGCGGCCGCAGAATCGCGAGAATCGGCGCGCGTCTCGCGCCGTCTGGCCGAGAAGAACCTCGACGCCGAGCAGAAGCGCTATCAGAACGGCATGTCGACCAGCTTCCAGGTGCTCGAGATCCAGGAGGACCTGAGCCAGGCCCGCAGCCGCGAGGTCAACACCATCACCGGCTATCGCAAGGCCCTGGCGCAGTTCTACCAGGCGGTCGGCACCCTGATCGAGCAGAGCGGCGTCGAGATCGTCGAGCCCGAAGCCTGACCGCACTCCCGACGCCCTGGCCCCGTTCCTGCCCGCCCGTTTCGGGGTGTGACCGATTCCTCTGACAGACGCGGCCGGGCCGGGCAGGATCAGGCTCGGGGGGTTCAAATGAAGATCCAAGGCGATCTCGCGACCTACGAGTTGTCGGACCTGCTGCAGTGGCTGGCGCAGGGCAACAAGACCGGGGTGCTGACGGTCAGGGACGGCGACGCCGAGTACGCGCTCGGCTTCGACCACGGGCGCATCGACATGTCGTCGTCGAGCGATCCCGATCAGCGACTCGACAGCTACCTCCACCGCCGCGGGGTCATCGACGAGGCGACCCTGGCCCGCGCCGATCGCCTGCGCGACGCCACCAAGATGATGTCGGGACAGGTGCTGGTCACTCTGGGCGCCGTCACCGAGCACCAACTGGGGCAGGCCCTCAGGGAGAAAACCGAGGAGATCCTCTGCGATCTGCTGACCTGGGAACGGGGGAGCTTCGAGTTCGAGAGCGGCGACCGGCCCGCCTCGACCATGGTGCCGATCAACCTCGAGGTCACCAAACTGCTGCTCGAGAGCATGCACCGGCTCGACCAGAGCCGGGGCGGCCCACTCGAGCCGCGGCCGGCGGAGCCGGCGGCGGCCCCTGAGCCGGCCGTGGCGCTGCCGGTGGAGCGGTCCGCCGGGACGGACGCGTCGGCAACCCAGGCGATCGAGGGACTGGCCCTGGCCGAAGTGCTGGACCCCGAGAGCCCGCCAGCGCCGGCGCCCGCGGCCGGCGCCCTCCCCGCCGACGAGCACCCGACCGCCGACCTGTCAGCCAGCTACGCCGTGATGCACGCCGGCCCCGGTCCGATGCGGCGCCTGGTTCCTCTGGCGGCGGCCGCGGTCCTCGGACTGGCGGCCGTATTCTTCTATCTGGCCAATCGCGAGGCCAGCGCGCAGGCCGCCGACCTCGACCCGACCGGGCGGGCGATCCTCTTCAGCCAGACCAGGGGGCCCGTGGCGGCGCCGACCCGGGCCGGGCTGGCGCCCGTGGCGGCGCCGGAGTCAGCCGTCGCCCCGGCGCTCGGCGGAGACGAGCCCGAGAGCGAAGAGGCCCTGCGGCAACGCTACGAGCGCGAGTTGTCGGACCTGCGCCAGGAGTTGGAGGAGGCCCGCCGGCTTGCCCAGACACCGGCCCGGGTGCCTCCCGGCCCTCCCGCCCGTACTGCCGTGACCGATCTGCCTGCCGACTCCATGATGCGCGCCGCGGTCGCGCGCTCCGAGCCCGAGCCACCCGCCGACCTCAATGCCGCGCGTGTCACGCCGCCCGGGCCGCCAGCCGCCGCGCCGTCGACGCCTCCTGCGCCGCCAGCTGCCGCGGCGACGCCCCCGGAGGTCGAGCCGGAGGTCGAGCCGGAGCTGCCGCCGACGGCGTCGGAGGCCGCGCCGGGTGCCACCGCCCCGGGCCCGCTGCTGCGTGTGGTCAACCCGTCCCTGGTCTCCCGGCCGACCCCCGCCTATCCCATGGCGGCTCTGCGGCATCGCCGGGGGGCGACGGTGGTCGTGCGCGTCCTGGTAAGCCCGGAGGGCCGGGTGGAGGAGGTCGAGAGGGTAGGCCCCAAGGCCGGCCTCGGCTTCGACCGCGCGGCCGAGGAGGCCGCCATGGCGTCGACCTGGGAGCCGGGCACGCGGGACGGCGAGCCGACCGCGATGTGGGCCGAGCTGCGCTTCGAGTTCAAGCCGTGATTCGCAGCTAGCCCTCAGGGGCCTGGTCGCCGCCGGCGGGCGCCGCCGCCGCTCCGGCCTCTGCGGCGGGTGGCTCGGTAGCGGGTGGCCGGAACCCCGCATCTTCGAGCACGAGGTCGAGCCGGACGCGCTCGACGGTCATCGCCTCGAGTCGGGCGCCGAACTCGTGGTCGACCTGGAAGGGCAGCACCAGCCCCTCGACCTCGCGGAAGTCGTCGAAAAAGGTCCGGCGACGCATCGCGGCCGGGCCCTGGGTGTGGTCGATGATCTGCGCGTCGATCGCCACCTCGAGCCAGCTCTCGGGGTCCAGGTGCCAGACCTCTTCCTGTTTACCGGCGAAAGTGAGGCGCAGGTCGACGGTCGGTTGGCCCTCGACTTCGCCCTCGCCGAGCAGCTCGACGGCGATGCCGCGGCTCTCGGGCTCGAGCAAGACCGGGCCGAAGAGCGACTCCCGCTCGAGCTGGCTCTTGTACGGCTCCTCGTCGAGGCGGGTGGCCTCGGGCCAGAGCAGCGGATCGAGGCCCCAGGGGCCGACGCCGTCGCGAGCCCGGACGGCGGGCGAATCGAGCACCACGTAGTCCAGCCGAAACCGGTCGCCGCGCTGGCGGATGAGGCGGAAGGGATTGTAGAAGCTGAACGCGGCGTAGGTGCCGGTGAGCTCCATCGAGCGCAGCGCCCGCCAGCGCTCGGCGCCGCCGCGGGCCTCGAGGTGGCGTGCCACGACGGTGGCGACGTCCAGCTCTTCACCGCCGGCGGCGGCGCCAGGCAGCAGGGCCGGCAGCAAGACCGCCAGCCAGGCTGTCGCCGCGGCCTTCACGGCGCCGCCTCCGCCGGCGGCGAGGCCAGCTCGAGGCTGACGATCTCGTCGAAATCGCGCACCAGCAGCCGGCCGCCGATGACGCTGGGCTCGGTCCAGGCACGGCCTCCGGCGGTCAGCTGCAGCCGGCCGGCCTCGCGGTAGCCGGCCGGGTCAGCGTGGACCATGGCCGCCAGCCCGCCGTCTCCCAACACCAGCAGTGCCTCCCCGGCCGCTACCAGCGAGCCCTTGCCGAAACCGCGCCGGGCCCACTGGCGCTCGCCGGTTGCTGCGTCGAGGCAGCGCAGGGTGCCGTTGTCGAAGCCGTACAGGAAGCCGCCGACCGCTACCGAGCCGTTGAAGTGATTGCGCATCAGCCGCTGAGACCAGAGCTCCTCGGTCCGGTACCCGTCGCCTTCTCGGGTGACCTGGAGGAGCAGGCTGCCGAAGGTGTCCTCGGAGCTGGAGACGAAGACGCGATCGGCGCCCACCAGGACCGGCATCGGGATGGCGGCGTGCGGCGGCAGCTCGTGGCGCCAGAGCACCGCGCCGTCGACCGACAGGCTGACCACCTCGGTAAAGCGGGCGAAGACGTACTGGCGCACGCCACCGATCTTCGCCACCACGGGCGAGGTGTAGCCGGTGGGACCCTGGAGGGCCGACCATCGCAGCTCACCACTGGCCAGGTCGAAGGCGAGCACGCCCGGCTCCTGCTCGCGCTCGCCGGCCTCGACGACGACCAGGTCGCCGTCGATCAGGGGCGACATGGAGTAGCCGAAGCGCGGCACCGGCCCCCACTGCGTGAGGTCCTTCTGCCAGACCAGCCCACCGCCGGCCGTCGAGAGGGCGACCAGCCGACCCTGGGACGAAACGGCGATCACCAACCCTCCGGCCACCGCGGGTGTCGAGCGCGGGCCGCCGTCGCCGAGCTCGGCTTCAACGAACGGCCCCACCGAAACCCGCCACACCGTCTCGCCGGTGTCGGGGTCGAGGGCCAGGACGGCCTCGTCTTTCGGCGTGGCCTCCATCGTGAAGAGCCTCCCGCCGGCGCCCACGACACTGGAGTAGCCGCCGCCGATCGGCCGCCGCCAGGCGATCGCCGGACCGCTCGCGGGCCAGCCTGCCGCCAGCTCCGGCGACGGTATCGAGCCCAGCCGATCGGGACCGCGATACTGGGACCAGTCGGAGGCCAGGCCGCTGCCCGCCACCAGCGCGCCGGCGGCGCCGAGCCAAACCAGCTTCCAACTCGAACGCATGATTCGAGCCTAACAGACCCCCCGCTGGCGACTACGCCGCCGGTGCTTGCTTGCCACGGCCGTTTCGGTGGTATCCTATGGCCAGCTTTGGTGCATCGGGGCGAGTCGACGGTACTCAAGGATAGAGAAGCGGTTTCTTTCCGGTCCTTCGTTTCAACTCCCGCTGTAGCCATATCAGCAACGACTCCCGCGCGAGCGGGCCGGCCGCAAGCGCGGGCTGGCGGCGAGTCGGCACGAGGAAAGGAGAGAGATGTCCAAGCGAATCTACGTAGGTAATCTGCCGTTCAGCGCGAGCTCTGATGAAATACAGCAGCTCTTCGAGGAGTACGGCACCGTCTCCGAGGTACATCTGGTGACGGATCGTCAGACCGGCCAGCCGCGCGGTTTCGGCTTCGTCGAGATGTCCGACGACGAGGCAGCCCTGAAGGCCATCGGTGAGCTCAACGACCGCGAGTTCCAGGGCCGCAACCTGAAGGTCAACGAAGCCCGGCCGCGTGAGAGTCGCGGTGGTGGTGGCGGCGGAGGCGGCGGCTACGGCGGCGGAGGCGGCGGCGGCTACGGCGGCGGCTCGAACCGCTGGTAGACCGGACCGAGAATAGGAGCGACTGTCATCAGTAATCGAGTCTTTGTAGGCAACCTCAGTTTCACTTCCACCAGCGACGACGTCCAGACCCTGCTCTCGGAGGCGGGACAGGTGAGCGAGGTCGTCATTCCGACGGACCGGGCCACCGGCCGGCCACGAGGTTTCGCCTTCGTCGAGTTCGCCACCCCAGAGGGTGCGCAGCAGGCGATCGAGAAGTTCGACGGCCGGGAGTTCGACGGCCGCCGGCTGCGCGTCAACGCGGCCGAGGACCGGCCAGCGCGGCGGCCGCCGTCGTTCTCCGACGGCCCGTCCTCGTCGTTCGACAACGATGCGCCTCGGGCCCGCATCTCGCGGCCCAAGGGCAGCCGCCGCGGCCTGCGGGGCAAGAAGCGTAGCTTGTAGCGCCAAGCGGGAGGGCGCCGCACAAGGGCGGCGGCCTTCCCGTGCCCCCCATATGCAGGTTTCCCCGGGGCCATCGGCGCTCCAGTAGCCGGTGTGGCCGCCGGGGTCGACAGGGCAGTTCTCAGGCCACTCGCCGGTCATCTGCTTCATCCAGGTGTGCCCTTGTCGGGGCAGGAGTCAGCCTACGCCAGCGGCACGGAGTCCGGGCCACCCTGGAGGGCGCCGCGTGAGAGAGTAGGAGGACATTGGCGAAACTCCCGTGTTGGGCGCTTGTCGCCTTCCTCCTTCCTGGCAGCCAGCTCGCTTACGCCGACGGTTCCGGGGACTCCCAGACACTCGACGCCGACTCGCGGCCGCTGACCGCTCTCGTGCTGAGCGGCGGCGGGGCGCGCGGGGCCGCCCACATCGGCGTGCTGCTCGAGCTCGAGGAGATGGGCGTTCCGGTCGATCTCGTGGTCGGGACCAGCATGGGAGCCATGATCGGCGGGCTGTACGCCTCTGGCTACTCTCCCGAGGCGATCCAGTCGAGCGTTCTGGAGCTGGACTGGCGCGAGGTCTTCACCGATCGGCCGCCACGCAAGAGAATCCCGTTCCGCCGCAAACAGGACAGCGGCTTGCCCTTCTTCGACTTCGAGATGGGCCTGGCCAACGGCCTGCAGCTCCAGTCGGGTCTCATCCTGGGACAGAACCTGGGCTTCGTGCTGCAGGCGATGACCCTGCACGCAGCCGCGCTCGAGCGCTTCGACGAGCTGCGCCTGCCCTACCGCGCCGTGGCGACAGACCTGGGAACCGGCGAGATGGTGGTGCTGGACCGCGGCAGTCTGGCCCGGGCGATCCAGGCCAGCATGGCAGTGCCGGCGGTCCTGGCGCCGGTCGAGATCGACGGGCGGATGCTGGTCGACGGTGCGGTGGCTCGTAACCTGCCGGTCGACGTGGCCAGAGCGGTCGGTGCCGAAAGGGTCATCGCGGTGGACATTTCCAGTCCCCTGCAGGACCTCTCGAACGTCTCGATGTCGCGCATCGCCTCGCAGTCGCTGGCCATCTTCGGCGAGGCGAACGTGCGCCAGCAGAAAGCCCTTCTGGGCCCCGGGGACCTGCTGATCGTGCCCGAGCTCGAAGGGCTGTCGGCAGGGGACTTTGGTGACGCGGAGCTTCGCCAGGCAATTGCGCAGGGCAGGCAGGCTGCCCGCTCGCTGTCGGAACGGCTGGTGGAGTTTGCCGTGCCGGCGCCCGAGTTCGCGTCCCATCTGGCCCGCCAGCGGGCCCAGCTCGACGTGCTGAGCGCGGACCTGACCATTCGCAACATCCGAGTGACCGGCAACTCTCGAGTGAACCCCCGACAGATCCTGGCGCGATTGCACAGCCAGCCGGGCGAGCCGCTGGACCTGGATCGGTTGCAGCAGGATCTGGAGCGCATCTACGAGATCGGCGAGTTTCAGCGGGTCTCCTTCCGGCTGGATTCGGACCCGGCGGGAACCGATCTGGTCATCGACCTCGAGGAGAAGTACTGGGGCCCCTACTACCTGACTTTCGGGCTCGCCCTCGAGTCCAACATCGAGGGCCGGGGCGAGTTCAGCGCCCTGGGTCAGCTGACCCGGACGCAGCTCAACTCGCTCGGCGCGGAGTGGAGAAGTCGGGTCTCGGTGGGCAACGTCGATCAGCTGACCAGCGAGCTCTACCAGCCGCTCGACCATCGCGGGTTCCTCTTCGTGGCGCCGTCGGTCGAGCTGTTCGGCACCGAGGTCAGCGCGCCGTCGGCGACCGGCGAGTTGGAACGGGTGCGGATCACCTTCTCGTCCGCCGCCCTCGACCTCGGCATCCAGTTCCGCAACGTCGGCGAGCTGCGCCTCGGCGCCGTGCGGGCCAGCGGCGATGTGGACATCCTGACCCAGTCCACGGTGGAGCCGTTCCGCTTCACCATCGCCGGCTGGCGGTCCTCACTGAGCATCGATCGACTCGACAACGTCGACTTCCCTCGGCACGGCTCGTCGCTCGACGCGCGGCTGTTTCTGTCGCGGGAGTCTCTGGGAGCCGACTCGGACTACGACCGGCTCGACTTCTTCGCCCTGGGGGCTTTCAGCTTCGGTGAGAACACTCTCGTCGGCTGGCTGGACGCCTCCTCCAACCTGGGCACCGCCATCCCGTTCTTCGAGCGGTTCGAGCTGGGCGGCTTCACCAACGTTTCCGGCCTCGAGCCCGGAGCCCGGCAGGGCAACCTTGGCGGCATTCTGACCACGGCCTACTTCCGCCGCGTCGCCCTCCTGCCGCCCGCCCTCGGCGACGGCATCTACCTGGGCGGCACCCTCGAAGCCGGCGGCGTCTGGGAGACGAAAGACCAGGTGAGCACCGCGGATCTGCTCTGGGCCGGCTCGCTGCTGCTTGGCGCCGACACCCGATTCGGGCCGCTCTATCTCGCCTACGGGCGCACCGAGACGGGGCAGGACGCCTTCTACCTGTTTCTTGGCAGGCTCTTTACTCGGTCCTGAAGCACGGCTCG
>CAWAET010000009.1:0-229697 GCA_963781065.1 Thermoanaerobaculia bacterium | reverse complement strand
CAGAAACAAGACCCGAAATCGTTAAGCAACTCGAAGCGGACTTGCAGCAGTGGAAGTCGCAAATGGCCAAACCTGCTTGGCCCAGCAAGCCGCAACGCCGAAACGTGCCGATCGACGGCATGACCTATGAACTGAATATCTGACGTCATCAGAATGCTCCTTTGCGAAGGCGACCAGAGCATGCATAAGAAGAATCAGGAACTCGATCGGCGTGACTTCATGAAGAAAGGCGCGCAGGTGACCGCTGCTGCGGCTGCGGCGACCGTGCTGAGCACAAACGCTGTCCAAGGAGCCGTGCCGGAAGACAAGAAGATCACCTTCACGGACGCTCTGCCAACGCGTGTGCTGGGTAAGACCAAAGTGGAACTGCCGATCCTGGGCTACGGCGGAGCCGCCCTGCCGAAGAAATGGGGAAACACCCTGTCAACCGAAGACCGCGTGAAGCTGGTTCGCCACGCCTACGACAGCGGAATCCGCTATTTCGATACCGCCATCAGTTACACCTACGGTGACAGCCAGGCGATTATCGGCAAAGCCTTGAAGGATGTTCGCGACAACGTCTTCATTACGACCAAGGTGGACTTCTGGGACACTATCCAAACCGGATGGACGTATCACGAAGGTAGACAAGGAGGAAGTGGCCCGGCAAGTCGAGAAGAACCTGGCGGAACTGCAATCGGACTACATCGACGCCATTTTGATCCACGGCACGCCGGGCGTGGAGCAGATGACCGTCGAGCAGTGCATGGAGGTCCACGGGGAACTCGTCAAGGCACGTGACAAGGGCCTGGTCCGTTTCGTGGGCTTCTCGGCACACCACTACTTCGACAAGGCACTGGCCCTGATTTCCACCGGTGAATTCGACCTGTGCATGCTGGCTTACGGATACCTGCCGCGCGGGAACAGTCGGCTCTTTTCTCCCCGGACGACGGAGCTGCGCAACGCATGCCTGGCCAAAGCGCATGAGCTCCAAATGGGCATCGTCGCGATGAAAGTGCTGGGGGCCGGCATGCTCGGAGGCTTCGGCAAGAAGGACCTGGAAAGACTGCCCGGTGCGGCAATTCGCTACGTGCTCCAGGACGAACGTGTCCACATGCTCACGATCGGCATGCGCTTCCCCGCCGAGATCGACGCCAACATCAAGACCCTCGCTGGCGACACCACGTACACCAACGAAGACCGCGCCCTGTTGGCCGGCGTGAGCGCCGCCGTCCTCAGCGACGAAAACGTCAGGAAAATGAGTGTGGAGTGAGTGATTGTGAAACACATCCTCGCAGCATTGCTCTCGGTCCTTGCGCTTCAAGCGACGAATGCCGACGAACACTGGAACCAATTCCGTGGTCCACAGGGCAACGGGATTTCTACTGCAAAGAATCTGCCCGTCGAATTCGACGAAGCGAAGAACGTTCGCTGGAAGATCGCGATTCCCGACCAGGGCTGGTCGTCACCGGTGGTTTGGGAAAACGAAATCTGGCTGACGACCGGCAGCGACGAGAAGAAAGAACTCCGCGCGATCTGCGTTGATCTGGAGAGCGGGAAAGATCACCAAAGACATCAAGGTCTTTGACATGATCGAACGCAAGGTCGATCCGGCCTACACAGCTGATTCACCGCACTTGAACAGCCCCGCGACACCGACGTCGGTCGTGGAAGAAGACCGAGTGTTCGTCAGTTTTGGCTCCCAAGGCATCGCGTGTCTGGACCGAAAGACCGGAGACAAGATCTGGGAACGCCGAGATCTGCGGATCTACCAGCCGGTTCGGCAGGGATCGTCGCCAATCGTTGATGAGAAGAATCTGTATGTTGCCTACGACGGAACGGACCAGCAGTTCTTCGTGGCGTTGGACAAAGAAACGGGCGAAACTCGATGGAAGAAAGATCGCAATGTCGAAACCGATTGGGAAGCGACGCTGCGTAGCCGAGGATTCGCGACCAAAGAAGCCGGCGGCAAGCCCAACGACAACAAGAAGTCGTTTGCGACCGCCACATTGATTGATGTCGATGGACAGCGACAACTAATTGCTCCGGCCGCCGAGGCGACGATCGCCTACGATCCGGACACTGGGAAGGAACTCTGGCGTGTGCTTCATCCAGGTGGCTTCAATGTCGCCGCGCGGCCGATTCACGCGAATGGGATGGTTTACGTCTTCACCAGCGGTTTGAACAGTTTGCTGATGGGCATCCGACCGGACGGAATCGGAAATGTGACTGACACTCACGTCGCGTGGTCCACGACCAGGGGCACACCGAATATTCCATCGCCTGTCATCGTGGACGATTTGCTGTTCATGGTGACTGACAAGGGAGGCATTGCTCGCTGCCTGGACGCCAGGACGGGCGAGGAGATTTGGAAGAAACGTCTTGGCGGCGACCATTGGGCATCACCGTTGTACGCGGGTGGGAAGCTCTACTTCAGCAGCAAGCAAGGTGACGTTACCGTGCTGCCCGCGTCGAGAGAAGAACCGGAAATCGTTGCCCGGAACAGCCTGAACGCGCAGCTTCATTGCATCGCCGGCAGTCGCAGGTGAATCGCTCATTCTGCGATCGACGACGCATCTGTACTGTCTGGCCAGAGGCTTCCAGCGTTCCGATGAGCAGGTGGCAGCGGATGTCTATCCAGGTCACCCAGCGTCGGAAGGGAAGGCACTTGGGATAGACGAAGACATCGACTGGGAAGAGGCCTATACCCAATTGTTGAAGAAGAACCCAAGTGTGCGGGAAAAGGTCGAAAGCGGCGGCGCCACGAAGGAACAGGTCATCGCTTGGATGAAGAGGCAGGCCCGCAGCAAGGGCAAGCGGGACGGCAAATGACTGGCAACAGGAGAACAAGAATGAAGGTACCGGGAAGATCGAATGCGAGGCGACTCGCCGAACTGTTCACTATTGTGATGATGCTGGCGGGACCGTGGTCTATCCCATGCCGCAATAGCGCAGGAGGAGAAAGCGGTCGAGGGTTTCCCGACCGTGCTCCAACGTGACATCACCCTGTGGAGTGACGGCACGCGGTTGTCGGGTGTCTTGCTGTACCCGAAAGACCGCGGAGAAGGCGAAAAGCTCCCGGCGATTGTCATGTGCAACGGGTGGGGCGGCACGAAGGCGTTCTTGATGCGATCCGGCATCGCTCCGCGCTTCGCCGCCGCGGGCTATGTGGTCATCAATTACGACTACCGCGGCTGGGGTGATAGCGACAGCCGATTGGTGGTTCGCGACGAGATGCCCAAGCCCGACGAGGATGGCTACGTGACCGTCAAGGCCCAAGCAATCCGCGAAGTGGTCGATCCGGTCGACCAGCAGCAGGACATCGACGCGGCAATCTCGTATGTTTACGGCGAGCCGATGGTGGACAAGGACCGTATCGGCATCTGGGGAACCAGCTTTGGCGGTGGCCATGTGATCTACCGGGCGGCGCACGACAGTCGCATCAAGTGCGTGGTCGCCCAAGTTGGCAGCATGCCCGATGACCGGACCAAGCGAAATCCTGCTGCGCTGGACGGTATCTACAAGGGAAAGTCCGATCGTGCACGGGGTGTCGCCGATCCAGTGCCTCAGGGTGGTGGTTCGCCCGGTGGATTGAAGGGCACACCGTATTGCGAACGCATCCTGTCATTCGCTCCAGGCCAGTACGCCGACCGAGTCAAAGTACCGACGCTGCTGATCGACGCCGAAAAGGAGCACTACTTCAAGATCGAAGAAAACTCGGGACGCGTACACGAGATTCTCAAGCAAGAACGGCATACCGACAGAGTATCACGTGCTCAAAGGGAAAGCACATTACGATGTCTACAGCGGAGAGTGCCTGGACGACGTCATGAAACTCGAGATCCCGTGGTTCGACAAATATCTGAAGACGGAGGACTAGAAATGGGGACCTTCCGAACGATTTTGCACATCGGTCCATTCGTACTTCTTACTCTTGTCTTGACCGGTCAGGCCCGTGGCCAATTTCCGTGGCAGAAGCCGGTGAAGCGTGATCCGGCGGAAGTGAAGCGCATCGTGGGACCGATAGGCCAGCGCGAGCCGTCGCGGGATCTGAACATCGTCTGGGTCTGGGGCATCGACAAACTCCACGAGAAGGAGACCCACGAGTACGCCTGGGTCATGGACCGCTACGTGAACCGCTGTCTGCCGCAGGTCCCGCGCGTCACGGTTACGCCTTCCATGTATTTCCCGAAGAAGGAACTCTGGGAGAAGGCCGACCTGGTCGTCTTCTATATGTGGCCGCGCGGCGAGGGATGGGATTACGATCTGATCGACGCCTATCAGAAGCGCGGCGGTGGATCTGATCGTCATTCACATGGCCCTGATGCAAGGTTCGGGTGAAGAGTGGTCGAAGCGGATCGGGATGGCCTGGGACCTCAAGAGGGACGGCACCAAATGGGGCGTGTTGCCCACGCCGGTGACGCTCACCGAGGCGGCGAAGGAATCTCCCATCTTCGAGCGTTTTCCGGAGAAGTTCGATCTGGCCGACGAGTTCTATTGGGAACTTGCGGGGAGACCCGGCAAGTATCACTCCGCTGGTGACTTCGCCCGCCGGCCCGGCCATCGCAAACAAACCGTTACCGGGTCCTCCCAAGATCGAAGACCTCGACGGCAAAGCGTGGCCGGTCATGTGGACAACGGAGGTCGGCCGGGGCAGAGTCTTCGTCTCGGGTGTCGGCCACAACTATTTCACGTTCAACGATCCCTACTTTCGGATCATTCTGCTGCGGGCCATGGCCTGGACCATGAACGAGTCATTCGATCCGTTCAAACCGCTGGTGACGCCCATCTCGAACGATAGAGGGCGGCGTAGAATGTGGCTACCGTCACCAGACGGTGGTTCTCGTTGCCAGACCAGTGGCACGTAACTATCGCTTGGCTGGAAGCAGTCACTGAGCAAAACAGCATCGAACCATTCATCCGGAGTCATGACGTGATGCGACTTTGCCTCCTCGGATTTCTGGCGGTTGTCTTTGTCTGTCACAGCCGCTGCCGCACAGAACAACTGGCCCCGGTTTCGCGGACCGAACGCGGACGGTGTGGCGCCCGACAACGCCGGTCTGCCGACCACCTGGACAACCACCGAGAATGTGAAGTGGGTGGCCGACGTTCCCGGCTGGGGTTGGTCGTGTCCGATTGTCTGGGGTGATCGCGTCTTTCTGACCACGCGTTGTCAGTGACGAAGAGAATCTCACGCCCAGCAAGGGGCTGTATCTGGGCCAAGGTGTGCGAGACCCGGCCAAGGGCATCCATCACTGGATGGTCTATTGCTTCGACTTGAACACCGGCAAAGAACTCTGGAAGCATGAAGCCCATACCGGTCAGCCGCAAGGTGCCTCGCCATCCCAAGAGCACCTACGCCTCGGAAACGCCGACGACCGACGGCGAGCGGCTGTACGTCCTGTTCGGTGATCTGGGCCTGTACTGCTACGACCTGGACGGGAAGCCGTTGTGGTCGCAGAAGATCGAACCGAAGAAGACCTTCTTCGACTACGGTGCCGCAGCTTCGCCGGTCGTCCATGACGGCCAGGTGATCGTGGTCTACGACAACCTGGAAGATTCGTGGATTGCCGCGTTTGATGCGAAGACCGGCGACCAGCGGTGGCGAACGCCTCGTGACGAGACGCACTCGTGGGCCACTCCGTTTGTCTGGAAGAATGAACTGCGGACCGAGATCGTCGTGCCCGGCAAGAAGCGAAATCGCAGCTATTCGCTGGACGGGCAAGCTGCTGTGGGAATTCGACGGGAGGATGTCGAATCTGGTGATCCCGTCACCCTTCGCGGCGCACGGTTTGTGCTACATCGCATCGGGTTACGTGGGTGACGCTCACCGGCCGACCTTTGCCGTGCGACCGGGAGCCAGCGGCGACATCACTCCCGGCGGCGACTTCGACAGACAGCGAGTTCATCGCCTGGTACCAGGGCAAGTCATCGTCCGTACAACCCGTCGCAGATCGTGTACGGCGACTATCTCTACACGCTCTACGATCGAGGGTTTCTGACCTGCCATGACGCGAAGACCGGCGAAGAGGTCTATGGCAAGCAGCGTTTTTCTCCCCGCGGTTCGTTCACCGCGTCTCCGTTGGCCTTCAACGGGCATCTGTTCTTCCTGAGCGAAGACGGTTTGACGTACGTCGTCAAGGCCGGGCCGGAGTTTGAAATCGTCGAGCAGAAATCGAGCTCGACGAACTCTGCCTGGCCAGTCCCGCCGTCGCCGGAGACAAGTTGCTGATCCGGACGGCCTCCAAGCTGTATTGCCTGACCGAAGGCGCGAAGCTGGATGCTGCCGCGTCCGCCCGCCTGCAGCCCCGCCGGAAAGCTTCATCAGCCGACGACATTTGGTCCGCTGCGGCGGAGGGCAATCGCGAGCGAGATCGACGCGGCTCTTGACGGCGGGCATGTCCGTCAATGCCAGACAACCCGGCAGCGGATCGACGCCGCTGAATACGGCCGCCGTGTTCGGGCAAACCGATATTGCCAAGTTGCTGATCGAAAAAGGTGCCGACGTTTCGATCGCGAACCGCGACGGCAACACGGCGTTGCACATCGCTTCGTTCTTCGCGCATGAGGAGTTGGTCGAGTTGCTGCTCGAAAAGGGTGCCTCGGTCAGCGTCAAGAACGGGCGGGGCGAAACGCCGCTTGACGTGGTCTCCGCCGAGTGGAGTCCGCAGTTGGAAGGGATCTACAAATCCATTGGCGATATCGATCGGTATCGAACTCGATCTGGCGCGAATCAAACAGACGCGTCCGAAGATCGCGAACTGCTTGCGAGAACACGCGGCAAAGGATGCGGCAATAGGCGTACCGATGCCTCTGTGTCGCCGGGCTGTCGGCTGGGCCTGGCAGCGCTTCCCGATATGGCGGTACCTCGGCGGGATGGCACAGGTCGGGGAAAGGAGGTGGATCGACAACAAGATCACCGCCCTGACTCCCGAAGGAAAGTGGAAGCAGGTGGGAGAATTGCCGCGGCCGTTGTCGGCTGCTGCTGCGGGCATCATCGCCGGCAAGCTCTATCTTGCCGGCGGCTCCCCGAACGGCGCCACGCCTCAACCGGGAGTGTGGTCGCGGCCTGCGCCTAAATCAAGTCGCTGTTCGCTTTGCGAACACAATCTCAGGTATGCGGAGCGAACCACAACTATCACCATCCTTTGATCGAGCAGTGTGATCCCTGATGATGACGAACACAAACGGGCACGAGATATCTCGGCAGTGTGGCCACGGACTGGTGGTTTTCCTGTCGATCGTGACTATTTTGGCGATCGCTCCACACGGTGCCGTGGCCCAGACGCTCGACGACTTAAGGTCGCAGAACTGGCATCAATGGCGTGGTCCAGAGGCCAATGGTGTTTCGCGAACGGCAACGCCACCGATCGAGTGGAGCGAAGACAAGAACATCCTCTGGAAAGTCGCCATCGACGGAAACGGAAGCTCGACCCCGATCATTTGGGAAGACAAGGTCTTTTTGCTGACAGCGATCGACACCGGAATCGTCGATCCATCACTTCCGAAACCGGAAGACCAACCAGAGCGTGTGTTTGGGATCAAGTATCCGAATACGACTTATCGTTTTGTCGTTCTCTGTCTCGATCGAGAAACGGGCAAGGAGCTTTGGCGGAGGACGGCGACCGAAACGCGTCCCGCACGAAGGCCATCACGGCGACAACGACTTCGCTTCTGCTTCACCCACAACCGATGGCGAGCGACTGTATTGCTGGTTCGGTTCTGCGGGTCTCTTCTGCTACGACTTGGACGGGAAGAAGCTGTGGGAACGAGATCTCGGCAAGGCATACATGGAGGCGAGTCTGGGCGAAGGCTGTTCGCCGGTGGTGCATGACGGCAAATTGGTCATTGTTCGCGATCAACAACGGCAATCGTACATCGAAGTGCTGGACGCGAAGTCTGGCGAAGACGTTGTGGAGAGCCGACCGCGACGAACCGAATGCTTGGGCGACGCCGCGCGTCATCGAGCACGGCGGCCGGACACAAGTCATCACCGCCGCGTCGAACATGGTTCGCAGCTACGACCTGCACACCGGCGAGATCATCTGGCAGTGCAGCGGTCTGACCGGCAATGTGATTCCATCGCCGGTCATTGAGAATGGCGTCGTCTATTGCATGAGCGGTTACCAGGGCCATTCGCTGCTCGCCCTGCCGCTTTCGGCGACCGGTGACATCTCCAGGTCGGACGCGATCCTGTGGAGAATGGATCGAGCGACACCCTACATCCCCTCACCGCTCTTGTACGACGGGATGCTCTATTTCACGCAGTCCAACCAAGCGATTCTGTCCTGCGTTGACGCCCAGACCGGCCACAAGATCATCGACCGCACCCGTTTGAACGGACTATCGAACATCTATGCTTCCCCGGTCGGTGCGAACGATCGGATCTACTTCACCGGCCGCGACGGTACCACACTCGTGCTACAGCGATCAAAGAAGCTGAAGGTGCTGGCGACGAATCGCCTGGACGACGAATTCGATGCGTCACCAGCCTTGGCCGGAAACCAGCTCTTTCTTCGCGGCAGCAGTTTTCTGTACTGCATCTCGGAGGATTCCAATCGCGAAATAGCGGCCGGATCACTCGCACTAGCGAGGTCTCAACTGCAGGCGGCGGTTGAAGCCGGTGAAATTGCCGGTGGTGCGCACCTGGTCGTCAGGGACGGCAAGACGTGTCACTTGAAGGTTGCCGGTGTGTGCGACATCGAAGATCAGAGGCCATTCGAAGCCGACACGCTTCTGCGCATCTATTCCATGACCAAGCCGATCACTTCGGTCGCCGCGATGACCTTGTTCGAGCAAGGCAAGTTTGACTTGGACGATCCCGTCTCCAAATTCATCCCCGCCTTTGCCGAAACGACCGTGCTCGAAGGCGACGGCGATTCGCAGCAAACCGTGCCTGCCAAACGTCCGATCACTATCCGCGACGTCTTTCGACACACAACCGGCTACAGCTATGGCGACGGCAAACCAGGCGTGCGCAAATACTACGAACGCGAGGGGATGCTTTATCGACCACCCGTTGGAATGCTGCCGCCGAAGATGAACATCGAGCAAGCGGCCGAGGCACTGGCGCGAATCCCCGCTCTGCATCATCCCGGTGAACGATTCACGTACGGTTTTAACACCGATTTGCTCGGACGCCTGATCGAAGTCTGGTCAGGAAAACCACTTGACGAGTACTTGCGGTACGCCGTCCTCGAACCGCTCGAGATGGTCGACACAGGGTTCTCGATTCCCAAAGACAAGCGAGCACGGTTCGCCTCCTGTCACACCATGCGCGATGGAAAGCTGTCGATCGTGGACAAGGCCGCGTCCAGCCCTTTCAGCGAAGGCTTCGAATTCCTGTCGGGCGGAGGCGGTCTCGTTTCTACGGTTCCTGACTACGCCAACTTCTGCCAGATGCTGGTCGATAACGGCGAGTTCAAAGGCAAGCGACTACTGAAGCCCGAGACGATCGAATTGATGTTCACCGATCAGTTGAACGGCGTGGCCGGCGGTTTTCGTTTCGGACTGGGATTTGCGATCGCCGAAGTGGAGATCGGTTCCGGAGAGAGTGCGAGGAAACGGACGCAGTACTCCTGGGGTGGATACGCCAGTACCGATTTCCGGTTGGTACCCGAGGAGAAGCTTTTCCAGATCTTTGTACGTCAGCGAGTGCCCTCGTCGCACGATCTCGCGAACCGGCTGTTTCCCATCATCTATCGAGGCATCGGAGTAGACTGATTTGCCATTCGGCGTTCTTTGGGCGATGACACGGAGTCGAACTCTCTCTTTCTGGTGTCACCTATCACAGCGAAAAGGACGTGCTTCATGAGTTCAGAAACTCACCAACCAACAGGCCTTTCCTGTCACTCATGCCTATTACGCGAAAAGAAGACTGACTCTGTGAAGAAATCCACTTCTCTGCGACGGCGCGATTTCCTTGGTGGACTGGGCGCCTTGGCTCTAGCTCCCAACGCTGTCGCGGCGATGGCTGCGCAATCACCGATTTCCGTCACGGCAATCAATCACGCGAAAATACGGGTGACCGATCCCGCTCGATCACTTGAGTGGTATCAGAGCCTGTTCGGTCTGCCCATTGTCGCACGACAGGGAACGACGGTGATTCTTCGGATCGGTGAAGGGCCACAGTTTCTGGCGATCGATGGAGAATCGTCCAGGAAACCTGGGATCGTCCACATGGGCCTTTCGGTCGACAGCTTTGACGCCAATCAGGTTCTTCAAACTCTCAAGACGAACGACCAGCTCGGTCCGATCAAAGCGAGAATTCACACTCGTGGCCCCGAATTGGGTGGCGATCCTTCCGGTACGCCGGAACTGTTCCTTGAAGATCCGGATGGAATCACCGTTCAACTTCAGGACACGTCATATTGCGGAGGCGGAGGCAAGCTTGGCGACAAATGTTCGGCCAAGCCGAAGCCGTCACGCAAAAAGGGACTCTTGAACCTGCGGGACTACAACCACTTCACAGTGTTTGTTGAGCGACCAGATTCAAACGGTCGCATTCTATCGACAACTGTTTCAAATGCCGATCGACACGTATCAGGGCGCAATGCCACTGTCTACGCGTGGGATCAGGCAATCAGTTTCTCGCCTTTGTCGGTGCTGGCGGGCAGAGGGACTTTCCGTCCATTCATTCATCATGTGTGTTTTACCGTCAACGAATTCAATCCAGAGAAAGTTCTGGGGGCTCTCGCAGACTTTGGCGTCAAACGGCGGGATACAACGCGTGGGCCAGTCAAGCCGCTGCAATCCTACGTGACGATGAGAATGCCGAATCGTGGAGGTGCACCGAAGGGAACGCCGGAACTCTATTTCACGGACCCGGACGGCATCCGGCTGCAGATTCAAGATGTCCGCTACAGTGGAGGGAGTGGCTATCTCGGTGACCAGCGTGGCACAGCGTCAAGCCATCCCGGGGGGCAACGCTAAGTGATCCTTGAAGCGATGTCCCAACCGGGTACAGCATTCCTTGTCCTCGTCACGTTACTGACGCTTTCCACTGCCGTGTTGTTGTTCCTGCCCAGCTAGAGAACCATGAAACTGTATCGGTGTGTAACGTCTTCTGCCCGCGATTATCAATAGGCTTGTCCATTTCTTGAAGAGATAAGAAACTCAGATAAGCCCTCGTCAGGCCCTGGGAATTCGCGACACAAGATGTGGCCGGTCCGCTGCGAAGTTGGCGACTTTTCGTTTCCACTTGGGCGTCAATCCGCGGCGGCCGGCCTCCTTTACTTCCCGCGTTGTGCGGTCGGATGAAATCCCTTGGTGGTAGTGACTTCCACCGCTCCAGCGGGCGCGGCTGAACAACGGTCTGCGGAATTCTCTGAAAATCTTAGGCCTATTCGTCGGATTAGCGACGTTATAAGAGCAACTGGCTCTACGCCTCAATCCACTACTCGCCTCCGACCGCATTCCTGCAAAAGATGAGCGATCCCGCGTTATCTCCAAAACATGAATGAACGGACAATTGAAACATTATCGAATCCTGCAGGTCGAGGACGACTCGCGACTCGCGTCCGAGGTCGCCAATTTCCTTTCACCACATGGATTTGAAGTCTCGATTGAAGGCTGCGGGAACACTGCGGTCAAACGGATCATCCACGAGGATCCGGATGCCGTCATAATGGAAATCGATCTGCCGGGGCTGGACGGTTTCTCCCTGTGCCAAGCCGTGCGATCCACTTATCGAGGTTTGATCGTCATGCTGACGGCACGCGGCGATGAAATCGACGAAGTGGTGGGGCTCGAGGTCGGTGCGGACGACTTCTTGACAAAACCGGTGCGGTCGCGCGCGTTGTTGGCTCGGCTGCAAGCACGTTTACGCCGGCGCCCCCTCAAACACGGACAAACACCGTTCGAGTTGGCTCGTTGACCGTGGATCCTGGACGAAGAAGCGTTGAGTTGGACAGTGTGACGGTCGACGTGTCGACGGCGGAATTCGATTTGCTGTACCTTTTGCGCGCAACGCGGGCGAACCGCTGAGCCGCAACTACATTCACCAGGAAGTCTTCGGAGTCGAATGCGGTGGGATAAGCCGGTCAATCGACCTCCGCGTTTCCCGGCTAAGAAAGAAACTCGGTGACGACCCGACCAGGCCACAACGGATCAAATCAGTGAGAGGGATCGGCTACATGCTGGCTGTCTATCCGTAATAATGGCATCGTGCTGTACGTTTCGACCAACCACCGGCCTCCAACCCGCGACGCTGTTAGAAGATGAGCGATCCTGCGTCATCTCCAAAACATGAACAATTCATGGCTCTGTTCGTTCGGCACGAACCGGGGATCCACTCGTTCTTGACCTCGCTGCTCGCCAATTTGACGGACGCAGAGGAGGTGATGCAGGAAACGAGTATGGCCATGTGGAAGAAGTTTGAGCAATTTGAGGCCGGAACCAGCTTCCGCAACTGGGCGTTTCAGATCGCCCGGTACGAAGCCATGAACTTCCGTCGCAAGCGCGGGCGGGATCGGCACACCTTCAGTGACGAACTGGTTCAACTCCTGGCGGATGACGCGGCAAGGCAGGCAGCCCAACTGGAAGAAGAACGCCGCGTGCTCGCACATTGCCTGGCGAAGCTTCGTTCGCGCGATCGGGGAGTGCTCTCCGGATGCTATCGGGAAGGCTCGACGATCAAAGCGTACGCGGAAAGCGTGGGGCGGACACCGAATGCCGTCCGCAAACACTTGGCGAAGATCCGCACCGCCTTGTCCTTGTGTGTCCGACAAACCCTGGGGCTTGAAGGGGCATGACGATGAACGAGAAGAAGTCCTCTGAAGCCACGCCATTGGTTGAGTTGATCGAGGCGGTGTTACAGGGTACGGCATCGGACGAACATCAGCAGGAACTGCAGGCGCGGCTGCTGGCCAATGAAGCTGAACGCAAGATGTATCTGCACTACATGAATTTGCATGCAGCACTGCGCCGTCAGTTCGCGTTTGACGTTGACCAGGATTTGCGAGTGCAACCAAACCAGACGGGTGCCAAGCTGCCATCAATTACGGGACGTGAAAATGGAGCGGCCCGGTTCCGGATTGCGTCGCTGGCGGCCGCCGTCACTATCGTGCTGATCGCGAGTCTGTATTTCTTGTGGCCAAGAGGCGTGCCGCTGATCGCGAAGATCACTGGATTGAGTGGACCTCTGCAATGGACAGGTGATGGTGGTCGGTCTCTTTTGATCTGAGCATGGGCACGGAACTGACGGGAGGAACGATCGAAGGACTGGCGCCGGGCTCGTGGTTCGAATTGGAATTCAGCGACGGCTCAACCGCCACGATTTCAGGAAACTCGATGCTCACCTTTTCGGATGACGACCAGAAGAAATTGCATCTGAAGGCAGGTAACTTGTCCAGCAATGTAAAGCCTCAACCGGCGGGCAAACCGATGCTGATTTATACTCGGTCTGCCCTGCTCGAAGTTGTGGGGACGCAGTTCGAAGTCGAGGCCGAAACGGCTGCTACCATGCTGAACGTCAGCGAAGGCAGCGTTCGGGTCACACGATTCAGCGATGGCAACTCGGTGGATGTGCCTGCCAGACACCGCGTGATCGCGGCCGCCGATCGCGACATGCTGCCGGAGCCAGTTCGCGAGTCGGTCAGCCAGTGGAAGAGTGAATTACCCCTCGGACCGGTCCGCACCCAAGGGAAGTGGTCGCCGGGGACGGACACCCAAGAGGCGAAACTCGGAGCGATCCCGTATACCACTCCCCAGGGAATGACCATCTACACGACGGGCCTTAGCGTTTCCTGGGGCGACAAGCCGCCCGTCACACTGCAGCCCGCTTCCCGTCTCCGAGTGCGCGGCCGCATTGCGTCGCCCCACAAGGTGTACTTCGGCAGTCACCGTCAGGCAAGCAAACGGAGCGTTTGCGGGACGTTTCCAGACCATCCGGCCCGCTGAAGAGTTTCGCAAGCGGAGAAGACTTTGACCTGATTCTCCCACTTCGCGACTTTCGGCTCGACCCATCACTTGCCAGCTTGCAGCAGCGAACTGCCAAGCGATCCCTTTCGTCTGGTCGTCGAGACCATTTGGTGTCATACCCTGGACAAACAGGCGGGGCTGGAGATCACCGAGGTTGAGTTGATACCGCCTGAGAAGATGCATCTAGTGCGAGTCGCACAGACATACGACCTACGCGGCGGGTAGTTTCAACGTGAAAACGAGGAAAACACGTTCGCGGTAATTCGTAATCCGCTCTATTTGAAAGCACACCTGATTTTCCGCACAAATCCTCCCAACACGTAGCAGCGTCGGCTGCCCTGAAGTTCGTATCTGATTCCGCAAGATTGCGGTGGTGTAACTCAATTGTGAACAGGATGACTAAAGGCGATATCGTCGTCATCATCACGTTGCTGACGCTTCTCAGCTTTTTCCTTTTGTGGCTGTCGAAGTGACACAGAGTATGGCTGGTTCGCTGTATGATTGGCGATTTCATGTTTCCACTTGGGCGTCAATCAGCAGCGGCCAGCCGCCTTTAATAGAACGAATCCCATTTCGGAGTAGATAATGACATCAATTGAGCAACGTTTGAATCGGCGGGGATTGTTGCGGTCGGTTGCCGGCGCAGCATTGGCCGGGCCTGCAATCGTGCCTCGGCACGTCCTGGGAGGTGTTGGGCATCTTCCGCCCAGCGAGAAGCTGAACATCGCCGGCATCGGCGTGGGCAATCGCGGCTGGACGGTCATTCGGCAGATGGAGGCCCATAACATCGTCGCCATTTGCGATGTCGATGCGAACTACCTGGGAAAAGCCTCCGAGCGTTATCCGAGCGCGAGGAAGTACAACGATTTCCGCAAGCTGATTGATTGGGAAGAAAACAACATCGACGCCGTGACCGTGTGCTCGCCCGATCATACCCATGCGCCGGCCTCGATGGCGGCACTCAGAGCGGGCAAGCACGTCTATTGCGAGAAACCGTTGACACACAGTGTTTATGAGGCCCGTACCATGGCCAAGGCGGCGCGAGAAACCGGGCTGGCCACGCAGATGGGCAACGAAGCCCACTCCGGACGCAACTACCGCCGCGTTGTCGAGTTGATCCGCTCCGGGGCCATCGGAGAAGTCAGAGAAGTCCATGTCTGGCGTGAACTCGGTTCAGAGCCCAGGTACCGCCCCAGAGAAACGCCTCCCGTTCCACCGAATCTGAACTGGGATCTCTGGCTCGGCCCGGCGCCCGAACGTCCTTACCATTCCTGCTATCACCCCGTGCAATGGCGGCATTGGTGGGATTTCGGTAACGGGCAACTCGGCGACATGGGCTGCCACCTGCTCGACCTGCCGTTTTGGGCCTTGGACCTGAAGTACCCGACGACCGTCGAGACGGTAGGCCCGCCCGTGCATCCGGAGATGTACCCTCGGTCGCTGACCGCCCGTTGGACATTTCCTGCTCGGAACAACCAGCCGCCGGTGGAACTCACCTGGTACGACGGCGGAAAGAAACCACCGATGTGGGAGGAAGGGACCTTTCCCAGCTGGTCCGAGGGCGTTTTGTTCGTCGGCGCCGAGGGGATGCTATTCTCCCATTTTGGCAGATACGAGCTGCATCCGCGGCAGAAGTTCGCCGGCTTCGAACCGCCCCCGCAGACGATTCCCGGACCCATCAGCCACGCTCAAGAATGGCTTACGGCGTGCAAGACGGGCAGTCCGACCGGTACTCACTTCGGCTACTCAGGGCCTCTGACCGAAACCGTCCTGTTGGGAACGGTTGCGTACCGCACGGGCCAGAAGCTCGAGTGGGACGCGGAGAACCTGAAGGTCACCAACTGTCCCGAGGCGAATGAGTACATTCAGCGAGAATATCGTAAAGGGTGGACGTTGTAGGTTTGAAAAGGAGTCACCGGAGACTACTGCAAAGAGACATAAACACAGAGGCACGGAGAGCACAGAGAAAACGAGCGCCCTGAAATTCCGTGACTACAACCTCCGTGTTCTCTGTGCCTCTGTGTTGAATTGCATGCGGTGAACTTAATTTCTGATAACAATTGAGACTATTCACGAGGTGACCTAGCGATGCGCACACTAACACTTCCATCTGTTGGATCGCGGTTCTTGACCGCCACGATGCTGCTACTATTGTCCGGCCATGCCACGGTGGCTGAGGCAAATGACTGGTTCGACGTATGGCACAACGCCGACAAATGGTACGAGGCCGGCCACGCCACGCTCAACCCGGATCAGAACCGACTGCTTGTAGGCAAGCCGGGAACCGGAGTCCTGCTCAACGGCAAGACGGGCCGTGCTAACAGCCTTGTTACGAAGCAAACCTATCAAGATGTGCAAGTGCACGTGGAATTCGTGGTGGCCAAGGGGTCGAACTCGGGCGTCATCTTTCACGGCAACTACGAGATCCAAATCCTGGACAGCGCGCACATCGAGGCGCCCACAGGAGCCCATTGCGGCGGGGTCTATCCGCGAGCGGAAGGCGAGCCGGGCAAACCGTCCTATCGCCACATCGACGCCGGCTCGCCGCCCCGGGTCAACGCCGCCAGGCCGCCGGGCCAGTGGCAGTCGATGGATATCATCTTCCAGGCCCCTCGATTCGATGAAGCCGGCAACAAGACGGCCAACGCGAAATTCGTCAAAGTGATCCACAACGGGGTTGTCATCCAGGAAAACCATGAAATGCCTCACGCGCACGGTCCCAACTGGGATCGCCAGCAGTTTCCCAACGGACGCGTCGTCCTGCAGGGTGACTACGGGCCGATTGCGTTCCGCAATGTCAGGGTGCGGGACTGGAAAGTGGCGATGCAGGGCATCGGCAGACGGTAGCGACGACGCCGGAGTAGTACCGTCTGAACGTTCCTCCGGAGGGATTCACTTCGCTCTTCAACGGCAGGGATTTCACCGGCTGGAAGATGTCGCCCCGGGTCAAGCAGATGTGGTCGATCGAGGATGGGGTTCTCAAGTCCCACGGGCTCCTGGAGGAATGGGGCGCAGACCTCGTGACGGAGAGAGAATATCCAGGACTTCGTCCTGCTGGCCGATTTCCGCATGCCGGCCGACTCTGACAGCGGGATCCTCTTCCGGCGGCTGCTACCGGACATGGGATTCTTCGGGTACGCAGGAACAGATGAACCTCGGAACCGGGCATCGTATGGGGCAGCTCGAAAGTCTCAGTTTTCTCCGGGCAAATCCGAAACAAGGCCTTCCCTCCGTGACGCCAAAGGATCTGCCACGGGTGAATCGCGTGGATCCCGAGATCGGGGACTGGCACACGGTCAAGATCACGTGGCCGGCAGAACCATTTCGGCTGAGCTGGACGGGAAGTGATGATCGACCGATTCGAGTTTCCCGAATGGCTCCTCGGCACGGGTCCGGCATCCGATTCGGTTCCAGAAGCACGTTTCCTGGAAAACGAGAAGACGGGGAAGAAGAATCCCTGTCCGATCGAGTTTCGGAACCTGTTCATCAAGGAAATCGGCCGACTCCGAAGGTGCGGAAGAACGGAAGCTCGAACGTGCCGCCGGAAGGGTTCACCGCGCTGTTCAACGGCCGGGACTTCACCGGCTGGCACACGCCGCCGCGGTCAAGGAATACTGGTCTGATCGAGGACGGCGTGCTCAAGTCGACCGGCGCTGGTCGAGCACTGGGGCGCGAGCCTGGTCACGAAGAAGCACTACCGGGATTTCATCCTGATGCTCGATTTCCGGATGCCGACGATCTCCGACAGCGGCATCAACTTCCGCAGGCTGATTCCGGAGATCCCGGGCTTCGGAACCATGGAACAGTTCAACCTGAGATCCAGGGGCGGAATGGGACACCTGGAAAGTTACTACTTCCTGCCGAAAGAAATCGCCGAAGAAGATGGGACTCAAGGAGGAAGAAAAACCGCACGTCAGGCATATCGATCCGGAAGTCGGGGTCTGGCACACGGTCAAGCTGACCGTGCAGGGCCGGACCTTGTCGGCCGAGTATGACGGCGAAGTGCTCCACGACAACTTCGTGTATCACGACTGGATGCTGAACATGGAACCGGCGCCGATCCGGCTTGCAGAAACACATCGTTGCCTACGGCAATACGGATATGGGCAAACCTCGGCGAAGTGAACCCCTGTCCGATCGAATACCGCAACATCTTCATCAAGGAACTGGGACCCGGCGAGGTCATCTGCCGTCACCTCAAAGCCAAGCGGAAAACCTCGCGAGTCATCCCTGGAAGAACTGCTGGCCCGGATCGACGCAGAACGATCTGCCGGAAGCCTATCAGCCGGCAAGCCATCAGGACTACGTCGACCGGCGTATCGCGAAACTGAGCAACCAGCAGATGGCACAGACTCGGGAAGTTGTGGAAGGAGAAACAACGGCTCGATCCCGGACATGCCGAATCGCGGCTACTCCTTCGTCAGGATCCTGGAGTACGTCGCCGAAGGGAAAAGTCCGCCACCCGCAACCAAGGTTCAAAAGCCGAAGCCCGGTAAGAAAGCCCCCGATCAACCTGGCGCCAACCAAGTCCCGCAAGTCGGGCAACCAATGGAAATGGACCGCCGAGTCGGACGCAAAAGGCGAACAACGCAAAACCACCCCGATCAAGATACCCGGATGGACGAACCATCCATGTGGCGGGGTTCGAGGTCTCCGGCGATGACAAGCCGCCGGTCGTGCTGCTGCCCGAGTCCCGTCTCTCAGTGAGCGGCCGCCTTGCGACGAAGTGCCCCGTCTATTTCGGCATCACGATCAACCATCCCAACGGTGATTTCGCAGGTCGCTTTCAGACGGTGCGCCCTGCTGACGAGTTCCGCGGCGGAGAAGACTTCGAAGTCACGCTCGAACTTCAAGACTTTCAGCTTGATCCTTCGCTTGCCGACAGGAAGGACAAGCTGCCGAGCCAGCCTTTTCACTTCGTTGTCGAAACCATTTGGCTTCACACGCTGGAGAAACAGGCGGGGTTGGAAGTCATCGAACTCGAATAGTCCCACCCTCCGAAGACAAATCGGAGTAGCGATGAATCTTCAAACATCAAAGAACGCCATCGGGGTCATTGCGCTGGCATGGTTTTTGATGCCTTGCGTCAGCCTGTCGGCTACCAAACGCCCGAATGTCGTCGTGCTGTTGGCCGATGACCTGGGCTGGAAAGACATCGGCTGTTACGGCGGCCCGGTCAAAACGCCTACACTCGATCGTCTCGCTGCGGGTGGCGTGCGTTTCACCGATTTCTACGCTGGGGCCGCCGTCTGCGGGCCTTCCCGCGCGGTGTTGTTGACGGGACGCCATCACGCACGCACGGGCATCTACGGCAATGTGATTTTCGAATCCTTCCAGAAACCGCATCTGCTCGAGCGCGAAGTCACGCTGCCTGAAGTGCTCAAACGCACGGATATGCGACAGCGCATTTCGGGAAATGGCATTTGGGAATGCCCACCCGTGACGTGAAGAAACCGACGCCCGCAGAGCATGGCTTTGACTACTGGTTTGGAATGAACAGCGGGGCCAACCCGAGCCACAAGGATCCCGTGAACTTCCTTCGCAACGGCAAACCAGTCGGGAAGATCGAAGGGTATTCATGCCAGATACGTCGTCGACGAGGCGATCTCGTGGCTGGATGAGAAACGTGATCCCGACGCGCCGTTTCTTCTGAACCTGTGGTTTCACGAACCGCACGACCCCATTGCAGCGCCGGAATCGATCGTTTCTCAATATGGCGATTTGAACGATCAGGCCGCTATCTACTCCGGCACGATCGACAACACAGACCGCGCTATCTCTCGCCTGCTCGACAAACTGAAGGAAGTCGATTCGCTCGAGAACACTCTGGTCTTCTACACTTCCGACAACGGTAGCTATCGGGACGATCGCAACGGCAACCTTCGTGGCAGAAAGGCATCCAATTTCGAAGGTGGAATTCGAGTCCCCGGGATCTTCTATTGGCCGGATGAGCCGGCAGGCGTTGTCGTATCTGGTGAGGCGGTTGGAGATCGGGTGAGTAGTGGCTCGACGAGTCCAGTCGAGGGCTTGGTGGAACCTATTTGGAACCTAGGAATCTGGGCTCTTGATCGTGGAAAGCCCAATCGGTGGGGGGGTCTGCTCCAAGGAGGACCCGTCCCAGCGGCACTGCTCTGGAACCTAGGCTGGAACCTAAAAGAACCCCAAGTGTTGGCAGGCGTTGAGCGCGTCCGATGGACACTGGCGAATCTCGGAAACTGATCTGCCAGAGACCCTGACTGGGAGTCAGGGCGTCCGAGGCCTCGTGCAGGTGCGACCGACTGGATGTGGCTAGCTGAGAGGTGGTCTCCTGGACCCCCTCTGAGAAAGCGCGGGCGGCTCTTTGGCGCGTCCTTGTGAAGTTCGAGACCTAGAAGTCCTTACGCGGCAAATCGCTGGCCTCAGGGAAGCCCCTCAGGGGCCCGGAAAATCGGAGGCAATACTCGAGCAGATCATGGTTTCTTTGCCCGAGAACACCAGGTCTTGACTCCAACCTGCCCGGCGGTGCTGAGACATTCTTCTAGTCGCCAGGGCCTGCTTCACGGTTCAGAGCGCTAACAAACTCCTGAAAGAAGCCCTTCGAGTCGATTGCCGTATACACGTCGATCGTTCCCGCCGTGCTCCCGACTTCTGCGCATTTCGTGGAGGCACCTTCGGCGACATCCATGAACACCGTCCCATGAGTATCCGCCTTCCCCACGTCCACGCAGGCCGTCTCACCGTCGAACCGTTGGGTCAGCAGCTGCGACTCGACCGCCGCCACCGCCACCGACGGATCCCAGTAGTCGAGCTCGGCCACCGACCAGCCGCCCTGGCTGTTGACCACGTTGAGGATGTCGGCGGCGACGAACTTGGCGAGCTCGGTCTTGGCGCTGCCGACGAGCGCGTTCCAGGATTCCTCGGTGATCGGTAAGCCGTCGGAGAGGTTGACCGGGATCAGGGTCACCGGGAGCCCCGACGAGACGACCGTCTGGGCTGCCGGGGCGTTGACGTAGATGTTCCACGCCGCCGTCTTGTTGTCGGTCTCGTAAATCGTCGGGATGTTGAGGTTGCCCGGGATGTCCTGGTTGGTCAACGCGCCGTCGACCACCTTGCCAACCGCGCCACCGCCCTTGTAGATCCGGTCGACACCCTGCGCGAAGACGTCGAAGTATTCATCGCCCTCGGCCCGGGCCTCGCCGATCGCCTGGGCGATGTTGGTCGCCGAGCCGATCGAGATGAAGGTCAGTGGATCACCGCTGGCTCCAGCGTCGTGGGCCATCGTCTTGATCGCCGTCGCCGCGCCGTCGGTGTAGTCGCAAGCGCCGGTCAGTCCGTTGAAGCCCGGAACGCTCATCACCGCGGCGCCGTCTCGAATCACCTCGGGAAACCGGGTCGCGAGAGTCGCTGCCGGCTCCTCGCCGTAGAAGACGGGGATGTCCTCGTTGCCGGCCAGGCGGAGCAGGCTCATGGCGTTGGCCGCCCCCCGCGGACAGTAGGTCTCGCCGGCGCAGTCGATCGTGATCGCTCTCACTTCGACCGTCGGTGCGCGCAGCAGATAGAGGAGCGCCATCCAGTCGTCGAATCCCATGTCGGTGTCGATGACGACGGGCATCTTCGCCGCCTCCACGGCGGCTCCGGGAGGCGTTGTGCAGCCACCGGTGAGACCGACCAGGAAGAAGAGTGCGAGCAATGTTGCGGTTTTCTTGTTCATGAGTACCTCGCGGCAATGGCGGTTGACACGGTCCTCGCGGCATACGCCGTCGACCCGGCCGTCTGAGCACCGGCCTCCCAGCTCAGGAAACAGGCTCGAAGATACTCGTGATGATGAAGTCATCACTCACAACCCGACCGCCGTCGGCGTTGGGCTGTTGCTGTCCGGACTTGGGCAGTCCGTACATGGCCTCGAGCGTGCGCAAGATGGTGACGTGGGTAATGGGGTCGCTCACGTCACCGGACTTGACGTGTGCTCCCGAGAAGATCGTTACGATGCGGTTTTGCAGGTCGTTGCACAGCTCGGCGAGCTCCGAGTCGACGTCGTCGCCGATGCAGGGCGTCATCCATGCGTCCTCTGCTTTGTGGGACTGCGACGGGTCGACCAGCGCGTTGGTCAGGCCCTGGTAGCCGCGCCTGTCGTTGTTCTCGTCGAAGGTCACGATCAGCAGGCTGTTGTTGTCCTTGGCCCATTCGTTATAGGCGCCGAGGTTCTCCTCGAGCCAACGATCGCCAGCCGGAACGCTGACTGAGGGGTCGCCGTTGTGCATGTCGTTGTCCAGATTCGGGATCACGAAGGCGACCGTGGGCAGGGTGCTGTAGTCGGACGGAAAGTCCTCGAACCTCAGGTTGGACGAGGTTTCGACCGTCGTGCCGTTGGGCACGTTGTCGAAGCTGATCCACGGAACGTGCTTGCGCGCGTAGATCTTGGTGCCTTGCTCGTCGGTGGTGACATCCACCGTCGAGCCGATCGCCGGAAGGCTCTCGGCGTAGCCCTTGAACGAATGCCCATGCTCGATCAGCTGGTGCCCCAGATTGCTGGCCGAGATTGACCCCGGAGGTGGAGGATCGTCGGTGAAACCGATGTCGTGATTGTCTCCCGAGAACAGCCAGAAGTAGTTGCCCTGACTGAAGTGCTCCTCGCCGTACGCCCGGATGAAATTGGCGCCTTCCTCCTTGAGATTGTTGATGTAGGGCACATCGGAGTTACCAATGACCTCGTCGTAGTTCTTGTTCTCTTCCACCACGATGACGACGTGGTCGTATACCGGCAAGCCGGCCGGCCACGCAGAAGCGACGCTCTCTGGAACCGGGGCGGGCGCCTCGGCGCGGTCGGACTGTGGCGCGGGCGCACATGCGATCAGCAGGGCAGCGACGGATGCGAAAGCGAGCTTCATGGGCTTCTCCTCGATCATCGTGAATGTGTAATGACATTAACACGCCGGCTTGAGTCTCGAGACGCCTTTTTGGCCTCAGGCTCTGGCGCGGAAGATGTCCGACAAGCCGCGCTGCTCGGACCTTCGAAGATCGCTCACTCGGCTGGGCAACCAGCGCCGACCGCTGCCGCGACCGCGGAGGCCGCTGGCGCTTCAGCGGGCGGTCAGAATCAGCGATCCGACTCGCTGCACCGACTCGAAGTGCCGGTCGTAGGTCACCAGCGTGGCGCCCGCCCGGGCGGCGGTAGCGGCTATCCAGATGTCGTTTGCCGGCAGGGGAGTGCCGGCCGCGCGCAGGGCGCGCAGGATCTCGGCGTAGATGCGGCCGACCTCGCGGTCGACGACCAGCTCCTCGACCAGGGGATCGGCCAGGAACTCGCGCAGCTCCTCGGAGTTGCGCCGCTCGTGCCGGCCGCCCAGGAAGCCTGCCCAGAGCTCGCCGATGACGACTGAGGGCATGCCCAGCCAGTCGGCGCCGTCGATGATCTCGACGACCCGCTCGTCGCCGCGTTTGAACTGGCTGTAGGCCGAGGTGTCGAGACAGTAGCGGCTCACCGCCACATCTCTTCGTCGATCGCCTCGGTGGCGGCGATCGCGGCTTCGAACTCCGCCAGGTCCTCTTCGCTCCAGCTGCCCGCCAGGCGCGCCAGGCCGTTGCTGCGGCGCAGGGACGAGACGCCCAGGCTCTGGCGCAGGAGGTCGATCACGGTCTGATTGAGCGAGCTTCCCCGGCGTTGGCGCTCCTCGGCGAGGGCCTCGGCGACGGCTCGAGGGAGGTTGCGGACGGTCAGGTGTTTCATTCCGATTCCCGGATGCATTCGAATCATGCATATTAGTGCATTCGTATGTTGGATGCAACAAGAGGCTTGAAAAGGCGGCTCTCAAAGTCCCCCTGATCTCCTAAAGACGACAAACGTCCACTCGGTTCTTGCGAAGCCCCTGCCGTGGACCGTCCTGAACAGGCGCAGGACGAGCATCGGGGCGGCTGCTCATCCGGGCGATCCAGCCTCGCGACCACCCGCTGGTCAAGGCAGAGTCGGCGCGGACCGCGGGTCGCTTGCGTCGCGCGGGCCGTAGCGTGGGGGCCGGGGAATCCCGCCCCGATTCAGGCGCCGAGGTGCGGCGCCAGGATCAGGGCGAGGCGTTCGAGCCCGTCGCGGTCGGCCTCGTCGAAGGCGCCCGGCTGGTGCGAGTCGACGTCGAGCACCGCCGTCAGCCGGCCGCCGGCGTCGCGCACCGGCACGACGATCTCGGAGCGCGCCCGCGGGTCGCAGGCGATGTGGCCGGGGAAGTCGTGCACGTCGGCGACCAGCTGGGTCGCCTCTTCGGCCGCCGCCGCGCCGCAGACCCCGTTGCCGAAAGCGATCTCGAGACAGCCCACGGGCCCCTGGTAGGGACCGATGCGCAGCAGCTCGGGCCCGACGACGCGGTAGAACCCGGTCCAGCTGGCGTAGGGCAGCGCCTCGTGCAGCACCGAGCAGGCGCTGGCCATGGTCGCCACCGGGTCGGTCTGCCCGTCGAGCAGGGCGGCGACCTGGCTGGCGACCTGGCGGTAGGTCTCGCGCTTGGCGTCGGCATCCATGGCGAGCGGATTCTACGGCAATCGGGCCGGCGGGCCGGGCGGGACGGGCAGGCGGGGCGGGCAGGCGGGCGGGCCGGGCCGGGCGGGCCGGGCGACGAGCGCCGGCTACTTCGCGGCGCCGTCCTCCGGCGCTTCGCCGGCCAGCTCCACCCAGCCCTGCTGTGCCAGCCACGCCTCCGCTTCCACACGGCGCTCGTCGAGGACGGCGAAGTGGGCGACGTCGTCACGACTGAGCTCGGTGCGGTCGTCGATGGCCCGGTCGGCTTCCGCGGTGGCTTCCAGCGCCAGCGGCAGGACGAAGTTGCTCGGGTGATTGCCGCTCTTCGGCGGCTCGGTGAGGTCGAAGGTGCTGTCGGCGGCGAGCTGCCAGCGGCGGATACGGGCGGCGCCGCGGTCGAGCCGGGTGGTCCACCGCTGCAGGTTGCGCGGCCGGCCGAAGAGCACCCGGGCGCCGATCTCGAGCACCATCGCCGGGGTCACCGTTCCCCCTTCGCTGTTCAGGGCAACGCGCACGATCGGCACTTTGTACTCCTCGCGCGCCTTGCGCGCGAAGAGCAGGTTGAGACCCTCGTTGGTGGTCATGGCGATGGCGCCCGCCCGGCCGTCGAGATCGGCCCGCATCAGGACGCCCTCGGCCAGGGCGTTGCCGTAGAAGACCCGGAAGCCCGCCGCCTCGGCCTGGTGCGAGGCCCGCGGGTTGGCGTCGAGGAAGATGACGGTGCGGTCGCCACGGCGCAGCAGCTGGCCCAGCGCCAGGCCCAGCGGCGTGGCGCCCAGCACGACCTGGCCGCGATTCGAGGCCCGCCGCACGCCGAGCAGCCGCGCCACCGTGCCGCCGGTAAGCCCCTGCACCAGCACGGTGACGGCGATGACCAGGAAGACCAGGGCGCGCAGCTGGCTGCCGCCCGCGATACCGGCGTGGTCGAGGTGGTTGGCGAACAGCGACGAGACCGCGGCGGCGACGATGCCGCGCGGCGCCATCCAGGCGAGGAAGGCCTTGTCGCGCAGCGCCAGCCCCGAGCCCCAGGTGCCGGCCGCGATGTTGAGCGGCCGCACCACGAACATCAGCACGGCGACGGTGGCGGCGCCCCGCCAGCCCAGCGCCCGCACCTCTTCCATCCGCACGTCGGCCGCCAGGAGCACGAAGAGCATGCCGATCAGCAGCACGGTCAGCTGCTCCTTGAACTCCTTGAGGTCGCTCAGGGCGCGGGTCTTGACGTTGCCCACGGCCAGCCCGGCGGCGGTCACGGTGACGATGCCGCTCTCCTCCATGAAGCCGTTCGAGATCTGGAACAGCGCCAGCACGATGGACAGGGTGAAGGCGTTCTCGAGTCCCTCCGGCACCCAGTGCTCGGAGCGCAGCAGGAGGGCCAGCAGCAGGCCGGCGGCGGTGCCGAGCAGGGCGCCGAAGCCGAGCCGCGTCAACAGATCCAGGCCGCCCATGGCGAGGCTCTCGCCGCTCGGGCTCAGCGCCACCTCCAGCGCCACCACGGCGACGATGGCGCCGATGGCGTCGACCAGCACACCCTCGGCCTCGAGCACGGTCGCCAGGTTGGTGTTGACCCGGATGCGGCGCAGCAGCGGGTTGATCACCGTCGGGCCGGTGACGATCACCAGGGTGCCGAACAGCACCGCCAGGGTCCAGTCCCAGCCGAGCACCAGCCGGGCGGTCAGGGCGCCGCCGGCGGCGGTAACCAGGGCGCCCCAGGTGGACAGCCGCCGGATGCTCACCGCCTCGCGCCGCAGGCGGCCCAGGTTGAGGTTCATGCCGCCCTCGAAGAGGATCACCGCGACGGCGAAGCCGACCAGCAGCTGCAGGCCCTCGCCCAGGCTCGCGGGCCGCACGATGCCGAGCAGGTCCGGCCCCAGCAAGACGCCGGCGGCCAGCAGCACGACGATGCCCGGGATGCGCAGGTGACGGGCCAGCGCCTGGGCCAGCATGCCCACGGCGAGCGCCAGGCCGACGTTGAAGGCTGGCTGGTTGACGAATTCGGGCAGGCTCATCCGCTGGCGTGGGGCGCGGCTCGCCGCGGCTCTCGTGGGGGAGGCGAGTATACCGACTGCCAGGGCGGCATTGCGGCGCCGGGGGCCGGCGGGGCAGAATGCGCCATGATCCGTGCAAGAGCCTTCCTGACCGCTACGCTCCTGGGCCTCGCGATCGCCGGCTGCGCCACTTTCGAGCCCTTCGCGGCCCCCGACGTGACGCTGGTCAACCTGCGTTTCGAGGACCTGACCGTATTCGAGACCCGCGGCGCCTTCACCGTCCGGCTGACCAACGAGAACCCGGAGCCGGTGGTCGTCGACGGCGCCGTCTACAAGCTCTATCTCGGCGGCCAGAAGGTCGGCAAGGCGCTGACCGACGCCCGGCTCGAAGTGCCGCGGCTGGGCTCGTCGGTCTACGAGGTGGAGGTCTACATCAACAACGTCGCCCTGGTGACGCGGCTGCTGACCCTGGGCCAGGACAAGGCGATCGACTACACGATCAAGGGCAAGCTGTACGTCGAGCGGCCCTACGGGACGCGCGGGCTCCGCTTCACGCGCGACGGTCGGATCGACCTCAATGCCGCCGGGGGCACGCCGCTGGGCGCCGATGGGCCTGGCGCCCAGCCGATGGCGGAGCCGGCGCCGCCGCCCCCGTAGCGGTCGACCTCCGTGTCGACCGACCGGTGACCGAGCAAGACCGATCGAACGAGGTATCGCGGAAAGACTGTCGACACGGCGGTCGACCGCTACGGGACCGAGGCCGGCGGGTCGGCCGGGGGTGGCTCTTCCTCCGGGAAGAGGATCGCCCGCACCGACCGTTCGGTGCCGAGATAGCGGCCGGCGGCGGCCAGCAGGCTGTCGCGGGTGACCGCTGCGATCAGCGGGTCGTAGTCGAGGATCACCGCCGGGTCGAGCCCGGTGCGGTAGGCGTCCGTCAGGGCGCCGAGCCAGAAGCCGTTCTGCTTCAACGCTTCCTCCCGCGCTCGGCGCTGCTGCTCGCGCACCTTGGCCACCGTCTCCTCGGCGAAGCCCGATGCCCGCACCTCGGCCAGCTCGGCGATCACCGTCTCGAGCAGGTCCCGCGCGCGCTCCGGCGAGCAGCCGAAGCCGATCGACAGGCTGAACTCCTGGCGCGGGCGCCGGCTCAGCGAGCCGCCGACGCCGACGCCGTAGGTGGCGCCGAGGTCCTCGCGCAGGATCTCGCGCAGCCGGATCTCGAGGGCGTCGGTGAGCGAGCCGAACAGGTGGCGCTCCTCGCGGCTCCAGACCGCCGGACCGTGCAGGATCAGGCTGACCTGGCTCTTGGGCTCGAGCCCGGCGGCGACCTCGACCTCGACCATGCCCTCCGGCCGCACGACCCCGACGTCGCGCCAGGTCTCCTCGGCGCCGCGGGCCGGCAGCCCACCCAGCCAGGTCTCGACCAGCGGCTGCAGGGGCTCGATCGCGAAGCTGCCGACGATGACGAAGGTGAAGCCGGCCGCGTCGGCGAACCGCTGGCGGTGGAAGGCGAGGGCGCGGTCGAGATCGATCTCGTCGAGCATCTCGGCCGTTGGCGGCCGGTAGCGCGGGTGGCCGCCGGTCAGCGCCTCGCTCAGCCGGTCGCCAAAGACCGCCTCGGGCCGCGCCAGCCGATTGCGCAGCAGCTCGGCGGTGCGTGTCTTCCAACTGGTGAAGGCCTCGGCGTCGGCGCGCGGCGCGGTGAACCCGAGATAGACCAGCTGCAGGATCGTCTCCAAATCGTCGGGCGAGCCGCCGGCCGAGACGCCCTCCTCGAGCTCGCCGACGAAGGTGCGGGCGCCGGCCACCTTGCCGGCCAGCGCCTTCTCGAGCTCGGTGGCGTCAAACTCGCCCAGGCCGCCGAGACTCAGCACCGAGTCGGCGAAGACGGCGCTGGTGAACTCCTCGTCGGCGGCCAGCGAGTGGCCGCCGGGGCTGAAACCGCGCAGCGACACCTGGTCGTTGCGGAAGTCGGTCGGCTTGAGCACCACCCGGACGCCGTTGGCGAGGCGCCACTCGGTGACGCCCAGCGCCGGCAGCTCGGTGGTCGCCACCACGGCACCGGGCGCCGGCGGCTCCTCGACCAGCGGCCGGTCGCGCACGCGGTCGACCCAGGCCCCGGGGTCGGCCCGGTCGGCGGCATCCAGGGCCGCCAGGATCGCCGCCTCGCCCGGCAGCCGGTCGGTCTCGGCGTCGGGCGCGGTCACCAGCACCACCCGGTTCTCCTCCGAGATCCACTCGGCCGCCAGCCGGTTGAGCTCGGCCAGCTCGAGGGTTGGCAGGTAACGCTCGACCAGGTCGAGCTCGACCGCGATTCCCGGCGCCGGCTCGTCGACCAGGAAGTGGCGGGCGTACTCCGCGGCGAAGGCCGCCGACGGCGTCTTGTCGCGCTCGGCGAAGCCCCGGCGGTAGGCGCGCAGGGTCTCGCGACCGGCGCGGTCGAGCTCGCCGGCGGTGAAGCCGTGGCGGTCGACGCGCTCGATCTCCTCGAGCAGCGCCGCCAGGCCGTCGAGCAGCTCGCCCGATTGCACCCCGGCCGACTGCACGTAGACGTCGCTCGCGCGCAGGAAGCCGCCGGTCGACGACGAGGCCCACAGAAACGGCGGCTCGGGCCCGCGGCGCAGCTCGTCTAGCCGCTGGTTGAGCATCGAGTGGTACAGCCCTTCGGCGAGCTGGCGCCGGTAATCGGCCACCGTCCCCTCGGGCCGCTGCCCCAGCTTGGTGTAGACGCCGACCGAGGTGACCGTGGCCTCGGGATCGGTGGTGATGCCCACCAGGGTCTCGGCGTGCCCGGGCACCGGCACCACCGGCCGCGGCCGCGGCTCGGGCGGCGCCTCGAGGTCGGCGAACTCCTCACGGATCCACCGCTCGAGCGCCGCCGCGTCGTAGTCGCCCACCGCCACCACCGCCATCAGGTCGGGCCGGTACCAGTCGCGATAGAAGCGCTCGAGGGCCTCGACCGGCGCCGACTCGAGCACCTCCGGGGTGCCGATCGGCAGCCGGTCGGCGTAGCGCGAGCCGGAGAACAGCAGCGGCAGCTGGCGGTCGCGGATGCGCGCCCCGGCGCCGCGGCCGAGCCGCCACTCCTCGATCACCACGTCCCGCTCCCGATCGACCGCCTCGGGCTCGAAGAGGATGCCGCCGGCCCAGTCGGCCAGCACCTCGAAACCGCGCTCGAGCAGCTCGGGCTCGGCCGGCACGTGCAGGCTGTAGATCGTCTCGTCGAAGCCGGTGGAGGCGTTCAGGTCGGCGCCGAACTCGAGCCCGATGCCCTCGAAGTAGTCGACCAGCTCGCCCTCGGCGAAGTGCTCGGTGCCGTTGAAGGCCATGTGCTCGACAAAGTGCGCCAGACCGCGCTGGTCGTCCTCTTCGAGGACCGAGCCGGCGTCGACCACCAGCCGCAGCTCGACCCGGTCGGGTGGCTCGGCGTTCTGCCGCACGAAGTAGGTCAAGCCGTTGGCCAGCCGGCCGGAGACGATGGCCGGGTCGATCGGGATGACGTCGCCCAGGGCGAGCGCCGGCGTCGCCGCCGGGCCCTGGACCGGTCCTTCTGGCACCGGCGCCGGGGCCGGTGCCTTGACCATCGTCGGGGCGCAGCCGAGGGCCAGCGCGGCGAGAAGCAAGAGGGCTGCGAGCGATCGTCTCTTCATTGAGTGGGCTCCGGGGAGATTGGGGAGGGGAGGGGCGGGCAATATACCGCCTCGGACTCTCGGTGAGAGTGCAAAACCCGGGCCGCCCGAAGTCGTACAATCTAGGGATCAAGCCTCGCGGCGAGCCCCGAGGCACTCACAACGCCGAGAGGGTGCGTCATGAGTCGAGGATTGCCTGCTCGAAGCGGAGCGAATACCGTAGCGGCCTGGCTGTTGACGGCCGGCTTGTTCGCCGCCGCCGCTGCCGCCCAGCCACCCGAAATGCCGCCGTCTCCGGTGCGCTTCACCGAGGCGCGCAGCCATGACGTGCGCCGCACGATCTCGCTGACCGGCTCGGTCGACTCGCGGCGCGCCAGCCTGGTGGCCACCGAGGTGGCCGGGGCGGTGTCGCGCCTGTACGCCCGCGAGGGCGACCGGGTGGAGCGCGGCGCGCCGCTGGTCGGGCTGCGCGCCGAGGAGATCCGGCTGCGGCTCGAGGCGGCGCGCGGCCAGCTGCAGGAGGCCGCGGCGCGGCTCAAGCTGGCGGGCTCGCAGCTGGCGCGGGCGCGCGACCTGTTTGCCGAGCAGGTCATCAGCCAGGGCGAGCTCGACGACGCGGTCTCCGAGTCGGAAGCCTGGTCGGGCCGGGTCGCCCAGCTCGAGTCGGACGTGGCGCGGCTCGAGATCGACCTGCGGCGGGCGACGGTCCGGGCGCCGTTCGCCGGGGTCGTGGTGCGCGAGCACACCGCCGAGGGCGAATGGCTGGCGATCGGCGACCCGGTGGCCGAGATGATCGACCTGGGCGATCTCGAGGTGACGGTCGAGGTGCCGGAGAGCTACTACTCGGGCCTCGCCGCGGGCGGCTCGGCGCGGGTGGTCTTCACCTCGCTCGGCGGCCGCGAGGTCACCGGCACGATCCGCGCCGTGGTGCCGCGGGCCAACGCCCAGGCGCGCACCTTCCCGGTGAAGATCGGCCTGGAGAACGCCGAGCGCCGCATCGGCGCCGGCATGCTGGCCCAGGTCCACCTGCCGGTGGGCGAGGCCCGGCCGGCGGTGGTGGTGCCCAAGGACGCGGTGGCGGCGCAGGGCCGCGACCAGGTGGTCTTCGTGATCGGCGAGGGCGACTCGGTGCGGCCGGTGGTGGTGCGGACGGGGGCGGCGGCCGGCGGCTGGATCGCGGTCGAGGGAGGCGTGGTCGCCGGGGACCGGGTGGTCACCCGCGGCAACGAGCGCCTCTTCCCCGGCCAGACGGTGGTGCCGGAGGCGATGGAGTACGAAGCGCCATGAAGATCGTCGAGGCGGCGATCCACAAGCCGGTCACCACCGCGGTGGGGGCGATCCTGCTGGTCCTGTTCGGTGTGCTCGCCCTGCTCCGCATCCCGGTGCAGCTGACGCCGACGGTCGAGGAGCCGCAGGTGACCGTGATGACGATCTGGCCCGGCGCCAGCCCGCTCGAGATCGAGCGCGAGATCGTCGACGAGCAGGAGGAGCAGCTCAAGAGCCTCGAAGGGCTGGTCGAGATGACCAGCACCAGCTCCGACAGCTTTGGCCAGATCGCGCTCAGATTCGTCACCGGAACCGATCTCGACACCGCCCTGCTCAAGGTGTCCAACCGGCTGGAGCAGGTGCCGCGCTATCCCGACGACGCCGAGAAGCCGATCATCCAGAGCGTCGGCGCCGACGCCAACGCCATGGCCTGGTTCGTCCTGATCAACGATCCCGAGGCCGAGGTCGACGAGCCCGTCGACGTCCCGACCCAGCTCACCTTTGTCGAGGACTTCATCAAGCCCGAGTTCGAGCGTGTCGAGGGCGTCGGCCAGATGATGGTCTTCGCCGGCCGCGAGCAGGAGATGCAGGTGATCGTCGACCCGGCCCGGCTGGCCGCGCGGCGCATCACCATCACCGAGTTCCTGGCCGCCATCGACCGCGAGAACCGCAACATCTCGGGCGGCGACTTCGACGAGGGCAAGCGCCGCTACCTGGTGCGCACGGTGGGCGAGTACGGGTCGCCGGAAGACATCGAGGGCGTCGTCGTGGCGGTCCGCGACGGCGTGCCGGTCTACGTTCGCGACGTCGCCGAGGCGCGGCTGGGCTACGCCAAGCCTTTCGCCGAGGGCTTCTATTTCGACGACCCGATGATCGCCATGGCGGCGATCCGGGAGACCGGCGCCAACGTGCTCGGGAGCATGAAGGGCCTCAAGTCGACCCTGGCGCGGGTCAATCGCGAGCTGCTGGCGCCGCGCGGGCTGGTCCTGCTGCAGGCCTGGGACGAGACCGACTACATCTACAGCGCCATCGGCCTGGTGCGCAACAACCTGTTCGTCGGCGGCACCCTGGCGATCCTAGTCCTGCTGGTCTTCCTGCGTAGCCGTTCGAGCACTTTCGTGGTGGCGATCGCCATTCCGATCAGCGTCATCGGCACCTTCCTGCTGATGCGCTGGTTCGGGCGCTCGCTCAACGTCATCAGCCTGGCCGGGCTGGCTTTTGCCGTCGGCATGGTGGTGGACAACTCCATCGTCGTCCTGGAGAACATCTATCGCCACCGGCAGATGGGCAAACGGCGGGCGCGGGCCGCCCTCGAGGGCGCCTCGGAGGTCTGGGGCGCGGTCCTGGCCTCGACCCTGACCACCATCGCCGTCTTCGTGCCGGTGCTCTTCGTGCGCGAGGAGGCCGGGCAGCTGTTTCGCGACATCGCCCTGGCGATCAGCTGCGGCGTCGGGTTGAGCCTGGTGGTCTCGATCACGGTGATCCCCAGCCTCTCGGCCAAGATCCTGGGCTCGACCTCCGTCGCCGGGGGCGGCGAGACGGAGACGGGCTTCAAGGGCCTCTGGGGCCTGGTGGCCCGGGCCCAGGGCGTCAACCGGCGGATCACGGAAACGGTCTACTGGATCACCGGCTCCACCCGCCGGCGGGTGGCGGTGGTGGCCGGCTTCACCGTCGCCGCGGTCCTCTTCAGCCTGTTCCTGGCGCCGCCAGCCGAGTACCTGCCGACGGGCAACCAGAACATGCTGTTCGGCATCATCATGCCGCCGCCGGGGCAGAGCGTGGACGAGAACTCCGGTCTGCTGGACATGTATGTCGACGGGCTGTCCAACCTCTGGCAGGCGACCGCCGAGGAGGCCAGGGCCCTGCCCGGCGGCGGCGTCGCCTCGATGTTCTACATCTCCCTGGCCAGCCAGGCCTTCGGCGCCCAGGTCTTCATGGGGGTGATGGCCCGCGACCCGGAACGGGTGCGCGAGCTGATCGAGCCGTTCCAGCGGATCAACTTCCAGATGCCGGGGGCCTTCGCCTTCATCACCCAGTTCTCGATCTTCTCCAACGACGTCGGCGGCGGCCGCAGCATCGACATCGAGCTCACCGGGCCCGATCTGGAGAGGCTCATCGCCCTCGGCGGCGAGGTCTTCGGCCGGGTCTCGGCGGTGCTCCCGGAGGCCCAGGCGCGGCCGATCCCCAGCCTCGACATGGGCAATCCCGAGGTACAGGTGCGCACCGATCGGCGGCGGGCCGCCGAGCTGGGCATCTCGAACCGCGACCTGGGACTGATGGTCAACGTGCTGGTCGACGGCGCCAAGGCGAGCGACTACCAGTACCAGGGGCACGAGATCGACCTCAAGGTGATCGCCGGGGGCGACATCGCCCGCCGCACCCACCTGGTCGGGCAGCTGCCGCTGGCGACCCGCGACGGCCAGCTGGTGACGGTGGGCTCGGTGGCCGACATCGAGGTGGTCGACGGCCCGGCCCTGATCGCCCATTTCGAGCGCCAGCGTTCGATCACGATCGCCGTCACGCCGCCCGAGCGGATGCCGTTGCAGGCGGCGATGGAGACCATCGAGGGCGAGATCCTGGAGCCGATGCGCGGCGAGGAGAAGCTGGGCGGCCTCTACCGGGCCCATCTGTCCGGGACCGCCGACAAGCTGACCCAGACTCGCGCTGCGCTGCTGTGGAACTTCATTCTGGCGGTGGTGATCACCTACCTGCTGATGGCGGCGCTGTTCGAGAGCTTCCTGCACCCGCTGGTGATCCTGTTCAGCGTGCCGCTGGCGGCCATGGGCGGCTTCCTGGGCCTGGCGGTGGTCAACCTGTTCACCTATCAGGCGCTCGACGTGTTGACCATGCTGGGGTTCATCATCCTCGTCGGCACGGTGGTCAACAACGCCATCCTGATCGTCCACCAGTCGCTCAACCACATGCGCGACCAGGGGCTCGCACCGCGCGAGGCGATCCGCGAGTCGGTGAGCAACCGCATCCGGCCGATCTTCATGAGCGTCGGCACCAGCGTTTGCGGCATGCTGCCGCTGGTGCTGTTCCCCGGCGCCGGCTCGGAGCTCTACCGCGGCCTGGGCAGCGTGGTGGTCGGCGGGCTGGTGGTCTCGACGGTGTTCACGCTGTTCCTGGTGCCGGCCCTGTTCAGCCTGGCGCTCGACGCGCAGGCGGCCATCCGGCGCCGGCTGGCGCGCTTTGCCGAGCCGTCTCCCGAGCCGTCGGCGGGCGCGGCCCGGACCTCGAGCTAGCAGACCGCCAGTCGCGGCGCGGTGCCAGGTGGTTCACGGGCAATCGGACCGGCGGTGAAACCTTCCGGGCCGCGCTCTCGTCCTGTAGGGGTAGCAAGGCAACCCCTGAGGAGGAAACCAGATGAAGAGAGCCATCATTGCCGTAGCCGTCGCCGCCCTGATGTCGAGCGGCGCCGGTGTGCTGAGCGCGGCCGACAACGACCTCTGGCTGCACGTCAAGGTGCAGGAGAACGACGACACCAAGGTGACCGTCAACCTGCCGATGAGCATCATCAGCAAGGCGCTGCCGATGCTGCCCCAGGAGCACCTGGACGCCGCGCACATGCGCCTGGATGAGGTGGAGATGTCGATCTCCGAGATGCGCGAGCTGTGGCAGGAGGTCCAGGCGACCCCCGACGCCACCTTCGTCACCGTCGAGGAAGAGAACCAGAAGGTCAGAGTCTGGAAGGAAGGCGGCTACCTGAGGGTGTCGGTCAGCGAGGACGGCGGCGACAACGTCGAGGTCCGGGTGCCGGCGCGGGTGGTCGACGCCCTGCTCTCGGGTGACGATGAAGAGCTCAACCTGGTCGCCGCCATGGAGGCGCTGGTCGACGAGGGCGAGGGCCAGCTGGTCTCGGTCATCGGCGACGACGAGAACGTCCGGGTCTGGGTCGACCGCATCGCCGAGGCCAACTGAGGAGGCCGGCCATGCAGAAGCGAACCCGTCGCATCCTGATCGTCACCGCCGCCGCCGTCGTCTTCCTGGTTCTCGGCTGGGCGACGATCCTCGGCCTGCTGCTCACCGTCGGCGGCGTAGCCACCGTCCAGCTGCACGACAGGAGCGAGGGCATCCGCCTCTTCCTGCCGGTGCCGATGGCGGTGGTCAGCGCCACCGCCGCAACCGCCGGTTTCCTCAGCCCGATGCACGCCGACGAGCTGATCGAGATCGACGGCGACCTCGACCTGGAGGAGTGGGAGCCGTTCGTCGACGCCCTCTTCGCGGGTCTCGAGGAGTGCCCCGACGTCACCTTTGTCGAGGTTGAGGAGCACGGCGACCACGTCAGGGTGGCCAAGCGAGGCGGCAAGATCCGCATCGAGGTTCGCGATCCGGACATCTCGCTCAACGTCTCGCTGCCGATCCGCCCGGTGCGGCGCACGGTCGCCGCGCTGATGCGCTAGGCCCGCGAACAGCTCGGACCGCCCGCGCCCGCCTTCGCGGCGGCCGCGGGCGGCTCGTTCTGCGGACCTGGCGTAGGATCGGCGGTCAACGACCGAGCGAGGAGACACCATGAAGAGCCTGACATCCGCTCTGGCGGCCGAGTTGAATCACGAGGCCGCGACCACCCGCCGTCTGCTCGAGCGCATCCCCGGGGACAAGCTGGACTGGCGGCCGCACGCCAAGTCGATGAGCCTCGGCCGGCTGGCCGGGCACATCGGTGAGTTGCTTGGCTGGGGGCAGGCCACGGTAGAGCACCCCGAAGTGGATCTCGGCGCCATCCCGGAGGATCAGCGCGGCGCGGTGGCCAAATCGGTCGACGGGCTGCTGGGCGACTTCGATCGCGGCGTCGCCGGCTTCGCGGGCGTCCTGGACGCGGCCGAGGACGAGCAGCTGTACGAGCCCTGGAAGCTGCGCAACGGCGACCAGGTCATGTTCGAGATGCCCCGCATCGCGGCGCTGCGCGGCTTCGTCTACAGCCACCTGATTCACCACCGCGGCCAGCTGACCGTCTACCTGCGGCTGCTCGACGTGCCGCTGCCGCAGACCTACGGCCCGACCGCCGACGAGGGCTGGTAGTCAGGGCCGGCGTCGGATCAAGACGGTCGTCCGGTCGTCGGCGAAGGGGACGTCGCCGGCGAAGTCGGTGAGGTCGGCCTCGATGGTGGCGGCCAGCTCGTCGAGCGACAAGTCGGCGTTGCGGCGGCAGGCCGCCGCCAGCCGGTCGACGCCGTACTGCTCGCCGCTCGGGTTCTCGGCCTCGTTGAGACCGTCGGTATAGAGCAGCAGCAGGTCGCCGCCTTCGAGGCGGCTGCGACCGGTGGTGTAGTCGCTGGCCGGCAACAGGCCGATCGGCGTGCCGGTGGCCTCGAGCTTCTCGATCTCGCCGCCGCGGCGGATCAGCAGCCCGGGCACGTGGCCGGCGTTGACGAACCGCAGGTCGCCGCTGGCGGGCTCGAGCACCGTCAGGATGGCGGTGGCGTAGCGCTCCGGCGGGGTGCGCTCGTACAGCAGGCGGGAGGCGCGGCGAAAGACCTCGTCGGGATCCAGGCCGCCCTCGATGGGGCTCGCGGTCAGCGCTTCGAGCGCCGCGGCCAGCAGCGAGGCGCTCATGCCCTTGCCCGAGACGTCGGCCACCAGGGTCAGGTACTCGGGCGGATCGTCGCGGCCGACGATCTCGTAGAAGTCGCCCGAGACCCCCTGCGACGGGATGTTGCCGCCGTGCACCTCGTAGCCGGGGATCTCCGGCAGGGCGCTGGGCAGCAGGGTGACCTGGATGCGGCGGGCGAGCTCGAGCTCGCGCGCCATCTCGCGGCGCTCGGCGGCCTCCTCGGCGAGCGCCACGTTGCGGATCCTGAGCGCCGCCACCGAGGCCAGCGAGGTCAGCAGCTCCATGTCGCCCTCGGAGAACTGGCGCACCTGGACGCGCGAATTGAGCACGATGATCCCCAGGCAGCCTTCGGGGTCGAGCAGCGGCGCCGCCACCAGGCTGCGCACCCCGGAGGACATGATGCTCTGGGCCTCGGCGAAGCGCTCGTCGGTCTGGGCGTCGAGAACGACAGCCGCCAGCCGCTTGTCCGCCACCTCGCGCACGAGCGTGCGCGAGTAGAGGTAGTCGCCGCTGCCCGCAGTGGCGCGGCGAGCGGCGAGGGCGTAGTCGCCGTCGGCGGTCTTGAGGAAGATCGCTCCCTCCTCCGGCTTGAGGTGCTCGAAGGCCCGCTCCAGGATCAGCTCCAGCAGGTCGCTCTGCTCGATCGACCGGCTGAGGGCCGCATGCACCTCGTTGAGCAGCTGCAGGCGGGCGGCGAAGTTGCGGAGGTTGTCCTCGCCGCGGATCTCGCCGGTGTCCGAGACGGCCCTCTCGAGCACCGTCGAGGCCTGCTTGACCACCGTCATGCCGGCCAGGGACGAGGATTCGCGCAGACCGGTGTCGGACGTCGACGGCGCGTCGCCCAGAACTTCGATCAGGCTGCCCGAGACCTTGATCCGGTCGCCCGCCTGCACCTCCGTCGAGCCCTCTACCGGCCGGTCGTTGAGCAGGGTGCCGTTGCGCGACCCGAGATCCTCGACAAACAGCCTGCCGTCGCGCCAGGACAGCCTGGCGTGCTTGCGCGACAGGAAGCGGTCGGCGACCATCAGGTCCGACTCCGACGATCGGCCGATCACCAGGCTGGTCTCACCCAGCGGGTGCTCGAACGGATCGCCGACCGCCGGCTCGACGCGAAGGCGAAGCATGGGCTTCATGCTAGCAGGGCTTCTCGCGGCCTGGCGGACATAGAAAAGGCCTCGCCGCGTGCTTCGCGCGGCGAGGCCCGAACATCACCGGCCCGGTTCGGGCTAGTCGGCGACGCGGTCCTTGAGGCCCTTGCCGGGCTTGAACGCGGGGTAGTTCTTGGCCGCGATCTTGATCGTCGCGCCCGTGGCCGGGTTGCGGCCGGTGCGGGCGGAACGCCGCCGCGACTCGAACTTGCCGAAGCCGGCGATGTTGACCTCGCGGCCGGCGTCGAGCTCGATAGCGATGATGCCGTGGCGCGGCTTGGTGTCGAAGATACAGGTGACGACCTCCGCGGCTTTGGTCTGGGAGATTTCGCACTTGGCGGCGAGCTTCTCGGCCATTTCTGACTTGTTCATGCTGCTCCTTTCTGTGGCTTGTGGTGAACGGCTCTACGGCACCGCCCGCCTCACCGGTTTCGTTCGCCGGCGCGCTGCGCCGGTTGATCGACGGATTTGGGGGGATTACGGCTGCTCTGATTCTCGAACTTTCGTCTGTCGGGCCATGGGACACGCCCGCAGGGCTGATCCGAACAGACCGTTTACGGTAGACCGAACTGGCCTGAACTGGCGAAGCATACCATGGGCTTCGTCGCGAGAGAACCCTCCCGGGGAAAAATGATCAGACGAAATCGGCCTGCTCCGCGAGGCTCTTCTTGACGATCTCGGGCACCTCGGCGCCGGCGCTCGGGTAGCCGGTGACCAGAATCAGGTAGGGCTTCTCGTTGCGCGGCCGGCCGAGCAGCTGGTTGAGGAACCGCATGGGCGCGGGGGTGTGGGTCAGGCAAGCGAGTCCGGCATGATGCAGGGCGCAGATCAAGATGCCGGTGGCGATGCCCACGGACTCGCCGACATAGTAGTTCTTGATCGACGTGCCGTCGGCACTTCTGCCGTGCTGCTCGGCGAAGATCACGATCAAATAGGGCGCGGTCTCGAGAAACGGCTTGTGCTCGTCGGTGCCCAGCGGCGCCAGCGCCTCGAGCCACTCGTTGGGCGCGCGCCGCTGGTAGAAGTCGGCCTCCTCCCGCTCGGCCGCGACACGCAGCCGCCGCCTGGTCTCGGGATCGCCGACGACGACGAATCGCCAGGGCTGGCGGTTGGCGCCGCTCGGCGCCGAGGCGGCAGCGCGCAGGCACTCCTCGATGACCTCGCGAGCTACCGGGCGGTCGGAGAACTGCCGCACCGAGCGCCGCCGTTCGAGGTCGGCGCGCAGTTCGCGCGCCCGCCGGAGCATCTCTTCGGGCGGGTACTCGCGGTACTCGTCGTAGAGGCGAAAGCCGGGCCGGCGCAACGGGTGCTCGCCGCCTAGGGCCAGATGCCGCGCTCGGCGGCGATCTTGGCGACCCGTTTGATGGCCAGGATGTAGGCGGCATTGCGCAGGTCCGTCGGGCCCAGCCGTCGCGTCTGGCCCGAGGAGAGCCGGTCCAGCGAGCCGTTGACCTGCTCCATGGTGTCGATCACCGCGTCGGTGGCGCGCCGCATCTTCTTCTCGAGCTTGCCGTCGACCCGCTCGAGCTCCCACTGCTCGTTCTCGATGTTCTGCACCCACTCGAAGTAGCTCACGCAGACGCCGCCCGAATTGGCGAGGATGTCGGGCAGCACCGGGATGCCGCGCTCGAGCAGGTTACGGTCGGCGGCGGGTGTCGTCGGGCCGTTGGCGGCCTCGGCGATCAGCCGGGCGTTGACTCCGGCGACGTTGTCGGCGCGGATCTGGTTCTCCAGCGCCGCCGGGATGAGAATGTCGCACGGCAGGCCCAGCAGCTCGTCGTTGGACAGCGGGCTGGAGCCCGGGAAGTCGGTCACCGAGCCGGTCTCCCGCTTGTGCGCGATCACCTGCTCGACGTCCAGGCCGGTCTCGACTGCGATCCCGCCGCGAGTGTCGCTGACGGCGATCACCCGGGCGCCGGCCTGGGCGTACAGCTCGGCGGCGATCGAGCCGGCATTGCCAAAGCCCTGGATGGCGACGGTCGCCCCCTCGAGCGTCGTCAGCCCGGGCACCAGCCCCCGCTCGAGGGCGCGCTGGGTGCAGAACAGGCAGCCGCGGGCGGTCGCCTCACGGCGGCCCAGCGAGCCGCCCATGTCCACCGGCTTGCCGGTGACCACCGGTCGGTTGTTCTCCCCCGGGTGGAGCATGTCGAAGGTGTCGAAGATCCAGGCCATGGTGCCGGCGTTGGTGTTGACGTCCGGGGCCGGGATGTCGGTATGCGGCCCGATGTTGTCGCCCAGGTCGGAGATGAACCGGCGGGTGATGCGTCGCAGGTCGGACTTGGTCAGCTTCTTGGGGTCGCAGATGATGCCGCCCTTGGCGCCGCCGAAGGGCACGTCGATGACCGCGCACTTCCAGGTCATCCACGAGGCGAGGGCGCGGACCTCGTCGAGGGTCACGGCCGGGTGGTAGCGGATGCCTCCCTTGCCGGGGCCGCGGACGTTGTTGTGCAGCACCCGGTAGCCGACGAAGTTGCGCACCTCGCCGTCCTGGGTCTCAATCGGAAACTCCAGGATGATCGCGCGGCCGGGCCGGCGGAGAAACTCGAGCAGCCCGCCGCTGAGGGTCGGCAGGTACTGCGCCGCGCGGTCGAACTGCTGCTGGGCGATGTGAAAGGGATTGAGGTCTTCCTGCACGGTCGCCGCGCGCCGGTCGGCAGACGTTTCGATGTCGATCGCCATGGTGCTCCTCGACCTGTGTCGTTCAAGGATTATGTCGTTGAGGGCGATGGCCTTGGCTTGCGATCCTACAAGGACTGGCGCCTCCGCCGCCACCGCCCGCGGCAGTGGTACCATCGACCGCCCAAGGCCGGGGCTGGAATCTGTGGGAGGGCCGCGCCTGCGCTTGGCGCATCCCGGCCGTCGCCAACGATGCCGCCCCGTCTGCACCTCTTGCTGCTGCCCCTGGTGGCGACCCTTGCGGCGGCGCAGGGCGGGACCCTGTCGCCGTCCAACGCCGACTACACGATCGAGGTCCGGCTCGACCCGCAGCGGCGCGCGCTGACCGGCAGCCAGCGGCTGCGCTGGACCAACCTGCAGCAGCAGCCGACCGACGAGCTGCCCTTCCACCTCTACTGGAACGGCTGGCGCAACGACCGCAGCAGCTGGATGCTCGAGGATCGGATCCGCGGCCGCAGCGACCAGGGCGGCGAGATCGAGCGCGACGACTGGGGCTGGATCGAGGTCGACGCGATGCGCCTGGTCACCGGCGGCGCCGCGGTCGATCTCGACCTGCGCTTCGCCTCGCCCGACGACGGCAATCCCGACGACCGCACGGTGCTGGTGGCGCGGCTGCCGGCGCCGGTCGCCCCCGGCGAGACGGTGACGGTCGAGGCCGACTGGCGGGCACGTGTGCCGCGCACCTTTGCCCGCACCGGGGTGCGCGGCGACTTCTACTTCATCGCCCACTGGTTTCCCAAGCTCGGCGTGTACGAGGCCGACGGCTGGAACTGCCATCAGTACCACGCCGCCACGGAGTACTACTCGGACTACGGCGACTACGAGGTGGCCATGACGGTGCCCGCCGGCTGGACCCTGGGCGCCACCGGCCGCGAGGCCGAGCGGCGTGACAACGGCGACGGCACCACCACCCACCGCTACCGTCAGCGCGACGTGCACGCCTTCACCTGGACCACCAGCCCGGACTACCTGGAGGCGGTGGAGACGTTCGCGGCCGCCGGGCTGCCGCCGGTCGAGATGCGCCTGCTCTACCAGCCGGAGCACGCCGGGCAGGTGGCGCGGCACTTCGCCGCCACCCGCAACGCGCTCGAGCTCTACGGCAGCTGGTACGGCGCCTACCCCTACGGCCACGTCACCGTGGTGGACCCGGCCTGGGGCTCGGGCGCCGGCGGCATGGAGTATCCGACGCTGTTTACCTGCGGCACGCGGCTGTTCAACCCGCCGGGCGGCGGCTCGCCTGAGGGCGTCACGATCCACGAGGCCGGCCACCAGTTCTGGTACGGCCTGGTGGGCAACAACGAGTTCGAGCACGCCTGGATCGACGAGGGGCTCAACACCTTCTCGACCATCCGGGTGATGCTCGAGCGCTATGGCGAGAGCTTCTACGTCAAGCGCTACTTCAGGCCGCCGGGCACCGAGCTGCGCGGTTTCCTGCCGGTGGCCTTCCGCCAGCTGCGGATCGACCCCTGGCTCGACCGGCTGGGCCGCTTCCGTGCGGACGCCACCTCCGACGAGCAGGCGCGGCCCACCTGGCGCTACTTTCCGGGCAGCGCCGGCAGCATCACCTACAGCAAGACGGCGCTGTGGCTGGTCACCCTCGAGCGCTGGCTCGGCTGGCCGACGCTGCAACGTGTGCTGTCGACCTTCTTCGAGCGCTGGCGTTTCGGCCACCCGGGCCCGGACGACTTCATCGCCGTGGCCGAAGAGGTCTCGGGCCGCGACCTGGGCGAGTTCTTCGACCAGGTCTACCGCGGCTCCGGGGCTTTCGACTACGAGGTGGCCTCGGTGGCCAGCTTTCCCGCCGCCGTCGAGGGCTGGGTGGAGGAGGCCGGCGAGATGGCCTACCGGCCGGGCGCGGACGAGACGGCGTCCGGCGAGGACGCCGGCGAGACGCTCTACCGCACCGAGGTGGTGGTGCGCCGCAACGGCGCTGGCGTGTTCCCGGTCGACGTGCTGCTGGTCTTCGCCGACGGCTCCGAGGTGCGCCGCCGCTGGGACGGGCGCGATCGCTGGCAGCTTTTCGTCGCAGAGCGCGCCGCCAAGCTGGCCTGGGCCGAGGTTGACCCGGATCGGGTGCTGGCGCTGGATCTGCGCCCCGCCAACAACAGCCGCCGGCTGAAGCCGAGCGGGCGCCTGCCGGCCGTCAAGTGGGCCTCGAAGTGGCTGATCTGGTTCCAGGACCTGCTGCACGGCTACAGTTTTTTCGTATGAGGAGGCGGGGCTCATGATGCGCTACCTGGTGGGCGGTGTCGGGGCGGCGCTGGCGTCGCCGCGGCTGCTGGCGCTGCTCTGGCTGGTGCTGCTGGTGGCGGCGCTGCCGGCGGGCATCGCCATCGAGGAGTCGATCCACGCCTCGATCGGCGCCAGCCGGGTGGACGAGAGTCTGCGCCAGGGGCTGGACCTGGCCTGGCTGGGCGAGTACGCCAGCCGGGCGCGCGGGCTCGAACGCTCGCTCGAGCCCTCGATCGTCGGTCGCGGGGCGGTCTTCGACAATCTCGAGTCCGCCTTCAGCGGCGCCCTGTTCCTGGACACGCGGACGGTGGCTTTTGGCGCCGCCTATGCCCTCGTCTGGCTCTTCATGCTCGGCGGAGCGCTCGATCGCTTCGCCCGCCGCGAGCGCCAGCTGGTGCTGGCGCCGTTCATGGCCGCCGGCGCGCGGTTCTTTCCCCGGCTGCTCCGGCTGACGGTGCTCTCCGGCCTGCTCTACTTCGGCATCTACCGCTTCGCCCGCTGGCTTTTCCCGTGGATCGAGCGGCTCACCCGGGAGCTGACCGCGGAGCGGCAGGTGCTGGCGGCGCACCTGGCCGGCGCGCTGCTGGTGGTGGCGTTGCTGGCGCTGGTGAACCTGGTGTTCGGCTACGCCAAGATCGCCGTCGTCTACGAGGGCCGGCGCAGCGCGCTGGGCGCCCTGGTGCGGGCGGCGGGCTTCATCGGCCGCCGTCCCGGCAAGGCGGTCGGGCTCTACCTCGCCCTGGCGCTGATCGCCCTTGCGGTGATGGGCGTCTACGCTCTCGTGGCGCCGGGCCCCGGCCAGTCGAGCGCCGTCGGCGTTGCCCTGGCCTTCCTGGTGGGCCAGCTCTACCTGGTGGCGCGGCTGGCAACGCGCCTGGCCTTCTTCGCCGCGCAGACGCGCCTGTACGAGTCCGATCGGCTCGGCGGCGTCGCCGTCTCCTAGCCCGACCTTCACACCAACCGCAACCGAAAGGGAGCAGCTGATGAGTCCCGATTCCAACGCCGGCCTGGCCTGGCTGATTTTCGCCCTGATGACCGTCGCATCGTGGGGCGTCTACGGGGTCTTCCTGCACGCCGGCCAGACCGCCATGGGCGATCCGGTCAACGGCCGCTACAAGGCCTTCCTGTTTGTCGGCATCGCCTACTTCCTCACCGCCATTGTCGCCCCGGCGGTGATCCTGTGGAGCCGCGGCGCCGACTGGAGCTTTCCCGCCAGCGGCGCCTGGTGGTCGCTGCTGGCCGGCACGGTGGGGGCGATCGGCGCTTTCTGCGTGCTGCTGGCGTTTGGCGCCAAGGGCTCGCCGGCGGCGGTGATGTCGATCATCTTCGCCGGCGCGCCGGTGGTCAACGCGGTGGTGGCGCTCAGCTGGCACCCGCCCACCGGCGGTATCGGCGCGCTCAGGCCGCAGTTCGTGCTGGGGATCCTGCTGGCGGCGCTCGGCGGCTACCTGGTGACGCTCTACAAGCCGACCTGAAACCGCTGGTCGCAGATGCGGGCACCTATCCCGAGGCGCTGCATCCGCGCTGGCGGTGTTCTTGCCCGCCTGCCGGCACGCCGGCAGCCGGGCGGCGGTCGCGGGCGACTCCGGTCGCCCTTGGATGCGCTCCGGACGGCATAGAATCGCGATCCGCGATGAAAGCCCTGGTCTTCGAGGACGTCGAGAAGGTTGCCGTCGCCTCGGTGCCCGAGCCGCGGATCGAGGAGGCTGGAGACGTCCTGCTGCGGGTCGAGGTGGCCGGCCTGTGCGGCTCGGATCTGCACGTCTGGCACGGCCGCGAGCGCGGCCTCGACGGCGGCACGGTGATGGGGCACGAGTATGTCGGCCGGATCGTCGAGCGCGGTCCGGCGGTCGAGGGGCTCGCGATGGGCGCCCTCGTCGCCGGCTCCTTCACGACCAGCTGCGGCGACTGCTTCTATTGCCGCAACAAGCTGCCGGCGCGCTGCGAGCGGGGCCAGCTGTTCGGCTGGGTCGAGGGCGGCCAGGGTCTCGACGGCGCCCAGGCCGAGTATCTGCGCGTGCCGCTTGCCGCATCGACCCTGGTCGAGGTGCCCGACGGCTGCGATCCGGAGGCGGCGCTGTTCGCCGGCGACGTGCTGGCCACCGGCTTCTTCGCCGCCGAGCTCGCCCGGGTGGGCGAGGGCACCGTCGCCGTCGTGCTGGGCTGCGGGCCGGTCGGTTTGTGTGCCGTCTTCGGCGCCCTGGCCTCGGGCGCCGAGCGGGTCTTCGCCGTCGACGCGGTTGCCGGCCGGCTGGAGCTGGCGCGCAGCTTCGGCGCCGAGCCGCTGGCGCTCGACGGCGAGCCGCGCGCCGCGGTGCTCGAGGCGACCGCCGGGCGCGGCGCCGATGCGGTGCTCGAGTGTGTCGGCAGCCCCGAGGCGAGCCGCCTGGCGATCGATCTGGTGCGCCCCGGGGGCGCCGTGGGCGCGGTCGGCGTGCACACCGAGGCGGGCTTCGCCTTCCCGCCCGGCGCGGCCTACGACAAGAACCTGACCTACGCCGCCGGCCGCTGCCCGGCGCGGCGCTATCTCGAGCGCCTGCTCTGGGGTCTGGCCGAGCGCCGCTGGGACCCGACGCCGATCATTTCGCACCGCCTACCGCTGGCGGCGGGACAGGACGCCTACCGTATGTTCGCCGAGCGCCGCGAAGGCTGCACCAAGGTCGTCTTTCGGCCCGGCGGCTGACGGCCCGGCGCGGTCGCGGTGCTAGAGTCCGCGGATGCGCAATCGCCTGCGAGCTTCGTCCGCCCTCCTGCTCCTGCTCGCTCTGACCGCCGCCTGCGGCGGCGAACCGGGCGCCGAGGCACCCGAGCGCCGCTTCTTGAGCCTCGGCACGGCGCCGCCGGGCGGCGCCTTCTTCGTCGTCGGCAGCGCCCTGGCCGAGGTGCTGCAGAGCTACGGCCCCGCGGGCTTGCAGGTGACCGCCGAGGCCACCAAGGGCACGCAGGAGAACATCCGGCGGCTGGCCACGGGCGAGCTCGATCTCGCCCTGGCCAACGCCGCGATCAGCCACTTCGCGGTGCGCGGCGAGGGCGGCTGGGACCGGGCCTACCCGATCCGCGCGGTGATGACCCTGGCGCCCAACGTGGCGCTGTTCGTCACCCGCGCCGGCTCCGGCGTCGAGCGCCTGTCCGATCTGGCCGGGCGCCGGGTGGTGGTGGGCCCGGCGGGCGCCGGCTTCGAGTACTTCCTGCGGCCGATCCTGGCCGCGCACGGCGTCAGCTACGACGATTTCACGCCGCTCTACGCCACCCAGTCGGGGGCCGTCGACCTGCTTGCCGACGGCTCGGCCGACGCGGCGTTTCTCGGCGGCGCCGTGCCGACGGCCTCGATCACCCAGGCGGCGACCAGCCAGGACGTGCGCTTCGTGCCGTTCGACGAGCAGGCCAGGCAGGAACTGGTGGCCGGCTACCCCTTCTTCGCCCCGGTGACGGTGCCGGCCGGCACCTACCGCGGACAGGAGGAGGACTTCCTCGGCCTGGACGTCGGCTCGATGCACCTGATCGCCTACGAGACCGCCGACGAGGAGTCGGTCTACCAGACGACCCGGACGCTCTGGGAGCAGCGGGAGCGGGTGGTGGAGAAGCACGCCGCCGGCCGGGCCATCCAGGCCGGCAACGTCGTGCGCGACACCGGCGTCCCGTTCCATCCCGGCGCCGAGCGGTTCTACCGCGAGATCGGCATCTGGCCCGCCGGAGGGTAGCCCGGCGCCGCCTGGCGCTGGCGAGGGTTGATTGACCGTGCGATTCGAGCCCATCGCCGGCGGGTTGGCGCGGGTCTGCGCCCTGGTCCTGACGCCGTTCGTCCTGCTCGAGGTCAACTACCCGCTGCTGCGGCCGCAGTCGGAGCTGGCGATCTTCGCCGGCCTGGGGTTGGCGCTGGGCTTCCTGCGGGCCACGGGCCGCGACGGCCGACCGGCCCGGGTCGGGCCGGCGGGCCGGCTGGCGGCGGCGCTGGCGGCGCTGGCGGTCTGTCTGTACGTGGTGGTGCAGACCGAGCCCGCCTTCGCCGGCGCCTGGCTGGGGGGCTCGTCGCTGGGCGACCGGGCGGGCGCCGAGGTCGGCCTCGACGTGGCGGTGGGCATTGCCGGGCTGATCCTGGTGATCGCCGCCACCTACCGCAGCATCGGCGCGGCGCTGCCGATCCTGGCCCTCGTCTTCCTCGCCTACGCTCGCTGGGGCAACCTGCTGCCCGACTGGCTGCTGCCGATCCGCGGCTACAGCGTCGAGCGCATCGTCGGCCAGGCCTTCCTGCACGGCCAGGGGGTCTTTGGCGTCGCCCTGTCGGTGATGTTCGGCTACGTCTTTCTCTTCCTGGTCTTTGGCGCGCTGCTCGAGGCCAGCGGCGCGACCCGGTTCGTGCTCGACGCCTCGCGCCGGCTGTTTCGCGGCACCACCGGCGGGCCGGCCAAGGTGGCGGTGGTCAGCAGCGGACTGATGGGCTCGCTGTCCGGCAGCGCGGTGGCGAACACGGCAACCACCGGCACCTTCACCATCCCGATGATGCGCAGCGCCGGCTTCCGGCCGCACACCGCCGCCGGCCTCGAGGCCGCCGCCAGCTCCGGCGGCGCGCTGGTGCCGCCGGTGATGGGCGCCGGCGCCTACATGATGCTGGAGATCGTCGATCCGCCGGTCACCTATCTCGAGATCATCCGCGCGGCGCTGATCCCGGCGATCCTCTACTACCTGGCGCTTTTCGTGATCGTCGACCTGCGGGCGCGCCGGCTGCGGGCCGTCGGCGCGGCCGGGGAGGGCGGCGCGGCTGGCGAGCGGCCGCCCCAACTGATGGCATGGCAGGGGGTGGTCTTCGGCGGCGGGTTGGTCGCGCTGATCGGCTTCCTGCTCGCCGGCACCTCGGTCTTCCGCGCTGTCAGCCTGGGCATGCTGGCGGTGCTGCTGCTGTCGCAGGCCAGGGCCGAGACGCGGGTGACGCCGGCCAAGCTCCTGGCCGTCTTTCGCCAGGCCGCCGGCGGCGGCGTCGCCCTGATCTCGGCGGCGGCGTGCGTCGGCGTCATCATCGGCGTCGTCACCATGACCGGGATCGGCGGCAGGCTGCCGGCCCTCATCCTGCCGCTGGCCCAGGAGAGCCTGTTGGGGGCGCTGGCGGTGCTGATGGTCTCTTCCCTGGTGCTGGGCATGGGGCTGCCCTCGGCGGTCTGCTACCTGCTGCTGGCGACGCTGGTCGGGCCGGCCCTGGGGCGGCTGGGCGTGGTGCCGCTGGCGGCCCACCTGTTCATCTTCTACTTCGGGCTGATGTCGATGGTGACGCCGCCGGTGGCGCTGGCCGCCTACGCCGCCAGCTCGATCGCCGGCTCGGACTTCTGGCGCACCAGCCTGGCCGCTTTCCGGTTTGCCCTGGTCGGGTTTGCGCTGCCCTATCTGTTCGTCTTCCGGCCCGAGCTGCTGATGCTCGCCGGCGACGGCAGCCTGGCCTCGACGCCGGCGATCGTCGGCGCCGTGGCCCTGGCCGTGGCGGGCATCCTGCCGCTGGCGGCGGCGATCGCCGGCTACCTGGGGAGGCCGCTGACGCCGGCCTGGCGGCTGGCGCTGCTGCTGTCGGCGGCGCTGCTGTTGCTGCCCAGCGCCGGCGCGCTACGCCTCACCGTCTGGCATCTGGCCGGTGCCGCGATCCCCGTCGCCGCTCTCCTGGCCGGTCGCCGCGGGCGTTTGGCCTAGGCCGCCGCCGCTGTCCCGGAGGACCGGTTCAGAGGGTTGACCTGGGTCTTCGACGCTGTCCCAGCCGACCGGTTCCGAGGGCTGGGCTGGGCCGTCGCCGCTCACCTGGTCGTCTGGTGCCGAGGACCGGGCTGGGCCGCCCTCGCCTTCGGTGGTCCGCTTGCGCCGCCGCCGCCGGCGTCGACGCCGGGGCTTCTTCTCGCCGGTCTCGGCCGCTGGGTCGGACTCCGTCTCGGCGCCCGAAGCGGCCGCCGCAGCTTCGCCCTTCTTTTCGGCCGGCGGTGCGGAGTCGGCCGGCTTCTTGCGCCCTCGGCCGCCGCGGCTGCCTCGGCGCCGGGGCTTCTTCTCGGTCGCTTCGCCGCCGTCCGCCGCGGCGTCCCGTGGCGCCTTCTGCGGCGCGTCGACGGGCGGAGCCTCGTTGCTGCCGGCGGTGCCGGTCTCGGTCGCCTGGCGGCCGCGACCGCCGCGCCGGCTGCGGCCGCCGCGCGAGCGCTTCGATGTCGCGCCGCGGGTCGAGCTGGCGAGGGTCAGCTGGGTGGCGTCGACGAGCGGCGACGGGGCGGGGCGAGTCCGGCCCGTGTTCTCGGGGTCGGCCCACTCGACCTCGCTCTCCGGGCGGTGCAGATGGTGGCTGGGCACCACTTCCACCTTCACCTCGAACTCCTCCTCGAGCTGCAGCAGATCGCTACGGCGGCTGTTCTGGAACTCGGCCGCGGTGTCGGGGTGCAGCAGCACCCGGACGTGGCCCGCGCCGCCGCTTGCGGCCGCCGCCCGCAGCCGGCGCATGATGTTGAGGCCCATGATGTCGATGCTGGCGATGCGGCCGGTGCCGTCACAGGTCGGGCAGGGCTGCTGGCTGCGCAGCCGCAGCTCCTGCTGGATGCGCTGACGGTTGACCTCGAGCAGCCCGTTGGGGCTGATCCGTCCGACGTAGGCTCGCGCCCGGTCGTCCTTGAGGTGGTCCTTGAGCTCCTTCTCCAGCCGCCGGCGGTTGCGGGTGGCGCGCATGTCGATGAAGTCGACCACCACCAGCCCGCCGATGTCGCGCAGGCGCAGCTGGCGGGCGACCTCGCGCGCCGCCTCCAGGTTGGTGTTGAGCGCCGTCTCCTCGCCGCTGCCGCCCTTGGTGCGGCCGGAGTTGACATCGATTGACACCAGCGCCTCGGTCGGGTCGATCACGATCGAGCCGCCGCCGGGCAGCTCGACGCGGCGGTCGTAGATCCGCTCGATCTGCGGCTCGAGCTCGTAGCGCGAGAACAGCGGCGTACGGTCGTCGTAGTGCTGCAGGCGGATCTTGGTGCGCGGCAGGAAGGCCTTGAGGTACTGGCCGGCCTGCTCGAGGGCCTTCTCCTCGTCGACCAGGATCTCCTCTACCGAGCTGTCCAGGGTGTCGCGCAGGGTGCGCAGGATCAGATCCTGGTCGCTGTAGATCAGTTTCGGCCGGTTGGTCTGCGAGGCCTCCTTGCCGACCCGCCGCCAGACCCGAAGCAGGGCGTTGAGATCTCGATTCAGGTCGCGCTTGGTCTGGTCGAGGGCGTTGGTGCGCACGATGGCGCCGCAGCCGGCGGGCAGGTCGAGGCCCTTGGCCAGGTCCTTGAGCCGTTTGCGGGTCTCCTCGTCGTCGACCTTGCGAGAGACGCCGCGGCCGTCGTCGTAGGGCGTCAGGACGAGGTAGCGGCCGGCCAGCGACAGTTCGGTCGTCAGCACGGCGCCCTTGCTCTGCACCGCCTCACGCGTCACCTGGACGGTCAGCGGGCGGCCCTTCTCGAGGATCTGATCGATGCGGGGCCGGCCGCCCTGGTCCTTGGGCGGCTGCTTGTGGAAGGCGTCGGACACGACATCCTGGACCGAGAGGAATCCGTGGCGCTCGACGCCGTACTCGACAAAGGCGGCGTTGAGGTTTGGCTGAATGCCGGCGACAACGCCGCGATAGATGTTGCCGCGGGTCAGTCCGCTCTCGGCTACCTCCACCTGGTAGCTGTCGAGAGTCGAACCGTCGACCACGGCGATGCGCAACTCCTGGGGGTCGCGCGCGTTTATCAACATGCGGCGGGTCAAAGGACCTCCGTTCGCGTCAATTGTGGGTGGTTCAGGGGCGATCCGAACTGGATCGGGAGAGGCAAATCGCGATCGCTTCCTGCCTGGAGCCGCGTTTCGGCGCCAGCATCGGACATTGTAGCCGGTTTTCCGGGTTTTCGCGGCGTTGCCGACGGCGCGCGCGGCCCCGCCGGCCTACGGCCTCAGATCGTAGAGCAGCAGGCGGCGGCGCAGCTGTTGCCAGGTGGTCTCGGCCTGGCGCAGGCGCCAGACGGTCAGGAAGAAGGCCCCCTGGGCGCAGCTGTCGGCGGCGTCGGACAGCGAGCGCAGCGTCTCCTCCAGGTGAAGCGAGACCGACGGGTCGGGTGCCGTCGGCAGCCGGTCGCGATCCAGCCGGTCCAGGGCCAGGTCGAGACGGCGGCAACCGGCCGCCAGCGTGCGCCCGGGCCGTTCGCTCACGGCCCGGGAAAGGCCTTGCCACTCGCGCAGTACCGCCGCGATCCGGCCGCCGGTCTCCCGGTGCCAGTGCCGCATGAGCGCTGCGGTCGCCGCCGTCGGCGGCGCCGGCCGCAGGAAGATGGTGGCGGTCTCGTCCGGGGGCTCGCCGGCGGCGGCCTGGAGGCCTCCGAGCGCGAGCAGGGCGAGAGATGTCCAGAGGCGGCGGCTCACAACCGGTATGGACGTATTCGGGCCGCGCGATCTTGCAATCCGGCGGCCGAGGCCGGCCGATGGTAGGGTTGGTTGCCGCGGGTTCCCCAGGCCCGCATGGCTTTCCCCCCAACCTCTCCCCCAGACCGCGACTCATGCCTTCCCGGATCGCTGCCCCCTCCTGCCCGCCGACCCCTCGCCGGCCCCGCGGCTGAGACGTGCACACGCGCGACTTCACGCTGGTCGACAGCCCTGGCGGGCTGGCCGAGTTGGGCGCGGCGATGGCCGCGGCGCCGGAGCACGCCATCGACAGCGAGTCCAACTCGGGCTTCGCCTATCGCGAGCAGATGTGCCTGCTGCAGGCCAACGTCGAGGGGCGGCTCTGGCTGGTCGATCTGGTCGCCCTGCCGCGCGAGCCCGGGGTGCTCGATCCGCTACGCCCGGCTTTCGAGTCGCCGACCCAGCCGACGTTGCTGCACGGCGGCGAGTACGACGTCGGGCTGCTGCGGCGCGACTACGGCATCCAGCCGGCGGCGGTCTGGGACAGCCAGCAGGCCACCAGCCTGCTGGGCTGGCCGCAGACCGGCTACGGCACGCTGGTCGAGCGGATCTGCGGCGTCAAGCTGGCCAAGGGGCACGCCTTCCACGACTGGGCGCGGCGCCCGCTGGCGCCCGAGCCGCTGCGCTACGCTCTCGACGACGTGCGCTACCTGCCGGCCGTCTGCCGCCGGCTGCGTGAGCTGGTGGCCGAGGCGGACCTCGGCGAGGAGGTCGAGATCGCCTGCCAGGCGGTCGCCGGCGCCACCTGGAACGGCGGCTATCGGCCCGAGGGGCTGTGGCGGATCAAGGGCGTGCGGCAGCTGGATCGTGGGCGCATGCCGCTGCTGAGCGCGCTGTTCGAATGGCGCGAAGAGGTGGCGCGCGAGGCCGACATGCCCCCCGGCAGGCTGCTCAACAACGCCCTCCTGCTGGCCCTGGCGCGGGCGGCGCCGAGCCGGCCCGACGATCTGCGCCGGCTGGGTCTGCGCGGCCGCAACCTGGAGCGCTGGGGCAGGGCGATCCTCGGCGTGCTCCAGCAGGCCCGGCGCGACCCGCCGCCGGTGCCCGACCCGCCGGCGGCGCCGCGCCCGCAGCCGGCCGAGCGCGACCGCAACAGGCGCCTGCGCGACTGGCGCCGGCAGGAGTCCGCCCGCCGCCGCGTCACCGAGCAGGCGGTGCTGCCCGCCGCCGCCCTGCGCCATCTCGCCGAGCACGGCGCCGTGGACCTGGCCGCGGTGCCCCAGCTGGGTGAGAAGCGCATCCGCCTCTACGGCGACACCCTGACCCGGCTCGTCAGCTGAAGCGCCCGCCTCAACGCTCGGCCTTGAGCGCCGGCAGCAGGGGCGTCCTGAGCGCCACCGCCACGGCCAGGGCGCCGGCCGCCAGGCCGAAGCCGAAGACCAGGGCCAGGGTGCCGATGAGCGTTCCCCACGGCAGGTGGCCGGCGAGATGGGGCGCCACCGCCACCAGGCCCGCGGCGGCGCCGATGGCGATGCCGGTGAGCAGCAGGAAGCCGTTCTCGGCCACCACCATCCAGCCGAGCGACGAGCGGCGGAAGCCGAAGGCGCGCAGGGTGGCCAGCTCGGCGCGGCGCTCGATGACGTTGCGCGCCAGGACCACCGCCAGGCCGAGGGTGCCGAGCAGCAGCCCCAGCCCGCCGAGCGCCTGGAAGGTGTCCAGGTACATGTGCTCGACGGCCATGTAGGCCTCCAGCCTCTCGGCCGCCGGCGTGGCGTCGAAACCGTAGCGCCCGAGCCTCTCCTCGAGCAGGTGGGCGACCGGCTCGATCCGGTCCGGCGGCGGCTCGGCCAGGAAGTAGGCGAAGCCCGCGGCGTCGGGGAAGTGCTCCAGGAAGGCCGCCTCGGAGATCAGCAGCTCGCTCTGGAAGATGCTGGTGTCGAGCGTGCCGACGATCCGCAGCCGCAGCGGCAGCCCGCGATCGTCCTCGATCTCGAGCTCGTCGCCGAGGCCGAGGTGGAGGATCCACTGCACCGAATTGGCGTCGCCGATGGCCGGGATCACGCCGGGCTCGAGGGGCTGCTCGAGCAGCCGCCAGGGCTCGTCGTCCTCGGCGGTGGCGGCGGTGGCGCGGAAGCTGAAGCCGCCGCGCTCGATGAGCTCGGGCGGCACCCCGAGCAGCCGCGGCCGCTCCGGCTGATAGAGGTTGAGACAGCTGGCGTCCTCGCCCGGACGCAGGCGCAGCGAGTGGATCGGGATTCCGGCCAGCTGATCGCGGTCCTCGGCGGAGAAGCCCAGCTCGTCGAGGGCGTCGCCGTCGCCCAGACCGCGCGCCAGGGGCACCTCGGCCTCGGCCAGCAGGGTGAAGCCGCCGGTGCCGGAGTCGCGGCGCAGCGCCTCGCGGCCGGCCTCGCGCCGGTTGGCGGCCACCGCCACCAGCACGAAGCAGGCGCTGCCCACCAGCACCACCGACAGCAGGCTGCGGCCGGGGTTGCGGGCGCTGTTACGGGCGGCGGCGCCGGCCAGGGTCAGCCTGCCGCCGGCGCCGGTGCCCAGGCCGCCGCCGCACCAGAGGGCGAAGGCGGCGAACCCGGCGGTCAGCAGCGCCGCGCCGACACCGAAGAACAGGCCCGGTGAGGCTTCGCTCGAGCCGAGCGCGATCGCCAGCAGGGCCAGCGCCGCGAGCAGCGCCAGCGGCGCCAGCCAGCGGGCCAGGCGCGAGCCTCGCCGCCCGCCGGCGGCCGGCTCCTCGACCACGCCGGCCAGCAGCGCCCGCGCCGGCAGCCGCCGCAGCCGCCGCAGGGTGAGGGCGATCGAGACCAGCACGACCCCCAGCGAGATCAGGGCGCCGGTCGCCAGGCTCGCCGGCCGTAGGTCGACGCGCAGCAGCGTCGAAGAGAGGATCGGCGCCCACCAGCTGCTCAGCCCGGCCAGCACCGCCCGGCCGTAGAGCGCCGCCAGGGCGACGCCCGCGAGGGCGCCGGCCGCCGCCAGCACGGCGCCCTCGCCGAGCAGCATCCGGCGCACCGAGCGCAGGGGAAAGCCGGCCGCCAGACGCAGCCCCAGCTCGCCGGCCCGGCGCTCGACCCCGAGCCGGAACAGCAGCGCCACCAGCAGGGCCGCGGAGACGATCAGGAAGAGGCTGAAGCCGACGAAGAGGCCGGCGAAGGAGGTCGTTCCGGACGCCGCGGCCAGGCCCTGCTCGCGCACCGGCACCGAGGTCAGCCCGACGGCGCCAAGCGAGAGCCGTTGCTCGATGCCGCCCGCGAGGGCGGCCCGCCCGGCGGCGGAGTCCTCGCCCGGCAGCAGAGCGATGCGGATCGCCGTCAGGGCGCCGAACCGGCTGCGCCACAACTCCTGGCCGGCGGCGAGCGGCACAAACGCCTTGGGCGCTCCGCGCCAGCGCTCCCAGTAGGCCTCGTCCGCGGGGCGCACCAGGCCCAGATCGACCGGGAACGGTGGATCCCAGTCCGAGATCCGCTCGGCGTCGGCGATACCGGGGAAGTCGGGCGTCAGCGCGCGGTCGGCCCCCAGACCGTCCATCGGCAGCACGCCGACCACCTGGAACTCCGCCTCGGCGGTGGCCAGGGCGTCGTCGCTGCCGACCTCATAGTAGGTCAGCCGCACCCGGTCGCCGGGTCCGGCGGCCAGCTCGTCGGCCGCCCAGCGGTTGAGGATCAGCGGCGGCAGATCGGGCCAGTCGGGGCGTGGCTCGGCGATCTCGTCGGGCTGCCAACCGCCCAGCCCGGCGGGCACCGGCAGCGGCAGGGCGGCGACGGTGGAGTAGGGCAGCAGGCGGTCGGCGGTCTCGAGACGGTTTGCCAGGTAGGTGAGGACCGGCAGCGCGGCGCGTCCCTGCTCGGCGGCCAGCGCCAGCGCCGCCTCGGCCACCGGCGGGCGAAGCACGAACTCACGGCTTTCGAGCGCCAGCCAGCCGTCACCAGGCAGCAGCCGCAGGCCGACGTCCTCGAGCTCGAGGGCCTCGCGTAGCCGCCGGTCGGCATCGGCCGCGGCCATCGCCGAGGCGGGCTCGCCGCCGCCGGCCAGCAGGATCGCGTTGACCTCGCCGGGGCGCTCGAGACGGCGCTGGAGCAGGCCCAGCTCGACGAAGGCGTTGAGCGGCAGCATCTGGTTGGCGGCGAGCGAGAACCGGCCGGCGCCGCGGTCCGGCAGCACCGTGGTGACCGTCAACCGTAGTGAGCTGAGGGCGGCGGCCGGGTCGCTGTCGCCCAGCAGCGAGGCCCGCGGCACCTCGCCCTGGCGCTCGAACTGGAGCAGCACCTCGTCGCCGGGCTCGGCGCCGAGCTCGCGCGCCAGGGCGGCGTTGATCGCCAGCGATGGGAAGATCTGTCCCGGGCCCCGCTCCAGACCCAGGCCGGCGGCGGCCTCGTCGCCTGGGAACAGCTCGGCGAACCGGCCGTCGATCCCCCAAATGGCGACCCGCGCCGCCCGGGCGCCGCCGTCGGCCGCGACCGCGGCGCCGCGCAGCGCCATGATCGGCACCGTCGCTTCGCCGCTGGCCGCCGCCAGCCGGTCGGCCAGCGCTTCCGCGAAGAGCCGCTCGCCGGTGACCGCCCGCTCGATCCGGCCCAGCCGTTCCAGGGTCAGGTCGCGCAGGCTGGCCTGGATCGAGTCGCCCACCACCAGCGATCCGGTGAGCACCGCGGTGGCCACCGCGGCGCCGGCGATCACCGCCAGGTGGAGCGGCCAGAAGTGGATCAGGCTGCGACGCATCGGCCGTCCTCGAGCCCGTAGCGGCGCTCGAACCGCCCGGCCAGGTCCGGGCTGTGGGTGACCGCGATAAGCATCGCCCCCTCGCGTTGGTGCAGCTCGAGCAGCAGCTCCGAGACCGCTTCGGCGGTGGCGGCGTCGAGGCTGCCGGTCGGCTCGTCGCACAGCAGCAGGCTGGGCCGGTTGATCAGCGCTCGCGCCACCGCCACCCGCTGGCGCTCGCCGCCCGACAGCTCCGCCGGGCGGTGTCCCAGCCGGTGCTCGAGGCCGACGCCGCGCAGCAGCTCGGCGGCCCGGTCGCGCGCCGCGGCGGCGTCGTGCTTGAAGGCCAGGGTCGGCAGGAGCACGTTCTCGAGCACCGTGTACTGGGGCAGCAGGTGATGGTCCTGGAAGACGAAGCCGATGCTGCGGTTGCGGAAGCGGGCCAGCTCGGGCTCGGGCAGGGCCAGCGGGTCGCGCCCGTCGATCTCGATCGTGCCGGAGTCCGGCCGATCCAGCGTGCCGATCAGGTGCAGCAGGGTGCTCTTGCCCGACCCCGACGGCCCGACGATCGCCGCCGCCGCGCCGGGCGCCAGCTCCAGGTTGGCCCCGTCCAGCACCCGCACCGTCTCGCCGCCGAGCAGGAAGCTCTTGCTCACGTCCTGGACCGAGAGCCCGCGGTCGCCTGTCGTCTCTTCGCCGCTCATCGTCGATCCCTTCCCATGTCGTCGCCAGCCGGTCATTCTCACCAGGCCCGGTGAGAAACGCAGGTCAGAGGTTACCGCCGCCGCGCCCGGGATTGCCACGGCGGTCGCCACAGCCTGGCCGGGCCGCATCGTGCCCTGCAAGATCCGGGTGCTGGGCCGCTGCGGTCGGTGTCGAGCGCGGCCCGCTCTGATAGCGTGTTCCCGAAACGTTCAACCATTCCGCGGCGGTGGCGCCGCAGCTGGAGGATACGAGATGCTGAGGGCCGACCAAGAGATCCCGACCTTCAAGGTCGTCGTCAACCACCTGGAGCAGTACAGCATCTACCCGGCCGAGCGGCGGGTGCCGATCGGCTGGCGGGCGGTAGGCAAGGTGGCGGAAGAGGAGGAGTGCCTCCGCTACATCGAGGAGATCTGGACCAACAACCGGCCCACCGACGTCCGCGAGCGGGTCGAGGCGCTGCGCGAGGAGGTCGAGGAGGCTTCCACCCGCAAGCGCTGAGGGGCGGTGAAGCTGCGCGTCTCGGCCGCGAGGCCCCTGCTGCCGGTCCCGCTGAGCATCCTCCTGACGCTGCTCTGGGTCGGCGTGGTTCGTCTGTTCTTCCTCTGGTTGACGGTGCAGGCCAGCGGCTCGCGCGACGGCGGGGCCTGGACCGCTCTGCTTTTCGAGCAGCGGGTGCTGGGGCGGGCCCGGTTGCCGACGATGATCGTCGCTATCAGCCTCCTGTTGCTGATCTACCTGTGGCTGGACTACCGCGCCCGGCCCGCGTCCGGCTGGCGCAGCCTGGTCTTCCTGTTGGCGGCGGCGCTGCTGGTCTATCTCGGCTGGGCGGTCTGGCACTCCTGGTGGAGCCATCTCGACGTCCTGCGGCGGCCGGTCGGCGTGCTGATGACAGCCGTCCCGGGCGGCGGCCTGCTGGACGTCTGAGGCGATGAGCGCCCTCCAGATTCTCATCGGGGCGGCGCTCGCGGTGCCGCTGGTGCTCTGGGCACGCTCGCGGCGGGGCGAGGACCGGATCTATGCCCAGGGCCTGCTGTTGGCGGCGCTGGTCTATGTCGGCTTTGCGCTGGCCGCGGGCGCCGGCCGCGCCGCGCTGTTGGTCGAGCTCGTCGGCGTGGCGCTGTTCGGCGCGGCGGCCTGGCTGGGCTGGCGGCGCGCGGCCCTCTGGCTGGCGGCCGGCTGGGCGGCGCATGTCGGTTGGGACCTGCTGCTGCATCCCCTGACCTCCGCCGGCTACGCGCCTGCCTGGTACGTGCGCGCCTGCATCGGCTTCGACCTGGTCGTAGCGGCCTGGATTGCCTTCCGACCGGATCGGGAGAGCTCGCCGTGAGCCGGCGCGAGCCCGAGGTGCTGGACCTCGAGGGCTGGAAGCGGCGCCGCCACTTCGAGTTCTTCCGCGGCTACGAGAAGCCCTGGTTCAACATCTGCGCCGACGTCGACGTCACCGCGCTGGTAGCACGCTGCGCCGAGCCCGACGGGCCGTCGTTCTTCCTCGCCTCGCTCTGGCTGTCGCTGGTGGCCGCCAACGAGGTCGAAGAGTTGCGCTACCGGCTACGCGGCGACCAGGTGGTGGTGCACCCGGTGATCCACGGCGGCTCCACCGTTCTGATGCCCGACGAGACCTTCGCCTTCGCCTACTTCGACTTCGGCCCGAGCTTCGTGGCGTTCGCCGAGGCGGGCGCGCGCGAGCTGGAGCGGGTGAAGGGCGGCCCGGGCGGCCTGCACCCCCGGCCCGAGCGCGACGACATGATCCACTACTCGATGATCCCCTGGGTGTCGTTTTCGAGCTTCAGCCACGCCCGCACAATGAAGGCCGACCTGTCGGTGCCCAAGATCGTCTTCGGGAAGTATCGCGCGGTGGGCGACCGGTGCCTGTTGCCGGTCTCGGTCGAGGTCCACCATGCGCTGGTGGACGGGCTGCACGTGGGGCGGTTCTACCAGCGGTTCGAGGAGTTGGCGGCCGATCCCGTGCGGCTCGACTGAAGCGCCGTGGCCCGGCCGGCTTGGAGCCGAGAGGCGGCCCTCTGGACGGAGAGTCATCCTGCGCGCGCTGCTTTCGCTGCGTGCTCGGATGCTCTCCTTGGTCGGGCGCCTCTCGACTCCCGGCCGGCCTACGAGGTGCCGTCCGGGGATGGGGTTGGTCAGTGCTCGGCCATTCGGGCGGCGATGTCGGCGGGGATCGGGATGGCGCGGATGCCCGCCGGGTCGTTCAGAACACAGCAGACCGAGCTCATCCGCCCCCGCGCCACCGGCCGCTCGCCGATCCGCACGTCGAAGTCGTAGGTCATCGACTTTGCGCCCTTCCGCGCCACCCGCAGCTCGATCGTCAACTTGTCGCCCAGCCGCGCGGGGCTGAGGTACTCGAGCGCGGCGGAGACCCTGGGCCAGCCGATCTCATGGCCGTCGCGCTCATGGTGGACTCGCGTGCCCACCGCCTCGAGAAACTCGTGCTCGGCGGTCTCCACGAAGATGAAGAAGCGGGCGAAGTGGACGATGCCGCCCATGTCGGTGTCGGCGAACTCGATCTTGCGGCGGGTGGTGAAGGTGCTGAGCGGGGCTTTCGAGGTCACGCGGCGGCCCTCCCTTGCTCGATGATTCGCTTGTAGACCGCCGCCGTCCGCTCGGCCATGTGGCGGCTGTCGAAGCCGCGCTCGACGGCGGCGCGGCCGCGGCGACCGAGCTCGCGGCGGCGCTCGGGGTCGCCGATCAACTCGAGCAGGCCCGCGGCGAGAGCGTCGACCGACTCCGGCTCGACCAGCAGACCGCCGCCGGTCGCCTCGATGATCTCGGGAAAGGCGCCGTGCGCGGGCTGGACCACCGGCACGCCGTGCGCCAGCGCTTCGAGGACGTACAGCCCCTTGGGCTCGCGATAGGTGGTGGGCACCGACAGCAGGTCGATCCGCCGCAGCAGGGCGCGCTTGGCCGGGCCGTTCAGCTCGCCGTGGAAGACGGCGCGATCGGCCAGCCCGGCGCGGCGCACCCGGGCCTCGAGCCCTTCCAGATAGGCGCGCTCGCGCTTGGCCACCCAGCCGCCGACCTCCAGCCGCGCGGTCTCGCCGCCGGGCCGCCCGGCGAGCTCGATGAATGCGTCGACCAGCAGGTGGAGGCCTTTCTCCGGACAGATCCGCGCCAGGTAGCCGATCGTGACCGTGTCGGCGGCGCCGGCGGGAGATCCGAGGTCCCCAACGCTGCCGGCCGCGGCGGGCTGTCCGGCGCCGAGGCTGTCCGCCGCGGGGGCGTCGAAGTGCTTCAGGTTGACCCCCAGCGGCACGACATGCATCCGCTCGGCCGGTACCCCCAGCAGCTCGGTCATCCGCTCGGCGTAGAACCGGCTGGGCGCCAGGAAGCCGGCCAGCTCGGCCGCCCGCAACCGCAGCTCGGCCATCACCTCGCCCCGGTGGGGCTCGGGCAGACCGTCGACGAAGAGGTCCTCGCCGGTCAGCCCCGAGACCACCGGCGCGCCGGTGGCCCGGTGGATCTCGCGCGCCATGCCGATCAGCAGGCCGTTGCCGAGCTGCACCAGGTCGGGCTGGAACTCGGTCAGCCAGGCGGTCAGCCGCTCGAGCTCCTTTCGCTGCCGGCCCTCCTCGCCGCGCAGCACCGACAGCGTGAGCGGCCCCAGCGAGGCGGCGTCGGAGGCGCCGGCCATGCGCGAGGCGAGGCCCAGCATGGCGCCGCTGTCGAGGACCCTGTCGAGCAGCCGCGGCGTGCGCCGGAACATCTTCAGGACCTGCTGCAGGTAGACGTTGACGGCGCCGTAGAAGATCTTCTCGGTGGCCACCGGCGGTTCGTCGGTGCGGATCGGCGTGTACAGCGGCACCATCGCCACGTCGTGGCCGAGCTCCAGCAGCGCGCTGGCCAGGGTGTTGTCGTGGATGCAGGAGCCGCAGTACATGCCGGCGGCCCCTGGGGCGACGTAGGCGATTCTCATGGTGCGGTGTTCGCGGCGGGGCTTGGGGCGGTTCCGATTCGGGCAGATGCTAGCAGGCGGGTGCTCGGCTCGGGCTGGGCGTTGGGCTGCCGGGGGCCGCTACGAGCCGCTGAGGTGTCGCCTCGTTCCGCTATCGCGCGTGGTGCCGGCGGCGATTGAGCCTCAGCTGTACATCGAGGTAAGGAGAAGCTCGTGCCGCGTTGCCGGGCGCTCTCTTATGCTGCACGAGGCAACACCTCAGCGGCTCTCCGCTCCGGAGGCGGCGGGCGCAAGGACGGGGCGACAACGAGTGTTCGGCAGGTCGCCCCGCGCCGCAGGTGGGGGTGGGGAGGCAGAGGGGAACTGTGTGGTGCTGACGGCCGCTGAGGTGGCACAAACCGGGCGCCTTTCGGGCGAATAGCAGGACCAGGAAGTTCCCGCTCGTCCCCGACTGGTCGCCGAAGGAGGGCGGAGTAGAGTGGGCGCCCCCCGAGAGGCGCCGCAGTTGGGCAACGAGCGGAGCGATCCGGGAGGCGTCCCGGAAGTGCGGCCCGGCTCCCCCGCGACGGAACTGCAACCGTCGCTAGCGGAGCGGCCAGTCGATTCCCCTCCGCGCTCTCAGCCGCAACCGGCGGAGGTCGGCGGCGGAGACGAGAGATGGGGGGTCTCAGGTAGCTCACGAGCAGCGCTACAGCACCGGCCTTCGGAGTTCTCGATCGATGCCGCGCGTCGGGAGTGCGCAGGCGAGGCAACGTTGATAGTCCGACTGAGCCGAGCCGGTACCTGGGGCCCCCCATCTCTCGTCTCCAGAGCCGACCGGCCCGTCCGCGTCGCTTGCCGATCAATAGGGCGCATTGCTGCTACTCTCGCGCCGGAAAGAACAACCAATGCTCCCGTTCGCGGCCGTTCCAGACCCGCGCACCGGCCTGGCGATCGCCGTGCTGGTGCTTTCTTCCCTGTGGGCCGGCCTCGCGTTTGCCCAGGAGGAGCCCGCGGCCCGCGTCGAGGCGGCGCTCGAGGTTCGCGAAGTGCTGCTCGACGTGCTGGTGACCGATCGCCAGGGGCACGTCATCGTCGGCCTGGTGGCGGAGGACTTCGTGGTCGAGGAGGACGGCCGCCCGGTGGCGATCGAATCGGTCTCGTTCTACTCCAACCGCCGGCTGCTGGGTCCGGCGGCGCCGGCGGGCGAGGCGGCGGTGCCCGAGGATCGCTACTTCGTGTTCCTCTTCGTGCGCTCGCCGACCGGCCCCAGCCGGGACCCGGTGCTGATGGCGCGGCTGCCGCGGGCCGGGGGCCAGTGCGCCGAGTGGGTCCGCCGTCATCTGCTGCCGACCGACCACGTGGCCGTGGTCACCTTCGACGGGGCGCTGAACCCGGTGCGCGACTTCACCGTCGACCCGGCGGAGGTCGAGGAGGCGATCCGCCGCGCCGCCGCCGGCCGCGCGCCCCGCAAGCACTGGTCGACGAGGATCGCGCCCGCGTCTGGGCCCTCGATCGCCGCGCTGTTCGGTGACGGCGACCTGCGGCGGCGCACCGCCAGCCTGAGCGATGCGGTGACCGAGCTGGCGGACCCGCTGGGCGGGGTGCCGGGGCGCAAGGTGCTGGTCCTGCTCGGCGCCGACTTCCCGCCGCCGATCGGCCGTACCGAGCGCCGCGGCCGCGAAACGATGATCGAGGCTTTGAACGGCAGCAACGTCGCGGTCTACCCGCTCGACGTCACCGGCCGCGGCCGCCAGCCCGGGCTGGAACGGCTCGCCCGCGTCACCGGCGGCGGCTATCCGTTCCACGGCCGCGACCTGGTCGAGACGTTGCGCGAGATCGAGCGCGAGAACAGCGGCTTCTACCTGCTGAGCTACAAGAGCGCTCGGGCACCCGGCGAAGCGGGCTATCGCCGGGTCGAGGTCCGGACCACGAACCCCGAGCTCGAGGCGCGCGCGCGCAGCGGCTACGGCGCCGGCGGCTGAGGGCCGGCGGCTGGTCGGCCGTGGATACCGGCCAGGAGGATGGCAGCGCCACGAGGAGGCCGAACGGCCTCGGCGAGGTGGCAGGGGTTGCTAGTCGGAGGCCGAATCGAAGAAGCGCCGCACGCGGTCGTCTTCGGGCGGCCGCGTGAGCAGCGACACCAGCACGAGACTCGCCACCGAGCCCGCCAGGATCACCGCCACCGGCATCAGCCCGGTGCCGCCCACCGTGTAGCCCGGCTCGTTCCACGAGCGGAAGACGAAGAAGACCCACAGGCCCGCGGTGGTGAGGATCGAGGCGTAGGCGCCGGCGAGGGTGCTGCGGCGCCAGTAGATCGCCGCCACCGCCAGCGGGAAGAGGCCGGCGAAGCCGGTGAACGACCAGATGCCGAGGCGGAAGATGCTGCGGTCGACGACCAGCGACAGGGCGAAGACCAGGGCCAGCAGCGCCGCCACGAACAGCCGGCCGGCGCGCACCTGGCGGCGCTCGCTCATCTCGTCGTGGAGCCGGTGGTGGCGCACGATGTCCTCGGTGAACAGCGCCGCTCAGGGAGAGCATCTGGGAGTCGAGCGAGGACATGATCGCGGCGAAGACGCCCGCCGCCAGCAGCCCGGCCAGGACCTTCGGCGCGTGCAGGCCGATCATCCGGATCAGCACCGCGTTGGCCGCCGGGCCCTCGAGGCCGGGGATGTCGGCGGCGCCGATCACGCCCAGCAGGACGCTGGGCAGCCAGACGACCGCGACGCACAGCGGGTAGGCGACGATCGGCAGCCGGAAGGTCGGCGGCGCTGCGCGCCGTCAGCCAGTGCATGAAGATGTGCGGGAACATGCCCACCGACAGCGGGATGGCGGTGTAGCTCAGCAGCTCGAGCGGCCGGACGGCCGTCGCCGCGCACCAGCAGCTCGGGCCGGGCCGCCGCCACCCGTTCCAGCGCCGCCGCCAGCCCGCCCGAGTTGCCGATGATGGTGAAGAAGGCGACGGCGCCCAGGATCATGAAGACCAGGGTCTGGAAGGTGTTGGCCCAGGCGGTGCCGCGCAGCCCGCCGCTGGTGACGTAGGTCAGCACCACCAGGCAGATCAGCAAGCTGCCGGCCGCCTCGGGCACCTGCCCGTCGGTGATCTGCGCCAGCGTGATGCCGGCGCCCTTGACCCCGATCAGCAGGTACGGCAGGAGCAGCGCCAGCAGCACGACGAACAGCAGCAGGCCCAGCCCGTCCGAGCCCCAGCGGTCGCGGAAGAACTGCACCTGGGTCAGGTAGCCGTGCCGCTTGCCCAGCGCCCACAGCCGGGTGCCGACGAAGTGGAAGACCAGCGGCACCACCAGGGCCGAGGAGGAGGCCATCAGGGCGAAGACGCCGATGCCCCGGTGGTAGGCCTCGCCCGAGGCGCCGAGCAGCGAGAACGCCGTCATGTGGGTGCCGAACAGCGACATCAGCAGGATGAACGGCCCGATCGTCCGGGTGGCGACGAAGTAGTCCTCGCCGGTGCCGCGGAGAAAGCGGTGGCTGACCGCGCCGATGGCCAGCACCAGGCCGAGGTAGACGGCGATGACGGCGAGCGTCATGCCGGCGGCTCACGCGGCGGGTCGAGCAGCAGCAGCAGGCCCATCAAGGCGGCCGCCGCCAGACAGTAGGCCAGGTGGTAGGCGAGGCCCGACCGGCAGCCCGAGGACCAGGCTGCGAGTCGTGCCATAGCCAGAGATCGTTGTGCAGCAGGTAGAACAGGCCGATGCCGAGGAGGAACACCCGGCGCAGGGCGCGCGACCGCATGGGCGGAGGCTAACAGCCCGAGGTGTGAATCGGCACGTCCGGCTGGCGCCTGAGCTCCGGGGCGTCGCCACCCGCAGCGGCGCCGGGGGCCGGCGCTGGGAGCCAAGCGCTATGCGCTGGCGGCCGCCGGCACGCTCCGGCGGGCGGCCGTCTCGTCCAGCGCCGCCAGGATCTCGTCGATCGGGTCGGGGTAGACGTTGCCGACCAGCATGTTGACCAGCTGGCCGCGGCAGTCCGGGATGGCGGCGGAGGAAGTCGGCGAAGCTGAACTCCGGGTCGTAGTAGGCGTAGACCAGCTTGCGCATGGCCTCCATGCCGCGCCGCAGCTCGGCGCCGTGAGCGCCCAGCCGCGCCGCCGAGAGGTCGTCCGGCGGCGAGCGCCGCGTGGATCGAGTCGGCCGCCATCTCGCCCGACTTCAGCGCCAGGAAGACGCCGGTGGAGTAGATCGGGTCGAGGAAGCCGAAGGCGTCGCCGGCCAGCACCCAGCCGTCGCCGGCGATCCGCCGCGACTTGTAGGAGAAGTCGCGGATCGCCTGGATCGGCATCACCGGCTCGGCCGCCGTCGAGGCGCGGCGCCAGCGCCGGGCAGCGCGCCAGCTCCTCGGCGAAGACCGCCTGCGGGGTCGCCGCGGCGGCCGCGGATCAGGTAGTCGACCGGCCGACCACGCCGACGCTCACCAGGTCGTCGGGCTGCGGGATGAACCAGAACCAGGCCTTGCGGTTGTCGGTGTGGAAGATCAGCGTGGCGCCCTCGTCGATGCCGTCGTCGCGGACCGCGCCCTCGTAGTGGGTGAAGAGCGCGGCGTTGCGCAGGCAGGGATCGGTGTCGAGCAGGCCCAGCTGGCGGCCGAGAAGCGCGCTCTGGCCGGTGGCGTCGACGGTGACCCGGCAGGCCACCTCGACCGGCGGGCCGCCGGCCGGCTCGAGCCGCGCGCCGACCGCACGCTCGCCGTCGAACAGCACTTCCTTGAGGCTGACGCCCCAGCGCACGTCGACCCCGTGCTCGGCGGCGTTGTCCAGCAGCATGGGGTCGAACTCGCGGCGCCGCACCTGCCAGGTGCGGGCGCTGTCGCCGGGGTCGAACTCGGAGAAGTAGAACGGCGCCGCCGGCCCGCCCGTCGGGGCCGAAGAACTGGACGCTGTGCTTGGCGGGGAAGGCGCTGCCTGCGCATCCGGTCGAGCACCCCGAGCCGCTCGAAGATCCAGTAGGTGGCCGGCATCAGCGACTCGCCGACCTTGAAGCGGGGCCCGGCCGAGCGCTCGGCCAGCAGCACCCGGTAGCCGTGCTGTGCGGCCACGGTCGCGGCGGCGGCGCCGGCCGGTCCGCCACCGGCGACGACGATGTCGTAATGGCTGGCGATCTCGCTCATGCCCGATCTTTCGGCCCCTCGCCTCGTTCGGTTGCCGGCCGCTTCAGGGCCGCAGCTCGAGCCGCAGCGACGCCGAGAACGGCCGCCCCGGGATCACCGAGGCGCCGCCGAAGCCGCGGGTCTCGTACTCCTGGTCGGTCAGGTTCTCGAGGTGGAGGCTCCACCGCCAGGCGCCATGGGTGCGACCGAAGCTGGCGTCGAGCAGCGCGTAGGAGCCCAGCCGGGTGACGTTGTCCTCGGCGATGAACTGCTCGCCGACCCAGCGGCCGCCGCCGCCGACATGCCAGCCGTGGCCGAAGCGGCGGCTGACCCAGAAGTTGGCCAGATGCTCGGGGGCGAAGGCCGGGCTGGTTGCCCGAGCGATCGAAGACCGCGAAGCCGGGCGGGAACGGCAGCTGCACGAGCTCGGAGAAGCGGGTCAGCTCGGCGTCGTTGTAGGCGTAGTTGAACAGCGCGCGCCAGCCGCGGGCCGGTCTGGCGGCGAGCTCGAGCTCGACGCCGCGCGAGCGCTGGTCGCCGGCCTGCTGGGTGAAGCCGTTGTCGTCGGGGATGGCGATGTTGTCGCGCTCGAGCTCGTAGGCGGCGATCGTCGCCCGCAGCCGGCCGTCCGGCGCGGCCCAGCGGGCGCCGACCTCCACCTGCCGGCTCTGCTCGGGCTCGGGAGCGTCCACCACCCGTGGCGAGGGCGGGGCGAAGGAGCGGCCGGCGTTGGCGTACAGCGACGTCGTCTCGCTGACGCGGAAGACCAGGCCGAGCATCGGGCTCAGCTCGCTCTGGTTGCGCGAGATGCCGGAGACCGCGTCCTCGAAGTCGATCGAGTCCCAGCGCGCCCCGGCGAGCAGCTGCAGCCGGTCCGACAGCGCGATCTGGTCGACGAAGTAGGGCGCTAAGACGATGCTGCGCGCATCACCCGCCGAGGAGAAGCCGGGGAGCACGAAGGGCTGGCCGGCGGCGGTCTCTCGCCGGCTGGAAGATGTCGATCGTCGGCAGCAGCGCCACGTCGAGGGTGAACTCGTCGGCGAAGCGGGTCACCTCGACCCCGGCCAGCAGCCGGTGGGTGACCTTGCCGGTCTCGATCGTCGTCACCAGCTCGAGCTGGTTGCCGACGAACTCCTGCCGGTCATCGAGCAGCAGCAGGGTGCGCGAGACGTCGAGGCTGCCGGCGGCGTTGGGGAAGACGAAGCCCAGCAGCGTGCCGTCGGAAAGCCAGTCGAGCTGTCGCACATAGGTCTTGTTGCGCAGCGTCGAGCGGTCGCTCAGCTGGCGCTCGAAGTCGAGCTGTAGCCGGCCGATCTGCTGCTCCGAGCGGTCGAACGGTGAGGCATAGGAGCGCGTGCGCGGCACCGCGGCGATGCGGCCGCCGATCACCGGGATGCCTGCGTCGGGCTGGAAATCGGCCTCCATCCACTCGAGGCCCAGGGTCAGGGTGGTCCTCTCGTCCGGCCGCCAGGCGAGGACCGGGTTGACCGCCACCGTCTGGTGGTCGAGGCCGTCCCGGTGGCCGTCGCCCTGGCGCCAGAGGCTGTTGAGGCGCAGGCTCCACGGCCCGCCGTCGCTCCAGTTGGTGTCGAGGCTGCCCTCGTAGGTGCCAAAGCTGCCGCCCGCCGCGCCGAGAACGGTGAAGCTGGCCGGCAGCGGCGACTTGCGCACCAGGTTGACCAGCCCGGCCAGCGGGTTGCCGCCGTAGAGGAAGCCGGCCGGCCCCTTGAACAGCTCGACCCGCTCCGTGTTGTAGAGCTGGTAGAAGCTGGACTCGGGCTCGGGCGCCCCGTCGGTGAGGATCAGGCCGCCGCTCAGCGAGTCGAAGCCGCGCAGCACGAACAGGTCGAAGACGCCAAAGCCGGTCTGAATGCCGACCCCGGAGACGTTCTCGAGCGCGTCGCCCAGGACGGTGGCGCCCTGGTCCTCGAAGAGCTCGCGATCGACGACGCCGACGTTGGCCGGGGTCCAGCTCTGGGCCACCGGCAGCTTGGTGGCGACGGTGTTCGAGGAGGGTGCGTAGGGCAGGCTCTCCTCGACCCAGACCTCGTCTTCGAGGGTCGCCGGCGGGGCGGCCGGCTCGGCCTTGCCGCTCCCGGCGTCCTGCGCCGCCGCCGCGGCCGGCAGCGCCAGGGCGAGGAGCCAGATCCGTGCCCGGCTCATGAGCCCGGTATCCCGACGTCGAGCGCCACCAGCTGCTTCTCGTTGCGCAGGTAGAGCCGGCCGCCGGCGAGGGTGGGCACCGTCCAGCACTTGCCGTCGAGCACGTCGACCGAGCCCTTCTCGCGGTAGCCAGCGGGAGTGGCCTCGACCAGCGCCAGCTTGCCCTTGTCGCCGAGCACGTACAGATGCCCCTCCGCCAGGGTGAGAGAGCCGTGGCCGAAGCCTTCGCGGGCGGCCCACTTCTCCTCGCCGGTGGCGGCGTCGAGGCACTTCAGGGTGCCGTTGTCGAAGCCGTAGATGTGCCCCTCGTGATAGATCGAGCTCGAGAACTGGTTGCGCATCCTGGGGCTGGTCCACAGCTCGGTGACGCGGGTCGCCTGGCCGTCGACCGCGAGCTCGAACAGCGCCGCGCCGGTCGAGTAGCCGGACGCCACGAAGAGGCGGTTGGGCGGGATGTAGACCGGAGTGGCGGCGTTGACGTCGTAGGAGGTCTTCCACTGCCGCTTCCACGTCACCCGGCCGTCGGCCGGGTCGACGCCGACCACCTGGGTGCCGGTGAACAGGACCACCTGGCGCGATTCGCCGAGGGTCACGGGCAGCGGCGTGGCGTAGCCCGCCTTGTCCGACTCGGCGTGCCAGACCAGCTTGCCGGTCCCCCTGTCGAGGGCGACGATCGAGTGGCCGCCGCGGCCGCCGGCGTCGAGGATCAACAGCTCACCCTCGACCAGCGGCGAGGTGGAGACCCCCCAGGTCGGGGGCTGGGCGCCGAGCGTCTGCTTGAGGTCCTGGCGCCACAGCTCCTTGCCGGTCTCGACGTCGACCGCCGCCAGCGTGGCATGGGCGCCGAGGACGTAGACCACGCCGTCGGCCACGGTCGGCGTCGAGCGCGGGCCGTTGCCCATCATGTCCTTCCACCGCTCGCCCACCGGGTAATTCCACAGCTCGGCGCCGCTGTTGGCGTCGAAGACGCCCAGGATCTCCTTGCCGCCGGCAACGTAAAGCGTGTAGGCGCGATCGCCCACGACCGAGATGCCGGAGTAGCCCTCGCCCAGCGGCACCCGCCACAGCTCCTTCGGGCCGCTCGCGGGCCAGCTCGGGAGCAGGTCGGTCTCGGCCGAGATGCCATCGAGGCTCGGGCCGCGGAACTGCGGCCAGTCGGCGGCCGCCGCGGCGCCGGTGAGCGCGGTCAGGGCCGCCAGCGCGGCGTGGAGCAGCTTGCTTTTGATTGTGCTTCGCATGAGGTTCTCTCTCGAAAGGCGGGGCCGGTCGCTAGGTGTAGCGTCCGCCCACAAACGGTTTGTCGTAGAAGGCCGGCAGCAGGAAGTCCACCTGGAGCAGACCCTCGCGGGTCAGCTCGACGCCGCCGTCGCGCAACCGTAGCATTCCCTCGGCCTCGAGCCGGGCGAGCGGGGCGGCGAACTCGTCGAGGATCTCGACGCCGAACTTGTCGGCGAAGTAGCCCCGGCCGATCCGCCCCAGCTTGAGCTGCAGGATCAGCTCGCGGATCAGCCGCTCGCGCGGCGTCGTCGGATAGGCGCGGGCCAGCGGCAGCTCGCCCGCGTCGAGCCGGCCGAGGTAGTCGTCCCAGTCGGCGGAGTTCTGGTAGTGGATGCCGCCCAGGTGCGAGAACGAGGAGACGCCGAGGCCGAGCAGGTCGGCGCCGTGCCACAGGGCGTCGCGGTAGACGAAGCTGCACGTCGGCGCCCTTCTTGACCATGGTGTAGGCGCTCGAGACCTCGTAGCCGGCCGCTTCCAGCCGCTCGAAGGCGTAGCGGTGCCAGGCGCGCTTGGTCGGCCAGTCGGCGAGCGGCCGGCCGAGCCCGCCGGCCAGCACCTTGGCCGAGTAGACGGTGTTGAACGGCAGCTCCATCTGGTAGATGGTCACGCTGTCGGGGTCGAGCTCGATCGTCTTCTCGACCGCGTCGCGCCAGCTCTCCTCGGTCTCGCCGACCATGCCGGCGATCAGGTCGATGTTGAGCTGCGCGAAGTCGAGCTCGCGGATCCAGGGCATCACCTGGTAGATCTCGGCCGACAGGTGGGCGCGGCCGTTCTCGCGCAGGATCTCGTCGTTGAAGTTCTCGACGCCGAGGCTCAGCCGGGTGACGCCGGCGCGGCGGATCGCCTCGAGCCGGGTGCGGGTCAGCGTGCCGGGCTCGCACTCGAAGGTGACCTCCTCGAGGCCGGCTGTCCCAGGCGAAGGCCTGGCGCAGCCGGCCGAGCAGCCGTTCCAGGTGCTTGACGCTGATGTAGGACGGCGTGCCGCCGCCGAAGTAGACGAAGCCCAGCGGGCGGCCGGCCAGCGCCGGCCGCGCGGCGTAGAGGTCGGCCTCGCGCGCCCAGGGCGTCGAGGTAGCGGCCGATCTCGCGCGCGTTCTTGTCGGTGTAGACCCGGAAGTAGCAGAACTTGCAGCGCTTGCGGCAGAACGGGATGTGCAGGTAGAGGCCGAACGGCGTCGCCGGGTCGCCCGGGGTGTCCAGGGCGCGCTCCACAGCCGGCAGGGAGTCGCCGTTCCAGAACGAGAACGGCGGGTAGTTCGAGACGAAGACGCTGCCGACGCCGGTCTCTTCCACCGCGAGCGGGGTGGTGGCCGGTTCCGGCTGGCTCATCTCATCCTTCCGTCCTGGGTCCGAAGCAGAACAGCGTGCCGTCGACCGTGCCGATCACCAGCCGCTCGCCGCCCACCGCGGGCGAGGCCTCGAAGCCGGAGCCGCTGTCGAACTTCCAGCGCTCCTTGCCCGTCGCCAGGTCGACCGCGAACAGCAGGCCGTCCGCCGCCGCCGCGAACACCCGCGTGCCGACGATGACCGGCGAGGCGTTGATCTGCCCCCGCGTACTGTACGTCCACAACCCCTCGCCTGTTTTGCGGTCGATCGCGTGCAGCAGCTTGTCGCGGCCGCCGATGATCACCCGGTCGCCGGCGATCGCCGGCGACGAGTAGAAGGGGAACGAACGCTCCTCGTTGCGGTAGACCCAGACGGTCTCGCCGGTCTCGAGGTCGATGGCCCGCACCTCGTTCTCGAAGGTGCCGACAAAGCTCATGTCGCCGTCCACCGCGGCGCTGGCGCCGACGTAGCCGCCCAGCTCGAGCCGGCGGGCCTCGGCGCCCGCCTCGAGGCCGATGGCGCGCAGGAAGCCGTCGCAGCCGCTGATCACCGCCCGCTGGCGCCAGATCGAGGCGGTGGCGTTGACGTAGCCGTCGGTCTCGACCTGCCAGCGGGGCTTGCCGGTCGCCGGGTCGAGGCAGTAGAGGCGGTTGTCGTAGGCGCCGACCAGGATGCAGCCGCCGGCGGCGGTGGGCGAGGCGCTGATCGGGCCCTCGGCCTCGAAGCGCCAGACGAGCTCGCCGCTGGCCGCGTCGACCGCGTGCAGCCGGCCGTGCTCGTCGCCGAAGTAGACCCGGCCGCCCGCCACCAGCGGCGACGACTTGATCTCCTCGCCGGCCTCGTAGGTCCACAGCAGCTTGCCGTCGGCCAGATCGAGGGCGTAGAGCCGGCCGTCGAGCGAGGCGGCGTAGACGCGGCCGCCGGCGATGGCGGCGGTGGCCTCGAAGCCCTCCTCGGCCTGGAAGCTCCACAGGGGGGCGAGATCGGCCGGCAGCTCGCCGCTGGCGCGGCCGCTGAGCTGGGCGTCGCCCCGGAAGCTGGCCCAGTCGCCCGCCGCGGCCGCCACCGCGCCCAGGGCCAGTGAGGTGGCCAGTGAGGTGGCCAGCGCCGTGGCCAGTGCCGCGGCCAGCGCGGCGGGCCGCGCCCGGTGGACGGCCCTGCGCGTGGTCTCACCAGGCCGCTTCATACAGCCTCTCGAGCTCCCGCGCGTCGACCGGGCGGGGATTGAAGCCGGCGGTCCACTGCAGCGCCGCCAGCCGCGCCAGCTCCGCCAGTTCCTGCCGCGCGACGCCGACCTCGCGCAGGCGGGCCGGCAGGCCGCCGGCGGCGCGCAGCTCTTCCAGTCGCAGGGCCAGCGCCTCGGCCGCGGCCGTCGAGTCGCCGGCGGTCGGTTCGTTCGGGGCGCCGTTGCCGGCCCCGATCAGCTCGCGGTAGAGCGGCGCGCACGCCGCGCCGTTGAAGCGCACCACCCAGGGCAGCATCAGCAGGACCGCGGCGCCGTGAGGGATCGCGTGGCGGGCGGTCAGCGGGTTGGCGGCGGCGTGGCCGGCGCCCAGCATCGACTGCTCGATCGCCGCGCCCGCCAGGTGGGCTCCGAGGAGCATCTCTGCCCATGCCCCATCTTTCGCGGCCGGGGCCAGCACGGTTTCGAAGGCGCCGTCGAGCAGCCGCCAGGCGGCCCGGGCATGGCCGGCCGAGACCGGGTTGCGGCGGGTGGTGACATAACTCTCGACGGCGTGCGAGATGGCGTCGAGGCCGCTCGTTGCGACCACCGAAGCCGGCGCCGTCCGCGCCAGCTCGGGATCGAGGATGACCACCCGGAAGCTCGCCCCGGGGTCGCCGCAGGCCATCTTCTCGCGCGTCTCGGAATGCGAGATCAGGGCGTAGGACTGCGCCTCGCTGCCGGTGCCGGCGGTGGTCGGCACTCCCACCGAGGGCAGCAGCGGCCGCCGCGCCTTGCCGTAGCCCCGGTAGTCCCTCATCGAGCCGCCGTTGGTGAGGAGGAAGTTGATCCCCTTCGCGCAGTCCATGGCGCTGCCGCCGCCAAGCGCCACCAGGCCGTCGGCGCCGTGCTCCTTGGCCGCCGCGGCGCCGCGCTCGACGTCCGCCGCGGTGGGGTTCTCGGCCGCCCCGAACCACGCCATGACACCCAAGCCGGCGGCCTCGAGCGCCGCCTCGGCGACGGCGGCGTGGCCGGCCTCGCGCAGCCCCGGATCGCTCACCAGCAGCGGCCGCCGGATGCCCAGGCCGGCGGTCGCCTCGCCCAGCTCGGCCAGCCGCCCGGCGCCGAATCGCACCCGGACCGCGCCGATCTTGCGCTCCCAGGTGCCGTTGGTGTCGATCGTCTCGGTGTCCATCGCCGCATCCGCCAGCCGGGCACTCCGCCATCCGCGCGCCGCCGGGCTCGGGCTTGTATACGTTGCAAGGCGCTTGCCGTTTCTCGAAGTCCCCGCGAGCCCTTCCGTGCCTACGCGCCGGGGCTTCGCCTCCAGGCCGCCGTGTCGCTCCGCTCAGTATGGGAATGCTCCGCTCTCGAGGCGGCCGTTCCGGCTGCACCCCTACCGCTAGCGCCGGACCGACGAGAGTCCCGCAGAGAGGTGAGCAGCTCGGCGTGGCTGAGAGCTGGTGAGCGGATCGCGGTTCTCCAAAGGCCACCACCGGAGGCCGGGGTGCGAGGTCTGGGGTGGGTTCTCCGATGGCATTGCGACGAGCGCGGGCACGCCACGTCGGAGGTCGCAGAGGTTGGCAGCGAGGAGCACAGAGGCGAGTAACCTCCATCCAGAGTCCGACCGAAACGAGCCGTCCGGAGGAGAGCCCACCCCAGACCTCGCGCGCCGGCCGGCCCCTATGCCAGAACGGCCCCGTTCCCGACCTTCCCATTTCTGATCGAAAGCCGGACCTCCCCCAACCTGGAGGATCGCCTGCCGCACGCCGATCTGCGCTAGTTTTCGCATTCGGGCACCGCACCCAATCGCTCAGGAGGCAAACAGTGAGTCGATCCGCAATCTGGTCAATGATCCTGGTGGCGGCCGCGCTCGGCCCGCCCCCGGCCGGGGCCGGCGAACCGGTGGCGCCCGAGCTGCCGCCGCTCGCGCCGTGGCACGGCAAGAGCCTCGAGCTGGCGGTGCCCCCCGACCATCCCCGGGCGACGCCCTTCGAGCGCGACGGCATGGTGGCGACGCCCTCCTACGACGAGACCGTGGCCTGGCTCGAGCGGCTGGCGGCAGCGGCGCCCGAGTTGCGGATCGTTTCGCTCGGCACCAGTCCCGAGGGCCGAGAGATCGCGATGGTGATCGCCTCGCGCGAGGGCGCCGCGACGCCCGAGGCGCTGCACGCCTCGGGCCGGCCTGTGCTGCTGGCCCAGGGCGGCATCCACTCGGGCGAGATCGACGGCAAGGACGCGGGGATGATGCTGCTGCGCGACCTCACCGCCGGCAACCGCCTCAGCGGTCTGCTCGACCACGCCAGCCTGCTCTTCGTGCCGATCCTTAGCGTCGACGCCCACGAGCGCTCGTCGCCCTGGGGCCGGATCAACCAGCGCGGCCCGGCCGAGATGGGCTGGCGCACCAACGCGCGCAACCTCAACCTCAACCGCGACTACGCCAAGCTGGACACCCCCGAAGTGCGGGCGGTGGTGGCGGCGATCGAGCGCTGGCGCCCCGACCTCTATCTCGACCTGCACGTCACCGACGGCATGGACTTCCAGTACGACGTCACGTTCGGCTTCAACGGGCGGCACGGCTGGTCGCCCGCCATCGCCGGCTGGCTGTCCGACCGGCTGGCGCCGCGCGCCACCGAGGCGCTGACCGCCATGGGCCACGTGCCCGGGCCGCTGTTCTTTCCCCTCGACGCCGCCGACCAGGGGAAGGGCATCCTCGAGTGGACCGGCTCGCCGCGCTTCTCGAACGGCTACGGCGACGCCCGCCACCTGGCCACGGTGCTGGTGGAGAACCACTCGCTCAAGCCGTTCCGGCGCCGCGTGCTGGGCACCTACGTGCTGCTCGAGAGCGTGCTCAGGACGCTCGGCGAGCACGGCGCCGAGCTGCGCCGGGCCACCGCGGCCGACCGGGCGCGGCGTCCGGAGACGCTGACCCTGGCCTGGAAGGTGGGCGGTGAGCCGGGCAGGATGGCCCTGGCGGCCATCGAGCAGCGGCAGGTGGAGTCCGCCGTCGCGGGCGGGCCGGTGACCCGGTGGACCGGCAAGCCGGTGACGCTCGAAGTGCCGCGGCTGGTCATGTCCGCGCCCGCCGCCACCGCCGCGGCGCCGGCCGCCTACTGGATCCCGCCCGGCTGGCCCGAGGTGGTGGAACGGCTGGCGGCGCACGGCATCGCCATCGAGCGGATCGCCGAGCCGCGCGAGCTGGTGGTGGAGGCCTACCGGGTCGACGGGGCGGAGCTCGCCGCCGAGCCGTTCGAGGGCCACGTCCGGGTGGCGGCGGAACCGGTGATGGAGACCCGGCGGCAGCGCTTCCCGGCCGGCTCGGTGCGGGTCTCCCTCGACCAGCCGCTCGGCCAGCTGGCGGCGCTGCTGCTCGAGCCGGCCTCGCCCGACTCCTTCTTCCAGTGGGGCTTCTTCCTCGAGATCCTGCAGCGCACCGAGTACGTCGAGTCCTACGTCATGGCGCCCACCGCCGAGCGGATGCTGGCCGCCGATCCGGAGCTGGCGGCCGAGTTCGAGCGCGCCCTCGAGGCGGACGCAGAGCTGGCCGGCGACCCCAGGGCCCGGCTGCAGTGGTTCTACCGCCGAACCCCCTGGTTCGACGAGCGCTGGAACCTCTACCCGGTGGCGCGCGAGCCGGCCGGCTGAGGCGTCCCCCTGGTCGAGAATCGTAGTGTGGCAATCGCCAGATCTGGCGATCCTGGGCTCGGAGGTCGTGCCGCTGGCTGTCGCCTGACGACAAGATCAGAGGGGCGCTTTTCGTCCTTACCAGGTGAGAGGCGGGCGGTGGTGCTATCGACCATGAAAGTAGTCTAAAATATGGTCATGTCTCAGACAGTTTCCCTGTCCCACGCCAAGGCGCGGCTCACCAAGCTCCTTTCGGATGTCGAGGAGCTGGGCGAGGAGGTGGTGATCACGCGTCTCGGCCGTCCGGCGGGTGTCCTGATGGGCTTCCAGGAGTACGAGGGGCTGCTCGAGACGCTCGAGATCCTGGCCGACCAGGAGTTGGCGGCGGTCGTCCGCCAGGGCCTTGCCGAGGCCGCGGCGGGTAAGACCCTGAGCGAGGCCGAGGCCTGGAATGGCCTGGACGATCCGGTTCACCCCTAGCGCCGCCCGGGCCCTGCGCAAGCTCGATCCCGAGCTCCGGCGCCGGGTGCGGACGGCCCTGGTGACCCTGCGCGAGGAACCGGAGCGAGGCAAGCCTCTGCAGCTGACCCTCAAGGGCTTGCGCTCGTGGCGGACCGGCGACTTCCGAATCGTCTATCGGATCGACGAGGGCCGCATCGTGATCCTGGTGATCGCGATCGGCCATCGCCGCGACGTGTACTCGAGGCTGCGGGATCGGCTGTAGCCGCGACTCGACGCGCTACGGCTCGGCCGCTGGCCGTCTCACCGCTTGATCAACTTGCGCAGCGCCGCCGCGCGGACCACCTCGCGCACCGTGGAGCCCTTGGCGAGCACCCGCAGGTCCTTCTCCCGCAGGCTGTCGAGCATCCGGACGGCCAGCGGCGTGGGCGTCTGCGGGTTCTTGACCAGGGCCAGGCGGACCTCGTAGCCGGCCGACCAGCGGCGGTCCTTGGCGATCCGCTGCAGGACGCCGCTCGAGGCCGAGGTGGACTTGGCCAGGGCCAGGACCTCCTTGTCCTCGATCCGGGGGTTGGCCAGCAGGCCCATCAATACCTGGGGCGAGCCGTCGCGCAGCAGGATCTGGCGCTCGCCGCGCGTGGCCTTGGCGGCGAGGAGCATCTTCTGGGCGACGTTCATCTCGCGGATGCGGAAGGCGGGCGAGGCGCCGAGCATCTCGCCGGTGGCGGTGCCGCCGGCGGCCTCCGGCCTTGCCGGCGCGGCGGGGCCCGCGCTAGCCGCCTCGGATCGCCCCGACGCTGGGGCGCCGCTCGAGTCGGCTCGCGCGGTCGGGCTGGGAGCGAACGCCTCCAACGGTCCGGTCTCGGTGGCCTGAAGCGCCGTCGCGAACCCCCCGGAGCCGCCGCCGAAGACCTGCATCACCCGGGCCTCGACCGCCACCCGGAAGGCCTCCTCCTGCCGCAGCTCCACCGTCAACTCGGTCCACAGCTTGAGCGGCTTGGCGAGCCGCACCAGGCAGCCCTCCTTGGCCAGCCAGTTGCCGGCGAAGGCGCGCAGCGACTCGGCGCTCGGGAAATCGAGGCGCAACGTCGATCCGGCGCCGTCGAGGGTCACCTTCATTACCGGCAAGCCTACACGGCGCGATCTGGCGGCGTTCGGGCGCGATCTGGCACGCCGCCACTGTGCCGGGAGAGACGGGCCAGCCGGGGCCGGGTCGGCCCAAGAACCTGAGACCAGGACCCGCCGGTAGCGGCTCAGCCCCGCGCCGGGAGCACCTCGCTCTTGCGCAGCGCCGCCGCCGAGATCAGCGCGATCAGCAGACCGATCGGGAAGATCTCGAGGAAGGTGACCGGCAGCCGGAACAACGGGTTGCGGTACTGCTGCTTGAACTTCTCGAGCTTGGCGACCTCGGCCTCGAGCTCGGCGCCGCTCACGCCGGCGGCTTCCTTGCTGGCGACCAGCGAGCGCATGTAGTCGTCGGCGAAGGCGTAGTCGGTGAGCGCCAGGTTCACCTCCCAGGCGGCGACGTAGGCCACGCTGGCGATGGCGGTGATCGCCAGGCCGAGGAGGAAGGCGGTGCCGAAGCGGATGACCCCGCCGAGCTCCCGGTCGCGATACCGCTTGACGGCGAGGAAGATGCAGCTCAGCGCGACGATCATGACCAGGTAGCCCCCCAGCTCGGAGAACTTCGGCACCTCGGCCCGGCCGGCGAGATAGGCGCCGATGATGCAGTTGACGACGATGACGAGGCCGGCGATGGCGCCGTAGGTGAGGATGATCTTCTTCATGACGGCTCCTTTCGGTGGTTTGACGTCGAGGCGATGCCCGGAAGGTAGCCGGCTCGCGCCGTCGGGGGAATCACCCGAACGGGTGAATCCGGCGAGATCACCCGGATTGGCGACCTCCACGATCGGCTCCGGCGCGCTGGCCCGGCGGAGGGAGGTCGCCGCGGGCCGCCTTCGCGACGGCGAGCCGCGGGGGGTCCGCTCACGGGATGATGCCGAGCGCCCGGGCCTTCTGGATCGCCTGGGTACGCCTTGACACCTCGAGCTTGCCGTACAGGTTGGCCAGGTGCGTCTTGACCGTGTTGGGCGAGACGAACAGGTTCTCGCCGATCTCCCGGTTCAACTGGCCCCGCGCCAGCAGCTCGAGCACCTCGATCTCGCGCGCGGTGATGCCCAGGGTGTCGATGGCGCGGAGGTTCTTCTCGAACGGCCCCGGCGCCGGGCGTTGGGTCAGCCGATGGCCCACCCAGGTGCCGAGGCCGGCGAAAAGCAGCGCCACGATGCCGACGTAGACCGGCGTCGACAGCGTCCGGACGCCGTGCTGGAAGTCCAGCCACTGGAGCAGGAAGGCGGCGCCGGCGATGGCCAGGCTGTAGAGGAGGATCGTGCGCTTCATGGCGGATGGTGAGCCCGGAACAGCTGTAGGCAGGAGATCTTACCCAGCCGGCGGAGCGCCGGATCGAGCGGGCCGGCCTGCCGCTGGTGGCGGCGCTGACGGTGCCGGTGGCGGCGGGGCGGGACGCGGAGTGGATGGGTGGGTTGGCGCCGATCACGCGGTTGCTGCTGACGAACGCGGTCGTGATTGCTACGGTGTTGGGGATCGGGCTCAACGGCATGCTTCGGGCGGCGCTGCCGAGTCGGGGGTGAATTGTCCGGCCGGATCTCTTGGTGACCTACAGCATTCCAGAGAGGACCTGATCTCGGGCGTCCCGGGTTGATCTCGTCCGCAGCAGTGGGTCTGCACTCGGAGCTAGAAGAGCAACGGCGTGGACCACGACTGACCGGCGCTGTCGCCGGCGCCGCACTCATCCCAGGTCGCACCCCTCGGGGCCGCACTCCTCGCCCGCAGAGCGTTCCGCCGTTTTCGGCGCGTCGTCCTCGACGGCTCGCCGCATGGCCGACAGAAGCTCCTCCGCCGGCTGGGCGCCCGAGACGCCATAGCAGCCGTCGAGGACGAAGAACGGTACGCCGCGGATGCCGAGCCGCGCCGCCCGCGCCTCGTCCTCGCGCACCTCTCCCGCGTGGGCATCGCTCTCGAGAACCCCGGCGGCGTCGACCGGGTCGAGACCGACGTCGCCGGCGAGCCCGCACAGGACATCGGGCTCCGAGACCGCCAGGCCCTCGGACAGGTAGGCCGAGAACAGCCGTTCCTCGAGGTCCGTCTGACGCTCCGACATCGCGGCCCACGCCAGCAAGCGGTGGGCGTCGAAGGTGTTGGTCGGGCGGATGCGATCGAACCGCATCTCGATGCCGACCGAGCGGCCGACACCGATCATCCGGTCGATCATCGCCTGGGCCTCTTCGCGGCTCGTGCGGTACTTGGCGGCCAGCCGCCCGGCGTAGTCGACCCGTTCCGGCGCCTCCGCCGGGGCGCCCGGGTCGAGCTCGAACGCCCGCCAGGTGAGCGCCACCTCTCGCTCGAAGGCGCTGACGGCCTCGTCCAGCCGCCGCTTGCCGACCCAGCACCAGGGGCAGGCGATGTCCGACCAGACGTCGATCGAGAGCCTCGTCACGGCGCCAAGCCTAACGCCTGGCCGAAGCCCGCGGTCAGCCGGCCGCCTGGTTGGCCGCCGAAAAAGAGGTTCAGTGACTTGACAACCGGGTCCTGGCCCCCGATAGAGGTTCCCCCGATAGAGGGCCGTGGTGTAGCTCGCCTTCGACAGCTGCTCTTCCAGTCTCCTCCCAGGCGCTCAGTACACGAACGGGATCACCTTCCTGGTGGACGCCTTGTACTCGCGGTACGCGTCTCCGAAGTGCTCGGTCAGCAGCCTCTCCTCCATCCTGATCCTGCCCAGGACGATCGGAACCAGGAGAGAGAGGATCAGCAAGCCCCACGCGCTCGAGGAGTAGACGGGCAGGGCGACAACGCAGATCAGCAGGACTCCCAGGTAGATGGGATGTCGCACGAACCGGTAGATGCCGTGCGTGATCAGCCTGTGATCGACTCGCGTCACCAGGGTCGAGGCGTAGAACTTCTTCAGCGTGAACACGGCCGTGAACGCGATCGCGAAGCCGATGATCATGAGCACCAGCCCGACGATCTTGGACACCGAGAGCCGTCGCGCCACCTCTGGATCGAAGAGCATTCTGAACAGGGTCTCCACCATCCCGTCGTACTCGTCGCGCCCGCACGCGATCAGTCCGAGGATGAACACGGTCAACGCGGGCAGGCCGAAGAAGAAGACGTCCTTCCTGATCGCGCTCCGGGCGATCCCGTGCTTCTCGAGGTACCCGCGCCTGGCCATCAGGGCGATTGCGGTACCTGCAGGCAGATCGCCTCGGCGGTGACGGTAGCCGTGGAACCGCAGCGGCAATGCCACCGATCGGGTGAGCCGGTCGCGGGCCAGGGCTGCGAAGCCCTGAGCTCGGCGCCGCTGCAGTAACACCCACCACCGGTCAGCAGCTCACCGGCGGCGCAGGAAGGAGACTCGAACGACGTGGTAGGGCTGGTGCTTTCATCCGACCGCCTGACGATGGCCAGCGGAAGGTCGACCAGGCCCGAGCCGATGCCGGCGAACGACGTGGCCATGACGTTGCCGTCGTTGTCCACCGTGAAGTCCGGGTTCGACGACTCTTGCCCCGCCACGATCAAGTCGCCTCCCCCGGAGTTCAGAAAGACGCCGCCGTAACCCGTGGCTGAGTCGGAGACGCCGAGGATGCCGACCCACCCGCGTCCATAGACGCCGTGGCCCGAGGGGTTGGAGCCATACACTCCGGTGCAGGAGCCGTTGGCGGCATTGCAGGAGCCGGTGACTCCATAGGTCACTTCGAAGGCGCTGGTGTCCGAGTGCCCGGCAACGCCCGCCGAATGGAACTCGCCGCTGGCGGTGCTGCCATCGATCGCGATCGACTTGCCCGACGTCTCGGTCAGCACCGCGCGAATGCCGTAGCGGATGCTCTCGGCCGCCTGTTCCTCCACAACAGGCTGCGCATCTCGGGAGCTCGACGAGATCAGCGCCGACCCGAGCATCGGCGGCGCTGTTCGCGTGGGCCGGAAGGCCATGCGCCCATTGCCGAAAGTCTCCTCGATGACACTCGGCGCCGTCTCGCTGCGGCCGGCGGCCGATGTCGGCGGCACTCTGAACAGACTCGGCTCTGCCCAGGCGGTCGGTCCGTCCCCCGTGTGGGCCCGCACCGACCAGGCGTACCGCTTACCCCATTCCAGGCAGCGGTCGAGTGACGGTGTCCAGGCAAGCGCGGCACCCGGGATACGCCGCGTGTACACCCGCTTCGCCACCTCGCCTTCGTGGCCGAGCCGGTACATGACCAGTTCATAGGAGCTCGCTCCATCGACTCCGCCCCAACTGAAGGTCGGGCAGATGTCCCTCACCGAGACGAGTTCCGAGGCGTCGCCCGGCGATACCGTTACCGGGTCCGACCCAGCGAAGACTACCGTCGCTGCCAAAAGACCCCACACAACAATCGGAAGCACACCTCGCACACGCATACCAACCTCCTTCGGTTGCCCTTCGGCAGCCCGGCGGTCTTTGTGTCCGGCGTGGCGCAGGCTTGGGAGCTGAGCGCCGCGTGGGAGGCGAGGACCCGTAGCTTTGCGGCCCTGGGTTTTCCCAGGTGTGCCGTTGTCCAGGCAGGTCTCAGACTACGCCCGAGTCTACGAGCCGGTCAAGCGTGTGTGCTTCAGCAAGGCGCCCGGGTGCCGAGCCGTCTGGGAGCCCGCAAGCTCGAATCGACCGGAGAGGCGGGGCCAGCGCTGCTTAGGCACCGACGTGCCCCGGTGAAGACGCCAGAGCGACGCCTGGCCAACCGCTACCACCGCAACCCACCGAGGACTCCCGAAACGGATGGAACCTCTATCGGAGAACCTCTATCGGAACCTCTATCGGCTATCGGGGGGCTAACCGGCTGCCATCGCTTGCAGCTCGCGGCGCAGCTCGTCATTGTGCCGCAGCACAGCCTCGATCAGGTCACGGAAGGCCTGGTTCGCCCGGGTGTCCACGGCTTCCCGGCCCATGAACATCCCCTTCTTCTCCAGCTCACCGACGTCGATCGTCCCTTCCCAGAGCAGCTCGCGGCCGGCGACGTCCATGACCCGGACGTCGAGCGCGAAGAAAGTCTCCATCTTGAGCTTCCACATGCCGGGCGTGGTCTCGAAGAAGAAGTCCTCGATCTCCATGGCGAGAAGGATGTCGGGCGCCGGGCCGCTTAGCTCGTCCAGGACACCGAGGAGTGTCTTGGTCCTCAGATCCGAGGGCGGGGCCATTGTCGGAAGCACCTCCATGCCCAGGGCCTGGAGCTCTTCGCCGAGCGACCGTTCGATGAGCTGCTCGAAAGGCTCTGGGGTCACCATCCGAGTCTGGGGTTTGCCCCCGGAGGTGAAGCGGATGCCCGCGACCCGCGAGGTCTCCTCGGGTTCGAGATTGCGAAAGGCCTTGGCGGTGTTTCGTGTGTGCTTTTCCACCGAGGCGGAGTTGATCGGGGTCAGGATGCAGATCTTGAGGGCCCCGATCCCGAGATCCCCGGGGGCGGGCTCGAAGTTGAAGTTGAACTGTTTCACCATCATGCGGCCGTCGCCCTTGTCGGCCTCCAGTGGCGCAGCGAGGCCGAGCAAGAGGATCGGCAGGACCGCAACGGTGAGCGGGGAAACAAGGCGCTTCATGGCGTCCTCCTCAAGAGAGGGTGGATCCGGGCTGCTGTTCAGCAAGCCGGCGACTGGGGCCGAGAAAGGGCTGCGGCTGACCTACGGCCGACGCCCAGACCTCGGAACGCGGCCATCGACCGCCGCGCCGGCATCGCGGTTCGCGACCCTCTTTAACAGGATCGACAGGCCACGCCCACACCTCGACAGGTAGTCTTGCGCCACCCGCCGGCGTGGTGGTCACAGGGTGGCCGCGGGCTTCCCGTCGAGTCAGGCGCGCCGCGACGGCGTTCTCCCTTCAGCAGCTTGCCATCATCGCCAGGAAGGAACGGATGCCGAGCGAGGGAGCGGTGTCTCACCGCGAGGCACCAGGCGCATCGACATTCTTCGTGTATGATCCATGCATGGCGACCAAGACAATCTCTCTGGAGCTCGACGCCTACGAGAAGCTCAAGCAAGCGAAGCGCTCGGACAGGGAGTCGTTCTCGTCGGTAGTGCGCCGAGCCCGCTTCCCGCACGAGACCAAGACGGCTGAGCAGGTCCTGAGTGCACTGCGAGAGCTGAATCGCGCCCATCCCGAGGGCCTGCTCGACGAGGAGACACTCGATTGCCTGAGTGCGCGCGCCGGATCGCGAGCGAGCCGAGCACGGCCGGGATGATCCTCGACACCACGGTTCTGATCGATCTCCAAAGGGAGCTCCGGCGCGAGAAGGCCGGCCCAGCGTCGAGGCTGCTCGACCAGCTCCGCGGCACGGAGGTCGCCATCACCTTCGTCACCTGGATGGAGTTCGCCGAGGGCTACGGCGAGGACCAGCGCGAGGCGTGCAACCGTTTCCTGGCTCCGTTCCAGGTCCTCTGGCCGGATGCGGACACCGCCTGGCGAGCCGCTGGGATCTCGCGCTCCCTTCGCTCGCGGGGCGAGCTGATCGGAGATCACGACGCCTGGATCGCGGCACTCGCCCTGCAACACGGCCAATCGGTGGCCACGACCAACGACCGCCACTTCAAGCGGGTGGCGAATCTCGCCGTGCGCACGTACTACTAGAAAACAGGTGGCGAGGCCGGCGCCCTAAACCGCCAGCAGCTCCGGCGTCTGAAACGCTCGCTGCCGGTACAGGAACTCGAACAGGTTCCCCTCGTGCGGCTGGTCCCAGCTCACCCGGCTGGTGGGCAGCGACCCCAGGTTGAGCCGGTCGATCGCCGGGCTGGCCATGGCCTGGGTGGCCAGGTCTACGTCGTCGGTGACCAGGGTGGCGACCAGGGTGGAGCAGAGCCGGGCGACCAGCTCTTCGCCTGGCACCTCGACTACCGAGACGAAGGGGAAGAGGAACTCGGCCTGGGCCAGGGGATGGTCGGCGCTGTCGCACCAGACGACGGTGGGCAGGACGAACCAGCAGCCGCCGGCCTCGGCGACGCGGCCGCCGTCGCGATAGCGCGCGGTCAGGTCCTCGGCGCCGCCGCCGGCCAGCTGGGCGTCGAGGTAGTCGGACATGGCCTCGGCCGCCTTGCGGCTGGGGAAGGCGGCCAGGGCGGCCTCGGGGTGGTCGAGCGGCACGGGCCTCGATCCGGGCCAGGCGCTCGGCCAGGCCCTCGGCCAGCTCGCGGCCGTGGGCCGCGGCGCGCACACCGGAGGCGTTGATGCAGGAGCGGCCGCCGTTGTCGGCGACGGAGGCGGCGATGGTCTCGAGGTGGGCCTGCCAGTCGGCGCTGGCGTCGGCGTCGAGCAGCACCTTGCTCCAGCCGGGGCCGTGGATCTGAACGCCGGGGTCGCTCTCCCAGGGCTCGACGGTGGCGCGGTCGCCGAACAGCAGCGACCGGCCGGAGCGCAGCAGGATCTCGGCGGCGCCGTTGTAGTCGGTGGGGTAGAAGCCCAGCGCCCCGGCGGGCAGGCCGGCGGCAAGCAGGGCCTGGCAGACCCGGTAGGGGGTCCAGGGCTCCTGGCGGCCGGGCTTCAAGGCGAGGCCGACCTTGAGCGCCAGGGCGGGCAGCCAGAGGGAGTGGACGCCGGGCGAGTTGGACGGCAGGACCGCGCCCAGGATGCCGCTCTCGCGGCGGTAGGAGACCGTACGGCCGTCCTGGACGCCGTAGCCCTGGTCCAGCACCTGCCAGTCGAGGCCGCGGGTGAGGCCGCCGAGGACGGTCTTCATCTCGGCCAGGACGAAGCGGATCTTCTCCATGTTGCGCCGGCCCATGACCTCGGGCAGGCCGGTGGTGGCGGCCATCTGGCGCAGGTAGTCGGCGGGCGTCTGGGTGGCGTCGCCCAGCGGCAGCTCGTCCTCGGTGAAGCGCTTCGCGGCGTCGGCGCAGATGGCGACCAGCTCGGCGGTGGTGAGGCCGTCGAGCGGCCGGGCGGCCTGCTGGCGGCGCAGGTCCTTGGTGATCAGCCCGGAGTTGGCGTGGCTGACCTCGACCACGGTCTCGCCGGTTCTCAGGTCGGGAACCCGGACGGCATTGAGGCTCGTGTAGGGCTCTCCGGCGCGGAGTATCGGGATTCGAAGCATGATCTCATGCCCCATCAATAGACCCCCACGGTCACGGTGGTGCCCAGCGGCGCGTACAGCCGCAGGTTGGACACCCCGTCCCAGGGGTAGAGGTCGATGGGCTCGGCGCGCTCGCCCTCGTCGCGCTCGAGGAAGCGGGGCATGAAGAACTCGCGGGTCAGGGTGGTGAGCATCACCCGGCCGGTGGCGCCGTACTCCACGGTGCGGGTCGGGTCGTCGGGGTCGACGATGTCGAAGATCGCCCGTGGGTGGGGGGCGTAGTAGGAGATGGTGTAGTCCTTCTCGGCCTCGTCGAAGGGCTTGGAGCAGGCCAGGCCCATCAGGGTGTTGCCGTAGGTGGGCACGAAGTCGATCCCCGGCACCAGCTCTTCACGGGCGAAGCGGTGGAACTGGGCGTTCATCTCGGTGCCGCCGCAGAAGATGCCCTGGATGCCGGCCCGCCCGAGGTCGACCTTCTCGCACAGCGCCTCGAGCAGCTTGGGGGTGGTGAACAGGCAGCGCACGTTGGGGTGGCCGCGCAGGATCTTGAGGCCCTGGTCGACGACGTGCTCTTTGTAGGCGTCGGCCTCGTGCCGCTTGCCCATCTTGAGCAGCTTGGAGACCCAGCGGGGGTCGAGGTCGACGTGGAAGGCGATGCCGCCGCGGTGCTGCGCCAGGTGCTCGATGGCGAGGCGCAGCCGGCGCGGACCGGTGGGGCCCAGCATCAGCCAGTCGCCGCCCGGCGGGAAGGTCTCGTCGGAGAGCGTCTCGCTGAACATCTCGTAGTCGATGCGGAAGTCGTCGATGTTGATGCGGCTCTTGGGCAGTCCCGTGGAGCCGCCGGTCTCGAAGACCATGATGGACTTGTCCTGGAGCGCCTTGGGCACCCAGCGGCGCACCGGACCGCCGCGCAGCCACTCGTCCTCGAAGTGGCCGAGCAGGGCGAGGTCGTCGTAGCCCGAGATCCGCTCGCGCGGGTCGAAGTCGAGCTTGGCGGCGTAGTCCAGCCAGAACTGGCAGCCGGTCTCCGGGTCGAAGTGCCAGGCGACCATCTCGCGCACGTGCTCGTCGAGGCGGACGCGGGCCGCGGCGACGCGGGTGGCGAGATCGGATGCGGTGGCGACGGTCATCGGCCGGCGGCTTGCTCGGTGGTGGCCTTCATGCTGGCGCCTTCGGCCAGCGCGAACAGCCGGTTGCGGCTCAAGATGAACAGGGTGCCGTCGTGGGCCACCGGCGTGGTGTAGGTGGCGGCGCCCAGGTTCTGGTCCTCGGCCAGGATCACCGGCTCGTGGGTCTTGACCCCGTCCTTCTCGACCACCTTGCCCTTGCCCTCCTGGATCACCACCACGTCGCCGTCCTCGTCGGCCAGGTAGACCTTGCCGTCGGCCACGAAGGGCGAGCCCCAGACGGCGGCGAAGGTGTCGTAGGTCCAGTAGTGCTCGCCGGTCTGGGCGTTGAGGGCGTAGAGGAAGCCGGTCAGATCCGAGATGTAGACCATGTCGTCCTGGATCGCCGCCGACGAGATGGTGCGCCGGAAGTCCTTGCCGGAGCGATGCCAGACCTTGCCCTTCTCGGTGACGTCGCCCGAAAGGGTGGCGTCGATGGCGTAGAAGTGGCCCGGCGCCTCGCCGTGCTCGGGGTCCTGGCCGACGCCGACGTAGACCTTGTCGTCGTAGATCACCCCCATACGCGATGATGTTGTTGCGCGTGCCGGCGCCGCCCAGCTTCCAGACCGAGTCCTTGGGGTTGGCGTCGAACTTCCACAGGATCTCGCCGGTCTTGGGCTCGAACGAGTAGACCCAGCCGTCGCCGGCGGGAAAGATCACCTGCGGCCGGCCGTCGATCACCGCGTAGCTGGGGTTCGACCAGGTGCCGTGCAGCACCTTCTCGTCGGGGGTGGCGTCGTCCCAGACCAGCTCGCCGGTCTTCTTGTTCGAGCGCCACCAGCGAGGGCGCGTAGGGCACCGGCACGTTGATGTGCGCCTCGTCGACGCCGGTGCCGGTCGAGGCGTAGACCAGGTCGCCGACGATCAGCGGCGAGCCGGCCGCCAGGTTGTGCGGGAAGACGTCGAGCTCGGCGATCAGGTCGTAGATCCAGACGATGTCGCCGTCGATCTCGCTGGTGTCGGTCTCGTCCTTGTAGGGGCCGTCGTTCTCGCCGTCGCGAAAGCCCTCGGTGTCGAGCGCCACCAGCTGCGCCCGGTTGGAGACGTAGTAGATCCGGTCGCCCTCGATCGCCGGCGTCGAGCAGACGCCCTGTAGCGGCCAGTCGTGCAGCTTCGACTCGGGCAGCTTGGTGTGGGTCATCTGCCAGAGAAACTCGCCGGTCTTCTCGTCGAAGGCCATGACCACGCCGCGGTCCTTGTCCAGCTTGGGGTTGCGCCGGCCCTCGTTGTTGGTGCCGAGGAAGACCTTGCCGCCGTGGAGCACCGGACCGGCGTAGGACTGCGAGCCGACCGGTTGCGACCACTTGACGTTGACGCCGGCCTCGACATCCCACTCGGCGGGCAGGCCCTTCTCGGTCGGGTTGACCATGTTGCGCGTCGGGCCGTTGCCGAACATGGCGATCTCGTCGCCGGCGGCGGGCGGGGCGAGGGCGGCGACCGCGACGAGCGCCAGGGCGGCGGTCGCGGCGGGGAATCGGATTTCACTCATCTTGGGGTCCTCTGCTGCGAGTCACTCGCTCGCGGTGATCTTGACGTTGTCGAAGTAGCCGTCGACCGGCGTGAAGCCGTAGAGGCCGGGGGCGCCGCTCGAGATGGGCAGCGGGTCGTCGACCGTGAACGTCCAGTCGGCCGGCTCGGCTTCGGCTCGCTGCCAGACCTTGAACCGGACCGCGGCCCGGGTGCGGCCGGCATCGTCGCTCTCGAGGTCGACGCGCAGCTTCAAGGTGTACCAGGTATTTACCTCCCAGGCGAAATCCTGGCGCTGCATCATGCGTAGCTCGGATCCCCAGGAGCGGATCTCGATGCGCTGCTGGATGCCGGCGAGCAGCGCGGTGTAGCCGCCGTTGACCAGCCCCAGCTCGGGCTTCCTGCGGCCCTTGGCGGTGGCGTAGACGTCGGCCTGGATGGTGTAGCCGGACATCAGCGACGGCCCGATGTAGATCACCGAGCGCGGGGCGAAGAACTGCGGGTCGGGCTGGACCAGGACCTTGTTGCCGTCGATCTCCTCGACGTGCGCCTTCTTGCCGCGGCCGTACCAGCCGGCGGGGAAGCCGCCCTTGGGGAAGGGGCCGGCGGGCAGGCCCTCGAAGTCCTCCTGCCAGGGCAGCGGCCCGGCGGCGCGGACGCGCGCCCGGCCCTCGAGCTCGCCGAGCTTCGCCACGACGTAGCCGGTGACCAGCCCGTTGACCGGTTCCAGGGTCAGGCGGCCGTCGGCCGTCACCTCGCCGGCCAGGCCGTCGAGGCTCCAGCCGCTGGCCGGCCGCTCGCCGAGGAAGTGGCCGGCATCGTCGAAGGCGCGGACGCGGAAGTCGTGGGTCGCCGCGGTGGTGGTCGATACCTCGGCGGGCACTACCTGGATCAGCGCCGGCCTGGCGTCCGGCGCGGCGGGCTTCTCGCCCCAGTCGCGCGGCGCCTCAGGCGTCGCCGCGAACGGCTTCGTCGGATCGCCCAGACAGTAGAAGCCCTCCTCGGTGGCGAAGTAGATCCGCCCGTAGGCGATCGCCGGCGAGGCGTAGATCTCGGCCGGCCGCTCGCCGTCGGGCATCAGGATCTCGACCGTCGAGAGAACCTCGGCGTGGTCGCCGGCATCGCGGAGGATGTGAAAACGGCCGTTGACCTCGGTGACGTAGATCTTGCCGTCGGCCCAGACCGGACCGCTCTTGCCGACGGTGCCCAGGCTGTGTACCCACTTGACCTCGCCGGTGGCGGCATCGATCGCGTACAGGTTGGCCGCGTTGTCGAGCTGGTAGACCCGGCCGCCGTGCACCAGCGGCGTGCCGAAACCGGCCAGCATGTTGGGCACGCGCCAGACCTCGGCGGTGGCGGTGACGTCCTCGCCGCGCGTCGTCGCGTCGATCGCCACCATCCGGCCCATCGTGCCCTCGTCGAGGTTCTCCTCGCTGTGCGAGGCGAAGACCCGCTTGCCGTCGGTGGCGACGCCGGCGTTGAGCGACACCTGGCTGACCTGGAAGCCCCACAGCTTCTCGCCGGTGCGCGCGCGCACGGCGTAGACCGAGCCGTCGGAGCTGGCGCCGATCAGCAGCCGCTCGCCGTCGATCACGGCCACGATCGGCGTCGACTGGGTGTTGGCGTCGCGCGTGCGCGGCGACGGTTTGGCGGCGAACAGCGCCTCGCCGGTGCGCTTGTCGAAAGCCCAGTAGCGCATGCTCGGCGGGCCGGCTTGGTCGCCCCAGCTGGTGTTGATCGCCGCCACGACGACGCTAACTTCGTCGATGATCGGGGTGTGGGTGCGGCCGCCGTAGCCCGAGGTGCGGCCGATGTCCTCGCCCAGTCGCCACTGCCAGACCGTGGCGCCGTCACGGTCGAGAGCGATCAGCACGCCGTCGGAGGTGTGGGCGTACAGGTAGCCGGTCTCGGTGTCGCCGGCGACCGAGGCCCAGCCCAGCCGCTGCCAGGGCACGAAGGTGTTGTGCGGCGTCGACCGCCACTCCCACAGCCGCTCGCCGTTCTCGGCATTCCAGCAGACGACGACCTCCTGCCGGAGGATGCCCTCGCCGTCGCGGCCGATGGCGCAGGCGCGGCCGTCGAAGACCGCGGCGGTCGAGCGGCCGGAGAAGCCGGCCCGCCAGATCAGGTTGTCGCCGCCGGTCGACCAGGAGGAAACGAGGCCGGTGTCGGCGGCGGTGCCGTCGTGGTTGGGGCCGCGCCAGTTGGTCCACTCGCCGCCGTGGGCGGCGCTGGCGAGCAGGGCGCTGAAAAGCATGAGGACACAGGTTCTTGAGCTTTCCATGAGGATCCCTCGCGTCGAGATGTCGGGTGTGCCAGAAGCGGCAGCCGCGGGATGACGCGGCGGCGGACGCCTCAGAGTGTAATACGACGAGGCCGCCCCGGCGTTTTGCCGCGGCCGGGCGGATCCGGTGCTACCGCTCGGAGTTGAGGGTCAGGCGGATCCGGTTCTCGTCGTCGGGGAAGACCCAGATCTCGCAGCACCCGTCGAGCCGGCTCGACATCTCGAAGGTGCCGTGCTCGGCGCTGATCGCCCGGCCGAGGACCTCGCCGTCGCCGACCAGGAAGACCGGCGTGTGCGAGCGCGGCTCGCCATGGGCTTCGAGCAGCTGGCCGCGCAGCATCGCTTCGGCCTCGCCCTGGGAGTAGTCGACGCTCAGCTCGAGCGTGTAGTCGCCCGACTCGAACAGCATCTGGCGGTTCGGGGAGCTCGCCGACCGGCTGGCTGCCATGGGAGACAGGCAGCTGTCGAAGGAGAGAATCATGGCCAAATCGCTCCAGCGGCTCTTTGCCCGCGGTTGCTGGAGGTCGAAGTAGGCCTTGACCGATCGCAGCGCGCCGGCGGGTGGGGTGACGGCGCCGTCGATCTCGGCGGTCGTGAGAACCCGCTCGAGGGTGGCGACGATGGCCTGGCAGGGCTGACAGCCGCCATCGAGATGGTCCTGAAGCAGGGAGCGGTCGCCGGCATCGGCGAGCGCGCGAACGAAATCGGCCCATTGCGAGGATCTTGGGTGGTTCATCGTGTCGGCCTCCGTTTGCTCAGCCTCTTGGGCCTCAGTCCAACTAGTGTCGCGCTGGAGGCTCGGTGATATACCCCTGGGCGAATCGCGTTCCTGGCGCGGCCGTGCCGTCCTGATGCAGCAAGGTGCGCGCCGAGTGCGGTCGCTCGCCGCGCCGGCCAACCGCCAGCAGAGCTCGGCGCGGACCAGCCGGTCGTCGACGCGGACGGCGCGGTGAAGCGGTGAGGCTACACCAGGGCGGCTAGTCCGCCGGCTCGGCGCCGAGGATGTCGCGGTCGATGTAGCGCAGGAGGTTGCGCACCGAGATCGAGCCCGCCAGCTTGCCGTCGCGCATGATCGGCAGATGGCGGAAGCCCTGGCTCACCATGCGGTAGATCGCGTGGGCCGGCGGCGAGTCGACGTCCAGGGTGGTCGGCTGCGGCGTCATCACTTCGCCGACCGCAGTGGCGGCCGGATCGACGCCGGGCCGCACCACCCGGCTCATGACGTCGCGCTCGGAGAAGATGCCGATCAGTTCCTCGCCGTCCAGGATCTCGACGCTGCCGTGATGAGCCTCGCGCATCCGCCGCACCACGGCCTCGACGGTCTCGTCGGCCGCGGCGGTGATCGGTGGCGTCATCTCGAGGTCGCCGATGCGGTCCCGCAACAGCCGGCCGACCCCGCCGTCACGGGCCTCGAGGAGGTCGAGCCCCGCCAGATCCGAGCCGCAGCTCTCGCACTGCTCGACCCCGGCGATGTTGTCGGTGCCGCAGGAGGGACAGCGCACGGTCAGCCTCCCTCCGGCCGGGCGAGATGCTGGTCGAGCCGGGGCGGCAGGTTGAGCACCGCCTCCGGGAAGTGGGCGGCGATGAACCGCAGCACGTTGCGGCTCGACAGCAGGCCCAGCCAGCGGCCGCCCGCATCCACCAGCGGCACGTTGCGATAGCCGCGCACCGTCATGGCGTGGATCGCGTCGGCGAGTCGCTGATCGACCCTGAGGGTGAAAGGCTCGGGCGTCATCAATTCGGCGATCGGTGTTGCCGGGTCGATCGCCTCGAGGGCCGTCCGGTAGAGGATGTCGCGCTGGGTGAAGATGCCCACCACGGTCTCGCCCTCGCAGACCACCGCCGCGTTGATCCGCCGCCGGTCGAGGATCTCGTAGACCTCGGCGATCGTCGTGTCGGGGGCCACCGCGCCGCCGACCTCGAGCCGGAGCTCGGAGATCAGGACGCCGGTGAGAGTCTCTTCGATTGTCTTTGCCATGTAGGAAGGGTCTGACGCTAGCACATCTCCGTTACAGCGCCTTGAGGAATCGGCAGCGGGTGCGCGACGCCAGCGACGCCGTTCAATGCGCGAGCGGTGTTGCGGTAGACCTTCGCCGGCCATTCCTGGCTGCTCGCCGCCGGCGGGCTCGCGGCGCGAGGTCGGGTCGCTGAGAGCGGTACAATGCGCTCGGGGACGCATGGTCGAGGAGTTCGATCCACTGGAGGACGATCACGCCGCCACCGGCCGTGGGGCCGGTGGCGGTGGCCTTTTGGATCTGCCCATGTCGGGCGAGGCGCCCTCGGCGCCCCCCGCGGCAGCCGAGGCGCCCCCCGAGGCGCCGCCCGCGGCCTGGGAGCCGCGCCACCGGCGCCGCCCCCGCCGCCGCCGCGCGCGGCCCTGGCTGCTGGTGCTGCTGCTGGTCGTGCTGGCGGCCGCCGCCTGGTATTTCTGGCCCCGCGGCGCGCCGGCGAGGATCGATCCCTCGCTCGCCGCCGTCGAGTTCGGCGCCCGGCGCATCGCGTTGCCGGGAGAGCCGATCGAGTTGGTTCTGACCAACCGCGGCGAGCGGCCGCTCAAGGTGCGCCGATTGGAGGTTGTGGGCGAGGCCGCCGAGCTCTTCCAGGTGGCGGCCGAGGCCTGCACCGAGCGCCGCGTCGCCGCCGGCGACTCATGTCGGCTGGCGCTCGACTACCTGCCGCGGGAGTCCGGCGACCACCGCGCCGCCCTGCGAATCGTTGCCAGCGCGGTCAATGCGCCGCTCGAGCTGAGCCTCACCGGCAGCGGTATCGCCCCCCGGCTGGCGCTCGACCCGGAGCGGTTCGGCTTCGAGCCATTGCCGATAGGCGGCCGCAGCGCCGGCCGCTCGTTGCGGCTCGAGAGCATCGGCGACGCGCCGGTGACGGTCTCCGAGGTCGTGCTCGCCGGCCCCGCAGCGGGGGACTTTCGGCTCGAGAGCGACCGCTGCTCGGCGCGCGAGCTGGCGCCCGGGTCGGACTGCTCGCTGCGCGTCGCCTTCGCGCCGGCCGCCGAAGGCGAGCGCCGGGCCGAGCTGCGGGTGCTGAGCGACGCCGTGACCGGTGCCGCGACGATCGCCCTCGCCGGCGACGGGCTGGCGGCCCCCGAAGTGGCGCTGGCCCCGTCGCGGCTGCAGTTTGCCGAGCAGCTGGTCGGCGACAGCTCCGAGCCCGCGACCCTGACCTTCAGCAACCGCGGCGGCGACCGGCTGGAGCTCGGCCGGGCGGCGCTCCAGGGAGGTACGGGCGGCTATCGCATCAGCGATGACGGCTGCTCGCGGACGCGGCTGGCGGCCGGGGCGGAGTGCACCATCCGGGTCGCCTTCGCTCCGACCGCCGAGGGCACGGTCAACCGGCGGCTGGAGCTGCCACAGGCCGGCGACACGGGCCTGTCCTGGGGCGCCGAGCTGTCCGGCACGGCGGTGGCGCCGCGGGTCGAGTGGTCGGCCGGCAAGCTGGATTGGGGCGAGGCGCGGGTCGGCGCCGCCGGCGAGCCGCGCCCACTGCGGCTGCGCAACGCCGGCAGCGGCACCCTGGCGGTCGCCGGTCTGCGGCTCGGGGGAGCCGACGCCGGCGCTTTCGGCGTCGGCGCCGACGGCTGCACGGGCCGCGCGCTCGACCCCGGCGCCGCTTGCGAGTTGGCGGTCAGCTTCCTCGCCGGGCGGCTGGGTGCGCACCGGGCCGAGCTGGCCGTCGAGGGCCGCGGCGCGCGCGGCGGCAGAGTGGTCCAGCTGGCCGGCAGCGGCGTCGCCGGCCGCGTCGAGCTCTCGGCCGAGCAGTTTGAGTTCGGCAGCGTGCGGGTCTCCGAGGCGGGCAGCCGCGAGCTGGTGCTCACCAATCGCGGCAACGCCGAGCTCACCCTGGACGGGTTCTCGGCCACCGGCCGGGCGCCGGAGGACTACCGGGTCAGCGGCGACTGCCGCGCCGGCGCCCGTCTGGCGGTCGACGAGAGCTGCCGGCTGGTGGTGCGCTTCTCACCCCAGCGCGAGGGCGGTCGTCTGGCGACTCTCGAGGTGGCCCACGACGGCGTCGACAGCCCGGCGCGAGTGGCGCTGTCGGGTGCCGCCCTGGCGCCGCCGCCCGGCGAGCTGCGGGTCGAGCCGTCGCGGATGGAGTTCGGCGAGGTCGCGGTCGGCGGCCGTAGCGGCATCCTGTCGCTGACCTTGAGCAACAGCGGCCGGGGGCGGCTGCGGCTGCGCGAGATCCGCGTCGGCGGGCAGCAGCCGGGCGAGTTCCAGATCGTTCCCGGAACCTGCGAGGGGATCCCGTTCCTAGCCCCGGGCGGGCGCTGCGGCATCGGCCTGCGCTTCCGTCCGGCCGGCAGCGGCGTCCGGTCGGCGCTGCTGACCGTCCGCCACGACGCCCCCGGCGGCGAGCTGCGGATCTCGCTCAGCGGCCTCGGCCTGGCGACCGGCGCTCAGTAGCTAGCCCGGCGACCGGGCGCGCGCCGGCCTACTGCAGGCTGAGTTGGATGCGACGACCGTCGCCGCTGAGAACCACGTGCCCGGGCCTGATCCGCTCGACGGTGAAGCCCTCGATCACCGCGCCGGGGCCGACCACGCGGCCGTTGATCAGGGCGAACGGCCCGGTCTCGGACCAGGCGATGCCGCCGAGCTCGATGGCGCCGCCGCCCGGCAGCGTCACCTGCTGGACGAAGCTCTCGGCGGACCCGGGGGCCGCGGCCTCGTGCTCGGGGCGGTCGGGGAGGACCAGCAAGACGCCGGAGTCGGGATCGGTCACCGTCCCGGCGGTGGTCGGCGCCCGACGGGCGGGAGCCGGCGGTGCCGGGGTGGGCTCGATGGCGGCGGCGGCGGGCTGTTCAGCGACAACGGCGGGCGGGGAGGCCGCGGGAGACGGAGCCGAGGCGACCTGAGACGGCGCGATCGGCGGCGTCGTCGCCGGTTCCGCGGCTCGGGCCGGCGGGCGCGCCTCGCGCGGCTCGGGACTCGGCGGCTGGGCCGCGATCGGGTCGCGGCGGAGCTCTTCGCGTCTCGCCGGTCCGGAGGTCACCGGTTCGGCCCGGGGCACGGCGGCGCCGGCGCCCTCGCCAGCGGGCTCTTGCGCCCGTGGCGGCGCCGCCGCCGCGGGGGGCACGCTCGCCGGAGGGTCCACGCGCGGCGTTTCCGCCGGCCGGTCGGCGGCGGCCGGCGCGAGCCCGGCCGGTTCGGAGGCCGCCGGCGTGGCGGCTATCGGCGCGCCGGGCTCGAGGGCTGCCGTCCGTTCGGTCCCCGAACCGCCGCGGGTGGCGATCATCGCGCCCACCAGCAAGCCGGCGATCACCGCCAGCGCCACGATCAGCGGTCCCAGCCAGGCGCGCCGCCGAGGCGGCCCCAGGTGCCGCGGGATGGTGGGGTAGGGCAGGCCCTCGCCCTCGGCGGCCTTCTGGGCCGCCTCCATGCGGGCCCGTTTCAGCGCTTCGTCGATCAGGCTCATCGGGTCCGGCCCTCCAGCTCGTGGCGTGCCCGCCGCACGTGCTTCGCGGTCAGGTAGTCGCTGCCGGTGACGTAGCCCGCCAGCAGCGCCTTGTCGCAGATCGCGTTGACCAGCCGCGGCACGCCGCGCGTGTAGCGGTAGATCCACCACAGCGCGGGCCGGCTGAAGGTCGGCCGCGAGTTGGCGCCGGCGACGTGCAGCCGGTGCTGGATATAGGCCTCGGTCTCCCACGAGGAGAGCGGCCGCAGGTGGTAGCGCACCGTGATCCGCTGGCGCAGCTGGCGCAGGTCGCGCCCGTCGAGCAGATCGCGCAGCTCGGGCTGGCCGACGAGCACGATCTGCAGCAGCTTGCGCTGGTCGGTCTCGAGGTTGGACAGCAGCCGGATCTGCTCGAGCAGGTCGCGGGAGAGATTCTGCGCCTCGTCGATCAGCAGCACGACGTCGTGGCCGTGCCGGACCTGGTCCAGCAGGTAGCCGTTGAGCCGCTCGAGGCGCAGGATGTCGTCGTCCTCGCCGGGATCGAGCCCCAGCTCGTTGAGCAGCATCCAGAGCAGCTGGTCGCGGGTCATGACCGGGTTGAGGATCAGGGCGGTGCGATAGCTCGGGCCGAGCTCCTCGAGCAGCGCCCGGCAGAGCGTCGTCTTGCCGGCGCCCACCTCACCGGTGATCTGGATGAACCCCTTGCGTTCGCGAACCCCGAACAGCAGGTGGTTGAACGCCTCGCGATGCTTCTCGCTGAAGAACAGGAAACGAGGGTCGGGGGTGATGTTGAACGGCGACTCTTCGAAGCCGTAGAACTTTTCGTACATCCCTCTGCGGTTTCTACGTTGGCGGCCGTGCGACCGTTGGCTGGCCTGGGCTTCTCTCCGGCTCTCGTTGCCAGCCGGCATACGTCGGCGTCGTGGAGAGCTGGCGGAGAGTCCCGACTAGTCTACTCGCAGGAGCGTGGGGAACGAGGGCGCCTTCCGTTCGGCGAGCGTGCTCGCGACCGGCCCGATGGCGGGCGTTTCATCCGGGTACGCCCGGCGCCGGCCGACGCGAAGCCGCGCGATCGCGCTCGCCCAGCCGCCGCAGCTGCTCGTGCATCGGCAGGTCGGGGTCGTAGAGCTCGATGAAGGTGCCGAGGGTGGCGCGGTCGGGCCGACGGTCGGTGGCCTCGGCCCATCTGAGGAAGGGGACCAGAAAGGCGGTGGCGTGCTCGAGCTCGAGCCGCAGCAGCTCGGCGGTGATGCCGCCTTCGGCGCGGAAGCCGGTGCGCTCGTAGATCTCGAGGGTCTCGCGGCGGTCGTACTCGATCCGGCGCGGCTCCACCCGCCAGGTGTCGCCGCGGCGGTGCAGCAGGGCGTACTGGGCTCGGGGATCGCGGTTGAAGGGCAGCCCGACCGAGCCGACGTTGACCACCCGGCCCTCGGGCAGTTGCCGGACCATCGGCCGGTGGGTGTGCCCGCAGACCAGCACCTCGGCCTCCACCGCGGCAAGGTGCCGGCGCAGCTCGCCGTCGGCGGTCCAGGTACCGAGGCCGGCGTTTGCCGACTCGGGGGTCCCGTGCACCAGCAGCAGCCCCGGCGCGACCGCCGAGCGCAACGCGGTCGGCAGCGCCTCGATCCACTCGACGTCGGCCGGCGACAGCTCGGCCGCCATCCAGCGTGATGCCGCCCACCGCCGCTGGCGCAACCACGGCTCGGGCACGCGGCGGCGGCGGAAGTCGAGCAGGTAGTCCTCGTGGTTGCCGCGGATCGCCGGCCAGCCGCTGGCGCGGATGGTCGCCAGGACGCGGCTGCCCTCGGGGCCGCGGCCCACCAGGTCGCCGCCCACCAGAACCTCGTCCGGCCGCCGGCGCTCGATATCCGCCATCACCGCCCGCAGGGCCGGCATGTTGCCGTGCACGTCGGCCAGGATGGCGATGGTGGATGTCGTGGGCATGCTCGGCGCTGAGGATACAGGCGGCAATGAAAAGCGGGCCACGCCGGCCGCCCGGAGTGGCCCGCGGTCTGTCGGGTCGGGTGCCCCCTGGCTCGCTTGGCGCCGGACCTTCTCGGCCGCTAGGGATAGAGGCGCTGGCGCTCCCAGGCGGCCTCTGTGGCGCGGTAGACGAAGCGGTCGTGCAGGCGGTAGAGCTGGTTGTGCCAGATCTCGATCCGCTCGGCGCTCAAGCGGTAGCCGCCCCAGAAGTCGGGTCGCGGCACCTCCCGGCCGAGGAACTTCGCCTCGTAGCGCGCCACCCGGGCCACCAGTTCGGCGCGCGAGGCCAGTGGCTGGCTCTGCTTCGAGGCCCAGGCCGCGATCCGGCTGCCGCGCGGGCGGCTGGCGTAGTAGGCGTCAGAGTCGGCCGCATCCAGCCGGCGCACCGGGCCCTCGACCCGCACCTGCCGATCCAGCGAGCTCCAGTAGAAGCACAGCGCCGCCCGGGGGTTGGCATCGAGCTCCCGAGCCTTGCGGCTGGTGTAGTTGGTGAAGAAGACGAAGCCGCCGTCGTCCACCCCCTTGAGCAGCACCATCCGAGCGGCCGGTCTGCCGGCCTCGTCGGCGGTGGCCAGACAGCACGCGGTGGCGTCGCCGGCCTCGCTCTGCCGCGCCTTCTCGAAGAGCCGGCGGAACTCGGCGATCGGGTCGTGGGCGGCCATTGCCCTACCGTTCCGCCGACGCGGCGAAGGCGGCCAGAGCCCGGGCCGTTTCCTCGGCGATCTCGCCGGGTTGGCGCTCCTCGAGCTCGTAGCGAACCTTGGCGATCGGCTTGTCCGACCGCAGCACCCGGGAGAGGTCGATCGGCGTCCCGGCCACCACCACGTCGGCCGGCGTCGCGCGGATGGTCGCCTCGAGGTCGCGGATCTGGGCCTTGCCGTAGCCCATCGCCGGCAGGATGCGGCGGGCGTTGGGGTAGGCCGCGTAGGTCTCCACCAGCGAGCCCTGGGCGTAGGCCAGCGGCTCGACGATCTCGGCCGCGCCAGCCTCGAGGGCGGCGTACCAGCCGGCGCCGTACTCCATGCCGCCGTGGGTCAGGGTGGGTCCGTCCTCGACCACCAGCGCTCGTTTGCCGGCGATCAGCTCGGGGCGGTCGACGGTGATCTTCGAGTTGCACTGGATCACCCGCGCGGCGGGGTTGTGGCGGGCGGCGTTCGCCAGCACCTGGCGCAGCCCCTCCGCCGGCGCCGTCTGGACCTTGTTTACCAGCAGCACGTCGGCCATCAGAAGGTTGGTGAAGCCGGGGTAGTAGGTCAGCTCGTGGCCCGGGCGATGCGGGTCGAGCAGGACCAGGTGGAGGTCCGGGCGGTAGAACGGGGTGTCGTTGTTGCCGCCGTCCCACAGCACCACGTCGGCCTCGGCTTCGGCCCGGCGCAGGATCTCGGCATAGTCGACGCCGGCGTAGACGATGCAGCCGTTGTCGATGTGCGGCTCGTACTCCTCGCGCTCTTCGATCGTGGTCTCGTAGCGCTCGAGGTCGTCGTAGGTCTCGTAGCGCTGCCAGATCTGCCGCCGCAGGTCGCCGTAGGGCATCGGGTGGCGCACCACGGCCACCCGGTGCCCCTGCTCCTTGAGGATGCGCGTCAGATAGCGGGTGGTCTGCGACTTGCCGACGCCGGTGCGGATGGCAGTCACCGCCACCACCGGCTTGGCGCTGGCGAGCATGGTGTCGCGGGCCGAGCAGAGGACGAAGGCGGCGCCCGCGGCGGTGACCCGGGCGGCGCGCGTCATGACGTGGGCAGAGTCCACGTCGGAGTAGCAGAACCAGACCTCCTGCGCCCGCTGCTCGCTGACGAGGCGCTCGAGATCCTCCTCCGGGTGGATCGGGATGCCCTCCGGATAGCGCGCTCCGGCCAGCTCCGGCGGATAGCGGCGGCCGGCGATGTCGGGGATCTGGGCGGCGGTGAAGGCGACCACCTCGCGGCCGGGATCGTCGCGGCAGAGCAAGTTGAAGTTGTGGAAGTCCCTGCCGGCGGCTCCCATGATGACGATTCTTGTCGGCTCCACGTTCTCCTCCTTGTCGGGTCGATTGTGCCGCGCCGGCCCGGTTGCAGGCAAACCCGGCGACCCGCCTTGACGGGCGGGGCGCGGGCCACCCCGGCGCCTGTGGTGGCGGCGACGGCCGCGGCGCAGGATGACCGCAGCGGGCCCCGGCCGCTTCGCGCCACGCCGCTGCCCGCTCCAACATGGAGGTGACGGATGCTGCGTGAGAAAGACGCCCTCGATTACCACAGTGCGGGCCGGCCGGGGAAGCTGGAAGTCGTGCCCAGCAAGTCGTGCCTCAGCCAGCGCGACCTGTCGCTTGCCTACACGCCGGGTGTCGCCGTGCCGTGCCGCCGGATCGCCGAGCGGCCGGAGGACGTCTTCGCCTACACCGGGCGGGGCAACCTGGTGGCGGTGATCTCCAACGGCACCGCGGTGCTGGGCCTCGGCGACATCGGCCCGGAGGCGGGCAAGCCGGTGATGGAGGGCAAGGCGCTGCTGTTCAAGCGGTTCGCCGACATCGACGTCTTCGACCTGGAGATCGCCTCGCACGACGCCGAGGAGATCATCCGCTTCGTCAAGATGCTGGAGCCCACCTTCGGCGGCATCAACCTGGAGGACATCAAGGCGCCGGAGTGTTTCCAGATCGAGGAAGCCCTGTGCCGTGAGATGGACATCCCGGTGTTCCACGATGACCAGCACGGCACGGCGATCATCTCCGGGGCCGGCCTGCTCAACGCCCTGGAGATCGTCGACAAGCCGATCGAGCAGGTGCGCGTGGTCTTCAACGGCGCCGGCGCCGCCGGCATCGCTTGCGCCCGCTACTACATCGCCCTCGGCGTGCGGCCGGAGAACCTGATGCTGTGCGACAGCCGCGGCGTGGTCCACACCGGTCGCGAGGGACTCAACCCCTACAAGGCGGCGCTGGCCATCGACACGCCGGCGCGGACGCTGGCCGAAGCCCTGGTGGGCGCCGACGTCTTCGTCGGCCTCTCGGTCGGCGGCTGCGTGACGGCCGAGATGCTGCGGACGATGGCCGATCAGCCGATCGTCTTCGCCATGGCCAACCCGACGCCCGAGATCTCCTATCCCGAGGCCAAGGCGGCGCGCGCCGACGTGATCATGGCCACGGGAAGGTCGGACTACCCCAACCAGGTCAACAACGTGCTCGGCTTCCCGTTCATCTTCCGCGGCGCCCTCGACACCCGCGCGACCGCCATCAACGACGCGATGAAGCTGGCGGCGACCCGGGCGCTGGCGGCGCTGGCCAGGGAGGACGTGCCGGACTCCGTCTGCAAGGCCTACGGCGAGCGGCGGATCCGCTTCGGCCGCGACTATCTGATTCCCAAGCCGTTCGATCCGCGAGTGCTGATCTGGGAGGCGGCGGCGGTGGCCGAGGCGGCCATGGCGAGCGGCGTGGCGCGCACCCCGGTCGACATCGAGCTCTATCGCGAGCAGCTCGAGCGGCGGCTGGGCAAGGCGCGCAGCGTCATGCGGATGATGATCAACGAGGCGCGGCGGCGGCCCCTGCGGGTGGTCTTCCCCGAGGGCGAGCACGAGCAGGTGCTGCGCGCCGCCCAGATCATCGTCGACGAGAGGTTCGCTCGGCCCGTGCTGCTCGGCGACGAGCGGCGGATCCGGGCGCGGCTCGACGAGGTCGGGCTGGATCCCGCCGCCGTCGAGATCGTCGAGCCCGACTCCAGCCCGCGTCGGCTGGACTACCAGGAAGAGCTGGTCCGCCGCCGCCGGCGCAAGGGCGTCACCATGAAGGCGGCCGACGAGCTGCTCGGCGACCCGACGGTCTTCGGCGCCATGATGGTCGAGCTGGGCGACGCCGAGGCCCTGGTGGCGGGGGTCGGTCAGCACTATCCCGAGACCCTGCGGCCGGCCCTGCAGGTGATCGGCATCAAGGACTCGGTGACGCGGGTCGCCGGCGTGCACCTGCTGTTCATCAAGGACCGGGTCTTCTTCCTGGCCGACACCACCGTCAACATCCAGCCCTCCGCCGAGGAGCTGGCCGAGATCGCCATCGGCGCCGCCGAGGTGGCGCGCGAGTTCCACGTCGAGCCGCGGGTGGCGATGCTGTCGTTCTCCAACTTCGGCAGCGTCAAGCACCCCTTCGCCGACAAGGTCCGTCGGGCCACCGAGCTGGTCAAGCAGCGTTGTCCCGAGCTCGAGGTCGACGGAGAGATGCAGATCGACCCGGCGGTGATGCCGGAGCTGATCGAGGAGTTCTTCCCCTTCTCGACGCTCAGGAGGCCCGCCAACGTGCTGGTGTTCCCCGAGCTGCAGTCGGCCAACCTCGGCTACAAACTGCTGCAGAGGCTCGGCGGCGCCGAGGCCGTCGGCCCGATCCTGATGGGCATGCGCAAGCCGGTCCATCTGCTGCAGCACGGCTGCGACGTGAACGACATCGTCAACATGGCGGCAATCGCGGTGGTCGACGCGCAGCGCGCCCGGGGCGAGGGGCCGGCGCTGCCGGCAAGCGAGATGGCGGAGCCGGCGGAGGTGGCCGATCTCGAGCCGGCGCCGGTGGCATAATCGACGCCCGTGAGGCGGACTCTTGTCACCGGCGCGCTGGGGCAGATCGGCTCCGAGCTGGTCTCGGCGCTGCGCGATCGCTACGGCGCCGAGAACGTCGTGGCTTCGGACGTCAAGGTGGTGCACGCCGACCAGCTAGGCGGCGACGGCCCGTTCGAGTACCTCGACTGCACCAGCCTGCGCCAGATCCAAGAGGTGGTGCGCCGCCACCGGGTGGACACCATCTACCATCTGGCGGCGCTGCTGTCGGCGGTCGCCGAGGAGAAGCCCCACGTCGCCTGGGAGGTCAACATGGGCGGCCTCTACCGGGTGCTCGAGGTGGCTCGCCAGGCCGGTTGTGCGGTCTTCTTCCCCAGCTCGATCGGCGCCTTCGGACCGGGAACGCCGCGCCGGGGAACGCCCCAGGACACGGTGCAGCGGCCGACCACCATGTACGGCGTGACCAAGGTCTCGGGCGAGCTGCTGTGTGACTACTACCACCGGCGATTCGGCGTCGACACCCGCGGGGTGCGCTTCCCGGGGCTGATCTCGCACACCGCGATGCCCGGCGGAGGCACCACCGACTACGCGGTGGAGATCTTCCACGACGCCATCCGCCACGGCCGCTACACCTGCTTTCTGGGCCCGCGGACGCGGCTCGACATGATGTACATGCCCGATGCCCTGGCGGCGGCGATCGGCGTCATGGAGGCCGACCCGGCGCGGCTGGTGCACCGCAACTCCTTCAACGTCACCGCCATGAACATCACCCCCGCCGAGCTGGCGGCGGCGATCCGCGGGCATCTGCCCGATTTCGAGATCGACTACCAGCCCGACCCGGTGCGCCAGGCGATCGCCGACTCCTGGCCCGAGTCGATCGATGACAGCGCCGCTGCCGAGGAGTGGGGCTGGAAGCCGGCCTGGGACCTCGACGCGATGACCGTCGAGATGCTGGACCGGCTCACCGCGCGGCTGCGCCCGGCAGCCGGCCGGGCCCAAGAGGAGTAGAGATGCCGATCGATCGACTGCACGAGACGCTGGCGGTGGAGATGGCCGAGATGGACGCGGCCGGCACGCGCAAGGGAGCCGAGGACGTGTTCACGACGGTGCTGCCCGGTGCCGGCGGCCGTGGGCCGAGGTTCTTGCTGGCCGGCGAGGGTGAGCGGCCGTTCCTGCGGATGAACTCCAACAGCTACCTCGGACTGTCGCTGCGGCCGGAGGTGGTGGCAGCGGAGGAGGAGGCCGCGCGGCGGCTCGGCACCGGGCCCGGCGCGGTGCGGTTCATCTCCGGCACCTACGCCGAGCACCGCGATCTGGAGGCGGCGCTTGCCCGGTTCCACGGCCGCGAGGCGGGGATGATCTTCAGTTCGGCCTACGCCACGACCCTGGGAGTGCTGATGCCCCTGCTGAGCCGCGAAACGGCGGTGATCAGCGACGAGCTCAACCACAATTGCATCATCAACGCCATCCGCCTGGCGCGGCCGGGGGGCAAGGCGGTCTACCGCCACAACGACACCGGCGACCTCGCGGCGCGGCTCGAGGAGGCGGCGGCGGCGGGCCACCGGCGGGCGATCGTGGTCACCGACGGCATCTTCAGCATGCGCGGCGACCACGCGCCGCTGGCCGAGATCGGCGCGCTGGCCCGCCGTTTTGACGAGCGCTTCCCGGAGAACGTCGTCCTGGTGGTGGACGACTCGCACGGCGTCGGCGCCTTTGGCGAGACCGGTCGCGGCGTCGAAGAGCACACCGGCGCCGAGCCGGCCGACCTGCTGATCGCCACCCTGGGCAAGGCCTTGGGGGTCAACGGCGGCTATGTCGTCGGCAGCCGCGCGCTGCTCGACTATCTGCGCGAGAAGGCGCCGATGTACATCTACTCCAACCCGATCACGCCGGCCGAGGCGGCGGCCGCCGGTGCGGCGCTGGCGCTGCTCGACTCGGCCGAGGGGCGGCGGCTGCTGGCCCACCTGCGGGCGATGACCGCGCGCTTCGAGACCGGCCTGGTCGAGCTGGGCTTCGAGACCATCCCGGGCTCCCACCCGGTAGTGCCGCTGGTGGTCCGCGACACCGCCCGCACTCGCGCCTTGGTGGCGCACCTGAGGGCCAGCGGCATCCTGGCGACCGGGCTGGCCTTTCCGGTCGTGCCGCGGGGCGAGGAGGAGATCCGCTTCCAGATCTCGGCCGACCACACCCCGGCCGACGTCGACCAGGTTCTCGGCGTCCTGGCGGCCTTCGCGGGCTAGCCGGGCTCAGCCGGCCGGTGGCGCGGGCTCTTGGATCGACTTGACGAACGCGACCACCTCGTCGATCTTGCGCCGGGCGCGTTCATCGTCGCTTTCGTCGGTCCAACTCGGCTGCAGGCTCTTCTGGAAGGCGTCGCCCCAGACCGGCATCTCCTTGAGGCCGTGTCCCTGGACCGTCTCGCGGCCGTCCACCAGCTGGGTGACCAGCTCGGTGGGGAAGTTGCCGCCGTTGTCGCGGGCGATTGCGGTCAGGTCGGACGGCTTCACGCTGAGCAGTTCAGCCAGGTTGCCGTCGCCGTGGCCGGTCTCGCCGTGGCAGTTCGAGCAGTAGATGCGGAAGGTGACCTTGCCCTTGAAGACCTTGACCGTCTGCGCCGCCGTATCCTCTTCCTCGGCGAAGGCCACCGCGATCGGTGCGGCGACCGCCGTCAGGAGTAGTGCGATGAGGGCTAGGGAGAGTCTGGCGCGCATGGTAGTCCTCCTCAAGAAGTCTGGCGCAGAACCGACGCCGGCACCCGCCATCCTACGGGCTCGCCCCGGAAGTATACCCTCCCTGCCACGTCGGCCTCGAACTCCACCTCATCATCCGACTCCCAGTCGTCGGGGGACCGCAGGGCGTAGCCCTGTTCGCTGCCGCCGATCATGAAGCGGCGCCCGTCCGGCGCCCGCCAGGCGGTCGATTCTCCTTCGCGATCGAAGTCGTCCCGGTATCTCGGCGTCGAGTCGGTCATCGGCTGAGCCCTCCCCGATCAAGGTAGAGCAGGCGCCGATCGCCGACCACACGCCCCGGGGTGGACGCCGCGCCCACCCCGCAGGAGGGGAGCGTCGAGGCGGCCGCGCGCCGCGCCCGTGCCAGGGGCCGCTAGGGCTCCGCCAGCTCGGCCAGGATCTGCCACCGGCCCTGACGCTCGGTCAGGGTCAGTACCTTGGTCACCGAGTCGGCGAAGGTGTCCGATTCGTAGTCCTGGCCGAAGCTCGCCCTGACGGTGCCGTCGCCGGCGAGCTCGGCGCTGAGCGAGGAGATCGTCACCCGGATGTAGCTCGGCCGGCTCAGCCGCTGCCGCCGTCGGGCTTCCCAGGCGTCGCGGCTGAGGCCGTCCGGGGGCCGGAAACCGGGGGCGTAGAACGAGAGGTAGTCCTCCGTCCGCTGGTCGGACCACGCGGCGGCCCAGGCTCGGACGGCGTCGATCGCGGCGTCGGTGGCGGTGCTCTCGGAGTCAGCCTCGGCCTGCTGCTCGAGCACGGCCGCCGGCACCCGCACCCGGCTCTTGGGCGGCTCGGGCGCGGCCACGATCGGCGCGCGAACCTCGACCCCGCCCGCGGCCGTTGGTGGCGGTGCCGGTTGGGACGGTGCCGGTTGGGACGGTGCCGGCTGGGACGATGCCGGCTGGGACGGTGCCGGCTGGGTTTGGCCTGCCAGGCGGGCGCGCAGATCGCTCTCGGCGATTCGCAGCTCGGCATCGGCCAGCTGTCCGGTGAGCTCCTCGATCCGGCTCGCCTGCTCGGCCTGGCGCTGCTCGGCGTCCTGCAACCGCTGCTGGACCGCGGCCAGTCCGGCGCGAGACTCGGCCTCGCCGGCCTGCAGCGTCGGCAGGTTGCCCTCGAGCTGCGCGATCCGGCTCGCCTGTCGGGTGCCGGTCTGCTCGGCGTCCCGCAGCCGTTCCTCCGCGGTGGCGAGAGCCTGGCGCAGGTCGGTCTCGCGGTCCCGGGCCGCCGGCAGGTCGGTCTCCAACTGCTGGAGCCTCGTCAGCTGGGCCGCGCTGGCCTCCTCGCTGGCTCGCAACCGAGCCTCAGCCGCGGCCAGCTGCCGCCGGCTGTCGGCTTCGCCGGTCCTGGCGGCGGCGACGGCCGCGTCCAACGCTTCGATACGGCGCTCCTGCTCGGCGTTGAGCTCGGCGGCTCGCAGCAGCCGCTCTTCGGCCATCGCCAGCGACTGCTCGACCTCCTGCGCCCGTGCCCGCGCGGCGGCGAGCTGGGGCTCGAGCTGCGCGGCGGCGGCTGGCGCGGCCTCGAGCTGCTCGACCCGCTGACGCAGCCGGCGCGCCTCGTCCTGCGCCGTTTCGGCGGCCGCCACGGTCTTGCGCAGCCGCTCCTCGGTTGCCTCCCGGCGGCTCGCCGCCGCCTTCAGCTGCCCCTCGAGGGCCATGATCTGCTGCCGGAGGTCGGCCGACCCGCCGCTGTCGAGTGGCGCCGCCGGGGGCGGCCCGGTCGCCGGCCGGGTCGCGTCGGCCTGGGTCGAGCCGGCCTGGGTCGCTCCGGACTGGTCGTCGCTGGCCTGGTCTGGGTCGCTTGGGTCTGGGGCGCCATCTCCAGATAGCCGGAGTCGATCCAGCCTTCGGCGCCGTCGAGCAGCCGCACTCGGCTCCAGCCCGAGATCGCGCCCAGCAGGCGCAGCCGGGTCCCGGGCTCGAGACAGTCCAGGATGGTGCTGTTGGCGGACCCGGCGGACCGCAGGCGGACGCAGGGATCGGCCCGGCCGTTGACCTGGCGGTCGGGCAGCGGCCCGGATTCGGGCTGCGGCGCGGCATCGACGGCGGCCGGGTGCAGCGCCAGGGCGAGAAGGAGTGTGAGCGCGAAGACGAAGATCGACGACCGGTTCATGCCGGGCCCTCCAGGATGAGGGGCATCTTATCGGAGCGCTCAGTCCGGGGCGGCGAGCAGCGCTTCGAGCCGCTCGACCTCGTCTTCGCCCGGCCGGATCCAGGTGACGGCGAAGCCGCGCGCCTTGTCGCCCGGGATCCGGGTCGGGCGGGCCACCTGGGCGGGCAGCACCAGGGGTCCCCCGGGCGCGGCCAGGGTCAGATCGAGCCGCTCGCCGATCGCCGGCCGCTCTCCGGTCTCGAGGACGACCAGCGCACCGCTGAGCGAGACGTCCTCGGTGCGGCTCGGGCGACCGGCGGCGCCCCACAGAACCGGCAGCCGGAGGTCGTGGCGCACCGCCGCGCGGATCGGGCCGAGATAGCGCGAGGCCGCCTGGGCCAGCAGGTGCTGCGGCTGGTCGACGTCCAGCGCCTCGAGCCGCGTGTCGCGCCGGAACGCGCCGAGCTCGTCCAGCCGGCTGCGCGGCGACAGCACCAGCAGCTGGCTGTCGCGGCAGGGGCTGCTGCGGGCGCGGATCTCCCGGTGAAAGCCGCCAAAGTCGGTATCGGCGAGCGGATGGACCACGATCATCAGATCGAAGGGGATCTGCCGCACCATCCGTACCGCCGCCAGCGCCGCCGGCACCCGGTACATCTCGAACTCGGACCGCGACAGCACTCGCCGTGTCTCGGCGAGCGAGTCGGTGTCCCCGATGGCGAGAATCCTCATGATCGATAGGGCGAGCCGTCGTCCGCGGGCAGTGTAGCGGCGCCGCCGCCCCGGGGCTGTGAGGAAACCCACAAGGAGCGCGTCCGGGCCGCTGGGGCGACCGGAGTCGCGATAGGATTCGGCCAGAGGAGGCCCCACGGAAACGAACACCAGCGGCGGCAGCCCGCCCCTCCCCACGGCGGAGGCCGGCGGCGGATGACCCGGATCCCGCCGGCTGCCGCGGCCGAGCCCGACCCGCCGACCCTCGACGAGATCCGCGCCGCGCGCGAGCGGCTGGGCCGGCACGTCCGCCGAACGCCGGTCTGGCAGTTGCGTGGCCACGGGCTGAGCGTCCTGCTGGGCGAGGCCACCGAGGTCTGGCTCAAGCTCGAGCTCTTCCAGTACGCCGGCACCTTCAAGCCGCGCGGCGCCCTGGTCAACATGATGGCGCTCTCGCCCGACCAGCTGGCTCGGGGCGTGTGCGCGGTCAGCGCCGGCAACCACGCCATGGCGGTGGGCTATGCGGCCGGCGTGCTGGGGACCAGCGCCAAGGTGGTGATGCCGAGAAACGCCAACCCGGCGCGGGTGGCGGGGTGCCAGGCGTACGGCGCCGAAGTGGTCTTCGTCGCCGACGTCCACCGGGCGTTTGCCGAGGTGCGCCGCATCGAGAGCGAGGAGGGCCGGGCCTTCATCCATCCGTTCGAGGGCAAGAGCACGATCCTCGGCACCGCCACCGTCGGGCTCGAGATGGCCGAAGACCTGCCGGCGCTCGACGGCGTGATCGTGCCGATCGGCGGCGGCGGCCTCTGCGCCGGGGTGGCCTCGGCCATCAAGCAGGCACTGCCGCGCTGCCGCGTCTTCGGGGTGGAGCCCGAGGGCGCCGACACCATGCACCGCAGCTTCCGCTCCGGCAAGCCCGAGGCGATCGACGCTGTGCGCACCATCGCCGACAGCCTCGGGGCGCCGCACACCGAGCCCTACAGCTTCGGGCTGTGCCGCCGCTACGTCGACGAGCTGGTGATGATCGACGACGACGAGATCCGCCGGGCGATGCTGCTGCTGTTCGACGAGGGCAAGCTGGCCGTCGAGCCGGCCGGCGCGGCCGCCCTGGCGGCGCTGTGCGGGCCGCTGAGCGACCGGCTGCGGGGGCGGAAGGTCGGGGTGGTGGTCTGCGGTGCGAATATCGACGTCGCGACGTTCGTCGCGCAGGTCAGCGACGGTCAGGCCACGGGCGGGATCTGAGCCAGCGGGTGGTCGAGTGAGCGACGAGAAGGTCCGAACTCCGAGCCCCGACGACGCCGAGCTCGAGCGCGAGGTGCTCTCGCGGCGGAAGTTCTCGCTCACCGAGGCGATCGGCCGGGCCGCCGGCGACCTGATGAAAGGGGCCTCGCCGGTGACCCGGAAGCGGCAGGCCGAGCTGGCGATCGAGCAGTACCTGGAAGGCCGGCTGAGCGATGCCGCGGGCGCCCTGCGAGTCGTGCTGCAGCGGCGGGCGGTGGAGAGCGAAGACCTGTTGGCGGAGGGCTACGAGGCGCCGCTGGCGGCGCTGGGCCGGATCACCGAGGCCCTGCTCGCCTCGGAGAGCCGGCTGCGGCGGTTCGTCGGCGAGGTCGACGCCGAGTGGGGCCGGATCCACGCCGAGCGTCCCTACTTCGAGGTCGAGGGAGCCCCGCCGCGCGCCGGCGACCCCTACACCGTGGAGTCGGTCCGCGCCGTTCTCACCGCTTTTCTCGATCGTCTGCGCGCCGACTCGAACGGTTGAGCTACGGCCGCCGCTCGCGCCCAAGGCTGCCGCCGCCTCGCCGCGAGCGCCAGGGATGAAGAGCGAGAGTCGGCAAGAAAGGTCGGGCTAGTCGCGCCGGTTGGTGAACTGGAACTCGGGTCCCAGGTCGTCGGCCTCGCGGGCGATCTGCATGACCTGCTGCAGCTCGTCCTTCTTCTTGCCGGTCACCCGCACCTGGTCTTCCTGGATCTGCGCCTGGACCTTGAGCTTGGCCTTCTTGATCCGCTTGACCAGTTCCTTGGCGATCTCGGTCGGGATGCCGTTCTGGAGCGAGATCTTCTGCCGCCTGGTGCTTCCCGCGGCGTCCTCCGCCGACCCGATCTCGAGGTTCTTGAGCGAGACGCCGCGGTGCACCAGCTTCGTCCTGAGCACGTCGAGCACCGCCGTCAGCTTGTAGTCGTCGTCGCCCACCAGGGTGAGCTCGCCGCCGGCCTTGTCCCAATCGATGTGGCTCTTGCTGCCGCGGAAGTCGTAGCGCTGGGCGATCTCCTTGCGCGCCTGGTTGACGGCATTCTCGACCTCCTGCAGGTCGGTCTGGACGACGATGTCGAAAGAGGGCATGAGATTGTCTCCTGGTATCGGCCTGGCGATTGCCAATGTAGCAGAGCCGGGCGGAGTTCGGGTGTCTGGGAGGGTCGGGGGCGTTGGCTTTGGCTGGTGCCGAGCTTTTTGATTACATGGTTTCTCAAGTTATTGTCGGGTCGGCTTGAGCTACGAGTACAGCATAGGCCCGGACAATCGGGTGGATCGGGTCAGCGACGCCTGGCTCGCCTTCGCTCGAGACAACGGGGCGGCCGGGTTGACCGCCGAAGCGGTGATCGGCAGGTCTCTATTCGCCTTCATCTCCGGCGCCGAGACGGAGTTCCTGTATTACCTGCTGCTCGATGAGATGCGCTCCAGCGGCCGCCGTATTGTCCTGCCGTTCCGCTGCGACAGCTCTTCGCGGCGCAGGTTCATGCGACTCGAGATGTCGCCGCTCGAGAATCACGGCGTGGCGTTCACCGCCACGCTGATTCGCGAAGAGCCGCGCCAGGCGATCTCGTTCATCGACGCCGCGGCGGCCAGAACGGCGGCGGCGCTGACCATCTGCAGCTGGTGCAAGCGGGTGAAGGTGGGCGAGGAGTGGCTCGACCTGGAGTCGGCGGTGGCCAGCCTGGACCTGTTCCGCTCCTCCCGATTGCCGCAACAGAACCACAGCGTGTGCAGCCGCTGCCGGGGGAGTGTTCGTCGGGTGGCGACAGGCGCCGGCGGCGGCCGCTGACGGCCGCTACCAGATCTCGGCCCGCTCACCGGTGGCGCGCACCATGGCGTCGCCCTCCTGGCAGCCGAAGGCGGCGGCGAACACGGGCATGTTGGCGAGCGGCCCCAGGGTGCGGAACCGGGCGGGCGAATGGGGGTCGGTGTTGACCTGCAGCTTGAGGGCCTCGTCGCGGTAGTTGCGCCGCCAGGCCTGCGCCCAGGAGAGGAAGAACCGCTGCTCCGGGGTGAAGCCGTCGATCTTGCCCGGCCGGCTCTCGGCCAGCGCCATCTGGAGGGCGTGGTAGGCCATGGTCAGACCTGCCAGGTCGCCGATGTTCTCGCCCAGGGTCAGCTCGCCGTTCACATGCAGGTCGTCCACGGCGACGTAGCCGCTGTACTGGGCGACCAGCTTGCGGGTGCGCTCCTCGAAGTTGGCGCGGTCCTGATCGGTCCACCAGTTGCTCATGTTGCCCTGGGCGTCGAACTTGGAGCCCTTGTCGTCGAAGCCGTGCATGAACTCGTGGCCGATCACCGCGCCCATTGCGCCGTAGTTGACCGCGTCGTCCATCTCGCCGTCGAAGTAGGGCGGCTGCATGATGGCGGCAGGGAAGACGATCTCGTTCGAGACCGGGCTGTAGTAGGCGTTGACGGTCTGCGGCGCCATTCGCCATTCGTTCTTGTCGATCGGTTGGCCCATCTTGTCCAGGTTGCGCCGCATCTCGAAGGCGTCGCCGCTGCGCACGTTGGCCAGGTAGCTGTCGCGGCCGATCTCGAGCCGCGAGTAGTCGCGCCACTGGTCGGGGTAGCCGATCTTGGCGGTGAAGGTGCCGAGCTTCTCGAGCGCCCGGGCCTTGGTCTGCTCACCCATCCACGGCAACGCCTGGATGCGGGCGCCGACGGCGGCGCGCAGGTTCTCGATCATCTCGTCGGCGCGCGCCTTGGTGGCCGGTGGGAAGGCGGTCTCGACATAGACCTGTCCCAGCGCCTCGCCCATCGAACCGCTCACCCGGTCGACCGCTCGCTTCCAGCGCGGCTTGAGCTCCCGCGTGCCCTGCAGGGTGCGGCCGTAGAAGTCGAAGTCCTGCTCGACGAAGGCGGCGGCGAGGTAGGGCGCGGCGTCGTTGACGACGTGCCAGCGCAGGTAGCTCTTCCAAGCGTCGATTGGCAGCTCCTCGAGCAGGGTGTCGATCTCGGCAAAGAACTTGGGCTGGGCGAAGGAGAAGGTCTCGAGGTCGGCCAGGCCGAGCCGCTCGAAGTAGCTCGACCAGGAGTAGCTCGGGGTGGCTTCGTCGGCCGCGGCGACGGTCTGGATGTTGTAGAAGTTGGCCGGGTCGCGCAGCTCGACGTTGGTCAGCGACGCCTCGGCCAGCCGGGTCTCTAGCGCCAGGATCTCGCGGGCCGCGGCGTCCGCCGTCTCCGCCGGGTCGCCCAGCAGCTGCAGCATCTGGGAGATGTGGGCGACGTACTTGGCCCGCAGCTCGGCGGACTCCTCGTCCGCGCGCGTGTAGTAGTCGCGGTCGGGCAGGCCCAGGCCGCCCTGGGTGGCGTAGAAGATGTACTGCTCGCTGTTCTTGAGGTCCTGGAAGACGGCCGGGTCGAACAGCAGTGTGGTGCCCTGGGCGTGGAAGTCGTCGACTAACGCCTGGACACCGGCCGGATCGGCGATCGCCGCGATTCGCTCGAGGTCGGCGGCCAGCGGCTTGGCGCCGGCGCGCTCGAGCCTCTCGGTATCCATCGCCGTGCGCCAGAAGTCCCCAGCCTTGCGCTTGTTGGTCCCCGGCTCGGCCTCGGCGGCGGCCGACGCCTCGAGGATCTGGCGCAGGAGCCGGTAGTTGCGCTCGCGCAGCTCGGAGCTCATGCCCCAGGAGCTCTGTTCTTCGGGAATCGGGTTGCGCTCCAACCACATGCCGTTGGCGTAGCGGTAGAAGTCCTCACAGGGATCGGCGGCGGGGTCCAGGTTGCGCCGGTCGAGCCCGCGCTCGTTGGTCTTGAAAGCCTCTTGCGCGGCCTCCTCGGCGGCCGGCGCGGCGGCGGCCGCGGCGAGCAGGAGGGTCAGGGCCCAGGCGAGGGTCGGATGGGTTCGCATCTCGGGGTTTCCTTCCGGTTGCAGGTTGGCGGTCCGTGGTCGAGGTCGGGGCCGATCGCGCTCAGCGCCGACGCTCCGGCGGCTCGCGGGGCGGTGGGTCCCCCGGCAGCTTGACGGCGACGCCGAGCGTTCGGACGTCGATCGAGCGCCGCAGGTCAGGATACGACAGATAGTCGGAGAACGGCCGGAAGGCCGGCCGCGCCGCGATCGTCAGCACCACCTCCCGCGGCCCGCCCGGCTCGATCTCGAACGTGTGCTGCTGCCAGCCGCCGGGGACCGAGATCGGCTCCATCACCCGGCCGTCCACGCCCACCACCACCGCGATCGGGCGCGCGCCGCCCTTCGGGTGGCCGTTGGCGAAGTACAGCGTCAGGTCGTCGCCGGGCACCGCCAGCCGCACGGCGGCGACCCCCTCGGTCCACCGCAGCCGCCGGTGGTCCTTGCCCTCGGGCTCGTGCAGGCCGAGCTCGCGGCTGCCGGCCAGCGGGGCGGGCTCGACCAGCGCCAGCCGGACCGGCACCAGCGCCAGCGCGACCAGCGCCAGCGCCCGCGCCCATCTGGCGGGCGCCACCGCGGCCTCCTGTCGGCTCACCACGGCGGCGGCGCCGAGCAGCAGCCAGAAGGTCCAGGCGAGGACGCGCAGATAGAGCATGTACTGCACCAGACCGTAGACGGCGATGCCGATCAGGCAGATGCCCAGGGCCAAGGCGGTCGCCTCCCGGCCCTCCCGCGGGCGCCTCAGGCAGACAGCGGCGGCCCACCCGAGCAGTGCCAGGGCGGCGAGACCGAGCGCGCCGGTCTCGGCCGCGGTGTGCAGGTAGATGTTGTGCGCCGTGCCGTGATTCTGGCGGTCGTTGGGGGAGCCCGGCGGGTTGAGCAGGTCGAACACCGGCGCGAAGGAGCCGACGCCCCAGCCCAAGAGCGGCCGCTGGCGGGTCATCTCGACCGCGGCGCGCCACAGCGGCAGCCGCGCGGCCGGCCCCTCGCGGATCGAGATCGCCCGGTCGACCACCTGGCCGACGTCGCCGGCGGCGACCACCACCAGGCTCGCCACCGCCAGGATGACCGCGGTCGTGACCAGGACCTTGCTGGCGTCCACCCGGGGCCAGCCGTGGCGTCGCCGCTCGAGCAGCAGCCAGCCGGCGGCGGCGCCGATCTGCACCGCCGCCGCCAGCCAGCCGCCGCGCTGCCGGGCGAGCAGCAGGCAGCCCAGCGACAGCGACAGCACCACCGGTGCGAGGTGGCGCCAGCGGCCGACCCGGGTCGCCACCGCCGCCAGCGCCAGCGGAGTCACGACGACCAGGTACTCCGCCAGCCAGCCCGACAGGAAGAAGAGCGAGGCGATGCGCGGCTGGGCTTCGGGGGAGCGGAACTGCGGCCGGTAGGCGGCGAGGTCGACCAGGCCCCAGCCCTCGGCAAAGCCGAACAGCACCACGGTGAGGAGACCGGCGAGGAAGCCCAGCGCCAGGGGCCGGACCGACCTGCCGGCGAACGCCCGGCGGACCGACACGAAAAGGCCCCAGCCGAGCAGCAGGTCCGCCGCCGCCCGCCAGGTGTAGAGCGCCGTCCAGCCCTCCACACCGGGCAGGGCCTGGACCAGCCGCAGCAGGATGGCAGGGGACCAGGAGGGCGGCAGATAGGGCGACGGGACGAGCGACGTCAGCCCGACGGCGAGAAAGGCGAGCGCCGGCCAGGCCAGGGCCGAGCCGGCCGGCCGACCGGCGCGCCAGCAGGTGACGATCGCCGCCAGGCCGGCGGCGTCGAGGGCGCCGAGGTAGGGGCCGCCCGGCGGCGAGCCGAAGAGCGGCAGGGCGGCGGCCAGCGCTACCAGTCCGGCGCGCGGCCGCCAGGCGCCGAGACCCGCGACGACCAGCGGGACGAGCCAGATCAGCTGCTCGAACATCGCGCCCAGGCTGGCTCGACATCCACGCCCGAAATGCCTAGTCTATTAGGGGCTGACATTGCCGCTGGGACAGTAGCAGACCCCGCTGGCGCCCCGGTTCTCAAACCGCGAGCGACTCTTCAACGTGATGGCACCGAGGCTCCGCCACGGCTCGACGGCTTCCGTCGAGCGCGGCATGGGGCTGGTCCTGCTGCTGGCCGCGCTAACCGGCTGTGGCGGCGATGCCGCGGCGCCGCCGACGATCGAGGCGCCGCCGCCGATCCGGTTGATCGACCACCTGGCCGAGGCCGAGGTCGCCAGCCCGCTGCTGACGGCGCCGGCGCCCGACTCCCTGCTGGCGGAGATCGACCAGGGGGCCGGCTCGGAGTTCTGGAGCACACGGTTCGAGGTGCCCGGTGACTACCGCCAGCAGGGCTGCCGGCAGAGCGACGGCGGTGGAGTCGAGTGCGACAAGGCGGGGCGGGGGATCTTCCAGCTTTCGCTGGCGGTGCCGGCCGCGGCGTCGGGCGCCACGGTCATCGTCCTCGATCTCCAGGCCGAGAGACCCGGCTGCGTGACCGTAGAGCTGTGGGACGAGGCGGAGAGGGTTCGCCTGCCCCTGCCCGGCGACGCGACGAGCTGGCGGCGATTGCCGATCCTCTGGCCCGCTCGGCGCCAGTCCGGGGAGATCTCGCTGCGCCTCTTGCCGCGGCGGCTGCCCGGCCCTTGCCGCCTTGCCGTGCGCTCGGTCTCGGCGCATGCCCTGGCGGCGGGGCCCGAACTGCGGCTGGCCCTGCTCCGCGGCCGGCAGGAGCGGCGAACCGCGGGCGGGGAGGCCGGAATCGGCGGCTTCGGCGGCTTTCTTCCCCTGGCCGATGCCGAGACGGTTCAGCCGCCCTTCGACGAGAACTTCAGCTCGCGCGAGGTGCTGCTGGCTCCAACCCCGACCGAAGCCCGGTTCCGGCTCCGCCTGCCCAAGGGGGCACGTCTCGGCTTCTCCTACGCGCTGAGCCGCGAGTCGGCCCTTGGGGACCGGGTCGACTTCGAGGTCCGGGTGAAGAGCCGGGACGGCATCGAGCGCGCCTTGTGGTCGGACCGCATCGAGCTTACGCCGGAGAACTGGCACTGGCACGAGGCCAGCGTTCCGCTGGAGGAGCTCGGCGGTCGAACGGTGGAGCTGGTCCTGGCGACGCGTTCCCCCTCGGGAGTCGGGATGGCGGTCTGGGGGACGCCGACCGTCGCAGTGCCGCGCCGGACCGGCGAGCCGCCAAACGTCATCCTGATCGCCGTGGACACCCTGCGGGCGGACCGCCTCTCCGCCTACGGTTATGGCGCCGCCACCTCGCCCCGGCTCGAGGCCTTTGCCGAGGACGGCGTGCTCTTCCGCCACGCCGTCAGCCAGAGCAACTGGACCCTGCCGTCCTTCGCCTCGATCTTCACCGGCAAGATCGTCGCCCGGCATGGGCTGGCGACCTTCGCCAGCCGGCTACCGCCGGGCGCCGTCACCCTCCAGGGACTGTTGCGAGACCACGGCTGGCGCACCCACGCCGTGCTCTACAAGGCCGCCCTCTATCAGCGGCTGGACCGTGGCTTCGAGACCAGCTTCAACGTGCCGGCGCGAAATCATCTTGCCGACCGAAATCTGGCCGCTGCCCTGGATTGGCTCCGGCTGCGGCGGCAGGAGCGCTTCTTCCTCTTCCTGCACTTTGACGATCCGCATCAGCCCTTCACCCAGCCAGCGGAGTTCCTGCACCCGGCATCGGTCGAGGAGCTCGGCAACCTGGAGCTCGAGATGCCCCTCGACCTCTTGCGGCGGCTGCCCGAGTGCGCTCGCTGTGTCGTTGACGGCCAGACCAGCGCCGCGGTCAAGGCCTTGGCCAGCCAGCTCTACGACGAGGAGATCCGCTATGTCGACGACCGCATCGGGCGGTTCCTGGACGAGTTGCGGCGGCTCGGGCTCTACGACGAGGCGGTCATCGCCTTCGTCTCCGATCACGGCGAGACGATCTGGACCCACTACGACTACTACCAGCACGGCGGCGCCAACCTGCACGACGAGCTGATCCGGGTGCCGCTGATCATCAAGCCGCCGGCGGCTGCGCGGTTTCGGCGCGGCGCCGTCGCCGCCGGCCGGGTGGCGGCCTTCGACCTCATGCCGACCCTGCTCGAGCTGGCCGGGATCGACCGCCCGCCGCAGCTGGACGCCCGTTCCCTGGTGCCCCTGCTGCGGGCGGCTGACGGCGCGCCGCCGGCCGAGGACCGGATCGCCTTCAGCCAGGGCTCGTCCTCGGCGGCGTTCCTGCACGAGCAGTGGAAGTACCTGATGCCGGTTGGCCGCGGCGTGCCGCCGAGCCAGATAAGCCTGCCGGCACTGGCGGGGGAGGCCCTCTACGACCTGCGGGCGGATCCCGGTGAGCTGCGCAATCTGGCGGCGGCGGAGCCGGCGAGGACGGCCGCCCTGCGCGAGCTGGCGATCGAGTATGTAGTGGGCTCGGTGGGCGGCCGTTTCCTGCTTGTCGGCGGCGGGGCCGATGCCGCGGCGTTGCCGCTCGAGGTCGCCTGCGGCACGGGCTGTCTCTGGGACCCGCTGCTCCAGTTCGGCCGCGAGATGGGCGCCACCGACTCGGCCGGCGTCACCTCCTTCGACGGTCGGGGCCTGGGAGACGGTGTGCTGCTGCTCGCGCGCCTGGCGGCGGCGCCGGGCGAAACGGTCCGTGTGCGATCCGCCACGGCGGGCACGCCCGGAACGGAGGTCGTCGCGACGACGGTCGCCTTCGAGCCCGGCATCGTGGGCTCCCTCCTGCGGCCGAAGGGCCTCGGCGCCTGGATCCTCTCGGCGGCCGAGCGTGGCGACGATGTCCTGGAGGAGTCGACTCTCGACCCACGGCAGGAAGAGACGCTACGGGCCCTGGGATACCTGCAATAATCGGCTCTGCGCCGCCGGCCTCGGGCCACGGGGCGTCCGCGGGGAAGCCGCAGGCGCAGAACCGAAAGGAAGGATCGTCAACGTGATTCGTCACCGGACAGCGGGCCGCGGCTCGCGACGGCCTGACAGGCCTGACACGACCAGGGTGTCCGCTCGTCGTTGGGTCCCCATGTTCTTGATCGGTCTGGCGCCGGTGGCGCTGGGATGCGGGCGAAGCGACGAGCCGGCGGCACCGATCCGGCTGGTCGACGAACTGGGCACGGCGCGCATCGAGTCGCCGCTTCAGGGTCTGGATCCTTGGGAATCGGTGCGTGACGGCCTTGTCGACGAGGAGTTCTGGCAGGCCCGGCTGGTCGCCGGCCGGCGGGTGTCGCGAGACTGCCGCGCGACGAGCGCGTCGGAGTTCGAATGCCGGGCGCCGCAGGGCGAGCGCTACGCGGCCGCCTTCAAGGTGCCCACCGAGTCCCACGGGCACTATCGGATCGAGGCCCGCGTGCGGAGCAGCGGCAGGACCTGCTCGCAGATGCGCATCAGCGACCTGCGCGAGACCCGTGTGCTGCGGGTCGCCGAGCAGGCCAACGAGTGGCAGGAGATGTCCGAGATGTGGCACACGGGTGGCGGCGACGACACCCTGAGGATCGCCTTTCGCGGCGGTTGCCCGGTGGCGGTGGATTCGCTGCGTGTCCGTCGGCTGCTCGTCAGCCGCCCCGAGGAGCTCTCTTTGCTCGCCGCGCAGGCGGTCAGCCCGTTTGCCGGCGAGAGCACCGGGCTGGTCAAGTACGGCTCGCTCCTGCCGCACCGGGATGCCGAGACGGTGGCGGGGCCCTTCGACGAGAACTGGGGGTTTCGGGAGGCCATCCTGGCGCCCGCGCCGACCGACATCAGCTACTTCCTGACCGTGCCGCGGAAAGCGAGCTTGCGCTTCTCCTACGCCCTCTCCGAGATGTCCCGAATCGGCGATCGGACACGGTTCGAGGTCCTCGCCGGCCGCCCCGGCGACGAGCCGCGGGCGATCTGGTCGGAGGAGCTGACCCTGACGGCGGAGAGCTGGCACTGGCGCGAGGCGGTGGTGGACCTGGCCGCGCTCGGCGGGCAGGAGGTCGAGCTGACGCTGCGCACGCGATCGCCTGGTGAACGCGGCTACGCCATCTGGGGCACGCCGACGATCGACCAGCCCCGGCGCCCGGGCGACCCGCCGAATATCGTGCTGATCGCGGTCGACACCCTGCGCGCCGATCGGCTGTCGGGCTATGGCTACGACAAGGCGACTTCGCCGAATCTCGACGCGCTGGCGCGCGACGGCAGCCTGTTCCTCTATCCGATCAGCCAGAGCACCCAGACGCCCCCGTCGTTCGCCTCGCTGTTCACCGGCCAGATCGTCGCCCGCCACGGCTTCCTCTTCGCTACCTCCAAACTGGCGCCCAACGTGCCGACCCTGGCGCGGGTGCTGCGCCAGAACGGCTGGACGACGCATGCCGCCATCTTCCACGCGGCGCTCTACGATCTGTCGCTGGCGCGTGGTTTCGAGCGCTATTTCAACATGCCGCGGACCAAGCATCGCGCCGATCAGAATCTCCAGAAGGGGCTCGACTTTCTGGCCGCCAACGGCGACCGGCGGTTCTTCTTCTTTCTCCACTTCTCCGACCCGCATCAGCCGTTCACCCATCCGCCGAGCTTCATCCAGGAAGAGACGGCGGCATCCCTGGCCGAGCTTGGCGTCGAGCTGCCGTTCAACGTCAGGGGCTCGATCGGCGACTGCGAGCCGTGCAAGGCCGAAGGCGGCCTGCCGGAGGAGTTTCGCGGCCTTGTGCGCGATCTCTACGACGAGGAGATCGCCTACGTCGACGACCAGATCGGCGTCTTTCTGCAGGAGCTGCGGGATCGTGGCCTGTACGACGACACGATCATCGTCTTCACCTCCGATCACGGCGAAACCCTCTGGGACCATTACGATTTCTTCGACCACGGCGGCTTCAACCAGCATGACGAGCTGACCCGGGTGCCGCTCATCGTCAAGCCCGCCAAGGGAACGGGCTTTGCCGAGAACGCGGTCGTGCGAACCCAGGTCCGGAGCTTCGACCTGATGCCCACGGTGCTCGAGATGGCCGGTATCGACACCACCTTGCTGGGCACCGACGCCCAGAGCCTGGTGCCGCTATTGCGGGCGGACAGCTCGGTCCCGCGCGAGGACATCTGGTCGTTCACCAACAACGAGCAGGCCGCGTCGGTGCGCGGGCGCGGCTGGAAGTGGACCTGGGCGGCGCGGGCGAGCGCCGGCGAGAGGCTGGAGGGGCTGTACGACCTGACCGACGACCCCGGCGAGAACCGTAACGTCGCCGACCGGCACCCCCAGGTGCTGCGCGGGATGAGGGGCCGCTACATGGAGACCCTGCTGGAGTCGGGCGGCGGCAGGTACCTGCTGCTCCTGGGCGACGGCGCGCCCGCCGGCTACCGCGTCGAGGTGCGGACTCCGGGCGTCGGCTGGTGGCGGCAGAACCTCATCGACAGCCTGGGTCTGATGCGCACCGGCAGCCCGGAGCCGGGCGCCTCGATCTACGAGGGGGCTCCGCTGCTCGACGGTCTGGTCCTGTTCGCCAAGCTGCCGCCGTCGGAAGAGGCGCCGGTGGTCCGGATCGGTCGCATCGATGCCGCGGGCGGGCCGCCCGCCACCGAGCCGGCCGATCTGCGGCGGGTGGCGTACGAGCCGGGGGCGATCAGCAGCCTGCTCGCGGCGGGCGAGCCGGGGGGGTATCTGATCGAGGGCGAGGCGCGTCTGACCGGCGCCACGGAAGAGGGTGTCGAGAGGCTGGACGCGACCCAGGAAGAGGCGCTGCGCGCCCTGGGCTACATCCAGTAGCCGGCCGGCGGCTCAGTTGGCCGCCGTGTCGATCTCCTCGAACGCCGGCTCGACCTTCGGCGGCGGCGCCTCGGTGATCGAGACGAGCGAGTCGAACGCGGTCTCGCGGTCGTCGATCCGGGTAACGTGGTCCTCCGCCATGCGCCGCGCCGCGGCCCGGAAGCCCGCCTTGCGGATCAGGAGGACGGCGGCGAACTCGACGCTGAGGAAGGCCACGCCGAGCCACAGGCTGCGGCTGGCGGCCACCAGCAAGGCCATGCCGCAGAACGCCAGCGCCAGTCCGTAGAGGGTCCACAACGCCCGCGAGCGCTTGGCATGGGTCTCCAGCAGCAGATGGTGCAGGTGTCTGCGGTCGGCATGGAACATCCGCGCGACGCGGTTCATCCGCTGGTGGCCCTTGAGAAAGCGGTACCACATCACCAGCAGCGTATCCAGGACCGGCAGCCCCAGCGCCAGGATCGGCACCAGGACGGCCACCGTGGCCGACGCCTTGACCGACGAGTGGAGAGACACCGTGGCGAGAATGAAGCCCAGCGTCAGCGAGCCGGAGTCGCCCATGTAGATCCGCGCCGGGTTCCAGTTGTGGCGCAGGAAGCCGAGGCAGGCGCCGACGACGCAGCTCGTGGCGACCACCGTCTCCGGCGAGTTCTGCAGAACGGCCAGCACCAGCAGGCTGGAGGCGATGATGGCGACGATCCCCGAGGCCAGCCCGTCCAGGCCGTCGATGAAGTTGACCGCGTTGGTGACGCCGACGATCCACAGCACCGAGAGCAACGGCGCCACCGCGCCGACGTAGAAGGTACCCTCGCTCGCCCAGGGCAGGCGGATGTTGGAGAACTGCCAGCCCATGGCCACCACGATCGAGGCGGCGACGACCTGAAAGAACAGCTTCTTGTACGGTCCGAGCTGGCGGATGTCGTCCACCAGGCCGACGGCGAAGATGATCAGGATCGCCACCAGCAGCCAGAGCGTCTCGGTCTCCGAGACGCTGCGGAACGACGCTCCGCGGGTGAGCAGCGGCAGGCTGGGCACCAGGGCGATCAGGATGCCGGTGAGGATGGCGATGCCGCCCAGCCGCGGCGTCGAGCGGGTATGGAGCCGCCGGCCGCCGGGCTCGTCCACGGCCCGCAGGCGCACCGCCAGCTGCGCTACGGCGGGCGTCAGCGCCATCGTTACCACCGCCGCCACGAGCCCGGGCAGCAACACCCTCAGCCAGACCATTGAGGCACTCTAGCAGCCTGCGATTCGGCCCCGCTGCCTACAATGCGTGACCCTATGAAGCTCTCCGCTAGCCAGGAGTCCGCGGCCACGGTGGGAAGGCGGATCGGTCCGCCCGGCCTTGCCGCGGTCTTGGCCCTGGCCCTGAGCGTTGGCGCCGGCGCGGTGGCGGCCCCCCCCAACGTCATCTTCTTCCTGGTGGACGACCTGGGGTGGATGGACACGGCGGCCTATGGCAGCCGCTACTACGAGACGCCCAACATCGACCGCCTGGTTCGCGCCGGCATGCTGTTCACCGACGCCTACGCCGCCAGTCCTCAGTGCTCGCCGACCCGGGCCAGCGTTCTGACAGGAAAGTACCCGGCTCGGCTGGGCATCACCCAGGCCAGCTGTTCCATGCGACCGCTGCCTCGCGGGGTCTCCCGGTTTCCCGCCGAGGCTCCACCCAGGGTGCGGTTCCTGGTACCTGAGAGCCGGCGCTTTCTGCCCCTGGAGGAGGTGACCCTGGCCGAGGCGTTGCGGCAGCGCGGTTATCGGACGGCGTTCGTCGGCAAGTGGCATCTCGGGGTACTGCGCCAGCACTGGCCCGATCGCCAGGGCTTCGACGTCGTAGTCCACGGTTCCCCCGACTCCGGGCCGCCGAGCTACTTCTCTCCCTACGGCTTCCGCCAAGGGAACCTCGATGACGGTGCCGAGGGTGAGTACCTCACCGATCGCCTGACCGACGAGTCGATCAACTTCATCAGCGGCAATCGCGACCGTCCGTTCCTGTTGTACCTGGCCCACTTCGCTGTGCACGGCCCCTGGGGATTCAAGGAGGAGCTGAGAGAGGATCACGCCGCCCGCCGGCAGCCGGTGGACGGGCAGAACAACCCGATCATGGCGGCGATGATCCGCAGCATCGACGACAGCCTCGGCCGCGTCCTGGACGAGGTGGCGCGGCTGGGGCTGGCGGAGCGGACGATCCTCGTCTTCTCGTCGGACAACGGCGGTGCGATGCACCAGACCATCGGCGGCAGTGGGCTGCTGCCGACCGACAACGCACCCTTGCGCGGCGCCAAGGGGCTGCTCTACGAGGGCGGGGTGCGGGTGCCGCTGATCATCTCCTGGCCGGGTGTGGTGTTGCCCGGCTCGCGCAGCGCGGCGGCCGTCAGCAGCATCGACTTCTATCCCACGGTGCTCGAGGCGACGGGCACCGCCCGGCCGGCAGGCCAGGTGCTCGACGGGGAGAGCCTGATGCCGCTGCTGACCGGCTCCGGCGGGCTCCAGCGCCAGGCGCTGTTCACCTACTTCGCGCTCAGCGGCAAGCGGGCGCCGCCCGGGGCGACCGTGCGAAGCGGCCGCTGGAAACTGATCCGCTGGTTCGAGACGAGTCCCTGGTTCCCCGATCGGCTCGAGCTCTACGACCTGGAGGCCGACCTCGGCGAGACGACGAATCTGGCGTCGCGGATGCCGTGCCGTGCCGCGCGGCTCGATGCGCTCATCAGCGGTTTTCTGGCCGACACGGGGGTTCTGCTGCCGCGAGCCAACCCCGACTTCGATCCGGAGACCGCGGCGCTCTTCGGCTGGGCTGGGGATCGGTACCTGACAATCTGGCCGACCGTCATCGACCAGTCGGACTGGTTGGAGGTTCGGGAGGGCCTCTTGCGCTGCTCGCTGGCCTCCCGGCAGACGGGGTGGTCGGGTCTGGAACTCCTGTTCCTCCAGCACCCGAGGGAAGGCCAGTTGGTGGGTCGCTACGAACTCGGGCTCACTACCCGTGCCGAGGGGCGGCTGACGGGGCGTCTGCTGGTGACGCCGGCCTCCTCGCTCGGGCCGTTTCGAGCCGCGGCGACTTTCGAGCTCGCCGGAGGTCCCGATTGGCAGCGCATTACCCTGCCGTTCTCCGTCGCGGAGGCCCCGGTGTGGATTCGGCTGGAGTTCTCGGCCGGAGTCGCCGACCTGGAGATCGACACGATCCGGCTGCAGGGGTTGGAGGGTCAAGCCGGCTGGCCGGCGTACACTCAGGCTCTGGAATGGCGGTTCGAAACGGCTGCCGGGGAGCCGTTTGCCAGCCCACTCGACGGAGACTGCGATTGATGAGAGTCCTGGTTCTCGGCGCTAGCGGCATGCTGGGCCACAAAGTCTGCCAGGCGTTCGCCGGGCATGAACGCCTCGGCCTGATCCGCGGCTCGGCGGCGCGCTGCGACGCCCATCCGCCGGTCTTTGACGGCGTGGAGCTGGTCGACGGGGTCGATGTCCTGGACGGCGAGGCTCTGGAGAGGGTGCTGCGCCGGCTGGCGCCGGAGGCGATCGTCAACTGCGTCGGCCTGGTCAAGCAGCACGAGGCCGCCGAGGATCCCTATCTGGCGGTGAGCCTCAACTCCCTGCTGCCGCATCGCCTGGCACGGCTGGGCGAGGAGATCGGCGCTCGGCTGGTCCACATCTCGACCGACTGCGTCTTCGACGGCGGCCGCGGCGGCTACCGCGAGACCGACCGGTGCGACGCCACCGACCTGTACGGCCGGAGCAAGGCGCTGGGCGAGACGACGGCGGGTCAGGGCTCGGCGGTGACCCTGCGCACCTCGTTTATCGGCCGCGAGCTTGGCGACTCGCCCCACGGCCTGCTCGAGTGGTTGCTGCGGCGGGACGGCGGGGTGGTGAACGGCTTTGCCCGATCGATCTACAGCGGCCTGACCTCGGTCGAGCTGGCGGCGGTCATCCGGCGCGTCGTCGAGCGCCACCCGGAGCTGACCGGGGTCTACCAGGTGGGCGGGGCGCCGATCAGCAAGTATGATCTGTTGCGGCTCATCGGTGAGATCTTCGGGCTCGAGATCGAGATTCGGAGAACCGAGGAGCCGGTGATCGATCGCAGCCTGGTGAGCGAAGCGTTTCGCCGGGCGACGGGATACCAAGCCCCGAGCTGGAGAGAGATGATCCGCATGACATTCGAAGACCCGACCCCCTACGACACGCCGACGGCGCCGCCGGAGGCGCCATGATTCTCGCGGGCAAGTCCGTCCTGGTCACCGGTGGCACCGGCTCGCTGGGACGGGTGCTGGTGCACCGCATCCTCAGCGGCGAGCTGGGCGAGCCGCGCAAGGTGATCGTCATGTCGCGCGACGAGGCCAAGCAGCACGCCATGCGGGTCTCCTACATGAACCGCAGCGTCACCACCGACGAGGTGATCTACCGCAACTTCGAGAAGGTCCTCGAGTTCCGCATCGGTGACGTGCGCAGCTACGCCGACGTCTGTTCGGCGCTGATCGACGTGGACATCGTCGCCAACGCCGCCGCCCTCAAGCAGGTGCCCACCTGCGAGTACTTTCCCGGGCAGGCGGTGGCGACCAACTGCCTGGGGCCCGAGAACATCGTGCGGGCGATTCGCGAGCACGGCTACCCGGTCGATACGGTGGTCGGGATCAGCACCGACAAGGCCTGCAAGCCGGTCAACGTGATGGGCATGACCAAGGCGATCCAGGAGCGCATCTTCGTCGCCGCGAACATCCTCAACCCCAAGACCCGCTTCGTCTGCGTGCGCTACGGCAACGTGCTCTCCTCGCGCGGCTCGGTGATTCCCCTGTTCCAGGAGCAGATCCGGGCCGGCGGACCGGTGACTCTCACCAGCCCCGACATGACCCGGTTTCTGCTGACCCTCGACGAGGCGGTGGACGTCGTGTTCGCGGCCCTGCGCGACGGCCGGCGCGGCGAGACCTTCGTGCCCCGGGTGCGGGCGGCGCGGGTGATCGACATCGCCCGGGCGATGATCGGCGAGCGTGAGATCGAGATGGTCGAGATCGGCGTGCGGCCGGGCGAGAAGCTCGACGAAGTCCTGGTGTCGGAGGAGGAGTGCCACCACGTGACCCGGCGCGGCGACTACTACGTCATCCTGCCGCTGATGCCGGAGCTGCGCACGGCGGACGCCGAGGCCTCGCCGCTGGCGGCCGAGTACAGCTCGGGCGACGACCTGCTCGACACCGCCGGCACCCGGGAACTGCTGCGTGAGCACGGCCTGCTGACGACCGAAGAGTCGCGCGACGAGAGCGCCAGGGTTCTCCACTGAGCGGCGGAAGCGTGCAGCGGCTCAAGGTCCTCACCATCGTCGGCACGCGGCCGGAGCTGATCAAGCTCTCGCGGGTCATCGCCGAGCTGGATCGATTGACCGACCATCTGCTGGTCCACACCGGGCAGAACTACGACTACGGGCTCAACGAGGTCTTTTTCGAGCAGCTGGAGATCCGGCGGCCGGACCGTTTCCTGGAGGCGGCCGGGGAGACGGCGGCGGAGACCATCGGCCAGGTGATCTCGCGCTCGGATCGGGTGCTGGCGGAGCAGGCCCCCGACGCTGTTCTTCTGCTGGGGGACACCAACAGCTGCCTGGCGGCCATCGCCGCCAAGCGCCGGCGCATCCCGATCTTCCACATGGAGGCGGGCAACCGCTCCTTCGACCAGCGGATTCCGGAAGAGACCAACCGCAAGATCGTCGATCACATCAGTGACGTCAACCTGACCTACACCGAGCACGCGCGGCGCTATCTGCTGGCCGAGGGCCTGGACCCGGCACGGGTCATCAAGACCGGCTCGCCGATGAAGGAGGTACTGGATCACTACCGACCGGGGATCGAGGGCTCGACCATTCTCGATCAGCTCGAGGTCGAGCCCGGGGCCTACTTCGTCGCCAGCGCTCACCGCGAGGAGAACGTCGACGACCCGGCGCGGCTCGGCCGTCTGCTCGAGGCGCTGGCAGCGGTGAGCGGGCACTGGCGGCGGCCGGTCCTGTTCTCGACCCACCCCCGTACGCGAAAACGCCTCGCCGCCCTCGCCCCGGCGGCGGCCTCGCCGGAGGGGGTCCGGTTCCTCGACCCGCTCGGGTTTCTCGACTACGTGCGGCTCCAGTCGGCGGCCTGTTGCGTGTTGAGCGACAGCGGCTCGCTGACCGAGGAAGCGTCGCTGCTCGGCTTCCGGGCGGTGACGCTACGCGAGGCGCATGAGCGACCCGAGGGGATGGACGAGGCGACGCTGATCATGAGCGGCCTCGCCCCCGAGAGGGTCCTCCAAGCGGTTCAGATGGCGACGTCCAGCGAGGGCCCCATGCGGGCGGTCGACGACTATCTCGCCGACAACGTCTCGCGCAAGGTCGCTCGGCTGATCCTGAGCTACGTCGACTACGTGAATGCGAACGTCTGGCGCAACTCTTTCTGAGAGGCTGCCGGCGGCGATCGGCGGATCCCGGCTGACCCTCGGCAACATCGTTCGGCTCGGCCTGTTCGTCGTCATCGCGTCGGCGCTTCTGTTTTCGCTGGCGATCTGGGACCAGTTCGGCGAGACCAAGGGGCTGGTCTGCCTCACCGCCACCTGCGCCCTGTTGGTGACCGCCCTGCCGATCGCGCTGGGGCGGGGCAAGGACCTGGCCGAGCCGATCTGGTTCGTCGTCCTGATCGTGGCGGTGGGCGTCACGGGCAAGGCCTTCTACCTCATCCTGGGCCCCGCGCGGAGGGTCTCTTTCCTGCTGCTCGGCAAGAGCGTCGAGGAGCTGCTGCCGGCTACCCTGCTGATGGCCCTGGGCCTGTTGTGCTTCTCGTTCGGGTATCTGAGCGGCAACCTGCGTTGGCGCCTCCCCCTGCTGGATCGCCTCGAGACCGGAGAGCCGAACGTGCGGCGCCTCTACGGTGTCGTCGGGATGCTGGCCGTCACCGGCATGTTCGCCTTTCTCGCCTTCGCGTCGCGGTTCGACATCTCGCTCGACAGCCTGGCGGCCTTCTCCAGCAAGCGGCTGGTGCTCGACCGGGCCTCGCAGTCCTTCCTGGTGCACGGATATCTGCGCTGGGGATCGCTGCTGCTGGAGACGGCCTTCTTCCTGCTCTTCGCCCGCTGGGCCGCGACCGGCCGCCGCCTCCGGTCGGGCATGGGGCTGGTCATCGTCCTGTTCGGCCTCGGCGCCGCCGCCTTCCCGTTCTTCGTCAGCAGCCGCGAGGGGGTCATGTACCTGATCCTCCGGGTGGGCGTAGTCTGGCTGTACCTGCGCGGCGAGCCGACGCTGAAGAGGGCCTTCGCGGTGGCGACCGTGACGCTGGTGCTTTTCGGCTCGATGCTGGCGTTTCGCCGCGACCGCTCGGACTGGGCCGGGATCCGCGATCACGTGGGGGTCAGCGGGCTGATGGAATCGACCATCGGCGGGCGGCATTTCCTCGATCTGTCCAAGACCGCCCACGTCCTCGATGGCGTGCCGGAGCTGGTCGATTACCAGTACGGCAGGACGCTGGTGACCTGGCTGGTGGCGCCCGTCCCTCGCGCCTGGTGGCCGGGGAAGCCCCGCATCGGGGCCGGCGGCGATCTGGCGGTGATCTTCGGCACCCCGTGGATGAGCGGAGTGCCGCCGGGGATCATCGCCGAGCTGTACCTGAACTTCGGGATTCTGGGGGTTCTGGTCGGCATGATCGTCGCCGGCTTCGCCCTGCGCTCCTTGTACGCGACCCTGCAGCCGCGCTTGCCGAGCCCGGCGGTCGTGCTCATCTTCGCGTTCCTGTCGACGCGTCTGGCGCTTGGCATGCTGTCCGCTTCCGTTTCCGGCAGCGCGATCCGAATGTTCCAGGAGATGATCCCGCTGACGCTCGCCCTGGTCCTGTGCCTGGGCAGGCCGGCACGGGGCGCGGCCGGTAGCGCAACGACGCCGCCCGCGGGGGCGTCCGAGCGCCAGCCGGCGTAACATACCCAGCGCTGGCGGTGGCGGGCGCATCTGGCAGAGAGGCAGCAACGATGGCAGCGGAAGAGATCGGGTTCACTGAGATCAAAGACCTCCTGTGGCGAAGCTGGAAGCTGATCGCGGGGCTCGCCGTGGTGGCGGCGGTCATCGCGGCCGCGGCGCTGAGCTTCCTTGTTCCGAACTTGTATCAGGCCGACGCCAAACTGTTGATCACGCCGCTGACCCAGGGCTCCAAAGGCACGTCGACGAATGCCGGGCTCTACCGGCTGCTCGCCACCAGCGAGAGCGTTGTCCAGCGGACCACGGAGGCCTTGATCGCGCAGGGCATCCTGCCCTCCGACGAGGTGCTCAGGCTCGGCGACGCGTTGGACGCACGGGTGCCGCCACAGCGCGCCGAGGCGATGGGCGCGCAGCCCTCGTTCCTCATCCTGGTGGGGCGTCACCGTGACCCCGAGACTGCCGCCGCCATTGTCAACGCCTGGGCGAGCCAGGTCGTCGAGGAGAGCCGGACGCTGTTCCGCGGCACCGCTGCCGGCTCCGAGCGCCTGCTCGGCTCGCATCTCGACCCGACCAACGTCGCGCTCGAGAGCGCCGCGGAAGAGCTTTCGCTGCAGCTCGAAGAGATCGGTCAGCGCGAAGAGAAGATCACCATCAGCTGGGACCAGCGGATCTCCGCCGCCAAGAAGAAGGCCGCTGAACGGCTCGCCCAATACAGCACTGCCACCCGCGAGCTCATGGTCGAGGCGGTCCGGCGGCTGCTGCCCGTCGGCCCGGACCGCACCGGCGCGGCGATCCGATCCCGTTTGGAGGAGATCATCTCGGTGCGGGCGCAGCTGGCCCGGACGCCGCAGGTGTTGACCCTCGAGAAGGCCGCCAGCGACGAGACCCTGTCCGAAGTGCTGGCCGAGGGCCGAACGGTGAGCCGCCTGGACGCCACCCTGGTCAGCGAGGAGCTCAACCCGCTCTACGATCAGCTGACCCTGAAGGCGCTCGAGCTGGAGAGCGAGCTGAAGAGCCTCGGGCCCGCGGAGCCCGGCAAGGTTGCCATCGCCCTGGCCGAGCTGGAGAGAATCCAGCTCGAGCGCGCCGCCGGCCTGCTGGCGGTGCGCGTCGAGAGCGAAATGGAGGTGCGGTTCCTCAAGCTGAGCCGCGGCAGGGCGCTCGAGGACCTGATGCTCGAGGAGAAGCGGGTTCGCGACGAGCACGAGCGCCGACAGGATCAGCTCAGCGGGCTGGCGGCGGAGTTGTCGGGGCAGCTCAACCGAGCGGTGGTGTCGCGCGTTCTCGATGACGTGGAAGTGATCAAGTTGGCGGTAGCGGCCTCGGCGCCGCAGACTCCCGTGTCGCGGCAGATGGTCATCAAGGTCGCGGTGGCCGGGTTCCTGGGCGGGTTGCTGGGCCTGATGATCGCTCTGTTCCGCTCGGCGGACTCGGCGGGCTCGCCGGGCTCGGCGGGCTAGAGCGGGCCCTGCCAGCGAGCGAGCGCCTGGCGCCCGGGCTCGACGATTGGCTCGAGCTGCCGTCGGGTCGCCGGCTCCATTTCCCGCGCGCCCTTGCCGACGCTGCGGTCCGAGACTCTGGCGACCGCCTTCTCGAGCGCCGGCGGCGTCGCCGCGGCGCCGAGAAAGCGGCAGACCGCGGCCAGTCCCGCCACCGGCGCGGAGACGAACTCCTCGTAGGCCAGCGCGTGCACCCGGTCCGGAGCCAGAGCCGCCAGGGCGGTGGCGGCCCCCACGACGCAGGCGTTCCACTGCAGTGCGCAGATCTCGGGCAGCGGGTGGCCCGCCACGAGCGAGTCCATCGAATCGAGCCGCGGTCCCCAGGAAGCCAGCCGGCGCTCGCCGGAGAGCAGGCGGTGGACCCGGTTCCGCAGCAGGCGCCAGCCGTAGTAGGGCACGTCCGAGGGCGGCACGAAGCGCGCCTTGCGCAGGGTATAGGCCAGCTCGAACGGCGCCTGCCAGCGCTTGACGGCCGAGGCGACGGCGTCGAGCGGCTGGCGATGGATGAACAGGTAGCGGGCGTCAGGCAGCACCCGGTCGACAAACGGCACCCGCAGCGAGTTGGCGCAGGTCTTCTCGACCAGGTGGCGGGCGCCGCCGGCCCGGGCCTGGCGGTCGAACTGCCGATTGATGAACCGGCGCACCCGTGGGGTCGCCAACTCCGCCGGGAGGGCGTCCGATGGCCACCGGGCGTTGCCGTGTCGCCAGATGTAGTTGATCTCGTCGCACGGCCAGGTGGCGAAGCCCGGCAGGCGGCAGATCACGTCGCGCAGCATGTTGGTGCCGGACCGCGGCGCGCCGATGACGACAACCTTGATGGAGTCGGCCATCGCTAGCTCGGGGGAGAATCGCCGCTGCCGGCGGCGTCTGCCAGGATCTCCTCGAGCCGGTCCAGCAAGACGGCGCGGGTGAACCGCCGCAGATAGCTCCGGCGGCCGTTCTCGGCCAGACGGCGCCGCTCGGCCGGCGCCATCGCGTGCAGCGCGCGCAGCGCCTGCGCCATCGACTGCGCGTCGCCCGGTGCGCTGCAGAGGCCAGCGTCGGCCTCGCCGACCACGTCGGCCGAATCACCGGCGACGCCGCACAGGATCGGCTTGGCGCAGGCCATGTAGGCCATCAGCTTCGAGGGGATCTGGGATTCGAACATCGGGTCGGGATTCAGGTGCATCAGCAACACCTCGGCAAGCGCCAGGTAGCGGTGCATCTCGGTCATCGGCTGGCGCGGGATGAAGCGCACGTTGGCCAGGGCGCGCTCCCCGGCGATCCGTTGGAGCCGGGCCTGGTCCTCGCCGTCGCCGAGGAACACCAGCTGCAGGTCGTCCAGGTCCGACAGCAGCGCGGCCGCCTCGAGGGCGGTGTCGAGCCCCTGGGCGGGGCCCAGGTTCCCGGCGTAGATGACGTTGAACTTGCCTTCGAGCCCGTGCTCGCGAGCCAGCTCCGGCTCGGGGTCGGCGGGGAAGAAGACGGTCTCGTCGGCCCAATCACCGAGCAGCTCCAGCTTCTCGGGCGCGACGCCCTTGGCCTCCAGCCGTCGCCGCATGCCCGGCGAGTTGAGGCAGATCCGGTGGGACCGGCGATAGACCGCCCGCTCGAGAACGCCGATCGATCGCGCCAGCCAGGGGCCGATCCGCGCCCCGGCGGCGATCAACCCCTCGGGCCACAGGTCGCTCATCCAACTGACCACCGGCGCGCGGTGGAGGATCCCGAGGGCGCGGATGGGCAGCCAGTTGGTCAGCGGCGGCATATAGACCAGGATGACATCGGCGTCGAAGCGGCGCGTCAGCCAGGCGCCGAGGGAGGCCGCGGAGAGGGCGAACGTCGAGTAGTTGAGCGCCCGCTTGGCGGCCGACATGCTGTGGTCGGGGTACAGCGGCACCCGCAGGATGCTCACCCCATCCACCGCCTCCCACTGCCTCCAGCGCAGCCGGTAGCCGTCGTAGACCCGACCGAACGGGTGGCACGGAAAGCCGGTGAGAACCTGCACCTGATGCCCACGCAGGCTGAGAAACCGGGCCGCCGCGGCCAGGTTGGTGGGCGCGGTCCGGACCTCCGGCCAGTAGAACTGCGAGAGGAGGAGGATTCTCATTGAGCGATACAATGCGGCGGTGCGAAAAGAGGACGATATCAACCGCGATCCGCAGCGCTGGCCGTTCATCGAGGAGGACGAGATCGACGCCGTCGTCGCCGTCCTGCGTGGGGGTGCGATCAACTACTGGACGGGGGACGAGAACCGCCGGTTCGAAGAGGAGTTCGCGCGGGCGTTCGGCGGCGAGCACGCCATCGCGCTGGCCAACGGCACCCTCGCTCTGCAGCTGGCGCTGCACGCCATCGGGCTCGAGCCGGGCGACGAGGTAGTGGTGCCGGCGCGCTCCTTCTTCGCCACCGCTTCGGTCGTTCCCCTGGCCGGCGGCAGGCCGGTCTTCGCCGACGTCGACCGGGACACCCAGAACCTGACCGCGGCCAGCGTCGAGGCGGTGCTCACCGACCGGACCCGGGCGGTGATCTGCGTTCACCTGGGGGGACACCCCTGCGACATGGACCCTCTGCTGGAGCTGGTCCGGGAGCGCGAAGTGTCGCTGATCGAGGACTGCGCCCAGGCGCACGGCGCCCGCTACAAGGGGCGGCCCGTGGGCGCCCTCGGCGACGTCGGCTGCTTCTCGTTCTGCCAGGACAAGATCATGACCACCGGCGGCGAGGGCGGCATGCTGCTGACCAACCAGCGCCCGTTGTGGCGGCGCGCCTGGGAGTTCAAGGACCACGGCAAGAGCCACGAGGCCGTCTTCGGCCGCCAGCATCCCCCGGGCTTCCGCTGGCTGCACGAGAGCGTCGGCACCAACTACCGGCTGACCGAGATGCAGGCCGCCATCGGCCGCCGGCAGCTCGGCAAGCTGGACGACTGGGTGGAGAAGCGCCGCGAGCGCGCCCGGCTGCTGCATCGGGCCCTGGCCGACCATCCGCTGCTGCGCATCCCGTTCGAGGCCGACTACGCTCGTCATGCCTTCTACAAGTTCTCGCTCTTCGTCCGCCCCGAACGGCTGGCGCCGGGCTGGAGCCGCGACCGGCTGATCGATGAGATCAACGCCCTGGGGATTCCCTGTATCAGCGGCTGGTGTCCGGAGATCTACCGCGAGAAGGCGTTCGCCGGGGGTCCTTTCGTACCGCCGGAACGCCTGCCGGGAGCGCGCGAACTGGGCGAGACCTCGCTGTTGCTGCAGGTCCACCCGACGCTGTCGACCGACACCGTCGAGAGCCGCGCCGGGGCCGTGCGCCGGCTCTTCGACCGCGCTACCGGCTGAGCCCGGCGACGAGTCGCAGCTGCGTCTCGTCGTGGTAACCGGCCGCTACCACGGGCTGCTAGGGCGTCGGGTAGTCGTAGCGCTCCGCCCAGCGCCGGTCGTCCTCGTAGCCCAGGGCGACCAGGGTGTCGCCGGCGAGGCGGTCGAATACCTCCGCCGCCTCGCGGCTGAAGTAGTTGCGCCAGTCGCCGCTGACTCCCTTGCGAATGTGGCTGCTGGGGTCGGTCTCGCCGGGCTCGCGGCCGGTCTGGCGCTTCATGGAGAACTTCTCGACCGTCAGCCGGATCCGCCAGTCGTCGATCTGCTCGCCGGTGTGCTGCCGGATGGCCCGGCCCAGGGTCGCGGCGCAGTTCTGCCGCAGCTCCTCGTAGCTGAGATAGGCGACGTGCCCGGTCCCCCGGCCGGCGGTCCAGCTGTCGATGTGGTCGCGCCAGTTCAGCGGCGCTCCCCGCCCTGGATGGGCGAACTCGTACTCGATGAACCGCGGCAGGTGGCGAACGATGTCGCGCGGGTCATAGCCCTTGCCCAGCAGCTTCTCGTAGGTCCTGGCGATACGCGCCTTGCCCGGCCGCTCGCTGTGCCGGGCGATGCGCAGCCGGTCGAAATAGAGCGACGTCAGGACGTCCCGGCCGTCGCGGTAGACGTGCAAGACGCGCCGCAGCCGGGAATCGTAGGGCCCGAAGTCCTGGACCACGCAGCTGACGGCGAGCGGCAGCCGGCTGAACTGGGGAAAAGGGATCTGGAGATAGTCGCCGACCATGCGCGCCAACCAGGTCCCGCCGGACTTGGGGTATTCGGCGACCCAGTAGACGGGAAAGGACTCGCCCCAGCGGGCGCCGATCCATCGCGTGGTCCTGGCGGCGAGCTTCTCCGCGACGAGGCGGGCGTTCATTCGGCTAGCGGGCGGTTTGCGCGAGGAGCGAGGCGGCGAGAGGGTGATTGCAGCGCCTTTGACGGGCTGCTGCCAAGGCAATCTAGCAGAACTGCCGCTCGATGCGAATCGTCCATTACTTCACGCAGATCCGGCGTTCCGGCCGCGAAAGCGCTCCGTCAGCAGCTGGCGAAGCCGTTTGCGCTCGTCGGCTTCGGTGGCCAGGGCCGCGGCGAGCAAGGCGTAGACCGCCGCCGAGACCAGCAGCAGCGCGGCGACCCGCGGCAGCGTCGGCTCCCCGAGCAGGGGGCGGGCGGCCAGCAAGCCGGCCAGGAACAGCAGGTTGACGGCCAGCGGCCGGGGCAGCGAGCGCCGCAGGGTCGGGCCGATCTCGAGGCCGGTCTCGCGCCGCGCCGCCCGCAGCACCACGCCGAGCGAGAACAGGCCGGTGACCACCAGCAGACTGATCGGGGCGGCGATGGGCCGCCCCGAGACGGGCAGCAGGATGGCGGCCAGGGTGACCGCCAGCAGGGTCGCCCACTTGGCGAACCAGGCGTACGAGCGGACCCGGCCGATGCCGTAGAGGACGCGCTCGATGCCGAAGAACCCGGCGCGCAGGGTCTGGCTCGCCAGCAGGACGCCGGCCAGGGAGGCGGTCAGGCCCAGCGCGTCGCCGATCGAGAGCCCGGAGGCGGCCAGCTGCGCGTCGGCGGCGAGCCGTGTGCCGACCCAGACCTGGAGCAGCGGCCGGGCGTACAGCCCGAGCAGCAGCGCCGCCGGGATCGCCACCGCCAGCTGATAGCGGATGCTGCGGATCATCAGCTCGAGGGTCGCGCGCCCGCGACCCTGCTCGCTCAGATGGGTGGTGAGCGGCGCGATGCCGCGCAGCAGCCCTTCCGAGAGCATCCAGGCGAAGCCGCTGAACTGCACGGCGACCTGCCAGATCGTGTTGTAGGCGAGGCCGAAGTGGAGGTTGATCAGGACGGCCATGATCTGCGGCAGGATGTTGAGCAGGATGGCGACCTGGGCCGAGTTCCAGACTGTGTCGCGCACCGCCCGGTACTCGTCCACCCGGTAGGCCGATGGGTCGAGCTCGAGCCCCGGGACCCTGCGTTTGGCGAGCCAGATGCCCACGGCGACGTCGGCCAGCTGGATCGTGGCGCGGCTCACCGCAAAGCCGATGAGTTGGACGTGCAGCTCGGCGTGCGGCAGCAGCCAGCTGAAGACCACCACCGCCGACAGGGCCTGGGTGGCCCGCGCCAGGACGATGAGCAGGTTGTCGAGAGCCACCTGCTGCGCGGCGAACAGCGTCTGGAGAAACGGCGCGCTGAGCAGCCGCAAGCCCGCGTGGATGCCCTCTCCCAGGACCAGGGCGACGAGCGCGACCTTCAGCTCGGGCTGGTCGACGGGGAGGTTGAACAGGCCTCGCCAGGCCAACAGCGCCAGCAGCGCCACCAGGCCGGCCAGGGGCAGGCATGCCTGCAGGCACAGGCGGAAGGCAGAGGCCAGGCTGCGGGTGACGGCGCGCCGGTCGCCGGAGGCCAGCGAGGCGGCCAGCTCGCGCACCAGGCCGAACCTCAGACTGCGTTCCAGCGCGTGCGAGGGACCGGTGCTCGACACCGCCAGGGCCATCAGGCCGAAGCCGATCACCCCGGCGTGGCCGATCACGTACCAGGTGGTGAACAGGCCCAGCGTGAAGGTCGTGCCGAGGCGCAGATAGGTGGTCGCGGCGTTGGTCAGCAGGCGGGTCGAGAGGCGCACGAGACGCTATGCTAACCGCCATGGGCTCCCCCCGAAGTCGACTCGCCCGGCTGCGCCGACGCTTCCCGCGCCTCGCCTCCGCGGCGCGCTGGATCCGCCCCGGAGTGCTACGGCGACGGCTGCGTTTCCTGGGCAAGGACCGCGGTCAGGTCTTCACCCAGATCTACGAGAAGAAGCTCTGGGACTCCTCCGAATCCGTCTCGGGAGCGGGCTCGACACTGCAGGCCACCGAGTCGCTGCGCGCGGCGCTGCCCGAGGTCCTGGCGTCGCTCGGCGTGCGCTCTTTGCTGGATGCTCCCTGCGGCGACTACTACTGGATGAGTCAGCTCGATCTCGACCTGGACCGCTACGTCGGTGGCGAGATCGTCCAGGCGTTGGTAGACCGGCTCAACCGGGAGCATGGCGACGCGCGCCGTAGCTTTATCTATCTCGACATCGCCAAGGATGCCCTGCCGGCGGCCGACGCCCTGCTCTGCCGGGACTGCCTGCTGCACCTGTCGAATGACGAGGTGTGTCAGGTGCTGGGCAACTTCAGGCGATCCTCCTGCACCTATCTGCTGACCTCCACCTACCCCGACTGCACCTTCAACGCGACCATCCGAACCGGGATGTCTCGGCCGGTGAACCTTTGCCTGCCGCCGTTCGGGCTGCCCGAGCCCCTAAACCTGATCGCCGACTCCGCCGGCGAGGTGGAGGACAAGTTCCTCGGCGTCTGGGATCTGCGGCCCCTGCGGCAGTCGTCGTAGGGCAGCGCCTCCCAGACCCTGAAGCCGTAGAAAGGCCGCGGGGCAGGCGGCCGTGAGACCACCTGCCCCGGGCTCTGAGATTTCTTGGTTGCCGGCGCCAAGACGCCCCTACCGGGGCGCCGCGGGCCGGTGGTTGGGGTCGATCAGCGGCCGTCCAGGCGCTGCTCGAGCTTCTCGATGCGGCTCAGCAGATCGGCGATCAGCTGGTCCTTCTGCCGGGACTGCTCGTGCAGCCCCTGGATCGCCGCCAGGGCGACGCCGCTGGCGTCGGTCAACGAGATGCTCTGGTCGCCGGTGCCGGTCTCGAAAGCGGCGTAGAAGTCCTCGGCCATCGGTCCGATGTGCGTCGTGGCCCGCGGATCGTCCTTGTACCGCCAGCGGCTGATCGGCATCTCCGACACCTTGTCCAGCACGTCGGCCGGGCTCAGCGCCTCGAACCCCTCCTTGAACGTGCGCGAGGAGGCGATGTTGAACGCCGTGGCCTCGATGGGACCGCCGACCTTCAGGACCCAGGGTGAGCCAACAGCATTGATGATCATCTCAGCCGGGGTGCCCACCTTGGAGAGGGCGAAGCGACCCAGCGAGTCGATCTTGAAGTTGAACTTGCTGGAGAGCGTCGTGCTCTCGAACTGGAAGGTCACCTGGCCGGGCTTCTTGATGTGCAGCGGCTGAATGGGATTGGTGGTCTCGAAGTCGCCGATACCGGCGTTGCCGCCGTTCTTGACGTAGAGCTGGGCCGAGGCGGCGGCCGGCAGCAGGATCAGGCCGAGGGCGGCCAGGGTCGCGATCGCGATGGTCTTCTTCATCTTGGTCTCTCCTCTATGGGTTGGTTTTCGGAAAAGGTCCTGGTCATGAGTGGTCGTGCAATTCCTGTTCGTCGCTCGTCCTCGGGGTGATCTCCACCCCCAGGGTCGCGGTCGAGCCGATGGAGAAGCCGTCGCCGAGGACGACCATCTCGCCGGCGCGCAGGGTGATGTCGCCGCCGCTCTCGATGGCGACGGAGCTGGCGGTGATCGCGCCGCTCGCCTCGATCACCTGGATGCCCGTCAGGCGGTTGCCCGCAAGCGCCCGGTCAACGGCCGCGATGCGGGCGATCACCGCCGCCGGCGGGGCGGCCGCGATGGCGACCGGTGCCGCGGCAATCTCGTTGCCGGCTCCATCCCGGCGGGAGACGACAAAAGTCACCGCCACCGCCAGGATCAGGCTGGCCGCCAGCGCCAGCCGCAGGGCGGCGGGCCGCGACACCAGTCGGAAGGGCAGCAAGCGGGTGGCGGCCGGTCCCTGCCGGGCGCCCGCCAGGGCTTCGCGGCTCAGCCGGAGCTCCCGCCGGCACTCGTCGCACCCCTCGAGGTGGCTCGCGAGTCGCTCGCGCTCGGGCTCGGTCAACAGCTCGGCGTCGACCGCCAGATGGGCGAGCTGCTCGCTCGACGGGTGCTCGGCGGCGTCGTCGGCGAGCAGGGCGTCGGAGAAGAACCGGTAGGTCTCCGCCCAGCCCTGGCAGCTGTCGCAGCCGGCCAGGTGCTCGGCGGTTTCGGTCTGCCGGTCGCCGGTGAGGGTGCCGGTGAGCAGGTCGGGAAGATGGCGGATCGCCTCGGAGTGCCGCATCAGCGCCTCTCCGCCCCGGCCGCGCCCGGCTCGGCATCGTCGCGCAGGGCGGCCAGGATCCGCCGCGCCTCGCGGACGCAGCGGTGCAGCTGCACGCGCAGCGCTCCCTCGCTCCTGCCGAGCAGGGCGGAGAGCTCCTTGTAGGGCTTGCGCATGGCGAAGTGCAGGTAGATCAGGTCGCGGCACGGCTTTGCCAGCTGGGCCAGCGCGGCGTGGGCCTGCTCGGTGCTTTCGCGCGCCAGGGCCGCGCCGAGCGGACCCCGTGCGGAGCTGGCGAAGCCGTCGTCGAGGGCGGTTTCGCCCTTTCGTGCCCGCAGCCAGTCGATGGAGCGCCGGGCGGTCACCACCTCGACGAACCCCCAGAAGCCGGCGCTGGCGAAGCCGGAGCGGTTGACCGCCTGCCAGAGCTGGGTCATGACCTCCTGCTCCAGGTCGTTGCGGTCATCGGTCGGGATCCGGTAGCCGCGAAAGGCGAGGATCCGGCGCACCCGCCGGCGCACGGTCTGGACCGCTTCGGGTGAGCCGCGTCGTAGCTCTCGGACGATCTCATCTGCTGGTTCCGATACCATCCGGCTCCCGGTCCGGTCGCGGTCTTTCGGCTCCTCTCTCATACTCAATCGGGGCTGGCGGCGATTTGTTACAGGGGTGAGCCGGCCGATTTTACCGGCCCCGCGGCGGATCCGCGGCCAGCTCGACCGGAGTCGCCCGCCGCGGGCTATTTCACCACCGAGTCGAGCTCGTCGATCGCCGGCTCGATCCGTGGCAGCGGCACCACGCCGACCGGGTCCGCGGCACCGGCCGTCACCTCGGGGTCCTGGATGCGATTGACGCGCTCCTCGGCCAGCCGCCGCGCCTCGGCCCGGAAGCCCACTTTGCGGATCAGCAGGACGGCGCAGAACTCGACCCCCAGGAACGCCACCCCGAGCCACAGGTTGCGGCTGGTGGCCACCACGAGCGCCATGGCGCAGAACGCCAGCGCCAGCCCATAGAGGGTCCACAGCGCCCGCGAGCGCTTGCCGTGGGTCTCCAGCAGCAGGTGGTGCAGATGCCTGCGGTCGGCGTGGAACATGCGCGCGATCCGGTTCATCCGCGTGTGCCCCTTGAGGAAGCGGTACCACATCACCAGCAGCGTATCGAGCACCGGCAGGCCGAGCGCCAGGATCGGCACCAGCAGAGCTACCGTCGCCGAGGCCTTGACCGACGAGTGCAGCGAGACCGTCGCCAGGATGAACCCGAGCGTCAGCGAGCCCGAGTCGCCCATGTAGATTCTCGCCGGGTTCCAGTTGTGGCGCAGGAAGCCGAGACAGGCGCCGACGACGCAGCTGGTGGCGACCACCACCTCCGGCGAGCGCTGCAGCACCGCCAGCACCAGCAGGCTCGAGGCGATGATGGCGACGATCCCGGAGGCCAGCCCGTCGAGGCCGTCGATGAAGTTGACCGCGTTGGTCACGCCGACGATCCACAGCAGCGACAGCAGCGGCGCCACCGCCCCGACGTAGGCGCCTTCGGCGTCCCAGGGCAGCCGCACGTTGGAGAACTGCCAGCCCATGGCGACCACGATCGAGGCGGCGACGATCTGGAAGAAGAGCTTCTGGAACGGCCCGAGCTGGCGGATGTCGTCGACCAGGCCGACGGCGAAGATGATCAGCGTCGCCACCAGCAGCCATAGCGTCTCGCTGTGAGAGACGCTGCGGAAGGCCGCCCCGCGGGTCAGCAGCGGCAGGCTGGGCACCAGGGCGATCAGGATGCCGGTGAGGATGGCGATGCCGCCGAGCCGCGGGATGGAGCGCTTCTGGCGGCGCCGGCCGCCGGGCTCGTCGATGGCGCGCAGACGCACCGCCAGCTGGGCGACGGCGGGCGTCAGCATCATCGTCACCGCCGCAGCAACGAGACCGGGCAGCAGCGCCCTGAGCCACACCATGGCGGTCAGTCTAGCAGCCGTTCGGGGGCGTCAGGCGCCTCCCGACGCGCGGCGTCATGGACCCTCGGAACCGGGCGCGAAGGGCGCCGCCAGGACCCGCTCGTGCAGCCGGCTGCGCGGCGCCAGGACGGCCACCGCGGTCAGCAGCAGCAGCTTCAGATCGAGCCCCAGGCCGCGGTTGGCGATGTACCAAAGCTCCAGCCGCCCCTTGTAGGGGGCGATCTCCCGGCGATAGCAGTCGAGCGGCTCGAGCTCGCTCTCGGCCAGGATCCGCTCTTCGTCGCGGAAGACGATGGAGCCGATGCCGGTGACCCCCGGCGGCACGGCGACGATCCGGCGCTGGACCTCGTCGGGGTAGCAGGCGAAGGTCTCGGGGGTCAGCGGCCGCGGGCCCACCAGGCTCATGTCGCCGCGCAGCACATTGAGCAGCTGCGGCAGCTCGTTGAGCTTGAGCTTGCGCAGCACCCGGCCCACCGGCAGCACCCGGCTGTCGCCCGGCACGGTGACGGTGCCGGTGCCCATGCTGGCGCTGTTCTTGACCATGGTGACGAACTTGAGCAGGCGAAACAGCTCGCCGTCCCTGCCGACCCGGGGCTGGGCGTAGAACACCTCGCCCTCGCCAGTGAGCCGCAGGATCAGCGCGGTGAGCAGCCCGACCGGCAGCACGAGGGCGGTGAGCAGGCCCGCCCCCACCAGGTCCAGAAGCCGCTTCACGGTCACATCCTCTGATCGAGAAACCGGCCGGTCTCGAGGTGGCGAAACTCGGGCAGGAGCCTCTTCAGGCCGCCGAGGATCTCCTCGCGGGTCCACCGGCCGCGCCGGACCGCCGCCTCGAGCAGACCCAGAAACTCGTCCAGCGGCCGCTCGTCCTCGATCCCGTCCCACTGCACCACGCCGATCTCGGCGAACCGCTCGAGCTCGACCCGCTCCCCGGCGGTGTGAAACTCCTCGATCTCCTTCTCGCCGGTGGTGTCGCTGTCGAAGAAGAAGCAGGGCCAGCGGCCGCGGGCGGCGAGCTCGTCGACCCGGTCGCGGGCCTCTGCCTCGTCGGCGCAGGGATGAGCCTCGAGGCCGCGGGAGGCGAGGAACCGTTCGGCCAGAAGCTTGAAGTCGACCGCCGCGAAGTCCGGCCCGACGTGGGGGAAGAAGCTCTCGCGGTTGCCGCCGACGAGGCAGGCCAGCAGGCAGAGGACGGCCGACTCCTCGGCGGTGATGAAGTAGCGCCGCACGTCGCGCGGCGCGGCCAGCGGCTGCCGCTTGGCGAGCCGCTGGGTGAAGCCATGCAGCAGGCTGCCGTCGGAGAAGGCGACGTTGGCGAAGCGCGCCGAGGAGACCTCCAGCCGGCGGCCGGCACGGATCAGGCAGATCTCCATCGCCCGCTTGGTCGCGCCCATGGCGTTGGCCGGGTTGGCCGCCTTGTCGGAGGAGACGGCGAAGTACCTGCCCACCCCGCTGGCGGCGGCGTAGCCCAGGCTGCTCTCGGTGTTGAGCACGTTGGTGCGCAGCATCCGCATCAGGGTGTAGGGGTCCTTCTCGCTGCGCACGTGCTTGAGCGCCGACAGGTTGAGGATTGTGTCGTAGGGCGGCGTCGCGTCGAGGAAGGCGGCGAACTCCGGCCCGCCGCAATCCAGCGGCAGGGTCTGGAAGTCGCCCGCGATATAGCCCAGCGAGCTGCGGACGTCGCGCACCAGCTCGACCAGGCCGTTCTCGTTCAGGTCGACCACGTGCAGCCGCCGCGGCCGGCGCCGGAACAGCTCCTTGACCACCGCCTGGCCGATCGAGCCGGCGCCGCCGATGACCAGAAAGGAGCCGGCCGCGACCCGCTCGGCCAGCTCGGGCTCGGCCCGCTCGAGATCGCGCTCGAACAGCCGCCGGCGGCGGCCCAGAAGCGACAGTACGCTGCTCTCGGGCTCCACGTCGTCATCCCTCCCCGTTTCGGTTTCGATCCACGAACCCCAGGACTGGCCTGCTAGATCTGCGGGGAGTCGTGCCACGCGACCCAGCCGTGGCCTGGCTCGTCGCCGAGGGTGGCCAGGGTGTCGCCCGCAAGCCGGTCGAATCTCTCGGCCGCCGCACGGCTGCCGCTGCGAGGCGGGCGTTCATGCGACCGGGGTTGGCTTGGCGGGGGTGGCGGGGGCGAGGCGGCGGCGGCTTGGACCATTCGTACTATTCTTGGAATCTAGCAGAACCGCCCGCGCGATGCGCATCGTTCAACACTTTACCGAGATCCGGCGCGGCGGCGGCGGTGTGGCGAGATCCGTCATCGATCTGGTGACGCTGCTCTGCGAAGGCGATCACCGGGTCGCCATCTTGACCGCTGCCGGCAGCGACCTGCCGGCCGCCTGGCGGTCGGGTGAGATCGCCAACCTCGAGCTCGTCGAGCTCGATCCGGTGAGGTGGCTGCAGCTGCTCGGCGGCGGCGGCCGGCGCCGGGTAGCCGCGGTTCTGGACGGTGCCGACGTCCTCCACCTGCACGGGCTCTGGCGGCCGCGCAACGCCCAGATCGCGGCGCTGGCCCGGCGGCTGGCGGTACCCTACGTGCTGTCACCCCACGGCATGCTCAACTACTGGTCGGCGGCACCGAGATGGGCGCTGCAGAAGGCGCTCTACTTCCGGCTGCTCGAGCGCCGCAACCTGCGGCGAGCCGGTGTGGTGCACGCGACGGCGGAGCCGGAGTACGAGACCGCGCGCCGATGGGTGGCCGAAGAGCGGCTGCGGGTGGTGCCGCTGGTGCTCGATCCGGCGATGGCGTCCCGGCTGCCGGGGCCGGAGCTTTTCGCCGAGGCGCACCCGCAGATCGACCCCGGCGTGCGACGGATCCTGATGCTCGGCCGCCTGCATCCCCACAAGCGGCCCGAGCTGCTGATCGAGGCGGTCGGGAACCTGCGTCGCGCCGGCACCGCCGGCCAGCTTCTCCTGGCCGGCAGCGGCGACGAGCCCTACGTGGCGCGGCTGCGCCGGTTGGCCGCGCGGCACGGCATCGCCGAAGGGACCCACTTCCTGGGCATGGTCGAGGGGGCGATGAAGCGCTCGCTCTACCAGTTCGCCGATCTGCTGGTCCTGCCGACGATGCGGGAGAACTTCGGCCTGGTGCTGTTCGAGTGTCTGACCTGTGGCACGCCGGTGGTCACCACCCGTGGCGCCGACACCTGGCGGCAGGTCGAGCGGAGCGGCGGCGGGCGGATCGTCGAGCCGACGGCCGCGTCGCTTGCCGGCGCCCTGGCCGAGCTGCTTGGCGACGATCGGCGACGCCGGGAGATGGGGCAGACCGGCCGGGACCGGGTGCGCGAGTGGCTTGCCCCGGACCGGCTACGCGACGCCTACGAGGAGATCTACCGGCAGGCGAGCGGCTAGCCCGCCACCGGCTCAGCTGTCCCGCGGCGGCCCGTCGGCCCCGACCCCGGGCCGGCGCCGCCGCAACAGACCTGGTAGCTGTCTCGCCAACTCGGCCAGCCGCGGCCGCTCGTCGGGCTCGGGCGTCACCAGCAGGGCGATGGCGCCGTAGACGATGCCGGCGCCCAGCAGGAGCGCGCCGAGGCGCAGCACCGTCAGCTGGGCGAACCACGGCCGCGCCGCCAGCAGGATCGCCAGGAATACCAGGTTGGCGATCAGCGGGCGGGGTAGCGAGCGCCGCAGGGTGCGGCCGATCGGCAGGTCCATGCGCCGGTGCGCCGCACCGAGCACGGCGACCAGCGAGTGGCCGCTGAGCGCCGCCAGGATGGCGAGCGGGGCGGCCATCGGTGCGTGGAAGATCGCCATTGCGGCGGTGGCCGTGCCCACCGCCCCCAGCGCCGCCCACTTGGAGAACCAGGCGTAAGAGCGCACCTCCCCCATGCCGTAGAGGATCCGCTCGACGCCGAAGAAGCCGGCGCGGACGGTGTGGCCGGCCAGCAGCACAGCGGCCATCGCGGCGGCCAGCCCCAGCGCCTCGGGGACGCTGATCCCGGCGGCCGCCAGGTTGGCGTCGGCCGCCAGCCGGCGGCCCACCCAGAGCTCGAGCAGCGGTTTGGAGTAGAGGCCGAGCAGCAGGGCCGCCGGCAGGACGACCACCAGGTGATAGCGGATGCTGCGCGCCATCAGTCCCAGCGCCACCCGCCCCCGGCTGCCCTCCTGCAAGTGGGCGGTCAGCGGAGCGATACCGCGTAGCAGGCCCTCGGAGGCCACCCAGGCGTAGCCGGCAAACTGGACCGTGATCTCCCAGATCGCGTTGTAGGCGATGCCGAAGAACAGGTTGATCAGGATGGCCATGAAGCGGGGCAGGATGTTGAGCAGCACCGTCACCTGCGAGAAGCTCCAGACCGTCTGGCGCATCTGCGCGTACTCGCCCGGGTCGAACAGCGCGCGGTCCAGCCCCACCGCCGGGATGCGCTGCCGGGCCAGCAGGACACCGGCAGCGACGTCGGCCAGCTGCAGGGTGACCCGCGAGACGGCGAAGCCCAGGAGCTGGATCGGCAGCGCCGCGTCGGGCAGCAGCCAGCCGAAGACAACCAGCGCCGAGAGCGCGTGGGTCAGCCGCCCGAGGACCATCAACACGTTGTCCAGCGCCACCTGCTGCGAGGCGAACAGGCACTGCAGGAGAGGCGACGCGAGCACCCGCACCGCGGCGTGGACGCCCTCGGCCAGGATCAGGGCGGCCAGCGCCAGCGTCAGCGGGCCACGGCCGCCGGGCACATTGAACAGGCCCGCCCAGGCCACGACCGCCAGGGCGACCACCACCGCTCCGAGGGGCAGGACGGCCTGTGAGCAGAGCCGGAAGGCCGAGGCGATGCTGCGCCGGATGGCGGCGGCGTCGCCGGTGGCCAGGGCCGTCGAGAGCTCGCGCACCAGTCCCAGCCGCAGCGTCCGCTCGAGCGCCCGCGATGGCCCCGAGCTCGACACCGCCAGCGAGATCATCCCGAAGCCGACCACGCCGGCGGCGCCGACCACGTACCAGGTGGTGAACAGGCCGAGCGCGAACGTCGCGCCCATCCTCAAGTAGTTGGTGGCTGCGTTGCTGAGCAGGCGGGTCGATATTCGCACGGTCGTTGTCGGCAATGGCCGTTCGGGCGGGCGCCGGATGACAGCCCCAATGGAGTCCGGTATCGTGTTGGCTCTTCGGGCGTCGGATCGACCCCGTCGGAAGCGATGCCCCGATTCCCTTTTTCGGCGCTGATTCTAGCCGCAGCCCTCGCCGTAGCGCTGCTCTTCGGCACCGGCTGCGGCCGTTCCGGCGGGTCGGTGGCGGGTGGTCCGGTGGTCGTCATCGCCATCGATGGAGTGGCCTGGGAAGTGATCGCTCCGCTACTCGCCGGCGAGCGCTACCCGATGGTCGATTGGTCCGAGCCGGTGGATCTGCTCGCCGGTGGCGAGTGGCGAGAGTTCGACGACGAGACAATGGAGCCGGTGGCGCCGCCGCGGGACGGACCGCTGCTTATGCGCGACACGAGCCGGCGGCGGCCCGCCGGGCTGTCGACCTCCCTCGACCTGGACTTCCCGCGCCGCGATCGCTATCGGATCGAGGGGCGGGCGCTCGCTGGCCGGGCGCCCGCCCGCCTGACCCTCGGTGTGCGCTACGCGTTCCCCGGTGGCGAGCCGCCGCCGCTGATGCCCGGCAACAACGAGACGGTGTGCAAGAGCTTCGACCTCGGGACCGGGAGCGGCGAGTTGCGTCTGGATCTGCAGCCTCCCACCACGGCGTCGGCGATGGAGATCCTGCTGCTGCGGGGTGAGGTGGACTGTGTTGCCCGCCGCTTCGATCGCGCCCGCCAGGGTGGTGGCCCGAGCGTGCCCATCGAGGTCGCGGAACTGAAACTGCTGCCGGGGAAGCTGCGGGGACTGCCGCCGGAAGGGTTCGACTGGGCCGCGCTGCCCGGCGCCGAGGATCGCCTGCCGAATCTCACCCGGCTGATCCGCAATGGCGTCAGCGGCTACCTGAGAAACATCGATCCGACCCTGTCGCCGGTCATCTGGACCTCGGTGGCGACCGGCGAAGGGCCGCAGGAGCACGGGATCGAGGATTTCCTTATGCCGGCGCCGGGAGCCGAGAGCAAGATGCACGTCTCCAGCTCAATGCGCCGGACGCCGGCGCTGTGGAACATCGTCACCGACTACGGCCAGAAAAGCGTCGGGGTGGTGTCCTGGTGGGCCACCTGGCCGGCCGAGACGGTGCGTGGGTTCGTCGTCAGCGATCACGCCAACGAGGCGGCGGTGCGGTTGAAGGAAGATCGCGGCTACCTGCCCAAGGAGGCCGGGCTCCGGGCCGTCTACGCCGAGTACGACACCTATCCCCGCGACCTGGCGGCCCGTCTACGGGAGGCGCAGGATGTGGCCCCCGGCCTGCGCCGGCAGGACCTGCAGCGGTTGCTGGTGGGCCTCGACGAGCCGACCTGGCAGCGGTTCCGGGATATCGCGGCTGTCGACAGGAGGAGACCAGAGAGCCTCCTCAAGTTCCATCTGCTCAAGGACCTGACCACCTTCAAGCTCGGTCTGTCGTTGTTCGAGGAGATCTCGCCGGATCTCTGGATGATCTACTTCAACGGCCAGGACTCCATGCAGCATCTCTTCTGGCACTTCGTGGACCCCGATATCTACCCCCGTGTCGAGCGCTCCGAACTGCCGCTCTATGGGCAGATCGTGGAGAACTACTACAAGTTGATCGATGGCTTCATCGGCCGCATCGCCGACGCCGCGGGCCCTGGCGCGAACCTGCTGGTCCTGTCTGATCATGGCGTGCACGGGATGGACTTCATGCAGTCGAATACCAAGTCGGGCGGTCACAGCTGGCGCAGTCAGGGCATCCTGGTCGCCTCGGGTTCGGCCTTCAAGCGGGGTCTCTACACCCGCACCGCGAGCATCTTCGACATCGCGCCAACGGTCCTCAGTCTGCTGGACTATCCGGTCGCGACGGGGCTGAAAGGCGCGCCGCTGCGGCGGCTGCTTCGGCCGGAGTGGCTGCGGCAACATCCGATCCGCACAATCGACCGCTACGAGTTTCTCTCGCCACGCCGCGGAGGCGAGGTCCCCGAGGACGATCAGTTCGATGCCGAGGTGACCACCCGGCTGCGGGCGCTCGGCTACCTCGACTAGTGGCTGCTGGCTAACCGAACGACTCCACGGCCTCGTCCTCGTCCTCGAAGATCTCGAACATCGAGATCAGCTGGGTGGCCGTGAGCAGGTCCCGGATGCGGTCGGGCAGCCGCAGCAGCTTCAGGCTGGCGCCGCGATTCGACAGGCTGACGTGCAGGCTGATCAGCTCACCGATGCCCAGCGAGTCCGCGCCCGCGCAAGCGGTGAGATTGAGCAGCACGCGCGGGTGATCGGGCGCCCGGGCCGGGTCGTCGCCGACGATCAGTTTCATCACCGCCTCCGAGAGCCCGGGGCCGCCGCTGATGCCGCCGGCCAGCTTGCCCTCGAGATCCAGGACGAAGACTCCTTGCCGCTCTCTCGTTTCGATCTTCAAGCCGGCCTCCGTGGGTCGAGGGCTAGATCGTAGCAGGAACGGCCTCCTCCGAGCACCGGCGGAGTCACTACACTAGACGCCCGAGCGGATGTGCATGACGTCGCCGTCCTGGGTGACATAGCTCTTGCCCTCGAGCCGCAGCACCCCATCCTGGCGGCAGGCGGCCAGCGTGCGCCGCGCGACCAGCTCCTGCCAGGGCACGACCTCGGCGCGGATGAAGCCGCGCTCGAGGTCGCTGTGGATCGCCCCGGCGGCGCGCCGGGCGTCGGTGCCGCGGCGGATCGTCCAGGCCCGCACCTCGTCCTCGCCGACGGTGAAAAAGGAGATCAGGCCGAGGATCTCGTAGCTGGTGCGGAGGACCCGGTGGACGCTCGGCTCGTCGAGGCCGAGCTCGGCCAGGAACTCGACCTGCTCCTCGCCGTCGAGCCGCGCGATCTCCTCCTCGATGAGAGCGCTGACCACCAGCGCCGGGACCCCCTCGCGGATGCCCATGGCGGCAGGGTCGGCGGCGGCCAGGCGCGCCTCGTCGACGTTCAGCGCCACCACCAGGGGCTTGGCCGACAGCAGCTGGAAGCCCCGCAGCCGCTTCTCCTGGTCGGCTTCGAGCTCGAGCTCGCGCACCGGCGTCTCGGCCTCGAGCGCCGGCAGCACGCGGTCGGCCAGCAGGGCCTGCTCGAGCTCTTCGTCGCGGCTGAGGCCGCGTTTGCGGGCCTTCTCCAGCCGCTCGAGCCGACGCCCGACCAGGTCCATGTCGGCGATGATCAGCTCGAGCTCGAGGCTCTCGACGTCGCGCGCCGGGTCGACGCTGCCCTCGGCATGCGGGATCTCGTCGTCCGCGAAGGCGCGCACCACGTGCATCAGCGCGTCGGCCTCGCGCAGCCGCGTCAGGTCGAGGCTCTCGGCCGATTCGCCGGAACGGATCCCCGGGATGTCGACAAAGGAGACCGTCGCCGGCACATAGCGCTGCGGCTCGAAGATCTCCCGCAGCTGCTCGAGCCGCGGGTCGGGCACCGTGCCCACGCCGACGTTCGCCTTGCCCGGCGCGGCGAACTTGCCGGTGTCGTGGCTGGCGCCGGTGAGCAGGTTGAACAGCGTCGTCTTGCCGGCTTTGGGGAAGCCGAGGATACCCATCTCCATGGCGTGCTCCAGGTCGGGAAGGTGAGCTCCCGGAGGGGAGTGCCCGCGAGGGCATCGCGTGCCGGCCGAGTCTAGCAGGGCCGCTGGCGCGTCAGACCCCGCCGAAGACGAAGAACAGCTGGCCGAGGCCGGCGAGGAAGCCCAGCACCGCCCCGGTCAGGATCAGCTTGAGCTCGTCCTCCTCGAAGCAGGGCCGCAGCAGGTCCTGGAACTCCCGCGGCGGCAGGCTCTCCATGCGCTCGCGCAGCAGCGCCTCGGCACGCTTGGCCCGGTCGCGGTTGAACGGCCAGTGGTCGAAGGGGTCGGTCGAGACCGCCACCGCCTTCTCGCCCACCGAGTCGCGGATGTCGTCGAGGGTGTCCTCGGCCACCATCAGCTGCGCTGCCGGCGCGTAGGTTTCGAGCACCCGGTCGGCGACCGGGCGGATGTGGCGCTTGATCAGCGCCTTGGCGCGCTCGGCCCCGGGACCGTAGAGCATCTCGTAGATGATGTGCTGCAGGGTGATGATCTCGGTCGTCACCAGCCGGCACCAGGCGGCCGCCACCTCGCGCTGGCGGCGCAGGAACATGCCGTGCACCGTCCAGGGCCCCACCTTCCTGGGGTGCAGCGGGCGGAAGATCATGTTGATCGCCAGCCAGTTGGTGGCGTAGCCGACCAGGATGCCGAAGGCCGGCAGCACCCACCAGGACTTGTAGAAGATCCATACCGTCAGCTGGATCAGGCCGAAGAGAAAGCCGAAGTAGAGCCCCGAGCGGACGATGAACTTGAACTCCTGCGTCCCGGCCTCGAGAAACAACCGGTTGAGCAGGTCCTTGTCGCCCTCGAGCCGGGTCACCAGCATCCGCTTGAAGTCGATCAAGTCCTCGATCTCGTCGGCGGCATCGGCCATCAGGTTCTCGATCAGCCGCGGCATCTCCTCGCGCACCCGGCGGTAGACGTTGTCCCGCACCGGCCCTGGCAGCAGCCGCCAGACCCGGGGGTGGCGCAGATAGAGGATCTCGTCGGTGTAGGCCTCGAGCCGGCCGTCCATCACCCGCGAGATGTGGCTGCTGATCAGGTCCGGCTCCATCGACAGGAAGAGCTCCTTGAGCGTGCCGAGGCGGAACATCGTCTTGTCGACGAAGATCTCCGCCATCTTGCCCGCCTTGGACGGGATGATGCCCTGCCAGCCCAGGTACGGCCGCAGCCCGACGAACTCGAGCGGCTTGAAGGTCAGCTGGATCGCCACCCAGTTGGTCACCCAGCCGATGATGCCGGCGACGAACGGGATCGAGACGTGCTTCCAGAACTCCGGGTTGGTGAGCGTCGCTTCGAGCAACTTTGCGGCCTTGCGTGGTGGAGGGCTGGTGAGAGGCTCGCCCCTGGCCCGAGAGTCGGTGAGAGGGCCGGGCTAGCGGCCGCGGCGCAGCGGCAACAGGATACCCGCGGCCAGCAGCGCCGCCCACAGCCAGACGGGGCCGCCGCTGCCGGCCAGGATGGCGCCGGCCACCAGGCAGAAGCCGCCCAGCAGGGTCGCCCGCATGCCGGCGAACGGGTTCTCGGCCGGCTGCCGGGTGGCCTGCTCCATCAGTCGCAGCCCCTCGCTCACCAGCCGCGGCGTCTTGGCCAGGGTGTCGAACAGCTCGGGCAGGGCGGTCAGGCTCTCGCGGGTGAGCTTGAGCGGGCCGAAGCGCTCGAGCAGGATGCGGTTCATGTGCTTGCGCGACACGTTGGTGACGTCGAAGTCGGGCAGCAGCTGCCGGCCGACCGCCTCGAAGGTGACGATCGCCTTCACCATCAGGACCATCTCTACGGGGAAGTACATCCGGTGGCGGGCGCCCTTGCCGACCGACTGCAGGATCAGCTCGGCCAGCGACGCCTTGCCGAAGCGCGAGCGATGCGCCCAGTGGCGGCAGACCTCCTCGACGTCGCGCCGGAAGCCCACCGGATCCGAGCGCGAGCCGGTCTCGGCGATCAGCGCCAGGTAGTTGGCGGCGTTCTCGTGGTCGCCGGCGACCAGGCTGTAGTAGTAGTAGAGCAGGGTGTGCTTCAGATCCGAGTCGAACCGCCCGACCATGCCGAGATCGATGAAGCCGCACCGCGGCCCCGGCAGGATCACCAGGTTGGCCGGATGCAGGTCGGCGTGGAAGAAGCCGTCCCGGTAGAGCATCGAGATGATCGCCTCGGCCCCGAGGTCGACCAGCCGCGCGCGGTCCTCGGGCCGCAGCTCGACGGCGCCTGGCTCGGTCGGCTGGATGCCGTCGAGGTACTCCATCGTCAGCAGGCTCTCGTTCGAGTACTCGCGGTAGATGCGCGGGAAGACGATGTCGGGCTGGCCGTCGAAGCTGGCGGCGAAGGTCTCGGCGTTGTCGGCCTCGCGCGACAGGTCCACCTCGCGCAGCGTGTAGGTGCAGAACTCGGCGATCACCCGGCGCGGCTGGTAGCGCGGCAGCAGCAGCTGGAGCAGCCAACCGAGCAGCCGGAGCAGCAGCGTGTCGCGCTTGAGGGTCTTGCGGATCCCCGGCTTGACCACCTTGATCACCACCTGCTCGCCCGAGTGCAGCGCCGCCAGATGGGTCTGGCCGATCGAGGCCGAGCCCAGCGGCCGGGTGCGGATGTGGGCGAAGACCTCGTCCACCGGGCGGCCGAGATGGCGGTTGACCAGCTCGAAGAAGGCCGGGTAGGGCACCGCCGGCAGCTTGTCGAGCAGGTGCTTGAGCTCTTCGGTGACGTGCCGGGGCAGCAGGTCCTGGCGCGAGCTGAGGATCTGGCCCAGCTTGATGTAGGTCGGCCCCAACCTCTCCAGACGCTTGCGCAGCTGCACCTCGAACGGCCGGCGCTTGAGCTCGCGGCTGACCGGCAGGGCGGCGACCGCCAGGAACATCCGCAGCAGGACGTAGCGGATCCGCCAGCGCTCGCGTTTGCTCAGCCCCCGCACGTGGGCCACCAGGGTGCCAAGCCCCAGGCCCCAGGCGTGGCGGGTGGTGGTGAGGACGCGGCGGACGAGGCCGTGGCGGCCGGTGTCGACGTGGGTGCCGAAGTCGCGGTCGACCCCTGGCCTGGCCGGGTCGGGCGCCGGAATCCCTTTGTTTTGCGGCACTTCGAGCACTGATGAGCCTCCGCGGGAGTCTATCCCAGGGCGGGGCGCCCGTGGCGGGGCAGCCTGGCTCGGGCGCGCGGGTGCCCCGCCGCCGGCGGTGCCGCCGGCACCCACCCGCCAGGGTGGTGACGCTCTTGGCGGCTGCGGAATAGGTTGGAAACCTCAGGGGGATTCTGTCAACGCGAGCCGACGACGGCTCCAACCTTCCGCCGCCGACTCGAATCGTGCCGGAGAGGCACAAGGAGGTTGAGGATGAGCAGACGAGCCTTGACGACCGTGGTTCTGGGCCTGGTGGTTGTCGCGGGTGCGCTGGCTCTGGCGGCGCCCGCGGGTGCGGTGCCGCCGACCGGGAAGAAGTACACCGTCGAGTTCTTCGGCGCGCACATCAATTCCCCGTTCGACCTGATCTTCGTCGGCGAAGACTGCGTCACGTTCTCCCAGGGCAACGTCGCCTGCTTTCCAGGGGTCGCCAACGACTGCGGGAGGGTCACGATCACCGGCGTCGACGGGTCGGTGACCCATTTCGAGATCGAGCTGAGGTTCAAGATCGGCAGCCCCGGGGCCTGGTTTGTCGAGGGGCCGGTCACGGTGGCCGGCACCGTGGATCGTGCTGGTGCCGGCAGCACCATCTCGATGAGCGGCAGCGGCAACCTGCGGAGCAACGACCTCATGATTCCGCGGACGAGGACCAACATGAGTCTTCACGGCGTCGAGGGTTGCTCGACGATGCCCATCTTGAAGCCGGAAGAGAGCTGGGTCCGGGACCACTGACGCGGCCGGGCGGGATCTTCTCGTGAGTGAGGCGCCTGGCGGGCACGGGCGCCGCCAAGCGTCTGTCTGGATGACCTTGGCCCTACCAGCCCTGCTGGCGGCGTCGGCGGTCGCCGGGGACGGCGTCTGGACCAGCGGCGGTCCCGACGGCGGCGAGGTGATCGCCTTGGCGGTGGATCCGGCGACGGCCGGGACGGTCTTTGCCGGATCCCGGCTCAACGGTGCCTTCCGCAGCGCCGACGGCGGCGCCTCCTGGTCGCCCGCCAGCGCCGGGCTGGAGCCGCGGCTGGGCGACCTGGCGGTGGCCGCGGACGGCACGCTCTGGGCCATCGCGGCCAGCGGCCTGCCGGGGGTGTTCAGGAGTGTCGACTCCGGCGTCAGCTGGGTCGAGGTGTCGAGCCAGGCCGCCGAGGCGCTGGCGATCGACCCCAGTGCGCCGCTCGTGGTCTACGTCGGCGGGGTCGGCGTCGTGTCGAAGACGGCCGACGGCGGGGCGACCTGGACCTCGTCCGGCACGGGGCTCGCGGGAATCAACGTCCTGGCGCTGGCGGTGGCCCCGGGAGGGGCTGGCACGGTGTACGCCGGCACGGCGGCGGAGGGCGTCTACAAGAGCGTCGACGGCGGCGCCAACTGGTCGCCCGCAAACACGGGTGCGGACGACGTCCGCGTGGAGTGCCTGGCGGTCGACCCGCTGGCACCGGCGAAGGTCTATGCCGGCACGCTGTTCGGTGGGGTGATCATGAGCCAGAACGCCGGCGCGACCTGGAGCGAGGCCAATGACGGGCTGGCCGACGCCCCGATCCGGGCGCTCGAGATCGATCCCTCGGCGCCGGCGACGGTGCTGGCCGGGGTCGGGTCGCGGCTGTTTGCGAGCGCCAACGGCGCGGTGAGCTGGGCCGAGCTGACGCTCGGCATCGCCGGCGTGCCCGTCGCGGCGCTGGCGGTCGATCCGTCCTCGTCGCTGACCGTCTACGCCGGCACCGGCGCGGGAGTCGCCAAGAGTGTCGACGGCGGCAACAGCTGGGCCGAGACCAACGTCGGGCTGCGGGCCGTCCACGTGCATCGGATCGTCGGCGACCCGAGCGCGCCGCAGGTCCTCTACGCGGCGAGCCCGGTCAGCGGGATCTTCAAGTCGCTCGACGGCGGCGCCAGCTGGCAGGGGGCGAACGCCGGGCTGGCCGATCGCGCGATCACCGATCTGGCGATCTCGGCCAGCTCGCCGGCAACACTGTACGCGGGCGCCCGGAGGCAGCTCTACAAGTCGACCGACGGCGGGCTGAGCTGGGTGCCGGGCGCCGCCGACCCGACCGATTTCGGCCCGCGGGGGCCGGCGGTGACGGCCGTAGGGATCGACCCCAGCGACGCTGCCATCGCCTTCGCGGGCGAGTGGGGCGTACCCTTTGCCGGTCTGTTCGGCACCGTCGACGGCGGCACGGTGTGGACGCAGATCTACACCCCGCCGAGCTCGCTCACCGTGTTCGAGCCGGTCCGCTTCGCGATCCGCGCGTCGGACCCGGATCGGATCCTGGCGGCCGCTCTGACCAGCACCGGCTTTTTCGGGTACCCGCTCGACTATCTCGTCCTGCGCAGCCTGGACGGCGGAGTCACCTGGCAGGAGGTTCTGGCGGGCGGCGGCCGCTCTGCCGTCGACCTGGCGCTCGATCCGCTGGATCCATTGAGGGCCTACGCCGGAGCCTGGGAGGGGGCGGCGTTCGAGCTTTTTCGCAGCACCGACGGCGGCGCGGCCTGGACCTCGCTAGCGCCCGCGGTGCCGTGTCTGCGCAGCCTGGAAGCGGATCTGCTGACCCCGGCGACCGTTTACCTCGGCTGCGATGAGGTCTTTGTCAGCCCGGATGCGGGAGACACCTGGTCGCCGTTCGACGACAACGGCTTCCCCGCCGGGGCCGGCGGGGCGCGGGAGCTGACCCTGGTGCCGAGCGCGCCCGCCACCCTGCACGCCGGCACCTTCGGCGGCGTCTACTCCTACAGCCTGCCGGCGCGCGTCGATCTGGCGCTCGGCAAGGACGACGGCGTCACCGAGCTCTCCCCCGGCGACCCGCTGACCTACTCGCTCGAGGTGCGCAACCTGGGGCCGGACGACGCGGTCGGGGCTCGGGTCGTGGACGCTCTTCCCGCCGAGCTCTCCTGTCAGTGGACCTGCGCCGGCAGCGGCGCCTGCACGCCGGGACCGGTGGCGGGCGACATCGACGACCTGGCGGATCTCGTCGCCGGCGCCCTGGTCACCTACACCGTGGCCTGTACGCTCAGTGGCACGGCAAGCGGCCTGCTCGTCAACCAGGCGAGCGTCACCGCGCCGGCCGGGGCCGTCGAGCTGGTGGCAGGCAACAACTCCGACGCGGACGTCGACGTGGTGCTCACCCCCGGCGCCTGCGGCGCGTTCGAGCACCGGGCCCTGAGCGACATGGCGGTGAGCACCGCCGAGACCTTCGAGGCGTGCCGAACGATCTCGCTGGGGCCGGCCTTCGCGATCACCGCGACCGGTGCCCTGGTCCTGCGCGCCGGCGAGGCGATCATCCTCGGAGACGGCGTTTCGATCGAGACCGGCGCCGGGCTCAGGGCGGTACTCGAGGTGCCGGCTCCCTGAGGATGCCTCTCCCGAGCTAGGTGCCCCGAGCTAGGTGCCGGCCGAACAGGCGGCGCGGATCTTGTCGTCGGTCAGCCCGGCGCGCGCCATCGCGGCGATCTGCTCGAGCGAGCACGTGCCGGCCGGGGTGCCGGCCTCGCCGGTGGCCGGCGGCTGACCGGCCGGTTCCGCGGCGCCCGCGGGCAGCGGCGGCGGCGTATAGCCGCGCTTCATCAGCTTCTCGCGGGCTTCCGCGACGTAGCCCGGGTCGGCGCTGTTCTCGCAACCGATCCGGTCGTCGGCGTCCTGCTGGAAGAACTTGACCCGCACCGAGGCGTTGGCCGAGTCGTCTTCTTGCGCCGCCTCCGACTCCTGGTTCAACACCTTGTAGTGCGAATAGCCGGCGGCGAGGCACAGCGAGGCCGCCTTGGTGTAGACCAGCTTGGTGGCCCGGGCTCGGCTGCCGACCAGCTTGACCCGGTGGCTGACCGTGAAGACGTCGTCGTCGAGCTGGGTGAAGGTGATGATCGCGGACGCGGCCTGGGGTACCAGGACGAGGACCAGGAACAGGGCAAGGAGGGCTTTCATCTCGTCTCCTCTTTGGGGCCGGAGCGTGTGTAAGGCTCGCGCCGATTATCGCACAGCCGCGGACACGGGCATCGCGCCGCATCGGCTCACGACCCGGACCCCCGGGCGCAGGCCCGGCGCCGGACGCGTCAGGCACCTAGCAGCCCGTGGTAGAAGTCTGGATGGTCGCGCGACAAGGGCTTTCGGTTCGCCTGCAAGGCGCTCGGAGGAGTCGATGCGGTGTCATCGTCGACGACGAGCAACGCCGCAGGCGGGCCGAAACCCCTTGTCGCCCTTCGGGTTGTGGGCGGCATGGGGCCATCTGCGGCGTTCTTGCCCGGCTCTTGAGAGCCGGGCTGCGGTCGCGGGCGACTGCGTCGCCCTTGGAGGCCACGACTCGACGATGGCCCCGCATCGCCTGCGCCGTGGCGCCTTGCACCTGGCCCCATGGCGCCCACAACGCGACCGTCCAGACTTCTACCACGGGCACGCTAGACGATTCCGACCGGCGTTGGCGTGTACTTGCCGTCGCTGAAGACCTGCCTGACGCCGGGGCTCTGGGCGCGCTTGTCGAGGATCTCCCACAGCACGTCGCGGTAGTCGGTCGTCACCGCGAGGTCCTGGCGGTCGACCAGCTGCTCGCGCTCGAGGCCCGGCCAGCGGCCCAGCACGCGGCCGCCGCGCACCGCGCCGCCCAGGGCCATCATCAGGCCGCCGCTGCCGTGGTCGGTGCCGGCCGAGCCGTTCTCGAAGGCGACGCGGCCGAACTCGGACATGGTGACGGCGACGAAGCGCTTGCAGCCGGCGGAGAACAGATCGCGATAGAAGGCGCCCAGGCCGTTGGCAAGGCTCTCCATCAGGTAGCGCATGTGGCCGTCGACCGGCCCCTGGTAATCGTGCGTGTCCCAGCCGCCGAGATCGATCGCCACCGCCTCGACGCCGACGTCGGCCTTGATCAGCGCCGCCGCCGACTCGAGCGCGTAGCCGAAGTCGTCGCCGGGGTAGACCGCGCCGCCGGTCGGCCGGTAGCCGGCGAAACCGATCTTGCGCAGGACGTCGATGGTCTTGAAGGTGGTGGCGGCGGAGCCCTCGAGCGGGTCGTCGAAGGCGGCGTACATCCCGGCCAAGGACGCCTGGCGGGCGCTGCGGGAACCGCCGGGGCCGGCGAGGCCGAACGCCGCCAGGTCGGCGATGGGCAGCGCCTGCGGCGCCCCGGCCAGGGTGCGCTGCAGGCCGAAGCCGATGCCGACGGCGCGCAGCACGCCGTCCTTGGCGCTGGGCGTCGTGGCCCGCAGGTGGCGGCCCAGCCAGCCGGTCTGCAGGTTGGCCGGCGCGCTGCCCTGGCCGACCTCGAGGAACCGCATGGCGTCGAAGTGCGACCGCGAGCTGTCGACCACTCCGGTGGCGTGGCTGAACGCGAGGTTGCCGTCGTCGAATGCCTCCTTGAGCGCCCGCATGCCGTGCGGCAGGCCGAAGAAGCCATCCAGGTCGATCGCCCGCGCCGCCGCCTCGACCGCCGCGTCCGGCCGGGCGATGGCGAGCCCCGGCCGCAGGTCGTAGTAGGCGCTCTCGCCGTGCGGCACGCAGAGGGTCAGCGCGTCGGCGCCGCCGCGCAGGAAGATCGAGACGATGACGTCGCGGTCCGAGCTCTCGCTGGCGGCGTAGACCACCCGCGGCAGCCAGCCCGGGGTGACGATCGCCGCCGCCAGCCCGGCGGTCAGGCCGACGAAGTTGCGCCGCGTCAGCCCCTCGTATTCCTTGCAGCCCTTGCAGTCGTGATCGCTCATCGCGGTCTCCCGATCAGTACTCCTGGAACTGGGGCGAGGCCACGGCCAGCCCGAGGGCGTCGCGGATGCGGTGCTGGTTGATGTTGCCGGCCTCGAGGAAGGCGGTCAGCTCGGCGGCGGTGGCGGCCGACATGGTGCCGTTGAAGAGCACCGCGTCCATGCCGGCTACCAGCCTCTCGGCCGAGAACGAGGGATCGAACAGCGACAGATCGGTGCGGATGCCGGAGCGCTCGCGGGCGAGGAAGGTCGCGGCGAAGTTCCAGCGCGGCAGCACCAGTCCCGACCAGTAGCCCTCGCTGTCGGGGTAGCCGTTGGGCGGCGCCCAGTCGAAGGGCAGGTGACCGGTGAGGAGGAGCTGCTCGACCAGGTAGCCCGGGTTCTGGAGCTCGGCGCCAAGCGCCCGCATCGCCGAGGCCATCAGGTGCAGCGGCCGCTTGAGCTTGGGCAGCGAGGCCGCCACCCGGTCCTTCTGCAGCACGGCGCGCAGCATCGCCTTGATGTCGCCGCCGGTGGACAGGTAGACGTTGGCGACGCCGGTGATCGCCGACGGCTTGGGCTGGTAGCGCCAGAAGTGGCGCAGCATCTTCTCGGCGATGAAGCGCGCCGTGTTGGGGTGGGCGGCGAGGATCTCGAGCACCCGCTCGCCGTCCTCGACCCCGCCGCCGGCGGCAATGACACGGCCCAGCACCCGCTTCTCGCCGTCGTCGTGCGCGTCCGCGTTGAAGAAGAACCGGCCCGCGTCGTCGCCGGCCGGCGGGCCGCGAAAGACCCAGCCGGTGAAGCAGCGGGCGACCTCCTTGACGTCGGTCTCGGTGTAGCCCCGGCCGGCGCCCAGGGTATGCAGCTCCATCAGCTCGCGGGCGTAGTTTTCGTTCGGGGCCCCTTTGACGTTGGAGTCGTTGGTCAGGTAGCTCAACATCGCCGGGCTGTGGGCGCTGGCCGAGAGCAGGGCGGGGAAGCTGCCCAGGGCATGGGCGCGCACCACCTCGCGATCGTCGGTCGGCTTGAGGAAGAAGGCCAGGTCGCTGAAGATGTGGATGTTGAAGTGGTCGGTCCAGAAGATCACCATGCGCTCGAACAGCTGGCGCGGGCTGTACACCGCCCGGTAGATGGCGGCGAGGATCAGCTCGATCAGCGGCCGGCCCGGGTCGCCTTCGTAGTTGCGCAGGATCTCGGCCGGGCTCATCGCCAGCGAAGGCAGGGCTCCGGCGAGGGCGGCTTCGAGGCCGCCGTCGTCGATCGACTCGTGCGCCAGCTGGCGGTCGAGCCAGCCTTGGTAGCCCAGCTGGTCGATCCGCTGCTGCTCGCCCCAGGTCCAGCCCATGGTGGCCCGCTGGACGAGGCGCTGATTGCGCAGGATCTTGGTCTTGCGGACCTTGCGACCGCCGGCCCGGGCCTGTTGTGCCCCACCCGGCGCGACCTGGCGCGGTGGCGGCGGCAACCGGGCCGGCAGGTCGTTCACCAGGGCCGGCGGCAGCCGCGGCCGCGAGCGGGCGATTCGCCGGCGCGCGCGCCGCGACAGCGCCGCCGCGGGCCCCGAGAAACCCGGCCGTTGGCTTCGTCTAGGACGCATCATCTACCTCCTTGGCCGAAGGTCCGCCGCGCGGATGTGGCAAGAGTCTAGCGGGAGTCACGGTTGCACCTCCGTGAGGTTTGTTGCCTGTGGACCCCAGACGTATGACAGTGGCCTTCTCACCGCCCGTGCGACCCGCGCCGGCGGCGGTCCTCGCGGCCGGCGCTCCCCGGAGCTACTCCTTCCAGGTCAGCTCGTACGAGATGCGCCACAGGCCGTCCGTGAGCTGTGACTGCTCGATCTCCTTCATCTCGAGCGCGCTGCCGCCCGAGAGGGCCACCGCCTGTGTCGAGTAGCCGAGACAGGCTGGGCGGAGCCAGTCGAGGAAGATATCCGGCACGGTGAAGTCGAGTCGGGCGCGGCCGGCGGCGGCGATGGGCACCTCGACGGTGCCGGACCTGAAGAAGCGCTGCCACAGGATCGGGTAGCGCGAGATGACGAAGGAGGGCTGGGCGAGCCGGAAGAAGAACTTGTAGACCGAGTTGAGGCTGCGGTCGGCGATGTAGGAGTACATGCGCGCGGTCTCGTCGTCGGGCCGGGCGCCAACCACCCCGGTGAGGGCTTTGAGCATCGACTTGAACGCTGCGAAGGGGTAGGTGCCGGTGATCAGCAGGGGGCCCTGCCAGACCGCGGCGGCGTCCTGCGGCAGGGCACCGACCACCTGTTCCCAGACCCGGGTGCCGTGCTCCTGGTGCACGAAGTCCCGGCCGTAGACGAAGTTGGGTCCGCGCGCGAGAACGACTTCCATGGCTGGCAAACTAACACTACCGGGCTAACATCCGCCGACGATGCGCCGCGACCTGGTCCTGTCGAGCGGCTTTCTCGCCTTCGCCCGCCACGTCGGCTTCCTGCGCGCGGTGGAGGAGGCGGCCCTCGACGTGGGCGCGGTCTGTGGCACCTCCTCCGGCGCGCTGGTCGCGGCCCTCTGGGCGGCGGGGATGCCGGCGGAAGAGATCGGCCGCGAGCTTTCCGCCCGCCCGCCGATCCGCTCGATGCGACCCAGCCTGGCGCCCTGGCGCGGGCTGTTCCGCATCGAGTCGATCGTCGACCGGCTGAGCCGTCTGCTGCCGCCGACCTTTGCCGATCTGGACCGGCCGTTGGGCCTCGGGGCGATGGACCGCGCCAAGACCCACCACCTGCTCACCGAGGGCCCGCTGCCCGAGGCCGTGGCGGCCTCCTGCGCGATCCCCTACGTCTTCCAGCCGGTCACCCTCGGAGGGCGGCGGCTGTGGGATGGCGGCGCCGTCGACCGGCTCGGGCTGGCCGGCTGGCGCCGATGGCGGCCGGGCCGCCCGGCCCTCGTCCACTGGGTGGAGGGGACCCGGGGCACAGAGCCGCCCGCGGAGCTCGACGGCCTCGAGATCGTCCACACGCCGCCGTCCGGCGCCAGCTTTTTCGATCTCGGGCGGTTCGACGACCAGGTGGAGGAGGCGAGAGCGCTGACCGCCGCCGCCGTCGCCGGTCGGTAAGCCCCACATCTTCAGGCACCTACGCCGTCAACGGTTGCAGGAACAACGGGCACTGGTGGGTCTTCTACGCTGCCACCACGAACGTCGAGTACACGATGACCGTCACCGACACCCGGAGCGGTGAGACGAAGGCCTACTCGAATTTCTTGGGGCAGGCCGCGCCGGCCATCACCGACACCTCGGCCTTCGCGACCTGTCCCTAGCTCAGGTCCGGCGGCGGTGCGCCCCGAGGTCTCAGAGGCGCTGTCGCTCCACGTCCCGGTTCCTGCCCACCAGCAGCAGATCGCCGTCGTCGGCGGCGTGCCATCGTGGGCCCTCGAACAGCGGCTCCGAGGCGATGCAGGCGGCGGCCCCGTCGTCCGGGCCGGACCGGTACCAGTGCAGCGTCGGCCCGGGCCGCGGGCCGATGGCGAAGCGCGACGCCACCATGATCCTGCCGTCGGTGACGCAGAAGTTCAGCTCCAGCGGCCGCTCCTCCGCGGCCTCCCGGTGCCAGCCGGAGATCGCCTCGATCGTCTGCCGCATCGCCACGGCCAGCCGTTCGAGCGTCGGGTGCTGCTCGGGCCAGCCCGCCAGGTGGGTCAGGAACAGGGTGAAGGCCCACTCGCTGTCGGTGTTGCCGCGGATCTGGGCGAGCAGCGTGTCGTCGGCCGCCAGCGCCACCTGCCGGCTGAGCCGGGCGCGGCCCGGGATGTCGCCGTTGTGCATCCACAGCAGCCGGCCGCGCTGGAACGGGTGGCAGTTCTCGCGCGTCACCGGGTCGAACGAGAGCGCCGAGCGCACGTGGGCGACGATCGACGACGAGCGGATCTTGCCGGCGATCGAGCCCAGGTTGCGGTTGTTCCACATCGGGCTGGTGGACTTGAACAGCGCCGGCTCGGGGCCGATCTCGGGGGCGTACCAGGCGACGCCGAAGCCATCGGCGTTGATCCGGGTGCTCGATTGCATCGCCTCCTTGGCCTGGTGGACCAGGCTGTTGGAGGGCTTGTAGATGAGCTGGCTGAGAACCAGCGGCGGACCGAGGTAGGCGGCGTAGCGGCACATCGCGGTGTCCTCCCCGACGCCTACTCTAGCCTGAACCGCTCGGCAGCTCTGGGTTTCGCCGGCGGATGTGCGTGAGCCCCTTTATCGGGCGTCCTTGACGTGCTTGGAGTGTGCCGGTGGCGCCCTCGGTCGGGAAGCTTCGGCGGTAGCCTCGGCGGTTTGGCGCCCCGGGGCCGGGCTCAGGGAGCCGTGGTCGCGGCGGCCGCCGGTTCGGTGGTGGTCGGCATTGGCGTCGCGCCGCCAGCGGTCCAGCGGTAGGCCGTGACGCCTTCGAGGTCGCGCACGATCAGCTCGTCGCCGAGCGCCGCCAGGTGGGCGTAGGTCGAGCTGTCGGCTACCCGGCGGCGGTCGAGGACCCGCAGCTTCTCCGGGTCGGCGGCCACGAGGACCAGCTCGCCGAGGTCGTTGAGGCCGAGGATCTTGTCGCCCTGGGCGATCATGCTCCAGTACTTGCCGAACGGCTCGGAGACCCAGCGCTCGCTGCCGGTCTCCAGGTCGAGGCAGATCAGCCGGCCGCTGCCCAGATGCAGATAGGCGTGGCCGTCGACGATCACCGGGCTCGACATGTAGCCGGGGCTCTTGTGGGTCCAGAGCAGGCGCGGCTCGAGTCCCTCGGGGCCGCCGGCGATGCCGAAGAGAAAGGTGTTGTTGCGGTAGCTGCTGGTGAGAATGCGGTCGCGGTAGATGGTGGGGGTCAAGATGTTCATGCCCCGGAAGCTGGGGACCGGCTGCGACCACAGGGCCTCGCCGGTCAGCGGATCGAGGCCGTTGAGGCGCTCACGCGTCTGCACGACCAGCTGGCGGCGGCCCGCCAGGGTGGCCAGGACGGGCGACGAGAAGGCGCCGCTGCGCATGATGTTGCCGTCGTTCTCGAGCGCCCGCCAGACCGTTTCGCCGGTCGTCTTGTCGAGCTTGACCAGCGAGTTCGCGGCCTGGACGTAGAGGTGTTCGCCGTCGGCGAGCGGCGAGCTGACAAAGCCGAAGTCCGGCACCCGGGTACCGAAGCGGGCGGGGAAGTCGACCCGCCAGAGCTGCTCGCCGGTCGCGGCGTCGAGCTTGACCAGGACCTCTTCCATGCCGCCGACATAGAGGGCGTCGCCGTCGTAAAGCGGCGTGGCGCGGATCCAGTCGCCGTTGGCGGCGGCGAAGAACGGGACCTTGCCCGCGGCCGGCCAACTCACCTGCCAAAGCTCGCTGCCGTCGCTTCGGGAGAGGGCGCGCACCGCCTCCGCCTTGCCGCCGACCGACTCCGCCACGAAGACGCGGTCGCCGGCGACGATCGGGCTGGCGTAGCCATTGCCCAGCTCCACCCGCCAGAGCCGCTTGATCCCCTCCAGATCCTCGGGCCAGTCGGTGCCGCCGACCTGGCCGTCACGGCTCGGGCCGCGCCACTGATCCCAGGCCTGGGCGGTCGAGTCCGGCGGGTCGGCGGGCGCGGCGCCGGGCGCCAGGAGAAGCAGGCCGAGAAGGGCGGCCTCGAGGAGGGTGGGTCGCTGGAGATTCGAGCGGTCGCGCATTGTGAGCTCCGTGGCCATGCCGGCCGGATGGTTTTCCAGGCGGTTCGAGGACGCGACGATGTTCGACCCGAGCCGGACGGCGGTTGCGCCGGCCCCGAGACCGCACGGGCGGCCGAAGGCCGGGCGGCCGCCGCGCATCCTCTGGCCGGCGGTGATCGAAACAGCGAGTCATGCGACGCCCTTCCGCACCTGCCGCCCGGCGGGCAGCCATGGCGCTTGCGGCCGCGCTGCTGCTGGGAACCTGCATGCCGGCCGCCGCGACGTCGGAGGACGACGGCGTCTACACCACCCGCCGCCCCAGCCGGGACGGCCTCGGCAAGGTCTACATGGGCCGCGAGATCTCCCACGTGATGGGCCACCTCGGGATCGGCTGGCTCGAGCGGGCCGAGCGCGAGCGCGAGGAGCGGACCGACCTGCTGGTCGAGAGCCTGGATCTGGCTGCCGACGCTGTCGTAGCCGACATCGGCGCCGGCAGCGGCTACTTCAGCTTCCGCCTGGCACCACGGGTGCCGCGCGGTAAGGTCCTGGCGGTGGACGTCCAGCCCGAGATGCTGGAGGTGATCGAGCGGCGCCGGCGCGCCGGCTCGGTGAGCAACGTAGAGACGGTGCTGGGCACCGAGACCGACCCGCGGCTGCCGCCGGGGATCGTCGACGCGGCGCTGCTGGTGGACGCCTACCACGAGTTCTCCTTCCCGCGCGAGATGATGGCGGCGCTGGTCGCGGCGCTGGCGCCCGGCGGCCGCGTCTACCTGGTCGAGTACCGCGCCGAGGACCCTAGCGTGCCGATCAAGCCGCTGCACAAGATGAGCGAGCGGCAGGCGCGGCGCGAGCTCGAGGCGGTGGGCCTCAGCTTCGTCGAGAACCGTGACGTGCTGCCGCAGCAGCACCTGCTGGTCTTCGAGAAGCCTGCCGGCTCCGGCCCGCCGGCCGCTCAGCGCAGATAGCCGAGGTCGCGCAAGGTCTTGACCGTCTCGCCCGAGAGCTCGCGCTTTTGACCCGCGGCGACGGGCTCGAAGGTGTAGTCGAGCAATCGGCGGAGCATCAGCCGGTGCAGATCGAGCCGGTCCCGGGAGATGTCGTCCCGGGCGCCCGGGTCGGCGCCGAGATCGTAGAGCTCGCTGCGCCGGAGCGGCATGCCGCGCACCTGGAATGACAGGCAGCGGGCGTCGTCGCTCTTGCCCAGCGCCCGCGGCGACTCGCAGTCGTCGGTGGCGAGCGTGACCTCGCGCCGCGGCGGCCCGGGCGGCAGCGTGACGGTCATCGGCTGCCAGTCGGTGCCGGCTTCGAACGACGCCACCTCTTCGCCGCCGGTCAAGACTCGCACGGTGCGCGGCCGGTGGAAGCTGTAGGTCTCGAACTCGAGCTTGTCGGTGCCGGGCTGGAAGGTGACCTCGCGGGTGATCCAGGTGCCCTCGCGGCCGATCTCGGGCTCGAAGAGGATCACCTGGTAGGCGGTGCCGTCCTGCTCGCGCAGCAGGGTCCTCAGGTTCTCGCGATCGAGCGCCTCGCCATAGACCTCGTCCCCCAGGCGGACGTCGGGCGCCGTCAGGTAGGGCGCCAGGCTGCGGCCCGAGAGCCTGGCCGGCGGCTCGACCCGCATCAGCTCGTAGAGGGTCGGGGCGAGATCGACCAGGCCCACCAGGGCCGGCACCCGGACGGGCTCGGCGAGCTCGGGGTGGACCATGATGAGCGGCACCCTCAAGTCCTCGGGATAGACCTGCATGTGGGCCAGCTTGCCGTGCTCGTAGAAGGCCTCGCCGTGATCGGAGGTGACGATCAGGGTGAGCTCGTCGGCCAGCCCGAGCTGTTCGACGCGGGCCCAGAAGCCGGCCAGCACGTCGTCGACGTAGCGGATCGAAGCGTCGTACTGGGAGGCGAGGTGGGCGACGATCTCGGGCGTCACGGCGAGCTCGCCGCGGTTGACCGCGCGCAGGTTCGGCCCGGTCGACTCGAAGGCCCCCGGCGGCGGCTCGCCCGGCCAGAACAGGCCGCGGTAGCCCTCGGGCGGAGTGTAGGGGTCGTGGATCGAGTAGGTGTGGAGAAAGAGGAAGAAGCGCTCCTCCGGGCCGAGACCGGCGAGAAACTCGAGGCCGCGCTCGACCGTGCGCTCGACGTCGGTGTCGGCGCGGTAGCGCGGGTCGTCGAACCGGTCGAAGCCGCGCTCGAAGCCGTAGGCGCCGGTCATGAACCCGCCCTCGGTGAAGCCGCCGGTGCGGAAGCCCTGCGCCTGCAGCCGTTGCGGCAGGGTCTCGATCGCGGGGTCGAGGGACCGCTCGGGGCGGAAGACGCCGTGCTCCTGCGGGTAGAGGCCGGTGAAGATCGTCAGGTGCGAGGCCAGGGTCGAGGGATAGTGCGAGAACGCCCGCTCGAACAGCACCCCGCGGGCGGCGAGCGAGTCCAGAAACGGGCTGGTGTCTCGCTTGTAGCCGTAGGCGCCGAGATGGTCGGGCCGCAGGGCGTCGAGCGAGATCAGGACGTAGCCGCGGGTGGCGGCGGGGATCGGCGGCGCGGCGGCCGGTCGCTGGCAGGCGGCGAGGGCAAGCGCACAGGCGGCGATCGCCGCCAGGTACCGTGGGGTGCTCATGGCGCCGCCCGCTCGGCGATGAAGCGCTCGATCGAGTCCGCCAGGACGGGCAGCGGCACCGAGCCGTTGGCCAGCACCGCGTCGTGGAACTCGCGCACGTCGAACCGCTCGCCCAGCGCCGCCTCGGCCTGCCGGCGCAGCCGCCGGATCTCGAGCTCGCCCAGCTTGTAGGCCAGCGCCTGGCCCGGCCAGGAGATGTAGCGATCGGTCTCGGTCTCGACCTCGTGCAGCGGCAGGGCGGTGTTGGCCGCCAGCAGGTCCATCGCCCGCTCGCGGCTCCAGCCCATGGCGTGCAGGCCGGTGTCGACGACCAGGCGGCAGGCGCGCCACATCTCGTAGGTCAGACGGCCGAAGTTGCTGTAGGGGTCGGTGTAGAAGCCGGCCTCGAGGCCGAGGTACTCGGAGTACAGCCCCCAGCCCTCTCCAAAGGCCGAGATGTAGGAGAAGCGGCGGAAGTCGGGCAGCGACTCGAGCTCGCGGTTGAGCGCGATCTGCAGGTGGTGCCCGGGCACCGCCTCGTGCAGCGTCAGGGCCTCGAGGTTGTAAAGCGGCCGGCTCGCCAGGTCGTAGGTGTTGACCCAGTAGATGCCCGGCTGGGTGCTGCCCAGCGGCGCCGAGACGTAGCGCCCGGTGGTGTACTTGGGCGCCAGGTGCGCGGGGACCGGCTCGACGCCGTAGGGCAGCCGCGGCAGGGTCTTGAACAGCGCCGGCAGCTTGCCGTCCATCCGCTTGGCGATCCAGGCGGCCTCCTTGAGCAGCTCCTCGGGCGTCTCGGCGTAGAACCGCGGGTCGGTGCGCAGGAGCTCGAGGAACTCCTGGAAGCTGCCGTCGAAGCCGACCTGGACGATCACCGCCTCCATCTCGCCGCGAATCCGCTCGACCTCCGCCCGGCCGATGCGGTGGATCTCCTCCGGGCTCAGCTCCAGGGTGGTGAAGTGGCGGATGAGGTAGCGGTAGTAGTCGCGGCCGTCGGGCAGCTCCGAGGCGCCCAGGCTGGTGCGGGTCGCCGGCAGGTACTCGTCCAGCATGAAGCGCAGGAAGGCGCGGTAGCCGGCGATGGCGCCGTCGGCCACCGCCTCGGCGCCGGCCCGGCGCAGCCGCTCGTGCTCGCCCGCCGGCACGCCCGGCGGCAGCTCGCGAAACGGCGCCCAGAAGACGCTCTCGGCGACGTCGTCGACGACGTGCGCGGCGATCGTCGACTCGTAGCCCTCGAGGGTGACGCGTGGCACGGTCATGCCGCTGGCCAGGCCCTGGCGCATCAGGGCGATCTGCTCGGCGAAGTAGCGCGGCATGGCGGCGAGCCGGGCGAGGTAGTTCTGGTAGTCGCCGGTGGTCGCCAGTGGCACCTCCTGCGGCAGCCGCGCCAGGTCGGTGTGGAAGCCGGAGTCGGCGTTGATCGGCAGGCGGTAGCCGCCAAAACGGTGGTCCAGGAGCCGGTCCTCGAGCTGCCGCCGGAAGATCTCGGCGTTGATCCCGTCGACCCGGTCGAGCGCCCGCGGATCGATGGCCGCCAGCTCCTCGAGCATCGCCGTCCAGGCTTCGCGCCGGCGCTCGAGATCGGCCGGCCGCATCGACGGCAGCCGGTCGTTCCACTCGTGGCGGCCCACCGAAGTGGCGAAGAGCGGGTCCTCGGCCAGCCGGACCTCCCACTCGCGGTCGAACAGGGCGGCGAGCCGCGCCGCCTCGTCGGCCGGCCGTGCCGTGCCGGCCGGCGACACGGCCGCCAGCGACAAGGCCGCCAGGCCCACGGCCGCCAGCGACACGGTGGCCAGGAACGGGTTCTTGACTCGGCGCTTCATCTCTCGCTCTCCTCGGGGGTTCGGCGGCGGGCGCGGCCCGTTATCGTAGCCGACGAATAGGCAGCGGAGGGAGGTCGTAGTGTCGGATGTGAACGGAGAGATGGCGATGGCCGCCCCCGCCGGGGCTCTGGGCTCGATCGACACCGAGCTGGTCGTCCAGGCGCGCTCCGGGGTCGCGGCGGCGCGCGAGGAGTTGGCCCGCCGCTACCGCGAGCCGGCCTACCTGCTGGGGCTGCAGCTCACCGGCAACCGCGAGGACGCCCTCGACGTGGCCCAGGACGCGCTGCTGCGCTTCTTCGCCACCCTCGACCGCTTCGAGGCGGAGCGGCCGGTCCGGCCCTATCTGCTGCGCATCGTGCGCAACCGGGTGATGGACCTGTGGCGCCGCCGCCGCCTCCGCCAGGCCGAGTCGCTGGACGACGGCGAGCTGCCGCGGCAGGTCGTCGACGAGCGGCCGGGCCCGGAGGAGACCGCCCGGCGCGCCGAGCTGCGTCGGCGGATCTGGCGGGCGGTCTCGTCGCTGGCGCCGGCCAAACGCGAGATCCTGGTGCTGCGCGACTACCACGATCTGGCCTACGCCGAGATCGCCAAGGTGCTGGACATTCCGATCGGCACCGTGATGTCGCGGCTACACGCGGCCCGCAAGGCGCTGCGCGAGGTCTTGACGGCCGACGGCTTCGGCCCTCGAGGGAGAGAGCAGTGATGAGCAAGAACTGTGGCAGGAGCTTCGACGAGGCGCTGCTGACGGGCTACCTCGACGGGGTCCTGACCCAGGCCGACGACCAGAGGGTGCGCCTCCACCTCGAGGACTGCGCCGGCTGCCGCCGGCTGATCGACGAGATGCGTGAGGCCCGGGAGGCGACCATGACGACCCGCTTCGAGCTGCCCACGGACGACCAGTGGAACGAGGCCCCGCGCGGCCTGGCCAGCCGGCTGAGCTTCGGCCTCGGCTGGATCCTGCTGCTGATCTGGGCGGTCGGCATGCTGGGCCTGGTCGTCGGTCACCTCTGGTCGGAGGCGATGCCGCTGACCGAGAAGCTGTTGCTCTTCGGTGGTATCAGCGGCGGTGCGCTACTGTTGCTGTCGGTGCTCATCGACCGGCTCAAGGCGATGCGCAACGACCCCTACAGGAGGGTTGAGAGATGATCGTCTGCACGACCGACAGCATCACCGGCAAACGGGTCGTGCGGACCCTCGGCCTGGTGCGCGGCAACACGGTGCGCGCCCGCCATATCGGCCGCGACCTCGCCGCCGTCTTCCGCAATGTGGTCGGCGGCGAGATCTCGGAGTACACCAAGCTGCTCGGCGAGGCCCGCGAGCAGGCGCTCGACCGCATGGTGGAGGAGGCGGAGAGCCTTGGCGCCAACGCGGTGATCGAGGTCCGCCTGAGCACTTCCGAGGTGATGAGCGCCGCCGCCGAGCTGCTCGCCTACGGCACCGCGGTGGTGGTCGAAGACGAGTAGCCTCGGCCGCCGGCCGGCCGTGCGAGAATAGGCTCTCGCGGCGACGGCGGGCGTGCGGAAAACGAGGCGATGAAGACTGTCATTCTGACCTCCGGCCTGGGATTCGGCCACACCCGCGCCGGCCAGGCGATCGCCATGGCCCTGCGCGACCGGCGGGCGGCCGCCGAGGTCGAGACGATCGACTTCTGGTCGCTGATGTCCCTCAAGGTCTCGATGGCGGTCAAGGAGGTCTATCTCGAGTGGGTCTTCAGGGACCCGGGAGCCTACGAAGAGCTCTATCAGCTGACCGAGAAGGACTGGCAGGAGCACTTCCGCCGGGGCTGTCTGCCGCCGCCCCTCGATCGGGTGGCGGCGCAGGTGGTCGAGACCCGGTTCCCCGAGGCGCGCGGTCCCCTGCCCCTGGGCCGTGGCGTCTCGCTCGACGAGACGCTGGTCGTCGCCCTGCTGCGGCGGTTCCAGTCGCCCAACCGCCGGGCCGGCCGGCTGCTTGGGTGGGGCCTGGCGTTGGCGATCCGCTCGCTGCTCATGACCCGCCTGCTGAACAAACTGCAGGCGCTGGCCCCCGACGCCATCGTCGCCACCCAGATGCTGCCGGCGACCCTGCTGAGCTATATCCGCGACAACGGCGAACTGACCGAGACGCCATCCTTTGGCGTCCTCACCGACTACGGCGTACACGACTTCTGGGCCCGTTGTGGGCTCGACTATCTGTGTGTGCCACACCGCGACCTGGCGGGCGAGCTCGAGCGGAAGCAGACCGCCTCGCAGGTGGTGGTGACCGGGATGCCCCTGATCCCGGCCTTTGGCAGCCCGCTGTCGCCCGCCGAGGCCCGCCTGATTCTCGGCCTGGCGCCCGACCGGCCGACCATCCTGGTGACCGGTGGCGCCTATGCCATCGGCGTCGAGCAGACTCTCGAGGAGCTGTTGGCGGCCGACCCGGGCTGGCAGATCGTCGCGACCCCCATTGGCCGGCCGGGAACGGCCGGGGTCGGCGAGCTGCTCGTGGCGCACGGGGATGGTCTGCGCCGCCTCGACTGGTCGGGCGAGATGGCGCCACTGGTCAGCGCCGCCGACCTGGTGGCTGGCAAGCCCGGAGGCCTGACCGTGAGCGAGGCGATGGCCTGCGGCCGGCCGTTCGTCGCCACTTGCTCGCTGGCTGGGCAGGAGGGCTACAACGTGCGCTTCCTCGAGCGCCACGGGGCGGGCATCCAGGTACCCCCCGAGAAGCTGGTCGCGACCTTGCGCGGCCTGCTCTCGGACGGCGATCGCCTGGCGCGCATGGCCGCCGCCGCCCGCGAGGTGGGCGCTCGCGACGGGGCGCGGAGGATCGCCGCCCTGATCGAGGAGCGCGCCGGCGTGGCCGAGCCGGCGGCGCAGTGGGCCGCGCCCTGAGCCGTCTGGTCTGGCGGCTTGCCCGGCCGCTCTACGGCTTGCTGGATCGGGCCTACCGGCGCTGGCACCGGCTGGAACGGGTGGGCGGCATCTTCCACGTCGGCCGCGAGAGCTGGCGCGGCGCCGCGCGGCGGCTCGAGGACGGCACCCTGGTCGCCCCGGGGGACGCCATCCTGCGCCTCCATCTCGACGGCGAGCTGGCCGCCGCCGGCAGCGCCGGGGCCGATTCGGCGGCGGGGACCGGCCTACGCTTCGCCCGCCGCTTCGTTCCCGCCTGCGGCGCCCTGGCCGGCCGGATGCGGGACGACCCGGGCTGGCGCGACGTAGTGGCGGTGCACACGGTCAGCTGGATCTCGCCCTATGTCGCCGAGCATTGGGGCTTCGAGGCCGAGCGCCTCGCCGGCGGCCTCGGCACCCGGTTGATCCGCTGGCACATGGGCAACCTGCTGGCGGCGGCGGCCGGCCGGGGCTTTCGCCGCCGCCAGGCCCGGCCGTGGCCGGTGGCCCTGTGGATCTCCCGCCGCCGTCTGTGCGAGCGGTACCTCGGCGAAGCGGCGGCACGATGAGCCTGCTGTTGCTCTTCGCGGTCGGCTGCCTCGCCGGCACGCTGAACGTGCTCGCCGGCGGCGGCTCGTTCCTCACCTTGCCGGTGCTGCTCTTCCTCGGTCTGCCGGCGCCGCTCGCCAACGGCACCAACCGGGTAGCCATCCTGCTGCAGAACGCGGGCGCCGTCTGGAGCTTCAACCGCCAGGGGGTGCTCGACCGCGGCGCCCTGCTGTGGGCGGCGCTGCCGGCTACGGCCGGCGCCGTGCTGGGCGCCTGGCTGGCGCTCGACGTGGGCGAGCTGGCCTTCCGCCGGCTGCTGGCGGTGCTGATGGTGGTGCTGTCGGCCGGGTCGCTATGGTCGCCGCGCTGGCGGACCGCGGCGGATCGACGCCCTGGATGGGTGCCCCTGGCGTTCTTCGCGGTGGGCGTCTACGGCGGCTTCATCCAGGCGGGGGTGGGTTTTCTGGTCCTCGCCGTCACCACCGCCGCCGGTCTCGACCTGGTGCGCGGCAACGCCGTCAAGGTGCTGGCGATCCTCTGCTGGACGGCGGCGGCGCTCGGGGTCTTCGCCGCCGCCGGCAGCGTCGACTGGCGGCTGGGCGCCGCCCTGGCGGCGGGCAACCTGGCCGGCGGCGTGACCGGAGCGCGGCTGACCGTGCTCAAGGGACACCGCTGGGTCAAGGCGGTGGTGACCGTCACCGCGATCCTCTTCGCCCTCGGCCTCTGGCTGGGAGTCGGCCGGTCGCCGGCTGGGTGACCTGTCGGCACCGAGAGATAGAGTGGCGCTCGGACAGGCGGCCCTGAGATAGGCGGGCCCTGGGACAGACGGCGGGGGTGCGATGGCGGAGATCACGGCGATCTGGTTGAAGCGCGGGCGACGCGGCCCGATGGACGCAAAACGTCGGGCAACGGCGGTGGCTGGGCGCGGCCTCGAGGGCAACGCCAACCAGGGCGGCCGGCGGCAGGTGACGCTGCTCGCCGAGGAGGCCTGGGCGCGGGCGCAGGCGGAGCTGGGCGCGGCCGTCGAGCCCGCGGCCCGGCGCGCCAACCTGCTGGTGCGCGGCCTCGAGCTGGGCGACTCGCGCAACCGGGTGCTGCGGGTCGGGCCCTGCCGCATCCTGGTGCGCGGCGAGACTCGGCCCTGCCGACGGATGGACGAGGCCAGCCCGGGCCTCGAGGCGGCGCTCGACCCGGAGTGGCGCGGCGGGATCTACGGCGAAGTGCTGAGCGGCGGCGAGATCGCGCTGGGCGATCCGGTCGCCTGGGAGCCGGCGGCCGGCGCCGGCGGAGGGCCGCCGATCGAGTAGAGGTGGCTGGCGGTGCGCAGATAGATGCGCCCGCCCGCCAAGGCCGGCGACGACAGGGTGTACTCGTCGATCGGGTTCTCGGCCAGCACCTCGAAGCGGTCTGCCGCTGCCAGCACGAAGGTGACGCCATCCTCGTTGGTGGCGTAGATCCGGCCGTCGGCGACCACCGGCGAGGCGCTGAAAGTACCGTCGCCGATCCGCTCGGGCCCCCAGACCGGCTCGCCGGTGGCGGTGTCCAGCGCCCAGCCGAGGCCCCGGTCGGTGACCAGGTAGAGACGCCCGTCGCCGAGCGCCGGGGTCGGCACGTCCGGCCCCTTGTCCATCGACCAGATCGGCCGCGGCGGCCCCGCGGAGTCGCCGGCCTCGAGCGCCAGCAGCGGCCGCACCCGCGACGGGACGTAGATCCGGCGGCCGTCGACGACCGGCGAGGCGACGATGCGCTGCATCGGGTTGGCCGACGGGTTGAGGCCGCCGACTCGCCAGAGCTCGCTGCCGTCGCCCGGGTCGTGGCCGGTGACGTAGTCCGCCCCGGTGACGACGATCTCGCGGCGGCCGCCACGCTCCAGCAGGCCGGGCGTGGTGTAGGCGTCGGGCGCCTCGCGCGGCGCGTCGGTGGGCCGTTCCACCCGCCACAGGAGCCTGCCGCTCCGCTTGTCCAGCGCCAGCAGATAGGAGGGGTCGTCGGTGTGGAAGCCGTGCAGCACCTGGATCACCAGCCGGTCGTCGAGCAGCAGCGGCGACGAAGAGTAGCCGTGCAGGATGCCGAAGGGGCCGTGCTCGCGCTGCAGGTCGTAGACCCACAGCTCCTCGCCGGCAAAGTCGAACGCCTTGACCACGCCGGTCCCGGTGACCGTCCAGACCCGCTCGCCGTCGGTCACCGGTGACGGCGAGGAGAGGTTGCCCTTTCGCCTGCTCTCGTTGCCGGAGCTCACGTGGCGCTGCCACAGCGGCCGACCGGTCGCGGTGTCTACCGCCCAGAGGTGGATGGCATCGCCCTCGGTGACGTTGAGGAACAGCCGGTCGCCCCAGACGATCGGCGTCGAGCCGCTGAGGCCGGGCAGCGGCAGCTTCCAGGCGACGTTGGCGCGCGCGTCCCAGTGAATCGGCAGACCGGTCTCGGCGCTGGCCCCGTTCCGCTGGGGTCCGCGCCAGTGAGGCCAGTTCTCCGCCGCCAACGGCGAGGAGATCGCCGCCGAGACCAGCGCGGCGGCGGCCAGAAGCGGCATGAGGCAGAGTCTTGTCGTCACGGTCGTCCTCCAGCAGGGGCAGTGGCGGCGATTCTCGCACGTGGACCGCGCGGGCTTGGAGCTCCGGCGTGGGTTGGGGTATTTTTCTGTGTGCCGCCGCGACTCCGCGGCCTCGTCGTGAGCCAGATCCGGAGAACCCCGACCCGCCTGCTGGGCGGCCTTCTGCTGGCCGTTCTTGGCTTCGTGGCCGGAGTCGGCTGGGGGGCGCTGCCGGCGCAGCCGGGGAGCGCGCCGCCCGGGCCGCGGCCGGTGTCCCCGCCGATCGAGCTCGGGCGGGGCGAGCGGGACACCATCGAGCTGTTCCGCCGCACGGCGCCGTCGGTCACCTTCATCACCTCGATCGCTCGCCGGCGGGACTTCTTCTCGCTCAACGTCTACGAGATCCCGCAGGGCACGGGCTCGGGCTTTGTCTGGGACGATGCCGGCCACGTGGTCACCAACTTCCACGTCATCCGCGGCTCCAGCCGGGCCCAGGTGACGCTGGCCGACCAGTCGACCTGGGACGCCACCCTGGTCGGCGCGGCACCCGAGAAGGACCTGGCCGTGCTGCATATCGAGGCGCCCGAGGAGCTGCTGAATCCGGTCCAGGTGGGCACGTCGAGCGACCTCCAGGTGGGGCAGCGGGTCTTCGCCATCGGCAATCCCTTCGGCCTCGACCATACGCTGACCACCGGCGTGATCAGCGCCCTGGGCCGCGAGATCGACTCGCAGACCGACCAGCCGATCCGCGACGTCATCCAGACCGACGCGGCGATCAACCCGGGCAACTCCGGCGGGCCGCTGCTCGACAGCGGCGGTCGCCTGATCGGCGTCAACACGGCCATCGTCAGCCCCTCCGGCGCCTACGCCGGCATCGGCTTCGCCATCCCGGTCGACACGGTGAACTGGGTGGTGCCGGAGCTGATCACCCGCGGACGGATCGAGCGGCCGACCCTGGGCGTCGAGCTGGCCGCCGAACAGCTGCTGGCGCGGTTGGGGCTCGAAGGGCGCGCTGGTCACGGGTGTCTATCGCGGGCTCCGGCGCCGACATCGCCGGCCTGCAGCCGACCTTCCGCGACCGCCGCGGCCGCGTCGTCCTGGGCGACCTGATCGTCTCGGTCGAAGGCCAGAAGGTCGAGTCCAGCCTGGATCTGACGCTGTTGCTCGAGCGCTTCCGAGCCGGCGATCGGGTGACGGTCGGGATCGAGCGCGACGGCGAGCGACGGGATGTCGAGATCGTGCTCGGCCCCTCTCGCTAGCTGGCCGCTAGCCTCACGAGCCGGCGGCTAGCTTTACGAGCCGGGGCAACCGGGCTGGCTGCCTGCGGGGTGTTGGCCCGGCCGGTCCATGCGGCCGGCCACCGGTGCCGGGCCGGGATCTTCTCGCGACTGTCAGAAATCGGGCAGGTGCGGGAACTATCTTGGCAAGCGGGTTGAGTGAGACCCGACTCTGAAGGCGAAAGGAGGTGTTTGCATCATGCAGGTGAAGAGCGCAGTGCAGGCGGGCCGGGGTGGCCAGCTGAGCGGCAACGGCTAGAGACCTCGAGGTATGCGGCCACGCGGCGCGCGGCCACCGGCGGCGGCCGACCGGGCCGGGCGCCACGGCTCCGGCCCTGGTTGGACCCGGGCGCGGCACGGTGGTACTGTGCCCGCCGGAACAGGGTATTCAGCTGTGGCAGGCCGAGCGATCGAGGAAGACTCCCTCGGGGAGTTGCTGAAAGGGCTCGAGCCCCGCTTTCGCGGGGTGTTTGTCCATTTCCGGATCCCCGAACAGGATGCCGAGGACCTGCTGCAGCAGGCGCTGCTGACCTACGTCCGCAAGCGGCACACGGTGCGCGACCCCGAGAGGTGGCTGGTGGGCACGTTGCGCAACCGCTGTCTGAAGTACTGGCGGGCCCGGCGGCGCAGCCTCTATACGGCGGTCGACAGCGCGATTCTCGAGAGCGTCGCCGGCGAGGATGCGGTGGGCCAGGAGCGCGCCGACATCCGGCGCGACCTCGAGGGGGCGATGGGCCGCCTGCGCCCCCGCTGCCGCTCGATCCTCGGGCTGCGCTACGGTCTGGGCTGCGAGCCCGCCGAGACGGCGCGCCGGCTGGGCTACAAGGAGTCCAGCATCTACAAGCTGATGGAGCGTTGCCTGGCGGCCCTCTCCACCCAGCTCCTGGAGACCTCTCGTACCCGTGCCTGCTGAAGCGCATCCCGGCCGGACCGAGCTGAGGCGGTTTGTCGCCGGCGAGCTGCCCGCGGCGGGCAACCGCCGGGTGGTGCGTCATCTGCTGGCGGGCTGCCGGCGGTGCCGGCGGACGGCCGCCGAGCTGTGGCGGCCGAACCCGGTGGGCGAGCTCGCGGGGGTCGTCGAAAGGGCCTTCCACCGCGCGTCGCGCCGGGAGGCGGCGATCGAGCGCGAGCGCCGCCAGGCCCCCGCCCTGCTGGCCGAGCTGGCCGAGCAGTCGCCGACCCGCCAACTGCTGCTGGTTCTCAACAGCCGGCGCTACCGCAACTGGTTTCTCTGCGAGGCGCTGATCCAGCGGGCCTTCGAGGTCGGGCCGAGCGATGCCGAGGAGGCGGTGACCCGGGCCGAGTCGGCGGTCGCCCTGGCTGAGAGGGTGCTGGTGGCGAAGGGCGACGAGCCGGTCAACCGCGACCTGGTCGGCCGCGCCTGGGCGGTCCTGGGCAATGCCCGGCGCATCGGGGGCGACATGACCGGCGCCGACGAGGCTCTGGTGCGCGCCCTCGAGGAGTTGGAGAGAGGCTCCGGAGATCCGCTGGAGCAGTCGTGGGTCGAGGGCTTCCTGGGCTCCTTGCGGAGCGACCAGCGGCGCTTCGGCGAAGCCGTGAGCCACTTCAACCGGGCTATGCGCTGTGCCCGGGCGGCCGGGGACGACCATCTTGTGGGCCGCGCCCTGCTCGAGAAGGCGGTGACCCTGGGCGAGAGCGGCCAGCCCGAGCGGGAGATCGAGGACCTGCGCGAGGCCTTGCGGCTGCTCGACGGCGACCGCGAGCCGCGGCTTCAGCTGGTCGCCCAGCACAACCTGACCTGGGCGCTCAAGGAATGCGGCCGGCTCGACGAGGCGCTGGCGAGCCTGCAGGAGATCCTGCCCCTGCACGCCCGGTCCGGCAAGGCGATGGACCTGCTGCAGCTGCGCTGGCTGGAGGGCAAGCTGGCCCAGGCGCAGGGCGAGCTGGGGCGGGCCGAGGCCGCCTTCCACGAGGTCATCGACGGCTTTCTCGAGCGGCAACTGCCGTTCGACGTGGCGCTGGCCTCGCTCGACCTGGCCGCCGTCTACTGCGAGCAGGGCCGGATCGCCAAGATGAAACGACTGGCGGCGGAGAGCCTGCCGGTCTTCCACGCCCTGGGCATCCATCGCGAGGCGCTGGCGGCGCTGGCGCTGTTCGAGCGAGCGGCCGAGCGAGAGCGCGTCTCGCTGCGCTTCATCGCGGAGCTTGCGGGCTACCTGCAGCGGGCGCGCAGCGACCCCAAGCTGTCATTCCGGCCGCCCGGCCGGACCCCGGTAGGGTAGGTTCCCGGCCCCGGTGGGCCGATCCGATCGGCCGGTTCCGGCGCGTCAGTCGCGCGGCGGCCGCGGCAGGAAGGCGCTGGTGCGGCGGACGTACTCCTCGTAGCCCGGCTTGGTCGAGCCCAGGCCCTTTTCCAGCAGCGCCACGCCCGAGACCTTGAGCAGCAGAAAGGTCATCAGGACCGGGCTGAACAGGGTCCATGCCGAACCGGGGGTGGCCAGGGCGAAGCAGGCCAGGCCCCACCACAGGGCGGCGTCGCCGAAGTAGTTGGGGTGTCGCGTGTAGCGCCACAGGCCGCGATCCATCACCTTGCCGCGGTTGCCCGGATCCGCCTTGAAGCGGGCCAGCTGGTAGTCGCCGACCGCCTCGAAGAACAGCCCCGTGGCAAACAGCGCCAGGCCCAGCAGGTCGAGCCATCCCAGACCGGCGGGCTCGGCCGCGCGCTGCACCTGGAGCAGCGGCATGCCGATCAGCCAGGCCAGGGCCGCCTGCAGCCAGAAGACGATGACCAGGCTGAGCGGCGCGAAGGCGCGGCCGTACTTCTCGCGCATCGCGGCGTAGCGGTAGTCCTCGCCGCCGCCCCGGTTGCGCCACAGGATGTAGAACGCCAGGCGCAGCGCCCAGATCGTCACCAGAATCGGCACCAGCAGCTGCCGGACCGACCCGTCCGGTCCGGCGGCCCAGTAGACCCAGGCGAGCAGCGCGAAGGCCGGTCCCCAGAAAATGTCGATGATGCCGGCGTCGCGCTTGACCAGGCTGGCCAGCCAGACCACGCTCATCAACCCGGCGGCGGCGGCCAGCCCCTGGAGGGCGACGGCGACGGTTTCTTGCATGACTTGCTCCTATCTCTCGGCCGCCGGGCGCAGCAGCAGCCGCTCGAGCGGCGCATCCGCCGGCAGCTTGAACAGCGCCCAGAGCAGATAGCCGGCGATGGCGATGTTGCCCAGCGCCATCAGCAGCACGAACCAGACCCCGCGGCGCAGCCAGCCGCGCTCGCGGTAGGCGATCCAGACGTAGACGGTGAGGAACCCGAAGTAGGCGTCGGCCAGCGTCGCCCGGAACCAGGGGTCGGCCCACAGCTCGCCGGCGGCCTCGAAGACGCCGCGCTCGAGGCTGGCGCTGATGGTGACGTAGAACATGCCCAGCAGCACCAGGCTGAACAGGGCGCGCAGGAAGAGGATCACGAGACGCTCCCCGGCCGCAGGCGGTAGTGGCCGACCAGCCACTCCTGGCCGCCGTTGTAGGCGAACAGCTCGGCGCAGGCGAGAAAGAAGAGGCGCCAGCGGTGGTACCAGCGGTCGGCCTCGGCGGCGCCGTAGACCTCGGAGAACAGCGCCACGACGGCCGCCCGGTCGGCCTCCAGCCGCCGCTGCCAGGCGCGGGCGGTGCGCTCGTAGTGGCGGCCGTCGACCAGCCAGCTTTCCTCGACCCGGAGGTCGTCGCCGAACTCCACGAAGAGGTCGGCCGAGGGCATCAGCCCGCCGGTGAAGAAGTACCGCGCCATCCAGTCGGCGCCGCCGTCGCGCTCGAACAGATAGGGCCGCTCGCGGTGGCAGAAGACGTGCACGAAGAGCCGCCCGTCGGGCACCAGCCAGCCGGCGATGCGCGCCAGCAGCTCGCGGTAGTTGCGCATGTGCTCGAACATCTCGACCGACATCACGCGGTCGAAGGAGCGCCCGGGCCGGAAGTCGTTGATGTCGCTGGTGACGACCTCGAGCCGGTCGTAGCCGCGCTCGGCGGCCCGCCGCTCGATGAAGCGGCGCTGGGCGGCGGAGTTGGAGACCGCCAGGATGCGGCTGCGCGGGTAGCGCTCGGCCAGCCAGAGCGACAGCGAGCCCCAGCCGCAGCCCAGATCGAGGATCTCCATGCCGTCCTCGACCCCGGCCCGCTCACAGGTCAGCTCGAGCATCGCCTCTTCGGCGCTGTCGAGGTCGTCGACGCCCGGCGGCCAGTAGCAGCCGCTGTACTTGAGCCGCGCGCCGAGGACGCGCTCGAACAGCTCGGCCGGCACCTCGTAGTGCTGCTCGTTGGCTTCGCGGGTGGCGACGGCGATGGGCCCCTGGCGCAGCTCGGCCAGCAGCTGCTGCCGGCGGCGGGTGATGGCCGTCTCGCCGCCTTCGCCGATCTGCCGCAGCCGCCCGCGCAGCAGGCGGCGGATCCCGGCGCGCAGGGCGAACTCGGGGAGCCGGCCGCGCTCGGCCATCTCGATGCCCCAGTTCATGACGCCTCCCCGGTCGCCGCCGGCGCCAGCAACGGCTCCCGGTGGCGGGGCTTGGCGAACAGCAGCTGGTAGTCGCCGATCGTGCGCTCGCTGAAACCGGCCTCGCAGTAGCAGAAGTAGTACTCCCAGAGCCGCTGGAAGCGGTCCGGCAGCCCGAGCTCGGCCAGACGATCGCCGGCCCCGAGAAGGTTCTGCCGCCACAGCCGCAGGGTGCGGGCGTAGTGCGGCGTGATCTCCTCCAGGCCGCTCAGCCGCAGGTCGGTGGCCTCGCGCAGACCCTCGAGGATGCGGCCCAGCGAGGGCAGCAGGGCGCCGGGGAAGATGTGCCGTTGGATGAAGTCGACCCCGCGGCGGTAGGCATCGTAGCGCTGGTCGTTGATGGTGATCGCCTGGATCAGGGCCAGCCCGTCCGGCCGCAGCAGATCGCTGACCACGCCCATGTACCGGGGCAGGAACTTGTGGCCGACGGCCTCGATCATCTCGATCGACACCAGCCGGTCGAAGCGCCGGCCGAGCTCGGCGGGCAGGTCGCGGTAGTCGAGCCGCACGATCTTCACCCGGTCACCCAGGCCGGCCTCGTGCATCCGGGCGAGCGCCACCTCCTGCTGCCGGCGCGAGATGGTGGTGGTGACCACCTCGCAGCCGTACTCGGCGGCGGCGTGCAGCGCGAAGCTGCCCCAGCCGGTGCCGATCTCGACCACCGACATGCCGGCGGTGAGGCCCAGGCGGCGGCAGATCAGGTCGAGCTTGTGCCGCGACGCCTCTTCGAGGGTGGCGCCGGGACGCGGGAAGACGGCCGACGAGTAGGTCATCGTCGGGTCGAGGAAGGTGGCGAAGAACTCGTTGCCCAGATCGTAGTGGGCGGCGATGTTGCGCCGGCTGCCGGTTCGGCTGTTGCGCCGCAGCAGATGGAGACCGCGATCGGCGATGCCGCGCAGCCGCGCCAGACCGGCCTCGAGTCGGCCGGCCGAATCGAGGTTCCGGGCCATGACCCGCAGCAGGGTGGTCAGGTCGTCGCTGCGCCAGAGGCCGTCGGCGTAGGCCTCGGCGGCGCCGATGCCGCCGCCGAGCGCCACCCGGCGCCAGAATAGCGGGTCGAGCACCTCGAGGTGCGCGCCGAGCGCAAAGTCGCCGTCGCCGCCAAATCGCTGCCGCTGCCGGCCTTCGACCAGCTCGAGGCGGTCGCCGTCGATCTCGGCCAGGCGCCGCACGACGGCGCGCCGGGCCAGCCGATCGAGGCCGCCGCCGGCGCCTAAGGCTTGGCCGCTTTCGTCGAGCGTCCGGGGTGGGGATAGAAGGGTGTCTTCTTGAGCCATAGCTTGAGGGCCTCCCAGTAGATCCAGCCGACCACCCGCAGGGTCATCAGCGGGTAGCGGCACAGCGCGCCGGCCAGGGCGGGCCCGGTGATCGGCCGGCGTCGCATCGTCAGGGTGGCGTCGAAGATCTTCTCTTCGTCGCGCGAGTTTTCGATGTGCACCACCAGGTCGCGGTCCGGCAGGGTGGTGCGCCAGAGGTGCTCGACGTCCATGCCCATGAAGGGCGAGACGTGCAGGTGCTTGGCGCTCTTGAAGCTCGGCCTTTCGTCGCTGCCGAGGTTGTCGCGCCGGTCGAGCACATAGCAGTAGCGCTCGCCCCAGGGCGTGTTGTCGACCTCGGCGACGAGCGCCGCCAGCCGCTCGCCGCCGGGCTCGAAGCAGTAGTAGAAGCTGACCGGGTTGAAGCAGTGCCCGAAGTAGCGCAGGTGGGTGAGCAGGCGGATCGGCCCGGCGGGCCGGCGCCCGGTGCGGCGCTCGACCAGCGCCCGCACCTCGTCGGCCAGCGGCCGCTCGGGGTCGCCCAGGTGGTCGCGGCGGTCGAAGCGCGCCGGCGCGGCGCGGCGTGTCGACCACAGCCAGCGGCCCCGGAAGACGGTGTCGAGCTCGTCGAGGTCGAGGTAGACCATGAACATCGAGTAGCGGAAGTCGTGCGGCACCGGCCGCGTCCGGCGGTGCCGCACGCTGCCGGCGTACAGGCAGCTGGCCTCAGAGCTCACGGTCGAACCTCCGGGTCACCGCCAGGGCGCTGACCACGCCGTCCTCGTGGAAGCCGTTGCCCCAGTAGGCGCCGCAGAAGTGGAGTCGGTCGACGCCGCTGATCTCGGCGTGGCGGCGCTGGGCGGCGACCGCCGGTGGGGTGAACATCGGGTGGGCGAAGTCGAACCGGCGCAGCACCCGACCGTCGTCGATCCGGCCGTCCATGTTGAGCGAGACGCAGAAGCGCGGCCGCGCGTCGAGCGACTGCAGCCGGCACATGTCGTAGGTGAGCTTGAGATCGCCATCGCCGTTGGGCGGGCGGTGGAAGTTCCAGCTTGCCCGCGCCCGCTCCCGCCGCGGCAGGACGGACTCGTCAGTGTGCAGCGTGGCGCGATTCGGCTGGTAGGGGATCGCGCCCAGCACCTCCCGCTCGGCCCGGGTGGGCTCGGCGAGCAGGCGCAGGGCCTGGTCGCTGTGGGTGGCCACGATCACCTCGTCGAACCGCTCGCGCTCGCCGGCGGCGGTCACCAGATCCACCCCCGAGCGGTCGCGGCGCAGCTCGGCCACCGGCGCGCGCAGCCGGATGCGTTCCCGGAACGGCCGGGTCAGCGCCTCGACATAGCGGTGCGAACCGCCGCTTATGGTGCGCCAGGTGTAGTGGCCGCGGGCGTCGAGCAGGTGGTGGTTGTCGAGGAAGCGCAGCACGAAGACGGCGGGGAAGTCGAGCATCTGCTCCGGCCGCGTCGACCAGATCGAGGCGGCCATGGGCACCAGGTAATGGTCGACCAGCTCGCGGCGGTAGCCGCCCGCGGCCAGGAACTGGCGCAGCGTCGGCTGCGAGCCGTTGGTCGACAGCAGCGCCTTGCCGGCGCGGTTGAACCGGCCGATGTCGGTCAGCATGCGCAGAAACGACGGACGCACCAGGTTGCGCCGCTGGGCGAACAGGCTGGCGAGCGAGGTGCCGCAGTACTCGAGGTCGGCCCGGTCGTCGCGCACGCTGAAGCTCATGTCCGATGGCTGGGTCTCGACTTCGAGGCGCTCGAGCAGGCGGACGAAGGTGGGATAGTTGACCTCGTTGTAGACGATGAAGCCGGCGTCAACCCAGTGCTCGCGCCCGCCTTCTTCGACCCGGTTCGTGATGGTGTGGCCGCCGATGTGATCGCCGGCCTCGAACAGTGTCAGGTCGTGCTCCTCATGCAGCAGGTGGGCGCAGACCAGACCGGAGATTCCGGAACCAACAACGGCGATCTTCATGGGCATGGTCGATTTCGCCGCCAGGGCTCGATCAGTTGCCGAGATCGGCCGCGAGCCGCAGGGCGATCGCGGCCCGCGCCGTCCAGGCGGCGGTGCGCACCCAGTTGGTCCTGACCAGGCTCTGGCCGGTGGCCGGGTCGAAGCCCGCGGCCAGACGCCGGTGCCGGGGGATCTGGAGCAGGGCGGTCGACAGCCAGGCGATCCCCAGCAGCGCGGCGCCCGTAAGTGTCCAGCCGTCGATCCGATGCAGCAGCAGAAGCAGCGCGGTGGCCGCCTCGCCGAGCATCAACGGCCCGACGATCCAGCCGGTGCGCCGCTGGTGGTGGCGCGCGAACTCCGGAAAGGAGGGCCCGGCGGCGTAGGAGAACAAGGGATAGTGCACGATCTGCACGAACCAGATCAGCCCGGTCATCGCCAGGGTGGCGCCGGCGTGCCCCAGGGTGACGGCGGCAGCGGTCACGGCGCCGCCTTGAGGTGGGCCAGCCCGCCGTCGGCGCTCAGCACCTGGCCGGTCATCCAGGTGCTGTCGGGGCCCAGCAGCCATTGGACCAGCGAGGCGATCTCGTCCGGGCGGCCGGGGCGGCGGATGGCGTGCAGACGCATCGAGGTCTCGAGGGCCTTGTCGTTGCCGACGATCCTCTCGGCCAGCGGCGTGTCGACCAGCCCCGGCGCCACGGCATTGAACCTCAGCCCGCGCCCGGCGTAGGTCGCGGCTGCCGATCGCGCCAGCCCGGCTACCGCCGCCTTGGCGGCTCCGATCGCTTCGTGGTTGGGCAGCCCGACGCGCGCCGCGGCGGAGGAGAAGAGCACCACCGAGCCGCCGCCGCGGCGCATCACCCGGCCGGCGGCGCGCACCGTGGCGAAGGCGGTGGAGAGGTTGGCGCGCAGGGTCTCCTCGAGGTCCCGGGCGGTCGTCAGGTGGGCCGGCTTGAGCATCAGCGAGCCGGCGCAGTTGACCACCCCGGCCAGGGCGCCGCCGGCGGCCGCGCGGCCGACAAACTCCTCGGTCGCTTCGAAATCGGCGGCGTCGAGCGTGGCCCAGCCGCAGCCGAGCTCGCCGGCAAGCGTCTCCAGGGGCTCCTGCCGGCGGCCGCCGAGCAGCAGCTCGTAGCTGCCGGCGAGCCGGCGGGCGAGGGCGGAGCCGATGCCGCCGGCGGCGCCGATGATGGCCACCGCCGGTCGAGGGGTGGCGTTGGCGGCGGAAGACGGCTCCTGGCTCATGGAGTCTAACGGTGTCGGATCGCTCATTGGGTGTCCTTTATTTGGGGTCTCGGCCGTTCGGGGTGGGGCTCTTCGGCTTCTGAACCGTTTGTTCGAGCGGTCGCTTGCAACGGGTGCAACCGACCCACGGGGGCCGGCGAAGAGGCTGTTAACGCGGCACGAATGAACTTGCCGCTCAAGTTTCGAAGCCATCCAAGACACGACGAATCAGATCGACTCCGGCACGTTGGGCCTCGGTACGAGCCAAGACCCTACCCCCCTTCCGCAACACCACTCCACAACTTCCGCACCACCCCACTGCTAACGGTCCGGGGCCCTACGTAGCGGAGTCGATCAAGTCGTCGAAACCCAGGTAGTAGTAAACCAAAGGAGCTCAACATGAAGAAGTTTCTCATTTCCCTCGCTCTCGTCGCCGCCGTCGTCACCGCCGCCCCCGTGGCCGCCGACAATGTGGGCGCCCAGCCGGACATCGTTGACACCGCCGTCGCGGCCGGTTCCTTCAACACGCTCGTCGCCGCCGTCAAGGCCGCCGACCTGGTCGACGCCCTCAAGGGGGACGGTCCGTTCACGGTCTTCGCCCCGACCGATGAGGCGTTTGCCAAGCTGCCCGCCGGCACGGTCGAGAACCTGCTCAAGCCCGAGAACATTGATCAGCTGAAGGCGATCCTCACCTACCACGTGGTGGGTGCAAAGGTCCTCGCGGCCGACGTCGCGGACGGCGCCAGCGCGCCGACCCTGCTGGCCGACAACAACCTGACCTTTTCGATCGTCGACGGCAAGGTCTTCATCGGCAACGCTCAGGTCGTGACCACCGACATCATGACGTCGAACGGCGTGATCCACGTCATCGACAACGTGCTGCTGCCCAACTGAGCGGCTGCAAGTACCGAGTAGTTTTGACCGGGGCTTCGGCCCCGGTTTTTTTGTGTCCTCGCCGCTTCCAGCCGGCAGACGGGTCAGCTCTCGCCGCGGCCCAGGAGATGGCGCAGGGCCGCTTCCGGCCCGGGATGGCGGAAGCGGAAGCCGCTCTCCAGCAGCCGTCGTGGTCGGGCGGCGACGCCCGTCAGCATCATCTCGTGGGCCAGGCGTCCGAACAGCAGGCGCAGCGCCGCCGCCGGCACCGGCAGGACGGCGGGGCGGCGCAGGATCCTGCCGAGCAGCGCGGTGAAGGCGCGATTCGACGGCGACTCCGGGGCGGTCAGGTTCACCGGGCCCTCGAGGTCGGTCATCAGCAGATGCAGCAGGGCGGCGGCGGCGTCGTCGACCGAGATCCAGCTCAGTCGCTGGCGGCCGTCGCCCAGCCGGCCGCCGAGCCCGCAGCGGAAGATCGGCAGCAGCCGGGCCAGCAGGCCGCCGGCCGGGGAGAGGACAACGCCCAGACGGGCGACGGCTACCCGATTGCCGAGCTTGCCGTCGCCCAGCGCGGCCGCCTCCCAGTCGGCGCAGAGATCGGCCAGGAAGCCGGCGCCGGCAGCGGCCGCCTCGTCCACCACCTCGTCGCCGCGGTCGCCGTAGAAGCCCACCGCGGAGGCGCTCACCAGCGCTGTGGGGGGCCGGTCCAGCCGGGCGAGCGAGGCGACCAGGTTGCGGGTCGCGTCGACGCGGCTGACCCGGATGAGACCCCGGCGCCGCGCCGTCCAGCGACCGCCGGCGATGGGTGCGCCGGCCAGGTGGATCAGGCCGTCGAGGCCCTCGACCGACTCGTCGGCGTGGAGGCCACGGGCGGGGTCCCAGGTCGCCGTGCCGGGCGCCGGCGGCGCTCCGCCTGCCGGTCCGGTGCGGACCAGGCGAACGACCTCGTGCCCGCCGGTGGTCAGCATGCCGGCCAGCGTCCTGCCGACCAGGCCGCCGGCGCCGCTGATCGCGACCCGCAGGCGAGGCCGGTCGCGGAACGCGGCGTGCAGTTCGAGGTCGGCGGCGGTGGTCGCATGGCGGTAGCGGAAGGTGCGCTCGAGGTCGCGGCGCAGGCTGGCGCCCATCAGCAGCCGGCCCACGGCGCCGGCGGGCGGGCGGAAACGGATCCGGTCGTGCAGCAGGGCGGTGCCGTCCTCCAGCGGCTCGAACAGGTGGTCGTGGGCCCAGAGGGCGAATGGGCCTCGCACCTGGACGTCCTGGAATCCCTCGCCGGGCCGCACCCGGCGGTGCTCGGCGACCCAGCGCAGCCGCAGCGGCCCCCTGGCCATGCGCAGGGTCACCCGGCTGCCCTCGGCGATCTCCGGGAAGCCGCCGACGACCTCGATCCGCTCCCAGGGTGGCGCCAGACGGGCAAAGGCGCCCGGCCGCGCGTGCCAGTCGAACAGCTCCGCCGGCGAAGCCGGCATGGGGCTCTGCTTGCTGAACTCGAGGTCTGTCGGCATCTGTTTGACCGCCGGTTCCGAAATGAGTGGGCGCAACGGCAGTCGATGAAAAGCGCCCATCGGCGCCCGAACGGCCGCTGGAAACGGATGATAGATCGATGAGAAGAATCCAGCACTCTGGCAACTGGACGGCGCTGCCGGGCGTGGCTGTTCTGATGTCTGCTCCCCTGGCGGCTCGGGTCTCGGTCGGCACCGCCTACAGCCTCGACGGCGAGCGGGTGCTCTATCAGGAGCGCCGCACCGTCTTCGACTACTCGCCGGCCGCGGGCGGCGAGGCGGGCATCCTGGGAGCCGGCTGACGATGGCCGGCCCGAGAGCCGTCCTGCGCGCCGCGGTCTCGAGGCGCGGCCGGTCCGCGATCATCAACCTGGTCCTCTACCAGACCGGCTGGTTCGCTTGTGTGCTCGGCGCCGCGGGCGGCCGCCCCTGGGCCGGCGCCGGCGTGGCCCTGGTTCTGGTGGCCGTGCACCTGGCGCTGGTGCGCGATCGAGAGCGCGAGGCGCAGCTGCTGCTGGCCGCCGCGGCGCTCGGTCTGGCGCTCGACTCGCTGCAGCTCAATCTGGGCGTCTTCCGTTACCCCACGGGCACGCCGCTGGCCGGGCTGGCGCCGCCGTGGATCGTCGCCCTGTGGCTCCAGTTCGCCACCCTGCTGCACTTCGGCCTGCGCTGGCTGGCCGGCCGGTACCGTCTGGCGGCGCTGCTGGGTTTTGTCGGCGGCCCGCTGTCGTTCTGGGGGGGCGAGCGGTTGGGCGCGATAGAGTTCGCCTCGCCGGCGGCCTATCTGGCGCTAGCTTGCGTCTGGGCCGCGGCGATGCCGACCTTGATCTGGCTGAGTGATCGGCTCGAGCCGCGGCAGGACGGGTACCGATGAGGCGACTGCTGACGACACTCCGGGTCTGGTTCGACAGCTGGGCGGTCGAGGTGGATATGGACGACCCCGACGCCTACCGCATCGACTGGCTGCGGGTGTTGCCCTTCGCGGCGGTTCATCTGGCCTGTCTGGGCCCGATCTGGGTCGGCTGGAGCCCGGTCGCGGTGGGCGTGGCGGTGGCGCTCTACTGGCTGCGGATGTTCGCCATCACCGGCTTCTACCACCGCTACTTCTCGCATCGCACCTTCTATACGTCGCGGCCGATGCAGTTCGTCATGGCCCTGGCGGGTGCCTCCGCCGGCCAGCGCGGGCCGCTGTGGTGGGCGGCGCATCACCGCCTGCACCACGTCCACTCGGACACGCCCGAGGACGTCCACTCGCCGAAGGAGCATGGCTTCTTCTGGGCCCACGTCGGCTGGATCACCTGCAAGGCGAACTTCCCGACCCGGTTGGACGTGATCCCAGACTTCGCCCGCTTCCCGGAGCTGCGCTTCCTGGATCGTTTCGACTCGCTCGTGCCGATCCTGCTGGGCGGCTCGCTGTTCGGCCTCGGCGCGCTGCTCGAGAGCCTGGCGCCGGGGCTCGGCACCAGCGGCCCGCAGATGCTGATCTGGGGCTTTTTCATCTCGACCGTGGCGCTGTTCCACGGCACCTGTCTGATCAACTCGATGGCCCATCGGTTCGGCCGCCGCCGCTACGCCACCGACGACGAAAGCCGCAACAGCCTGATCCTGGCGCTGATCACCCTCGGTGAGGGCTGGCACAACAACCACCACCACTACCAGCGCACCGTGCGGCAGGGGTTTTTCTGGTGGGAGATCGACATCACCTTCTACCTGCTCAAGCTGATGTCCTGGCTGGGGCTGATCTGGAAGCTGACCCCGGTGCCGGAGAAGGCCCGGCGCAGCGGCCTGGTCGCCGACGGCGCCGGCAGCTGACCAGGTCCCTCCGCTGAGATCGTCCACCTCGCGGGTCCGCGGTTGGCGCGGCGAAGGGTCGGCGAGACGGTCCGGCTAAAGCGCCGAGCCGTAGTGATAGATCGCCAGCCAGGCGGCGACGCCGCCCAGGGCCGGCAGCAGGATCAGCAGCCAGCCGGCCTTTGCGCCGAGCCGGCGGACGACCACCGTGGCGGCGCCGAACAGCAGCCAGATCGCCAGCTTGAGCCACACCCACAGGGGCCAGGGGCCGTTCATGCCCAGGCGGGCCAGCATGCCGAAGCCGGCCACCAGGATGAGCACCAGGGCGAGGCCGTGCGCCATGCCGCCCAGCTTCTTGAGCCGCGGGTTGGCCTCGCCGGCGACGGTGGCGGCGATCACCGTCCCGAGGGCGGAGAACATCAGCATGATGCCGAACAGGTGGGCGATTTTGTAGACAGAGAGCGAGAGCATTCGATTCCGGTCCTCCCGGGTCGTTACTGCAGCACGACGAGCACCACCCGGCGGTTGGCCGAGCGCCCGTCGCGGGTGCCGTTGTCGGCCACCGGCGCCGACTCGCCGTAGGAGACGACCGACATCCGGTGCAGCGCCACGGCGTGGCGCAGGTTGAGATAGCGCTGGACGGCCTCGGCGCGCTGCCGGCCGAGATCGAGATTGTAGTCCTCGCTGCCGGTGGCGTCGGTGTGGCCCTGGATCTCGATATAGACGTTTTCGTTGCGCTGGCGCAGGTCGGCGGCGAGATCGTCGAGCATCGCCCGCGCCGCGTCGCTCAGCTCCGAGCTGTCGAAGCCGAAGCGCACGCGATCGTCGCTGAGCACCGTCTCGTAGAGGAACTTCCCCTCGGCCAGCTTGCCGGCTGCCAGGGCCCGCTCCATCGCCTCGCGCGAGGTCTGCGACAGGCTGTCGAGCTGGGCCTGCTGCTCCGCCAGCCGCGTCTGGTTGGCCTCCACCTGGCCCTCGACGGCCGCGATCTGCTCGGCGGTGCGACCCTCCGACGCCTCGACTTCCTCACGCACGTAGCCCTTGCTGGCGCAGCCGGCCGCGACCAGGGCGGTGGCTGCGACGAGCACCCAGATTGTCTCTCTCATCGTGGTCTCCCTCCAGGCGCTGATTCTCCCACATTCGCGGGCGGCGGGCCGTGGTAGCCGGCGCGGGTGCGGATCTCGACCCCGTCGCGCCCGACCTCGACCCGCAGCCGGCGCCAGCGGGTCTCGCCGCCGGTGGTGGGGAAGCCCAGCACATAGCGCGACCGCAGCTCGGCGAGGATCGACTGGCAGGCCTCCGCCAGGCCGGCGTCGCGGGCGATCTCGAGGTAGCGGCCGCCGGTGGCCCCGGCGAGCCGGCGCAGGACGGCGGCGTACTGCTCGGCGTCCCCCGCCGACGGCCGGCGCGGATGGGCCAGGCTGAGGACATAGACCGGCAGCCGGGCGCGCCGCACGATCTCGCGCGCCTCGTCGGGCTCGATCCGGCTGGCATTCTCGGCGCCGTCGGTGATCAGCACCGCCGCGCCGGCCGCCTGGCCGGTGGCGTGGATCTCGGGCAGCCGGGCCACCGCGTCGTGCAGCGCGGTGACGCCGTACGGCTGCCAGCCGCGGGCCGCCTCGAGCCCGGCGGCCGGGTCGGCGGTGAACGGCACCTCGACGGCGAGGCTGCGGCCGGCGAAGGTGGCGACGGCGTAGCGGTCGCCCGGCCGCAGCCGGTCGAGCAGGCAGTCGGCCACCCGCCGGCTGGCCTCGAGCCGGCCGCCCAGCGCCATCGAGCCCGAGAGGTCCTGCAGCAGCACCAGCTCGAAGGGGGCCTCGGAGCCGCGGTCGAAGGTGGTGCCGGTCACCGGCCGTCCGTCCGCCAGCAGCCGCACCTCGGCGGGCTCGAGGTCGGCGACGAACCCCCGGCGATCGCGCACCGAGAACGGCACCAGCACCCAGCCGACCGACACTTCGTCGCGGAAAGCGCTGCCGAGCCCGGGCTGCTGCGCGGCGCCGGCCGCCGGCCCATTGGCGGCGGCCAACAGGGTCAGGACGAGGGCAAAAGCCCTTGCTGGCGGCCTTCCCGGCATCCTTGCCATGCTACAGCCAAGGTCGGGTTTGCTCGGCCCGGGGTTCGCGAGTATCGTGAAAAGCGTAGGCGCCCCCGTTATGAGCCCCGAAACCCCCGCGATCGACGCCTCGGAGGCCTTCTTCGACCGCGAGCTCAGCTGGCTGGCCTTCGCCCGCCGGGTGCTGGCGATGGTCGGCGACGGCGATCTGCCGCTGCTCGAGCGGCTCAAGTTCGCCGGCATCATGGGCGCTCTGCACGACGAGTTCTTCATGAAGCGGATGAGCAACCTGCGGCGCCGGCTGGCTCTCGACAAGAAGGCGAAGTCGTTCGCCGGGCTCTCCAACACCGAGCTGCTGGCCGCCTGCCGGGCGGAGATCGTCGAGCAGGTGGAGATCCTGGATCGCTCCCTGCGCGGCGACCTGCTGCCGAAGCTGGCGGCGGTTGGCCTGCCGATTGTCGGCCGCGACGCCTGGAGCGCGGCGCAGCGCGACCAGCTGCGCCGCTACTTCGAGCAGTCGGTGCTGCCGATCCTGACGCCGCTGGCGGTCGACCGCGAGCACCCGTTCCCGTTCATCAGCAACGACGCGCTCAACCTGGCGGTGATGGTGCCGGTGGACGGCGCGGCGGACCGGTTCGTCCGCATCAAGGTGCCCGACAACCGGCCGCGATGGGTGGAGCTGGAGGCCGGCTCCGGCTACGCGCCGCTCGAACAGGTCATCGCCGCCAATCTCGACCTGATGTTCCCCGACACGCCGCCCAGCGCGGTCTGGTTCTTCCGCGTCACCCGCGGCGTCGAGGGCGACGTCGAGCAGACGATGCCGAGCGAGGAGGAGTTGAGCCGCCCGGGGGCCATCATCCGGCTGGTCGCCAGCGAGCTCAAGGCGCGGCGGTTCGCCGGCGTCGTCCGCCTGCAGGTGGATGCCGGGATGCCGGCCGAGATGGTCGCCTGGATCGCGCGCCAGCTGAGTGCCGAGACCGAAGACATCTACCACGCGCCCAACCTGCTGGGCGTGTGCAACCTGCTGGAGCTCGATCCGCCCAACCGCGACGAGCTGCGGCTGCCGCGCCACCAGCCGGTGACCCACCCGCGGCTGCGCCGGCTGCCGGTCGAGGACTCGGCGGCGATCTTCGACGAGATCAAGCGCGCCGACCTGCTGGTCCACCACCCCTACCAGAGCTTCGACACCTCGGTCCTGCGCTTCATCGAGTCGGCCGCGGTCGACCCCGACGTGCTGGCCATCAAGCTGACCATCTACCGCACCAGCAAGGGCTCGCCGATCGTCCGCGCCCTGGCCGAGGCCGCCCGCCGCGGCAAGCAGGTGGCGGTGCTGGTGGAGATCACGGCGCGGTTCGACGAGGCGCCCAACATCGCCTGGGGCGAGTATCTCGAGAACGAGGGCGTCCACGTCGCCTACGGCGTGGAGAAGCTCAAGACGCACGTCAAGCTGGCCCTGGCGGTGCGCGAGGAGGAGGGGCGGATCCGGCGCTACGCCCACATCGGCACCGGCAACTACCACACCGGCACCGCCCGCATCTACGAGGACCTGGGCCTGCTGACCGCCCACCCCGAAGTCTGCGCCGAAGCGGCCGCGGTCTTCGACCAGCTGACCGGCGCCACGCCGCCGGGCCGCTATCAGCATCTGCTGGTGGCCCCGACGCTGATGCGCAAGCGCTTCATCGAGATGATCGAGCGCGAAGCGAGCAACGCCGCGGCCGGCCTGCCCGCGGCGATCGACGCCAAGATGAACCAGCTCCAGGATCGCAAGGTGATCACCGCCCTCTACCGGGCCTCGGCGGCCGGGGTGCCGATCCGGCTGCTGGTGCGCGGGCTGTGCTGTCTGCGGCCCGGCGTCCCCGGGCTGTCGGAGAACATCCGGGTCATCGGCGTGGTGGCGCGCTTCCTCGAGCACAGCCGCATCTACCGTTTCGAGAACGCCGGCCGCCCCGAGTACTTCCTGGGCTCGGCCGACTGGATGCACCGCAACCTGTCGAACCGGGTCGAGACGATCACGCCGGTCCTCGACGACGAGGTGAAGCGGCAGCTCGAGGAGATCCTCGAGGTCTATCAGCACGACAACTGCTCGGCCTGGGACTGCGGCCCGGACGGCGTCTACGCGCGCCGCACCCCGGCGGCGGGGGACGAGCCACGCGCGGCGCAGACGATCCTCATCCAGCGGGCCGAGCAGTCTGCCGCCGGCAAGCACCGGCAAACCCGGGCGCCCGTGCCGGTCACCACCGGCTGCTGACGATCCGTCCGTTGGCGCTGCCGCATCCAGGCCGGCCGACGCATCGCCACCTTCGAAGTATGGTATGTTGGCCTTCCATTGAGTAAGGCAAAATTGACCATATCCATCTCGGGAGAGTTGGCGGAGTACCTGCGCAGCAAGCCCAGCGTCAGCTCCACCATCGCCGAGGCCGTCGAGGCCTACCGCACTCTGGAGCTGGCAGCGGTTCTCGAGGAGGCCTACCGCGAGGACGCGGCGGAAGCCGAGGAGCTGAACCGGGAGTGGCAGGCGGCGGATGCCGAGATCGGCGAGTGAGCGATCGCCTCGAGCGCGGCAGCGTCGTCACCGTCCGGCTCGATCCGGCGGAGGGTCGCGAGATCCGCAAGACGCGGCCGGCGGTGATCGTCTCCAACGACGCCGCATGCCGGTTCGATGCCGTGCTCCAGGTGGTACCGCTGACCCGGCTGCCTGACCGCGAGCTCAGGCCCTACGAGAGTCGGGTCGATTCCGCGGCAAGCGGCTTGGAACGGCCGTCACGGCTGGTCACCAACCAGGTCCGCACGGTGTCCCGGCAGCGCATCGGCGACCGCCTCGGCCGGATCAGCGGCGACGAGGAGCGGCAGCTGGATCGGGCCCTGAGGATTCAGCTGGCCCTCTGATCGCCGGGTTGTTTGGTGTCGAGTCGGCCTTCAGGCAGGGCCGAAGCTACCCGTCGAGAACCAGATTCAGGGCCTTGCCGTTACGGGTACGGTAGACCGTGAAGCCGCGTCGGTCGAGGGTCAAGACCTCGAAGACGCTCAGCTGCTCGGCTAGAAGGACCAGGGTCGCGTCGGCAAAATCCATCGGCAGGTTGGAGTACTGCGCCATCAGGTCTGCCGCGGTGGAAACGGCGGCCGGTTGGCAGAAGTCGAAGACGGTCAGCCCCGTCGCGGCGACAAAGTCGGCCAGAAGGCGGGGGCCGCCGGGGCTTGGGGCCGCGAAGTGCATTGCCTCGGTGACAACCGCGCTGGTGGAGAAGAGCTCCCCGCTGAACCGCTCGAGGCGAGGCACGACAGAGCCGTGGGCCGGATCGCTCGCGTCCAGGTAGGCGACGATCGGTCCGGTGTCCAGGAGCCAGGAGTTCAAGGTCGCCAGTTCCGCTCGCGTAGCTGCTTGCGCCAGCGGTCTTCGTCGGTCGCCGGCTTCTTCAGTCTCCCCCTGAGATGGCCGGCGCGGAGGCTGAGCGGGCGCTCGACTAGAGCCTCCTCGAGGATCTCACGGACGACATCCGAGATGGTCTTGCCGCGAGCGTGCGCTCGGCGGCGTAGCGCCTCGCGAAGGGTGTCGTTGGTTCTGACGGTCAATGTCGTACCCACGAAGACATCGTACTACAACGTATTACGAAGGCGTAGGATCTCGATGCTTCGGGAGCACAGTCTCGGCAAGCGGCGAACCGTTACGCTCGCCTGGCCGTCAGGCCCGCGGCAGCGTGACGGCCAGGCCGGCCCTACATCTCGGCGTGCAGCGCCAGCGCCGCGGCGTCGAGGGCATAACGCAGGGTCCAGGCGCGGGTACGGTCGTCGGTTTCCCGACCGGCCTTGCGCAGCCCGGCCTCGAGGGCGCTCTGCGCTGGGGTCGGCAGGTCGTAGCCGCCCCCGACAAGGGAGGTGGCGGCGACTTCGTAGATCGCGGCGCAGGCGCCGGCGTCGCCGGCGTTGAACAGCGGCACGCCGCGCCGGATCGCCAGGCGGATGACTTCGTCGGCGGTACCGGTCGTCATCCGCGAATCGGCGGCGGCAGCGGCCGTGGGCCGCTCGGGCGGCAGCAGGACCCGGTCGATGGCGTGGACGACCCCGTTGGCGGCCTCGAGATCGGCGGTGACGATGCTCGAGTCGTTGACCCGGAAGCGGCCGTCGGTGACGCCCACGGTCACCGCGTCGCCGGCCAGCGTGTCAGCGCGGCCCGCGGCCAGCGCATCCTCGGCGTACACCCGGCCCGCGAGCACGTGGTAGGTCAGGATCCTCTTGAGGGTGCCCAGGCCGTCCTCGGCCAGCAAGTTGTCGACGGTGCCCTCGGGCAGGGCGGCAAAGGCCTCGTCGGTGGGCGCGAAGACGGTGAAGGGGCCGTCCCCGGACAGCGTGCCGGCGAGACCGGCAGCCTTGGCGGCGGCGAGCAGGGTCTCGAAGGTGCCGGCGTCCTGCGCCAGAGAGACGATGCTCTTCTCCTCGGGCGACAGCACCCGGTCGATGACGTGGATGATGCCGTTCGCGGCGCGCAGGTCGGCGGTCAGGACGGTGGCCTGATCGACCCGAATCCGGCCCGCCTCGACGGCCAGGTCGAGCCGCTGGCCGTTGACGGTCTTGGCCGAGCGCAGCGAGCCGACCCGCGCCACCGGTACCTCGCCGGAGATCACGTGGTACGTGAGGACCGCGCGCAGCGCGTCGCGGTTGGCGGGCTCGAGCAGTGACTCCAGGGTGCCCGCGGGGAGGGCGGCGAAGGCCTCGTCGGTGGGCGCGAAGACGGTGAACGGGCCGTCGCCCTTGAGTGTCTCCACCAGCCCGGCGGCGCCGAGCGCCGCCAGCAGGGTCGAGAAGTTGCCCGCGGCGGTGGCGCTGTCGACCAGATCCGGGCGGCGATCGTGGCGCGTGTGGTGCGACGCGGCCGCGGCGCTCGCGGCGGCGGTGGCGGCGAGCAGCATGAGGGCGATCGGCTTGGCGGGAATGCAGGGGCTCTTCATGGCGGGGTTCTCCTTCAGAGATCAGGCGTCTGACACTCGGATCGCCCGCGGCCGGGGATCGGATGCACCGGGCCGAGGCTGGGCGCGCCGCCCGGGAGGCGATAAGGTGCCGCTCATGAGGCGGTTTGAATCGCCGGGCCGGCGGGGCGAGCGATGAGCGAGAAGCTCTACTTGAGCGCCCAGGGGCTGCTCGAGGACGCCTTCGAGCTCGGCGCCAGGGTGCTGGAGAGCGGCTTCCGCCCGAGCTTCATCGTTGCCATCTGGCGTGGCGGCGTGCCGATCGGCATGGCCGTGCAGGAGCTGCTCCAGTACCACGGGGTGCAGAGCGACCACATCGCCATCCGCACCTCTTCGTACAGCGGCATCGACGGTCGGGCGCCGACCGTGCGCATCCACGGCACCAGCTACCTGATCAAGAACCTGCAGCACCACGACCGGCTGCTGATCGTCGACGACGTCTTCGACACCGGCTACACCGTGCGCGCCCTGGTCGACCACCTGCGCGCGACGCTGCGCCGCAACACGCCGGCCGAGATCCGCGTCGCCGTGCCCTACTACAAGCCGACCCGCAATCGGATCGGCTCGCCGCCCGACTACTACCTGCACGAGACCGAGCGCTGGATCAAGTTTCCCTACTCGCTCGAAGGCCTGACGGTCGAGGAGATCCGGGCGAACCGGCCGGAGATCTGGGCCGTCATCGAGCCGGCGGTTCGCGGCCGCAGCCCGGAAGCCTGAGATGGAGAAGCGCTTCATCCAGGAGGAGGACCTGCAGCTCGACGCCTACCGGCTGGGGGTGAAGATCTACCAGAGCGGCTTCCGGCCCACCTTCATCGTCGCCATCTGGCGTGGCGGCAGCTCGGTGGGCATTGCCGTCCAGGAGTGCCTGCAGTACCTCGGGGTCGAGACCGATCACATCTCGATCCGCACCTCCTACCGCGGCATGACCAGCTACAAGCAGATGCTGGAGAACGCCGCCGCGATCCGCATCCACGGCACCCGATACCTGCTCGAGAACCTCAACGCCGACGACGGCCTGCTGATCGTCGACGACGTCTACAGCTCGGGGCTCAATGTCCAGGCCTTGATCGACCGGCTGGCTCAGCGGACCAAGCGCAACATGCCGCGCGAGGTGCGGGTGGCGGTGCCCTGGTACAAGCCGGGCCACAACCGCACCGAACGGGTGCCCGATTACCACCTGCACGAGACCGAGGACTGGCTGGTCCTGCCCTGGGAGCTCGACGGCCTGACCCGGGCGGAGATCGATCGGCACAAGAGCTTCCTGACGCCGGTCTTCGATCGGCTCGCCAGGCGGGACGGCTAGCAGCCCGTGGTAGAAGGCGCGGGCATCCTGGTGCTGTGCACCGGCAACTCCTGCCGCAGCCAGATCGCCGAGGCGTTGCTCCGGCACCACGCCGGCGACCGTTTCGAGGTCTACAGCGCCGGCACCGAGCCGGCCGGCGAGATCCATCCCCTGGTCTTCACCGTGATGGGCGAGACGGGCCTCGACCTGTCGGGGCAGTACCCCAAGGACTACCGTGAGTTTCTGGGCCGGATCCCGGTCCACACCGTGATCATCGTCTGCGACGGCGCGGCCAGGAGCTGCCCGTCGGTCTGGCCGGGGGCGATGGAACGGCTGATGTGGCCGACCGACGACCCGGCGGCGTTCGAGGGTGATGAAGAGCGGACCCTGGCCGAGTTTCGCCGCGTTCGCGACGAGCTCGAGGCCCGCGTACTGGGCTTTCTCGACGCGCTCCCGCCTCTCAATCGGTGACGGTGGCGGGCCCCACCTGCACGGCGGCGATCTCGAGCCGACGGCCGAAGGCACTCTCGAACAGCGATCGGTGCTGATCGAGCTTCCACAACTCGACGCCGGGATCCTCGTCGGCGAGCACTTGGAGCCGTACCCGCTTCTCGCCGATGTCGACGGTCAGGTCGGTGACCCGGCCGGAGCGGCTGCGGTCCAGGTGCTCGGCGATCCGCAGGCAGGCCACCAGCGCGGTCAGGCGCTGCCTGTCACCGGATTCGCACAGCGTCTTGAAGCGGCCCAGCCCCGGCGTGCCCTTCAGGTGGTAGCGCACCACCAGCGCCAGCAGGGCCTGCTCGCGGTGGCTGAAGCCGGTCAGTGGGGCCGAGGACACCAGATAGGCGCCGTGCAGGTCGTGGCGGTAGTAGTTGACCGCCAGGCCGATGTCCTGCAGCTGGGCGGCGGCGTCCAGCAAGTCGCGATCGCGCGGGCCAAGCCCGTGCAGCGGCGCGAGCAGCTCGAACAGCCGCCCGGCCAGCCGCCGCACGACTTCGATGTGGCTCCTGGACTGGGCGTAGTGGCTGATCAGGTTCTGGACGCCGAACGTCCTGAGATCCGAGATCAGGTGCGGCGCCGGCAGGAAGTGACGAAACAGCCCGCCCTCACGCACGCCATAGCCCGAGATCCGGATCTCGTCCAGGTCGCCCTCGCGCAGCAGCCAGCGGTAGACCAGGGCGCCGGCGACGATGATGTCGGCGCGGTCCTCCTTGATGCCCGAGATCCGCGCCCGCTTCCTGGCCTTGAGCGACAGCAGGCGCTCGGTCAGCTCTTCGAGGGCGTCGCGCGAGACGCGGTACTCGTGCAGCCGGTCCACCGGATAGTCGGACTCCCGCTGGATCACCCGCGCCAGGTTGCGGATCGTGCCGCCGAGGGCGATCAGGGGCATCCGCCGCGCGCGCATCGCGCGTGCCACGGGGCCCAGCCGCTCCGCCAGCTCCTCCTCCAACGCTCGCACTTCGCGGCGCGGCGGCGGGTCGCCGGCGAGATGGCGCTCGGTCAGCCGCACGGCGCCCAGTGGATAGGCCTGTCCCTCGTGGAAGCGCCGCGCCTTCATCCGCGAGACCTGGGCGCTGCCGCCGCCGAGGTCCACCACCCAGGCGTCCTCCAGCTCGAAGCCGTTGGCCACCGCCAGCACTCCCAGCCGCGCCTCTTCGTCGCCGCTCAACACCTGGATCTCGAGTCCCAGCGGCGCGATCGACTCGAAGAAGCGATCGCGGTTGAGCGCGTCGCGCAGGGCGCTGGTGCCGAAGATCTCGAGACGGGGCAGATCGATGCTGCGGGCGTACTCGGTGCACAGCGTCAGCGTGGCCCGCGCCCGCTCGATCGCCTCCGGGTGCAGGCGGCCGTCGCGGCCGAGACCCTCGCCCAGGCGGATCGGCTCGCGGATCTGGTCGGTCAGCCGGAACCAGGCGCCGGGCTCGAAGCCGAAGACCACCATGCGGGCCGTGTTCGATCCCAGGTCGACGATGCCGATCCGTTGCACGATGACTTTTATAGCGTCTGCCGGTGCGGTTGAGAAGGCCGCTGGCGGCCCGGCGGCCCGGCGGCGCAAGGCGCGCAAGCCCGGGAGCACTCGAACGGCCTCTCCTACCTGATCGACCGGATGAAGGGCCATCCGCTCTACGCCCACGTCCACCTGCGCCGCGGCGAGCGCTCGGATCTGGCCAACGTGGCGGCGGAACGGCTCTAGTGTCCCGTTTGACGTCAAACGGGACACTAGCAGCGTCGGCTAGAATCAGTTTCCAGGCTGGCCAGCGCCGCAGCCTCCCCCGATCATGTCGATCGCCTTCGAGCTGACCAAACAGCAGCAGGGCCGGGGCATTCTCGCCGCGGCGCGCAAGCAGTTTCGCACCGCCCCCGGCGAGCGCGGCCGCAGCCAGCGCACCCACTACGACACGTTCGACTGGCGGCTCTGGCGAGCGGGCTACTCGCTGGCCGCCACCCGCGAGTCGAAAGGCTGGACGCTCGAGTGTCGCCGCCCCGGGGCCGAGCCGCCGCGCATCCAGCAGGCCACAGCCGAGCCGGGATTTGCCTGGCAGCTGCCGCCCGGGCCGCTGCGTGACGAGCTCGCGCCGATCCTCAAGATGCGGCGCCTGCTCCCGCTCATGCAGGTCCAGCACACCCGCCGGGAGCTGCGGCTGCTCGACCGCCGCGACAAGACCGTGGCCAAGCTGCTGTACGAGAGCAACTCCGTCCGGCCGATCGAGCGCAAGTCGCTGATCCGTCTGCCGGCGCGGCTCGTGGTGAAGCGCGTGCGGGGCTTCGACCGTGCCTTCGACGGGCTTCTGGCCTTCCTCGAGGGGCGGGGGCTGGCGCGCGATGACGGGGCGGTGCTCGAGCGCGCCTACCGGGCCTGCGGCCTGGTGCCGGGGGACTACCGATCCAAGGTCCAGGTGCCGCTGGAGCCGAGGATGCCGGCCCACCTGGCGATGCGCCGGATCCACCGCCAGCTGCTCGAGGTGATCCGGGCCAACGAGCCCGGGCTGCGCCAGGATCTGGACTCCGAGTTCCTGCACGACTATCGGGTGGCGGTGCGCCGCACTCGCGCGGCGCTCGGACAGGTCAAGAAGGTCTTCCCCACGGCGCCGTCTCGCCGCTTCGGCGACGAGCTCCGCTGGCTCGGCGGCCTCACCAACGTCCTGCGCGACCTGGACGTCTACCTGCTCAAGCTGGACGACTATCGGGCCAGCCTGCCGGCTGAGGCGGCGGGAAACCTGAAACCGCTCGAACGGCTGCTGCGGCGCCGCCAGAGGGCCGAGCACCGGCGGGTCGTCAAGGAGCTCGACAGCGAAAGGTACCGGCGGCTGCTGTCCTCCTGGGCCAGCTTCCTGGCCGACGAGGAGACCCCGGACACGCCGCCCGAGGGCAAGGTGGCCGTCGCCGAGGTGGCCCACCGCCGGATCCTCAAGGCGCACGCGCGGGTGATCAAGAAGGGCCGCCGCATCGGCCCGGATTCGCCCGACGACAAGCTCCACCGCCTGCGGATCGACTGCAAGAAGCTGCGCTACCTGCTCGAGTTCTTCCGCTCTCTCTACCCGGAGCGGGAGATCGGCGCGGTGGTCGGTGCGCTCAAGGCGCTGCAGGACAACCTGGGTGACTTCAACGACCTGTCGGTGCAGCAGGGTGCCATGCGCGGCTTTGCCGACGAGTTGGCCGCCGCTGGTGAAGACGTCGCCACCCTACTGGCCCTGGGGCAGCTGATCACCGGCCTGGCGCGGCGCCAGGGCGAGGAACGGCTGCGTTTCCGCGACCAGTTCGGCGGCTTCGACCGCCCCAAGGTCCGCAAGCGGCTGGTGCGGATGCTCGAGGGCGCGCTGCGGTGAGGATCCTCGCCCTCTACAACATCAAGGGCGGCGTCGGCAAGACGGCCGCCGCTGTCAACCTGAGCTACTGCGCCTCCCGAGACGGCTACCGGACCCTGGTCTGGGACCTGGATCCGCAGGGCGCCGCCAGCTTCTACTTCCGCATCCGCGCCAAGGTCAAGGGCGGCGGGCGCAAGCTGATCGCGGGCAAGCGGCAGCTGGTCGACGAGATCCACGGCACGGATTTCGACGGCCTGGATCTGCTGCCGGCGGACTTCACCTACCGCAAGATGGACCAGGACCTGGAACGCGCCCGGCGCCCGGTGCGGCAGCTCGCCCGGCTGCTGGAGCCCCTGAGCGAGCAGTATGACGTCGTCTTTCTGGACTGCGCTCCCAGCATCACCCTGGTCTCCGAGGCGATCTTCGTGGCTTCGGACGCCCTGCTGGTCCCGACCATACCCACGACGCTTTCGCTCCGGACGTTGGACCGGCTGGCCCGCCATCTCGAGGCGAAGGGCCGGCGGCGAGCCCAGCTGATGCCGTTCTTTTCGATGGTGGATCGGCGCAAGGGCCTTCATCGCCAGATCTGTGACGGCGACGCCGCCCTGCGCCGGGGCATGCTGGCGTCGTCGATCCCCAACGCGACCCTGGTCGAGCAGATGGGGCTGCGGCGGGCTCCGGTGGGCTCGTGGGCCCCCTCCAGCCCGGCCGCGGAAGCCTACTGGGCGCTCTGGCGGGAGGTGCGGGACCAGCTCGCGCCTTGATCTCTCCGGCAGGCGAGCTCTCGCCGACGCCTCCAGATGGTGGCCCCCGCTCACTCCCCGCCTCCACCCGTCTCGAGGGGTGGGCTAGACCCAGGTCCGCAGTGTGTGGACTACTATCTCAGGCTTGCTACAGTGGCGCCTTCGAGCGTGCGGCGCAGGCTGGAGTCTCAGATAGATCGTTGCCGCGGCAGCATGGAGCGAGAGAACCCGAACGGAGAAGGAGCAGAAACCGATGCGCAAACTCTGTCTGATGATGATCCCACTGCTGGTGATTGCCTGCGGTCGGCCCTCTGGCGAAGACGGCAGCGGCCGGGCCGTGATCCAGAACAAGGGCTCGGACACGCTGGTCAACGTGGCCCAGGCCTGGGCCGAGGAGTACAAGCAGGTCAATCCCAATGTCGCGGTTGCGGTCACCGGCGGCGGCTCCGGCACCGGCATCTCGGCGATGATCAACGGCACCGTCGACATCGCCAACGCCAGCCGCAAGATGAAGGAGAGGGAGCTCCAGGCGGCGCGTGACAACGGCATCGAGCCGGTCGAGCACGTCGTCGGCTTCGATGCCCTGGCGGTCTTCGTCCACCCGGACAACCCGGTCGAGCGCGTTCACCCTCGAGCAGCTGGCCGAGCATCTACGGCGAGGGCGGCACCACCGAGACCTGGGACCAGCTCGGCCTCGCCGTCCCCGGCTGCGACAGCAACGAGATCGTCCGGGTCAGCCGGCAGAACAACTCCGGCACCTACGTCTACTTCCAGGAGGCGGTGCTGGGCAAGGAGCGCGACTACCGGATGGGCTCGCGCGACATGCACGGCTCGAAGGACGTCGTCGACCTGGTGGAGAACACGCCCTGCGCCATCGGCTACAGCGGGCTGGCCTACGCCAACGAGCACGTCAAGATGCCGTGCGTCGCCAAGGCCGAGGGTGAGACCTGTGTCGCGCCGTCATCGGATACCGCCATCGACGGGACCTATCCGATCGCCCGGCCGCTGTTCATGTACACCGCCGGTCAACCCGAGGGCGCGGTCAAGGAGTACCTGGACTGGATCCTGAGCGACACCGGTCAGTGCATCATCGCCGACAAGGGCTATGCTCCCGTGCGGGTCGTGGCCTGCGGTTGATTCACCGGGTGTCGTCGGCGGTACCTCCGCGGCCGGCTCGGTGGGCCGAACGACCAGAGCCGGCGGACCGCGGTGACAAGTGAGGAGTCACACATGAGCCACTACGAAGAGCGCCTCGAGGGGGACCTGAACGCGATTCGAGAGCGCGTGCGAGCGGTCGGCAAACAGATCGAGAAGGCCCTGGAACGGGCGGTGCACGCGGTGCTCACCCACAACCGGGGGCTGGCGGCTGAGGTCATCCTCGGCGACATGCCGATCAACCGGGAGGTCCGCGCGATCGATGCCCTCTGCCATGGCTTTGTGGCGCGGCACCTGCCGAGCGCCGGCCACCTCCGGTTCGTGTCGTCGGTGCTACGGCTCAACGTCGAGATGGAACGGGTCGGCGACTACGCCGTGGCGATGGCGCGGGAGGTGCAGCAGATCTCGGCGCCGCCTCCGGCCACCGTGCTGCGCGACATCGATCTGATCGCCGATCAGGCGAAGCTGATCCTCAAGCAGGCGCTGCGGTCGTTCTACGAGGGCAACGCCGAAATGGCCCGCGCCACCAAGGCGATGGGCAAGCAGATCGACAGTACCTTCCAGAAGGTCTTTGCCGACCTGCTGGCCGAGGGCGAGGCGGGCAACCGGCCGCTCAAAGACATCTTCGCCGCGCTGGTGGTCATCAACCGGCTGGGCCGGGTGAGCGACCAGGCGAAGAACATCTGCGAGGAGACGGTCTTCGCCGCCACCGGCGAGACCAAGGAGCCCAAGGTCTACAAGATCCTCTTCGTCGACGAGCGGAACGACGCCTACTCCCAGATGGCCGAAGCGTACGCCCGCAAGGTCCTGCCTGAAAGCGGCCGTTACTCCAGTGCCGGCTGGCGGCCGGCGGAGTCCCTTCACTCGGGCTGTTCCCGGTTCCTGGACAGCAACGGTTTCGATGTCGAGGAGCTCGAGCCGAGGCTCCTGGACCTGCCGGTCGAGGAGCTTGGCGACTATCACGTAATCGTCAATCTCGAGCACGGCCAGGAGGCGCCGCTCCCCGGGATCCCGTTCCACACCGTGCTGCTCGACTGGGACATCGGCCCCTCGCCGGCCGGGCTGGATCAGGAGCGCGCCGAGGCCCTGATCGAGCAGGCGCACAAGGAGCTCTCGACCCGCATTCGCGACCTGGTCGAAACGCTGCGCGGCGAGGGGGCCGGCTAAGTGGCTCAGGGCTCGGCCAAAGCCGGCGAGGCGCTCGACCGGCGCAACCTGGACTGGTACATCGACAAGGCGGTCCAGGTCCTGGTCTTCATCGGCGGCCTGTCCGGCATCCTGTTCGTCGTCGGCATCTTCGTCTTCATCACCAAGGAAGGGCTGGGCTTTCTCGGCGATCGCTTCAGCTTTGTCGAGTTCTTCGGCTCGCCACGCTGGGCGCCGACCTCGAGCCACAACCCGACCTATGGCGCCCTGGCGCTGATCGCCGGCACCGCCAGCGTCACCGGCCTGGCGATGGTCGTCGCGGTGCCGTTCTCGCTCGGCGCCGCCATCTTCATCGGCGAGTTCGCCACCGGCAAGCTGCGCGAGGCGCTCAAGGTGCTGGTCGAGATGCTGGCCGCCATCCCCTCGGTGGTTTGGGGATTTATCGGCCTGAGCATCATGAACCCGCTGATCATCAAGACCTTCAACGTACCGGTCGGTCTCAACGTGCTCAACTCGGGGTTCATCCTCGGGCTGATGGCGGCACCGATCATGACCACCATCGCCGAGGACGCCCTGAAGGCGGTGCCCGACACCTACCGCGAGGCGGCCGAGGCGCTGGGCGCGACGCGCTGGCAGGTGATCTTCCGGGTGGTGATCCCGGCGGCCAAGAACGGGCTGGTGGCGGCGGTGCTGCTGGGCGTCGGCCGCGGCTTTGGCGAAACCATGGCGGTGCTCATGGCCAGCGGCCACTCGATCAACCTGCCCACCAGCGTCTTCGACTCGGTGCGGGCACTGACCGCCACGATCGCGGCCGAGCTGGGCGAGACGGCGGTGGGCTCGGAGCACTACCGGGCACTCTTCACGCTAGGGATCTTCCTGTTCGCCATCACCTTCGTCATCAACCTGACCGCGGACCTGGTGGTGCGCGGCATCCGCAAGAAGTAGGGCCATGTTCGAGGCTTCGCCGCTCAACGACAAGAACCGCCAGGTGGAAAGGCTGTGGAAGCTGCTCTTCCTGGTGATGACGATCCTGCTCATCGTTCCGGTGGTGGTCATCCTCACTGTGCTGGTCTACAAGGGCGGGCCGATCCTGTCGATCGATTTCCTGTTTACCGAGCCCACCGATGGCATGACCGCGGGCGGCATCCTGCCGGCCCTGGTCGGCACGATCTGGCTGGTGGCGGTGGCCTTGCTGGCGTCGGTGCCGATCGGTGTCGCGGCGGCGCTCTATCTGAGCGAGTACGCGGCCGACAACTGGCTGACCCGGGCCATCAACCTGGCGATCATCAACCTGGCGGGAGTGCCGTCGATCGTCCACGCCCTGTTCGGGGTGGGCGCCTTCGTCCTGTTTTTCAAGTTCGGCACCAGCATCCTGGCGGCCAGCCTGACGCTGGCCGTCATGACCCTGCCGGTGGTCATCGTCGCCACCCGCGAGTCGCTGCAGGCGGTGCCGCAGGCGTTTCGCGAGGCCTGCTGGAACATGGGCGCCACCCGCTGGCAGACGATCCGGCGCGTCGTTCTGCCCAACTCCATCAGCGGCATCCTCACCGGCGTCATCCTCGAGGTCTCGCGCACCGCCGGCGAAACCGCGCCGATCATGTTCACCGGCGCCGCCTTCTTCCTGCCGTTTCTGCCGCAGAGCGTCTACGACCAGACGATGGCCCTGTCGCTGCACCTGTTTGTCATCTCGACCCAGGTGCCAAACGTGCCCGAGGCGTTGCCGTTTGGCGTCGCCCTGGTGCTGATCTCGCTCGTTCTGCTGATGAACGCGATCTCGATCGGCTTTCGCACGTACCTGCGGGGGAAGAAGAAGTGGTAGCCGGGACCGGGGCGGGCTCCGCCGTCGACCCGGCGATGCCGCCGGCGAAGCTCCGGGTGCGCGACCTGACGATCCGCTATGGCGGCAAGCCGGCCCTTTCGGGGGTCAGCTTGGACGTCCGCGAGAACGAGATCTTCGGCATCATCGGCCCGGCGGGCAGCGGCAAGACCTCCTTCTTGCGGGCGCTCAACCGGATGGACATGTTCACCCCGGGCATGGAGGTGGAAGGCGCCATCGAATTCGCCGGCCGCGATGTCAGCCGCTGGCGCAACGTCTACGCCCTGCGCAGCAAGATCGGCGTCGTCTTTCCGTTGCCGGTGGGGCTGCCGCTGAGCGTCTACGACAACGTCGCCCTGTCGCCGCGCCTGCGCGGCGTCCGCGGCAAGGCCGACCTGGACGTGATCGTCGAGCGCTGCCTGACTCGGGCGGCGCTGTGGGACGAGGTCAAGGATCGCCTCGACTCGCTCGGCAGCCTGCTCTCGGGCGGCCAGCAGCAGCGGCTGACCATCGCTCGGGCGCTCTCGCAGGAGCCCGAGCTGCTGCTGCTGGACGAGTTCTCCATCGCCGTCGATCCGGTGACGACCATGCGCATCGAAGACGTGCTCAAGGAGCTGCGCGAGGAGATCGCCATCATCCTGGTCACCAACCTGGTGCAGCAGGCGCGGCGGCTGGCCGACCGCACGGCCTTCTTCCTCACCGGCGAGTGCGTCGAGATCGCCGAGACCGAGAAGATGTTCACGCGCGAGGTCGCGGACCAGCGCACGGCCGACTATGTGGAGGGCCGGTTTGGCTGACGCCACGCCCGCAAGCGGCGGCGCCCACGCCATCGAGACCCGGGCATTGAGTCTCTGGTACGGCACCTTCCAGGCGCTGTTCGACGTCGATCTCGAGATCCGGCAGGGCATCATCACCTCGATGATCGGTCCCTCCGGCTGCGGCAAGAGCACCTTCCTGCGCAGCATCAACCGGATCAACGAGCGCCTGGGCTACGTGCGAACCACCGGCTCGATCGAGGTGCTGGGCTTCGACATCTACGCCGAGGGCGTCGAGCTTGTGCAGGTGCGCAAGCGCGTCGGCATGGTGTTCCAGCGACCCAACCCGCTACCGTTGTCGATCCGCGACAACGTGCTCTTCGGCTACCGGGTCCATTCGGGGCGCCGCAAGATCCCCCGGTCCGAAGAGGAGGAGATCGTCGAATCGGCGCTGCGCCAGGTTCTGCTGTGGGACACGGTCAAGGACCGGCTCGATCGCCAGGCCATCGGCTTGTCGCTCGAAGAGCAGCAGAAGCTCTGCATCGCGCGCCTGCTGCCGGTCAAGCCGGCGGTGCTGCTGATGGACGAGCCCTGCTCGGCGCTCGATCCCAAGGCGACCGAGGCGGTGGAGGAGCTGATCTGGGAGCTGCGCGGCGACTACACCATCCTGATCGTCACCCACAACATGGCCCAGGCCCGCCGGGCGAGCGAAGAGTGCATCTTCATGCTCCTCGGCAAGGTGATCGAGCACACGCCCACCGGCGAGATGTTCGTCACGCCCAAGCACAAGGAGACGGCGGACTACATCGAAGGCCGGTACGGCTAGCCGGGTTTCGTGTTCCAGACGCGACGAGCCCCAGCCCCGGATTGGCCCGGAGCGGCTTTCCAGGCTTGGGTTAGACTGAGGTGAAAACGAGGGGAGGGCGAGAGTATGGCGAGAATCACACTAGTCGACGTACCGGGGATTGGCGCGGCCACCGCCGCGGCGTTACAGAAGGCGGGGATACGCACCGTCCAGAGTCTGGCGGGCATGTCCGCCAAGACGATCGCGGCGGTGCCCGGATTCGGCCCCGCCAGGGCCGCGGCGGTGCAGAAGGCCGCTCGTGCCATGACCCAGCCGGCGGCAGCGCCATTGAAGACGGCGCCAACAAAGAAGGCCCCCGTGAAGAAGGCGCCCGCGGCGGCGCCCGCCCAGCCGGCCAGCGGGACGAAGGCACCGCCCGCGGCGCCGGCCACCGCGCGACCGCCGGAGCCCGACAGTCCCGCGGGCGACGATGCGGGAAGAGACAAGAAGGGCAAGAAGAAGGGCAAGAGCGAAAAGAAGAAGGGCAAGGGCAAGAAGAGCAAGGAAAAGGCCAAGAAAGGCAAGAAGGAAAAGAAAGGCAAGAAGGAAAAGAAAGGCAAGAAGGAAAAGAAGGGAAAGAAGGGAAAGAAGGGAAAGAAGGGAAAGAGATAGCGCCCGCATGCTCGAAGCCCTGAACCTCTCCAAGAGCCTCCCCAAGTCGCTCTACAAGCAGCGGTTACGCTGGATGCAGCACCGCCTGCACCGCTTGCAGCGGGCCTGCTGGGAGGGCAAGGTGGCGACCGTCGTCGTCTTCGAGGGTTGGGACGCGGCCGGCAAGGGCACGGCCATCAACAAGCTGACCCAGCGGCTGGAGCCGCGCGGGTTCGCGCTGCATGCGATCCGCGAGCCGCGCACCTCCGAGCTCTACCTGCCCTGGATGTGGCGCTTCTGGGTCAAGTTGCCCAACTGGGGCCAGATCGCGATCTTCGATCGCAGCTGGTACGGCCGCGTCCTGGTGGCGCGGATCGAAGGGCTGGTCGAGGAACGCGCCTGGCGCAAGTCGTATGGCGACATCGTCTCCTTCGAGCGCGGCCTGGCTGACGATCGCTATCTGGTCGTCAAGTTCTTTCTGCACATATCGAAAGAGCAGCAGAAGGAGCGGTTCAAGCGTCTCGAGAGTGACCCGTCGACGGCCTGGCACGTGGAGCCGGAGGATTGGGACCATCACGAGAAGTACGACGACTACCTGGTTGCCACCGAGGAGATGCTCGAGCGCACCGAGAGCGAATGGGGGCCGTGGACCCTGGTCGAGGCGACGGATCGCAGGTGGGCGCGGGTCAAGATCTTCGAGACCCTCATTCGCCGCATGGAAGAGGGCCTCGCCAGCCACGGTTGTGCGGTGCCGGAGGACGAGTTTCCGCAGGAGCTGTCGGAAGATGACGAGGACGACGACGCAGACAACGGAGACGACTGAGCGATGCTGAACACGGTCGATCTCACCCTCGCGCTGGACCGCGAGGAGTACAAGCAGCGGCTCCTCGCCTGTCAGCTCCGGGTGCGCGAACTGGCCTTCGAGCTCTACCGGCAGAAGCGCTCGCTGATCGTGGTGTCCGAGGGCTGGGATGCCGCCGGCAAGGGCGGCGCCGTGCGGCGGGTGACCGAGAAGATCGATCCGCGCGGCTACCAGGTGTTCCCGATCGCCGCTCCGGACGGCGAGGACAAGACGCACCACTATCTGTGGCGCTTCTGGCGGCGCCTCAAGGCTCCGGACGACAAGCAGATCCTGATCTTCGACCGCTCCTGGTACGGCCGGGTGCTGGTCGAGCGAGTCGAGGGCTTCGCCACCGAGGACGAGTGGAAGCGCGCCTACCGCGAGATCAACGAGTTCGAGCGCCAGCTGACCGACCACGGCATGATCCTGGTCAAGCTCTGGTTCCACATCAGCAAGGAGGAGCAGCTGCGCCGCTTCGAGGCGCGCCGCGAGACTCCCCACAAGCGGTGGAAGCTGACGGACGAGGACTGGCGCAACCGGGAGAAGTGGGACGCCTACGAAACGGCCGTCAAGGACATGCTGCTCAAGACCTCGACGCTGACGGCGCCCTGGACCGTGGTCGAGGGCAACGACAAGCTGTGGGCCAGGATCAAGACCCAGGAGACCCTGATCGCCGCGCTGGCCGCGGGGCTGGAGCCCGCCGCGGGCGACAAAGCAAAGCCTGCGGCCGCCAGCGGGTCGAAGAAGAAGCGCGGCAAGAAGGGCAAGAAGTAGCCCGCCCGCGTCCGGGCCCTACTCGTCGTAGTGCCAGGAGCCCGGCTCGGCGAGCATCTCCGCCTGGGAGTCGACGGCAGGTTCGCCCCCGGCTGGCGCCAGGCGCTCGTAGTCGCCCTTTGACAGCAGCCGCCGTGACTGGACGTTGTCGCGCAGGTGGCGGAAGAGAATGTCGTCTCGAATCGCCTTGAGAAACCGTCCGTCCTCGATGGGGAAGAGCGTCTCGACCCGGCCGTCCAGGTTGCGCGGCATCAGGTCGGCGCTGCCGAGGAGGATCTCCTCCTTGCCGCCGTTGCGGAAGTAGTAGATCCGCGCGTGCTCGAGGAAGCGGCCGACCACCGAGGTCACGGTGATGTTCTCGCTGACCCGCTTGACGCCGGGCTTCAGGCAACAGATGCCGCGCACCTGGAGATCGACCCGGACGCCGGCCATCGACGCCCGGTAGAGCGCCTTGATGCAGGCCTTGTCGACCAGCGAGTTCATCTTGAAGGCGATGTGGCCGTTGCCGTCCTTCCGGTGGCAGGCGATCTCGCGCTGGATCCTCGCCAGCATCTGACGGCGCATCGCGCTGGGCGCGACCAGCAGCTTGTCGAAGCTGTCCTTGCCCGAGTAGCCGGTGAGCGCGTTGAACAGCTGCGAGGCGTCGGCGGCCAGCGCGGGATCGGCGGTCAGATAGCCGATGTCCGAGTAGATGCGGGCGGTCACCGGGTTGTAGTTGCCCGTTCCCAGGTGCAGGTAGCGCATCAGCCCGTCGGGCTCGCGCCGCACCACCAGGCAGAGCTTGGCGTGGGTCTTGAGACCCAGCAGGCCGTAGACCACGTGCACGCCAGCCCGTTCCAGGGCGCGCGCCCAGACGATGTTGTTCTCCTCGTCGAAGCGGGCCTTGAGCTCCACCAGCACCGAAACCTGCTTGCCGTTCTCGCGCGCCTCCTGCAGGGCCTGAACGATCGGCGAGTTCGGGCCGACGCGATAGAGGGTCTGTTTGATGGCCAGCACGTCGGGATCGCGCGCCGCCTGGGTGACGAAATCCACCACCGGCGCAAAGCTGTCGTAGGGGTGGTAGAGCAAGATGTTGCGCCGTTTGAGGATCGAGAAGATGCTCTCCTCGCCGGCCAGAATCCGCGGCGCGACCGCTTTGAAGGGCGCGTCCTTGAGATCGGGGCGGTCGACGGACATCAGGCCCATGAGGTCGGACTGCCCGATGGGCCCGTCGACGGTGTAGACCTGGAATGGAGCGAGGCCGAGCTTCTCCACCAGCATCTCCCGGTAGCGCTGCGGTGTTCGGCTGTCTACCTCGAGCCGCACCGCGGAGCCGAAGAAGCGCTGCCCGACGACTTCCTCCATGGCGCCCAGCAGATCCGCGGCCTCGTCCTCCTCGATCTCGAAGTCGGCGTCACGGGTCACCCGGAAGGGGTAGGCGGCTTCGACTTCCAGGCCGGGGAAGAGGGTGTCCAGGTTGGCGGCGATCACGTCCTCCAGCCAGACGAAGTTGGAGAAGCGCGCGTCATCGAGCCCTAGCTGGGCCTGCGGGTCGGCCTTCTCCTCGCTGGGCACCCGGATCAGGCGCGGGAACATGTGCGGCACCTTGACGCGGGCGAACCGCTCACCCTGCTTCGGGTCGTTGACGATCACCGCCAGGTTGACGCTGAGATTGGAGATGTGCGGGAAGGGGTGGCTGGGGTCCGAGGCAAGCGGCGTCAGCACCGGGAAGATCTCGCGCTTGAACATCTTGCGCAACAGCTTGCGTTGCTTGCTCTTCAGCTCGTCGTAGGGCAGCACCTGGATCCCCGCCGAGCTCAGCTTCGGCTGCAGATCCTCGGCCCAGCAGCGTCCCGCCTCAGCGAGCTGCGGTGCAAGGCGATCGTGGATCGCGCTCAGCTGCTGCGCCGGCGACATGCCGTCGGGTGGCGCCGCCAGGGTGCCGCCGGTGTGCTGCTGCCGCAGGCCGGAGACCCGGATCATGAAGAACTCGTCCAGGTTGCTGAAGAAGATGGAAAGGAACTTGACCCTCTCCAGCAGCGGATTCGCCGGGTCGAGTGCCTCCTCGAGCACCCGCCCATTGAACTGCAGCCAGCTCAGCTCGCGGTTGAAGTAGTAGGTCCGGTGATCCAGATTTGCCGACCGGGAGCGCTGCGCCGTCTTGCCGGATGTTTTCGGGTCTGAAGCTGGTTTCGCTTCCGCCATCTCGTAGGCCCCTCTGCCGCGAACCGCACACCCTGTAAGGGTGTGCAAACAATAAGGTTAGCAGAACCGGTGGCGGCTCGCCCCGGCCGGGCGGGCCAGCTCTTCAGCTGGCCTCGTCCAACATGACGCTCGGCACCGCGGCTCGGGCCATGCGCTTGGCGAAGTAGTAGATCCGCTTGAGGTTCTGCAGGACATCCATCTCGACCGTGTAGGCCGGCAGCCGGTTGGGCTCCTGCGCGACCAGTCTCTCCGCCTGGTGCAGCGCGGCCGAGTCGGCCAGCCGGTTGATCTCCTGCTTCATGTCGACGACCACGCGCGCCGCCTCGGGACTCTTCTGGGTAACCGCCTGGATCGCCGCGTCGACAGCCTTGCTGACCGCGGCGTGGAACTCGCCGATCACCCCCTTGGTTATCTCGCTGACGGTGAACTGGTGATCCACCCGCTCGGTGCCCAGGGCGACCAGGTTGGTTTCGATGATGTCGCCGATGTTCTCGAGGTCGTTGACCGCCTCCATCAGCTTGAGGAACTCCTCGGTCTGGTGCTCGGTGAGGGCGCCCTGGCTGATCCTGCCGAGGTAGGTCAGGATCTGCCCGTGCAGGGCGTCGACCCGGTCGTCCATCTTGCGGACGGCGTTCAGCGGCTCCCTGCCGCCGCTGAGCACCGCGGGCAGGATGGCGCTCATCATCTCGCGCACCTGGTCGCCCAGATGGAGCGTTTCGAGGCGGACGCGATCGAGCGCCAGCGACGGCGTGCTGAGCAGCTCAGAGTCGAGATATCGGGCGCGGATCAACTGCTCCTCGTCCATGGGCCGATCCGGCACCAGCTTCTGTACCAGCCGCGCGAACTGGGTCGACAGACCGAGCAGCAGGACAGTGTTGGCGACGTTGAAGATCGTATGGGCGTTGGCGATCTGACGCGGCGTGTCGGCGGCCAGGCGGGCGGCGCCCGACAGCTCCGCGGCGGCCGGTGATATCGAGCCGACGACTTGGGCCAGGTAGCCGATGAACGGCAGCCAGATGAGCACCCCGACAACGTTGAACAGTACGTGCACCAGGGCGGCGCGAAGCGCTTCGCGCGGCTTGCCGATGGACGCCAGCAGGGCGGTGACGCAGGTGCCGATGTTGGCGCCGAAGATCAGCGCGATGCCGGCCGGCAGGGTGATGAACCCCTGGCTGGCCATGACGATCACCACACCGGTGGTCGCCGAGCTCGACTGGACCAGCGCGGTGAACAGCGCCCCCGCCAGGATGCCGACGGCCGGCGAGGCCATCGAGGTCATCCAGTCGAGAAACGGCTCGTAGCTGCGCAACGGCTGCATGGCGTCGCCCATGACCGCCATGCCGAAGAAGACCAGGCCGAGCCCCATGATGCCGGCGCCGTGGTGGCGCAGCTGCTCGCGCTTGCCGAGCAGGATCAGCCCGAAGCCGACCGCGATCAGCAGCAACGCGAACTTGGTCACCTTGAAGGCGATGATCTGGGCGGTGATCGTGGTGCCGATGTTGGCGCCCATGATGATGCCGATCGACTGCGACAGCGACATCAGCCCCGCGGTGATGAAGCCGACCACCATCACCGTGGTCACCGAAGAGGACTGGATCACCGCGGTGACGAAGGCGCCGGTCACCGCACCCATGATCCGGTTGCTGGTGAGCCTCTCGAGGATCGACCTCATCCGCTCGCCGGCGACCGCCTTGAGAGCCTCGGCCATCTTGTCCATGCCGTACAGGAAGAGCGCCAGCCCGCCAAAGAGCCCCATGATCAGGGGCCAGACCTCGAGGCCGCCGCCGGCGGCCGGGGTGGCGGCGATCAGGAACACGGAGTTGGCGAGGGGCACGGTCACGGGTCCTAGGTCTTCTTCCTGGTCCCGTCCTTGACGATCGTCACCGGCACGGGCGATAGCTGCGCGACCCGCTCGGCCTTCGATCCCAGCAGCAGGTGCGGCAGGCCGGTACGTCCCTGGCTGCCCATGACGATCATGGTCGCGTCGAGCTTGGCGGCCACCTCGAGGATGCGGGTGACCGGCAGGCCGAGGACCAGCATCGACTCGGGGCTCTGCAGCGCCTGGCGGTCCGGGTTGTCCTTGGCCACCTGGTGGAGAAACTCCTTCATCATCTCGGCGGCGGCCTCCTCGATGCGCCGCAGGTGCTTCTTGCGTTTCGAGCGCCGGTAGTAGCCGGGCGCCGACTCCGGGTCGTGGGCGACGTGCAGCACGGTCAGGGGCACCTGCAGGCAGTCGCAGATCCGTGCCGCCCAGACCAGGGCCGCCGCGGAGTGCGGTGAGAAGTCCACCGGTACGATCACCGGTCCCGTCTGGCTCTTTGATTTTCGTCCCATGGTGGACTTCCGCCGAAGGGCGGCAGTGTACACGAGCGCCTCTTTGGCGCGTGCTAAGGTCGCTCGCGCCAAGAGCCGACGAGCGCCCTCACCGGCCACCGCAGGCGCCGCGCCGGCCCACGCCTCCTCCCGTCGCCATGACCAAGAAGCAGGATCCTCGCCCGAGTGGCGACGAAAAAGGTCGCCGCAAGCAACTCATGGTGGTCTGTTCCGCCGGCACCCAGCAGCGCTTTCTGCGCGGCATGATCACCCACGACCTGGTGCAGCGCGGTCTCGGTTTCGACGACTCCTACGCCGTGGCGCGGGCGGTACGCGATCACCTGTCGGACCGAGAGGAGGTCTCCACCAGCGAGGTCCGCGACCTCGTTGCCGAGCGGCTCGAGAAGATGTTCGGCGGCGACGCGCTGGAGATGGCGGTGCGGCCCAGCCGGCCGATCTCGGAGATCCGGGTCGTCTACGAGGGGCACGAGCAGCCGTTTTCGCGTGGGCTGCTGGCGCGTAGCGTCTACGCCGCCGGCATCGATCTCGACCGCGCCTACGGGCTGTTGGCCGAGCTGGAGACGGAGCTGCGCGCCGAGGGGGTCAAGCGCCTGGAAGCGGGCGAGATCGCCCGGCGGGTGGGCGATCTGCTGGAACGCCAGGAGGGCAGCGAGGCGGCCCGGCGCTACCGCACGGTGCGGCGAATCGGCAGGTTGCCACGGCCGCTGGTGCTCTACATCGGCGGCGCCAGCGGGACCGGCAAGTCGACCCTGGCCCTCGAGTTGGCGCCGCTGCTGCGGATCTACCGTATCAACGCGACCGACACCATCCGCCAGGTGATGCGGATGGTCTTCACGCCATCGATCCTGCCGGCCATCCACAGCTCGAGCTTCGAGGTGGCGCCGGTATCCGAGCCCGGCGCCGCCGAGATGGGCCGCTTCTCGCCGGCCGATCCCGAGTCCGCGCGGCGGATGATCGCCAGCTTCGAGGAGCAGGCCGTGCGGGTGACCGTGGGCATCCGGGCAGTCGTCGAGCGGGCGATCGCCGAGAATCTGAGCATCATCGTCGAAGGTGTGCACGTGCATCCGGCGCTGGTTCCGTTTGCCGATCTCGAGGGCTCCGCCTATCAGGTGCCGCTGATTCTCGCGGCGCTCAACGCGGAGAGTCACCGCTCGCGGTTTCTGGCGCGTTCGCGCTCGACCGGTCGCCGGGCCGAGCGCTATCTGGAGAACTTCCCGTCGATTCGGGCGATCCACGACCACGTGGTGCAAGAGGCGGAAAAGCGTGACATCCCGCTGCTGGACAATCCGGCCGGCGAGCCGCCGGTCCTGTCCACCCTGCGGCTGGTGACCGGCATGCTCGAGCGGACGAACCCCTTACTGGGCCTGGCCGACAAGCAGGAAGTACAGCTCTCGGCGCCGACCCTGCTGCTGATCATCGACGGCCTGGCGGACCGCCCGGTGCGGGCCCTGGGAGGACGCACCCCGCTACAGGCGGCGCGAACACCGACCCTCGACCGGCTGGCGCGAGAGGGTCAGTGCGGCCTCGCCGATCCGATAGCGCCCGGTGTCGTGGCGGACACCGCGGCCGGCAGCCTGGCGCTGTTCGGGCAGTCGCCGCTGGCTCTCAAGCGCGGTCCGACCGAAGCGCTGGGCGCCGGCCTGGCCCTGGGTCCGGGCGACATCGCCTTGCGCGGCAACTTTGCCACGCTCGGCGACGACGGGCGGGTCATCGACCGGCGCGCCGGCCGCATCCGCCAAGCGGCCGGCGAGCTGGCGGTGGCGATCGACCGCCTGCCCCTGCCGGGCGGCCTGTCGCGCGAGGTCGAGGTGCTGGTGCGGACCGGCACCGAGCATCGCCTGGGCATCGTGCTGCGCGGCGCCGGCCTGTCCTCGGCGATCCACGGCAGCGACCCGGGCGACGGCGTGATGCCCGGCATGCCCCTCGTTCCGCGCCCCAACGACCCGGACGACCCGCCAGCCGTCTACACCGCCAACGTGCTGGCGCTGTTCGAGCAGCAGGCCCGGCAAGTGCTGGCCGACCATCCGGTCAACCGGCGACGCGTCGACGAGGGCCTGCCGCCGGCCAATGCCGTCCTCACCCGTGGCGCCGGCCACATCCACCGGCTGCTGCCTCTCGAGGAGGCCGGCGTACCGCTGCGGCTGTGCTGCATCAGCGGCGACCGCACGGTGCTCGGGCTGGCTCGCTGGGCCGGGGCCCGGACGATCACCGGCCCGGGGATGACCGCCAACCTGGACACCGATCTGCGGCGCAAATTCGAGGTCGCCCGCGAAGAGCTGCGGCGCAGCGACCTCGTGGTCCTGCATTTGAAGGGCGCCGACATCGCGGCGCACGACCAGCGGCCCGACCTCAAGGTGGCGTTTCTCGAGGCGGTCGATCAGCAGCTGGCCGGCCTGCTGGCGGAGGTCACCGGCCCGTTGCGTGTAGCCGTCGCCTCCGATCACGCCACCCTCTCGGAAAGCGGCCAGCATGCCGCCGATCCGCTGCCGGTGCTGATCTGGGGCGAGGGTGTCGAGCCGGACGAAGTCGAGACCTACGACGAGCAGTCGGCGGGCAGCGGGCGGCTGCAGAGGTTTCCCCTGCAACTGCTGCTCAGCCGGCTCTTCAAGCTGTCCTGAGGGTACGCCTCCGCCTCGTGCCGCCCGCGCGCCGGACCTACTCCGCCCGCGTCAGGTGGAAGACCATCGTCGCCGCCGGCGCACCGTCGCCCCAGGAGTTCCAGACGCTGTCGACCCTGCCCTCGCCGAGGATGCCGATCTCCAGGTCGTGGATGAAGTGATCGGTCTCGGGGTCGAGGTTGGTGCCGCCGGTGAAGTCGAAGATCAGCCGCTCGGCGGTGCTGGCCTCGCGGTCGAGCCGCATCGTCGGCTGGTTGCCGCCGGCGCAGTAGTGGGTCACCACCAGCTCCTCGCCGTCGAGGTGGTACATGTTGATCATCTCGTGCTCGGTGCCGGGCGCCATGGTCTCCATGACCACCGTGCCGGCGGCCGAGACCTCGATCTCGAAGGTCGACGTGCCCGCCGCCTCGGCTTCGGCCTCGGCCTCGGCGCCGCTTCCCTCCGGCGTCCCGGCCCAGGTGCCGGCCATTCCCTTCAGGGTGGCGAAGGCGTCCGCGGCGGTCAGCTCGGCGCTGGCAACGCCCGGTCCGGTCGCGAGCAACAAGAGCCCCAGGATCAAGATCGATCGTCTCATCGGTAGTCCCCCTCTTGGTTGTTGGTCGTCCCAGAGTATCGCGCCGGGGGCTAGAATCGGGCGTTCCTGCTGAAGGCGGAGGTGAATCGAGTGGCACGAGATCGGTCGAGGTGTAAGCGTGGCGATAGAGATCAAAGCTGATGACCGCAAGCGCCTGGTCGCCTCGATCCGGCGCTACTTCGAGCAGGAGCTCGAGGAGGAGATCGGCGATCTCCAGGCGGGGTTTCTGCTCGACTTCTGCCTGAAGGAGATCTGCCCGACGGTCTACAACCGGGCGATCGCCGATGCCCAGGCCTGGATGGTGGGCCGGGTGGAGGACCTGGAGGGGTCGCTCTACGAGCCCGAGTTCGACTTCTGGCCGAGGTGAGCCGCGGCGATCCGGCTCCTCGCCCGGGGGGCGCCGCCGTCAGGAAGCGGCCGCGGCCGCGCGCGACGCCGCTCCCCGTCGCTCGACCAGGTAGCCGCCGAGCACCGCGGCGGCGATCAGGGTCAGGCTGCCGCGGCGTTAACGGTCTCCGCCGTCCAGGGTTGCGTGCCGGCCGGTGGTCAGGCTGCTGTCGGGCGCTCGGCGTGAGGCTCCAGGGCGCTCTTCGCGCCACCGCCCGGACTGCTGCCGCGGCTGCTACCATCCCCGGCCTGATGCGGCGAGGCGTGCTGGGGGCTGTGGCGATCTGCGTGGCGGCGTCCCTGTGGGGCCTCGACGGCGTGGTGCTGACGCCGCGGCTCGGCCGGCTGGACGTGCTGTTCGTGGTGTTCCTGCTGCACGCGGTCCCGTTCCTGCTGATGCAGCCGTTTCTGGCCGGCTCCTATGGCGTCCTGCGCCGGCTCGGGCCGCGCGACTGGGGGTTCCTGCTGCTGGTCTCGCTGGCCGGCGGCATCCTCGGGACCTTCTCGATCGTCAAGGCGCTGTTCCTGGTCAACTTCCAGCAGCTGAGCGTGGTGGTGCTGCTGCAGAAGCTGCAGCCGGTCTTCGCCATCGGCCTGGCGGCGCTGCTGCTGCGCGAGCGGGTGTCGCCCCGTTTTCTCGGCCGCGCCGCCCTGGCGCTGGCCGGCGCCTATCTGCTGACCTTCGGCCTGCGGCTGCCGGCGGCGGCGCCCGGCGAGCACGGCCTGGCGGCGGCGGGTTGGGCGCTGCTCGCGGCCGCCTCGTTCGGCTCGGCGACGGTGCTGGGCAAGCGGCTGCTGGGGGCGCTCGACTTCCGGCCGGCGACCTTCGGGCGCTACGGCCTGACCTCGCTGATGGCGCTGGCCCTGCTGTTGGCCGCCGGCCGCGGCTTGCCGCTGGCCGGCGTGGCGCCGGGCGAGTGGGGGCTGATCCTGCTGATCGGCCTGACCACCGGCAGCGGCGCGATCTTCCTCTACTACTACGGGCTGACCAGGGTGCGGGCGGTGGTGTCGGCGGTCTGCGAGCTCTGCCTGCCGCTGAGCGCGGTGGTGCTCGACTACTGGCTCAACGACTCGGTCCTCGGCGCCTGGCAGTGGCTGGGCGCGGTCCTGTTGCTGACCGCCATCACGCTGGTGTCGCTGGACGGGGGGCGGCGGGCAACGGCGGCCGCCGCGGAGACCGCGGGCTGAGATTCCGGCCGCGCTCCGGCCCCGGGTCTGAAGGACTCGGACTTGACAGGCTCGGACTTGACAGGCTCGGGTCTGACAGACTCGGGTCTGGCGGCCCGCGGGAGCGCTTTCCGGACCCGCGGTGTCTATCCAAGTGGCGATGGGCGATACGCGCAGGCACCCGAAGCTCCACCTGGTGGCCATTGCCGCCCTCCTATCGCTCTGTTGCGGCGCTACCGGCCAGAGGCCGTCGGCCGTGGGAGCACTCCCGCCGCCGGCCGCGCCCGGGTCCGCGTCCGCGCCTGACGAGGCCGCCAAGGTGAGCTGGGTCGAGATCGACGGATTGATCGACGAGCGCCGCTACCAGGCCGCTCTCGAGCGGGTCACCGGCCTCCGCGAACGGGCGCAGCAGGCCGGCGACGAGGCGGAGTGGACTCGCGCCCTGGTGCGCGAGGTGCAGCTGACCACCGGGCTGCACGGCTACGAGACTTCGGTCCGCCACCTGCGGGAGATGCCCTGGCCGGAGGCTCCGCTCTACCGCGCGGTGCTCGAGCTCTACTACGCCCACAGCCTGGTCGACTACCTTGGCGTCTACGGCTGGGAGATCCGCCAGCGCGAGCGGGTGGAGAGCGCCGGCGAGGTCGACCTCCGGAGCTGGACGCGCGAGCAGATCGGCGCCGAGATCGACGCCGCCTACACCCGGGTCTGGGCAGCGCGGCAGGCCTGGGGCGAGGCGCCGCTGGGCGAGCTGGCCGAGTACTTCGACGCCAACGACTACCCGCGGCGGATCCGCGGCAGGTTGCGGGACGCGGTCACCTACCTCTGGGTGGAGTGGCTGGCCGACAGCTCGCACTGGACCGCGCGGGAGGAGAACGGGGTCTATCTGCTGGACCTGGAAGCGCTGCTCGAGGCCCGATCCGAGACCAGGGCCGAAACCGGGGCCGAGCCGCCCTCCGAGGCCCCAACCGGGGCCCCAGCCGAATCCCCAGCCGGATCCCTGAACGAGGCCGCTGCCGATCGCGCCTCCGGCCACCCGCTCGAACGGCTGGCGCGGCCGCTGGCCGACCTCGAGCGCTGGCATCGTGACGGCGATCGGGTCGAGGCGGCCTTCGAGGCGCGGCTCGAGCTGCTGCGCCGGCTGCGCGGCGCCTTCGCGCGCGACGACGACCGGGCCCGGCTGCAAAGCGCGCTCGAGCGCGCGCTCGACGAGCTGGGCCGAGCCCCGGAGTGGTGGTCGGTGGGACAGGAGATGCTGGCCTCCTGGGTGAGGCAGGAGGAGTCGCCGGACAGCCTGGTGCGGGCGCGGGAGCTCGCCCTGGAGGGGGTCGCGGCGCACCCCGACTCGGTGGGCGGCCGCCGCTGCCGGCATCTCGTGGCGGCCATCGAGGCGCCGGAGTACAGCCTCGAGGCGATGAGCGCGGACGGCCTCGATCGGCGCTCGGTGCGAGTGCACCACCGCAATGTGTACGGGATGAGCTTCCGCGCCTGGCGGCTGGACCCCCTGGCGACGATCGAGTCGGCCGCGGACCGCAACCTGCTGCCCGCTCACCGCGAGGTGGAAGAGCTGCTGGCGAGCCGGCAGCCCGATGTCCAGTGGCGGGTCGAGCTGCCGGCGACCGCGGACTACCGGCAGCACCAGACCTACGTCACGCCGCCGCTGGATCGCCCCGGCCTGTGGGTGCTGGCGGCGTCGCCACGGGCCGACTTCAGCGAGCGGGAGAACCGCCGCAGCGCGGTCCGGCTGCTGGTCGGCGACCTGGTGCTGCTCAGCCGGCGGCTCGACGATCAGCTGGAGGTCACCGTCCGCGCCGGCGGCAGCGGCAAGGCCGTCGCCGGCGCCGAGGTGAGGCTCTACCGCTACGACTGGCGCCGCGGCCACCGCCTGGAGGCGAGCCGCCGGACCGGTGCGGGCGGCACGGCCGGTTTTGCCGTCGACGAGCGGCAGCGGGGCGCGCTGTTTGCCGTCGCGCTGCACCAGGGCGAGATCGCGGTCGACCCGAGCTATCTCGATCTCCGGCGGCCGTCGCCGCCGCGTCGCCGCGAGGCGGCGCTGGTCTACACCGATCGCAGCGTCTACCGGCCGGGGCAGGAGGTGCTGTGGAAGGTGGTGGCCTACGGCGGCCGGCACGACGAGGGCAGCTATCGGGTCGAGCCGCAGCGCACCCTCGAGGTGAGGCTCGAGGACGCCAACGGCGAGCGGGTCGAGAGCGTCGAGGTCACCACCAACGAGTACGGCTCGGCGTCCGGCAGCTTTCGCCTGCCGCGCGGTCGCCTGCTGGGCGCCTGGCGGCTGGCCGCCTCCACCGGCGGCGGCGCCGCCGTCCGGGTCGAGGAGTACAAGCGGCCGACCTTCGAGGTCGAGATCGCCGAGCCCGGCGAGCCGCTGCGGCTCAACCGGCCGGCCCGGCTCGAGGGCGAGGCGCGCTACTACTTCGGCCTGCCGGTGGCGGGCGGCGAGCTCTCCTGGCGGGTGACCCGCGAGCCGGTCGCTCCGATGTGGGGCCGCCGCGGCTGGTTCCGGCCGCCGCCGGCGGGCGCCGAGACGGTCGCCGCCGGCCGTGGCGCGGTGGCCGCCGACGGTGCCTTCACCGTCGACTTCAAGCCGTCGGCCGACGAGCGGCAGGCGGCGGAGGGAGTCAGCTTCCGCTACCGGCTGAGCGTCGACGTCACCGACGAGGGCGGCGAGACGCGCTCGGCCGAGCGCGTCTTCCGGCTTGGCTTTGTCGCCGTCGAGGCGCGGCTCGAGCTCGACCGCGGATTCCTCGACGCCGGCGCGCCGGCGGTGGTCACGGTGCGCCGCAGCGACCTCGACGGCGCCCCGCGGCCCGGTCGCGGCAGTTGGCGGCTGCTCCGGGTGGCGCAGCCCGACCGGGCGCTGCTGCCGGCCGAGCAGCCCGTCGAGCCCCAGCCCCCGGCCACCTACTCGGCCGCCCATGCCGCGCCGGTGCCGCCGAACGGCGCAGCGGAGACCGCGCTCACCCCCGGCGACCGCCTGCGCCCGCGCTGGGACCGCGGCCAGGCGCCGGCCGCCATCCTGGCCGGCTGGCCCGACGGCCGCGAGCTGTTGCGGGGCGAGATCGAGCACGGCGACGACGGCACTGCCGATCTGCGGCTGCCGCCGCTCGAGCCGGGCGTCTACCGGTTGCGCTACGAGACCCGCGACGTCTGGCAGGCGCGGTTCGAGACCCGGCTCGAGCTGGTGGTGGCCGCCACCGGGGCGGCGCCGCTGGCGCTGCCGGCGCTGCTGGTCGCCGAGCACCCGGCGGTGCCGGTGGGCGGCGCCATCCGCCTGCTGGTCCACAGCGGTCTCGAGCGGCAGGAGATGGTGCTCGAGGTGCTGCGCGGCGGCGAGCGGATCGAGCGCCGCCGGCTCGACTCGTCGGCCGGGCCGCGGATCGTCGATATCCCGGTGACCGCGGCCCACCGTGGCGGGCTCGGCGTGCGCCTGACTCTGGTGCGCGACCACCAGCAGATGACCCTGACCGACTCGGTCTTCGTGCCCTGGGACGACCGGCAACTGGAGCTCTCCTTCGCCACTTTCCGCGACCGGCTGCGCCCCGGCGATCGCGAGACCTGGCGGGTGACGGTGCGCGGCGCCGGCGAGCAGATCCTGGCCGCGGGCGCCGCCGAGCTGCTGGCCTACATGTACGACCGCAGCCTCGACCTGTTCGCGCCCCACCAGCCGCCGCGGGTGGACGCCCTCTACCCGGTGCGCGGGGCGCCGCCCGGGGTGCAGAGCAGCCTGGGCGCCGGCGGCGAGGTCTGGGCGGCCGAGGAGGGCTGGCGCGATCTGCCGGACTATCCCGGCCTGCGCGGCGACCGCCTGGTCTTCTATCCCGGCTACGGCATCGGCGGGCCGGGCACCCGGTTCCGCGGCGGACCGGGGCGGGTCATGAGGATGGCCGCCGCGCCGATGCGGGTCGGCGGCGAGCCGCCGCCGGACGGCGTGCTGCTCGAAGCCACTGCCGACGCGCCCGCGCTGGAAGTTGGCCAGCCGCCGGCGGACGGCGGCCTCGAAAGCGGTGGCGAGGGCTCCCCGGTCGAGCTGCGCACCGACTTCTCCGAGACTGCCTTCTGGGAGCCGCACCTGGTGCTGGGGGAGGACGGCACGGTGGCCTTCGAGTTCACGGTGCCGGACTCGGTCACCGAGTGGTCGGTCTGGGTGCACGCCCTGACCCGCGACCTGGCCGGCGGCTCGCTGCGCCAGGAGGCCCGGTCGGTCAAGGAGCTGCTGGTGCGGCCGTACCTGCCGCGCTTCCTGCGCGAAGGCGACCGGGCGGTGGTGCGGGTGCTGGTCAACAATGCCGGCGAGACGGCGCTGGTCGGCAGCCTCGAGTTGGACATCCTCGATCCCGACAGCGGCGAGAGCCTGCTGGCGGAGTTCGGGCTCGACCCGGCGGCGGTGGCGGCGGTGCCGTTCGAGGTCGAGCCGGGGGGCGGCGCCGATCTCGACTTCGAGCTCGCCGCGCCGCTCAGGGTAGGCGAGGTGGCGGTGCGGGCCGTGGCCCGGGCCGGTGAGCTGTCCGACGGAGAGCTGCGGCCGCTACCGCTGCTGCCTGGCCGGCTGCACCTGGCCCAATCGCGCTTCGCCGCTCTGGAGGGCGAGGATCGGCGCGAGCTGCGCTTCCCCGGCCTGGCGAGCGCCGGCGACGACCCCAGCCTGGTCCACGACCAGCTGGTGGTGACGCTGGATGCCCAGCTGTTCACCTCGGTGCTGCGGGCGCTTCCCTACCTGGTCGACTACCCCTACGAGTGCACCGAGCAGACCCTCAACCGGTTTCTGTCCACCGGCGTGCTGACCAGCCTGTACGACGACTACCCGGCGGTCGCCGAGCTCGCGCGCAAGCTGTCCCGGCGCGAGACCCGGCTCGAGCCCTGGGATGCCGCCGACCCCAACCGCAAGATGGCGCTGGTGGAAACGCCCTGGCTGACGGCGGCGCGCGGCGGCGGCGAGGACGAGGAGCTGATCCGCGTCCTCGACCCCAAGATCGCCGACGCCCAGCGCCGGCTGGCGCTGGCCGAGCTGGAGAACGCCCAGACCTCGCTCGGGGCCTTCCCCTGGTGGCCGGGTGGGCCGCCGTCACCGTGGATGACCCTCTATCTGCTGCACGGCTTCGCCCGGGCGGTGGAGTTCGACGTCGAGGTCCCCCAGCCGATGGTGCAGCAGGCCTGGGCCTACATGCACCGTCACTACCTCGACGAGATCGCCAAGCGGATGGTGGAGGAGGACTGCTGCTGGCAGTTCGTCACCTTCCTGGGCTACGTGCTCTCCGGCTACCCCGACGACAGCTGGACCGGCGGCGTCTTCAGCGCGGCCGAGCGCCGCGCCATGCTTGAGCACTCCTGGGCCCACTGGCGCGAGCACTCGCCGCTGCTCAAGGCCTACCTGGCCATGACCCTGAAGCGCGCCGGCCGCGACGAGGACGCCAGGCTGGTCTTCGACTCGGTGATGGACTCGGCGAAGACCGACCCGGACCTCGGCACCTACTGGGCGCCCGAGGAGCGCGCCTGGCTCTGGTACAACGACACCGTCGAGGGCCATGCCCTGGCCCTGCGTGCCATGACCGAGCTGGCCCCCGACGACGCCCGGCGGCACGGCCTGGTGCAGTGGTTGCTGCTCAACAAGAAGCTCAACCACTGGAAGTCGACCCGCGCCACCGCCGAGGTGCTCTACGCCCTGGTCCACTACCTGGAGGGGGAGGGCGCCCTGGGCGTGCGCGAGGAGGCGGACGTGGCGATCGGCCCGCGTCGCTGGCGGATGCTCTTCGAGCCCGACGAGCTCGACCCCGAGATCACTGAGCTCGGTGTCGAGCTTGGCGTCGAGGGCGGCACCGGGCGCGGCACCGGGCACGGCGGCGAGAGCGACGCCAAGCCCGGTCGCGATCCGGGCGCCGGCGCCCACGGCGGCGATCGGCTCGGCCGGCCGAACCAGATCGTCATCCCCGGCGCCGAGATCGACCCGGCGACCATGTCCTCGGTGGTGGTCGAGAAGTCGACCCCCTCGTTCCTCTTCGCCTCGGCCACCTGGCACTTCTCGACCGACCGGCTGCCCGCCGAGGCCGAGGGCGACCTGCTGCGGGTGAGCCGCCGCTTCTTCCGTCGCGTCCACGACGGCACTGAGTGGGTGCTCCAGCCGCTGGCCGAGGGGGCGCGGGTGGCGGTGGGCGACGCGGTCGAGGTGGAGCTGTCGGTCAGCGCCCGCCACGCCGCCGAGTACGTCCACCTGCGCGACCCCCGCGGCGCCGGCTTCGAGCCCGACTCCCAGCGCTCGGGCTACAAGTGGGACCTCGGGATCGGCCGCTACGAGGAGATCCGCGACAGCGGCATCAACTTCTTCTTCGAATGGCTGCCGGCCGGCGAGTACACCCTGCGCTACCGCCTACGCGCCGCCACCGCCGGCGCCTTCCGGGTCGGCCCGGCGACCCTGCAGTCGATGTACGCGCCGGAGTTCACCGCCTACTCGGCGGGGGATCGGTTGGTGGTGGAGTAGGGCGGGGGGGGGGGCCGCGACCAACGGCTTGGAAGGCCGTTGTCCGAGATATCAACGGCATCCTCCTGGGCAAGCTGCTGAATACGCGGGCCGAAGGGCTCGCGAGAACCATGTGAGGCGGGCCCGGGGGAGCCCCCCGGCCGGCAGCGCGACGCGCTGGCCCAGCCTTGCAACTTCCAGCACCCAGCCTTCCGGGCGTCAGCCTGAGCGGCTACCCTTCGCGACGCTGGCGCTCGCGAACGATCCGCAGTACGCGCGCGTCCTCCTGGTGGCGCGGGTGGTCGATCCCGCTCTTGGATCTCGATGAGGGTGTCGATGTCGATCCAGTGGACCCGGGTGCTGCCGTAGCGGCCTTCGACGCGACGAGCCCAGGCGCGTTCGAAGTCCGGGCCACCGGCATCCTGCAGCAGATCGGTCCGGTTGGGAGCCACGCCGAGTTGCAAGACCTCGTGAGTGCGTCCGGCGTCGAGCAGGTGTGGGCTACCGAACGATCACGAGGTAGCGAACCTCGAAACGTCCGAGCAGTTCGAGCAGATCCTCGAAGTCCCGGACGGTATCCAACCGTCAACTCTCCGCCGATCGATCGTCGCGCCCGGCCTCGACCGCCTCGACATCGCGCCGAATCGCCACCAGCGCCGACAGCCGTTCCTCGGGAGTCACCGACTGCCAGAAATCGAGATCCCAGGCCTCGGCATCCTCGAAGCTCGTCGCCCGGTGGGCCACCATCCGCCGGCGACGTTCGGCGCTACGATCCTCGATCGACATGCCTCATTGTATCGTGACCTTTCCCCCATGGCTCCTCGGGAGGGTGGAGAGGCGAGAGGTCTGGAGACCCGAGATCCGGGCGAAAACGGCAGTCCGGGGGCGCCTTGCATACCTCGAACCGTGGAATTACGCTCGTTGCATCCGACAACCGAGTCAGGAGGGACTGATGATTGCCCGACGCCCCGCTGTGCTTCTCGCTCTGCTCGCCGCTCTCGCCTTCGCGCTCAACGCTCCGGCGCTGGCCCAGAAGACCGTCCAGATGCAGAAGGGCCAGGTGGTCCAGAAGGCCCCGATGATCCAGAAGGTCCGCATGACGGGCGAGACGCGTTGCCCGCCGGAGGTGCGCGAGGAACTGGCAAAGCTCCTGGCCGAGAACGACGACGTCTCCGTCCGCCGCGAGATCCAGGAGAAGTACCGCTACTGCGCCAAGGAGGGGGCCGAGATCCCGCGCAGCGAGCTGGCCGAGCACGAGTACTGCGGCCGGCTGGTGTATGCCGGCAGCCTCTTCTACGAGCGGCTGCGGTGCTGCGGCTACGAGCCGCAGAAGCGGGTCTTCGCCTGTCCGGTGGAGATCCGACAGCCCAACGGCTTCGGCGCCTTCCCGGTGCCGGGCAGCTACGAGTACGTCCTCAGCTGCGTGCACTTGAACAACGCTTGGCAGCCGGTGGCTCTGGACCGGGTCCACCTGGCCAACGCCCAGACCGGCAGCCCCGACTGGTACACCGCGGTGACCGCCAAGGCCGGGGGTGTGATGAAGGAGCTCGAGCTCAACGGCAGGACGCTGCGCGCCCGGTCGATCCTCTCCTGGAATCTGTCGCCCAAAGGCGACTGCGACTTCAGGCCGATCTGGGGCAATGTCATCGAGTACAAGATCCGCCTGGATCCCACCGACGTGGCGCCGCCGGCGCCGGCGGGCAAGATCGTCTTTGTCTCGAGCCAGCTGTTCGACGGTAACTTCGGCGGCGGCCAGAAGGTCCTCGGCCATCTAGCGGCCGACCAGCGCTGCCAGGACGCCGCCGGCGCGGCCGGCCTGTCGGGCACCTTCAAGGCCTGGATCAGCGGCCGTGTCGATACCGGAGCCGGCCCGCTGCCTCACGGCGTGGTCGACCGCTTCACCCAGTCCACCGAGCCGTACAAGCTGGTCAACGGCACCAAGGTGGCGGACGACTGGGCCGACCTGATCGACGGCAGCCTGGACCACGCCATCGACATCGACGAGCACGGCAACCCGGTGGGCGGGGAGACCCGGGTGTGGACCAATACCCGCACCAACGCCACCGCCTGGGACAACTCGACCCAGTGCGCGGTGGGCATCGGGCCCGACGACACCGGGATGTGGACCTGGACCTGCGGCTCGCCGAACTGGACGGCGGGCGACTGCGCCTTCCAGGCGGGCAAGTACGGCCAGGCCACCTCCACCGGCGGCAGCTGGACCGGCACCGGTTCGAGCAACATCGGGTGCTCGAACCAGTTCCACCTCTATTGCTTCGAGCAGTAGGCCATGTGGGAACCTCACATGGGGGTCAGAACTGGAAGTAGATGAACGGCGCGGTCTCGCGGGCCATGAAGAGGACGTTGACCGCGATCAGCGCTCCGGCCAGCAGGCCGAAGGCCGTGGGCCCCAGGCTCTCCGCCCGCAGAACCGGCTGCAGACGCATCGCCACCGCGTGAATGACCGCCAACCCCAACAGCCCCGCGACGACCAGCAGGCCGTACGGCTCGAGCTCCCCGGAGCCGACGAGCAGATAGGCCCGGGTCATGGTCAGCGCGTGCGGCAGCGACGGCGCGCGGAAGAAGATCCAGCACAGGCCGACGAACCAGCAGGTCGCCGCGATCGCGACCACCTGGCCCAGGCGGCCGGTTCGGCTGCCGGGACCGCGCGCCATCTCGTCTCTGCCGCGCCGCTCGGCCCACAGGTGATGGACGGCCAGGGCGGCCCCGTGCAGCAGGCCCCAGACCACGAAGGTCCAGGCGGCGCCGTGCCAGAGGCCGCCGAGCAGCATGGTGAGCAGCAGGTTCGCGGTACGTGCCGCAGCCGGCCCCTGCGGTTGCCGCCGAGCGGGATGTAGAGGTAGTCGCGCAGCCAGGTCGACAGCGAGATGTGCCAGCGGCGCCAGAACTCGGCGAGGTTCGACGGCGAAGTAGGGCAGGTCGAAGTTGATCGGCAAGCGCGAAGCCGAGCAGCCGTCGCGCAGCCGCGATCGCCATGTCGGAGTAGCCGGAGAAGTCGCAGTAGATCTGGAACGCGAAGGCGAGCCACCGCCACGTAGACCGCACCGGAGTGGAACAGCTCCGGCTGGGCGAAGACCGGGTCGACGAGCGTGCCGAGGTTGTCGGCGATGACGACCTTCTTGAAGCAGCCCGACGAGGAACAGCGCGATACAGGACCGCCAGCGGCACCGTCGCCGCGACGCGCGCGCCGAGCTCGAGCTGCGGCAGGAACTGCGCCGGCGCGCACGATCGGCCCGGCGACCAGCTGCGGGAAGAAGGCGACGAACAGCGCGAAGTCGAGCAGGTTGCGCCGCGCCGCGAGCCGCCCGCGGTAGACGTCGATCGTGTAGCTCAGGGTCTGGAACGTGTAGAAGCTGATGCCGACCGGCAGGATGATCTCGAGCGCCGGATCCTCCACGGCGAGCCCCAGCCACGCGCCCAGCTCACTCAGCTCGCGGACGAAGAAGCCGAAGTACTTGAAGAAGCCCAGGACGCCGAGGTTCCCGATCAGCGACGCCACCAGGTAGCCACGCCTCGCCCTTGCCGAGGAGGTTGCCGCCAGCCGCAGCCCGACGATGTAGTCGAGCAGGGTCGAAAACAGGATCAGAGACAGGAACCGCCAATCCCACGCGGCGTAGAAGACGTAGCTGGCGACCAGTAGCAGCGCCTTGCGCGCCGCGTTGGAACGAATCGACCAATACACCGCGCAGGTGATCGCGAAGAAGACGAAGAACACCGGGCTGTAGAAGAGCATCGCTCGACTGCCTTCAGCCCGGACCGCAGAAGCGCGGAAGGAGCCGCTCGCTCAGCAGCCGGCTGCCGTCCCGGTTGAGGTGGGCGTTGTCGTGCCAAAGCCGGTCATCCAGGAACTCCGGAAAGCGGTCGAAGGCGAAGTCGAGGACCCCGTGCTCGCCCAGCCGGCGGCGGTAGAAGTCGACCAGCGGCGGACTGTAGGCGGTCATCGGCGGGAAGATGACCATCGGTTCCGCGCCGGGTGAGCCGGCGATGGCGAGCAGCCGCTCGTGCAGGCGACGATCGCCTTCCGGCAACTCCTTCGACAGACTCTGTTCGCGAGAGGCGCGCGCCCGGGCCCGGGCGCTCTCGGCTCGCTCGCGCCACGTCGCGAGGTCGCGCAGGAATCTCTGGCGCACCTGTGACCTACCCTGCCGGTGGGGATCCTCCTCGAGCGACACATGGCCGGCGCCGCGCCGGTGGAGCCGGCCCATCTCGGCGTCATAGCGTGACGGCTCGTCGCGCAGCAGCCAATGGGCCGCCTCGCCAGCGCGCAGCGAGGAGAGCGCCCAATGGCGGGCGAACGCCAGACGCGCCTCCAGGCTGTCCCCCTCATGGCTGGGCAGCGAGGCGATCCGCGCTGTCGTGCTTCTCGCATCGAGGCTGGCCAGCGCTACGTCCAGGGCGTCGAGGCGGTTCCCATAGGAGGACCGGCGCGAGTCGACCCGCGTCAGGCCGTCGTATAACTGGGGTTGAAAGACGATCTGCCGCGGCGCCGGGCCGTCCTGGCCGATGCTGTCGATCATCAGCTTGAACTCGGCCACGCTCATCGCCGGCAGGCCCAGATTGAGAAAATCGAGATCACAGCCGCTCGCCGCCGCCCGCCGGTTCAGCTCGCCGGTGTCGATATTCCGGTAGACCACGCTGGTGCCCACAAACACCACATCGGCGGTCGATCGCCGCGCCAGCTCGAGCTTCTGGCTCAGGTAGTCGATCTTTGGATCGTGCAGCCGATCCGCGACGATCCGGTACCCCCACAGCAGGCCGGCAGCCGCGATTCCGGCCAGGGCAACTGCCAGGGGGGCAGCCCACCAGCGGCGCCAGGGCGACGGCTCGGGCAGGACCGGGATCTCCTCGTGGCGATTCATGAACTCCCTTGAAAGTCAGGACCTTGAAGCGCCGCAGCGAGGGCTTGCCGAGAGCCCGCCGCATTGTATTGCGCCCCAACCCGACCGAGTCGGATGTGGGAACTCAGATCTGGCAAGGAAGCTGGCCTGTCGAGGCTGGGGCTCACCGCCTGTGGCGTATGATCCCGGCCCAGTTAGCAAAGGCGGGGAACTGCATGCGGCGCAGGATCGGTTCGCAGCGCCCGTGTCCCCATGAGGAGGTGCGGAATGAAGCGAGGCGTCTATCTAGCGGCGTTTGGGGCGGTGGTAGTTCTGGTCATGGTAGCCGCCTCTCCGGCCTGGTCGCAGGCGACGATCACCACTGACAGCGATGGGGAGGCGCAGCAGGGCTTCATCGACCACGGATTCCAGGTGACGAGTGCCGATGCGGATCTCCTGAACGCAGAGGCGTTGCCCCCAGCTTCGGGGACGACCCAAGTGCCCAGAACGGGCCAGAGGACGTGCTACGACGTGGCCGGTGAGGTAGTCACATGTGGCGCAGGCATCGGCCTGGGCCAGGACGGGGACCTCCAGCTAGGCGCGACCTGGCCGAACCCGCGATTCGTGGACAACGGTAACGGCACGGTAAACGACAATCTGACGGGTCTGATCTGGCTCAAGGACGCGAACTGTTTCGGGACTCTGTTTTGGGCGGATGCCCTGGCAAACGTCGAGGCCCTGTCCGACGGGTGCACCGACTGTGGTGGGGCCAACAACGACTGCGGTCTGGCGGACGGCTCAACAGCGGGTGCATGGCGCTTGCCGAACGTGCGGGAAATGCAGAGCCTGGTGCATTACGGTGTGGTCTCCCCAGCGGTGCCGAACACGGCAGGGACGGGCAAGTGGGTTGAGGACGATCCCTTCTGCGGCGTGCGGGGGGCTTTCTATTGGTCGTCTACCACCCACGCCAGGGCCACCCACTATGCCTGGGTGGTGAGTCTGAACGGCGGCGTCGTCGGCGACGGCCCCAAGACCGACGGCCATTACGTCTGGCCGGTTCGCGGCAGACGCTGATCGGTCGAGACGGCCGCGCTTGCACGCCTCTGTTAGGATCTTTCTTCGCGCTTTGAATCGACCTCCGAGGCCCCTAGGGTCTCACCGAGCAGGACCGTGAGATGAGCTCAACGAACGTCGCAAGAAAGGTCGTCTGGCTGCTCGTCTGGGGGTCGCTATCGGCTCTCGCCGCCGCTATCGCCCAGGTACCGGCAGAGCTGAA
>CAWAET010000008.1:0-354815 GCA_963781065.1 Thermoanaerobaculia bacterium | reverse complement strand
CGTGCGCACTCTCCAAGAATGGCGCCGCTCGGGTGGCGGCCCACGACCTGAAGCTGAGCCAGAAGAAGCGCGGCATGGTCCGCTACGACCCAGCCGACTTGGAGGCCTTCATGCGGGGCCGCAAGGTCGGTGGCGGCGAGCAAGACGATGGGAACGAGACGACAGGCATCGCGGAATGAACGGCTCATGACCCGGCCGAGAATCTGCGCACCGTGGCGCAGCTCGCAGAAGAGTGCCCAGCCTTCTCAGAGGCCGGGCTCAGGAAGCTGATCCTCCGCGCACCGCTGAACGGGCTCGAGCCCGCGATCGTCCGGCTCGGCCGGCGGGTGCTGATCGACTACGGCCGTTTCAATCGATGGCTCGAGGAGCACCGGGGCCGGTGCTAGTCGCCGAGGAAGCTCTCGGCCATTCGCTGGGCAACGGAGTCGGAATGAGACTCGGTGAGGTGGGCGTAGCGCTGGACCATGGCGAGCGTTCGGTGGCCCAGGAAGGCGGCCAGCTCGGGAAGGGTCGCGCCGCTCATGGCCAAGTAGGACGCCGCCGTGTGCCGCAGGTCGTGGAACCGGAAGTCGCGGATGCCGGCCGCCTCGACGGCCTGGATCCAAGGCTTCTTGGGGAAAGTCGGCTTGCCGGCGGGTTGGCGAAGACGTAGCCGCTGATATGCGGCGTCTTGGCCATCTGCCGCAGGACCTTCCCGGCCGGCCCGGGGAAGCTGATCGAGCGGCGGTCCTTGTTCTTGGTCTTCTGCAGGCGAGCCCGCCGGAGCGGAGGTCGACGTCCTTCCAGCGGAGCGCCAGCAGCTCTCCCGGCGGGCTCCCGTCGTCAGGGCGAAGAGAACCAGGGGGTAGAGGCGCGGTTCGTGGCTGGCCCTGCAGGCCTCGAGGAGTCGCTCGCGCTCGTCGTCGGAGAGGAACCGGACGCGGCCGCGGTGCTCGGGGCTCCTCCTGACCCTGCCGACCGGATTGAGCTCGATCCACTCCCACTCCTTCTCCGCCCGGTCGAGAACCGCGGAGAGGCCGGCGAGGTAGCGGTTGCCGGTCGGACCCGAGACTCGTCGCAGGAGACGGGCCGAGCGCTCGGCGACGCCCCCGGGGTGACGGCGGCCAGCGCGAGCTCACCAAGGCGATCCCGCCACCAGAGTAGGAGCTCCGCCGCGGGCCGCTGGCTGTCGGCGACAGGTCGGAGAGGTTCTCGGCCAGGTAGCGATCGAGCGCCTCGGCCAGCGTGTGCCTCTCGGCGTCGATGCGCGGCAGGAAGCGACCGGAGAGGATCCCGGCCTCGATCGTCCTGGCCCACTGCTTGGCCAGGGTCTTGTTCGGGAAGGTCTGGCAGACTCGGGTGCCCTTTTCGCCGGACGAGCGCCTGGTAGCGCTTCTTTCCGGTGCGCGTCTCTCGGACGTAGATCGTGGCCATGAGGCCTCGATTCCAGCACTCAATTGTGGCGAGAGTGTCGCATGGCGCCTGGATTCCGATGCAACTCAGCCACTGCGGAGCATCCGCAAGCCGTTGATTCTATTGCTTTAGGTTGGTGGGCCGTCGGGGGCTCGAACCCCGGACCCGCGGATTAAAAGTCCGCTGCTCTGCCAACTGAGCTAACGGCCCGCCGCAGTATAGCGACCCTGCGGGGACCCGGCCAGACTCCTGGACTGCCTCGGGGAGTTCCTCGGCGATGGCTGCTGGCGGTCTCCGCGGACCGGCTCGGAGCCCTGGGCACGCCGACGGCACAGAGCTCAAGGCTTGAGACACTGACTGCAGTCCGAGGTTCCCGTCACGTCTGTCGCCGGGCTCGGGCAGTAGGCATCGCCACCCGCCTGGCAGGCCAGGCTGCCCTCCACTGTGCTGCCATTCCTCACCACGAGGGTCGAGAAGTCCGAGACCAGTATCAGACCCTCGAGAGTCGACCCAAAGGCGCGAAAGTACGAGTCGCCGGCTATCAGATTGAAGACACCATTGGTGTGCGTCACTCCATCGAGTCCAACACCACTGTTCGCAATGGAATACACCGCGCCGCTCAGTGAGCCCCCGCTCAGGCTGATTTGACCACCGTAGACGCCAAGTAGACCACCGGACAGCAGGCTGTCGATCGCGGACAGGTAGCTACCGCCGACCGAGGCGACGCCGAAGGCAGAATTGCTCCCGACCACGGATTCCACAATGAACAGTGTGGAGCTGCCACTGGCTACAACTCCGAAGCCTGGGTTGTTCTCTACCCGGCAGTTCGAAATGGTGACGACAGAATCGTCGCCGGCCACCACTCCGCTTCTGTTGGCCTGGCCCTCGCCAATGAAGAGGTGCTCCAAGCGAATCGCGACTCCGCCCCGAACCCAAACGACGGCTTCGGCAATCTCTTCGCCGCCGGCACCTCCGAGGATAGCTCCAGGCGAAGCGCTGTGGATTCCATCCAGGTCGGCATTCCCGTTCTTGCCCCGAACGGTTACAGAGTCCCGTCGTATGACGAGGTCCTCGATACAGATCCCGTCGATCTCGATGATCAGCTCATCAGCCTTGGTCTCGAGCGCTTTGGCGATGCTGTCGTGCTTCTTTGGGTTGGCATTCGTGCAATCGACTTCGAGCACCCTTGGCTCGTCCGAGTCGCTGTCCGAGTCGCTACCGGCCCGGGCAACCGCTCGCGGCAGGATCAGAAGAGCACCCACCAGGGCGACGGTGGTCGTGACGTGAAACCTCGTTTTCCTCATACTCTCTCCTCTCCCTGACTTCCATTGCAGAGGTCGATTCCTCCGCCTACCTTCGGCGGCCCGGCGGTCTTGGGGTCTTCGAGGCGGGGGAGCCGTCGCGGAGAGGCGAGGACCCGTGGCTTTGCGGGAATCAGGCTTTCGCCTGACCGTGCCTTTGTCGAGGCAACAGGGAGATTACGCCTCAGATTACGGAGATGTCGCCACCCCAGAGGGTGGGCGGTGGCGACAGTCGACGGCTCAAAGGCCGACCAAGGACTCGGCTGCCCGCTACTCTGCCAACTGAACGCACTGCCAGCCCAGCACAGCCACCGGGCCGGGAGTACGACCGGCCTCTTGCGCCCTACTCCTGCACCTCCTCCAACAACTTCAGGAAGCGGTCATACGGCATCGCCTGCCAGCTCTCGGCGCTCACGGCGCCGGAGGCGCGGGAGATCAGGGAGACGCGGGTGGCGGTCTCGATGTCGGGCGCCTCGTAGATGTCCATGTAGTCGTAGGGGCCGAGCAGGGCGTAGTGGCCCAGCCACTTGACCTGCGGGCAGGCGGTCTGGACTTTGTTGAGCCAGCGCTTGCCCTTGGCGCGGCGGTCGCCGGCGTCCTGGAGCGCTTCGGCGGAGATGCGGGTCATGAGGACGAAGGTCGGCATGTGGGGTCCCTCCTTTGCGGCCTCGGTCGAGCCTAGCCGTTCCTCACCTGGTTCGCTTCATGCCCACGGACGGTGGGAAGCCGCCCGCTCGGGTAGGCGCCAAGAAGCGGGCACTGCCTGGGCTGGTCCGCCGGGCGCAACTCGCGCAAGCTCTGGAGAACCAGGGATGTGCCGAACTGGGCCTGGATCAGGATCGGCCAGGGCGCCTCGAGACCGGTAGCGCAGGCTAGCCGCCGATCGCGGCCCGCACCGTGTCCACGGTCCCCGCCGGCAGCACCCGATCCAGCGCCGCCCCGGGCCGCAGCATGGTCTCTTCCCGCCGCGGCCCCGAGGAGACGATGGCCACCGGGGCGCCGACTTCCTCTTCGATGGCGGCGATGCAGGCCCGGGCGGCCGCCGGCAGGCGGTCGAAGTCGACGGTGCCGACGGTGTCGCTTCTCCACCCCGGCAGGGTGCGGTAGACCGGCTCGGCGCGGGCCAGCTCTTCGACGGTGGCCGGCACCTGGCGGCTCTCGCGGCCGTCGACCCGATAGGCGACGCAGATGCGGATCTCGTCGAAGGTGTCGAGCACGTCCATCTTGGTCAGCGCCAGGGCGTCGGCGCCGTTGACCATGACGGCGTAGCGGGCGGCGACGGCGTCGAGCCAGCCGCAGCGGCGCGGCCGGCCGGTGGTGGTGCCGAACTCGTTGCCGCGGCGGCGCAGGTACTCGCCGTGGTCGTCCTCGAGCTCGGTGACGAAGGGGCCGGAGCCGACGCGGGTCGAGTAGGCCTTGAGGATGCCGAGCACGCCGTCGAGCCGGCCTGGCGGCACGCCGGTGCCGGCACCGACGCCGCCGGTGGTGGGGCTGGAGCTGGTGACGTAGGGATAGGTGCCGTGGTCGATGTCGAGCAGCGCGCCCTGGGCGCCTTCGAACAGCAGGCCGCGGCCTTCATCCAGCCAGCCGTTGAGCAGGTAGGCGGTGTCGGCCAGCAGCGGCCCGAGCCGCTCGCCCCAGCCGCGGCAGGCGTCGAGCAGCGCCGCCGGGTCGGGCCGCGGCCGGCCGTGGCGCTCGAGCTCGCCGCCCAGGTGGTCGAGCAGCCGGCCCAGCCGGTCCTCGAGCCCGGGCGAGACAAGGTCGCCCAGCCGCAGGCCGAACCGAGCCGCCTTGGCCTCGTAGGCCGGGCCGATGCCGCGCACGGTGGTGCCGATCTTGCCGCCGCCGGCGGCCGCCTCGCGCGCCCCGTCGAGCTCGAGGTGGGGCGGCAGGATGGCGTGCGCCCGGTTGGAGACGAAGAGCCGGCCGGTGGGGTCGACGCCGCTCGCCGCGAGCCCGTCGAGCTCTTCGAACAGGGCGCTCGGGCGCACCACCATGCCGTTGCCGAGCACGCACGACTTGCCCGGATGCAGGATGCCCGACGGCACCAGGTGCAGCGCGAAGTGGCGGTCGCCGAACTTGACCGTGTGGCCGGCGTTGTCGCCGCCCTGATAGCGCACCACGGCGTCGAAGGCGGGGCAGATCAGGTCGACGATCTTGCCCTTGCCCTCGTCACCCCACTGCATGCCGAGAACGACGGTGCTGGGCATGGTCTCGATACCGGTCCGTTGGGGCCCGCCGGGATCGGCTGGCAGGTCACGGTAGCAGATCGCCGCGCGGCCGGACAACCGCATTGCCTGGCGGTGCCCCGCGCCGCGGCGAAACCCCGCCCGCGGTGCGACGTAGACACGAAAAGGAGAGAGCGCGGGAGGCCGGGAGCCCCCGGCCCGGACCGCTGGCGCATGGCGTCACGGGGTCGCGCGGCCTCCCTTCTCAGGAGGAGACCTTGATGAAACGTCGGATAGCTCTGCTGATCGCCGCCGCCGCCCTCGCTGCCGCCGCCCTGGCCACCGCGGCGCACGCCGGCTCCAAGGCGCGGGAGATCTCGCGCACCTTCCCGATCGAGGCCGGCCAGACCCTGCGCCTGGACCTGTCGGTCGGCGAGATCCTGATCGAGGGCGCCGACATCGACAAGATCGAGGTCGAGCTGCGCATCGAGTGCCGCTGGGGCGACGACGACGACTGCGCCCGGCTGCTGGAGAAGGTCGACCTGGAGTCCCGCACCACAGCTCGGCGCCAGGTCCTCGAGATCGTCAGCGACTCCAGCTGGCGCAAGACCAAGCTCGAGATCGAGGGCGAGTTCCGCGTCCCGCGCGGCACCTCGCTGGAGGTCGACATGGGGGTCGGCGAGCTGACCATCGAGGGGGTCGCGGCGGACATCGCGGCCGACCTCGGGGTGGGCGAGCTGACCATCCGCATCCCTGCCGCCGCGGTCGGCTCGGTGGGCCTCGACGCCGGCGTCGGCGAGGCCAAGCTGCACGGCGCCGGCGCCTTCATCGAGGGCCGCCGGTCGATGCTGGTCGGCAGCGAGGTGTACTGGGCCGAGGGCGAGGGCGAGGCTCGGGTGCGCGCCGACGTCGGGGTGGGCGAGGCTACCGTCTACCTGGAGTAGCCCGGCCGCCGCCAGCCTTGCGGGTCGCTCAGTCCTCGGACGACGAACACGGCCGGTCGTCGACCGCGCGACCATCCAGACTTGCTACCACGGGCTGCTAGACTCGGCGCAACACGGTCGTGGCCAGCCAACGGCCGTGGCGTTCCCCGAGCCTGCACCTCGATGGGCAGCCGCGGCCGCGCCGCAGGCATCCCGCTGCGTCGTCAAACCCAGGAGTCTCCCGATGAAGATCCCCTCCCTCATCCTCAAGCAGCTCTACAACTACAACAGCCTCAAGAACCTCGAGGACGGCGTCCAGCTGTCGCTCAAGAACCGGCTCGCGGAGACGGCGCTCACCGCTGTCACCCGGGTGTCGATCGACGGCGCCGAGCAGCCGCTGGACCAGGTGACGCTGCACATCGACGGCGTTGCCACCAAGGCCGGCGACATCTCGGCCGCCTCGCCGCTGCCCTTCGCGCTCGGCCAGACGGTCGACCTGCGGGCGCCGGCTCCGCCGCTCGACGAGGGCCGCCACGAGGTCGAGCTCGGGTTCGAGACCGAGAACTTCGGCAAGCTGCGCTTCAAGGTCAAGGACGGCCTGGCCGCGCGCGACGAGCGGGTGCACGTGCCCTACGACAAGGAGAACGACTACGACGAGGCGGTGATCCGCCGCCGCCAGGAGTTCGTCGCCTCGTTCTCGGGCGCCAAGCTCGAGCACACGACAAAGTACTCGTTCGACCCCGAGGAGACCCGCGGCAACATCGAGAACTTCACCGGCGTCGCCCAGGTGCCGCTGGGCTTCGCCGGGCCGCTCAAGGTCGATGGCGAGCACGCCCAGGGCGAGTTCCTGATCCCGCTGGCCACCGCCGAGGGCACCCTGGTGGCGTCGTACAACCGCGGCATCAAGGTGCTGAACCTCTCCGGCGGCGTGAAGTGCACGGTGGTCGACGACGCCATGCAGCGGGCGCCGGTCTTCATCTTCGACTCGGCGCGCGAGGCGCGCGACTTCCGCCGCTGGGTAAACGACCACATGGATGACATCCGCCGCGAGGCCGAGTCCACCTCGAGCATCGCCAAGCTGACCTACATCGACACCTTCATGGCCGGCAAGTTCGCCTTCCTGCGGTTCAACTACTCCACCGGCGACGCCGCCGGCCAGAACATGGTCGGCCGCGCCACCTTCGCCGCCTGCAGCTGGATCCTCGAGCACATCGACACCGTCAAGCGCTTCTACCTCGAGTCCAATCTGGCGACGGACAAGAAGGCGTCGCAGGTCAACGTGATGCGCACCCGCGGCAAGCGGGTGATCGCCGAGGTGACGATCCCGCGCGACGTGCTCGAGCAGAACATGCGGGTGCGCCCCGAGAGCCTGACCTACCACTACCAGATCGCCAACGTGGGCGCGATCCTGTCGGGCGCCAACAACAACGGCCTGCACTCGGCCAACGCCATCACGGCGATGTTCATCGCCACCGGCCAGGACGTCGCCAACGTCTCCGAGTCGTCGGCGGGCATCTTTTACTGCGAGCAGACGCCCGAGGGCTCGCTGCACGTCTCGATCACCATCCCGTCGCTGATCGTCGCCACCTACGGCGGCGGCACCGCCCTGCCGACCCAGCGCGAGTGCCTGGCGGTGATGGACTGCGTCGGCCGCGGCAAGGTGCGCAAGTTCGCCGAGATCGTCGCCGGGGTGGTGCTGGCCGGCGAGATCTCGCTGGGCTCGGCGATCTCGTCGCTCGACTGGGTTTCGAGCCACGAGGAGTACGGGCGCAACCGCTAGCACGCCAACCCTCGACGACCCCCAGACCGACGCGTGCAGGCCATCCCAGATCCCGGTGAGAACGGGCCCGGCGAGACCGGGCCGGCCCACGCCCGGCAGACCGACGCGGACCCCGCCCGGCAAGCGGCCCCGCCCCACGACCCGATGGATGCCGACTTCCTGCGGCGTCTGATGGACAACATCTACGGGCCGCTGATGGGCGGCTACTTCCGCACCCGGCTGCTCGGCGCCCGCAAGCTGCCCCGGCACGGGCCGGCCATCCTCGCCGCCAACCACAGCGGCAGCGCCTTCCCTTACGACGCCATCGCGCTCGACGGCATGCTCTGGCACCGCGACGGCCGGCGGATCGAGGACAAGTGCCGCTCGGTCTACGCCAAGGTGTTGTCGGTGACCTGGTGGATGCGGCCCTACGGCATCGACAACTTCTGGCGGCGCTGCGGCGGCGTCGACATGACCTTCGACAACTTCGACCGCCTGCTGGGACGCGGCGACCGGATTCTCTACTACCCGGAGGGTGTGCCCGGCATCGGCAAGGGCTTCGCCCGGCGCTACCAGCTGCAGCGGTTCGCCTCGAGCTTCGTCACCCTGGCGACGCGGCACCGGGCGCCGGTGGTGCCGATCTACGTCATCAACGCCGAGTGGATCATCCCCTTCAGCTTCATGATCCGGCCGCTCGACCGGCTGATGCACCGGCTCTTCAGGGTGCCCTTCCTGCCGCTGCCCGCCGGGCCGCTGGCGATCGTCTTCCCCTTCCTCTGGTACCTGGCCCTGCCGGCGCGGATGATCTTCGTCGTCGGCGAGCCGATCGACGTCGCCGCGCGGGCCCGGGCCGCCGGCATCACCGACCTGGACAACCCCGACCGCGAGGCCATCCGGGCAGTCACCGACGGCATCCGCGACGACATGCAGCGGCGGCTCACCAGGCTGGTCGAGCGCTACGGCCGCCACCCGTACCAGCTGCGCTCGCTGTGGCGCGAGATGCGGCGGCGGGGCCGGCGGTGTCTCAGCCTGGGGCCCTGGGCCTGGACCTGGAAGTTTCCCCGCCTCGACCGCGACCGCCAGCGGCCGCCGGCGCGCAACGCCCTGCACGCCTTCCTGCGCGACTGGGACCTGCTGCTCTACTACCTGCCGCTCGGCTGGCCGTTGCTGGCCCTGGCCCGGCGGCTGCGCCGACCGCCCTGCGGCTACCGCGGGCTGAGCCGGACCGAGCGCCGCGAGCGCGAGGGAACGTTTATCTGGGATCTGGCGGAGCGGCCGCTACCACCGCGGCCGGACGCTCCCGCGGCCCGCGACGGCGGCGACGCGGACGCTCCGCGACACGACCGGCCTCCATCTCCGAATCGACAAAAGCATCCAGCCGGTTGAGCAGGCCGTCGAGCTGGCTGGTCGCCAGCCCGAGCCGGGTGGACGGTCGCCGGCGCGGATCCAGATCGGGCAGGCCGACGCCGTCCCACAGTCCCAGCCGGGTGTCGGCCAGGATGTCCCGCCGCAGCACGGCACCGTGGCGCGCGAAGATCGGCGCCAGCTCGTCGTAGCGCGCCAGCAGGTTGCGGCGAACGCTCTGGTAGGCGTGCTCGCAGGTCTTGCGGCGCGAGGAGAAGCTGAAGACGTTGTTGAAGAACATGGCGTAGTCGTCGCGCTTCGGCTCGATCAGCACCACGTCGGCGTCGGGGAAGGTCTGGTCGTAGACCGCCATGCCGGCCTTGAGCCGCGAGCGGATCAGCGTCCGCAAGGCCTGCGCCAAGACGGTCATCAGGCCGCGGTCGATCAGCTTGTCGCTGCTCATCGCGCCCCGCGCCACCGCCTCGGCCGTATCCACCGGCACCAGCGGGTTGAGGCAGAGCACCAGGTCGGCGCCGGCCTCCAGCGCAACCGAGGCGTGCATCGTCTTGAGCAGCGCGCCGTCGACGTAGTGACGGCCGTCGATCACGACCGGCGGATAGAGCCCGGGGATGGCCCCGCTGGCTTGGACCGCGGTGGAGATCGGCACGCCGGCGAAGTCGCCTTCGCCAAAACGGACCGCTCGCCCGGAGTCGAGATCGGCGGCGACGACGACCAGCCGCCTGGCGAGCCGGCGGAAGTCGTCGGTGCGCCCCTTCATGGAGTAGATGCGCTGCAGATAGTCGCGCATCGGCTCGTTGTCGAAGATGGCGACCGGCAGGGCGCGGGCCAGGCGGGTCAGCGAGTCGAACAGGCTCTTGTCCACCGGATCCCGGGCATAGTCGGCCAGGGCCTCGGCCAGCAGGCCGGGGAGCTTTGCGGCGCGCGAGCCGAACTCGCGAAAGCGGGGCCTGAAGAACTGCTCGGAAACAAACGGGTGCTCGCCGGGCTCGCGCTTGACGATCGCCCGGCACATCTGCCCCGTGCTCAGGCCGTTCGCCAGGTTGGCGCCCAGAAAGGCGCCGGCGCTGACCCCGACGTAGACGTGCAACTGGTTGAGATCGACGCCCTCCAGCGCCTCTTCGAGTGCGCGGAGGGCGCCGATCTCCCAGATGGCTCCTTGCGGGCCGCCGCCGGCTAGCGCCAGCCCGATACGCGATCCGCTCTTCGCGGATCTGGTGCGTCTCGCCAAGCGGTCGTCCCGCGTCAGCTCGACTTCTTGGCGGTCGCGGGGGTCTTGCGCGCCCTGCGGGCGGGCTTGATCTTGTCGACCTTGGCGGTGAGCTCCTCGACCCGCTTGGTCAGCCGCTGGATCTCCTCGCGGCTGGGCACGCCGAGCTTCTCGACAGCGCCGGCGACCTTCGCGTCGAAGCTGTCGCCCAACTTGTCGAAGGTGTCGCCCAGCTTGTCGAGCTCGCGCCCGGCAGCGTGGCGCGCCTCCTCCACCTTGCCCTTGACCAGGGTCAAGCGCTTCTTGCCGCGGGCCTCGAAGTCCTCGCCCGCTTCGACCAGGCTGTTGAACACCTTGGAGCCCTCCTGCTCGGCCTTGGCCAGCGCGCCGAGCCCGGCGAGCCAGATCTTGTGCGCAGAGTCGCGCATGTCGTCGTATACCTTGTTCTGCTCTTTCTTGGCCATGGTGACCTCCTTTTTGTCTATGGCTGTTCTACTGCGATTGTTGTTGCTTCGATTCGCGGCGCGCCACGCCCGCAGTCGGCGGCTGGCGGCCCGCGCGGTTCGGGCTCAGGAGCCGCGTTTCTTGGCACCCTTGACCGGCTGCCGGCCCGCTTCGAGATTGCTCAGCGAGTCCTCGAGCTCTTCGAGCCGGTTGCGCAGCCGCGCCATCTCCGTGCGCGCCTGCCGCACCGGCGCCAGCCGGTCGATCGACGCCTGCACAACGCGGTCGACACCCGACTGGACGTGCTCGACGCTGGAGTTCCAGGCCTTGCCGCCGAAACGCACCAGCTCGTGCAGCAATTCAGACGAGATCATGGAACGGCCGTTGCGGCCCTCTTCGAGAATGACCTGGGTCAGGGTCTGGGCGGTCACGTCGTCGGTCGACGCGTTGTCCACCACGCGAACCTCCTGGCCCCGCCTCACCCATTCGGCGATCTGGTCCAGAGAGACATACCGGCTCTCCTCGGTGTCGTACAGCTTTCGGCTCTCGTACCGCTTGATCAGTCTCACCATCATCCACCTCCGGTGCCATCAACCTCGGATCTTCTTGCCGCCCTGCGGCGTGCCCACAAGCGATTTATACCGCAGTGCGGCAAAACTGTCAAGTGCGCCGCGCTGCGGCAAGACCTAGGCGCTCTTCAACCTCTCGGCCAGCAGGTCAGCCAGGCGCGACAGCGACTCCAGCTCGCTGGGCGCCTCGGGCAGGAGCGGCAGGTCGTAGAGCGGCCGATCGGGTCCGAGCAGGGCTCGCAGCTGCTCGAGGCCATGGGCATCCCGCTCGGCGAGCCAGGCGAGCAGCGCCTCGCCGTCGCCGCCGAGAGCCGCCTCCCGATCGGCGGCGGCGCCGGCCCGGGGGTGGAGCCGGTTGACCAGCACCGGGCCCAGGTGATGGCCGGTCTCGCCCAGCTTGCGGGCGAAGAACAGGGTATCGGGGACGTTCTCCTCGCCGGCGCCGGAGACCAGGAAGAAGACGGTCTCCGGCGAGACCAGCAGCGTCTCCACCTCGTGGGCCCGCCGCCGGAACCCGTCGTAGAGCGGTCCGAACGCCTGGAAGAACTCCGCCATGTCGCGCAGCAGCTCGAGCCCGACGACCTCGTCCAGGAATTGCTCGAACTTCCGCCCCAGCTGCCCGAGCGCCCGGACTCCCCGCAGGCGGCCGTCGTCCCCGAACCAGCGGCGGGTGCCGACGCGGACGGCGCCGCTGTCGAGAAAGCTCGACCATCCGCCTCGGCGCGGTCAGGAAGTCGAGCGCCTGGCGCGTCGGCGGCGTGTCGAGGATGACGCGCTCGTGGCGGCCGGCCCGCCAGACCTCGAACAGCCTCTCCACCGCCATGTACTCCAGGATCCCCGCCAGGCTGCCCGCCAGGTGGCGGTAGAAGCGGTTGGTCAGGATGCGCTCGCGGGCCGCGGCGTCCGGGGCGTATCGGTCCACCAGCCCGTCGAAGGTGCGCCGCGCGTCGAGCAGGCTGGCGTCGAGCCGTCCGGCGACGCCGGCGCCGAGCTCGACCCGGGTTTCAACACCCGCCTCGGCGCCGACCCCGAGCGCGTCCTTGAGCCGGTGGGAGGGATCGAAGGTCATCACCAGCGTGTCGGTGCCGGCCCGCGCCGACAGCAGACCCAGCGCCGCCGCCAGGGTGGTCTTGCCGACCCCGCCGGAGCCGACGACGACCAGCAGCCGCGGCCAGTCGAGCGCGGCGCTCATGCGCCCGCCTCCACCGCGGCCGCCGCCAGTGCCGCGATCAGCTCCGGGCCCCGCTCGATCGGCAGCAGGGGCAGCTGCCAGCGGTCGCCGGGCCAGGTCGCGTCGAGGCGGACGATCTCACGATCCTGTAGCCGCCGGCGGCGCCGCCACAGGCTCGTCGCCTGGCTTTCGCCCGGTCGGCGCCCCGGCGCGCCGGCCGGCAGGAGCTGGTTGACGACCAGCAGATCGGGGGAGCGGTCGAGCCGGGTGTCGAGCTCGTGCCGCAGCTCCAGCGCCTCGGTCACCGGCATCTCCTCGGCCAGGGTGACCACCACCATCGCCGACCGCTCGGCGTCGGCGATCAGCTCGGCCACCTCGCCGGTCAGCTCGGCCACCGGACCGGCGGCGATCGCCTCCGAGACCAGCGTCGGCGCCGACAGCAGCGACACGCCGTGACCGGTGGCGGGGGCGTCGAGCACCACGACGTCCAGCGGCGGCGCCCCTGGGCTGCGCCCCTCGCCGAGCAGCAGGCAGTGGCCCAGGATGGCCGCCTCCTCCAGCCCCGGCGCCCCTTCGACGAAGTTGTGGTAGAGCGGGCTGGCGAGGATGCGCCGCACCACCAGCTCGATCCGCACCCGCTGCCGGACCAGCTGGTCGACCACCCGGCGCGCCTGGAGGTTCTGCAGGAAAAGACCCTCGCCGGCGGCGACGATCTCGCCGCCCGACGGCGGCACGCCGAGCATCTGATGGACGTTCTCGCGCGGGTCCACCTCGAGCACCAGCGTGCGCCGGCCGGCGCGCGCCAGCAGGGTGCCCAGGGTGGCGGCGAGGGCGCTCTTGCCGACGCCGCCCTTGCCGGTGACGACCAGCAGGCGCCGGCTTGCGAGCTGGGCCAGAAGAGACATGCCGGGCAGGGGTTCCGCGCGCGCCGGCGCCGCTATACTCCGCCGGGTCGCGTCCGAGCCCCGAGGTAGCGCCGCAGTGACCCACATCATCGCCGAGCCCTGCGTCGGAGTAAAGGACCGGAGCTGCGTCGAGGTCTGTCCGGTGGACTGCATCCACGACCGCGCCGGCTGGCGGACGCTGCTGATCGACCCTGCCGCGTGCATCGACTGCGGGCTGTGCATCGACGCCTGTCCGGTCGAGGCGATCTTCCCGCTCGACGAGCTGCCGCAACGATGGCGCGGGTGGATCGCCACCAACTTCGCCGCTTTCGGCGTCGAGCCTCCCTGAGGCGAGCTCGTCGAAGCGTCTGTTCGCGCCCGCTGGAATGAAATCGGCGCCGGATCGCGTTTTCAGATTTGATGGCGATCGACTAAGATTCCGCAGCGGCGCCATTTCCGCCGCCGCAACGGACAGGACGGTCTCCAGGCAGTCATGAGAGCTTCCCAGATGGACTACAAGGACTACTACCAGGCCCTCGGTGTCGGCAAGAAGGCGACCCAGGAGGAGATCCAGAAGGCCTACCGCAAGCTGGCCCGCAAGCTCCATCCCGACGTCAACAAAGACGACGGCGCCGAGGCCCGGTTCAAGGAGATCAACGAGGCCTACGAGGTCCTCAAGGCCCCCGAGAAGCGGAAGAAGTACGACCGCTTCGGCTCCGCCTGGAAGCAGGCCCAGACCACCGGCGGTCCGCCACCGGGGTTCGAGGACCTCTTCGGCCGCGGCTTCGGCGGACCCGGCGGGGCGCGGGTCGAGTTCGGCGGCGGCGGCTCGGGGTTCAGCTCCTTCTTCGACATGCTGTTCGGCGGCGGCGGCGGCGAGGCCGGCGGCGCGCGCCAGGCCACCTGGTCGACCGGCGGCTGGCCTGGCGGCCAGCCGCAACGAGGACCGTCGAGGGGGCAGGACCACGAGGCGCAGATCCGGCTCACCCTCGAAGAGGCGGCGCGCGGCGGCAGCCGCGAGATCCAGATGACCGACCCCCAGACCGGCAAGACCCGCACGCTGCGGGTCAAGATCCCGGCCGGCGTGCGCCCGGGCCAGCGGATCCGGCTGGCGAACCAGGGTGGGTCGGCGCCGCCCGGCGGCAAGCGCGGCTCGCTCTACCTGAAGATCGAGCTGCTGCCGCATCCGCGCTACCGGTTGGAGGGCTCGGACCTGATGACCACCCTGCCGTTGAGCCCCTGGGAGGCGGCGCTGGGCGGCAAGGTGACCGTCGACACCCTGGAGGGCGAGCGCACGGTGCGGATCCCGCCCGGCTCCTCCTCCGGCCGCAAGATCCGCCTGCGCGGCCTGGGCTTCCCGGGGCCCGGCGACGCCAAGGGCGACCTCTACGCCGAGCTCAAGATCGTCGTCCCCGACCAGCTGAGCGACCGTGAGAGAGAGCTATACACCGAGTTGGCCGAGGCCTCGCCCTTTGAGGCCCGGCGCACTGACTGAGGTAGGTAGACCATGGATCTGAACCGCATGACCCAAAGCTCACAACAGGCCCTCCAGGCGGCGCAGGAGCGCGCCGTTCGCCTCGGTCACCAGGAGGCCGACGGTGAGCACCTGCTGGCGGCGCTGCTCGAGGCGCCCGACGGCCTGGTGCCGCGGCTGCTGGGCCGCATGAGCCTCGATCCGGCGGGCCTGCGCCAGGCGCTCGACAGCGAGCTCGAGCGGCGGCCGAAGGTCTCCGGCCCCACCGAGGCCGGCAAGATCTACGTCACGCCGCGCCTGCAGCAGCTGATGGTGCGGGCCGGCGACGAGGCCAAGCGGCTCAAGGACGAGTACGTCTCGGTCGAGCACCTGCTGCTGGCGCTGATCGACGAGGGCGCCGCCACCGCCGCCGGCCGCCTGCTGGCCGAGCGCGGCGTCGAGCGCGACGCCTTCCTGGCGATCCTGCGCGAGGTCCGCGGCAGCCAGCGGGTCACCAGCGCGACGCCCGAGAGCGCCTACGAGGCGCTCGAGAAGTACGGCTCCGACCTGGTCGCCCTGGCCCGGTCCGGCAAGCTCGACCCGGTGATCGGCCGCGACGCCGAGATCCGCCGGGTGGTGCGCATCCTGTCGCGCAAGACCAAGAACAACCCGGTCCTGATCGGCGAGGCGGGCGTCGGCAAGACGGCCATCGTCGAGGGGCTGGCGCAGCGCATCGTCTCGGGCGACGTGCCGGGGTGGCTCAAGGACCGCTCGATCTTCTCGCTCGACATGGGCGCCCTGATGGCCGGCGCCAAGTACCGCGGCGAGTTCGAGGAACGGTTGAAAGCGGTGCTCGGCGAGATCAAGCAGAGCGAGGGACGCATCCTGCTGTTCATCGACGAGGTGCACACCATCGTCGGCGCCGGCAGGACCGAGGGCTCGACCGACGCCGGCAACCTGCTCAAGCCGATGCTGGCGCGGGGCGAGCTGCACTGCATCGGCGCCACGACCCTCGACGAGCATCGCAAGTACCTCGAGAAGGACGCCGCCCTGGAGCGCAGGTTCCAGCCGGTGATGGTCGACCCGCCGAGCGTCGAGGACACGATCTCGATCCTGCGCGGCCTGCGCGAGCGGTTCGAGGTGCACCACGGAGTGCGCATCCAGGACAACTCGCTGGTGGCGGCGGCGACGCTGTCGAACCGCTACATCAGCGATCGCTTCCTGCCCGACAAGGCGATCGACCTGGTGGACGAGGCCTCGGCCATGATCCGCACCGAGATCGACTCGATGCCGGCCGGCCTCGACGAGGCAACCCGGCGGGTGATGCAGCTCGAGATCGAAGAGGCGGCGCTGAAGAAGGAGAAGGACAAGGCCAGCCGCGAACGGCTCGGGGCGCTGCGCAAGGAGCTGGCCGATCTGCGAGGGCAGGCCGACGCGATGCGCGCCCAGTGGGAGTCGGAGAAGCAGGCGATCGAGGGCGTGCGCGGGCTGCGCGAGGAGATCGAAGGGCTGCGCCACCAGATCGAGCGGGCCGAGCGCGACTACGACCTCAACCGGGCCGCCGAGCTCACCCACGGGCAGCTGCCCAGGCTGGAGGCCGAGCTCAAAGCGAAGGAGGAGGCGCTGGTCGCCCGCCAGGGCACCGGCCGGCTGCTGCGGGAAGAGGTCACCGAAGCCGAGATCGCCGAGATCGTCGCCCGCTGGACCGGCATCCCGGTCAGCCGCCTGGTCGAGGGCGAGCGCGAGAAGCTGCTGCGCCTGGACGAGATCCTGCACCGCCGGGTGATCGGCCAGGACGAGGCCGTGCGGCTGGTGGCCGACGCGGTGCTGCGCGCCCGCTCGGGCATCAAGGACCCGCGCCGGCCGATCGGCTCGTTCATCTTCCTCGGACCGACCGGGGTCGGCAAGACCGAGCTCGCCAAGACCCTGGCCGAGGCGCTGTTCGACTCCGAGGAGAACATCGTCCGGATCGACATGAGCGAGTACCGGGAGCGGCACACGGTATCGCGCCTGCTGGGCGCCCCGCCCGGCTACGTCGGCTACGAGGAAGGCGGCCAGCTGTCGGAGTCGGTGCGCCGCAAGCCCTACTCGGTGATCCTCTTCGACGAGATCGAGAAGGCCCACCAGGATGTCTTCAACGTGCTGCTCCAGATCCTCGACGACGGCCGGGTGACCGACGCCCAGGGGCACACGGTGGACTTCAAGAACACCGTCATCATCATGACCTCGAACATCGGTTCGCACCACCTGCTGGAGGGCATCACCGATGACGGGCAGGTCCGCGAGGCCGCCCACGACGCGGTGATGGGCGAGCTGCGCGGCCACTTCCGCCCCGAGTTCCTCAACCGGGTCGACGACATCGTGCTGTTCAAGCCGCTGACCCTGGCAGAGATCCAGCAGATCGTCGGCCTGCAGACCGAAGAGCTGCGCCGGCGGCTAAGCGAGCAGGGCGTCGGCCTCGAGATCGAGCCGGCGGCGGTGGAGCTGATCGCCCGGCGCGGCTTCGACCCGGTCTATGGCGCCCGGCCGCTCAAGCGGTTCATGCAGCGCGAGCTGGAGACCCGCATCGGCCGCGCCCTGATCGCCGGCGAGCTGAGCGAGGGCTCGGTGATCCGGGTCGCGATCGAGAACGGCGAGCTGGCGGTGGCCGCCACCGGGCGCGAGCGGCCGGAGCCGGCGGCCGTCTAGCCTGCATTTCTCACCAATTGGCCACCGGCGCGCCCCGTGTTTCCCCTCCGCGACACGATCCCCAGCCGCCGTGTGCCGGTGGTCACCTGGGGGCTGATCGCCTTCAACTGCCTGGTCTTCGCCTACCAGCTGACCCTGCCGGAGAGCGGGCTGCCGCGGTTCTTCCACCTCTACGGCGTGGTGCCGGCGCGTTTCTCCAGCCCCGGATGGGCCGCCGAGGCCGGCTACCCCCAGAGCCTGGCGCTGCCTTTCCTGACCAGCATGTTCCTCCACGGCGGCTTCTTTCACCTGCTGTCCAACATGTGGACTCTGTGGATCTTCGGCGACAACGTCGAGGACCGGATGGGGCGGCCGCGCTATCTGGCCTTCTATCTGCTCTGCGGGCTGGGGGCCGGCCTGGTCCACTGGCTGACCAACCTGGACTCGACGGTGCCGACGATCGGCGCCTCGGGGGCGATCGCCGGCGTCCTCGGCGCCTACCTGGTGCTGTTCCCGCGGGCGCGGGTGGTGACGCTCGTGCCGCTGTTCTTCTGGCCGCTGTTCTTCGAGATCCCGGCCCTGCTCTATCTCGGCTTCTGGTTCGTCAGCCAGCTCCTGAGCGGCGCCAGCGCCCTGGCCTCGGGCGCCGCCGGTGCCGGCGGCATCGCCTGGTGGGCCCACGTCGGCGGCTTCGCCGCGGGCGTCGCCCTGCACCGCCTCTTCCTGGATCGACGCCTCGAGCCGCCGCCGCCGGGCGGCCTCGTGATCCGGAACGGCTGACCGCCCGACGAGTCGGCCGCCGGCTCGAGCGGGAGCCGCACCTGCCGGGCCTCGCGACGGCGTTCAGGACCCGCAAACCCGCCGGACGGATCCTCCGCGGGCACCCGGTTGTCGATTCTCGAACCATATCTTAGTCGTCAGCCATAAGATCTTGGCGTTTCCTGGAATAACTCCATGGATCTTAGCGTTGACGACTAATGATGAGACAAGAATCGCGGCCGGCCCGACGTCGGCCGCGGAACCACCAGACCCAAGGAGGTAGATGAGATGAGACAGCACCTGGTTCGCCGCACCACCCCCGCCACGCTGACCGCCGAGCCGTTCCTGCGCAACTTCGAGCGGCTGTTCAGCGACGACTTCTTCCGCCCGCTCGGCTTCGTGACCCGGCCGAACGACGACCTGGGACAGGCCGGCTGGCTGCCGGCGGTCGACGTCCGCGAGAGCGACGAGGCCTTCGTGTTCACCGCCGAGCTGCCCGGAATCGCCAAGGAGGCGGTCGAGATCTCCGTCGAGGACGGCATCCTCACCCTGAGCGGTGAGCGGCGCTTCAACGAGGACGACGAGGAGAAGAACTACCGGCGCATCGAGCGCGCCTACGGCGCCTTCTCGCGCTCCTTCACCCTGCCCAGCGCGGTCGATCCGGAGCGCATCGAGGCCCGGTTTCAGGACGGCCTGCTGACGGTCACCGTGTCCAAGGCCGAGGTGGCCAAGGCGCGCAAGATCACCATCAGCTGAGCCCGCGGCCGACCGGCCAACCCACGACGCCCCGCCATGCCGGCGGGGCGTCTCTTTTTGCGCCGCGCCCCCCGGCGCCGACGCGCCTATAATGACCCCGCTCTGGCCTGCGCGTGATGAGAACCCGACCACCCGGCGAACGCGCCGGCGGCATCGCCCGCCGTCTCCTGCGCCGCCTCGGCGTCGAGCTTCACCCCGGCGAGGCGGCGCCGGTGCTGGCGCTTTTCGGCACCTTCTTCTTCTGCCTCTGCTTCCAGTACGCGGCCAAGTCGGTGCGCCAGGCCACCTTCATCGACGCCTTTGGCGCCGAGCGGCTGCCGCTGGTCTACCTGGCCGTGGCGCTGCTGACCGTGCCGGTGGTCTATCTGTACGGGCGGCTCGCCGACCGTCTGTCGCCGACCCGGCTGACGGTGCTCACCTGCGGCTCGACCGCCGCCGGCCTGGCGGTCTTCTGGCGCCTCAACGACAACCCGGCCGGCTGGGTTCCGGTGGCCTACTACCTGTTTGCCACCATCGCCATCGCCCTCAACCTGAGCCAGATCTGGGCCCTGGCGTCGCAGATCTTCGATCCCCGGCAGGCGCGGCGCCTGTTCGCCTTTCTCGGCGCCGGCAGCCTGCTGGGCGGCATTGCCGGCGGCCAGGCCGCGCGGCTCGCCAGCCAGCTGTTCGACACGCGCGCGGCGCTGCTCGCCGGCGCCGCGGCGCTGATCGCGGCGGCGGCGCTGGCGTCGCTCAGCGGCCGATTCACCGGGGCCGCGCGACCCCGCGCCGCGGGCGCGAAGCGCCAGCCGGTGGCGAAGCTCGCCGACGTGACCCGCTCGCCGCATCTGCGGATGATGGCGGTGGTATTCACTCTGTCGATCGTCGTCGCCCAGATCGTCGACCTGCAGTTCAACTGGGTCGTCGAGCAGGCCACCAGCGGCCTCGATCAGCGCACCGCGTTCTTTGGCAACTTCTACAGCGTCACCGGTCTCGCCGCGGTCGTCTTCCAACTGCTGCTGACGTCGCGTATCCAGCGCGGCCGCGGCGTCGGCTTCGCCCTGCGCGTGCTGCCGGTCACCCTCAGCATCGGCACCGTCGCCCTGCTCGTGGCCGGCGGCTTTCTGCCGGCCCTGCTCCTGGCCGCCGGCCTGACCCTGAAAGTCGGCGAGAACGGCCTGCGCTACTCGCTCGACCAGGCGACCCGGGAGCTGCTTTTCCTGCCGGTGCCTCGGGCGCTCCGGACCAAGGCCAAGGCGGTGATCGACGTCCTGGTGCAGCGGGGGGCCAAGGGGCTGGCGGCCTTTCTGCTCCTGCCGGTGGTATTCGGCTGGCTCACCCCGGTGGACGCCGGCTGGCTCAGTCTGGCGCTGATCGGCGTCTGGCTGGCGGTCGTGCCGGTGGTCTACCGGCGCTACGTCGACGCCTACCGCGAGTCGCTGCGCCAGGGCACGGTGGACACCACCCTGCCCATCGATCTGTCCAACGCCCGCACGCTGGAGGTGCTCATCCAGTGCCTGGGCAGCCCCGACAGCCGCCAGACCCTGCATGCGCTGGACCTGCTGGCGAGCCACGGCCGCAGCCATCTGGTGCCGCCGGTGATGGTCCACCACGACGATCCGGAGGTGCGGCGGCGGACCCTCGAGATCATCGGCGCCACCGGCCGCGACGATGCCATGCCCCTGGTCGAACAGCGGCTGCGCGACGACGACCCCGAGGTCCGCACCCAGGCGATTCACGTGCTCGCCAGTCTGCGGCACGTCGACGCCGCGTCGCTGATGCTGCCCCGGCTCGACGAGCCCGATCCGGCGATTCGCGCCGCCGCCGTCGCCTGTGTCTCCAACCTCGGCGACGCCGCCATGTCGGCACGCGCCGGCCGGGCGCTGCGCGACATGCTGGCGGATCCGCTGGCCGCCACCCGCCTCGAGGCGGCGCGCTGCCTGGGCGCGGTGCACGAGCCGTCCTACCGCGACGACCTCCTGCAGCTGCTCTACGACCCCGAGCTGCCGGTGGTGCGCGAGGCGATCGCGTCGGTGCGGCGGCGCATCAGCCGCGACGAGGACCCGTCGATCTACATGCCGACCCTGATCTCGCTGCTGCGCGACCGCCAGCTCAAGCACGAGGTGCGCGAATCGCTGGTCGCATTCGGCGAGGTAGCGGTCGCCGCGCTGGCGCACTTCCTGAACGACGTCGACGAGCACGTCTGGGTGCGCCGCGCCATCCCCAAGACGCTGATCCGTATCGGCTCGCCGGCGGCACGGGACGCCCTGATCGACAGCCTCCGGGGCCAGCCCGACCCCTTTCTGCGGCGCAAGATCATCGAGGCGCTCAACTCCGGCCCGGCCGCGGCGCCGCCGGTGGCTGGGACCGTGGCTGCCGTCGAGGCGCAGATCGCCGAGGAAGCGGCGCGCTATCTGCAGGTTCTCGCCGACATCGAGGTTCTGGGGGCCGGTCCCCGCGCGGCCGGCGGCCTGCTCCACCGCCTGCTCGAGGGCCGGCTGGAAGGCCATCTCGACAACCTCTTCGGGCTGCTGGCGCTGATCCACCCGCCGGCGCACATCTGGGCCGCCCACCGCAGCCTGACGGCGACCGATTCCTCCACCCGGGGCCACGCCCTCGAGTACCTCGACAACACGCTCAGCGGCGAGACGCGGCGGGCGGTCTTCGCCGCGATCGACGCCCAGCCGATCGCCGACAAGCTGCGGCGGGCGGCCGAGTTGTTCGGCACGCGCCGGCGCGAGTTCGCCGCGGTCTTTGCCTGCCACCTCGAGCGCCCCGTGTCGGAAGACGCCGACTCCTCGTTCCTGACGGCGGCGGCGCTGCACGGGATCTGCACCGAACGGCTGTCCTCGCTGTATCCTGAGGTGCGCCGCCTGGCGAGCGAAGCGGAGGACCCGTTCGTGGCCGAGACCGCGCGCTGGGCCCAAAGCCGCATCGCCGGCGATGTCGCACAGACCCCACGATGAGTCAGCTGCCCCGCATCGAGACCGTGCTCTTCCTGCAGGGCGTCGACTTCTTCTCGGCCTGCACCGCCGAGCAGATCCTGCGGATATCGGCCATCGTGCGCCAGCGGCGGCTGGTGGCCGGCGAGCGGCTCTACAGCCCCGGCGAAGAGGCCGGCGAGCTCTACTGCCTGGTCGAGGGAGCCGTGACCACCGGCGACGGCGACGGCGCCGAGACGCGGCAGGTGGGGCCCGGCCAGACCTTCGGCGTCGTGGAGATCCTCAGCGGCCGGCTGCGGACGCGGCCGGCGGCAGCGGACGAGGACAGCCTGGTCCTCGAGATCGCCGCCGAGGACTTCTTCGATCTGCTTTCCCACAACATCGAGATCGTCAAGGCCCTGTTTCGGCGCATCCTCGAGCAGCGGGAGGGTCTCGCCCACGGCGAGAGATGATGCGCCGTTTCCTGATCCTGATGCTCGGACTGAGCTGGCTGTTGCCGGCCGGCGGCGCCGCGGCCGCACGCATCGTCGCGGTGGGCGACGTGCACGGCGAGATCGACGGCCTCGACGCGGTCCTGCAGGCGGCCGAGCTGACTGACGGCGAAGGCCGCTGGATAGGTGGCGACGCCGTCCTGGTCCAGACCGGCGACCTGACCGATCGCGGCCCGCGGGTGCGGGCGGTCATGGACCGCCTGCGCGCCCTCGAGCTGCAGGCGCCGGCCGCCGGCGGCCGCGTGGTGGCGCTGCTCGGCAACCACGAGATCAGCAACCTCATCCACTTCTTCGACCAGACCTCGACGCCGATCGAGGTCTACCGCCAGACCTGGGCCTACTTCGCCGGGGAGCGCGCGGCCAAGCGCCAGAAGGCGGCCTACCGGCAGTGGTACCGCTGGTACGAGCGCTACCCCGGCTGCGTCCAGGAGCCGAACCGGGCCTGGATCGGCTCCCGCGAGGCCTGGCTCGAAGACCACCCGCCGGGATTCGTCGAGTACATCGAAGCGATCTCGCCCGAGGGCGAGTACGGCCGCTGGCTGAGGAGCCTCGGGGTGGCCGCCGAGATCGACGGCACGATCTTCCTGCACGGCGGCATCAGCGCCGCGATGATCGAGCGCGGCGTCCGCTCGGTGGCGGCGATCAACGAGGGCGTGGCGGCGGCGCTGAAGCAGCTCGACGAGGATCGCCGCCGGCTGGTCGACGAGCTGGTGGCCGTTCCCTTCTCCACTCTCTGGGAAACCCGCTGTGCCGTGTTCGTGGAGATGGCGCGGCTGGAGCAGGACGGCAGAATGGAGGCGCTGGCCCGGCGAGCCGAGCTCGCAAGAGCTCGACTCCCGGCTGCCCGGGACGCCCGGGTGGTTTCCCACCGAAGTCGACGGTCCGCTCTGGTACCGGGGCCTGGCGACCGCCGAGGAGGCCGAGCTGGGGGCCGATCTCGACGCCATCCTCGCCGCCTACGGAGCCGAGCGCATCGCCGTCGGCCACACGCCGCAGCCGGGGAAGATCGTTTCCCGCTTCGGCGGCCGCGTCTACCTGCTCGACACCGCCATGGCCTACGCCGAGCTCGGCGGCCGTGCCGCGGCGCTGGAGATCGACGGCGACCGGGTGACCGCGATCTATCCCGACGAGCGGGTCCTGCTGGCAGCCGGCGAGGCGGCCGCCCAGCCCCCCGCACCCGACCAGCCCGTCGACGGCGCCGGCGGAAGCGTCGACAGGCCGGTCGAGGGAACCAACGGGCAGGCTCACCAGCCGGTCGAAGGCACCAACGGGCACCACGACGTTGCGGCGGTGGAAGCGCCCGGCCCCGGCGACACCATTCCGACCGCGCCGGTCTGGATCGGCCCCGACGGCGAGCCGCTGCCGTTCGCGGACATCGACGAGGTCCTCGAGTTCCTGACCGAGGCCAAGGTGGTGGGATCGAGCGCCATCGGCACCGGCGTCACCCTGCCCCGCAAGCTGGTGCTCGAGCGCGACGGCGTGCGCGCCCACGCCATCTTCCACAACATCGAGGTGGAAAAGCGGCGCGAGCGGCTGCGCGGCGGCACGGTGGTCAACTTCTTCCGCGATCACTACGCCAACAATGTCGCCGCCTTCGAGCTGAGCCGTATGCTGGGCATGGCCAATGTGCCGCCTGCGGTGATTCGCAGGGTCGGCCGCGAAAGGGGCTCGGTGCAGCTTTGGATCGAAGGCTCCTCGACCGAGGCCGATCGACGGCGGCTCGGGATCGAGCCGTCAGGCGACTGGCGGCTGACCTCCAAGGACATGGTGGTCTTCGACAACCTGACCAACAACATCGACCGCAACCAGGGCAACATGCTCTTCGACGCCAACTGGAACCTCTGGTTCATCGACCACACCCGCACGTTCGGCAGGACGAAGCAGCTGCCGTCGCCGGCGCGGGTGCGGCGCTGCTCGCGCCGGCTCTACCAGGCGCTGCGCGAGCTCGACGAGGCGGAAGTCCGCCGCCGGCTCGGCCGCTATGTCGGCATCTACGAGATCAAGGGCATGATGGCGCGCCGGGACCAGCTGCTCGCCCTGATCGAAGAGCGGATGGCGAGCACCAGCGAGATGGCCGTGCTGTTCGACTTCGACGAAGCCACGGCGGCCGCCGAAGAAGAGTTGGACGTGCCCGAGGCGCCGCCCGAGCCCGACAGCGAGTCGCGGCGGTAGGCCCCGGCGGACTCAGGGACAGCCGCGCCAGGATGACCCGTCGGTCGCCTTGAAGCCGTCCAGCAGGATGTGCGCAGCCGCCAGGCCCGCCACCGCGCCGAACTGGCCGTTGGCCCAGCTCATCAGGGCAATGGCACGGAACACCTGCGGCCCGACGTTCGGTGTCCCGAAGAGGCTCAGCGCGGCGACCCCGCAGACGCCGTTCCAGATCGCCGCCGCGACGATCGACTGCATCATCGGCAGCGCCGCGACGAAGCCATAGCCGGTGTCGTGGTCGAAGCCCGTGATGTACATGTCGAGGGCCGCGGCGACCATCAGCTGCCAGATGCCGATCGGCGACAGCAGAGCCGCGTGCACGACCAGAGCGGCCACCGCGGCCAGGTGAGCGACCGCCGCCGAGGTGCCGTCCGACGCGCGGCTACCAGCGCGGCTGGCTGGCGATCAGCCGGCCGGCGTCGGCGTGGTCGAGCGGCTTGGAGAAGAAGAACCCCTGGCCGTACTCGCACTCGAGCTGGCGCAGGCTGGCCAGCTGCTCGGCGGTCTCGAGCCCCTCGGCGGACACCCGCATACCCAGGTTACGCGCCAGGGTGACGATGGTGCCGACGATCTGCGACTTGCCGTTGCGCTCGTTCATGCGGCGAACGAAAGAGCGGTCGATCTTGATGGTGTGGGTCGGCAGCCGGTGCAGATAGCTCAGCGACGAGTAGCCGGTGCCGAAGTCGTCGATGTGCAACTCGACGCCGACGTCGCGCAGCTGACGCATCTTGTCCACCGCCGCCTCGGCGTGCTCCATGATCATGCTCTCGGTGATCTCGAGGCAGAGGCGCGACGGCTCGAGCGAGCTGTCGGCCAGGATCTCGCGGATCCGGTCGACCAGCTCCGGCTGGCGGAACTGCTTGCCCGACAGGTTGACGCTCACCGTCAGGTGCTGGTCGGCCGGGAACCGGCGCTGCCAGGCGACGGTCTGGCTGCATGCCTCGTGCAGCACGTTCCAGCCCAGCGGCACGATCAGCCCGGTCTCCTCGGCCACCGAGATGAACTCCTCGGGATAGACCAGGCCCCGGACCGGGTGCTCCCAGCGGACGAGCGCCTCGAACCCCTCGAGCGCGCCGGTCGACAGGGCGACGATCGGCTGGTAGTGAACCCGAAACTCGTCGCGCGCGACGGCCCGGCGCAGATCGGTCTCCAGGCTCAGCAGCTCGACGGCGCGGCGGTGCATCTCCTGGTCGAAGATCGCGTGGCGCGCCTTGCCCAGCGACTTTGCCCGGTACATCGCGGTGTCGGCGTCGCGCAGCACCTCCTCCGGCCGGTCGTAGCCGGTGGAGCTCAGGGCGAGGCCGATCGAAGCGCTGGTGAACACCTCGTGCCCCTGCAGATCGAAGGGGCGGCCGAGCTCTTCGTTGATGCGCTCGGCGATGCGAGTGGCGTCGCTCGGCGACTCGATGGCGTCGGCCAGGATGGCGAACTCGTCGCCGCCGAGGCGAGCGACGGTGTCGCCGGGCCGCAGGAAGGCGCGGAAACGGCGCGCGATCGAGATCAGCAGCAGGTCGCCGACGGCGTGGCCCAGGCTGTCGTTGACGTTCTTGAACCGGTCCAGGTCGAGAAAGAGCACCGCGAACTGATGGTCTTCGCGCCGCTTCGTCTGGGCGATCGCCACGCCCAGCCGATCCATGAACAGCGCCCAGTTGGGCAGATCGGTCAACGCATCGTGCATCGCGTCGTGCAGCAGTTGCTGCTCGGTCATCTTGCGCGCGTGGATGTCGCTGAGCGAGCCCGCCATCCGGCGCGGCTTGCCCGAGGCGCCGCGCACGGCGATACCGCGGCTCAGCATCCACCGGTAGCCGCCGTCGCGATGGCGCATCCGATGCTCGTGCTTGAAGTGCAGGCTGCGGCCCGAGAGGTGATCGCTGATCTCCTGTTTGAGCCGCGCCAGCTCGTCGGGATGGACGCGGCTGAACCACTCCTCGGGATAGGCCGACAGCTCGTCGTCGTCGTAGCCGAGCATCTCCTTCCAGCGGGTCGAGAAGTGGACCCGGTCCTGCTCCAGGTCCCAGTCCCAGAGGCCGTCGTTGGCGCCGCTGATGGCCAGGGCGTAGCGCTCCTCGCTGACCCTCAGGGCCTCTTCGTAATTCTTGCGCTCGATGGCGTAGCGGATCGAGCGGTCGAGCAGCGCGGCGTCGACGTGGTTCTTGACCAGATAGTCCTGCGCCCCCTCGCGCACCGCCTTGAGCGCCAGCTGCGCGTCGTCGTGGCCGGTCATGACCACGATCGGCACGCCGCGGGCGGCGGCGTAGGTCCGCTGGAAGGTCTCGATACCGCTCGAATCCGGCAGCGTCAGGTCGAGCAGCACGATGTCGAACTGCTCGCGGTCGAGCAGCTCGAGCCCTTCGGCCAGCCGCTGGCCGAGGGTCAGCCGGTAGCGGTTGCCGATCGATTGGGAGAGGTAGATCTCCACCAGCCGGGCGTCACCCGGACTGTCCTCGATCAGCAGGACCTGGATCGGTTCGTCGCCCATCAAACCGGGTTGCCCGATCCTTCAGGCGCGTTTACCACGGCCGGGTTCGGAGGCGCCGCGGTGTCGCCCTCGGGCAGGGTAAAGAAGAAGGTCGAGCCCTGGCCGGGCCTCGACTCCACCCAGATGCGGCCGCCGTGGCGCTCTACGATGCGTTGACATAGCGCCAGGCCGATGCCGGTTCCGGGTAGCTCGGGATGTAGTCGGTGGAACAGCTTGAAGATCTCCCGCGAACGTCTGGGGTCGATCCCGATGCCGTTGTCCTCGACCGAGAAGACCCACTCGTTGCCCCTGCGAGCGGCTGAAATGTGGACCTCGGGCGGCGCATCGCCACGAAACTTGACCGCGTTGGCGAGCAGGTTCTGGAGCAGCTGGACAAGTTGGGCTCGGTCACCAAGGACCGTGGGCAGACCCTCTCGCTCGATTCTGGCTCCGCTTTCCTCGACGGCGGCAAGCAGGTTGTTTGCCGCTTCTTCTACAAGGCTATTGCAGTCGCAGGCTTCGAAAGCCCGGGCCTCTGTCTCAAGACGCGAGAATTGTAACAGATCCTCCACCAGGCTCCGCATCCGGCGGGCGCCGCCACGGACAAAGTCGAGCGCCTCGCGCTGCTCGCCGCTGAGCTTCGTATCGCCGGCCTCGATCGCCAGCGCGCCGTACTTCTCGACCATCCGCAGCGGCTCCTGCAGCTCGTGCGAGGCGATCGAGGCAAACTCTCCCAACCGGGCGTTGGTGCGCTCGAGCCCGGCCACCTGCTCTTCGAGCTCCAGCCGGCGCCGCTTGTGATGGCTGACGTCCTGCACCAGGACGTCGATGACGATGTCGCCGTCGACATCCAGCAGCAGGATCTCGGTCAGGCTCAGCCAGATCGCGCTGCCGTCCGGCCGGCGCACCTCGACCTCACGCGACTGCAGCTGCCCCTGCTCGCTGAGCCTGGCCAGCAGGCTGTCGCGGCCCTCGGAGCGGAAGTAGGGCGCCGGCAGGTCGACCTCGAGCGCTTCGTGCACCGAGTTGGCGCCGAGCAGGCGGAGCAGAGCCGAGTTGGACTCGATCAGCCGCTCGTCGAGGGTCGAGCGAAACACCCCTACGTTGGCCCGATCCAGCAGCGTCTGCAGCCAGGGCTCGCTGCGCGCCACCAGCCGCCGCTGGCGGGCACGGTCCACCGCCTCCTCAACCGCCTGCGGCAATCGGAGGTATCCTGTCGACGTCTTGAACAGAAAGTCCGCGACACCGCCCTTCATCGCCTCGACCACGTCCTGGACCTCAGCCTGGGCGCAGAAGAAGAGCACCGGGATCTCGGGCCGGCTGTCGCGCACCGCGGCGAGCAGCTTGTCGCCCTCCGACCAGCTGAGGTGGAACTCGCTGATCAGGACGTCGAAGCTGCCGGCACCCAGCGCGCGGGCGAAGTCGGCCGCGTGCCCGACCTCGTCCAGCCGGGCCTCGGGGAGATGGCGCGACAGAACCGTGGCGGCGAGCGCGCGGTCCTGCGCGTTCTCGTCGACCAGCAGAATCCGGGGTCCGATCGTCAGGGTGTCGCCCTCCAGCCGTTTCCGCCACGAACGCCGCGCCAGCGGCCCGGTTCGCTCCAGCCCGATGATCCGGCGCGCCGGGTCGGGTGCGAGCCTACGGCAGCGGCCGTCAGGAGATCGTCACGGAACCCCATAGACGGATGGCCATGCCCCGATCCTCACGGGAGAGAAGATGTCGACAGAGATACTGACGCTCGAGCACGACGGCGCCGGACTGCACGAAATCACCGATCGGGTCGCCGCCGCCGTGGCCGCAGCCGACATGGGGGACGGTATCTGCACGCTGTTTCTCAAGCATACCTCCGCCAGCCTGACAATCCAGGAGAACGCCGATCTGTCCGCCCGCCGCGACCTCGAAAACTGGCTGGACCGGCTGGTGCCGGAGCACGACGAGCTGTTCACCCACACCAGCGAAGGCCCCGACGACATGCCGTCGCACGTCAAGGCGGCGCTGACCGCCACCTCGCTGTCCATCCCGGTGATCGACGGCCGGCTGACCCTGGGCACCTGGCAGGGCATCTTCCTCTGGGAGCACCGGCGCAACCCGCGGCCGCGCCAGCTGGTGGTGCACCTGGGGCCGTAGCGGCCCCTTCCCCGGACCCGACCAGCTCCATCCGTCGGCCTGACTTGACCGATGTTGCCCGATCTGCTAGAAAAACGTGCGTTCGTTTTTTATGCCAAAGATCTCCAAGGAACGCCTTCTCGCCCGCGAGCGCGGCATCGTTCAGGCCGCCACGCGTTGCCTGCAACGCAATGGGCTCCAGGGCACCGGCATGCGCGACCTGTTCCGCGCCGCCAACCTCAGCCCGGGCGCGGTCTACCGCTACTTCTCGAGCAAGGACGAGCTGGTCGCCGCCGTCGCCGCGGCCAGCCCGAGCATCGTCGAAGCCGCGCTCGCGGCTACGGAGGACGTGGGATCCCCAGCGGACCGGCCGCGACTCCTGCTGGATGCGGCTGTCGCCAATCTGCCGCTGGCGCGGCTGCAGCTCGAGCTGGAGGCCGCCGCCCTGCGCTCCCCAAGGGTGGCGGCGGCGCTCGGCGAGCGCCGCAAGGCCGCCCGGCGGGCCCTGGCGGAAGCCCTCTCCGAGCCGGGCGCCCGGACTACCGGCGCGCGGGTCGAGCTCGTCGTGGCGCTGTGCGAGAGCCTGGCCCGCAGCCGGCTGCTCGATCCGGAGGCCGAGGCTGCCACGTCCCTGGCCACGGCTGCGCAGCTGCTCAGCGCCGGGTCCGACGCTGTCGCCGGCTGACGCCGCGACCGGCCTAGATCGTCACGCCGAAGGCGTTGCGCAACGCCAGGATGACGAGGAACAGAAGGCCCATCCAGGCCACCCACCAGGGCATCTCGAGACCGAAGAGCGACACCGCCAGCTCCGGGTAGCCGACGGTGATCGCGGTGAAGGGCCCGTCGGCCGGCAGCGGCGGCTCGGCCGGATAGAGCAGCTGGTTGACAAAGCCGGGCGCCAGCCGTTCCGGCGAGCGCAGCACGATGCGGTCGCCGGCGTGGACGGTCTTCTCCACCTCGCTGGCCGCCGAGGCCCAGCTTGACCGTGTAGTCGCCGTCCCGCGCCGGCGGCGATGCGCCAGCTGACCCGGCTCTCGGAGGCCGACCACAGCGCCGGCGTCTCCACTCGCAGGCCCTCGGGGACCTCGAGCGCGAAGGCCGGCTTGCCGTCGGCGCCGCCGAGGGCGTCCGCGCTGACGGTGGCCTCGAGCAGCACCGGCTCGCCCAGCTCGAGACCGCGATAGCCGTAGTGGAACTGCAGCTGGGCGAACAGCAGCACCAGCGGCGGCACGATCCAGAGCATCGGCGGCAGCGAGAGCCGCAGATAGGTCAGGTTCTGGCGCAGGATCGAGAACTGCGCCCGCAGGATCGCCCGCAGGTCGTCGTTGAACAGCCGGATCTCGAACAGCCCGGCGTGGATCTTCTTCTTGACCGCCGCCAGCGCCTCCTGGTTGGAGGTCGCGCGGAAGACCAGCAGCATCGGCACCGCCGTCAGCACCGACACCACGGCCAGGCCCACCCACGGCGAGAGGCCGCGGAAGGGAGATAGCAGGCCGTTGACGGCGGCCCTCAGGATGGCGTTGAGGACGGACATGGGCCGCTCAGGAGATGTAGCCGAGCCCCCGCAGACGCTTCTTGATCTCCTCCTCGGTCTCCGCCCCGTCGAGCTTGGCGAGCTCCTTCTCCAGGGCGTGGGCGATGAACTCCTCGGGCGAGGAGTAGCCGGCGATGTCGGCGTAGCGCTTGACGCGCGCGACCAGCTCCTTGTCAGCTTGATTCTGTTGGCTCCGAACATGAGTCTTCTCCTTGCGGGGGCGGCGGTCCCCTACGAGCCCGCTCCGGCCTCGGGCTGCCGGTACGGGAAACCCTCGATGCCGAACTGGGCGAGGATCGACGCCGGCCAGATCGGTCAGCTTGACCACCGGCCGTCCGAGGTCGCGGTTGGTGAGCAGGACGCCGGGCACGGTGGTGTGGTCCCAGCAGTGGTCGCCCGGCCAGTCGTCCAGGTTGTCGCTGAAGACCGTGTCGGTGAAGTCGCCGATCGCCGACTTGCCCGAGCCGCGGGTGCCCCAGGCGTAGCCGACCTGGATGTCCGGGCCGATCTCCAGGTAGCCGCGGTCGCGGTACTGTTCGCGCCGCCAGATCTCGGTCACCGCCGGCTGGCCGGTCGCGGGATCGACCGTCGCCGCCAGCTTGGCGGCGATCTCCTCCATCAGCGCCAGCCGATCCTCCGGCGCCACGATGCCGTCCCTCTCGCGCCCCCGCAGGTTGACGTACAGGCCGTTGAGCCCCAGCCCGTAGGCGCGGGTGCGGCTCCAGTCGACGTTGCGATAGACGCCGAGGTCGCGCCGGCTCGGGTCCTTGAGCGTCAGATAGCCGTTCTCCTCGAGCCAGTTGTTGAGGTGCATCACCCGCCGCCAGCTGCCGAAGCCGTGGTCGGACATGACGATCAGCGTGTCGTCGTCGCCGATCCGGTCGAGGGTGTAGCCGACCACGCCGTCGAGCTCGCGGTAGATCGACTCGATGACGTCGGCGAAGCGGGCGTCGGTCTCGTCGACGTAGGCCGGGTGGCCCGGGTCGAGAGTGTCCCACAGCATGTGCGAGACCTGGTCGAGGTTGCCGAAGTAGTAGAACAGCAGGCCGGTGCCGAACCGCTCCAGCAGCCACTCGTACTGCTCGATGAACTGGCGCGCCGGTGTAGGCCGCCTGTTCGAGGAACTCCGCCTCGTCCAGCACGCCCTCGGTCAGCGCCTTGGTGTCCTCGGGCATGCCCTGGGTGTAGTAGGGGCCGGCCGCCTCGACCAGCTCGGCGGCGAAGGAGTCGGGCGTCGAGATCGGCATCGCCGGGCGCTCGGGGTCGATCTGGAACGGCGTCACGTAGAGCTCGAGCTCGGGCCGCACCGACTTCAGATAGAAGCGGGCGATCACCCGCAGATCCTCCAGCGGCAGCGGGAACTCGACCGGCAGCCAGTCGCTCCACTCCCCCACCATCAGCAGCCGCTGCTCGTCGCCGACCACCAGCTTGGCCACCGGCTCGACCGGGTCGACGTGGACCTCGAAGTCGACCGACAGCCGGGGCCGGTCCGGCAGGCAGATGTTGGGCGGGCCGTACAAGGTCGCCTCGGCGACGCCCTCCCAGTAGTCGACCGGGTAGATCTCGCCGCCGCTGACGTCCTCGCCCTCGAAGGCGAAAAGCTCCGAGGTGTAGAACGAGAACTCGCCGGGCGAGCCGACCGCGTCGGGCGTGCCCATGCCGCTGAGCTCGTGGCTGGCGGTGCCCGAGGGCGGGAAGTTGGCCGGCATGCGAACGATCCAGCTCTCCACGCCGTGCTCCTCCAGCACCTCCCAGAACGGCGTGCCGTGGCGCAGCAGCTCGATCGTGCCCCCGGCCGGCACCTGCCAGCTGCCGATGCCGTAGCAGTCCTCGGAGGACTCGGCGCGGCTGGTCGACAGGTAGGGCAGCATGGTCTCGGGGTCGCGGTGCACGAAGTCGAAGATGCCGTGGCCGCCGGCGTCCATGCCGGTGATGAAGTCCGACCAGGCCACCGGGCTCTGCGGCGGCACCGCGGTCCCGAGCGGCGAGAAGCCGCCGGTCTCGGCCAGCCGCGACAGGTTGGGCAGCTTGCCCTCGGCCATCAGCCGCGTGGCCACGCCGTGGTCCATGCCGTCGAAGCCGAGCACGATCACCCGCTGGCCGCCGTCGCCGGCCGAGCGGCCGCAGCCGGCCGCCAGCAGGCCCAGACCGGCCGTCGCCAGGATCGCCCAGACGACCCGGCGCCGGGCGGCGCCACGCTTCATCAGACTCCTCATGACGGCTCCCCGGGGTCGCCCTTCGTTGCCGGCGTTTCCGAACAGCGAGCGCCCCTCCATGTGCGGTGCCGGCTCGAGCCCGAACAGCTCCAGCGCCGTCGGCGCGATGTCGATCAGGGCCGGGTCCGTCGGTCGTCGATCGGGCGGTTGCAGAAGAGCACGCCCGGCACCTGGCGCGGGTCGACGCAGTGGTCGCCGCTCCAGGCCTTGACGTTGTCCTCGAAGACCGGGCCGGCGACCACGCCGGTGGCGCAGTCCCACGAGGCGCGGTAGCCGCGAGTTGTAGCCGATCAGCAGGTCGGGCGCGTTGCCCTTGTAGGGGCCCTGGTAGATCTCGGCGGTGTCGAACACCTCGGTGATGCCGATCTCGCCCTTCTCGTCGTCGGGCAGGCCGTTGAGCTTGCCGATCAGCTCGGCCTTGAGCGCCGCCGCCTCGGCGCCGGGCTCGACGATGCCCTCGGACTCGCGGCCCGTCGACGTTGAGGAACATGCCCGGTGAGGCCGACGGCGTAGGCGCGGGTCGCCGACCAGTCGACGTCGCGCAGCCACTCGGCGGCGCCGTCGGCGCCCTCCTTGAGCTTGAGATAGCCGTTGGCCAGCAGCCAGGTGTTCAGGTTGACGCCGCGGCGGAACGAGGTGAAGCCGTGGTCGGAGAGCACCATCAGCAGGTCGCCCTCGCGCAGCTTGTCCATCACCCTGCCGACCAGCGCGTCGTTGTGCTGGTAGAGCTTCTCGATGGCGTCCCGGTGCTCGGCCCGGTCGCGGTCGCCGCCGGCCGGATGGCCCTCCTCGAGATAGCGCCAGAACATGTGCTGGATGCGGTCGGTGGCGTCGAAGACGCAGACCAGCGAGCCCGTCCGCAGCCGGTCGAGGGCGGCGAAGAACATCTGCTCGCGCTCGTCGTCGATGTCGTAGGTCTGCTGCAGGAAGGTGCCGTCGTCGATCACGCCCTCGTTCAGCGCCCAGGTGTCCTCGGCCAGCCCGAGCGTCGAGAAGGGCCCGATCAGCTTGGCCAGGTAGGTCGAGTAGTAGGAGGGGTGCGAGATCGGCATCGCCGGCTTCTCGGGGTCGATGCTGATCGGCGTCATGTAGAGCGAGACGTGCTCGCCGATCTCGGTCAGCAGCAGCCGGCAGATGCCGTTCACCTTGACCCCGGGCGCGGCGCGGAACGACGAGCGTCACCCAGTCCGGTCAGCTTGCCGGGCTCGAGCTCGACGCTCTCCTTGCCGATCGTCACGCTGGCGCGGTCGCCGTTGGCGCCCAGGTCGAGCACCAGCGGCAGGGTCAGCGCCGGGCTGTCCTCGAGGAAGAGGTTCTCGGGCCCCTCGAGCGTCGCCTCGTAGCGGCCGTTGCCGTTGCGCCCGTTGCGAGCAGGGCACCCGCATGCCGCCCTCCTTGAACTTCTCGCCCGTCGGCCGGGTGGTGAAGAGCAGGAAGGTGCCCTGGGTGCCGAGCAGGTCGGGGACGCACATCGCGGCCAGCTGGGCGCCGTAGAAGTGGTCGGGCGGGAAGGTGATCGGCACCCGCAGGACCGTGCTCCAGATGTTCTGCTCGCCGAGAATCGTCCAGAACGGCTTCGACTTGCGCAGCAGCCGCAGCTCGGGCTTGCCCAGCGGGATCCGGTACTTGCCGATCTTGAGGAAGCGGTCCACCGATCCGATGTGGGTCGACGAGAGGATCGGCAGATAGGTCCGCAGGTCGCGGTCGAGGAAGTCGAAGATGTTGTGCTTGGCCGGGTTGGCGCCGGTGGCGAAGGACGACCAGGCGACCGGCGAGACCGACGGGAAAGGTGGTGCGCAGCCGCGAGTAGCAGCCCGGCTTCGGCCAGCTTCTGGAAGTTGGGCAGCTTGCCCTCGGCCATGAAGCGGTCGGTGAGCCGCGGGTCCTGGCCGTCGAGGCCGACCACGATCAGCCGCTTGATCGACGGTTTGCCGCGGCGCTTGCGCCGCAGCAGCCGCCACAGGGTCCGGAGCGGCCAGATGAGCACCGACAGCAGGGCCAGGATCAGGGTGACGAAGATCACCAGGAACGACGACACCAGGGCGAAGCCGGCGCCCGGCCCGACGTAGGCGGCGGCGGGCGCGGCGGCGACCGCGGCCGCCAGCGCGGCCAGCACGGCCACCCGCGCCACGGGCGACGAAGCCCTCCCCTGCAACTGATTCACCTCGTGGATTCCCTGTCGATTCGTTGTGCGGCCGGCCCGGCCGCCGGGAGGCTCGGCGCGTGATGCCCGAGCCGAGTGGTCTTGTTGTATGGTGTCTCGAGCGCTGCCGGCCGCCGCCGAGGAGCGCTCCGTCGTTCCCGATCATCCTATCAAACCCGCCCGGAGTCCAACCGCCTTGAGCCTGCGCGACACCTACCGACGCCTGCGCTTCGGCCGCCCCATCGTGGTGGTCTCGGGGCTGCCCCGATCGGGCACCTCGATGGCCATGAAGATGCTCGAGGCCGGGGGGCTGCCGCTGGTGACCGACGGCCAGCGGGCGGCCGACGAGGACAACCCCAAGGGCTACTTCGAGTACGAGCCGGTGATGAACCTCGCCCGCGACCCCGACAAGACCTGGCTGGCCGCAGCCCGCGGCAAGGGGGTCAAGATCATCTCGACGCTGCTGCGCGAGCTGCCCGCCGACTACAACTACCGGGTGGTCTTCATGCGCCGCGAGCTCGAGGAGATCCTCGCCTCGCAGGCCAAGATGCTGGAGCGGCGGGGCGAGGTCTCGGAAGTCGCCGACCAGCGCATGATGGAGGTCTTCGCGAACGACCTCTGGCGGGCCGGCTATCTGCTCGAGCACGGGCCCCAGTTTCGCGTCCTGCCGCTGCACTACACCGAGGTTCTGGCCCAGCCGCTGGAGCAGGCCCGCCGCCTGGCCGCCTTCCTCGGCGGCGATCTGGACGTCGAGAAGATGGCGGCCGTCGCCGACCCCAAGCTCTACCGCAACCGGGCCGAGGCCGCGGGCTAGCGCCTGAGCGGCGACCCGGCCCATGCCGCCGACCGTCATCCATCTGCACGGCCTCGGCTCGTCGCCGCTGTCCGAGAAGGCGGTCGTGCTGGGCGAGCGGCTGCGCCGCCGGGGGGTCGAGTACCTGGTGCCCGATCTCGAGGTGCCCAGCTTCGAACGGCTCACCCTGACCGCGGTGATCGACCGGGTGGCCGAGGTGGCCGCCGCCCGGGCCGGCGGCCACCTGAGCCTGGTGGGCTCGAGCTTCGGCGGCCTGGCGGCGCTGCACTTCGTCGATCGCCACCGGCAGGGCGCGGCGGCCCGGGTCGACCGGCTGGTGCTGCTGGCGCCGGCGCTCGACCTGCTGGGCGAGGCCCATTGCCCTAACGGCGGCACGGGCAGCGAACCGGTCAACGCCAGGAGTCGCGCCACGAGCGCCGAGCCGCGCGCCGAACTGCTGGAGCGCTGGCGCCGGGACGGCTTCCTGGACCTGCGGCACTCGGCCAGCGACCAAGACCGTCCCGTACACTACGGGCTGGTCGAGGATCTGCGGGGCTACGACAGCTACGCGGTCGACCTCGAGATGCCGATCTTGATCTACCACGGACGCGGAGACGAAAGCGTGCCCTGCGAGCAGAGCGAGCGCTTCGCCGCGGGTCGCGCCAACGTGCGGCTGCGGCTGCTCGACACCGACCACCGCCTGAGCGGGCAGCTCGAGGCGATCGGCGACGGTATCCTCGACTTCCTCGGCATCTAGTGACCCGCTCCGATCACCGCCCACCCACCCGATCCCGTCAAACGCCGCGATGCCCCGCCGCCTGCTTCTCGCCTCGACCTCCAAGGTCCACGGCACCGGCTACCTCGACCACCTGGTGCCGCATCTCGAGCCGCTATTGGGCGGGGTCGACCGGCTGCTCTTCGTCCCCTGGGCGCTGCACGATCTGGACGGCTACACCAGCCGAGTGCGGCAGCGGTTCGCCGAGCTCGGCATCGCCGTCGACGGCATCCACCAGGGCGCCGACCCGGCGGCCGCGGTGGCCGCGGCGGCGGCGATCTTCATCGGCGGCGGCAATACCTTCCGGCTGCTCGACCGGCTGCTGCGCGGCCGGCTGATCGAGCCGATCCGGCGCCGCGTGGCCGGCGGCATGCCCTACCTCGGCGCCAGCGCCGGCTCCAACGTCGCCGGGCCGAGCATCCGCACCACCAACGACATGCCGATCGTGCGCCCGTCCTCCTTCCGGGCTCTGGGCCTGGTCGAGTTCCAGATCAACCCGCACTACGTCGATCCGGACCCCGCCTCGACCCACATGGGCGAGACCCGCGACGACCGGCTGCGGGAGTTCCACGAGGAGAACGAGACGCCGGTCGTGGCCCTGCGCGAGGGCGCCCTGCTGGAGGTCGACGGCGGCCGGGTCACTGTGCGCGGCGAGCCGGGTGGCAAGCTGTTCCGCCGCGGCGAGGAGCCGCGGCCGCTGGCCGCCGGCGAGCGCGTCGACCGGCGGCTCGCCGAGGCGGGCTGAGACCACGCGCGGCCAATGCCGCGCGCCAACGCTCGACAGCAACCGCGGCTTCGCCGCGGGCGAAGAATCTAACGGAGCAAATCTCTGATGAAGCTACTTTCGGGCGCTCTGGCGCTCATTTGCGCGGCCGGCTGCGTGCCACTTACCCCCTACGCCGAGATCCGCCGCCAGCTGCCTGCCGACACCCTGGTCGAGGTCGACGGCCGCTCGGCCCACGTCGTGCGCTCGGGCCGCGGCGAGCCGGTGGTGCTGCTGCACGGCTTTGGCGGCTCGTCCTACTCCTGGCGGCGCGTCGCGGCGGCGCTGGCCGGCGATTACGAGCTCATCGCCGTCGACCTGAACGGTTTCGGCTACACCGAGCGACCGCGCGACCCGGGCGGCTACACGGTGGCCGGCCAGCTGGCGCTGGTGCTCGGGGTGATGGACGCCCTGGGGATCGAGCGCGCGCACGTCGCCGGGCACTCCTACGGCGGCGCGCTGGCGATCAACCTCGCCTGGCGCCACCCGGAGCGCGTTCGCACGCTGACGCTGGTCGACAGCGCCGGCGAGGCCTATCCGTGGACCCGGCGCCGCGCCGTGGCCGCCATCACGCCGCTGACCTATCTCTACGTCCGTGCCCGAGCCATCCGCCGCGGCTCGATCCGCGCCGGGCTCGAGGGCTCGTTCGCCGACGACTCGCTGGTCACCCCGGAGCTGGTCGACGAGTACTACGACCGGGTACGCATCGAGGGCGTCAGCCGCGCCTTTGGCGGCCTCACCCGGCCCACCTCCGAGCCGCGCGACCTGCCCGAGCTGGCGCGGCTCGAGCTGCCGGTGCTGATGGTCTGGGGCGCCGAGGACGAGCTGACCGACCTCGCGGTCGCGCGGCAGGTCGCGTCTACCCTGCCGGATGCCCGGCTCGTGGTGCTCGCCGGCGTCGGCCACATCCCGCCCGAGGAGAGCCCCGAGCAGCTGGCCGAGCTGATGCGCGCCTTCCTCGCCGGCCACCGCTTGCCGGTTGCGCCCGAGCCCTAGCCGGCGCCGCCTTCGCCGCTTTCCGCGCCGCCCTCCGGGCCGCCCTTGCGCCCCTCGCGCCGGCGGCCGAGGATCTCCGGCAGCTCGATCCCGACGTTGCGGGTCAACTCGTGCAGCGGCGGCAACACGCCCACCAGGCTGGAGACGAAGTCGGCCGTCGACGACTTGCCGTCGGCGTTCCTGCCGCCCTCCCAGACGGTCACGTTGTCGATCTTGAGGTTGGAGATCGCCTTGACCTGCTCCTCGACCAGCTTGGGCAGCTGCTCGGTGACCAGCAGCAGCGAGGCCAGCTCCGGGCTGCTGGCGGCGGCGGTGACGATACGGCCGAAGCCCTCCGCCTTGCGGGTCAGGATCGCTTTGATGCCCTCGGCCTCGGCCTCCATGACCGCCCGCAGGCCGTCCGCTTCGCCCTGGCGGGTGCGCCGCACCCGTTCGGCCTCGGCCTCGGCCAACACCTCGACCTCGCGCTTCTTGATCTCGGCCGGGACGATGACGTTGGCCGCCTGGGTGGCCTCCTCGCGCCGGGCGCGCTCACGCTCGGCCTTCTCCTCGGCGGTGTAGGCCTCCTCGAGCGCCTGGGCGGTCTTGACCGCTTCGGCGACGCTCGCCAGCCGCTCGGCCTCGGCCTCGGCCTGCCGTCTCAGGGCATCCGAGTTGGCCACCAGGATCTTCGACTTGTTCTCGCCCTCGACGGCGGTAGCGCCGGCCTCGGCGACCTTGATCCGCTTGTCGCGATCCGCCTCGGCGGCGCCGATGGCGCCGTCCCGCTCCTTGTCGGCAACCTTGACCTTGGCCTCGTTGATCGCCCGCGCCGCGGCCTCCTTGCCCAGCGCGTCGATATAGCCCGACTCGTCGGTGATGTCCTGGACATTGACATTGATCAGCCGCAAACCGACCTTCTTGAGCTCCACTTCGACGCCGGAGGAGATGTTCTCGATCAGCTTGTCGCGGTCGGCGTTGATCTCTTCGATCGGCATGGTTGCCATGACCACGCGCATCTGGCCGAAGATGATGTCGCGCGCCAGTTCGGCGACATGGGTCATGTCCATGTGCAGCAGACGCTCGGCGGCGTTCTCCATCACGCCCGGCTCGGTGGAGATGCCGACGGTGAAGGTGGACGGCGTGTTGACGCGGATGTTCTGCAACGACAGAGCGCCCTCCAGCTTGATGTCGATGGTCATCGGCGCCAGGTCCAGGAAGCGGTAGTCCTGGAAAACCGGCACGATGAACGAGGCGCCACCGTGGTAGCACTTCGCGGAGGCGCCTTGGCCGCCGCCGGCGACCTTGCCGAAGACCACCAGGATCTTGTCGGACGGGCAGCGCTTGTAGCGCCGCAGCACCGCGACGAACAACAGGAAAAAGATCAGAAAACCTACGACCGCAAGGAACAGAAGTCCGAGACCACCCATCAGTTCATCCCTCCTCGGCCCGTGGCGCAGACTCCAACGGCTCCACGAGCAGTGTTGTTTGGTCCATCAGGTCGGTCACCCGAACGCGCTCGCGGTTGCCCAGCTTGCGCTCGGCACGGGTGAATGCCTGCACGACCCGCAAACGGCCTTGGACCAGCACTTCGATCTGTCCGGGCCCGGCCATCTCCGCGGGAATCGGCAGATAGACGCTACCTACGACGCCCACCGCGTTGCGGTAGTCCAGCGTGCCGCTGTAGCGCATGCTGTAGAGGGCTCTCATGACGCCAAAGACGCCGCCCATGAAGACCCCGCCAACCAGAGTGGAGACCAGGATCGTCGGCAACAGGGTCCAGCCCGCTTCCAGCGCCGTCACTCCGGTCCAGCCAAAGCCGGCGAAGAACGCCGTGATGGTGCGCACCGAGAGAATGCCGCCGCCGCCGTGGTCGTCGATGTCGTCGACATCGAAGTCGGAATCGCCGTCCATGCCGAACAGCATCAGCACCATCTGAAACAGCAGCATGGCGGATGTGGTGAGGGCGATGCCGTAGAAGATCTGCAGCGCCCTGCCGAGTGTCGACCACCAATCGAGCATGTCGGTCCCCTGTCTTGCCTCCAGCGATTGTATACGCCGGCCAGGCCCGGCCCATTCATCGACCGAACTCGCCGCGGCCGGTGCTCCGCCCCCGGTGCGGGCGTTCCCCTGCTCAGCGCCCGCCGACGCGGCGCTCGATCTCCTCCCGCCGGGCGACGATGGCCGCCCGCACGTCCTCGTCGCTGGTCACTTCGATGGCGCGATCGAGCAGCCGCAGCCCCTCTCCCACCTGCCCATCGGCCAGCGCCTCGCGCGCCGCCTTGAGGAACGAGGCGCGCTCCACCGCCTCGCGCGCCCGCGCCACCGTCTCAGCGTCGGCGAGGCGCGCCAGGGGACCGCCGAGCAGGTCCAGGGCCGGCGCGATGCGGTCGTCGGCGAGATAGAGCTGGAGCAGGTTGACGACCACGTCGGGGCGCCGCGGCAGCTCGTGCCGGACCTGTTCCAGCAGGCCGATGCCGCGTTGGGGATCGCCGCCCGGGAGCAGCTGGGCCGCGCCCAGCATCGCCCGGCACTCGGCGAACCCCGGGGCGATCCGCGCCGCCACCGCGAACATGGCGCGCGCCTCGCCGGCCATCGCGGCGCTGGCCTCGGCATCCGGCAGACCGCTCTGCGCCACCTCGATCAGGTGGCGGCCGAAGCGCAGGTAGGGCTCGGCCGCCGGCGGCTCGAACGCGATCGCCTCCCGATGGAGGATCGCCGCCTCCTCCAGACGCCCCTCCAGATCGCGCACCGCGGCCAGGCCGGAGTGGGCGCCGGCGTGAAAGCCGTCGTAGGCCAGGGCCAGGTCGTAGTGCCGGTCGGCGGCGGCCGGCCTCTGCTGCCGGACCAGCAGGTCGCCGAGATCACTCAGCAGGTCGGCGGCAGCCACCGGCTCGACGGCCGGCCGCACCGCCGCGCCGGCCGGAAGCCGCCAGCCGGCCTGCGCCAGCGGCTGCAACGCGTAGTCGCGCAGCCGTTCGGTCAGCTCGGCGGCGTCGGCCTCGAGCGCCGCCTCGAGCGCCGTCTCCGGCTCCTCGCCGCGGCCGAGCAGATAGAGCAGCTCGGCGGCGGCGTCCAGCCGGTCGGCGTCGCCGGAGAGCAGGTAATGCACCAGCAGCCAGGAGACGGCATAGAGCTGTCCGGCGGCCTCGGCGTCGTGCTCGGCGGCCGTCTCGCTGGTCGCCGCGAGGACCTCGGCCAGCGAGAAGCGCGGATGGCCGCGCAGCCAGCGCAGATGGCGCGCCACCGGCCGGCCGACAAAGGCGACCCCACCCTCCACCGCGAAGGTGCTGTAGTACTCGGCCAGCCCTTCGTTGAACCACAGCGGCACCCGGGGCAGGTTGTGCTGCGCCAGCTGGTGCACGTACTCGTGCTGGATGGTCGCCAGCGCGCCAACCAGCCCGGGGTCGGCGTTGAGGACGATGAAGTTGCCGTCGCGCTGGGCCAGGAACTGGCCCAGGATCTTCACTCCGTCCCGGTCGGGCACGCTCTGGTAGCCGGCGAACGAGTCGGCGTCACGAAAGGCGACGATCCGGTTCGGCACCGGTGAGATCAGCGAGACCTCCGGCGCGAGCAGCGCGAAGGCGTCGCGCAGCCGTTCCAGCCCGGTGGCGATCTCGACCGCCCGCTCCTCCTCGGCGTCGCTCAGGACCGTGAAGCTGGCGCTGCGCACCGCCAGCCAGGCCTCCGGGTCCGATGGCTGGGCGACGGCCGCTGCCGCCAGCGCCGCCGCGGCGACGGCCGCCACAAGGGCCCGGGTCGTCGGCTTTATCACCGCCGCCCCGTTCCGGCCCGGCTCACATCAGGCGGCGGCGCACCCGCTCGCGGCCGCGGATGGTCGAGCGGGCCTCGACCAGCGGCGGGACCCCGGGCACCACCCGGCGCGGCAGCGGCTCGCCGATCGTCGCCTCGATGTCGCGCACCATCTGCCGGTCCCGCCAGGTGGCGATCGACGAGACGACGCCCTTGAGCGAGCCGCGGGCGGTGCGCCCCGAGCGATGGACGTAGTCCTCGACGGTGCCGGGCAGGTTGAAGTTGATGATGTGCGCGCAGCGCGGCACGTCGATGCCGCGGGCCGCCAGATCGGTCGCCACCAGGACGCGGAAGTCGCCCTGGCGGAAGCCCTCGAGCGCCTCGACCCGCTGGCTCTGCGAGCGGTCGGAGTGCAGCCGCGCCACCGACTCGCCCTCCAGCTCGAGTTGGCGGCAGGCCCAGTCGGCGTCGACCTTGCGCCGCATGAAGACCAGCGTGCTGCCCTCCTGCTGATGGGTCAGGGCCACCAGACACGGCTTCTTGTCCCGGTCGTGCACGAGGTAGAGGCGGTGGTCGATCCCCGCCGCGGTGCGGCCGCTGGGCAGCAGGTCGAAGCGCAGCGGGTCGGTCATCACCCGCTTGGCCAGCCGCTCGATCAGCTTCGGCAGGGTGGCCGAGAACATCAGCGTCTGGCGCTTGGCCGGTACCGAGTCGAGGATCTCCTGCATCTGCGGCAGAAAGCCCAGATCCAGCATGTGGTCCGCCTCGTCGAGCACCAGGCAACCGACCTGGTCGAGCGACAGGTTGCGCCGTCGCTGGTGGTCCAGCAGCCGGCCCGGCGTGGCGACCACGATGTCGACACCACGGCTCAGCTTCTCGGTCTGGGGCGGCAGCCGGACGCCGCCGATGAGGCAGGCGAGGCTGAGCCCCTTGAGGCCGACCAGGCCCTCGAGGAACTGCTTGGTCTGCAGGGCGATCTCGCGCGTCGGGCAGACGACCAGCCCGGTCGGGCGGCCGCTCGCCTCGGTGCGCTCGAGCATCGGCAGGCCGAAGGCGGCGGTCTTGCCCGACCCGGTCTCGGCCAGACCGATGACGTCGCGGCCGGTCAGGGCTGGCGGGATGACCGCCGCCTGGATCGGCGTCGGCGAGTGAAAGCCGATCCGGTCGAGGGCCTCGACCACCGGCGCGCTGAGGCCCAGCTCGGCAAATCCGCCGAGCTCGGCGTCGGCACTGGTTTGTGGGATTCCTTTGGTCTCCATACCAGAACATTCTACCCACGCCGGCAAACCGGCGCAGGCGGCGGCGAGTGAACTGCTCCATAGCGCCCCGCCGCCGGCGCTCCTACCCTCGTCTACGGAGCCTGACGATGACGACCCCTGAAGGCCTGGGCCGCTACGAGATCGTCGAAGAGCTGGGGCGCGGCGCCATGGGCGTGGTCTACCTGGCCCAGGACCCGGCGCTCGGCCGGCTGGTGGCGGTCAAGGCGCTCGCCAGCCGGCTCGCCGGCGACCGCGACGAGGCCGGCGCGGCGTTCCTACGCGAGGCCCGCGCGGTCGGCGGCCTCAGCCACCCGGGCATCGTCACCGTGCACGACGCGGCCGGCGGCGAGCGGCCGTTCCTCGCCATGGAGTACGTCCAGGGCACCGATCTGAAGGAGCTGCTGCGGCCGGGCAGACCGCTTCCCGACGATTTCGTGCTCAAGGTCACCGAGCAGGTCGCGGCGGCGCTCGACTACGCGCACGCCCGCGGCGTCGTGCACCGCGACATCAAGCCCGGCAACATCCTGATCACCGCCCACGAGACGGTCAAGCTGACCGACTTCGGCATTGCCTCGGCGCCCACCGTCGCCGAGCCCGCCGAGCGACTCGGCACGCCCCACTACGTCGCCCCCGAGCAGCTACGCGGCGCGGCCGTCGACGGCCGTGCCGACGTCTTCGCGCTGGGCGTCGTGCTCTACGAGATGCTCACCGGCAAGCGGCCCTTCGACCATCCCGATCTCAAGGAGGTCGTCCGCCGGCTGGCCAACGAGCCGTTCACCCCACCAGCCGAGCACGGCGTCGCCCTGTCGCCGGCAATCCTCAAGCTGCTGGGCCGCGCCCTGGCCAAGGCGCCGGCGGATCGCCCGGCCACCGCCGGCGCCCTGGCGCGAGCTCTCCGTGCCGCCTTCGAGGGGCGCCAGGACGCCGCCACCCGGGACCTCTCCGATCTGCTGCCCGATCCGCCGCCGCCGGTTGCTCAACCGGTCCGCCGGCGCCGGCCGCTGCTGTGGGCGGCGGTGGGCGTCGCCGTCCTGCTGGCCGCGGCCAGCGGCTGGGGACTGGCGCAGAAGAGCCTCGACCCGGCACCCGCCGGTGCGGCCGCGGCGCCGCTGTTCGAGCTCGACCCGCCACACCTCGAGCTGGTGCGCGAGGCCGAGCAACTGCTGGCCGCGGGCGACGCCATGACCGCCGCCCGTCTGCTCGATCTGGCGGTCGAGATGGCGCCGCACCGGCCCGAGCTGCGGCGGATGCGCGCCGACGCCCGCACCCGGGCCGAGGCCCACCGCGCGGCCCTGTGGCGCGACGGCACGGTCGAGCGGTTGCTGCTGGAGGCGCAGCAGGCGCGCAGTCAGGGCCGCTACAGCCAGGCCATCGACGCGCTGCGCCAGGCCGCCGAGCTCGATCCCGACCAGCCCGCGGTCCAGGACCTGCTCGGCCGTCTCGAGGCGGCGCGCGCCCGCTATCTGGCCGAGCGGCGGCAGGCCGTGGCCGAGCCGCCGGTGACGCCGGTCGAGCCGGAGTTCGTGCCGCCGCCGGCGCCGGCCCGGACCGAGCCCAGCCGGCCGCTTCCCGACTGGTCCGACCTGCGCATCGACCTGTTCAGCCAGGTGCCGCGCGGCGTGGTGACCGTCTACGCGGCCGGCGAGCAGGTGATGAGCCAGCCGTTCCGCTTTGGCAAGCGCTCCGGCCTGCTGCGCAAGAAGACCGGCGGCGGCCGGCTGGAGGCCAGGCGGCGGCTGCCGGCCGGCGACACCGAGCTGCGGGTCTACGTTACGCTGCCCGGCCGGCCCGCCGCCCGCCGCACCCTCGACGTCGCGCTGCCCGCGGGCGCCAGCCGCGTGCTGCGCATTCTGATCGATCAAAACGGCGAGCCCAGCGTCCAGCTGGACTAGCCGCCAGCGGCGGCCGGCTCTGCCACTGCCGGCTCCTCGGCGGCCGGCTCCTCGGCAGCCGGCCGCTCGAAGGCTCCCGCGTCCACCTCGCCGTCGAGGACGATCTCCGTCGCGGTGACCGAGATGTACGGTTCGCCGTCGAAGGTCGCCGCGGTCTGATACGGCAGCACCAGCCCGCCGACCTCGCGGAAGTCCGAGTAGCGCTGGTGGATCTCGCCGGGCGCGCCGCCGAAGCCCGGGCCGCGGTAGGTCATCGCCACCACCTGGCCGTCGTCGTCGGCGATGGCCAGCGTGGCCACCTCGCCGGCCAGCGTCACCTGGACGTTCTCGACCGCTCGGCCGTCGACCTCGCCGGCGCCGAGGGCTACCGCCTCGAAGCCGTCGCCGCCGCGCGAGCGCAGCAGCGGCAGCAGCTGGCGGCGCATCGACTTGCGGCTGTCCTCGAGCCGCGACTCGGGCAGGTCCTGCACGCCCTGCGGCGTGACCATGAAGCCGCCGCCGGCGGTCACCACGGTGACCATGGTGCCAAACGGCAGCTGCATCTGCTGACGCTGGCGGTCGGGGAAGACGTTGAGCTCGTCGAGCTGGATCTGCATCGCGCCCTGCGGGGTGGTCGCCACCGCCTGGCCGACGCGGCGATACGAGGTGACTGCCGCCAGCCGTTCGGCGCCGCCGACCGCCTGGACGGCGCGCTCGATCAGGGCCGCGCCGCGCGCGCGCGACTCGTCCGTCGCCGCCACCTGTTTCACCTCGAGCTCGGGAATCGTGACGTCGATCTCGGTCACCGGGCCGTAGCTGCTGAGCGGCCGGTCGAGGCCCTCGGACGGTCCGACCACCAGGATGGCGAACTCTTCGGGCTGCAGGTACTTCGCGGCCGCCTGCTGCACGGCCTCCACACTCACCTCTTGGATGCCCTGGTAGTAGCGCGACAGCCAGTCGAGCGGGTAGCCGAAGTACTCGTAGGCGAGCTGCTGGCCGAGGATCTTGCGCCGCGAATCGGAGTTGAAGACAAACGAGTTGAGGATGCCCGACAGCGCCCTCTCCACCTCGTCTGCATCCGGCGGCGAAGCCGTCATGCCGTGGACCTCCTCGAGCAGGGCATCGATGCCGGCGGCGGTGGTCTCGGTCTTGGTGGTCATCCACAGACTGGCCTGGCCCGGGTAGTCGAAGTTGCTTCGAACCCCACCACGGACGGAGTAGGCCAGTCCCTTCTTGCTGCGAACGTTGGTGAACAGCCGCGCGGCGAAACTGCCGCCGAGCACCTCGTTCATCACCTCCACCGCGAGGTAGTCGGGGTTGTCACGCTCGATACCCAGATGACCCATGATGATGTTCGACTGGGTCATGTCGTCCTTCTGGACGTAGTAGATCCCGGGCGCCGGCTCGGTGCGGTAGCCGCCCTCGAACTTCGCCGCCGGCGGCCCCGGCTGCCAGTCGCCGAACGCCGCGCGCACCATCGCCAGCGCCTCGTCGCTGTCGAAGTCGCCGACGAGACCCAGAATGATGTTGTTGGGGTGGAAGAACCGACCGTGCCAGGCGACCAGATCGTCGCGCGTCACCGCGTCGATCGTGGCGTAGGTCTCCGAGCGAGCGTACGGCGAGTCGGCGCCGTAGACGATCTCGGCGAACTCGCGGAAGAGGATCGACTGCGGCTGGTCGTTCTGCCGCGAGATCCCGGTGTTGGCCTGGTTCTTGGCCACCGCCAGCTTCTCCTCGTCGAACGCCGGGTTGCGCAGAACGTCGGCGAACAAGCGCAGCACCTCGCCGAAGTCGCCCACGAGGCAACTCATCGAGGCCGAGCCCGCGGTGGTGGCGATGGAGGTCTCGATACTCGCGGCCCGGCTCTCCAGGAAGTCGTCGATCTCATCGCCGCTCATCGAGGCGGTGCCGCCGGTGCGCAGCACCGCACCCGTCAGCGATGCCAGCCCGACCTGGTCGGCCGGCTCGAGGCGCGCGCCGGTGCGCACCCGGGCGATGACGTCGATCAACGGCAGTTCGTGGTCCTCGAGCATCATCACCACGAGGCCGTTGTCGAGCACCACCCGACGGGGCTCCGGCACCTCGAAGTCGGGCAGCGCCGGATAGGTCAGCTCGTCGACGGTCTCGACCTGGGCGCCAAGCGGTGCCAAGGCGACCACCGCCAGCGCCAGGAACAAAATCCAGTTACGTGTCGTCCAGGGCATCTTCATCGCCTCCCTCAGCGGCTCGCGGCCGTCGCCTCGTCGGCGGCAGCTTCGCCGTCCGGCTCGTTCTCGGTGCTCTCGGTAATCTCGGTGACGATCATGCCGACCGTCCGGTTCGATGCCACCAGCGTTTCGCTCACTACCCGGCGGACGTCGGCGGCGGTGACCGCATCGATACGGTCGACGTAGCGGAACAGCTCACGCCAGTCGCCGAACAGCGTCTGCCACTGTGCAATGTTGTTGGCCAGACCGAAGTTGTTGCGCAGCGAGCGCAGCAGCCCGGCCTTGGCGCGGGTCTTGGCGCGCGCCAGGTCGTCGGCGGCCAGATCCTCGCTCTTCAGACGCTCGATCTCGGCGCGGATGGCGTCGCGCACCTCCGCGTTGGCAACCCCCGGCGAAGGGATGGCGAAGGCGATCCACAGCGTCGGGTATTTGCTGCCCGGCAAGGAGGAGAACGAGCCGGCCTGGGCGGCGATCTTCTTGTCCCGGACCAGCGAGCGATAGAGGCGCGAGGTGCGGCCGTTCGACAGCACGTCGTCGATGACGTCCCAGACCGGCTGGTCCGGATGGGTCTGGGCCGGCTTGTGATACCCCTCTACATAAACCGGCTGCGAGGGATCCTCGATGACCACCGTCTTCTCACCGATCTGCGGCGGCTCGACGGTTCGCAGCGCCGGCGGCTTCGGGCCCTTGGGTAGGCGCCCGAAGTAGCGCTCGATGATCGGCAGGACCGTCTCGGCCTCGACGTCGCCGACGATCGCGGTGACCAGGTTGGCCGGTACGTACCAGGTGCGGAAGAACTCGTCGGCGTCGGTCAAGGTAAACGACTCGAGGTCGCTCATGTGGCCGACCACCGGGTTCTTGTAGGGGTGGGCGACGAAGGCGGTGGAGACGAACTGCTCGATCAGCCGGCCGATCGGATTGCTCTCGGTGCGCAGCCGGCGCTCCTCCTGGACCACGTCGCGCTCCTTGTAGAACTCGCGATAGACCGGTTCGAGGAAGCGCGTCGACTCGAGGTAGGCGAACAGCTCGAACTTGTTCGCCGGCAGCGAGTAGAAGTAGCCAGTGAAGTCGGTGTTGGTGAAGGCGTTCAGACCGGTGGCGCCTTCGCGCGTCAGGGCTTCATCGAACGCGTTGCTGACCCCGAGCGAATTGGCCCGCTCCTCCTTCACCTTGAACTCCTGGCGCAGCCGCTCGACCCCTTCGGGATCGGCGCCCAGGGCCAGCCGCGCCTCGAGGTACGCCTGATAGGCGGCTTCCATCTCTTCGATGGCGACCTTCTCGGCCTCGTAGTCGGTGGTGCCCAGCTTGGGCGTGCCCTTGAACGCCATGTGCTCGAACATGTGCGCCAGGCCGGTGATGCCCGGCAGCTCCTGGGCCGAGCCGACGTTGGCATAGGTGGCGAACGTGAACACCGGCGCCACCGGGCGCTCGACGATGATGAAGGTCCAACCGTTGTCCAGGACCTTGACGGTGGTCGTCTTCTCGAACTCCGCCAGATCCTGGGCGGCGGCGGGGACCGACAGAAGGGCGGTGAGGGCGGCAAGCACACAGCCTGCCCACAGCCTGTTCGGCAGGGCTCTCTTCATCCTGAGTACCTCTTGGTTTCGCGTGTTGGGGTTGCGGGCTAGGGAGCGGGCCTAGTTGGCGCGCTCCAGGTAGCTGCCATCGTCGGTCAGGATCCGGATCTTCTCGCCCAGCTTGATGAAGGGCGGCACCTGCACCACGTAGCCGGTCTCGATGGTGGCTTCCTTCTGGACGTTGGTGGCGGTGTTGCCCATGGCCGGGTTGTCGATCGTCTCGGTGACCTCGAAGACCATCTTCTGGGGCAGCTGGACGCCGATGGCGCGGCCGTCGTACAGCGTGACCTGGGCCACGGCGCCCTCGACCAGGAAGTTCACCGAAAAACCCATCAGGTCCTTCGACAGCTGGATCTGCTCGTAATTCTCCTCGTCCATGAAGACGAAGTCGTCGCCGTGCTGGTAGAGGTACTGCATCGGCCGGGTCGTGACGTCGGCCGCCTCCATCTTGGAGCCGGCGCGGACCGTGTGGTCGATCACCTTGCCGGAGATGACCCCCTTGAGCTTGAAGCGAACGAAGGCGCCGCCCTTGCCGGGCTTGTGGTGGGCGCGCTCGACCACCGCATACGGCTCACCGTCGAGCAGGACCTTGGTGCCGGGACGGCAAGCGTTGGCGTCGATGGATCCCATACTGGACTGCTCCTGCTCGTGTTGGAATTGGGCGCCGCTGAACCGCGGCACGGGGGCCTCTATTCTGTCCGAGACGGCCGCAACAGGCAAGATGGCGGAAGCGGCGGGCGGCGGCGGCGGCTATGACAGACTCGCCGGGAGGGAGTACTGCCATGACCGTCTCGACCAGGCCCACCGATCTGGCCTCCGATCCGGCCTCCGATCCGGCCTCCGATCTGGCCGCGTCCCGCCGTTCCGAGCTCGATGCCGCCGTGGCCGGCCTCCAGGAACGCGCCGGCGCCTGGCTCGCGCTGCCGCTGGCGAGCAAGATCGAGTTGGCTGCCAGTGCCCTCGACGGCTCGCTGCGGGTGGCCGAGCGCCAGGTGGCGGCGGCGGTCCGGGCCAAGGGCCTGCCGCCCGACTCGCCGCTTGCCGGCGAGGACTGGTTCGCCGGGCCCTATATCCAGGTCCGAACGCTGCGGCTCCTGATCGAGACCTTGCGCCGGATCGAACGCCGCGGGGCCGTCGACGTGCCGGCGCGGCAGGTGCGCGAACTGGCGAACGGCCAGATCGCGGTCAAAGTCTTCCCGCACGACCTGCTCGACTCGCTGCTCTACCTCGGCTTCAGCGCCGAGGTCTGGATGGAGCCCGGCGTGACCCGCCAGAACCTCGCCGAGCACGTCGGTCTGGCCCAGCGCCGGACCGACACCGAACCCGGCGTGGCGCTGGTGTTGGGCGCCGGCAACGTCGCCAGCATCCCGACCCTGGACGCCGTCTACAAGCTCTTCGCCGAGGGCCGGGTCGTACTGCTCAAGCTCAACCCGGTCAACGACTACCTGCGCCCGTTCATCGAGGAGGCGTTCGCCGAGCTGATCGAAGCGGGCTTCCTCGCCCTGGCCTCCGGCGGCGGCGAGGTCGGCTCCTATCTCTGCCATCACGACGGCATCGACGAGATCCACATCACCGGCAGCGAGCGGACGCACGACCTGATCGTCTTCGGCGGCGGCGCGGCGGGGGCCGCGCGCAAGCGCGACAACCGCCCGCTGCTCGCCAAGCCGATCACCAGCGAGCTCGGCAACGTCAGCCCGATCATCATCGTGCCGGGCGAGTGGACCGTCTCCGACCTCGAGTTCCAGGCCGAGAACCTGGCCACCCAGATGACCCAGAACGGCGGCTTCAACTGCAACGCCACCAAGGTCATCGTCACCCACCGCGACTGGCCGCAACGGCGGCAGCTGCTCGGCCTGCTGCGCAAGGCGCTGACCCGGCTGCCGCCGCGGCCCGCCTACTACCCCGGGGCTGCGGAGCGCCACCAGCGGTTTACCGCCGCCTACCCCACCGCGCAACGACTGGGCGCCAGCCGGCCCGGCGTGGTGCCGCCCACCCTGGCGGCGGACGTGCCCGCGAACGACACCGGGCCGGCCTTTCGCGAGGAGTCGTTCTGCGCCTTCACCGTCGAGACCGCGCTGGCCGGCGCGACGGCGGAGGAGTTCCTCGCCGCCGCGGTGGAGTTCTGCAACGAGCGGCTGCACGGCACGCTCAACGCCGGGCTGGTGGTCGACCCACGCACCCGCCGGCGCCTCGGCGGCGCGATCGAGCGGGCCATCGACGGCCTGCGCTACGGCTCGGTGGCGGTGAACCACTGGCCGGCGATGTCGTACGGCCTGGGCTCTACCCCCTGGGGCGGCTTCCCCGGTCAGCCCCTCAACGACGTGCAGAGCGGTCGCGGCTTCGTCCACAACACCTGGCTGTTCGAACGACCGCAGAAAAGCGTCATCGACGGACCTTTCCGCGTCGTGCCCAAACCGGCCTGGTTCGTCACCCACACGGCGGCCGACCTGGTCGGCCGCGAACTGACGAGCCTCGAGGCGGACCGCAATCCCCTCCACCTGCCGGCGCTCTTCTGGAACGCCTTCAAGGGCGGCTGAGGTCGCGGCGGCGGCAGGCCGAGTCGCCGCCTGCTAGAGCTTGCCAAGGGCGTAGACGTGCCACTCGTCGACGCTGAACGCCAGGTGGCGCTTCAGCTCCGGCCGCTCCACCGACGCCAGGTAGTGGGTGGCCCCGAAGCGATCGCGGATGGTGACGAGCTCCGGCGGCGAAAGGCGGTTCAGGTTCGCGTTGAAGTCGCGCCGGTTGCTGAAGGCGTAGCGCCGAAACGGTCGGCCTCGATTGAGCGCGCCGAGCCGCTCGCGCCAGGTGACGAGCCGTTCGTCCAGCGGCGGATGGTGGAACTGCGCGACCTGGGCGCGCTCGGCGTAGGCCCAGAACTCACCGCGCATGGGCGTGATGAACACGCTGTCGGTCGGGGTGGCCTCGCGGATCCAGGCGTATAGCCGGTCATCGCCCTTGCGCCGCACGCCGCGGCTAGCGAGCCGCCCGACCCGCTTGGCGAAGCTGACGGGCGCCGCCGCCGCCGCCTCGGTGACGTCGCGGGCGTCGACGAGGCAGACGCATGCGACCAGTGCGGCAATCCAAACGGCCCGCAGACCCCGGCCGGCCGCCGGCGCCACCTTGATGTGCGCCAGACAGAAGATGAAGAAGACGAGCAGGGGCATGCTCACGGCGAGTTGGAACGGGTAGAGCTTGAGGAACCCGTACGCCTCCGCCTCCCAGGCCGCAAGCCCCGCAAGAAACAGCACGATCGTCGCCAGAAGGTACGCCGAAAGCACCCGGCTGCCGCGCTCGTGCGGCCAGGCGCGCACCAGCAGCGGCGCCAGGATGAGAACCGGCAGCAGGTAGAGCGGTTTCAGCCCCTTCAGGAAGGAGCCCGGGACGAGGCAGTGGGGCATGGCGAAGGTGACGTAGATCTCGTCCCGTAGCGCCGGATCCGCGGTCGGGTCGCCGCCGAACTGCCACAGCCCGATCGCCAGGACCAAGGGCACGATGAACGGCGCCGCGGCCAGCAGGAAACGCACCAGCTCGCCGCGCGCAAACAGCTTGCGGTTGACGACCATGGCGGCGAACAGACAGGCGCACGCCCAGCCGCCCACCACGACGTGGAACGCGGTCGCCAGGCCCGCCGAGCAGCCCGCCCGGACGACCTGGCCCCGGAGCGCAAACACCAGCGAGAACCAGGACAGCGGGTAGGCGAGGGACTTGACCTGGAAGCCCTCGAAGGGAAGTCCGCAGGTGCCCTGCGTCTGACCGTAGAAGAGCCAGGCGCCGAAACCGATCGCCATGCTCCACCAGGGGAGCCGGAGGGTACGTGTCAGAAGGGTGAGCGCCCAGGCGGTGAGGGCCCAGACGAGCACGCGCCCCAGGTTCGCGACGCCGAACTCGCCAAACCAGGCCAGGGGCAGGGCCACGAGGTGATCGAAGAGCCAGCTGGTGGGGGGAAGGGCTCCGCCCCAGGTGAGATCACGCGCCAGGAAGCCGGGCTCGAGGACGCGGCGAGGGCCCAGGAAGTAGATGACCTCGTGCAGCCGGGTGTACTCGCGCCACGCCGAGATCGCCACCAGGACGAAGACCGCGAGACCGGCGAGGGAGTATCGATCCGGGCGCAGCAGGCGGGCGAGGCGGGGGCGGAGGCCGACGCGGTCACCGCGGCCGGGGCCGCCGCCGCTGGGATCACCGCCTCTTGGCATCGGGAAGTGCGACCGTTCCGTACTCGAGCGCTCCTGGCCGGTGCCGGCGCCTACGACAGGCGGCGGAAGCGCAGGCGCACCGTGGCGCCCGTCGCCAAGACCTCTTCCAGCACCACCCGCGGATCGATCAGGTCGATCACCACATGCTGCTCGTTGCCGGCGCCGCCATCGTGGAAGCCCGTGCGTAGCTGCCGCACGCCGCCGAAGCCGACCTCGTAGGCGTCGGTGGGATACGGCCGGCTGGCGCCGACGAACTTGAGCAGATGCCGCGGCGGGTCGCTGATCCGACTGACCGACCACGAGCCCTCGGGCAGTGAGCCGTCCAGTCGAACGACGATCTCGACGCCGTTGGCGGTCCGCTGCCAGGTGATCTCCTCGACGGCGGTGAACGGCGGCAGCGGCTCCTCGGCGGCCCCCTCGGCAGGCGCCGCGGCGCGTGGCCGCTCGGGGGGCGCGGTCTCGGCCTCGTCGAGCACCGGCGAGGCGGCGAACAGCCGGACGAGGAAGTAGATGGCGGCGCCGACGATGACGGCACCGAGGCCGATCGCCCCGATAAGCTGCGGCCGGGTCCGCGGCCGAGCCACCGAGATGCCCGGCTTCCAGCCTCGTGGCGGCGTATCCATCGCCAGCTTGCCCTCCGGCACGCGCGCCGACTCGAGCAGATCCTCGAGCGGCGGCAGCTCGATCACCGTGGACCGGTCGATCGGTGGCGGGGCCTTCTCCACCGGCGCCGGCGGTGGCGTTGCCGCCGATTCCGGCCCGGCCTCGGCTTCGAGACCCTGCTCGAGATGGAACGGCTCACCGCCCCGGGCCAGGTGCTCGCGCACGATCTGCTCGATCAGTTCGCGGCCTCGCTCCTCCAGCTGCAGGAAGCGGACGCCCATGCCGGTGGGGAGATCGTCGCCTTCCTCCGCCCGGCGTACCCACAGGACCTTGGCCAGCCCGGCGATCAGGGGGGCGTCGGCGGCGAGGCGAACCTCGAACCGGAAGACGGTGTCGGGCAGTTGCGGCTTGTCGGTCTTGACGAACATGCCGCCCAGCGAGATGTTGGCCGAGTACTCGCTGATGAAGTTGGAGAAGTGCTCGAACTCGAGCACCACCTCGCGTTCGAGCGGTACGCGCCGCGTTGCGCGCGGCGCCTGCTGCTGCTCGGATCTCGAGTCACTCATCACGATTCGCCGGGGCGGCGCTCGCCTGGCCGCCGTGTTACGAGCTGAATTTACCAGATGCGCCCCGGCGCGGGCCGCGAGCCTCTGCCCAGGCGCCTCGCAAGAGGCCGCCGGGCCGGCGGCGCCCCGCACCGAAGCGCCCGCCGCAACACGCCGTGCCGGCTTGGGCCGTGAGCGGGCCAGCGCGATCTCTCACCAACTCTCTACTACGCCGACGTATGCACCTGGAGCTGCGGGACATGCCTCGGTCGGTCATCCTCGACGTACTTCGAGTACGCCTGTGGTGTCCTCGGTCGGCAAGTCCCACAGCTCCAAGCGCCTACGCCGGCTCGCGACGAGAGCCGGTGAGAAGGTCGCGCTAGGTCAGCAGCACGAGCAGCGCCGAGCACCCGAGCAGGACGACGAGCGTCGCCCAGACCAGGGCCGCGCCGCTGATTCGGCGGCGCGCCATCGCACGGCCCTCGAGGGGGCGCAGGCGGGAATCGAGCACCACCGTAGCCAGCCGCTCGCCGTCGTCGACCGGCTCCTCCTCCACCTGCGGCGCGCCGGCCTCGTCGACGAACAAGTCGTCGACAGCCAGGACGTCGTCCGGCATGACCGACGGGTCGAACGGCGTGCCGCCGTGCTGGACGTGGGTCTCGACCATGCCGTTGATCACGGCGCGGCTGGCCTCGTCCAGCTTGAGAAAGCGGATCCCCATGCCGGAGGGCCGGTCCGGGCTCTCCTCCGCCTCGCGCACCCAGACCACCTCGCCCACGCCGTGGATCAGCCGCTGGCGATCTGCCACCTGCACTTCGAACAGGAAGACGCTGCCGCGAGGCTCCGGCACCCAGGCGGTGATGAACATCCCCTTGAGCGAGATGTTCGCCGCGCACTCGTTGATGAAGCCCTCGCGGTGCTGGAACTTGAGCGTGATGCGGCGCTCGAGCGGCACGCGCCGCGACTCGAAGGGGATTTGTTCCGCCACGGCTCCCGACATAGGCGGCTCCAGTGTACGACCCGTGGCTGCGGGGGCGAAGTGAAGCACGTCACATCGTCAATGGGGACAGTACTTGGCACGAATAATGCTAGAGAATTGATCTCCTACCGAGCCATCCTACCTACATCTGCACCACCCACCCCACCCCATTTCCCCCCCGGTGCCGGCTTCCTCGCTCAGGAGGCCGGCCCCATCCCACCTTTTCTCGGCACCCAGATGGGTGAGCCCGGCCACCGGCGGCTTGCCTCCACCGACTCCGGAACCGCGGTCAAAGAGATGGTCGCACCGGCAGAGGGCTGTGACATCCGCGCAGCGCGAGCAGCCCGTGGTAGAAGTCTGGACGGTCGCGCGACAAGGGCTTTCGGTTCGCATGCAAGGCGCTCGGAGGAGGTCGATGCGGTGTCATCGTCGACGACGAGCCACGCCGCAGGCTGCTAGGACCCGAATCAGCGCCCGGTGACCAGCTGCCGGTAGGTCTTGAGGTGACGGATGGCGAGCGCCTCGCGGCCGAGCCGCTCGCAGACGGCGGAGAGGTTGAAGTAGGCGTCGGCGTGGCCCGGCGCGAGCTCGATGGCGGCGCCATAGACCTCGGCGGCCTCGTCGTACCGGCCGAGATCCTGCAATGCGACGCCCAGGTCGTAGGCGGCGGTGGCGTCGCCGGGGCGCAGGGCCGCGGCCGTTCGGTAGTGCCGGGCTGCCGCCGCCACCGCGCCCCGCTCGTGCAGCAGCCGGCCCAGGTTGACGTGCGCGTCGGCGTGGGCGGGGTCCCTGCGCACGGCCTCGCGGTAGGCGCGAACCGCCTCGTCGAGCTCGGTGGCCTCGAGCTCGTAGCCCAGGGCGAACCAATCCTCCGCGGTCATCGTGGCGGCGCTCTCGTGCGCCGCGGCGGCAGCCTTGCGCACCAACGGCACGGCGCGAACCACCAGCTCGGCGACCGAGAAATCGAGCCGCAGCTGGCCGGACTCCGGCTCCCACGCCTCGCCGCCGTCGCGCACCACCACCTGCATGCCGTCGGCGGCGATGCGCAGCGATGCCAGGCTGCGGCCGCCGGGCAGCTCGCTGCGCAGCCGGTCGATGATGCGGGCGATGCGCGCCGCCGGTATCCGGCTGGCCACCAGGTCGCGCGCCGCCCGCAGCACCACGACGTCCTGAAACGAGAACCGGTAGCGCCGGCCCGGGCCGCGACCGGGGCTGACGAAGCCGGCGTAGACCAGCGCCCGCACCCGGGCGGGAGTGACCCGCAGCAACCGGGCCACCTCGGAGGTGGAGAATCCAGGCAGGTGAGCCATGCGGCTATTTGGCCGCGGTCTTCTTCTTGGCGCGAGTCCGCTTGGCCGCGGTCTCCTTCTTGGCGGCCGGCTTGCGCGCCGCCCGCTTGGGGGGCTTGCGCTCGGCCTTGCCCTCGCCGCCGCCCAGGCTGGCCTTGAGTGCCTCCATCAGATCGATGATCTGCGCCTTCGGCGCCTCCTCCGGCGCGGCGACGATCTCTTCGCCCTGCACCTTGCCCTCGATCAGCTCCCAGATCCGGCCGCGCGCCTCGTCGGCGTAGGCCTCCGGCTGGAAGTTCTCGCTGGCGCCCTGGTCGACCAGTTGCCTGGCCAGGGCGAGCTCGGCCTTGGTCACCTTGGCCTCGTCGATCGGCACTTCGGAGAAAGGCCGCACGTCGACGGCGTAGCGCAGCTGCTGCATGATCAGCCCGCTTTCGAACGGCCGCAGCAGCACCAGGTAGTCCTTGCCACGCGCCGCGTAGCGGGCCAGCGCCGCCCGTCCGGTCGTCGCCATGGTCTCGGCCAGCAGGCGGTAGGGCTTGGCGCCCCCCTTGTCGGGGCCCAGGTAGTAGGACCTCTCGAAGTAGATCGGGTCGACCTTCTCGAGCGGCACGAACTCGGCGATCTCGATGGCGTGGGTCGCTTCGGGCATCAGCGCCTTGAGCTCGTCGTCGCTGAACAGCACGAACTGGCCCTTGGCGAACTCGTACCCCTTGGTGATCTCGTCGCGCTCGACCAACTCGTCGTCGGTGGGACAGTAGTAGCGGTACTTGACCTTGGTGCCGCATTTCTCGTGCACCATGCTGAAACGGACGGTCTGCGAGCTCTCACCAGTGGTATAGAGCTTCACGGGAATGGCCACGAGGCCAAACGAGATCGTGCCGGAAGCCATCGATCGGGCAGCCATGATCGGCGGATTGTAGCATAAAGGCCGCAGAATCAGTCAGTTAACCTGTCGCTGGAGGCCGCTTTCCAGGGCGCGGCCGTCGGTGCCCGAATCTGGGGCACTTCTCTCGATAGCCACGAGACCCGAGACCCGCCAACGCCGATGCCCAGCGACCGCCTAACCGCCTACCGCGCCAAGCGCCGCGCCGGCGCCACCCCCGAGCCGTTCGGCTCGGGCGGCGAGCGCCCGGGCATGTTCGTCGTCCAGCAACACGCGGCGCGCCGCCGGCACTACGACCTCCGGCTCGAGATCGGCGGCGTGCTGGTCTCCTGGGCGGTGCCGCGCGGGCCGTCGCTAGATCCGGCCGAGAAGCGGCTGGCGGTGGCGACCGAGGACCACCCGCTGGAGTACGGCGACTTCGAGGGCGTCATTCCGGCCGACAACTACGGCGCCGGGGCGGTCATCGTCTGGGACCGCGGCCGCTGCGTGCACGAGATCGAGCCGGCCGCCGGGCTCGCCGACGGCAAGCTGCTCTTCGAGCTCCAAGGCTACAAGCTGCGCGGTCTGTGGACGCTGGTCAAGACCAGCCGCGACCCCAAGGAGTGGCTGCTGATCAAGAAGCCCGACGGCGCCGCCGACGGGCGCGACGCCGAGGAGCTGCCCGGCGCCTCGGTCTTCTCCGGCCTGACGGTCGAGGAGCTGAGCGAGGGCAGCAGCCGGGCGGCGGCGCTCGGCGAGCGGTGCGCCAAGCTGGGCGCTCGGCGCAAGCGGCTGCGCGCCGGGCAGGTCAAGCTGGCCCTGGCCCGGCTCGAGCGGCGGCCCTTTTCGCGCCCGGGATGGCTGTTCGAGCTCAAGTACGACGGCTACCGCCTGCTGGCCGGCAAGCGCCCCGCGGACGGCGGCGGCCGGCGCCAGGCCGAGGTGGCGCTGCTCTACCGCAGCGGCATCGACGCCACCGCCGTCTACCCGGAGGTCGCGCGTACGCTGCGCGCCCTGCCCTACGACGGCCTGGTGCTCGACGGCGAAGCGGTGGTGCTGGACGCCGAGGCGCGCCCCGACTTCCAGCGCCTGCAGCAGCGGGCCAGGCTCAGCCGCCGCCTCGACATCGAGCGGGCGACGATGGAGCACCCGGTCTGCTTCTACGCCTTCGACCTGCTCGGGTTCGAAGAGTTCGACCTGCGCAACCTGCCGCTGACCGAGCGCAAGCAGCTGCTCGAACAGGTGCTGCCGCCGGCCGGCGCGATCCGCTTCGCCGACCACGTCGTCGAGCACGGCGAGCCGCTCTTCGAGCGCGCCCGGCAGGTGGGAATCGAGGGGATCGTCGCCAAGCGGTCGGACGCCCCGTACCGCGGCGGCCGGGGCGGCCAGTGGATCAAGATCCGCGCCGAGAAAAGCGGCGACTTCGTGGTGGTCGGCTGGACCCGGGCCAAGATCGGCCGGCCGGGCTTCGGCGCCCTGCACCTCGCCCGTTACCGCGGCGGCGACAGCGGCGGCGAGCTGCTCTACGCCGGCCGGGTGGGTTCCGGCTTCGACAATGCGGCGCTCAACGAGATCCGCGCCCGGCTCGAGCCGCTGCGCACCGCCGAGCCGCCCTTTGCCGGCCCGCCGCCGGCCGGCAAGGAGCACCGCTGGGCGCGCCCCGAACTGGTCGCCGAGGTGCGCTTCACCGAGGTCACCGACTCCGGCCAGCTGCGCCACCCGGTGTTCGACCGGCTGCGCGACGACAAGCCGCCCGAGGAGTGCCGCGGCGAAGAGCTGCAGCAGGCGCAGCCGCCCGCGCCGCCGGCCGCTGCCGAGCCGCCGGCGCCGCGGCTCGAGCCGACCCGCCTCGAGAAGGTCTTCTGGCCCGCCGAGGGCTACACCAAGGGCGACCTGATCGACTACTACCGGGCGGTGGCCCCGGTGCTGCTGCCCTACCTGCGCGACCGGCCGCTGGTCCTCGACCGCTACCCCGACGGGATCGACGGCAAGTCCTTCTTTCAGAAGAACGCCCCCGAGTTCGCCCCCGAGTGGGTCCGCACCGAGCCCGTCTGGTCCGAGGACAGCGACAAGGAGACCCGCTACTTCGTCTGCGACGACGAGCCGGCGCTGGTCTACCTGGCCAACTCGGGCGCGATTCCGCTGCACGTCTGGGGCAGCCGCGTCGTCGCGCCGCAGGCGCCCGACTGGAGCATCCTCGATCTCGACGCCAAGGACGCGCCGTTCACCGCCGCGGTGGCGGTGGCCCGGGCGATCCGGCGCCTGTGCAACAAGATCGAGCTACCCTGCTACGTCAAGACCAGCGGCGCGACGGGGCTGCACGTGCTGATCCCGCTCGGCGGCCAGTGCACCTTCGCCCAGTCGAAACAGCTCGCCGGCCTGCTCGCCCAGATCGTCACCCGGCAGCTGCCCGACGAGGCCAGCATCGCCCGCAGCCCGCGCTCGCGGCGCGGCAAGATCTACATCGACGCCCTGCAGAACGGCTACGGCAAGCTGCTGGTGGCGCCCTACAGCGTGCGCCCGCTGCCCGGCGCCCCGGTGTCGATGCCGCTCGGCTGGCGCGAGGTCAACGGCAAGCTGGACCCGCGCCGCTTCACCATCAAGACGGCTCCGGCGCGGATCCGGCGCCGCAAGGCGGACCCGCTGGCGCCGGTGCTCACCGAGCAGCCCGACCTGGTCCAGGCTCTCGGTCGCCTGCTCACCGAGCACCCGTAGCGGTCGGCCGTGACCAACTTTCGCCGCCGCGAGCCGTATCATCCAACATGATGGTGGTGGCTCGCGTGACGACCGCCCGATGGCTGCTTGTCTTCGGCCTGCTGGCCTTCTGCGTCGCCGGCCTGTCGATCGTCGACATGTACCGGCCGCGCCCCTACGACGGCGTGGTCCTGGAGGCCGACACGCCGGGCCAGCTGATGGTGCGCGAAGTCGTCGCCGGCTCGGGAGCGCACCAGGCCGGTCTGCGGCCAGGGGATCAGATCCTCGGCATCGACCGCAACATCCTGCGCTCCAAGCCCCATGCCGCCGAGCTGCTCAACCAGCGGCGGGTGGGGGACGAGGTGCCCTACTTCGTGCGCCGCGGCGGCAAGGTCGAAGAGACCCTGGTCACCCTCGGTCCTCACCGGATCGGCAGCCTGCCCTACCTGTACGCCTGCCTGCTGGGCTTCGCCTTCTTCTTCGTCGGGCTGTTCGTGCTCACCCGCCAGCCAGGGCTGAGGGCGGCGCAGGTCTTCTTCCTGCTGTCGATTCTCTTCCTGGTCTTCCTCGTCTGCCGCCTGCGACCGGCCTCGTATACCTGGATCGACAGCTTCGTGCTCACCACCGGCATGGCGGCGCTGCTGTTCCTGCCGGCCAGCTTCCTCCACTTCTTCCTCATCTTCCCCAAACCGGTGCCGCTACGGCCGACGCCGGGCGAGGCCGGCTACGACCGCAAACGACGGCGCTGGCTGAGCACGCTGGCAGCCGTCTATCTGGTGCCGCCGATGGTGCTGGCAGCCACGGTCGCCGGCGCCTGGATCGGCGACCGCTCGATGCTCCTGATCAGTGGCGCCCCGGCCGCCAACTGGTGGGTGCTGGCGATCTACATGCTGGTCGGCCTGACCGCCCTGGCGGTGAGCGCCCGTCGAGTGCGCAACCCGCGCGCCCGCCGCGGCGTCGCCCTGGTCCTGCTCGGCGTCACTTTCGGCCTGCTGCCGTTCCTGGTCGTGGCGGTGGCCTTCCCTTCGTTCCTGCATACCGAGAAGTTCCTCTTTGTCGGCGTCGGACCGCTGATCCTGGTGCCGCTGACCTTCGCCTACGCGATCGTCCGCTTCGAGCTGCTGGATATCCGGGTGATCGTGCGCAAGAGCCTGCTCTACACCGCGACGACGGCCGTGGTGACGGCTTTCTACGCCGGTGGCATCGCCCTGTTCAACGGCCTGACCCGGGGCTCGCGGCTGGCCGACTCGGCCTACTTCCCGATCGTCTTCGCGCTCGTCATCGTGCTGCTGTTCGAGCCCCTGCGGCGTTCGATCCAGGTCCTGGTCGACCGGTTCTTCTACGCCGAGCGCGGCCGGCTCGAGCGGGCGATCCGCGACCTGGGCCGCGCCTTCGCCCTCCAGGTCGACCTCACCGTGGTGGTGCGCGACCTGGTCGACAAGCTGCCCCAGGTCGCCGGGGTGCGCTTCGCCGCCCTCTACCTGCTGCGTGGCGACCGGCTGGAGCGGGCCGCCGGGCCGCCCCAGCTGCCGCGCGAGCTGCCCTACCTGCCCGAGCTCCACGAGTCGCTGGCGGCCCGCAACCGGCTCACCCAGCTGGGCGAAATATCGCCCGTGGCGGGTGAGCCGGACCAGATCGCCGAGTTGACTGACGCTCTCGAGGCCGCCGGGGTGGAGGCCGTCGGCGATCTCGCCTCGCAGCGCCGACGGGTGGGCCTGCTGCTGTTGTCGGGCAAGAAAGAGGGCCAGCTGGGGCTCGACCCGGCCGAGCTCGAGCTGCTCGACGATCTGCTGCAGCAGGTCGCGGTCGGCATCGAGACCAGCATGCTGCTCGAGGAGCGCACCCAGCAGGTCGAGCTCGAGCGCGACCTCGAGATCGCCGCCCGCGTCCAGTCCGAGCTGCTGCCCTCCTCGGTCGGCTTCGGTCCCGGCTGGCGGGCCGCCGCCGTGTGCCAGCCGGCGCGCCAGGTCGGCGGCGACTTCTTCACCGAGCTGCCCGGGCCCACCGACGGCAGCGGCGCCATCGTCTACGGCGACGTGGCCGGCAAATCGGTCTCCGGCGCCATGGTGATGATGGCGGCGCACGAGGTGATGCACTCGCTGGCGCTGACCCACCGCGATCCCGAGACGCTGATGGGCCTGGCCAACAAGCGGCTGCTCCAGCTGGGCCCGGGCAAGAGCTTCGTCGCCATGGCCTACCTGGCCTCGACCCCGGCCGGCGACGGCATCTACTACATCCTGGCGGGCCAGCCGCAGCCGCTGCTGCGCTCGCTCGACGGCCGGGTGAGCGAGCTGCCGCTGCCCGAGCACCGGTTGCCCCTGGGCGCCCTCGACAACGGCAGCTACCGGCTCTCGCGCGCCGACCTGGCGGTGGGCGAGCTGGTCCTGGGCTACTCCGACGGCGTCATCGACGCGCAGGCCCCCGGCGGCGAGCCGTTTGGCGTCGACCGGCTGGCGCGGGTGGTCGCCGCCGCCGATGGCGACCCCCGGTCGGTCGTCGCCCAGGTGATTGCGGCGCTCAACGATTTCACCCAGGGCACTGAGCCCTACGACGACGTCACCTTGGTCGCGGTGAGCCGCGACCTGGAGGGAACACCATGCGCAGACTCCTGATCGTCCTGGCCCTGCTCCTGATCGGGGCGGGCGGCGTGATGCTGATGGCCAGGCGAACGGTGACCGCCTGGACCACCGACTCGCCCGAGGCACTGGCGGCGCTCGAGCGCGGGCTGGATGCGCAGATGAAGTTCTACGGCCACGAAGCCCTGGAGGGCTACCAGCAGGCCGTCGAGCTCGATCCCGACTTCGTCGCCGCCAAGGTGATGATGCTGCTCCGCAGCTACGGCTGGGAGAACAAACAGGAGTTGATGGAGCAGCTGCGCGCCGCCGACCTCGACCGCCTCACAGGCCGCGAGCGCTTCCTGGTGCGCTACGTCCTGGCGCGCAACGACGGCGACGACGACAGTGCCGACCACATCCTCGACGACTTCCTCGAGCAGCAGCCCGACGATCCCTACGCGCTGTCGATGCGCTCGAATCGGGCCTGGGACGACCGCGACTGGGAGCAGGCCGAGCGCCACTACCGGCGCCTGCTCGAGGTCGATCCCAACTGGGTCTCGGCACAGAACCACCTCGGCTATATGGCGATGGCCCAGGGCCGATTCGACGAGGCCGAGCAGCTGTTCGAGACCTACCAGTTCATCGCCCCCGACCAGGCCAACCCGCACGACTCGATGGGCGAGCTGCTGACCGTGCTCGGGCGCTACGACGAGGCAGCGGCGGCGCTCGAGAAGGCGCTCGAGATCAAGCCCGACTTCTGCGCCAGCTACGAGCACCTGTTCTCCCTCGCCACCCTCGCCGGCGACGGCGTGGCCTATCCGGAGATCGTAAGGCGCGCGCGCGAGCACTGCGGCGAGCGCATGGTCGAGGTGATGGGGTGCCTCGCCGAGTTGTGGACCGACTACCTGCAGCGGGATCTCGACGCGCCCTGGGACGAGGCCCGCGGCGGCTGCCGCAAGGTCTACGTGCGCGAGCCGTTCCTGCTCCACCGGCTGGCGGTGCTGACCGGCCGCGACGACACCGCCCTCGAGCTCGAAGCGCTGATGGCCAAGCGGACCGAGAAGGGCGGCATGGAGAAGAACATCCCGGAGAGCTACCTGCTCCACATGAAGGGCGTCCGCGCCCTCGCCGCGGGCGACTACGAGCTGGCGATCTCCTTGCTGAGCAAGGCCGACCGGCTGATGCTCTACTGGGGCCAGGGGCCGGCGGTCCTCAAGATGTTCAACCAGATGAACCTCGCCGCCGCCCTCGAAGGCGCCGGCAAGCAGGAGAAGGCCGAGGCCGTGCTGGCGCGAGTGCGCCAGGTCAATCCCCGGTTCGCCGACAGCTACCCGGCGATCCGTTCCGAATTCGACGACTGAGCGGCGTTGGTGCGGCCGGCCGTAGCGGGCGGCTCGGGACCCGCCGCCGTGTAGCATTCCGCCATGGCCGGCGGCAGCCTCCCAGCGATCGAGCCCGGCGCCGGCCGCCACGGCCGGCGAGCCCGGCTGGCCGGCGTCCTCGTACTGGGGCTGGTCGCGGCGCTCCTGGCCGGCGCCATCTGGCTCTACGCGCGGTTGCGCTCGAGCCTGCCGCGGCTCGACGGCGTCGTTGCCGTCGCCGGCCTCGGCGGCGAGGTGACCCTCGAGCGGGATGCGCTCGGCGTCCCGACCATCAGCGGTTCCAGCCGCGCCGACGTCGCCCACGGCCTGGGCTTCGCCCACGGCCAGGATCGGTTCTTCCAGATGGATCTGCTGCGCCGGCAGTCGGCCGGCGAGCTGGCCGAGCTGTTCGGCGAGACGGCGGCGGCGGTGGATCGCCGGCACCGGGTTCACCGCTTCCGCAGCCGCGCCGCCGCCGTGCTGGCGGCGACGCCCGCCGCCGACCGCGCCATCCTCGACGGCTACGTCGCCGGCGTCAACGACGGGCTGGCCTCGATCGGCGGCAGCTCCTGGGAGTACCTGCTGCTCGGCGTCGAGCCGCGGCCGTGGGCGGCCGAGGACACGATCCTCGCCGTCCACACGATGTACTTCCAGCTCAACGACGAGACCGCGGCGCGGGAGTCCACGCGCGGCCTGATCCGCGATCTGCTGGGCCAGGCGGTCTTCGACTTCCTTGCCCCGCTCGGCGACAGCTGGGACGCGCCGATCTTCGGCCAGCCCTACGGGCCGGTGCCGATCCCGGGGCCCGACAGCCTGGATCTTCGTCGCGCCGCCGCCGCCGGGCCCGCCCCGGACGCGGCGGCCTGGATCGACCGCTCGCCGGCGGCAGCGGCGGGCAGCAACAGCTGGGCCGTCGCCGGCGAGCTGACCGCCCACGGCGGCGCGCTGCTGGCCAACGACATGCACCTGCCGCTGCGGCTGCCCCAAGTCTGGTACCGCGCTTCGCTGCGCTACCGCGACGCGGCGGGCGGCGAGCGCCGGATCACCGGCGTCAGCCTGCCGGGGACGCCCTCGGTGGTGGTGGGATCGAACGGCAAGGTCGCCTGGGGGTTCACCAACACCTACGGCGACTGGGGCGACCTGGTCCTCCTGGAGCCCGACCCGGAAGACCCCGACGGGGCGTACCTGACCGCCGACGGTCCGCGCGCCTTCGCGCGCCACCGGGAGACCGTGCGGGTCAAGGGCGGCGACGACCAGACGATCGAGGTGCTGGAGACCGTCTGGGGCCCGGTGCTCGACACCGACCACCGCGGCCGCCGCCGGGCGCTGCGCTGGACCGCCCACGACCCGCCGGCGGTTCGTTTCGAGCTCCTGCGGCTCGAGGCGGCGAGCGACGTCGAGCAGGCGGTCGAAGCCGCCAACCGGGCCGGCGCGCCGCCGCAGAACTTCGTGGTCGCCGATGCCGGGGGACGGATCGCCTGGACCGTGCTGGGCCCGATCCCGCGCCGCTTCGGCCACGACGGGCGGGTGCCGTCGAGCTGGGCGGCCGGCGACCGCGGCTGGGACGGCTATCTCGACCCGGGCGAGTACCCGCGGGTCTTCGATCCGCCGTCGGGGCGGCTGTGGACCGCCAACGGGCGCGTGGCGAGCGGCGAGATGATGGCCCGGATCGGCCTCGGCACCTACGCCCAGGGCGGCCGGGCGAGCCAGATCCGCGATCGCCTGCTCGAGCTCGAGGGCGCCAGCGAAGCCGACATGCTGGCGATCCAGCTCGACGACGAGGCCCGCTTCCTGGGCCGCTGGCGCGAGCTGCTGCTCGAGGTCCTGACGGACCAGGCCGCCGCCGATCCGCGCCGCGCCGAGCTGCGGCGGCTGGTCGAGGACTGGGGCGGCCGCGCCGCCGTCGATTCAGCCGGCTACCGCATGGTCCGCGCCTACCGGCTGTTTGTGGCCGAACGGCTGTTCGAGGCGATCACCGCCCGCTGCAAGCAGGCCGACGAGCGCTTCGACTTCTTCCGCCTGCCGCTCTACGAGGGGCCGCTGTGGCAGCTGGTCAGCGAGCGGCCGCAACACCTGGTGCCCGCGACCTGGCCGGACTGGGACGAGCTCCTGCTGGCGACGGCTGACGAGACGATCGACCACTTCACCGCCGGCGGCGCCGTGCTGTCGGCGCGGACCTGGGGCGAGCGCAACACCGTCCGCATCCGGCACCCGTTCAGCCAGGGCATGCCGCTGCTGTCCCGCTGGCTCGACATGCCGGCCACTCCGCTGCCCGGCGACTCGCACATGCCCCGCTTCCAGTCGGCCCGCGAGGGCGCCTCCGAGCGGCTGGCGGTCTCGCCGGGCCGCGAGGCCGAGGGCTACTTCCACATGCCCGGCGGCCAGAGCGGCCATCCGCTGTCGCCCCACTACGGCGACTCGCACGGCGCCTGGGTGCGCGGCGAGCCGACCCCCTTCCTGCCGGGACCGGCGCTCCACACGCTGACCCTGCGGCCGGCCGGCCGCTGAGCCGGCTGTCGGCGGGCCGGAGGATCGACCCGGCCCCCTGGGCTGGCGCCACCCCGGCGGGCGGGGCCACGCGCCGTCCCGCGGGGTGGTGACGAGCCCGTAATCAGAAGCGTAATTTAGAGCCAGCCACGATAACGGCACAACCGGCGAAAGCCGGTGCCGCAAAGCCCAGGTCCTCGCCTCCCCCGCGGCTCGCGCAGAGGGACCCAAGACAGCCGGGCTGCCGAACGGCTCGAGGCTCACGCTTCGGCTAGTACCCGAGGCAAATCTTAGGAGGTGAGAGGATGAGTTACCGAGCTATCCTGCCGGCGCTGGCGGCCATTGTCCTGCTGACGGCTCCGCAGCCGGTGCAGGCCTGCGACGCCATGGCCTGCTTCCCGAGCTGTCAGCCGGACGACGGGCGATTCCTGGTGATCACCGGCGACGGCCTGGCGTCGCTTGCCGCGGTGCCGATGAAGGTGCGATTCGAGCCCCACCAGCGCGGCGAGCCGTTCGTCATCTCGGTCTTCGACGGCGACATGCGCCGCGACGCGGGCATCAACTTCTGGGACCACGGCAACTACTACTACGGCCAGTCGACGCGCACGCTCTACACCCTGTCGCCCTGTCTCGACGACGGCTGTGCCCAGCTGGGACCGCCCGTCGCTACCGCCACCTGCGCGGACATGCCGGACAACGGCTGGTACGACTTCCGGGTATCCGGCCAAGCCCCGGCCTACATCCTGGCCGCCGAGCTCGAGGATCCCTCGGTCCTGGGCTTCAACCAGTTCAAGCTGCGCACCACCGGCCACCTTCTGCTGACCAAGGACGAGCAGCCGTTCGCCTTCGAGGCCGGGCTGCTGAGCGCGGCCGACATCCTGACGGTGTTTCCCGAGATGGACCCGTTGGATTGGGGCCAGGGCGACCTGGCCAAGGTCGAACAGAACATGATCGGTGCCCGCTATGACGGCACCTTCACCTTCCCGATCCAGGTCGACGCCGCCTGCACCGGCGGCTGTCCCGAGCCGCGGGACTGCGGCTGCGAGGGCAAGGTCACCACGCTCACGCTGCAGTATCTCGGCACCACGGACGCCCAGGTGCGAGTCGAGCAGAAGAAGGGCGATGTCGTCGTCTTCGACGACATCGTGCAGCCGAACGGACAGTTCTCTTTCTTCGGCGCCGATGACAAGGGGACCCTGGGCACCGAGATCAAGGTGTTCGTCAACGATCAGCTCGACGCCGAGATCCACACCAGCTGCTCACAGCCGATCGGGCCAGGCCTCCAGTTCGGCGACTTCCTGGTCGTGCATGGAGAGAGTCGCGAGGGCGGAGAGCTCTGCCCCTTCGGCGACGATGACGGCGACTCGGACAGCGATTCCGACTCAGACTCCGGTAGCGACTCGGACTCCGATTCGGGTGACGACTCCGACAGCGACTCGGGCGACGACTCCGACTCCGACTCCGGCGACGACTCGGACTCCGACTCCGGCGATGGCTACTCTTCCGCGTTGAGCGGCGACTCGGACTCCGACTCGGGAGACGACTCCGACAGCGACTCCGACAGCGACTCCGACAGCGACTCCGAGTGCGAGAACGGCTCGGGCGCCCTCCAGACCCTCGAGATCTGGGACGGCGATCTGGACCGTGGCGGCTACGACGGCGCGCCCCTGGACACCGACGACCCCGACACCCCGCCCACCGAGCCGCCCTTCTGCGACAAGCTGCCGCCCTACGCGCGGCAAATGATCAACCCCGAAGGCGTGGCCCTGGGGCTGGGGCTCGGCATGGGCAACCCGCCGGACGAGATGGACCCCAGCGCCAACGGTTGGCTCAACCGCTATGTCTGCCGGCCGCCCAGCGTCGAGGTGAGGATCTACGCTCCCGACGGCCAGGTCTTCCTCAACGACAACCCCTCGGGCAACCAGGAGTGGGAGCGCTACTGCATCACCGAGGACCCGCTGCTGCCGGCGGACGTGCACGTCGACCAGCTGGCCGAGGGGCTCTACTGGGCCGAGGTTTCGGGCATGGACCACTGCAACCTGAACGCCTGGTACACCGACTGCACGGTGCTGGGCCTGGCCCCGAAGGGCTGCACTCCGGGTTACTGGCAGGAGGGCCGGAACGTCAACCTCTGGGGGCCGCGCTTCTCGCCCGACGACCTGTTCAGCGACGTCTTTGGCGTCGGTCCTCCGGTGACTCTGGGCGAGGCCCTGGGTCGGTATGGCGACAGCCGCAGCGCCCTTGGCAGGCACGCCGTGGCCGCACTGCTCAACGCGGCGCAACCGACCGTGGACTACTACTACGCCGAGGCCGAGGTGATCGCGGCCGTCCACGAGGCCTACGACAGCGGCCGGTTCCGCAGAGCCCAGAGGCTGCTGAGGCGGGCCAACGTGAAGGGATGCCCGTTCGACTGACGGGCGACTGACCAGCTCCGGCGGGCCGGGCCCGTGCTAGCCTCCGCCGCCGAGGGGATTCAGGATGCCCGAAGCGGTCAGCACGAGCCCGGCCCAACGCGGCCTCGCCCAGCAGGGCTTCTACGAGCTCTCGACGGCCGAGCTCGGCCGGCTGGGCAACGGGCTGCGCTTCACCCCGGCGGTGATGCTGCTGGCGGCGGCGGCCGGGCTGGCCACCCGCCAGCCGGCCCTGCACGCGACGCTCGCCGCGGTCGGCGCGATCGCCCTCCTGCTGCCGCGTTTCCACCCGGTCGATCTGCTCTACAACCACCTGTTGCGCCACCTCGCCCGGGCCCCGGCGCTGCCGCCCAACCCGCTGCCGCGGCGGCTCGCCGGCGGGGCGGCCGCGGTCCTCAACCTGGCGATCTGCCTCGCCTTCAGCAACGGCCACGACACCTTGGCCTACGGCCTCGGCGCGGTGCTGCTGGCCCTGCTGGCGCTCCTGGCAACCCGCCACCTGTGCCTGGTCTCCTGGCTGCTCGAGACGCTGGCGGTGGCGAGGAACCGCCCGGACCGGCTGATCACCGGCGACGAGGCTCGCCGGCTGGTCGCCGGCGGCGCCGTGCTGATCGACGTCCGCTCGCCCAAGGAGTTCGCCAACGGCCACCTGCCCGGCGCCGTCAACGTGCCGATCGACGAGTTCGCCCGGCACGTCGACGAGCTGGTCGGCGAGCGGCGCGAGATGGTGCTGTACTGCGCCGCCGGCGTGCGGTGCAACAAGGCGGCGGTGATGCTGCGCGAGGCGGGGTCGACCGCGGTGCACCAGCTGGGGACGCTGGCGCGGTGGTCGGAGACTGACTGACCTCCGCGCCGGAGGGCGACCCGCAGGCGGAGCCCGGCCCCGTGCACGGCCGGAGGGCGTAGCCGGAGTGAACGCCCCCGGGGAGCGAAGCCTAGGCTGCGAGCGAAGCGACCGGGGAGCGACCACGGAGGCGCAGCCCGGCCCCGGAGCCTTCGACCCGAGGCCGCAAGAGGGGCCGGCCGGCGCCCGAGGTCTGGGGTGGGCTCTCCTCCGGACGGCTCGTTTCAGTTGGACTCTGGACGGAGGTTACTCGCCTCTGTGCTCCTCGCTGCCAACGGCGGTGCCCTCCGAAGTGGCATGCCCGCGCTCGTCGCAATGCCATCGGAGAACCCACCCCAGACCTCGCACACCGGCCTCCGGTTTCGACACGCGAACCTCTCCACTTCGATCGAGCCAGGGCATCCATCACCGGAGGGCGTAGCCGGAGTGGGCGCCCCGCGAGGAGCGAAGCATAGGAATACAGAGCGAAGCGACCGCGGGGCGAACACGCAGGCGAAGCCCGGCCGCTTGGGCACTACCGGAGGTCGGCGCCGATCGGGGGGCGCCGACCCAACCAGCGACACCGGAGGTCGGCGGCGGAGTCGAGAGGTGGGGGGTCTCAGGTAGCTCACGAGCAGCGCTACAGCACGAGCGCTCGGAGACTTCAGGAGGTCCGGCGCGTCGGGAGTGCGCAGGCGAGGCGACGTTCAAAGTCCGACTGAGCCGAGCCGGTACCTGGGGCCCCCCACCTCTCGACTCCATAGCCGACCGGCCCCACCGCGCCATCGCCAAGCTCTTGCCTTCAGAGCCGACCGGCCCAACCGAGCCAGAACCGAACTCGCGCCGCCAGGCACCACCGGAGGGCGCAGCCGGAGTGGGCGCCCCCGGGGAGCGGAGCCTTGGCTGCGAGCGCAGCGACCGGGGAGCGACCACGCAGGCGGAGCCCGACCCCAGCGCGAATCCGGCCTGGCTTCTTGGTAGGCTTCCTACCCCAACAAACCGGCCCTCCACCCATGCGCCGAGGGCCAAGACGAGATTCTCGAGATGAACGACCAGCCAGGCATCCTGAGCCAGATCGGCAACACCCCGCTGATCCGCCTCCAACGCCTCTCCCCCAACCCCGAGGTGGCCATCTGGGCCAAGCTCGAGCTGGCCAACCCCAGCGGGTCGCTCAAGGACCGGATCGCCCTCCACATGATCGAGCAGGCCGAGGCCCGCGGCGAGCTCGAGCCCGGGATGACCATCGTCGAGGCCACCAGCGGCAACACCGGTATCGCCCTGGGAATGGTGGCGGCGGTCAAGGGTTACAAGCTGAAGCTCTTCATGCTCGAGAACAAGACCCTCGAGCGGCGCAAGCTGCTGCGCTACTGGGGGGCGGACCTGGTGCTGACCACCAAGGACGACCCCGACAGCCACATCTTCGGCGCCCAGGAGCTGATCGCCCACGAGCCGGAGCGCTACTACTACATCAACCAGAACGAGAACCAGGACAACGTGCTCACCCACTACCTCACGGTGGCTCCCGAGGTCGTCCAGCAGCTCGACGGCAAGGTGGACGCCTTCGTCGCCGGTTTCGGCACCGGCGGCACCCTGATGGGCGTCGGCAAGTACATGCGCGAGCACGGCCGTGCCTGCCGCATGGTGGCGGTCGAGCCGGGCGGCGAGCCCCGCGCCAAGATCGACGGCCTCAAGCACAGCTCCGAGGCCTACCAGCCGCCGATCTACGACCGCGCCGGCATCGACGAGACCATCGAAGTCGCCGAGGACGACGCCTACCGCCTCACCCGCGAGATCGCCGCCAAGGAGGGCATCCTCGCCGGCCTGAGCTCCGGCGCCTCCTGCTGGGCGGCGCAGCAGGTGGCGGCGCGGATGGAGCGTGGGAACGTGGTGGTGGTGTTCGGCGACCGCGGCGAGCGCTACTTCTCGACCCGGCTGTTTGACTTCGAGGAGGGGCGATGAGCCTCACTGCAGGCGAGCTGGTGCACATCGCCATCCGACGACGCTTCGATTCGGACCTGCGACGGCACTTCGTCGGCCGGGTCGTCAGCGCCACGGAGTCCACAGTCCGGGTCAGCGGCCACACTTTTCTCTTCAACTCGGGACGCAACGAGTGGTTGCGCCGGCCGGACCGGCGCGAGATCGTCCTCGGGCTGGCGGCAGGCGAGGTTCTGATCACCGTGCTGCCGCCCGGCCTCGACCCGGCGGCGCTGCGCTACGCGCCGAACGGAGAGCGCCGGCTGGTCCTCACCGACGGCGGCGACTTCGAGCTCGACATCAACGAGTTCGGTTCCAGCCGCTAGCCGCGGTCAACTCACGGCGCGTTCGGCGGCCACGCGCTCGACCTCGGCCCAGACCCGCAACAGGTTCTCGCCCAGGATCTTGGTCACGTCCTGCTCCGAGTAGCCCTTCTCGAGCAGGGCCGCGACCAGGTTGGGATAGCCGGAGACGTCTTTGAGGCCCGTCGGCAGGGAGTCGCCGACGCCGTCGAAGTCCGAGCCCAGGCCGACGTGGTCGATGCCGGCGAGATCGACGACGTGGTCGATGTGGGCGACGACGTCGGCGAGCTCGGCGAAGATCTGCGGGCCGTTCTCGGCGAAGTAGGAGCGGACGAACTCCTGCACGGCTTCGGACTCGCGGGACTCGCCGCTCTCCTTCATGAAAGCCCCGGTCGCCTTCCAGAAGGCCTCGGACTGCTTCTGCGCATCCTCGCGCAGGAAGGCCGAACCGAAGTTGATCATCACCACGCCGCCGTTCTCGCCCACCTTCCGGATCATGTCGTCGGCGATGTTGCGCTCCCAGCCGGGAGTGAAGTAGCGGCAGGAGGAGTGGGAGGCGATGACCGGCGCGCTGGTCAGCTCCATCACCTGCCAGAAGGTGTCGTCGGAGACGTGCGAGACGTCGATCATCACGCCCTGGCGGTTCATCTCGGCCACCACCTCGCGGCCGAACGGGCTCAGGCCGTGCCAGGTGCGCTCCTCCGGAGGAACGTAGGAGGAGTCGCCCAGCTGGTTGTCCTTGGAGTGGGTCAGGGTGACGTAGCGGATGCCGCGCTCGGCGAAGTGGGCCACGTCCTCCAGGGTCTCGATGGGCGCGCCGTTCTCCATCCCCATCGGCAGCGAGATCAGCCCGGCCGCCTTGTTCTCCCGCAGGTCGGCCACCGAGCGGGCGACGGCAAACTTCTCCGGCGCCTCGCGCTCGAAGCCCTCGACCATGTCGATCAGCTCCTCGGCCACCTGCTTGGCGTCGCCGGTCTCCTGGTGGCGGGCGGGGATGTAGATCGACATGAAGGCGGCGTCGAGCCCGCCGGCCACCGCCCGCGGGTAGTCGAAGTCGCCCTTCTCGGTCGCCTGCGTGATGTCCTCCATCTCCTCGACCAGGCGGTAGGGCACGTCGATGTGGGTGTCGACGACGATCGCCTCGGCGGCCAGCCGCGCGGCGACCGTCGAGGTGTCCGGCGCCTCGTCGACAACCGGCTCAGCGGCGCCGCCGCAAGCCAGGGCGCCCACGGCCGCGGCCGCCATCAGGATCTCGAGAGTTCGATTCACTGCGCCACCTCCTCTTGGGGTTCAAGAACGCCCTCCCGCGACGCGGCGCTCAGGCCGCCTATCTTGCCATCCCTCTACCCCGGCACCGGACTCGACCCTTATCCCGCCCCGGCCTTGTAGCCCGGCCCGCGGACCACTCGCCCGGGCAGGGCGCCGGTGTGCTCGCCGTCGCGCACCACCTGCCGCCGTTGACCAAGACGTGGCGCACGCCCTCGGCGTACTGGTGCGGCTCGGCAAAGGTCGCCCGGTCGATGACCGTCGCCGGGTCGAAGACCACCACGTCGGCATAGAAGCCCGCCGCCAGCCGGCCGCGGTCGCGGAGCTTCAGGTTGGCGGCCGGGAACGAGGTCAGCCGGCGAATCGCCTCGGCCAGGGGCACGAGGCCCTCGTCGCGCACGTAGCGGCCGAGCAGCCGGGCGAAGGAGCCGTAGGCCCGGGGGTGGGTGTTGGACTCGAGGAAGACGCCCTCCGCGGCCAGGGCGCCGGCGTCGGAGCAGAAGCTGACCCAGGGCAGCGCCACCTTGCGCCGCACGTTCTCCTCGGACATGGAGAAGTAGACCACCCCGACCCGGCTGTCGTCCTCGACCACCAGGTCCATCGCCGTCTCCTCGCGCGATCTGCCGCGCGCCGCCGCCACCTCCGCCAGGGTGCTGCCGGTCAGCGGCTTGAGCCGCTCGCTGCGGAAGCTCACCAGCAGGGTCCTGCCCGGCGGCAGGAGGGTCATCTCGGCGGCGACGCGGGCGCGGATCTCCGGGTCGCGCAGCCGTTCCACCCAGGCGTCGTGGCCGCCCTCCTGCACCCACAGCGGCATGACCGCGTCGAGGCCGGTCGAGCTGGCCGGGTAGGTGTAGATGTCGGCGGTGATGGCGAGTCCCTCGGCCCGCGCCGCCTCGATCCGCGCGATGACCTGCTCCAGCTTCGACCAGTTCTCGGGCCGCGACGCCTTGAGGTGGTAGATCTCCGCCGGTAGCCCGGCGCGCCGGGCGATGGTCAGCAGCTCGTCGAGCGCCGCGAACAGCTCGTCGCCCTCGCTCGCGCAGATGCGAGATGTAGAGGCCGCCGTGCGCCGCCGCCACCTCGGCCAGGGCGACCAGCTCGTCGGTGTCGGCGAAGCTGGCCGGGGCGTAGATCAGCGACGAGCCGACGCCCAGGGCTCCCTCCGCCATCGCCCGGTCGACCAGGGCGCGCATCCGCTCGAGCTCGTCGGCGGTGGCGGCGCGGTCCTCGTAGCCGACCTCGTGGATGCGCACCGTGGTGGCGCCGACGAAGGAGGCGACGTTGGGCGAGACGCCGCGCTCGACCAGATGGTCGAGGTACTCGCCGAGGGTCGTCCACTCGACGTCGTAGCGGATGTCGGCCTGGCGCTCGAGCAGCCGCCGCTTCATCGACTCGTCGAGCGGCCCCATCGACCAGCCCTCGCCAAAGACCTCGAGCGTCACCCCCTGGAGCAGATCGCTCATGCCGCGGCCGTCCTCGATGAGGCTGCTGGTGGCCCAACTGAGCATGTTGATGAAGCCCGGCGCCACGGCCAGCCCGGCGGCGTCGATCTCCTGCCGGCCGCTGGCCGCGCCCAGATCGCCAACCCGGGTGATGCGGTCGCCGTCGACCGCCAGATCCCCGGCGAAGGGCTCGCCGCCGAGGCCGTCGTAGATCCACCCGCCGCGGATGACCAGGTCGTGGCTCGGCGGCGACGCGCAACCCAGCAGCAGCAACGCCAGGAGGCCCGAGCGGACCCCCGCCGCGGTCAATCCGCCGCCCCGGCCCGGGGTCGTTCCAGCCGGAACAGCGACCGGCCGACCAGCAGCCGGTCGCCGAAGGTGAGCTCCGCCGCGCGCACCTTGCGGCCGTTGACGCGGACGCTGCCGCCGGCGAGACAGGTCACCCGGAAGCCGCCGCCGCGCTCGACGTGGATCCGGGCGTGCACCGGCCGCACGAAGAGCCCCCGCGCCTTGACGTCCACCCCGTCGCCACGGCCGATCAGCAGATCCCGCTCCACCGGCGCGGAGCCGTCCTCGCCGCTGAGCACCGCCAGCGACGGCAACCGGCTGCCGCTCGGCACCAGCATGGTCTGGAAGACCGTCGGGGCGGCGGCGTACTCGACGATGGTGACCTCGAACTTGCCGATCTCGATCGTCTCGCCGGCGGCCAGCCGATGCCGCTCGACCGCCCTGCCGCCCACCCGGGTGCCGTTGGCGCTCTCCAGGTCCTCGACCGCGAAGCTGCCGCGGTCCCAGTAGATCCGGGCGTGCTTGCGGCTCACCGCCAGGTTGTCGATGAACAGGTCGACCGTCGGATCGCGGCCGACGATCATCTCCGGCGCGCTGAAGGGCCGCCGCCGCACCTCGCGGCCGTCGGCCATGGCGACCACGACGTCCGCCGGCGGCGCCGGCTGGGAGGCGGCCTCGAGTCGCACGAGGCTGGCGCCGGCATCGGCATCGGCCTCGACATTGAGGCGGGTGAAGACCTCGATCCGGCAGGCCGCGGCGGTGGCGGCGAAGGCGTAGAGCAGCACCCGCTCCTCGAGATCGGCGCCCCCCGGATCGTCCTCCGGGTTGGCAAAGAACAGATGGGCCGGGCGCCCCTTGTCGAGAAACAGCAGGGTGCGGCTGCCGTCGCGCTCGAGGGCGATCGCCGCGTCCTGACGCTGCTGGGCGAGGAAGCGCAGCACGTGCTCGGGGTCGACCAGCTCGGTCGAGCCCTGGAGCTCGGGCCGCTGGCAGAAATGGACCGCCACCATCAGCACCTCGGCGGTCTCCGAGCGCACCAGGCGGCAGACCGGCTCCTGCAGCTGCTTGGCGCGCGAGACGAAGTCGGCCAGCGGCACGCGGGTGAAGTGATCGCGCTCGACCAGCCCGGCCAGATAGGGGGCCGAGCGGTGGATCAGGCAGACCAGCCGCGCCTCGGCGGTCTCCAGCTCCAGGCGCCCCGACTCGCACTCGCCGCCGAGCAGCAGGCCGTCGACCTCCGCCAGCAGCTCGGGGACGAAGGGCGTCGGCGGCAGCACCTCGAGGCCAGGTGGGAACCGCACCGGGCCGTTGCCGGCCTCGCCAAACCGCCGCTCGAGCTCGATCTGCCGGTCGCTCATCACAGATTCCACGGCAGTATACTGCCGGCTCCGGTTCGCCGAAACCGCTCCCCGCCTGGAGGATTCCCCATGACCCGCGTGCGCCTTCCCGTGCAGCTGCTGCTGTCCGCCCTGATCGTCCCAGCCGCTGGCCGGCGCTCCTCTGCGGGCCGCCGCCGAAGGCCCGGCGACCGTCGACGAGGAGCACCTCGAAGCCCTCGAGCTGCGCAACATCGGCCCCTATCGCGGCGGCCGGGTGACCGCGGTGACCGGCGTGCCCGGCGACCTGCGACACCTTCTACATGGGCTCGACCGGCGGCGGCGTCTGGAAGACGCACCGACGCCGGCCTGCGGCTGGGCCAACGTCTCCGACGAGGAGTTCGAGGCGGGCTCGATCGGCGCGGTGGCGGTGGCGCCCTCGGACCCCAACGTGGTCTACGTCGGCACCGGCTCGGCCTGCCCGCGGGGCAACGTCTCGCCGGGCGATCGGCGTCTACCGCTCGACCGACGCCGGCGACACCTGGACCCACGTCGGCCTGCGCCGAGACGCGGCCAGATCGGCCGCATCCGGGTCCACCCCGCACGATCCCGACCTGGTCTACGTCGCCGCCCTGGGCCACATCTTCGGCCCCAACGAGGAGCGCGGCGTCTTCCGCTCGCGCGACGGCGGCGCCAGCTGGGAGAAGGTGCTCTTCGTCAGCGATCGCGCCGGCGCCGTCGACCTGGCGATGGACCCGACCAACCCGCGCGTCCTCTTCGCCGCCATCTGGGAGGCCGAGCGCAAGCCCTGGACCTTCGAGGGCGGCGGCGAGGAGAGCGGGCTGTGGCGCTCGAAGGACGGCGGCGACAGCTGGGAGGAGCTCACCGAGGGCCTGCCCGAGGGCGTCATGGGCCGCATCGGCGTCACCGTCTCGGCCGCCGATCCCGACCGGGTCTGGGCGCTGGTCGAGGCCGAGGACGGCGGTCTCTACCGCTCCGACGACGGCGGCGACCGGTTCCGCCTGATCAACCCCGACCGCAACTTCCGCCAGCGCGCCTGGTACTACACCCACGTCTACGCCGACCCGGTGGACCGCGAGACGGTCTACGTGCTCAACACCGGCCTCTACCGCTCGGACGACGGCGGCAAGGAGTTCGAGTACATCCGGGTGCCGCACGGCGACCAGCACGACCTGTGGATCCACCCCGACGACCCCGACGTGCTGATCAACGGCAACGACGGCGGCGCCAACGTGTCGCTACAACGGCGGCACGAGCTGGACCGGCCAGGAGCAACCAGCCCACCGCCGAGATGTACCGCGTCACCGTCGACGACCGCTTCCCCTACCGGGTCTACGGCTGCCAGCAGGACAACTCCTGCGTCGCGGTGCCCAGCCGCACCGATGCCGGCGGGCATCGACCGCCACCACTGGTACGTCATCGGCGGCTGCGAGAGCGGCCACGTGGCGGTCGACCCGCGCGACCCGAACGTCACCTACTCGGGCTGCTACGGCGGCCAGATCGACCGCTACGACCACGCCACCGGCCAGGCGCGCGAGATCATGGCCTACCCGCAGCTGGCGGTCGGGCAGGCGGCCCGGCGATCTGCGCTACCGCTTCCAGTGGAACGCGCCGATCCGCCTGTCGCCGCACGACCCGGAGGTGCTCTACCACGCCTCGCAGTTCGTCCACCGGTCGACCGACGCAGGGACAGTCCTGGGAGACGATCAGCCCCGACCTGAGCCGCAACGACCCCGACAAGCAGGGCTACGCCGGCGGCCCGATCACCCGCGACAACACCGGCGTCGAGGTCTACGGCACCGTCTTCGCCTTCGAGGAGTCGCCGCACGAGCCCGGCCTGCTGTGGGCCGGCACCGACGACGGCCGGGTGCACCTGTCGCGCGACGACGGCGACGAGCTGGGCCGAGATCACGCCCGCGAAGCATGCCCGAGTGGGGCACGGTCAACATGATCGAGCTGTCGGCGCACGCCGCCGGCCGCGCCTTCCTCGCCGTCACCCGCTACCGCATGGACGACTTCCGGCCCTACGTCTTCCGCACCGACGACTTCGGCGCCAGCTGGTCGCTGCTGACCGACGGCCGCAACGGCATCCCCGAGGACCACTTCGTGCGCGTCGTGCGCGAGGACCCGGTCGAGCGCGGGCTGCTCTACGCCGGCACCGAGTTCGGCCTCTACGTCTCCTTCGACGACGGCGCCGCCTGGCAGACCTGCAGCTCAACCTGCCGGTCACGCCGATCACCGACCTGGCGGTCACGCACGGCGACCTGGTGGTGGCCACCCAGGGGCGCTCGTTCTGGATCCTCGACGACCTGGGCGCCGCTGCGCGAGCTCCGCACCGGTGCCCCGGCCGGCCCCGCCCACCTCTTCCAGCCCCGCGCCGCCTACCGCTTCGGCGGCGGCGGCGGCCGCGGGTCGGTGGGCAAGAACCCGCCCGACGGCGCCGTCCTGCGCTACTGGCTGCCCGAGGAGGGCAGCTCGGAGGCGGGCGAGGGCGACCACGAGCTGGTGCTCGAGATCCGCGCCGGCGACGAGCTGCTGCGCAGCTTCTCCAGCCACACCGCCGAGTACAGCGCCCCCGACCCCTGGGCCCGCTTCCGGCCCGAGCCCGCCGGGCCGAAGACGCTGCCGGTCAAGGCCGGCCTCAACCAGTGGGTCTGGGACCTGCGGCTGCCGGACGCCAGGATCGAGCAGGATGCCGTTCTCTGGGGCCGCGCCCAGGGCCCCCGGGTGCCGCCCGGCAACTACACCGTGCGGCTGAGCCTGGGTGAGTGGACCGCCGAGCGCGCCCTCGAAGTGCGCGGCGACCCGCGTCTCGACACCACCCTGGCCGACTGGGACGCCCAGTACGAGCTGGCGCGCAAGATCTGGCGGGGGCTCGGCGAGAGCCACCGCGCCCTGGCGCGGCTGCGCGACGCCCGCTCGCAGGTGGACGGGCTCGCCAAGCGTCTCGAGGCGGCGGGCCGGGGCGAGGGCGTCGACGAGGCGGCGAGGGCGGTGCGCGAGAAACTGACCGCCATCGAGGAACGGCTGTACCAGACCCGCTCCGAGTCCAGCCAGGACGTGCTCAACTTCCCGCCCCGGCTGGACAACCAGCTGCTCGCCCTGCTCGGCACCGTCAGCGGCCCCGAGGCCCGCCCCAGCGACGGCGCGACGGCGCGCTACCAGGACCTGCGCGCCGAGCTCGACGAGCTGCTGGCCGAGCTCGAGGCGGTCTTCGCCGGCGAGCTGGCGGCGTTCAACGAGCTGGTGGCGGGCAAGGAGCTGCCGCCGGTCATCGTGCCGTCGGGGTAGCGGGTCGCTTCCGCCCGACCGGCCGCCGCGAACATCCGTGGTCCCCGGCCCCGGGCAGTGCCACCAGCCCCTCGACAGGGCATAATGCCCGCGGGCTCCGAAGGAGATTGCCGATATGCGAAACCCGATCAAGACCACCCTGCTGACCGCCATCCTGCTTGCCTTGCTCGCCGTGCCGGCTCTTGCCGGCGAGCGCCAGCGGATCAAGCTGCGCACCGCCGTCGACGTCTGGAACGAACTGATGGACGTGCCCGACAAGAAGGTCCCCAAGAAGCTGCTCGAGGAAGCCCGCTGTGTGGCGGTGATCCCGGGAATCATCAAGGGCGCCTTCGTCTGGGGCGGCCACCGCGGCAAGGGAGTGCTCACCTGCCGTCGCGACGACGACTGGTCGGCGCCGATCTTCGTCAACGTGACCGGCGGCAGCTTCGGCTTCCAGATCGGCGGCCAGTCGATCGACCTGGTGCTCTTCTTCGTCACCGACCGCAGCGTCAAGTCGCTTCTGAAGAGCGAGTTCACCCTCGGCGGTGACGCCAGCGTCGCCGCCGGCCCGCTGGGCCGCACCGCCGAGGCCTCCACCGACCTGAGGTTCAAGTCCGAGATCTACAGCTACGGCAAGGCCCGCGGCCTGTTTGCCGGCATCTCCTTCCAGGGCGCCCGGCTGGCGGTCAACCAGAAGTGGATCAACGACTACTACGAGAAGCGGTTGTGGCCGGTATCGGTGCTGTACGAGGACGCGGTATCGGACCCGGGGCCGGAGGCGAAGGCGTTTCTGGCAGTTCTTCCGTAGCCTCGGTAACGGTCCCACGGATCCACCACCACCTCGCGCTCGAGGCCGCGCAGGTCGTCGAGCAGCCGGGGGTCGGGCCGGCAGTGCAGCAGAAATGCTACGCGCGCTCCGCATAGTAGCCTCCGCCCCATGAAGCCCAAGACCCTGAGCCTGCTCCTACCGGTATTCCTGGCGGCGGTAGCCGCCGTCTCGGCGGCGGAGCCCTTTGGCCCCCTCGACATCTTCGAGCTCGAGTGGGCCTCCGACCCGCGGATCTCGCCCGATGGGCAGTCGGTCGCCTACGTCCGCAACTACATGGACGTGATGACCGACCGCCGCTGCTCGGACATCTGGCTGGTGGCGGCCGACGGCTCCGACCACCGGCCGCTGACCTCGGGTGACGCCTGCCACGGCTCGCCGCGCTGGTCGCCGGACGGCAAGCGGCTGCTCTACACCGCCAGCGACGAGGGCACTCAGATCTGGATCCGCTGGATGGACGACGGCCAGGCGGCGCCGATCAGCCGGCTGACCCGCTCGCCCGACGACATCGTCTGGTCGCCAGACGGCGAGTGGATCGCCTTCACCATGCACGTGCCGAAGCTGGCTGAGCCGATGGTGAAGCCGCCGCCCAAGCCCAAGGGGGCCGAGTGGGCCGAGCCGCCGAAGGTGATCGAGAAGCTGATCTATCGCGCCGACGGCCGGGGCTTCCTCGAGGACGGCTTCCGCCACCTCTTCCTGCTGCCGGCCGAGGGCGGCACGCCGCGCCAGCTGACCTCGGGCGACTTCAACCACGGCTCGACGCCCGCTTGGGCGCCCGACGGCAGGAGCCTGCTGCTGTCGGCAAACCGCCGCGAGGACTGGGAGTACGAGCCGCGGGACAGCGAGATCCACGAGGTCTCGGTGGCCGACGGCACGATGCGGGCCCTGACCGATCGGCGCGGCCCCGACACCTCGCCCGCGGTCTCGCCCGACGGCACCCGGGTGGCCTATGTCGGCTTCGACGACCGCCGGCAGGGCTACCAGGTGCGAGCGCTGTACGTGATGAGCCGGGACGGCTCGGGCAGCCGGCTGCTGACCCGCGAGCTCGACCGCAGCGTGAGCTCGCCGGTGTGGGCAAGTGACGGCAGCGGCGTCTTTTTCCGCACCTCGAGCGAGGGCAACGGCAAGGTCTGCTTGGTCGATCTCCAGGGCCAGGTCAGGGTTCTGGCCGGCGACCTCGGCGGCGTCTCGCTGGGCCGCCCCTACGCCAGCGGCTCGTTCACCGTCTCGCGGAGCTCCCGCTACGCCTACACCGAGACCCGACCCGACCACCCAGCCGACGTCGCGGTGGGCTCCGCGGTCGCGGGCGGCGGCCGCCGAGTGACCCGGCTCAACGACGACCTCCTGGCCAACCGCGCCCTGGCCGAGGTCGAGGAGATCCGGTTCACCTCCTCGCACGACGGCAGGCCGATCCAGGGCTGGGTGGCCAAGCCGGCCGGCTTCGACCCCAAGAAGCGCTACCCGCTGATCCTCGAGATCCACGGCGGTCCCTTCGCCGACTACGGCGACCGCTGGGCGGCCGAGGTGCAGCTCTACGCCGCCGCCGGCTACCTGGTGCTGTACGTCAACCCGCGCGGCTCGACCGGCTATGGCGAGCAGTTCGGCAACCTGATCCACCACAACTACCCCGGCGAGGACTACGACGACCTGATGTCAGGGGTCGACGCGGTGATCGAGCGCGGCTGGGTCGACCCCGAGCGGCTCTACGTCACCGGCGGCTCGGGGGGCGGCGTGCTGACCGCCTGGATCGTCGGCAAGACCGGCCGCTTCCGCGCCGCGGTTTCGGCCAAGCCGGTGATCAACTGGACCAGCTTCGCCCTCACCTCGGACGGCTACAACAGCTACTACCTCTACTGGTTCCCGGGCTTCCCCTGGGACGAGCCCGAGGCGTACCTGAAGCGCTCACCGCTGTCGCTGGTGGGCAACGTCACCACTCCGACCATGCTGCTGACCGGCGAGAACGACCTGCGCACGCCGATGGCCGAGTCCGAGCAGTTCTACCAGGCGCTCAAGCTACGCCGCGTGCCGACGGCGCTGGTGCGGATCCCCGGCGCCTCGCACGGCATCGCCAGCCGGCCGAGCCGGCTGATCGCCAAGGTGCAGCACGTGCTGGCGTGGTTCGAGCGCTGGGCTCCGGAGCACGATGAAGATGGAGAGCTCTGTGCGGCTGGTTCGCCGGAAGGTCAGGCCGCGGAACCAGGCCTCTAATCTCCTCCTTGGCGAGTGCGGCCCTTCCTGCGGCAGGGGATCGAACAGCACCCGGGCAGGGACCGATTCGTCAGGACGATCGGCAGGCCCAGCCCGGCCGGCTTGCCTCAGGCCACCCCTTCCTCCCACTCGAGGGCCCGCCGGCGCAGCCGCTCGAACCGGGCGCGCGAGCTCCGCAGGGTGGCCTCGGTGTCGATCTGGCCGGCCGGGAAGCGCCGCTGGCGGCGGAAGTACTCGCCCGGGTCGGTCCAGTCGGGCTCGGCGTTGATCCGGTAGCGCACCCCGTCCCATACCTCGTACAGCGGGAACAGCCCGCTGGCCACGGCCAGCCGCACCAGGGCCACCGACTCCTCGGGCTCGGACTTCCAGCCGGTGGGACACGGCGAGTGGATGAGGAAGAAGCGTAGCCCGTCGAGCTTCAGCGCGGTCGTGATCTTGCGCGCGAAGTCCTCGGGGTGGGCGATGGACAGGGTGGCGGCGTAGGGCACGCCGTGCGCCGCCATGATCGCCATGATGTCCTTCTTGCCCTCGCGCTTGCCCGTCGGGGTGGTGGTGGTCTTGGCGCCTGGCGGGCGTCGCCGAGGAGCGCTGGCCGCCGGTGTTGCCGTAGATCTCGTTGTCGTAGCAGATGTAGATCAGGTTCTCGTTGCGCTCGGCGGCGGCCGACAGAGTGGCGAGGCCGATGTCGTAGGTGCCGCCGTCGCCGGCCCAGCAGATCACCTGGCCGGGCTCGTCGTTGAGGTCGCGCACGCTGGCGACGCCGGTGGCGAAGGCGGGCGAGGAGGCGAAGGTCGAGGCCACGACCGGCACGCCGTAGGCGGTGGTCGGGAAGCCGCCGGCGGTGACGATGCCGCAGCAGGCCGGGATGACCAGCGAGCAGGTCTCGCCCGCCTCGGCCAGCGCCCGGCCGAGCATGGTCAGGCCGATGCTCATGCCGCAGCCGCCGCAGTTGGTGTTGCCGGCGCGCAGCAGGCACTCCTCCGAGCAGGCGATCGGTGTGGGCTCCCCCGGGGCCGCTGGTGAGGGTCCCGACGGTGCTTCCGGCAGCGCTCGAGCTGCTCATCAGTGGACCTCCTTGGCGGCCTCGATGCCCATCCAGACCGGCTCGCCGGCGCGGTCGCGAGCCGCCAGGTCGCTCAGCACCTCCTCGAGCATCGCCGGCGTCACGTCGCCGCCGCAGATGCCGGTGAGGTAGTCCTGGATCAGCAGATCGTCGCGCCGGCCCTGGAAGGCGGCGCGGGTGTCCTGCCAGAAGATGCCGCCCTGACCGGCGGCGTAGTTGCGGTCGAGCACGCCGATCTTGCGCGCCGCGCGGCAGGCCTGGCGGATCTCCTCCTCGGGGAACGGCCGGTAGAGCTTGATCTTGATCAAGCCCAGCCGCTCGCCGGCCTCGCGGCGGCGGCGCACCAGCTCGCGGGCGGTGGTGGCGATGGTGCCGGTGGCCACCAGCACGGTCTCGGCGTCCTCGACCTCGAAGCAGTCGATGGCGCCGCCCGGGTCGCGGCCGAACACCTGGCGGAACTTCTGGCGGCACTCCTCGAGCACCGCCGGCACCCGCGCCATCGCCTGGTCGATCTCGAACCGCTGGGCGGCCGACTCGGCGGGCCAGGCCAGCCCGCCGACGGTCACCGGCCGCTTCGGGTCGAGCCGGTGCGGCAGGTCGAGCGCCGGCAGGTAGCGGTCGACCAGCTCCTGCTCGGGCAGGTCCACCTCGGTCTGGGTGTGGGAGACGATGAAGGCGTCCATGGCGACGATCACCGGCAGCAGGATGCGGTGATCCTCGGCCAGCCGGAAGGCCAGCAGCGTCGTGTCGGCCACCTCCTGGTTGGACTCGCAGTAGAGCTGCACCCAGGGAAAGTCGCGCAGCATCAGCGTGTCGCCCTGATCCACCCAGATGTTCCACGGCGGCCCCAGGGTGCGGTTGACCGCCACCATGACGATCGGCAGCCGGTAGAAGCCGGCCACCATGATGTTCTCGGCCATGTAGGCCAGGCCGTTGGACGAGCTGGCGGTGAAGGCCCGGGCGCCGCCCAGCGCCGCGCCGATCGAGACCCCCATGGCGCTGTGCTCGCTCTCCACCGGCACCACCCGGCCGCGGCTGAAGGGGAAGCCGGCGACGTACTCGACGATCTCGGTCTGCGGCGTGATCGGGTAGATGCCGCAGACCGCGCCGCGGGCGCCGCGATTGGCCTCGCCGGCGGCGCTCAGGGCGTAGCCGGCGGCGTGGTTGCCGGTTACCAGTTGCAGGCTCATATGCGCTCCTCGGCCCTAGAGATGGCTCATGAAGATGACGTTGCGCGGGCACTCGGCGGCGCAGACCGCGCAGCCCTTGCAGAAGCTGTAGTCGAACTTCCACTCGTGCCCGACCCGCTTCAGCACGCCCTCGGGACAGTAGGTGACGCAGCGGTCGCACTCGTTGCAGCCGCCGCACGACAGACAGCGCTTCGCCTCGCCGGCGTCCTCGAGGCCGGCGTGGACCTCGTCGAAGTTGGACATCCGCGCCCAGGGCGAGCGGTTCTCGCCGTGGGCCTTCGCCTGGCGCTCGAACAGGTGCAGGTGCAGCGACTCCGCCCGGATCGACCTCGTCGTGGACGACGTCGTACTCACCCGAGGTCTCGGGCCGCTCGATGCCGGCGACCGGCTTGCCGGTGAGCGAGCCGACGATCTGCAGCGCCGCCCGCCGACCGCTGCCGATGGCTGCGGCCACGGTGCCCTCGGCTGTGGCCAGATCGCCGACGGCGAAGACCGGCGTCTCGAGCATCCCCAGCAGTGTGTCGCCCTCGCGCACCTCGGTGCCCTCGGGGAAGACCTGCAGGTCGGGCGACTGGCCCAGGGCCAGGATCACCCGGTGGCAGGGCAGCTCGAAGTCCGAGCCGTCGATCACCAGCGGGCGGCGGCGGCCGCTCTCGTCGGGCTCGCCCAGCTCGACCAGCCGGCAGTTGAGCAGGAACGGCGGCCGGCCGTGGCCCGCGGCGGGATCCCGGCGCAGCGACTCGGGCTGCAGCAGGCACTCCACCTCCACGCCCTCGTCGAGCGCGTCGGCGATCTCCTCGCGGATCGCCGGCATCTCGAGCAGGCTGCGGCGGTAGACGATCGTCACCTTCTCGGCGCCCAGCCGGACCGCCGAGCGCGCGGCATCGAGGGCGGTGTTGCCGCCACCCACCACCAGGACCTCCTCGCCGTCGAGGCTCACGCCGCCCTCGTGGACCCGCTCGAGAAAGTCGATGCCCTGCTCCACCGCCTCGGCCTCGGCGGTGCCCAGCCGCAGGCCGCGCAGCTCCTGCAGCCCGGTGGCCACCAGCACCGCGTCGTGGCTCGGGCGAGCTCCAGCAGCCGCGCCCGATCGACCCGCACGCCGGTCTCGATCTCGACCCCCAGGGCCACGATGCGGTCGATCTCGCGGTCGACGACCTCGTCGGGCAGCCGGTACTCGGGGATGCCGGCGCGCAGCAGCCCGCCGGCCTCGGACCGGCCCTCGTAGACCGTCACGCCGCAGCCCTGGCGCGCCAGGTGGAAGGCGGCGGTCAGTCCGGCCGGCCCCGAGCCGACCACGGCCACCCGCCGCTCGAGCGGCGGCCCGGGGGCGATGGCCACCTTGCCGTGGTCGCTGGCAAACCGCTCGAGCTGCCGCACGTTGACCGCGCCGTCGATCTCGATCCGGTTGCACAGCTCCATGCAGGGCGCCGGGCAGACCCGGCCGCAGATTCCGGGGAAGGGCGAAGTGCGCAGCAGGATCGCCAGCGCCTCGTCGGCGTCGTCGCGCGCCAGCGCCTGCAGGAAGCCGCGCACGTCGTTGCCCGCCGGGCAGACGTGGTTGCACGGCGCCACCATCTCCTGGCGCCGCGGCTGCCGCGTCGCCCACTGGCCGGTGCGGATGCGCGGCAGCTCGGCGCCGCCCTCGAGAATGCTCGGCGCCGGTGACGGCGCCGCCTTGACCGGCGCCGCCCGCCGGCCCTCGACACTCGCCTCCCCCATCGCCTCGACGGCGGCGAAGGCCTGTCGCGCGGCCTCGAGGTTGGGACCGGTGAAACCCGACCGCTCGAGGCCGGCCAGGACCTGGTCGAGCTCGAAGCCCAGGATCCGGCCCATGGCGCCGGCCAGCGCGGTGTTGACGATCGGCACGCCCCGGGTGCCCAGGCCGTTGGCGCGGGCGATCTCGGTGGCATCGACCCGGGCGAGCCGGTAGCCCGGATAGTCGGCGGCCAACCGGTCGAGCGGCTCGGAGGTGTTGAGCAGGATCCAGCCGCCGGGCTTGAGCCCGTCGACGATCGCCGGGCCGATCAGCGTCGGATCCAGCACCACCACGTGGTCCGGCTCGTAGATCAGGTTGCGGTTGGCGATCGGCTCGCCGCTGTAGCGGCAGAACGCCTGGATCGGCGCGCCCGAGCGCTCGGCGGCGTACAGACCGAACGCCTGCACCGAATCCCCCTCGAGAAAGCGCGTGGAGGCGATCAGCTTGGCGAGGGTGACGCCCCCCTGGCCTCCACGCCCATGGATGCGAATCTCGACCATCTGGCGCCTCCTCGGCGGGCGGCCGGGCGCGGCCGCCGGGTCTTGACGGGGCGGACTCCACCCCGCTGGACCATGATGGTGCCGAGGGGTCGGGACCGGAATACCCGGGCAGGCGGTGGCGGTGCCTACCCGGTTACGCGGGCGGCGGCCGCGGGCCGCGGAGAGCGGAGAGCGGAGAGTCGTCTTGCTATAGTCCCGCGATTCCGGACCCAACCGGACGGTGCGCCGTGCCGTCACCAGCCCGGCGCCCGACACGACAGCGGTTCTTTCGCGCGAGAGGAGGAGAATGTGAAGAAAGCACCTGTGGTAGCCCTGTGCCTCGCCGGCGCGACGGCCCTCGTGGCCGGGCCGGCGCTGAGCCAATCGAAGCCACCGACCAGCGAGCGCGGCGTCGTCGTGCGGTCCGTCTCGAAATGGAACGGAGGCTGCAGCGGCAACAACATCAGCTCGTGGGACAACATGATCCGCAAGTGGTACGACGAGATGTGCGACGCCGGCGCGCACCCGGGCGAGGACTTCTGGAAGGACGGCTTTTACCACAACAGCGGCGTCGTCGACAGCGACTTCACGGACCCGGCGATCGTCAGCTGGGGCAATGACGACGCCTCCGACCGGCTCGACGAGGCCGACGTGCTCGGCCTGACCATGCACGGCGGCAACGCCTCGTCTTCAAACGGCCTCGCCTGGCTGGGCACGGTCTGGTCCGACGAGCCCGGCAGCGGCAACTGCACCACCTTCCAGGGCTCGCAGTCCTACGGCGAGGACGACGTCGAGTTCGTTTTCCTCAGCTCCTGCTACTCGATGGACAAGGAGAACTGGTGGGACGAATGGGAGACCAGCTTCGGCGGCGTCCACCAGATCCACGGCTACCACGGGATCATGTGGATCTCGCCGACCTTCTACGGCCGTCACAAGGACTACGCCGACGACTCCTTCTTCATTGCCACCGCCGACGCGTTCGTCGACAACATGTTCATCAACAACGTCTTCCTCAACGGCCACGATCAGTGCCCGGTCCCGCAGGGCGTCGGCAACAACACCAGCGACCTCTGGGACCGCATGGACCGCGAGGAGTACGACTGGATGTTCGCCGACCCCACCGGTCTGAAGAACGGCGTGCTGTTCATCTCCGGCTGTGATCCCAAGGGCAAGGGCGCCCTCTAGCCCGACCTTCTCACCGGCTCTCGACTACGCCGACGTATGTACCTGAATCTGCGAGACTTCCCTCGGTCGGTCATCCTCGACGTACTTCAAGTACGCCTGTGGTGCCCTCGGTCGGCAAGTCCCACATCTTCAGGCACCTACGCCGGCTCGCTGCGAGTGCCGGTGAGAAGGTCGGGCTATAGAAAGAGCAAAGGGAGCGAGAGGATGACGAGAAGAGACCGACACGAGAGTGCCCGCGCCATCTGGATCGGGGTCGCCATGCTGGCCCTGGCGACGGTGCCGCTGGCGGCGCAGAAGCAGGCCCGGTCCGAAGAGCCGATCGGGCCGACACCACCCAAGCCGACGATGACCGTCGACGACTACCGTAAGCTCGTCGAAGCCCGCCTGCCGCGCTACGACGGCCGCCTGCTGAAGGTCCCGCCGGGACCGGACTGGTTCGCCAAGATGAGCCCCGAGGCGGTCGCGGCCGCCGTCGACGAGAGCGTCGAGGGCACCCGCACACGCAGAAACGGGCCGTCGGTGGTGATCACCGACGAAGCCGAGACCCGGTTCATCAAGCTCGACGCCAGCAGGGACCGGGTGCGCTACGCCAGCCACCGGCGGTCCTTCGACTATCGATCATCGCCGCGAAAGGCGATCCCCGTGGACAAGGCCGGGACCTGGCAATGGCCACCTTCGCCAGGCTCGGCCTGCCCAAGCAGGAGGTGCACGAGGTCTACGTCAACACCGTGATGGGCCAGACGTCGGACGAGAGGAACTCGCCCGAGCCGCCCTTCGAGCGCGAACGGTTGATCACCGCCCATCGCGCCGTCGGCGGCACCTACGTGCTCGACTCCTACGCCAGGTTCGCGGTCTCCAACGAGGGCCGGCTCGCCCGGCTGACCGCGGTCTGGCCCAGGTTCGAGCTGAGGCCGGGGCTCGAGCTGCGCCCGCGAGAGGCAGTCGTCGAGGATCTCGCCGATCAGATGTGGCAGGCGATGTACGGCCTCGAGCCGGAGCTGACGATCCACAACGCCTACATGCGAGTCGGCGAGCGCTACATCCCCGTCGCCGCGGCCGCGGTCTCCGATCGCGGCGACCTCTACGCCGGTCAGCTGCTGCCGATCCCCCTGGTCGAGCTGCCGCCCGACGGGGACTTCGACTCGGTCCCCGATGCCAAGGACAACTGCGCGGACGCCCAGAACCCGCGCCAGGGCGACGGCGACCGCGACGGCATCGGCGACGCCTGCGACAACTGCCCCAAGGTGGCCAATCGCGACCAGGGCGACAAGGACGGCGACGGCATCGGTGACGCCTGCACGCCGACCGTCGGCGGCTGCTGCGTCGCCGGCGAGTGCGAGGAGCTGCCGCGGCGGTGGTGCTCCGAGTCGCGAGGCGACTACCTGGGGGACGGCACGAGCTGCTCGCGGCAGGCCTGCGCCAAGCAGGGCGGCTGACGAGACCGGGCCGGCGGCGCCGAACGAGAAGGCGTTGGGACGAAACGCCGGCAGCCGGCCGGGAGTTGCCGACGCTGGCTGTGGCAATCGCCGGCCCGGCTCGATAGCCTTCGCCTGCCCGCCATGGCCGCCCGCAAGAAGACCGTCCAGCAGAGCCTGCGCTTCCGCGCCACCGCCGAGACGATGGCGGCGCAGCAGCGCGAGATCTCGGTCTCCGAGTTCTTCACCAAGAACCGCCACCTGCTGGGCTTCGACAACCCGCCCAAGGCGCTGCTGACGACCGTCAAGGAGGCGGTCGACAACTCGCTCGACGCCTGCGAGGAGGCCGGCATCCTGCCCGATCTCGAGATCGCCATCGAGGCCGTGGCCGAGAACCGCTACCGGGTGCTGGTGACCGACAACGGCCCGGGCATCGTCAAGAGCCAGATCCCGCGCATCTTCGGCAAGCTGCTCTACGGCTCGAAGTTCCACCGCCTGCGCCAGAGCCGCGGCCAGCAGGGCATCGGCATCACCGCCGCCGGCATGTACGGCCAGCTGACCACCGGGAAGCCGGTGGTGATCGAGAGCCGCACCGCGAAGCGGCGGCCGGCGCACCGCTTCGAGCTGGTGATCGACACGCGGAAGAACGAGCCGGTGGTGCGCAAGGACGACGAGGTGGAGTGGGAGGCGGCGCACGGCACCCGGGTCGAGATCGAGCTCGAGGGCACCTACAAGCGCGGCCGGCACTCGGTGGACAACTACCTGCGCCAGACGGTGCTCGCCAACCCGCACGTCGAGGTCAGCTACCTCGAGCCCGGCGCCGAGGAGCCGCTGTTGCTCGCGCGGGCATCGGACGAGCTGCCCGCCGAGGCGCGCGAGATCAAGCCGCACCCCTACGGCGTCGAGCTCGGCCTGCTGATGCGCATGCTCAAGGAGACCACCGCGCGGCGGCTGTCGAGCTTCCTGCGCCACGAGTTCAGCCGGGTCGGCCCGAAGGCGGCGGAGCGCATCAGCGAGGGCGCCGGGCTCAAGCCGAACACGGCGCCGCGCCGCGTTCGCCCACGACGCCGCGGAACGGCTGATCGCCGGCGATCCGCGAGACCAGGATCGCCGCCCCGCCGACCGACTGCCTCTCGCCGATCGGCGAGGAGCGCATCCTGGCCAGCCTGAAGCAGCAGCTCGAGGCCGACTTCTACCGCCGCCGTCACGCGCCCGCCGGCGGTCTACCGCGGCAACCCCTTCCAGATCGAGGTCGGCCTGGCCTACGGCGGCAGCCAGCCGGCCGACGAGCTGGCCACGCCTGATCCGCTTCGCCAACCGGGTGCCGCTGCTCTACCAGCAGGGCGCCTGCGCGCTGACCACGGAGCGTCCTGGGCACGCGCTGGAAGTCCTACGGCCTGCAGCCAGAGCCGCGGCGCCCTGCCCACCGGCCCGCTGACCCTGATGGTCCACATCGCCAGCGTCTGGGTGCCCTTCACCAGCGAGTCCAAGGAGGCGGTGGCCGACTACGACGAGATCGTCAAGGAGACCAAGCTGGCGCTACAGGGCGTCGGCCGGCAGCTCGCGCGCCACCTCAGCCGGCGCCGCAAGGCCGCCGACGCCGAACGCAAGCGGGCCTACATCGAGCGCTACATCCCGCACATCGGCATCGCGCTCAGGGAGATCCTGGAGCTCTCGGACCGGCAGGAGAAGAAGGTGGTCGGCACCTTGACCGAGACGCTCGAGCGCAGCCGGAAGATGTAGGCCGCCGGCGGCCGGGCGGGCCGCTACGGCAGCAGCGACGGGTCCGTATCGATGCGCACCCGGCCGTTGAAGCGAACTCCGTCCAGCTTCACGGTGTCGCCGGCGACGAACGCCACGTCGCCGGGCTCCACGACTCTCAGGTTCGGTCCCAGAGTGATGGTCGAGCAGGCTTGGACGACTTGCTGGCCCTCGAGAGTCAGATTGTCGAGGAGGCGTGCGTCGGGCTGACCGCAGGCGTCGGGCGGCAGGCAATCCCAGAGGCGGATCGACTGCCTGACTGGCGAGTACAGCCCAAGCCCGTCGTATGCGGCCACCGAGACGACCCGCCACTCGCTGCCCGGCTGGTAGGTGTGGGTCCTCGGTGGGAAGCCGACCTCCGCCGAGCCGTCACCCCACTGCCAGTGCATCCAGTCAACCGCCGGACAGGCGGGGTAGTAGCGCGTGGCCAGTCCGTCGATCTGCACTCGGCAGCCGTCGATGAACGAGTCGGGGTCGGGGTGCGGCGGAAAGCGGACCTGCAGCTTCGGCGGGCCGCACAGCTCGAAGTCGATGCCGCCGGTCGCGGCCCCGGCCGTGACCGCGACCGGCGTCCCACCGGCCGGATCCTCGCAGCTGGGCAGGCACATGACGTTGTCGTACAGCTCATCGTGGTATTCCTGCCAGACCGCCGTCGCGACGAAGTGGTCGCCGTCGGGAAGCCCGCGGACCAGGTAGGTGCCCTCGTCGATCGACACCGAGTCCACCTCCGTGCCGCTGCTGTCCCACACCACCACCTGGCCCCCCAGATCGACCGCCCCGCCGGCGTCCGAGACCGCCCCCGAAATCGAGCCGCCGAGCTCCAGCGAGAAGTCGATTCCGGTGGTGGTCATGGCCGTGGCCACCGCGATCGGCGTACCCGTGACGGGGTCGCACCACCCGTGCACGCAAGGCAGGTCGTCGTAAAGCTCGTCGAGGTAGCCGGCCAGGTTGTCGGTGGAAGCGAAATAGGTACCCGCGGAGAGCGAATCCACGGTGTAGACCCCTTCCACGTCGCTGGAATCGGACCCGACCCACTCCCCCAGGTCGTTCCACGCGTCTACCCATGCGGGTGTCACCGGTGTGCCGACCGCGGCGTCCAGCACGACGCCGGAGAACGCCGAGGCTCGCACCAGGGCGAAGTCGATCCCGTCCGTGGTGTTGCCAAGCGTCACCGCGATCGCGGTGCCCGCCGTCGGGTCGCAGCCGCGCGGGCAATCCAGCCCGTCGTAAAGCCGGTCCAGGTACTCGTAGGCCTCGGCGACGGCGAAATGGTCGCCCTCTCGAAGACCGTCAGCGATGTAGTGGCCCGCCGAATCGGTTTCCACCCCCCCCACCAGGCGGCCACCGCTGTCGCGGATTCTGATGTAGGCCCATTCCAGGGGTTGGCCGGTCAGCGCATCGACGACCCGGCCGGCGATGGCGCCGCCGAGGCGCAGGGCGAAGTCGGCCCGCGCCGTGGCTTCCGCGGCGAGAACGATAGGCGTCCCGACGACCGGGTCGCAAAGGGGCGCGCAGTCGATGTCGTCGAAGAGCTCGCCCAGATAGCCGGCGGTGTCGTCCGCCTTGGCGAAGTAGGTGCCGGGCGGGAGTGGACTGATCGAGTACTCCCCGGTCTGCCCGGTCCTGTCGCTACCCTGCCATAGGCCATCGTCGTCGTATATGGCGACCCTGACATCCGGAATCGCGGCACCGGACTCGTCGGTCACCCGACCCTCGACGACGGCGCCGCGCGACAGTTCCAGGTTGGCCCGGAAGGTGTTTCCCGACTCCAGCTCGATCGGCGTGCCCGTCAACGGATCGCAATACCCGGGGCAGGGAATGCCGTCGAAGAGCTGAGAGAAGTAGTCCGGATGGCGCCCCTTGACGTAGTGCGTCCCGGCGGGCAACCCGGAAATCAAGTAGGTGCCGACCACCGAGGTCGTGCCAAAGCCGGCAGAGTCGCCCTTGTCGTCGTACACGTGCACGAAGGCCCCTTCGATGCCTCGACCGGTGGCGGAATCCCGCACGACGCCGGCGATCGCGGCCGGTCGACCGACGTCGAGGGCGACGGTGCCGGCGTCGCCGCCGTGGCCGCCGACTCGAACCATGACCTCGGCGCCCATCTCCAGCTCGAGCACAGTCAACCCGGCATCCAGGCGCTGAAGCCGGGATTCGAGATCGCGCAGGAATCGCCCCAGGTTGCGGCGGTGGGGATCCCGGTCGCGCCGCGCCAGCCACCGCTCGAGCCGGGCTCTCAGCCCGCGCAACTCCTGCAGGACCGGCGCCGCCTCGCCCCGCGCGGGCTCCGCGGCGGAGACTTCATCCTGCAGCCGGCGACACTGGCGCTCGAGCCGGTCCAGCGTCCGGTCGATCGACTGCAGGCGAAGCTCCTCGACCTCGACGGCTGAGAGCGGACCGCTGGCCGAGAGGGTCTCCAGGCCGAAGAATGCAGACAGCAAGAGGCAGCCGGCCAGGGGAATCACACCGTGTCTCTTCATCGTCGCCTCCTGGTTCGACAGAGGGGTACCGACGGACTCGACGGACGGGAGCGCAACGCACCTCGCTCCAGGACCAGAATTGCCATCTAGACTTACACTCTGCGTCTCGGGTGGCCAACACCCCAAAGGGCGGTGCCGCAACCGCCCGGCGGGCTGGCTGCAGCGCGGTCTTGGGTCCGCCAAGGCACCAAGACCGACAGCGCCCGCCGAGCCGTACAATCGCCGCGGATGAAAAGGCGCCGACCGGTTCTCGCAGCTCTCCTGGTGGCCGCCTTGGCGGCGGCGCCGGGATTCCCCTACGAGACCGATCAGTACAGCCTCGGCGAGGCTCCTATAGCGGACTCGGTCGACCTGCTGAACAACCGGTTCAACCAGGAGCTGGCCCGGATCGCCGCCGAATGGCGTGGCCCCGCCAGCCGGGCGAGGTTCGCTCGCCAGGTCTACGCTCGACTCGGCGGCCGGCACTGGGTCGATCGTCTCGAGCGTTGGGCGATACGCAGCCCAGATGTCGAGAAGGCGCTTCCGGGGGGGCGTCGGAGCATCTACCGCGGCCTGCCGTTCTGGGCCACACGGGCCGGCTTCTTCTTTGGCGTCGCTCCCACCATCCGCATCCACTCGGTGAGCCTGGGGACGGACAAGATCGGCCACTTCATCTCGCAGGGCTGGAAGTACCATCGCCGCCACCTGCGGGGGGCCAGCCCCGAGCGCGTGCTGCGCCTGGGCGTGCGCAACGAGGCCGGCATCTTCGGCTCGCTGACGACGGGCACCTTCTCCAACGCCGACCTGGTGGCCAACTACGAGGGCTACCTGTTCTACCGCAGCCTGTTCGAAGACGACGTGGTTGCCGGCAAGCCGGCGATCATCGCCTGGGCGGAGGGGGGCGCCCGGATCCAGCGGCGGTTCGATTTCCGGGACCACGTCAACGACTTCTGGAGCGAGGCGCTGAATCCCAGCCGCTTCGACTCGCTGCTGCGCAAGCCGATGCTGGCCCGGCTGCGGCAGCTGTGTCCCGACTACCAGCGCCGGCCCGACCTCTACGTCCCCGAGCGGGACGAAGAGCTACGCGCGCGCTACCGGCACCTGGGTCTGCGTCCGGGCATCAGCCATCGGCTGGACCGGGTGTGCGAGGCCGAGCAGCGCGAGCAGCCGCCCGGAGCATCGGCGGCCGCCTCAGCCGTCGCCGGCGAGCCGGCCGAGCCCGGACGCCGGGCCGCGAAGAGCGGGGGCCGGGCCGGCTAGGGCAGCAGCCCGGGATCGATGTCGATCGCCACCTCGCCGCCGGCGATGCGCACGCCGTTGCCCAGCTTGACCGACAAGCCTGCACGAATCGTGACGTCCGCCGGCGCCACGAAGCCGAGTCCGGGCCCCAGCTCGATGGTCGAGCAGGCCTGAATGAGCTCGGTCGAGTTGAACAGCAGGTTGAAGAGCTGACGGTCCTCCGGATGGCCGCAGGCCCCCGGCGCCAGACAGTCCCACAGCCAGAGCTCCTTGCGGACATCGTCGGAGGGCAGGCCGAGCGAGTCCCAGGCGGTGGCACTGACGGTCACCCTCTCGTGTCCCGGCTCGTAGACGTGCGTCGCCGGGAAGTCGGCGTCGTTTTCCTTGCCGTCTCCCCACTCCCAATGGACGTGGTCCACCGGCGGGCAGCCGGCAGCGTAGGCGAAGGCGGCACCACCGACCTGCACCCGGCAGCCGTCGATAGACGAGTCCGGATCGCCGCTCGGCGGGAAGTGCGGCAGCACGGCCGGCTGACCGCAGAGCCCGAAGTCCACGCCGCCGGTCTCGCTGCCGGTCGTCACGGGTATCGGCGTCCCGGACGTCGGGTCGCATCCGCCCGTGCAGGGCAGGTCGTCGTACAGCTCGCTGTGGTACTCGGACCAGCCGTCGACCGAGGCAAAGTAGGTGCCAGTGGCGAGCCCGAGCAACGCGTAGCTGCCTTGGCTGCTGTAGCTCGGGTAGAGGTATCGCACCTGGTCGCCGCCGCTGTCCCACAGCCGCACCGGGCGCCGGAGACCCTGGTCATCGGCCACGTCGAAGACCCGGCCCGATACCCAGCCGCCAAGTTCCAGGGCGAAGTCGACGTCGGTCGTGGTCATCGCCGTGGCGACCGCGATCGGCGAGCCCGACAGCGGTGCGCAGTTGCCGTCGACACACGGCAGATCGTCGTAGAGCTCGTCGAGATACCCCGAGTCGTTATTGGTGGTGGCGAAGTACGACCCGGCCGGCAGACCGGTCATCGTGTAGACGCCGCTGTAGTCGGCGTACCCATAGCCGACCCACATGCCCTGGTCGTTCCAGGCCTCGACGACGGTGTCGCCCAGCGGGACGCCGGAGGCTTCGTCAACCACGATACCGGTGAACGCACCGTAGCGGAGGAGCGCGAAGTCGATGCCGCCCGACTCGCTGCCGGCGACGACGGGAATGGGCGTGCCGGTCAGCGGGGAGCAGCCCGCCGGCGGGCACGCCAGCCCGTCAAACAGCTGATCCGAGTAGTTCGACTCGCTGCCGACGGCGAAGTAGGTGCCGGTCGGCAGCCCCGATATCTCATAGCGGCCGGAGTCGTCGGTGTCGCCCGTGCCCGCCGAGAGGCCGTCCTGGAAGGTCAGGTAGACCCGCGCCGAGCGGATCGGCTGACCGGACACCGAATCGGTGATCCGCCCGCCGATCGAGCCGCCGCGCCGCAGCGTGAAGTCCGCCCGCGCGGGGACCCCGAGCACGACCGGGATGACCGTCCCCGAGCTCGGCTCGCAGTGCTCGAACGGGCAGTCGATCTCGTCGAACAACTCGCTGAGGTAGACCGAGAAGGGCTCGGCGCGGGCGTAATAGTCGCCAGGCGCCAGACCCACCACTGAGTAGGCGCCGTCGACCGCCGTCTCACCGCTGCCCTTCCAGTGCCCGTCGGGACCGTAGATCTGCACCCGGACCCCCGGCAGCGGAGCTCCGCCGTCTTCGTCGGTGACCCAGCCTTCGATGGCGCCGGCGCGGTCGAGCGCGAAATCGGCCCTGGCGCCCCCCCCCAACTCGGTCGGGATCGCCGTGCCGATCGTGACATCGCAGTAGTCCGGGCAGTCGACGTCGTCGAACAGCTCCGCCCGGTAGGCCGGATCGCTCGCCTTGACGTAGTGGATCCCCTGGCGCAGACCCTCCACCGAGTAGGCACCGGAAGGCGAGGTGTACGCCTAGCCCCGCCAGTAGCCGGGGTCTTCGAAGACCTCGATCTCGACGCCGCCGACGCCAAGGCCGGTCCCGGCGTCCGTCACGCTGCCGACGATCCCGGCCGGCCGCCCGGTGTTGAGCACGAGCGCTCCGTAGTCGCCGGCGAAGCCACCGATCCGCACCAGGACTTCCTCGCCCACGGCCAGATCACGGGTCAGCTCGGACTGGACGCCGACCGCGTCGTCGTTGCACTCCATCTCGTTGGCGACGGTGCCGGGGCATTCCGAGTGCAGCGAAAGGACCGTGTCGAACGCCGAACCGAAGGTGTTGAACACCACGTCGCCCGATACCGGCGCCACATAGCGGAACCAGACGTCCGGTCCCGGCACGCTGGCGCCGCAACTCGCCTCACCGTCCGTGGTGGCCTCCGTCGTGTCGCCGCTGAAGCTGCCGTCGCCGATCGGCTGCGCGGCTGCGCATGCGTCGTTTGCCGGCGCGGCGATTGCCGCGGCCGGCGCGGCCCGCCGCGTCGGCGGCTTCCTGCGCTCTCCCGGCGAGCGCTCCGGGGGCCGCCCGGCGGCCGGCCCGAGACCGTCGGCGAGCCGCGCGAGCCGCGTCTCGAGGTCCGTCAGGAAGCGGTCGAGACTGCCCCGGTAGGGCTGCCGCTCGCTCCTCGCCAGCCACCGATCGAGATCGCGCCGCATCCGACGCAGCTCCGCCAGGGCGTCCTCCGCCCGGTGACGGTCGCCCTCGTCGCGACTGCTCTGCAGACGACGGAACTCACGTTCCAGCTGATCGAGCTCGCCGGCGAGGACCGTCGCCAGCTCGCCGCTCGCGGGTTGCCCCGCAGCTGTGGCAACGGAAGGAACGGAGGCGCCCAGCAGCAGCGCTCCGCCGAGAAGACAAGCGACGGTCCTCTGGATCATCGGAACCTCCCTGGAAACGGTGCCCGCCCTGTGCCCTTCTCTGTGCCCTTCTCCTGCGCCCTTCCCCTACGCCCGCTGCCGAGATCGCACAACACCCCCGGGGGTAGTGCCCCGGGCGCTGACCGAACGGCAGCGGCGCCCGAGCCTGCCCGGCCGCCCGCCATCACCCGGGCTCGGGGCCGTTCCCACCGGCCACCGACGCCGCATCTCGCTCGCGCCGCCCCAGCGGCACCAGCAGCAGCAGAAACGCCAGCGACAGCACGAACGCCAGCCCGAAGATGAACGGGTACGAGGTGGCGTCGGTGATCAGCCCCGAGACCATCGCGGCGGGCTGCTTGCCCCAGACTTCGACCGAGGCCAGCAGGGTGTAGTGGGTGGCGCCGATCCGCTTGTCGACACGGCTCATCATGAAGGCGAACAGCGTCAGGGTCAGGGCGCCACCAAAGAAGTGCTCGGCGCAGGTGACGGCGATCACTCGCGCCTCGGTGGGCTCGACCACCGACAACCACCACTCCCCCGCCACCGGCAGGACGCGGAGAAACGCGGCGACGCCCACCGTCCGCAGCAGCGGCCAGCGGGTGAAGGCGAGGCCGCCGCAGGTCGAGCCGATGATGGAGAACAGCATGCCCCAGGTGCCGATCCAGAGACCGATCTGCGGGGCCTGGTAGCCGGCGTCGACCAGGAAGGGCTTGAACATCGTGTCGGCCATGTTCTCGCCCAGCTTGTAGGTGCCGATGAACAGCAGCAGCCAGCCGGCGCCGGGCTTCTTGAGCGAGCGTTTCAGCAGCGACAGAACGTCCGCGATCTTGGGATGGTCGAGCGGCGAGCCGGGCAGCTGGCGATCGCGGTGGTGGCGCTCCCTGTAGAACAGGGTCACCAGGGTGCTCAGCCCCACCAGGAGCGCCATGGCAAGGAAGAGCCCCTCCCAGCCGATCCGGCCGCTGGCCCACAGCAGCAGCCCTCCGCTGGTGACCATGCCGATCTTGAAGCCCACTACCTGGGCGATGTTGCCGACCCCCAACTCGTGCAGCTCCAGAATGTCCACCGCCAGGCCGTCGACGGCCACGTCCATGGTGGCGGCGAAGAGGTTCATCAGCAGGGTAGCGAACAGCAACGGAGCCAGCTGTTCGTCGGGCCTGGTCAACGCAGCCGCGCCACAGACCAGCCCGAGACCGAGCTGGAGAGGCAGGATCCAGGAGCGCCGGCGGCCGAACGAGCGCGAGCCGAAACGATCCACCAGCGGCGCCCAGAAGATCTTCAGCGACCAGGGCAGCGCCACGACGGTGGCCAAGCCGATGAGGGTGCGCGACACGTCGGCGTCGCGCAGATAGGTGGGCAGGGCGGTGGCCGTAAAGCCGAACGGCAGGCCCTGGACGAAGTAAAGCGTCCCCAGGATGCCCAGCTTGCGGGCAACACCCGCGCCGCGCGGCACAGCCGGCACTCCCGAGTCCGGGTTCACGAGCGGCATTGTACGGCTTTCCCTCGACCCTGCCCCGGCCGATGACAGAATCCCCTCATGGCCCCGAGCAAGAAGACCTCCGCGACAGAGACCAAGCCGTCCACCAGCGCCACCGGCGCAACCGTCGTGCGCAAGATCCAGCACCAGGCCAGGACGGTCCGGGAGAAGATCCTCAAGCGCCAGAAGCCGGCGCTGAGCTTCCCGGTGCGCAGCCTGGCCAACGTGGTCTACCGGCCGAAGGAGGGCTACTTCGAGATCCGCGGCAAGAAGAAGGAGCGCACGCTGACCGTGAACACGGTCAAGACCTTCGCCCAGACCCTGCGCATGATGGCCCTCTCCAAGGAGCTGGTCGAGACCGACGACATCGCCACCAAGCGAGAGGCCTACTACGTGTCGCAAGAACTGGGACGAGGCGCGCTTCAACGAGCAGCCCGAGTCCGACACGGTGATGGACGACGTCGAGGCGCTGCTTCGGCGTCAACCGCGAGCAGCTGCGGCTTCATCCCCGAGGAGAAGGGCGGCGACGTGGCCGGCGAGCTGGTGGTCATCGACCGCGACCGCGAGACCGGCGAGGAGCTGCGCATCGACTGCACCCGCTTCGGCTCCGGCGCCTACTCGATCCCGATCTCGGTCGAGGAGCTCTGCGTTCGAGACCGACGCCAAGTTCATCCTGGCGATCGAGACCGCCGGCATGTTCCAGCGCCTGGTCAAGCACAACTACTGGCGGACCGCCAACTGCATCCTGATCTCGCATGGGCGGCGTGCCGACCCGCGCCTGCCGCCGCTTCATCCGCCGGCTGGCCGACGACAAGAAGACTCCCGGTCTACGTCTTCGTCGACGGCGACCCCTACGGCTTCTCCAACATCTACCGCACGCTCAAGGTCGGCTCGGGCAACGCGGCGCACCTCAACGAGTTCTTCTGCGTGCCCCAGGCCCGCTTCCTGGGCGTGACGCCGCAGGACATCATCGACTACGAGCTGCCGACCCACCCGCTCAAGGAGGTCGACATCAAGCGGGCCAAGGACGCGCTCAAGAACGACCCCTTCATCCGGCACCACAAGCCCTGGCGGCAGGCGCTCGAGCAGCCAGATCAAGATGGGCGTCCGCGCCGAGCAGCAGGCGCTGGCCAAGCACGGCCTGAACTACGTGATCGACAGCTACCTGCCGGAGAAGCTGGCCAACACCGCGGCGTTCCTGCCGTAGTTAGCAGCGCCCACCCCGGCCGGACCCGATCAGGGGACTTGGTAGACTCCCGATCCGCGGCGTCCCCGGCCCCGGGGCCGCCCGCCCCTCGACACCATCAGGAGGTACTCCATGCGTCGCTCTTCTCGCCTGCCGCTCGGCGGCTTCTCGCTCGCCGCTCTACTGCTGCTCTCCGTCGCCGCAACCGCGGCGCCGCCGCCGACCGCCGTCGAGCCGGTCACCGAGACCCTCCACGGCATCGAGCTGGTCGACCCCTACCGCTGGCTCGAGGGCAGCGACGCGCCCGAGATCGCCGAGCCGGACCCCGAGCTCGACGCCCGGGTGGCGGCCTGGACCGAGGCCCAGAACGGCTACACCCGCGCCGTGCTCGACAACCTCGAGGGCCGCGACCGGCTCGAGGCGCGGTTGTACGAGCTGCTGACCGTCGGCTCGGTCGGCGCCCCCGACGCGCGCGGCGGCCGCTACTTCTACTTCGAGCGCAAGGGCGAGGAGTCGCAGCCGGTCCTCTACGTGCGCGCGGGGCACGACGGCGAGCCGCGCGCCCTGCTGGACCCCAACGCGCTCGACGCCGAGGGCCTCACCGCGCTCTCCTGGGCCGAGCCCAGCCCGGACGGCGAGCTGGTGGCCTTCGGCCTCTACCGTGGCGGCGACGAGAACGCCACGCTGTACCTGATGCGGGTCGACGACGGCGAGTGGCTGGCCGACGAGATCCCCAACAAGGTGACCGGCGTCGACTGGTTGCCCGACGGCTCGGGCTTCGTCTACCGCCGCCTCTCCGACGCCGAGAACCCCTACTCGGGCATCATCCAGATGCACAAGGTGGGGCGCCACCATCGCCAGGACCCGGTGCTGTTCGAGCAGTACAAGGAGGGCCCGCTGGCGACCACCTGGGGCCCGTACCCGGTCATCGACCCGCAGGCCCGCTGGATGGCGGTGATCTACTTCACCGGCACCGACTCGAACGACCTGTGGATCTACGACCTCGCTCACTGGCGCGAGACCGGTGAGCTTGTGCGGACCGACCTGGCGATCGGCCTCGAAGGCCCGCTTCGGCCCGTTCTTCGTCGACGGCGGCCTGCTCGTGCAGACCACCCTGGGGGCGCCCAACCATCGGATCGTCAAGGTCGACATGGCCAATCCGGCGCCGGAGAACTGGCAGGACGTGGTGCCCGAGCGCGACGCGGTGATCCGCGACGTCTCGGTGGCCGACGGCGTGCTGGCGGTCAGCTATCTCGAGCAGGCGGCGACGCGGATCCGCTGTTCGACTTCGCCGGCGGCGCGCTCGGCGATCTCGAGCTGCCCGGCATCGGCACCGCCGGCCTCACCACCGAGCACGACAGCAAGGAGGCCTTCCTCAGCTTCGAGAGCTTCAACGAGCCCGACTCGATCTACCGCGTCGACCTGGCGACGGGCGAGCGGGCGCTGTGGGCCCGGCCCGAGGTGCCGGTCGACCCGACCGCGGTGACCGTCGAAGCAGGTCTTCTACACCTCCAAGGACGGCACCCGGGTGCCGATGTTCCTGGTGCATCGGAAGGGGCTCGAGCTCGACGGCAAGAACCCGACGATCCTCTCCGGCTACGGCGGCTTCAACATCCCGAGCACGCCGCGCTTCCGCGCCACCAACTTCCCCTGGTTCGAGGCCGGCGGCGTCTACGCGGTCGCCAACCTGCGCGGCGGCGGCGAGTACGGCGAGAAGTGGCACCAGGCCGGCATGCTGGAGAACAAGCAGAACGTCTTCGACGACTTCATCGCCGCCGCCGAGTGGCTGATCGCCAACGGCTACACCAACAGCCGCCAGCTGGGCATCCTGGGCGGCTCGAACGGCGGGCTGCTGACCGGCGCCGCGGTGGTGCAGCGGCCGGAGCTGTTCTCGGCCGTGGTCTCGGCGGTGCCGCTGCTCGACATGCTGCGCTACCAGCACTTCCTGATGGCGCGCTACTGGGTGCCCGAGTACGGCACGGCGGAGAACCCCGACCACCTGGCCTTCCTGCTCGAGTACTCGCCCTACCAGAACGTCGAGCCGGAAACCGACTACCCGGCGGTGCTGCTCACCGCGGGCGAGAACGACACCCGCGTGCACGCCCTGCACGCCCGCAAGATGGCGGCGCGGCTGCAGGCGGCCACCGCCGGCGACACCGAGAAGGAGCCGATCCTGCTCTGGGTCGAGGGCGACGTCGGCCACGGCCGCGGCAAGCCGCTGGCCCTGCGCCAGCGCGACGCCGCCGACCTGATGGGCTTCTTCGGCTGGCAGCTGGGGCTCGGCTGGACCGGGGAGAGCACGACGCCAGCGGCGGCAGCGGCGGCCCCGGCAAGCGCAGACTGAGGCTCGAGCACACGGACGGTGCCGGCGCGGGCCTGACTCTCAGGCCCGCACCGAGCGACGCTGGCCAGCGAGGCCGGCGGGCGAGGGGGCCCGCCACCCGTTGGGACGGTGCGCTGCGGCCGGTCCGGAGCTACGATCATCGGGGAGGCCGACCTGTCCCGCGTTCAGGCTTGCGTGCCTTCCCATAAGGAGGTGCGGGCATGTCGCTCAAGACCTTTCACCTCGTCTTCATCATCGCCGCCATCATCATGGCGGACATGTTCGGCGCCTGGGCGATCTGGCACCGGGCGGACCTCGACGGCCTGACCGTGGCGCTGGGCATTGCCGCCCTGATCGGCGGTCTGGCGCTGGGGGTGTACGCCTTCTACTTCGCGCGCAAGGCGGAGCGCGAGAAGCTGGCCTAGGCGGTTCGGCCCGACCGGCGGCTCAGCCGTCCTCGGCGCAGGCCTCGCTCGAGCGCAGGGACTGGCCTTTCGAGGCCGCCGTACAGGCGTTGGAGTAGGTCTTGCCGTCGCAGCCGCAGACCGGGTCGAAGATCTGCACGCAGACCTCCGGGCGCTTCTCGCAAGCGCCGGTGCCGCCGCATTCGCTCTCGGCGAAGGCGCAGTACTCCTTCTCGGCGCAGTCGCCGTTGTCGGCGCAGCCGCCCCGGCCCGCCTCGGTCCCGGCCTCCAAACCGGCAGCAGAGCGCTCGCCCTTGTAGACCTGGCCCTCCTTCATCACGAAGTCCACCGACTCGAGCTCGCTGACATCCGCCAGCGGATCCCCGTCGACGGCGATCAGGTCGGCCAGCTTGCCGGCCTCGACGGTGCCCACCTCGTCGTCGATCTCGAGCAGCTCGGCCGCGGTCACGGTCGCTGACCGGATCGCCTCCATCGGCGACATGCCGCCGGCCACCATCAAGGCGAACTCCTTGCCGTTGTCACCGTGCGGGCCGACGCCGCAGTCGGTGCCGAAGGCGATCTTGACGCCGGCCTGGTAGGCGCGGGCGAAGGTGTCGCGGATCACCGGGCCGATGGCCGCCGCCTTGGGCCGCACCAGGGCCGGGAAGTAGCCGTCGATCTCGGCCTTCTCGGCAACGGTGACGCCGGCCAGGATGGTGGGCACGTAGAAGGTGCCGCGCTGCTTCATCAGCTCCATCACCTCGTCGGTCATGTAGGTGCCATGCTCGATCGAGCGCACGCCGGCCAAAACCGCCCGCTTCATGCCCTCGGTGCCGTGGGCGTGGGCGGCGACGTGGAAGCCGTAGTCGTTGGCGGTGGCGACGATCGCCTCGAGCTCCGCCATGGTGAACTGTGGGTTCTGGCCGCTCTTGGCCACCGACAGAACGCCGCCGGTGGCGGTGATCTTGATGAAGTCGGCGCCCTCCTTGTACCGCTGGCGGACCGCCTTGACGGCGTCGGCGGGGCCGTTGACGACGCCGTCGGCCGGTCCCGGATCGCCGCGCAGCCGCGAGTTGAGGCCGTTGGTCGGATCGGCGTGGCCGCCGGTGGTGGCCAGGCTCTTGCCTGAGGTGAAGATCCGCGGCCCCGGCACCAGCCCGGACTCGATCGCCCGGCGCAGGGCGATGGTCGCCTTGCCGTCATCGCCGGGGTTGCGCACGGTGGTGAAGCCGGCCATCAGCGTGGTGCGGGCGTAGGCCACCGCGCGCACCGCCTGGTCGGCGGACTCGAGCTGCACCCGTTCCATGTACGACCGCGGGCTGAGCTCGCCGGTCAAGTGGACGTGCATGTCCATCAGGCCCGGCAGGACGGTCATGCCCGACAGGTCGATCAGCTCGTCGTCGGGCCCGGGCGCCTCGAAGCCGGGGCGGACGGCAGTGATCTTCCCTTCCTCCACCACCACGGTGACCTCGCTCCGAGGCGTCTCGGCGACGCCGTCGATCAGGCGCCCGGCGTGGATCAGCGTGGCGGCCGCGGCGGGCTGCGCGAAGAGCAGCGGCCCAGCTCCGGCGATCAGCAGAGCGGCGGCGCGGAGAGCGGTCAGCAGGCGTGGTGGTTTCATCGGCGACTCCAGAGTTGATGGTCGGAGAGCGGAGTGTAGCGTCTCCCTGTCGCGGGCCGATCCTCCGCGCGGGCGGCCGCCGGGTGTCCGCGGTCGAGGACGAGCGCGCCAACTGGGAGGCCTCCCAACCGCCCGATTCGTAGGATGATGCGGCGGCAGGGCCCTTGGATGTCTGGCACCGGTCCTGCTTCGCCCAACAGACGGAACGATCCGGCCTTGCGCATTCGAGCTCACCATCCCGGGCCCCCCCGTTCAGCCTGGCCGCGCCCCGGCACGGCAGCCGCGGTCCTGCTCTGCCTCGCCGCCCTGGCCGCGGCGGCGCAGCCCCCGCCCGGCCGGCCGACCGGGCCGCGCCTGACCGACGCCTGGGTCCGCTGGGGAGACGATCTGGCGCCGCTGATGAGCGAGCAAGAGCAGGCGGCCTTCTTCGAGCTGCCGGGCAACGTCGAGCGCGCCGGCTTCGCCCGGGCCTTCTGGCGCAGCCGCGGCGACGAGGTCGCCGAGCGCTGGGGCCACAACCGCGAAGACGCGCGGCGGCTCGGCCTGGAGTCGACCGAGCGGCGAGTGGCCCTGCTGCTGGGCAAGCCGTCGCGGACGGAAGCGTTCCCCAGGTGTGGCGGGCTGCGGCGGATCGAGGTCTGGACCTGGGAACCGCCGGCGCTGGCCGCCCGGGGCGCCGGCGAGCCGGCAGCGGCCGCGGTGCTGGCGCTGGTCCGCGCCACCAGCTTCGACAAGCGATCGCTCCGTCCCTGGCCGCCGGGCGATCTCGAGCGGTTGACTTACGCGCCACGGACCCATCCCGACCTCGACGCCGCCCTCGACTACGCCGCCTCCAGCCCCTGTTTCGAGCCGGGCCAGGTCGACCGGCTGCGTCAAGCGCTCGGGCGAGCCTCATCCTTCGAGGAACTGCGCCGGCGGGCGGCCTGGCCGCCGTCGGCGAGCGGCTGGCTTCTGGCCTGGCGCCAAAGCGCCTCGGCCGGCGAGGCCGCGGCCTGGCCCGACGCTCGGCTCGAGATCGCCTACCCGGGTGGCTTCAACGACCAGACGATCGTCGCCGGTCGTCTCGTCATCCGCGCCGGCCGGCTGCACCAGCTCGACCCCGGGCAGCTGTTCGACCGGGTGACCATCAGCGGCGACGTCTACCGCGGCCCCTATCTCGCCGACAGCTTCGAGATCACCCACCACGTCGCCGGCACCCACGCCGGGCCGGACGTGGCGCTCGAGCTCTACCGGCGGCTGCGGCCCGGCGACTACACGCTCGACCTGCGCGCCCTCGACCGCTACGGGCGCGGCCTGCTGGCCCTGCGGACCGAGCTGCGGGTGCCGGCCGCGACGGCGCCCGCACCGCCGCCGGCCGGCCGCGCTCGCGGCTACTCGCACCTGACCCGGCCCGATGTCATCGTCTTGACCACCTTTCCGGGCGTCGAGCTGCTGCCGGCTTCGGCCCAGGGGGGCGGGCGCGTCCGGCTGCACGCCAGCACCACGGGCGGCCCGATCGACGCGGTCGAGTTCCGGATCGCGGGCCAGGTCGTCGGGATCGACGGCGACCCGCCCTATTCGGCGCTCATCGACGGCGCCGGCGAGCGCCGGCAGACCGAGGCGATCGCCCTGGACCCGGAGGGGCGCCCATTGGCCCGCCACCAGCGTTGGCTCGAGCCCGAGCGACCGGCGTTCTCGGCCCGCTTCGGCGAGCCGGCGGGCGAGCACGTGCCGGTCGCCGTCAGCCTGCCGGCCGGAGCGACCCTCGCCCGGGTCGACTGCCTGCGCGGACGGCGGTCGACGGCGAGGCTGACGGCGCCGCCGTGGCGCTGCCCGCTGCCCCCGCGCTTCGCCGCGCGGGCCGACTACCTGACGGTTCGCGCCACCCTGGCCGGCGGCGAGACCGCCGAGGACGTGCTGTTTCTCGGCCCCGGCGTCGAGAAGATCGACGTCCGCCTGGCCGAGCTCTACCTGACGGTGGTCGACTCCGGGAATCGCCCGGTCGACGATCTCGAGGCGGGCGAGTTCCGCCTGCGCGACGCTCGCGGGCCGCTGGAGCTCGAGAGCGCCGAGTCGCTGGCCGACCTGCCGCTCAACGTGGCGCTGCTGATGGACGTCTCGACCTCGATGGGGCGCGACGTGCGGCTGGTCGCCGCCAGCGCGCAGCGATTCTTCGAGACGATCCTCCAACCGGGCGACCTGGCGGCCCTCGAGGCCTTCAATCACGACCTGCACCCGCTGGCGCCCTTCACCGGCGACGCCCAGCGGCTGCGCCAGGCCTCGGCCGGTCTGCGGGCCGGCGGCTCGACCCGCCTGCACGACGCCGTCATCCACGCTCTCTTCCAGTTCTCGGGGCTCGACAACCGCCGGGCGCTGGTAGTGCTGTCCGACGGCGAGGACGTCGGCAGCGACTATCCGTTCGAGCAGGTGGCCGACGAGGCCGTCCGGGCCGGGGTGGCGGTCTACCCCGTGTTTCTCGGCGCCGCCGGCGAGCCGGCCCGCGACAGCCTGCGCCGGCTCGCCCGGCGAACCGGCGGCCGCGACTTCTCGGCCCGCGGCGCGGCGCAGCTCGACGGCGTGCTGCGGCGGATCGCCGATGAGCTGCGGTCCCAGTACCTGCTGGTCTTCAGGCCGCGCGACGGCGCCGGCGAGCTGGCCTTCAGCCGGCTCGAGGTCGAGCTGCTGCGGCCGGGGCTGGCGGCGCGCGACATCCACGGGCACAACCGCTAGCTGGCCTGCCCGTCTCGCCGATGCCCCCGAGGCCGGTCGAGGCCGCGCCCGGCAGCGGGGTGGCCTCGCGCCGCGCGCCCCGCCGCGGCGAAGCGGTCTCTCTCGGTCATCTTGACTCTGGATTGCAAAGTACTCTATCATCGCGCTCATCGCCGATCCACCGAAAGGAGCCCGAGATGAGTCCGCACATCACCGCCCGCCGCCTTCTGGCCATCCTCTTCGTTTTTCTCTGTGTCGCCCTCGCCTGGTTCACCCTGGGCGCCTCGCTGCTCCACCGCAGCGGCACGTCCGAGCGCCGGCTCTCGCCGGCCGTCGAGCGGCTCTGGGGCGGCCGGCACGAGCAGACCGCGCCCCAGGTCTCATGGATCGAAACCCGGACGGTCACCGAGGACGTCGTCGACAAGACGGTGGCCGACCGGCCGACCACGCGGCGAGTGAGCCGCGAGGTCGAGGTCAGCCATCCCCTGGCGCTGCTGTCGAGCCGGATAACCGTCGACCTGGATCTCGAGTACCGGCGCAAGGGCCTGCTCTGGTACGACGTCTACACCGTCGCCTTCGACGGCCGCTACCTCGTGCGGGCGCCCGAGGGCGAGCCTCGCCGGCTGCGGCTGCGCTTCGACTTCCCCGCCACGGACGCGATGTACGACGGCTTTCGGCTGCGCTTCGGCGACCGCGAGGCGGCTCTGGCGACGGCGATGGCCGACAGCGTCGCCATCGAGATCGACGCCAACCCCGGCGAGGAGCTGCCGATCGAGCTCGGCTATACCTCGCGCGGCCTCGACCGGTGGGCCTACGCCTTCCGCGACGCGGGCGTCGCCCAGGTCCGCGACTTCCGGCTCGCCCTGACCACCGACTTCGCGGACCTCGACTTCCCCGAGGGCGGGCTCTCCCCCATCACCAGGACGCCGGCCGGCGACGGCGAGACGCTGGCCTGGGAGTTCGACAGCCTGGTCACCGGGCGGCGGATCGGCCTCGACCTGCCCGGACGGCTCAACCCGGGACCGCTGGCGGCGCGGATCACCTTCTTCGCTCCGGTCTCGCTGCTGTTCTTCATCACCGTGCTGGTGATCCTCGGCATCCTGCGGCGGCGCAATCTCCACCCGGTGCACTACTTCTTCCTGTCGGCGGCCTTCTTCGCCTTCCACCTGCTGCTGGCCTATCTGGTCGACCACGTCGACGTGCACCTCGCCTTCGTCATCGCGTCGCTGGTGAGCCTCTTCCTGGTCGTCTCCTATCTTCGCGTGGTGGGCGGCGACGATCTCGCCTTCCGTCAGGCCGGGCTGGCGCAGCTGGTCTACCTGGTGCTGTTCAACTACGCCTTCTTCTTCGAGGGCTACACCGGTCTGACCGTGACGGTGGGCGCGGTGCTGACCCTCTTCGTCCTCATGCGGCTGACGGCGCCGGTCGACTGGAACGAGGCGATCGGCCCGGCCCGAGCGGCCGCGCAATGAAACCCCGGCCGGCCGATGGCCGTCATAGATGAAGACACCGACGAACCCGGGGGAGGAATACGCCATGTCCGCAAGGCCGCTCTACCGCCAACTGCTGCTCATCACTCTTGCCGCCCTCGTTTTCGCCGCCGCCGCGCCGGCTGACTTCCGGCTCGAGCGCGAGCTGGCGCTCGAGCGGGGCGGGACCCTGGTGCTCGAGTCCGACAGCGGCTCGATCGAGATCCGCGGCGTCGACCGGGCCGGCGCGAGAGTCACCATCACCTCGGACCGCGACGACATCGAGGAGCGCTACTCCTTCTCCTTGAAGGAACGCGGCAACGACGCCGTGGTCAAGGTCGAGAAGCGCGGCAGCTGGACGCGCCGCATCTTCTCCGGCGACAGCGGCGGGATGCACTTCGACGTCGAGGTGCCGCGCGGCGCCGCCATCGACGTGAGCACCGCCGGCGGCGCCATCGCTGCCGCCACGATCGAGGGCAGGGTCGAGCTGGACAGCTCGGGCGGCAAGATCGACGTCGCCGACGTCGTGGGCGACGTCGATGCCCACACCAGCGGCGGCGGCATCCGCGCCGTCGACGTCCGCGGCAACGTCCGCCTCGACACCTCGGGCGGGCCGATCCGCGCGCGCGGCATCGACGGCGACCTGGTCGCCGACACCAGCGGCGGCGGCATCGAGATCGAGGACGCTGGCGGGTCCGTCGAGGCACACACCTCGGGCGGCCCAGTGCGCGCCAGCTTCGCCGCCGGCAACGCCAGCGGCGGCAGCCTGAGCAGCTCGGGCGGCGGCATCACCGCGACGGTCGACCCGTCGGTGGCGCTGGACGTCGACGCCCATACCTCGGGCGGCCGCGTCGCCGTCGACCTGCCGATCCGCGCCAGCGGCTCCTCGCGGCGCAACGCGGTACGCGGCGAGCTCAACGGCGGCGGCGCGCTGCTCAAGCTGCGCTCGAGCGGCGGCTCGATCCACCTGCGCGGTAACTAGAGCCCGACAAATACGGGCACGTATCCCAAGCCGCTGCATCCGCGCTGGCGGTGTTGCGCTCCCTGCGGCGTAGCCAAGGCTATGCCTCAGTCGCGCGCCTAGCCAGCGCGGCGCTTCGACTCGGGCTACGTACCCGTACTTGCGACCGGCAGTACTCCGGCGCGGGCCGGCCTACGGCGCCGGGAACCGCCGGCGGATCTCGACCCAGTCCTGACAGCGAACCAGCGGCGCGCCGCCGTCCGTCTGCCGAACCCGGCGGTTCCAGGGGCGGTCGAACAGGGCCACCGGCACCCCGACCTCGCGCGCGATGTGCTCGGCGGCTTCGGGGAAGTCCTCGACCGCCAGGCTGAGGCCCATCCCGGGCAGGTCGGTCAGCGACAGGACCCCATCGGGCTTGCCGCCGCGGCCGCGGTAGACCTCGGCGTACTTGTCGAGAAAGTGGAACTCGCTGACCGGCATGGCGTGGCGCTCGAGCCAGGCGAGGGTGGCCTCCCGGGTCTCAGGCGGCCGCCCGGTGACGACCAGGATCTCGTAGCCCCGCCGGCGCCACTCCGCCAGGGCCGCCGCGGCGCCGGGCATCGGCTCGATCGACCCCAGGGCATCGGGCCGGTGGGCCAGGCGCATGAACCGGCTCAGCTCGTCCTCGGCCAGGCCGAACGAGTCCCCCAGATGGTAGGAGCGGATCTCGTCGAAGGCGACTCGCCGGCCGAACTCCCGGGTCAGCAGGTCGAGAAACATCCGGCCGGTCTGCGCCAGCACGTCGTCGACGTCGACGTAGATCCGCCTCCCGGCCCGCTCGCCCAACCTGCGCCTGCCCTTCCCCGCCCGCGGCTACGGCGCCAACTCGACCAGACCGCGGACCGCATTCTCCAGCCGCGTCATGCCGCCCTCGCGGCCGATCTCCAGCGCCTCCTCGGCACTGGCGTTGTCGAGCCAGAACGCCTTCAGTGCCAGCAACGCCCCGACCCGGTTGCTGCTGCCACAGTGCAACAGCAGCGGGCGCTCCGCCTCTTCGAGCGCCGCCGCCAGGGCGGCGGCGTTCTCCTCGGTCAGCCCGGCGGCGCCCGAAACCGGCAGCGAGACATAGGTCATGCCCAGCTCAGCCACCGTCTCGGCCTCGCCCCGGGTGCCTCTCTCGTTGGGCTCGCGCAGGTTGATGACGGTCTTGTAGCCAGCGTCGCGCAGGGCCGCAAGCTGCTCGTCGGTGGGCTGCCCGCCGGTCAGGACACCCTCCATGGGCATCCTGCCGTCGCGCACCAGGGCCGCCGGATCGACCGCAGCGGCAGCGGCGGCGTCCGCGGCGGGCGCGGCGGGCGCCGCGGCCGGCTCACCCCGGCAGCCGGCAAACGCCAGCGCCGCGAGCGCGATGAGAGCGAAGGCCTGACGGTTCATCGAACGAAGCTCCTCGGGTTTGTCGGTGGTTGGGCGGCAGCCGACCAGCCCCGATCGCCGAGCCGCTAGGCTAGCAGAGCGGCCCGAGGCCCGACGCACCGGTGGCGGCTCTGTCCGTCCGACCCCGCGCGGCCGCGCCGGCGAGGTTACGCGAAGCCTAGCCCGACCTTCTCACCAGCTCACGACTACGCCGACGTAGGTACCTGAATCTGCGAGACTTCCCTCGGTCGGTCATCCTCGACGTACTTCAAGTACGCCTGCGGTGCCCTCGGTCGGCAAGTCCCACATCTTCAGGCACCTACGCCGGCTCGCTGCGAGAGCCGGTGAGAAGGGCGGGCTAGGAAACCGCCGGTACTACGTCCAGACAGCCGCGGATCAGGTTGCGCTTCGAGTAGTGCAGCCGGCTCAGCCGGCTGACCCGGTCCTCGGGCCCGAGCAGGCGGTTGGCGATCTCCGCGATCGCCAGACCCTCCTCCGCCAGCTTTGCCGCGCCGCGGCACAGCCGCTCGAAGTACTCCAGCTTCTGCCGCAGACGGACCCTGCCGTCCTCGACCACCCCGCTGTGGGCGCAGAGGAGGGTGTCGAAGTCGAGATCGAGCGCCCGGCGCAGGCTTTCGAGGATGCCGGGCAGGCTCTCGTCGGCCCGCAGATAGCGCTGCCGGCGGGCGACGTAGAGGTCGGCGCCGAACAGGACGCGGCGGCGGCGCTCGAGCAAGCAGGTCATGTCGGGCGAGTGTCCGGGCAACAGCACCGGCTCGAGGGCGCCGCCGCCGGCCAGCTCGACCGCCGCCGGCAGCGGCGCCGCCCGCACCCGCCGCGGCCGGCCCCAGACCAGCCGCCGGTACAGCTGCAGCGGAAAGCCCTCGGCCAGCGGCGCCAGCGACGCGGCCGGCGCCAGGATCTCGGCCCCGCCAGCCGCCGCCAGCCGCGCCAGGTTACCGGCGTGGTCCTCGTGGTGGTGGGTGACCACGATCCGCCGCGGCGGCCGCTCGGCCACGAACCGCCGCACCGCCCGCCACTCGCTCGGCGGCCCGGTGTCGACCAGAGCGTCGCCGATCCGCCAGAGGATGCAGGTGGTGTTGATCCTGCCGCCGAACCGGCCGACCCGCACGCCCTCGATGTCGCCGTGACGCAGGCGCTCGTGCTCGGCCATGGGTCTAGAGTACCCGCCGCAAAGCCCTCGCGGGCCTATAATCGGAGCGGCCCACCGACGACCCCCATCGAGCGCTGGCCCGCGAGGCCGGGCGGCGCCACCGCCGGAGCGAGGCCCCGACGATGATCGAAGCGCTGCGCACCCCGGACGAGCGGTTCACCGGCCTGCCGGGCTACGACTTCGAGCCCCGCTATCTCGACGACCTCGACGGCTTCGAGGGGCTGCGGCTGCACTACCTGGACGAGGGCCCGGCCGACGCCGGTGAGACCTTTCTCTGCCTCCACGGCCAGCCCACCTGGAGCTATCTCTATCGCAAGATGATCCCGGTCTTCACCGCCGCCGGGCACCGCGCGCTGGCGCCCGACTTCTACGGCTTCGGCCGCTCGGACAAGCCGGTGGACGAGGCGGTCTACAGCTTCGACTTCCATCGCCGCGCGCTTCTCGCCCTGATCGAGCGGCTCGACCTCGGCCACCTCACCCTGGTGGCCCAGGACTGGGGCGGCCTGATCGGCCTGACCGTGCCGATGGCGATGCCTGACCGCTTCGACCGCCTGCTGCTGATGAACACCATCCTGGGCACCGGCGACCTGCCGCTGTCGCCGGGCTTTCTCGAGTGGCGCGCCTGGTGCCGGCGCCACCCGGACATGGACGTCGCCGCGCTGATGGGCCGCGCCTGCCCCCGGTTGACGGCGGCCGAGCGTGAGGCCTACGCGGCGCCCTTCCCCAACGCCCGCCACAAGGCCGGGGTGCGCCGCTTCCCCGAGATGGTGCCCGAGACGCCCGACGCCCCCGGCGCCGAGCTGTCGCGCGAGGCCCGGCTGTGGCTGGCCCGGGAGTGGGCCGGCGAGTCGTTCTTCGCCGTCGGCGCCCGGGATCCGGTGCTGGGGCCGCCGGCGATGCTGTACTTGCGGCGGTTCGTCCGCAACAGCCCCGAGCCGCTGGTGCTCACCGAGGCCGGCCACTTCGTCCAGGAGTGGGGCGACGAGGTAGCGGCAGCGGCGCTCGCCGCCTTCGCCGGAGACGGCCGATGAGAGCCTACGTGGCGGTGACCGACCCGCGCCTCTACCGCTTCCTGCGGGCGCGGCCGCACTTCGAGGAGGTCAACTTCTGGCGCCCCAGCGGCAGCCGCGGTTTCCGCGCCCTCGAGCCCGGCGAGCCCTTCCTGTTCAAGCTGCACAGCCCGGACGACTTCATCGTCGGCGGCGGCTTCTTTGCCGCCTCGGCAACCCTGCCGGTGGGCCTGGCCTGGCAGATCTTCGACGAGCGCAACGGCTCGCTGTCGCTCGCCGAGATGCGCCGGCAGATCGGCCGCTACCGGCGCGACCGCGACTCCAGCCACGACCCGCCGATCGGCTGCATCGTGCTGCAGCGGCCGTTCTTCTTCGACGAGGCGGACTGGATCCCGGTGCCCCGGGACTTCAAGAAGAGCATCGTCCAGGGCAAGAGCTACGACAGCTCGACCCCCACCGGCCGCGGCCTGTGGGAGGCGGTGCGGGTGCGGCTGCAGGCGGTGACCCCGGGGGAGGGGGCGGACGGCCAGGCAGCGATGTTCGGTGAACCGGTGCTGATCCACCCGCGGATGGGCCCGGGGGCGTGGCGGGTGCTGGTGATCGAGGCCTACCGGCGCCGTTGCGCGCTGAGCGGCGAAGGGGCGCTGCCGGCCCTCGAGCCGACCTTCATCCGGCCGCAGGCCGAGGGCGGTCTGCTGCGGGTCGACAACGGCCTGCTGATGCGCGCCGATCTCAAGCGGCTGTTCGACGCCGGCTATCTGACCGTGACCCGCGAGCACCGCGTCCGCGTGAGCGCCACCCTGGCCGGCGACTACGCCGACGCCGGCGGCTACGCCGGGCTCGACGACCGCGAGCTCGCCCTGCCCGAGGCCGCCGAGGACCGGCCGCGGGCCGAGTTCCTTGCCTGGCACCGGCGCAACGTGTTCCGCGGCTAGCCGCTGCCGGCCCGGCCGCGCTAGGCCGAGCGCAGCCGCCGCGGCCCGACCTGGGGGGCGATGCGCTCGTTGCCCTTGCGCAGCAGGTGGTCGATCCGGTCGGCGGGCAGCGGCCGGCTGAAGTAGAACCCCTGCACCTGGCGGCAGCCCTCGGCGGCCAGGAAGTCCAGCTGGGCGCGCCGCTCGACGCCCTCGGCGATCACCTCGAGGCCCAGCTTCTCGCCCAGCACGGTGATCAGGCTGACGATCACCGGGTCGGGAGTGCCGTCGCCGATCCCCTGGATGAACGAGCGGTCGATCTTCAGCCGGTCGAGGTGGAACCGGCGCACGTACTCGAGCGATGAGTAGCCGGTGCCGAAGTCGTCGAGGGCGAACCTGACGCCCAGCTGGCGGAGGCTGGCCAGGGCGTTCTCGACCGGCTGCCCGGCCTCCATCAGGATGCTCTCGGTCAGCTCCAGCTCGAGCAGCTCGGGCGCCAGGCCGGCGGCGGCGAGCGCCTCCTCGACCGTGTCGACCAGCCGCGAGTCGCGAAACTGGACCGGCGAGAGGTTGACCGCCACCCGCATCGGCAGGCCGTGGCGCTCGTGCCAGCGCCGCGCCTGGGCGCAGGCGGTGCGCAGCACCCACTCGCCGATCGGCACGATCAACCCGGTGACCTCGGCGGCGGCGATGAAGCTGATGGTGGGGATCAGGCCGCGCGCCGAATGCCGCCAGCGGGCCAGGGCCTCGACGCCGATGATCTCGCCGGTCTCGATCGCCAGCTGCGGCTGATACTCGAGAGACAGCTCGCGGCGCTCGAGGGCGCCGCGCAGCTCCTGCCCCATCCACATCCGGCGGCGCACCTCGCGGTCCATCTCCTGTTCGTAGAAGCGGAACGAATCGCGGCCGTCCGCCTTGGCGCGATAGAGCGCCATGTCGGCGCGCTTGATCAGGCTGCGGGCGCCGGTCGGCCCCGGCGGATAGATGGCGATGCCGATCGAGGCGCTGACGAAGATCTCCTGCCCGCGCAGGGCAAAGGGCTCGCGGAAGGCCTCGAGCAGGTCCTGCGCCAGCTCGCTGGCGGTGTCGTAGCCCTCGAGGCCGGTGGGGACGATGCCGAACTCGTCGCCGCCGCAGCGGGCCAGGCCAACGCTCTTGCGCAGCCGCCCGCGCAGGCGGCGGGCCACCGCCAACAGCAGGCCGTCGCCGACGGCATGACCGTAGCTGTCGTTGATGTCCTTGAAGTGGTCGAGGTCGACGATCATTGCCGCCACCGTCCCGCCCGCCCGCTCGACGCGATCCAGCTCGCTCTCGAGCTGCTCCTCGAAGGCGTAGCGGTTGGGCAGATCGGTGAGGAAGTCGTGCCGTGCCATGTGATGGATGCGGCGCTCGGCCTCGAGCCGGTCCGAGATGTCCTCCTGGATGACGACGAAGTGGTCGATGCCGGCGCGCGGGTCCATCAGCGGCTTGACGGTCTGCTCGACGGTGAACGTCTTTCCGCTCCGGTGGCGGGCCACGACCTGCCCCCGCCAGACTTCGCCGTCTCCGAGCCGCCGCCACTCCCGAGGGTTGAGCGCTCTGGCCGGCTCGCCGCAGTCGAGGATCTCCGGCGTGGCGCCCAGCGCCGATCCGGGGTCGTAGCCGGTCAGGTCGGTGAACGCCTGGTTGACCCACTCAATCCGCCCGTCGCGGTCGGTGATGAAGATGGCGTTGGCCGCCGAGTCCATCGCCACGCCCTGCAGCCGCAGCGTCCGCTCGACCCGGCGCCGCATCGTGATGTCGCTGTAGATGGCGAAGATGCCGATCTGCCGCGGGCCGCGGAACAGGGGATAGCCGAGCACCCGCACCTCGACCGGCGCGCCGTCCTTGCGCATTCGCACCGTCTCGGTCGCCACCATCTCGCCGTCGCGCACCTTCTGCGACAGGCCAGTGGCCTCGCCCACCCGTCCCTCTGGGACAATCAGATCGTTGATGAACCGGCCGCAGGCCTCGTCGTCGGCGTAGCCGAAGATGCGCTGGAAAGCGCGGTTGACTTCGAGGACCCGGTCGTCGGCGCTGAGCAGCACGACCGCGTCGGACAGGTTGGCGAACAACTCGTGGTAGTAGGAGTCGTCCAGCCGCCCCCGGCGGGGCTCGGACCCGCCCGGCGCGCCCTTGGCGCCTGGTGCAGTGCCGTCGCGATGCTCCACCATCCAACCCCGATTCGGCGCCAGCCTAGCGCGGCCGCCGGCGCACCGATATGCAAGCGGTCACAGAGCCCCGTCGCCGGCGCGACGATCAGCCGCCGGGCAGGAAGAGATCCTCGATCCGCTGCCCGAACAGCTCGGCGATGCGAAAGGCCAGAGGCAGACTGGGGTCGTACTTGCCGGTCTCGACGGCGTTGACGGTCTGGCGCGAGACCCGGAGACGCCGCGCCAGGTCGGCCTGCGTCCAGTCTCGCTCAGCCCGCAGCACTTTGAGCCGGTTCTTCATCCGCGGCGCGGCGCCTCAGCCCAGGATGCCGAAGCTCCGCTGGCGCCCCTGGACGCGAAACGTCGCATAGAGCACCAGGCCGGTGCCGACGACCAGCAGATCGGCGAGCTGCAGACCAAGCAGCCAATCGAGGGCGAGAAGGGCCGCCGTAACCAGGACCAGGGCTCTCACCAGCGCGGCGGCCGATCCGGGCTCTGCGACGAGGCCGGCATCGTCCACCACCGGCGCCATCCTCGCCCGCCGACGCCAGGCCCAGAGCAGCAGAACGGGCCCCAGCAGCAGCCCGGCGGTGACGGCCAGACGGGCGGCTACCGACGCCGGCACGCCGTGCAGCCGGAAGGCGGTGCCGCAGACCGCGAACCACGCCACCAGCAGCAGCGCGGCAAAGCCGCGCTCCGCCAGGGCCCCCGCCGGGCCGCGGCCCATCCCCCACGCCAACATGCCGAGCAGCAGGACCGCCGCCAGCCGTACCATCGCCGCCCCCAGGTCGGGCGACGCGTCGAGCGCGATCAGCAGCACCGGAGCCCACAGCAGCATCCACCCCGGCCGGGGCTCGGCGCGGGCCCGCACGAGCCCGTTCGAAGAGTAGGTTCTCAGGCGCATATGACAAGTACCCTTGATCAGAAACTAAGTTCGCTTGACTAAATATAGAGTGACTATGACTTTTGGTCAAGTTATCTTGACTCAGATTTTTCCCGCAACCGCACCCGTCTCAAGCTAGACTCAGGTAGCGAGGCCTTCCTGGATCGGGACGAGATGGATCACCTCACCGTCGTGGGCGACCGCCCTGTGCTCCTGCCGCGCGGCGTGACGGCCGCCGAATGGGCGCTCGAGCGCAACCAGTACCAGAACGCCCGCATCCGCACGTTGCTCGGCGCCATCGGGCTGCTCGAGCGGGTGCTCGACAGCAACGTCGCCATCCTCCACTGCTCGCCCGCGCGGGCGCGTGAGATCTGGGGGCAGCTGCGAGACGTGGCAGCCATCGTCGAAGACCAGCTGGCGCCGCTGCTGCGGCAGCCCTCGCCGATCCCGCAGATCGACGAGGCGCGGCGGGCGGTGTCGCTGTCGCTCAAGCTGCTGCAGGAGTCCACCCTGGACGAGATCGCCCGCCGGCCGGCCGACCTGCCCGACTCCCTGGTGCCCGAGATCCGCAAGCTGCTCTGCCAGCTGATGGGCCGGCTCAACGCCTTCCTCCAGGACAGCTTCGGCGCCATGATGGGCGCCGATCCGCGCAGCCGGCGCGATCGCGACTACTTCCTGTCGAAGCAGTTCCGGCGCGACGTCGAGGAAGGCGAGTGGCTCTTCCAGAGCGTCGGCGAGCTCAACCGCCTGGTCCAGGCGGCGGCGCGCGACAACGCCAACGTGCTCGAGCCGATGGTGGAACGGCTGAGCAGCGAGCGCTGGCTGCCGGGCCCGCAGAGCTGGAAGGCGATCTCCGACAGCCTGCGCCGGGCCGAGGCGGTAGCCGCCAAGCTCGCCGTCGTGCTCGCCCTGCACGGCATCCGCTTCGAGGAGCTCGAGCTCCTGCACGAGCACTCCCGGGAGCTGCCGCTCAACTGCCGCGCCCTGGAGGTGCTCAACCGGGCAGCCCGGGAGGCGGTGGCGGCCATCCAGCGCTCGACGCCGGACCACCAGGCCGGGCGCGAGCAGGCGGTGGAGGCGCTGACCGCCTGCCACGACGCCTTCAGCCACCAGCTGCTGGGCCATGCCCGCAAGGTGCACAACGTCCTGATGGACCTCGCCGCCTTCCTGCCGATCTGGCTGGGCAACATCAGCAAGCGCCGCTCGATGCTGCTCAGCCCCGAGCCCGGCGAGCCGCCCCAGGGCCCCGCGTAGCGCCTAGCGCCAGGCGGTGAAGCCGTCGACCTCGAGACGGCCGGGCGAGCCGCCGAAGGAGCCGTCGACCGCCCCCCAGCGGAAGCTCTCGATCTCGGCCAGGCCGTTGTCCAGGTCGACGAGCCCGGCGAAGGCGCCCTGGTTGACCGACACCAGCAGCTGTCCGGCGCCGGCGCCGGCCCGCCACGCCACCTCGATCAGGTTCCAGCCGGCGGGCAGAGCGACCTCCTGGCCGGCCGGCGTCAGGATCTCGCCGCCGCCGTCCTGGCGGGCGCCCAGGACCAGTTGGTCCTGGCCCGCCTGGCGGCGGACGATCAACCGGAAGAGGTCGCCGCCGTCGCCGGCCACCGCGCGGAGATGGTCGATCTGCTCGCCATCGGCGAGCGCCAGCGAGTCGAGGCGCAGGTGGAAGCGAGCGTTGAAGGTCCGCTCGGCCAGCGGCGAGGCGCTGGAGACGTGGGCGAACGTGCCCGGCATGAGGGCGTCGATGACGGCCGCGAAGCTCGCCCCGGCGCCGACCGAGAAACCGGCGCCCAGGACAATCGAGCGGCCGGCCACGAAAGTGGCCGCCGAGCCCACTTCCACCCCGATCGCGCTGAGAACCTGGCAGGCCTCGAAGTCGCCGTTGATCGTCGGCGGCGCGTCCACCGTCACCTCGTCGGGCGACGAGCAGGTCGAGCCCACCGTCACGTCGAGACCAAACGAGCCCAGCGCGGCGGCGGCGGCCCGCACCTCGAGGCCGGCCGCGACCAGGGGCGACGGGGCAAGGCACAGCGTGGCCAGGCACAGCGTGGCCAGACCCGGAGCAGCCAGCCCCTGGGCTGCCGGTCGACCCGTGAGCCGTCTCATTCCCCCACCTCCCAGGCCGACAGGTCGCCCGACTCGAAGCCGTCCGAGAAGATCTCCGAGCCCGGGCCGCCCTTGTAGTCCGGCTCGAGGTCGGTCCCGGTGACCACTCCGAGCGGGGTGTAGCCGGTGTAGCCGGGAAAGACCAGACCGAGCTTGTTGTTGCCCAGCCGGCGGATCAGCACCTCGCTCAGGATCCGGCGGTAGTCGGTGGTCACCGCCAGGTCGTCGCCTTCGAACAGCTGCCCCGGCGCCAGGCCCGGCCAGGACCCGTGCAGGCCGCCGTTGGCGTTACCGCCCAGCACCATCATCAGGTTGCCGTGGCCGTGATCGGTGCCGTCGTCGGCGTTCTCGACGAAGCGCCGGCCGAACTCGCTCTGCACCACCACCGTCAGCCGCTGGGTGTGGTCGGCCGAGCCGGCGCCGTCGAGGTCGGTGTAGAGGGCGTGCAGCCCGCGCGCGAGCTCGTCGAGCAGCGTCGGCAGCCAGTACGACTGGCCGGCGTGGGTGTCCCAACCGCCCAGGTCGAGGGTGGCCACGCTCAGCCCGAGCTCGAGCTTGATCATCTGGGCGATCACCTGCAGGTGGTCGCCGAACGAGGTCGACGGGTAGGCGGCGCCGTTGGCCGGCGTGTAGTCGTCGGTGACGTAGAGCTCGAGCACGTCGACCGCGTCGAGCGCCTGGTTGCCGGTGGTGTGCAGCAGCGAGTCGCCTCCCTGGTAGAGGCTGCGCAGGGCCGCCCGCTGCGGCGAGCGCCACAGCCAGGGCCCGGTGCTCAGGTTGAAGCTCCCCGGGCTGGCCAGGTTGACCGCCTCGTAGTCGCCCCGCAGCGAGGTCTGCTGCAGATCGCCCATCGCCAGCGTCGGCATGATCGCCTCGGCCGGGATGCAGGCCGAGCTTTGCAAATGGCGGGTCAGCCAGCCGGTCGAGGTGTTGCTCTCGCCCGGCGTGCCAAGCTCGATGAACTCCATCGACTCGAAGTGGCTGCGGTTGGGCTCGTCCATCCCCGCCGCCTGGACGATCGCCAGCCGGCCGTCCTGGTAGAGCTCGAGCAGCGGCGCGGCGCTCGGGTGCAGTCCGAACTGGCCGGCGAGCGGCAGCGCGGCGTCGGGGCCGGTAACCGGCACCGCCAGTTGCGGCCGGGCCGCCTCGTAGTGGCCGCGGTCGCTGCCGGCGAGCGGCGGCACCAGCGTCAGCCCGTCCATGCCGCCGCGCAGGAAGAGGACCACCAGCGCGTCGCCGGTGCCGGCGCCGGCGTCGGCAAAGGCCAGGCTGTTGAAGCGCGAGCCGGCCAGCCCGGCGATCGCCGCCGAGCAGCCGACCATGAAGCCGCGGCGCGAGATCTCACACATCGCTCTTCCCCTCCCCCACCTCTCAGCGCCAGAGAAAGTCCGGCGACAGGAACATCAACCCGAGCAGCGACTGCAGCCGTTCCCGGGTCTCCACATCGGTATCCAGCGGCAGATCGAAGTCGGGGTTGTGCCCCTGGGCCATGAACTCGACCAGCTCCTGCCGCACGGCAGCCGCCAGCGGGCGGCCGAAGACCCGGTCGATCCAGAAGTCGACCAGCTCGTTGGCGCTGCGCACCCCGGCCGGTGTCTGCGCCGTGGCGTCCAGTCGGTAGGCGCCGCCGGCGTCCTCGACGTCGACCAGCCAGTTGCTCAGCCGCCAGGTCATCACCCGCGGGCTGGTGCCGGTCCAGGCGCCGGCGACGTCGGGATAGCCGTTGGGCGGGTGCCACGAGAACGGATAGTGGCCGGTGAGATAGAACAGCCAGTCGAGCGTGTCGCTGTCCGGGTCGCCCTCGACAAACGGGAAGTCGGCGTCGGCGGCGCGCAAGGCGCCGACCACGATCTCGAACGGCCGCTTCACCTTGGCGCCGAAGGTGGCGGCGAACTCCGGCGACAGCAGGATCGTGCGCACCACCTGGGCGATCTGGTCGGGGGCCGCGGCCTGGGCGGTGAAGACCGCCGCCGCCGCGTCCACGACCGCTGCCGGCGGGTAGTCGCCGAGCAGCCGCCGGCAGAGCTTGCCGGCGACAAAGCGGCCGGTGGCCGGGTGGTTGGCGAGAATGTCGAACACGTCCTGGCCGTCTTTCTCGGCCGGCTGGCCGGCCGGCAGCTCGACCCCGAGCACGTTCTTGGCGCCGCTGTCGTGCCAATCGGGCCGGTAGAGGTAGCCGCCGTTGCCGGACTCGAGATCCCACCACGGGTCGCCGTCGAGCGACCAGCCGGTGAGCGCCCGGGTGACCGCGAACACGTCCTCGTCGACAAATCCGACCTGGACGCCCGAGCCGTCCACCGGCACCTCGCTGCGCGGCACCGTGCCGAAGTAGCTCTCGTCGCCCAGGGTATGCAGCTCGAGCATCTCGCGGGCGTAGTTCTCGTTCGGGCCGTCCGCGGAGTTGAGCCAGTTGTCGAGGTAGAGCAGCATCGGCGTGCTCTCGGGTCACCGCCTCGAGCAGCTGGCGAAAGTTGCCCAGAGCGTTTGTCCGGATGACGTCGCGGTCGTAGTGGACCCAGGTCGGCGCCTCGTAGAACTCCCAGCCGTAGACGCTGAAGTGGTTGTGCCAGAACTCGACCAGAACCTCGAATAGCTGCCGCCGGCTGTAGACGCCGCGCACGAACGTCGCCAGCGTGGTCTCGACGATCGGCCGGATGCGGTCCTCCCACGGCAGGTCGTCGGCCACCGCGTGGTCGGCCCAGAGCTGCGGCAGCGTCTTGCCCAGGGTCGTGTACCCCGAGGCGGCGATCCGCGCCTCCGCCGCCGTGTCGTCGATCGTCCCCGGCGCGAGCTGCTCGTCGACCCACGCCTGGTGCCGCGCCGCGTCGGTCCCGGCGAGCGCCTGGAACGCCGCCAGGTCCCCGGGAGCGGGGCCGAACCCGGCGCGGTTGAGCAGCACCACTCCCAGCGGCGGCAGCGCCGGCTCGCCGGCGCGCTGGGTGGCGGCGAAGCTCTCGGCTGCGGCTACCGAGCGGCGGTCCGCCGTGTCCGGCCGGCGCATCGCCGCCCGGCGCAGCAGCGACCGGCGCGAGCGCGGCCCGCGGCCGCCGCGCGGCGGCCGCGCACCGGCCGCCACCGACCGCAGCAGCAACTCGCGGCGGCCCCGTGGCAGCGAGGGGCGCAGGGGGAGCATGGCCGGGATTACAGCCGGACGTATGCAAAATGGGCTATGGAGTGCTTCACAGCCAGCCACGAGATCGCAATGCTCATCGGTCTAGAATCACCTGCTGCACCGACCAAGGAGAGACGAATGCTCCGCCAGCACCTCGCTTCGGCCGCCCTGCCCCGTCTGCGGTGGCTCCCACCGCGCCACCCACAGCGGCCGCTGCCATGAGCCGCCACCGGTGGGCTCGGTCGGCGGCGGCGCTTGTCGGCGTGGCGCTGGCGGCCGCCGGGGCGCCGGCCGCCGGCGGCGGCCGGGCCGAGAGCCAGCTGCGCGCCAGCTGGGTGGGCAGCCAGGTCGTGCTGCGCACGGCGGCACTGTCCGACTGTGACCTGCGCTACACCGACAACCGCCTGCGGGGACCGCTGCCCAGCTCGGGCGGCAGCCATCGATTCGCACCCGGTGAGCTGGGCCGGATCGACAACCTGCACGTGCAGCGGGCGCGGATCGACGTGCTGGTCGGACTGCTCGAGCCGCTGCGGGTCGAGCTGCGCGACGGACCGTTCCAGCTCTTCGAGCGGCGCGAGTGCCGCGTCGAGCTCGAGATCCCGGCGCCCCGCGACCTCGTGAAGCGGGACGACGCGGGCGGGCTCGACGGCCTGCTGCGGGGAGTGTTCGAGATCCACCAGGACGGCGCCTCCGCCCGGCAATCGCCACTGTGGAACGCGCGCCGGGCCGAGCCCCTGCCCGAAGATCACGAGGAGAGACTCGCCGCCTACCAAGCCTGGCAGCAGGAGCAGCTCTACCTGGCCCTCCGCGGCCGCCTGGCCGAGGCGCTCGACCGGGCCGCCGACATCGCCGCGCGCGCCGACCGCGGCGTCGCCTACGCTCAGGGACTGGTCCTCGGAGCGCGCGACTTCGAGCCCGACCGGCTCTTCTCCGCCGCCTGCGGCGACCTGCCGGGCGCCCGCTTCAGCCCCAGCCGGCTGCGGCCGCCCGAGGAGCTCGACGGGCGGGACGCAGCGGACTGGAAGGCCGGCCGGGAAGACGGCCAGCGCCTGCGCTTCGAACTGGCGCTGGCGCGGCGGCTCGAGCGCTGCCTGCCCTAGCGGGGCCTGCTAGTATCGAAGGGATGAAGCGCTACTCCAAGGTTGTCTGGCCCGGCTTCTCCAGCGCGCCGCTGCCGCGTCACATCGCCAAGGTCGGGCGCAACGAGCCCTGCCCGTGCGGCAGCGGCAAGAAGTACAAGGACTGCCATCAGCGCGAAGGCGCCGCCTTCCTCGAGAAGCTGGCCCACCAGCACGAGAAGCAGCGCCTGCGCGAGGCTCGCCAGCACCTCAAGGAGCAGGGCGTGCCCTGGTACCGGCGGCTGTTCTACCGCCCCTGACGCCCGGCCCCTGACGGCAGGCCCCGGCAAGACCGAGCGAGGCCTCCCTAGCGATCGCCGCGCTTGGTCACCGAGGTGGCCGGGTGGTGACCTTGCTTGTCGGCGTGCCCGCCAGCGCCGGACGCTCCCTGTCCGGCGGCGCTGTCGCCGTCACCCAGGATCTCCAGCTCACCCGCCTCCACCAGCCGCTTGACGCCTCCGGCGTCTACGTCGTGAACGCTGATCTGCCCCTCCTTGAGCGGGCCCAGATGAAGCGTCCGGCCCCGCGAAAGGTGGACCCGCAGCGGCCTGTGGGTGGTATTTCGTACGGTCTTCATGGCTGCCCTCCGTCTGGAGCTCGATTCTACAGTCAAGCGCTGCCACCGCGCCGACCGGTGGCGTTATGATTCGGCCGTGCGTCTGGAACGGCGGCGGCACCCACGACTCGAGATCCCGCTCGAAGCCGACTTGCGTCTGGCCGGCGGCGACGAGACCGTCACGGTGACGATGCAGGACCTGAGCGCCGGCGGCGCCGGCCTGCTGACGACCTTCGAGATGCCGCCCGGCACCGAGCTCGAGCAATTCGCATTCGAGTTGCCGGCGATCGGTGAGGCCGCGGCACAGTCGATCGAGGTCGCGGCCCAGGTGGCGCGCTCTGAGCGCCAGGCGGGCCTCGGCGGCGAGACCGAGTTCCTCATCGGCCTGCAGTTCGTCGACATCTCCCGCGAGCAGTTCGACCAGATTCAGCGGTTCGTCTTCCAGCGGATGCGCAGCAGCCAGCACGACCGGGTGCAGGTCGAGCGACCGATTGCCATCCGCTTCGACCGCTTCGACGATTTTGTCGACGAGATCTCGGTCAATCTGTCGGCCAGCGGCATGTTCATCCGCACCCGCGACCCACGGCCGCCGGGGGCGGTGTTCAACTTCCAGTTCCAGCTCGGTGACGACTTCAGCCTGATCGAGGGCCGCGCCGAGGTGGTTTGGAGACGGCGGAGTGCCGAAGGCGACAAGCTCCCCGGCATGGGCGTCAAGTTCCTCAACCTGGACGTCCCCAGCCAGCGGCTGATCGATCGGCTGGTCGCCCAGAAGGCCGATGCCGCGGAGGCCGGAGAGGCCGCGGAGGAAGCTGGCGAACCCGTTGCGGCCGCCGAGCCCGGCGCCGGGTTCGAGCCGGCGGAGGCCGAGCCGGTGGAGGCCGAGCCGGCACCGACCGAGCTGCCCGAGGCCGCATCGAGTCTCGCTGCCCTCGACCCCCGCCCGCGGCCCGCCCCCCCGGATCTGCGGCGGGCAGAGGCCGCCATCGTCGGGCTGGGACAGGTCAACCAACTGCGCGACGAAGCGGCGCGGCTCGAGGCCGAGTTGGAGACCGCCCGCCGCGAGCATCGTCAGGAGATCCAGGAGCTGCGGGCCGAGCTCGGGGACCGGCAGGCCGCCGCCAGCAGCGAGCTCGAGGAACGGCTGCGGGAAGCGGAGGCGGCGCACCGGGAGTCCGAGCGGCAGCGCGCCGAAGCCGCCGGCGAGCTCGAGACCGCCCGCCAGGAGGCCGAGCGGCTGCGCCAGGAGCTCGGCGCGGCCGCGCCCACCGACGAACTCGAGCGGCTCGCCGCCGAACGGGACGAGCTGCGGGCGGCTCAAGACGAGCTGCAGTCCGCCAACGACGGTCTGCAGGCTCAGGTCGTCGAGGCGCGCGGCGCTGCCGAGGCGCTGCAAGAACAGCTCGGCAGCCGCCTTTCCAGCGACGGGGCGGCAAAGCTGGCCGGCGAGCGGGACGAGCTGCAGGCGACCAACGAGCGGCTGCTGGCCGACCTGGATCGCGCCAACGGCGAGGCCGACGAGCTGCGGCGCCAGCTGGCCGACCGATCGGCGGATGACGAGCTGGAACGGCTGGGAAGCGAGCTCGCCGGGCTCCGGACCGATCACGAGGAGCTCCAGGCGGCCAACGACGGCCTGCAGGCGCGTCTCGTCGAGGCGACCGGCGCGGCCGGGACACTGCGGGAGGAGCTCGACAGCCGCCTGTCGAGCGAAGAGGCCGCCCAGCTGGCCGGCGAACGGGAAGCGCTGGAGGCAACCAACGGCCGGCTGCTGGCCGAGCTGGACCGCGCCAACGGCGAGGCGGACGAGCTGCGGCGCCAGCTGGCGGACGCTTCCGCGGCGGCCGAGATGGAACGGATCCAGGAGGAGCGGGCCGAGCTGCAGGCCGCCTACGATGAGCTGCAGGCCGCCAACGACGGCCTGCAGGCGAAGATCGTCCAGGCGACCGGCGCGGCCGGGACGCTGCGGCAGGAGCTCGACCGCCGGCTCTCCAGCGACGAGGCCGCGCGGCTGACGGGCGAACGAGACGCGCTACGGGAGGCCGAGGACCGGCTGTCGACCGAGCTCGATCGCGCTACCGGCGAGGCCGATCAGCTGCGGCGCCAGCTCTCCGACCGGCCGACGGGGGAAGAGCTGGAACGGCTCCAGAGCGAGCGGGACGGGCTGCGGGCCGAGCTCGACCTCGTCCGCGGGGAGGTCGACACCGCCCGCGGCGAGGTCGAGCGGCTACGGCAGGAGATCGGCGAGGCAGGCGCGGCCGCGACCGCCGCGGCCAAGCGGGAGCAAGCCGCCGCCCGCGAGCAGAACGAGCGCCTGGGCGGTGAGCTCGCCGCCGCCGAGGAAGCGCGCCGCGCGGCCGAGTCGGCAGCCCAGCGGGCGCGTGACGAGGCTCGCCAGGCGGCCCGGCACGCGGAAGAGCGAGAGATGGCTCTGCGAGCCGAAGCCGAGAACGCGGCGCTGGCGGCCACCGGCACGATGCCGCCCGCCGCCGAGGCCGGCCGCGGAGGCGGCCGCCGGACGCTCGCCGCCGCCGCCCTGCTGCTCATCGGGGCCGTGCTGGGCACCCTGGCGGTGACCCTGGTCGAGCCGCTGAGCTCGCTGGCTGCCCGGTTGCGGCCGGCGAGCGGCGAGCGCGTGCTGGCGGCGGCGGCACCAGCACCGTCCGCTGCGGAAGCCTCGGCAGCTGCACCCTCGGAAGCGGCACCGCCGATATCGGCGCCCTCACCGGCGGCGGCGCCGACCGAGCCGGCGGGCGGTGCCGCGACCGGTGAGCCGGCCGCGGCGACGCCCCCAATACCGGGCGTGGTCGAGGCCGCGCCCGCCCCCGATCCCGCCGCCGCCGAACAGGCGGTGCGCGACTGGGCCGCGGCGTGGTCCGATCAGCGCGTCGCCGACTATCTGGACAGCTACGCCGACTCCTTCCAGCCACCCAACGGCCAGAGCCGCGCGCGTTGGGCGGCGGACCGGCGGGCGCGGATCGAGCGCCCCCGGTCGATCGAGGTCGGGATCGAGGCCGCCCGCACCGTCGAGCTCGCCGACGACCGCGTCAGCGTCAGCTTCGACCAGGCCTACGCCAGCGACACCTTCTCCGACCGCGTGCGCAAGACGCTGGTGATGGTGTGGCAGGATGAGGCCTGGAAGATCGCCGAAGAACGGGTGATCGAGTGACCCGAGGAGCGCGCCGATGAAGACTTTTCTGCTCTGGCTGCTGCTGCTGATCTTCTGCTGGCCGCTGGCGTTGCTGGCCCTGTTGCTCTATCCGATCGTCTGGCTCCTGCTGCTGCCCTTCCGCCTGCTCGGCATCGCCGTCGACGGCGTGCTCGAGCTGCTGCGAGCCCTGCTCCGGCTACCGGCCCGGGTGCTCCGGGGCCCGTCGGCCAGCTGACCGGGCGGCGCTCGCGCGACGCGATGCTCGACGTGCGCCCCGCAGTTGCCGCGGCCCTTGCCGAGGGCCGGCCGGTGGTGGCGCTCGAGTCCGCCTTCCTGACCCACGGGTTGCCGGCGCCGCACGGGCTCGCGGCCGCGCGGGCCATGGCGGCCGCGTGCCGGGACGCCGGCGCGGTACCGGCGATGGTCGCCGTCATGCGCGGCCGGCTGGTCGTGGGTCTCGACGCCGGCGAGACCGAGGACCTGTCGCGGGCCGCCGGGGTGGTCAAGGTCAGCCGGCGCGACCTCGGGCCGGCGCTGGCCTCGGGCGGGCTCGGCGGCACCACCGTCTCCGCCACCTTGACGGCGGCCGCCGCCGCCGGCCTCCGGCTGCTCGCCACCGGGGGTATCGGCGGCGTGCATCGGGGCGACCCGCCCGGCGTCGACGTCTCGGCCGACCTGCCGCAGATCGGCAAGACGGCGCTGGCGGTGGTCTGCAGCGGCGCCAAGGCGGTCCTCGACCTGCCGCGAACCCTCGAGCTGCTCGAGACCCTGGGAGTGCCGGTGATCGGCTGGGGCACATCCGAGCTGCCGGCCTTCTACTCCCGCCGCAGCGGGCTCGCGCTCGAGCACCGGGTCGACGACGCCGCCGGCGCCGCCGCCGTCCTGAGCGCCCACTGGCGGGTCGAACGGACCGGCGTCGTGGTCGCCGTGCCGCCGCCCGCCGCCAGCGAGCTGGATCCGGCCCTGGTCGAGCCGCTGATCGACCGCGCCCTGCGCGAGGCGCGCGACGCCGGGATCACGGGGCCGGCAACAACGCCGTTCCTGCTCGACCGGCTCTCCCGGGCAAGCGGCGGCCGGGCGGTGGCGGCCAACCTGGCCCTGCTGGCCAACAACGCCGGCGTCGCGGCGGCCATCGCGACGACCCTGGCTGCCGGCGAGGCGTAGCGACCGCCGCACAGGCCCCGGCGGGCGAGAGGCCGGCTGCGAGTGCACGGTGAACGGGGAGACCGCCGAGTGTGAGAAACTGCCCGGGTTCGAAGCGCCGGACGAGTAGCCGCCACGTAGTCGTGATCGAGACGCGGCCGGGCGAGACGCCCGGCCGCGTCGTTTGTTGTCCGACGGCGGCCGGCCGCGGTGCCGGCCGCGGGCCTCCCATGCCAACCGAGACCACCCTCCCGACCGCCCCTGGAGCTACGCCCGGCATCGGCCGGATCCTGCTGCCATGCCTGCTGCTGCTGGGGGCGATGTTCAACCTGACGCTGGTGGTAGCCGGGCTGAAAGAGTTCATCATCGGCGAGCTCGGCGGCACGGTCACCGACGCCAGCCTGTTCTTCTCGGTCGAGACCTTCGCCTACATCCTGTTCGCGCCGCTGTGGGGCCTCCTCAGCGACCGCCTCGGGCGCCGGCGGCCCTTCGTGGTCATCGGCTTCGCTCTCGCCGCGCTGGTGTACGCCTCCTACATCCTGGTCGACTCGGTGCCGGTCCTGCTGACCCTGCGCTTCTTCCAGGGCGCGTTCGCGGTGATGGGCTGGTCGCTGGTCATGGCTTCGGTGGTCGATCAACCCGGCGGCCAGCGGGGCCGCAACATGGGCCTGATGGGCGCCGCTCTGATCTTCGGCGTCGCCCTGGGCGCCCCGGTGGGCGGCTATCTGACCCGCTGGCAGGGACCGCGCGCGCCTCTGGTGGTGGCGGCGGCGCTGTTCGCGCTGCTGGCGCTGTGCGCCCTGGCCCTGCCCGAGCCCGTTCGCCGGCACCGGGCCCCGCGCACCGCCGAGATCCTCGGCGCGCTGCGCTCGCGACCCCGCCTGATGCTGCCACTTGCCTTCCACTTCGTCGATCGCCTCGCGGTGGGCCTGTTCGTGGTCATCTTCCCGCTCTACGTCGACTCGCTGGGCGCCTCCGATCCGGCTGTTCGCGGCCGCTATCTGGCCTTGTTTCTGCTCCCGTTCGCGCTCTTCCAGTACTTCACCGGCAGGATGGTCGAGCACACCGGGCCCTACCGGCCGCTACTGCTGGGCTCCCTGCTCTACGGCCTGCTGCTGTGCTTCGTGGGCTACTCCGAGTTGTACACCCTCTGGTGGGTGATGATCGGCTTGGGGGTATTTGCCGCCGTGATGTTCCCGCCGGCGATCCTGCTGACCTCGCAGCTGAGCGATCCGGCCACCCGCGGCAGCGCCATGGGTGGCTTCAACCTCGCCGGTTCGCTGGGCTTCGCCCTGGGTCCGCTGGTCGGCGGCGCGATCTACGCGGCGCGCGGATTCGGCTTCGCCTTCGCCGTCTGCGGCGCCATCGAGATCGCCATGGCGGTGGTCGGCTGGCTGGTGGTACGCCGCTGGCGCGAGTGAAGGGCACCGTCCACCGGTGTAGGATTTGGGCCTAGAGAAACCGATGACGGACAAGAGTGAGGTATTGGTCGTCGACGCGGACGGCGATGGCGGGACCCAGCAGGCCCTCGCCGGCGGCGCCTTCCGGATCGCCACCGCCCGTACCTGGGAGGAAGGCCGGCGGCGCCTCAAGTCCGACCACTTCGACCTGCTGCTGCTCGATCTGGCGCTCGCCGGCGAAGCCGGACTCGACGCGATCGCCGAGGCCCGGGGCGGCGACAGCCCGCCCGAAGTGGTGATCCTGACGGCGTCGCCTTCGCCCGAAGAGGCGGTGACGGCGGTCAAGCTGGGAGCGTTCCACTATCTCGCCAAGCCGGCCGATCCCGAGGCGCTGCGACGGGTTGGAGAGCGGGCGGCCAGCACTTCGAGCCTGCGGCGCGAGAACTCGGCGCTCAAGCTAATCGTCTCGCGGCAGGAGGCGGCGACCACGGTGATCGCCAAGAGCCCGAAGATGGCGGCCGTCCTGGAACGCATCGAGCGGGTGGCCGCCTCGCCGAGTTCGGTGATGATCCACGGCGAGACCGGTGCCGGCAAGGGGCTGGTAGCGCGGGTCATCCACCAGGGCAGCGACCGCGCCGAGCGGCCGTTTGTGCACATCAACTGCGGCGCCCTGCAGGAGCAGCTGCTCGAGAGCGAACTGTTCGGCCACGAGAAGGGTGCCTTCACCGGCGCCAGCGGCACCAAGCCCGGCCTGTTCGAGGTGGCGGACCAGGGCACGCTCTTTCTCGACGAGGTCGGCGAACTGACCGCCGCGATGCAGGCCAAGCTGCTGCAGGTGCTCGACAGCGGCGAGCTGCGCCGGGTCGGCGGCACGCGCCTGCACCGGGTGGACGCCCGGGTGCTGACCGCAACCAACAAGAGCCTCAAGCAGGAGGTGCGCGACGGCCGCTTCCGCCAGGACCTCTACTTCCGCCTCAACGTGGTGCACATCGATGTGCCGCCGCTGCGCGACCGCCGGGAGGACATCCCCGGCCTGGTGACAGAGTTCTTGGCGCGCTCCCGGATCATCGGTCAGCCGCCCAAAGAGATCTCGCGCCGCGCCCTGGCGCTGCTGATGCAGTACCACTGGCCGGGCAACGTGCGCGAACTGGCCAACACCATCGAGAGCGTCTGCCTGCTCTCGGTCGGCGACATCATCCTGCCCGACGACCTGCCGCCGGCGCTGCAGCCCTCGGTGACCTTCGAGTCGCGCTCGATCGACATCCCGCTGCCGCTGTCCGAGATGGAACGGCTGCACATCGTCCGCGCCCTCGACTACACCGCCGGCAAGAAGGCGCCGGCGGCGCGGCTGCTGGGCATCGACGTCAAGACGCTGAGCAACAAGATCAAGAGCTACGGGATCGAGTACTAGCCCGCGTGCCGGATCGTCGTACGCTGCGAGGCGCCCACCCCAAGGACCGCGACTGCTTTTCGCCGGCCGCGGTGAGCACCTTGCGCCGGGCGGTGGCCGATCTCTCCTGGCTGCTCGGCCGGGGTTACTCGGCGAAGGCCGGGCTGAAGCTGGTCGGGGACCGCCACGCGCTGCGCGACCGCCAGCGCAAGGCGCTGCAGCGCTGTGCCGCGGCCGATGAGGACCGTGCCCGGCGCGAGCGCACCCGCATCGAGGTCGCCGACCTGGCCGGCCAGCCGATCGTCGTCGACGGCTACAACGTGCTGCTCACCGTCGAAGCGGCGCTTTCGGGCGGCGTGCTGCTGCTCGCCCGGGACCGGGTCCTGCGTGACCTGGCGGCGATGAGCGGGCACTACCGGCGGGTGAAGGTGACCCACCAGGCGGTGGCGCTGATCGCCGCCGCCCTTGCCGCCGCCGGCTGCTCGCGGGTGCGCTGGCTGCTCGACCGGCCAGTCTCGAACAGCGGCCGGCTGCGGGCGCTGATCGAGGAGCGGGTGGCGGGTGAGCGGCCCGAGTGGGCCGTCGAGCTGACCGACCGCACCGACCGGGTGCTGACCGAAGCGCCCGAGGTGGTGGCCAGCGCCGACAGCGCCGTCATCGACGGCTGCCGCCGCTGGTCGAACCTGGCACGGCACGTGGTCGAGAGCGCGGTGCCCGAGGCCTGGATCGTCGACCTCGGCTGACGGCCGCGGGGGCGGAGCCGGCAAGCGATCACCGCGGCCGACAGACGCTGGGGGCGCCGCGTCGGCCAGGGGTGGCCACGGCCACCGCATCCGTGTCGGCGTCACGGTCGGAGTCTGAATCCCCGTCGGAGTCCGAGTCGCCGTCGGAGTCGGAGTCGCTGTCGGAATCGGAATCGCTGTCCGAATCGTCGTCGCAGTCGGCGTTGTTGTAGTCGTCGAGCAGGTCCTTCAGCCGGTTCGCCTCGCGGCGGGCGTCACCGCGAGGATCGCTGCCCGGCGGCCAGGCGGCGAGGAAGACGTCGGCCTCGTCGGCCACCGGCAGGATCAACGGACTCGAGCCGGCGGCCAGGTTGAGCCGCGTGGCGACCAGTTCGCGCGCCAGCTTGGTCGCGGCGTCGGAGCCGCCGGACTCGAGCAGGCAGAGCATGCCGGCCTCGTCGTAGATGTCGCAGCCCACTCGCAAGGACGCGATCGCCCAATCCCCGGGGTGCTTCTTCCAGTAGCCGCGCGAGCGCTGGCAGAAGGGCGGACGGTCGTCGTCGAGGATGACGCCCTCGCCCGCGGCGTCCAGCAGAACGGCCTGCGGTGCGCCAGAGAGGAGCAGGGCGAAGGTCTCGTCCGGCTCCGCCAACAGGTCGCCAAAGATGGTGACCGGCACGTCCAGCCCGGTCTCGCCGGCGGCGAAAGCAAGCGGCGTGGCCGGCAGCGCGGCATAGTCTTCGCCGGCCAGGGCCGAGCCGTCAGCGGTCTCGACCAGCAGCGCGGTCTCGCCGCCGACCGCGCAATGGAGGGTCAGCGGGAAGACCGCCGCCGCGGCGCCGACGTCGCCCTCGGGCACCTGGGCGTCGCCGGCGGTGATCACCGGTTGGCGCAGCGAGATCAGCGACAGGGCGTCGAAATAGCCGTCGTTCTCGGGCGCCGAGCCCAGCCGGGTGGCCAGCAGGCGGACGCGGATCCAGCCGGTGCCGGCCGGCGCCGGGCGCTCGTCGGCCACTTCGAGCCAGGCGCTGGGGCTGGCGATCTCGCCCGAGTCCCAGGCGTCGAGCACCACCGCGTTGCTGGCGTCGCGGTACTCGACGACGATCCGGGCGTTGTCGCCGGGCACCTCGTCGAAGGTGCGCACCCGGCCGCTGAAACGGAAGCTCTGGTTGCCGGAGGCTATCGCGGCGCCGTAAGCGGCCAGGTCGACGTCCTGGAGCAGCTCGGCGAGATCGCCCGAGCCGGCCCAGAAGTAGGCCTGGCCGGCGAACGGGTCCGGCTCGGCGTAGCGCGCCTGCCAGCCGTCTCCCAGGACCGGCGTCCAACCGGGCAGCTCGCCGCAGCGCCGGTCCGCCTCGGCGCCCGGATTGGCCAGCAAGTTGGGGCCGGGGCAGTCCTCGTCGTCGAGGATGGTGGCCTCGCCGGCGGCATCGACCAGGCGGCCCGCGACCGCGTTCGACAGCTCCAAGGTGAAGGTCTCGTCGTTCTCGAGCAGCAGGTCGCCGAGCACCGTCACCGCCAGCGTCGCCGTGGTCTCGCCGGCCGCGATCGTCAGGGTTCCGGCGGCAGCCTGGTAGTCGGCGCCGGCGCCGGCGGTGCCGTCGGCGGTGGCGTAATCGACGCTCACCTCGCTCTCAGCGGGCGACGACAGCTCCAGCGTGAAGACCGCCTGGACGGTGTCGCCGTCATCGCCCTCAGCCACCTCTACGTCGTCGATCGTGATCCCGGGCGCATCGTCGTCGAGGATGGTTCCCAGCCCCTCGGGGTCGGCGAGGACCGCCCGGAGCGGGTTGGTGAGCAGCACCCGGAAGGTCTCGTCGGGCTCGTCGTCCAGGTCGCCCAGGACGTCGATCGCGATGGCGGCCGAGACGGCGCCGGCGGGGATCTCGAGCGTGCCGGCGCTCGCCTGGTAGTCGTCGCCGGCGCTGGCGGTGAGGTCGGCGGTGGCGTAGTCCACCGAAACCGCGAACGAGCTCGGCGCCGACAGGGCGACGGTGAAGACCGCCGGCACCGTGCCGACGTCACCCTCGCCCACCGTCACGTCGCCGATCGCGACCTGCGGCGGTGGGTCGTCGTCGAGGATCGTGCCCGTGGCCTCGGCGTCGGCCAGCGTGCCGCCGGTGGGATCGGAAAGCGCCAGGGTGAAACTCTCGTCCAGCTCGTCGAGGAGGTCGTCGAGGCCGCCGACCACCACAGTCGTGGAGCTCTCGCCCGGCGTCAGGATCACCGTGCCGGCGGCGGCCTGGTAGTCGAGCCCCGCCAGGGCGGTGCCGTCGGCGGTGGCGTAGTCGACCCGCACTTCGCGGTTCGACGGCCCGGACAGGGTCAGCTCGAAGGCCAGCCCGGCGGCCGCGGCGTCGGCCTCGAGCTCGGTCGCGTCGGCCACCGCGATGGCCGGCGTGATGAAGACGTCGGTGGCGGTGGCGTCATCCGCGGCCGGCGTGTCCGGATCGTCGGAGGCGACGTCGGCGAGCTCGGCGCTGGCCACGACTGCCTGGTTGGCCACCGCGGTGGCGGTCGCCGGGAAGGGATCGTCGACCCGCACCCGGAAGGTGACCAACGCCTCGCCGTCGCCGCCCGGGATCTCGCCCAGGTCGACCTCGACCGGGTCCTCGCCCTCGACCGTGCCCTGCGAGGCCTGCACCGAGCCGGCCACCACGGTGGTTTTGTCGGGCAGCGGGTCGGTCAGCGCCACCGCGGTCGCCGAGGTGTTGCCGGCGTTGGTGATCTTGACCCGGTAGAGCAGCTCGTCGCCGGGGCTGGCCAGCGCGTCGCCGTCGACGTCGGTGAACAGCAGGTCGGTCTTCTCCACCACCAGCTCGGGCTCGGCGCGGATCATGGTCTCGGTGGGATCGGCGTCGCCGGCCGGATCCGGGTCGTCGGTCAGCACCGGAGGCAGCTCGGCACTGGTCGCCAAGCCCTGGTTGACGACATCCATCACCCCGGCCGGCACCGGGTTGTCGATCACCACCCGGAAGATGACGGTCGCCGAGGCGCCGCCACCGGCGATCTCGCCCACCGTCACCTCGACCGGATCCTCGCCCTCGACCGTGCCCTGGGTGGTGGTCACCGAGCCGGCCACTACCGCTGTATGCACGGGGATGGTGTCGGCGAACGCCACGAGGGTGGCCGAGGTGTTGCCGGCGTTGGTCAGAGTAACCGTGTACTCCAGCGTGTCGCCCGGGCTGGGCACGCCGTCGCCGTCGGCGTCGACCGCCAGGGCGTCGCTCTTCTCGGCCACCAGGTCGGGCGCGGCCTGGATCATGGTCACCGTCGGGTCGGCGTCGCCACCCAGCGCCGGGTCGTCGGTGAGCACCGCCGGTAGCTCGACGCTGGTCACCGTGCCCTGGTTGACCACGTCCATGGTCCCCGGCGGCACCGGGTCGTCGATGGTGACGTCGAAGGTCACCGTCGCCGTCACACCTGCCGGAACGTCGCCCAGAGCCACAACCACGGGATCCTCACCCAGCACGGTGCCCTGGCTCGCGGCCACCGATCCCGGCACGATGGCCGTGTGGGTCGGAATCAGATCGTTGAGCTCGACTCCCGTAGCCGCCAGACCGCCGCTGTTGACCACCGTCACCGTGTAGCGCAGCACGTCGCCCGGGCTCGCCACCCCGTCGCCGTCGTTGTCCGACGCCAGCGCGTCCTCCTTGGCAACCGACAGCTCGTGCGGCCCGGCGTCGTCATCCAGGATCGTGCCCAGCCCCTCGCCGTCGGCCAGCGTCGCGTTCTGCGGGCCGGCCAGCCGGACGAAGAACGTCTCGTCCGGCTCGCTCGCCGTGTCGCCGACGATCTCGACGACGACCGCCGCGCTGCCGGTGCCGAAGGGAACCGTCAACGTGCCGGCGGCGGCCAGGTAGTCGCCAGGGGCGGCGGCGGTGCCGTCATCGGTGAAGTAGTCGACCTGGGCGTCGATCGCCGTGTCGCCGGTCAGGGTGACGGTGAAGACGGCCTGGGCGAGCCCGCTGTCGCCCTCCCCGAGGGTCACGTCGTCGATGGACAGCTCGGGTGGGGCGTCGTCTTCGAGGATGGAGACCAGACCCTGGGTGTCGAACAGCCGCGCGTTCTGCGCTGAGCCCAGGTCGACAAAGAAGCTCTCGCCGCTCTCGTAGGCCAGATCGCCCACGACCTCCAGCGGGATCGATTGCTGGACGCTTCCGGGCGGGAAGACAAGCGTGCCGGCGGCGGCCAGGTAGTCGGCACCGGCCGTGGCCGAGCCGTCGCTGGTCGCCCAATCGACGCTGACCTCCAGGCTCGAGGCCGCGGAGAGCACAACGGTCAGGGCGGCCGGTGTGGTCCCTCCGTCGCCCTCGATGACCGTGGTGTCGCCGATGGCCAGGGCGGGGATGCCCTCCACCGGGCTGACCGCGGCGGCCACGTTGTTGCCCGGCAGCGGGTCGTCCTCCGGGCCGCTGACCGCGGCCGTGTTGGTCACCGAGCCGGCGGCACTCTCGGCGATCAGAGCGGTCAACTGCACCTGCGGCAGGGCGGCGCCCGGCGCCAGCGGGCCGGGGTGGGTGCAGGTCACGCTCTGCGCGGCCCCGGCACAGGCCCAGCCGCTACCCGCCGCGCCGGCGAAGGTCAGATCCGCTGGCAGCTGGTCCGTCAGCTCCACCGGTCCGTCGGTCTGCGACGGGCCGGCGTTGGCCACGTCCAGCAGATAGGTCGCCGGCTGCGCCGCGAAGAACGGGCCGACTGCGGCCTTGGCCAGGGTCAGGTCGACGCTCGGCGCCAGCGGCGTGGTGTGGGCCGCGCTGTTGTCGCTCGGGTCGAGATCCACGACGCCCAGCGGCGGCGACACCGTCACCGCGGCCTCGAGACTGCCGCGCGCCGCCGGGTCGATGGTGCCGGCGACGGTCAGGCCGAGCGAGGTGCCGCTCTCCAACAGGACGCCGGTCCACTCGCCGGTGGCCGGGTCGAAGACGCCTTCGCTGGCGGCGTAGACCGGGCCCTGGAGCTCGGCCGGCACGAAGTCGGTGAGGCTCACCGCGGTGACCGCGCCCGAGCCGCTGTTGGTGACCAGCAGCTGGTAGGTGAGCGGCGCGCCCGGCGCGGCGCCGCTGACGCCGTCGTCGATCGCCACCGCCAGGTCCGGGCTGACCTCCCTGAGGATCTTGCCCTGGATCGCGTCGACATAGGCCTGGAAGTCGGGCGCCAGGACCAGGAACCCGTCGCTGCCGCCCTCCGGTTGAGGCCGCACCATCGCGCGCAGGAAGGCGACATTGATGCCGCTGCCGATGCCGATGGCGTTGAGCGCGTCGATGCCGGCCGACACGGCGTCGTTGGCGGCGCGGATGGCGTCGCCCTGGGTCTGGCCGCCGTCGGTCGAGAGATCGATCACCCGCTTGAGCGCGATCGGCAGCTGGTTGGTCAGGACGTCGGTCGCCAGGTCGATGCACGTGGCCATGTTGGTCCCGCCGACGCGCTGCGTCACGTCGCGGATCTGCGCCGCCACGTCGTCGGCGTTGGCGCCGTCGATGACCACCGGCCCGACGTCGAGCGAGGCCCCGGTGCTGAACTGCAGGACCGAGAGCCGGAGGGTCCGATTGTGCGGCACCACCGCCGGGTTCTCGACGGCCAGCGCCAGCCCCTCGAGCTGCAGGTTCCACTGCGAGTCGTTGACGCTGCCCGAGGCGTCGACGCAGACCGCCAGATCCATCGCCGGAGGATCGTCGTTGACGATCACCGCCCGGCCGCGCGGCCTCCCCGGCAGCGCTCCGGCGAGGCCGCTCAGATCGACGAAGAGCTCCTCGTCGGGCTCGGCCTCGACGTCGCCGAAGACGCCGACCGCGATCGTCGTGGCGGTCTCCCCGGGATCGAGCGACACGCTGCCGGCGGCGGCCTCGTAGTCCAGGCCGGCGAAGGCGCCGCCGTCGGCGGTTGCGAACTCGGCGCTGGCCGGTGCCGGTGCGGCGCAGGACAGAACCACCGGCATCGCCAGCGGGGTGGTGCCGGTGTCGCCTTCCTCGACCGCGGCGTCGAGGACGGCCAGCGCCGGGGTCGCCGCCGTGCGCAGCGACAGACCGTCGAAGTTGCAGCGGCTGTTCGAGGCGTTGCCGCCGCACAGCAGCCGCACCCGCACGAAGCGGGTGCCGGCCGGCGCCAGCCGCTGGTCGCCGACCGGCATCCAGGCGGCGGGGCTGTTGTTCAGCTGGCCCGTGTCGTAGGCGTCGAGCACCGTCGCGTTGGCCACGTCGCGGTACTCGACGACGATGGAGGCGAAGGTCGGCGGCGCCTGCCGCGTGGCGACAAAGCCGGCGAACCGGAACTCGAGGCCGGCGCCGTCGATGGCGGCGGCGAACCGCGACACGTCGACGTCCTGGTACAGCTCGGGGCTGGCGGCGTCGCGCGCCTCGAAGAACCAGAAGCCCTCGGCCGGCTGCGGCCGGAAGGCGTTGCGGGTGTCGCGCAGCCAGGTGTCCGCGGCCACCGTCCAGTCGGGCAGCAGGCCGTCGACCGGCGCGGACTCGGCGCCCGGGTTGGCGAGCAGGTTGCCGCCGAGGCACGCGCCGTCGTCGTCGTCGTCGGTGATGAAACCCTCGGCGGTCGAGCGCACCAGGAAGGTCACCCCACCGGGGTCGGTAAGGCGCAGGACGAAGCTCTCGTCAGTCTCGTCGTCGAGGTCGCCGTTAACCTCGACCGCGACCACCTTGACGGTCTCGCCGGGGGCGAAGATGAGCGTGTCCGAGCGGCCGACGAAGTCGCTGCCCGCCTCGGCGAAGCCGTTCCAGGTCTCGAAGTCGAGCGCGATGGGCTCGAAGCTGGCGCCGTCCATGGCGATCTCGAAGATCGCGTCCACCGTGCCGGCGTCGCCCTCGACCACCGCGGCGTCGGCGACCGTGACTATGGGCAGCGGATCGTCGTCGAGGATCAGCCCCACCGCCTGCGGGTCGCTCAGGCCGACGTTGTGCGGCTGCGGGTTCGCCAGGTCGACCAGGAACTGCCGCGAGGGGCCGCGGATCGCGTCGCCGAAGACGTCCACCGTGAACTCGACCGCGGTCTCGCCGGCCGGGATGAGGACGGTACCGGCGGTGGCGACGTAGTCGACCCCCGCCACCGCGGTGTCGTCGGCGGTGGCGAAGTCGAGCGTCACGTCGTGCACCACCGGGAAGGGCAGCGCCGCGCTGAACCGCGCCGGCGAAGTGCCCTGATCGCCCTCGAAGACCGAGGTGTCGCCGACCGCCACGATGACCGGCCCGTCGTCGTCGACGATCGTGGCGACGCCCAGGTCGTCGCCCAGCGCGGCGTTCGCCGGGCCGCTCAGCCGCACCGTGAAGCCCTCGTCAGGCTCGTCGAGCAGATCGGCCAGCACCTCGACGGCCACGGTCAGCTGGCCGACCCCGGGCTCGAAGACCAGCGTCCCGGCCCGCGGCAGGTAGTCGCTGCCGGCGGTGGCGCTGCCGTCCTCGGTGAAGAAGTCGACGGTGACCACCTGGCCGGTGACGTTGGTCTGGCTGACGGGGAAGATCGCGAAACTGCTGCCGGAGTTGCCTTCGATCAGCGAGACGTCGCCGATCGACACGGTCGCCGCGTCGTCGTCCAGGATCGTCACGACGCCCTCGGCCTTGCGGATCGGCACCCCCGCGGCGCCGCTCAGGACCACTGAGAAGGACTCGGTCAGCTCGGCGAGCTGGTCGTCGGTCACCGGCACCGTGATCGTCCGCGACAGCTCGCCCGGGGCGAAAGAGAGGCTGCCGGCGCGGCTCAGATAGTCGCTCATCTCGACCGCCGAGCCGGCCACCGTCGTGTAGTCGAGCGTCACCAGCGTCCCCAGCGGCGACGACAGCTCGACCGTGAGGACCGCCTCCATGGCGCCGTCGCCCTCGGTCACGATGAGGTCGTCGATCTCGAACGAGGCGGCGTCCTCGTTCCGGGTGAGGACCTCGTTCGAGGTGGTCGAACCGAAGCGTCGCGGCTGGTCCGGGGCCTCGCGGTAGAGATAGGTCCAGGTGGCCCGGTTGCGGTACTCGGCGGGCAGCTCCGCGGGCGGCAGGGGCAGGATCTCGACCTGGAGGCTCACCACGATGTTGGTGCCCGCGGCGATCGTGCCCAGCGCCACGCCGGCCGCCGGGTCGGCCCCCGGTACCGGCACGCCGTTGGCGGTGAGGCTGCCGGTGACATAGCTCGTGCCCGGCGGCGGCGGATCGGTGAAGACCACGCTCTCGGCGGCCACCGAGCCCGAGTTGCGCAGATCCACCGTGTAGGTCAGCAGGTCGCCGACCCGGGCAAAGGCGCGGTCGACGGTCTTGATGGCCGGTGCGAAGACCGCCGACTCGGCGTCGATCTGGAAGCCGAAGACATGGACGCCGACGTCCCAGCACGATGGCGTGGGTCCAGACCTCGCGCGCCCCGGCGGGGAGCTGGCGCGAGACGTCGACCTGGGTGATGTCCCAACCCTGGCGGCCGCCCGCGATCGGCGCTCCGGATGCGTGGTTGCGGTCGCCGAACGTGCCGCGGGTCTCCAGCAGCCCCTGGTCGTCGTTGATCTGCGACAGGAAGAAGTTGGTGCTCGGGTTGTTGGGCCCGGAAACGCGATACTGGTCGGGTGCCGACAGGCTCATGATCGGCAGCAGCCGGAACTGGTCGCCGCGGTTCGCGTCGCCCTCACTGGCGACGATCGCCATGCGGCCGGTAAGCGGCCGCCGCTCGGGGACCGCCAGGTCCAGGGGCTGGTTGAGGCGGTTGAGATTGAAGGTACAGTCCTCCCAGCCCACCATCAGCGACAGGTTGCGCAGCGGCAGAGCCGGATCGCGGTAGAAGACCGCCAGGGTCCAGCCGGCGAAGTTGTCGAAGTTGGGCGTCAGGTTGCCCGGCACCGCCCGCACCTCGTAGGTGCCCGCCCCGGCCGCGGCCACCAGATCCGTGACCTCGGCGCTCCGGGAGTACCGAGTCGGAGTCGAGGGCAACCGGCTGGTGAACGGATCGGGCGGCACCTGGTGCTCGTCGACCGGCGTCACCAGCGTCACCGGGTCGTCGATGAACGCCAGGACGTCGTTCGACGAGCCGGCCCAGATCAGCTCGGCGTAGAGCACCTCGGCCCCCGCCGGCAGGTCGAGGACCGCCGTCGAGGAGTTGAGCCGCCAGTCGCTGGTGGTCCCCGGCGGGTAGGTGCCGACCTGGAGCGACGTGTCGGTGGTGGTGAACACGCCTACCCTGTCCACCGTGGTGGGAGTGCTGTTGGTGCCGCTCAGGCCCAGGGTGTTGCCGACGAAGGTCATGCCGCCGCGCTCGGTGGCCTGGAAGCGGTTGACGTACCAGTCGTACTCGCTGATCGTGCCGACCCCGGTGCCGTCGGAGATGCTCACCGCGGCCGGCGTCACCGCGGACAGCTTGACGCTGAAGGTCTCCTGGTCCTCGAAGCTGGGCTCGAGGATCTCGTCGCCGATGATGGGCACGGTGATGATGCCCTGGCACTTGTCCGGCCGGGATGACGAGATCGCCCGAGACCGGTAGATAGTCGCTGCCCGCGACGGCGGTGCCGTCGACGGTTGTCGTAACGCACCGAGACGTCGCCGGAGAAATCCGGCCGGCTGAGGCTGACGACGAACACCATGCCGGAGGTGCCGCGGTCTCCCTCGGTCGCCGCGGCGTCGCCGATGCTCAGGGAGATGCCGCTGTCCTGGTCGTGGATCCGGCCCGTCGCCTGGCCGTCGGCGATCGTCGCGCCGACCGGACTGGACAGGTTGACGACCAGGGTCTCGGTGCCCTCGGCCAACTCGTCGCCGAGCACCTCGACCGAAACGGTCTCCAGGATCGAACCCGGCGCGAAGGTCAGCAGGCCCGAGGCGGCGGTGTAGTCCAGACCCGCCACGGCCGAGCCGTTGGCGGTGGCGTACTGCACGCTCACCGGCTGCGCCGCCGGGCGGCTCAACGAGACGCCGAAGTAGATGTGGTGGAAGCCGGAGTCGCCCTCGATGACCCGCGCGTCGGCGATGCGGAGCGACGGCGGCGACTCGTCGTCGACGATGATGCCGGTGCCGCGCGGAGCCACGATCGCGGCGCCGGCCGCGCCCGACAGATCGAGGAACAGCTCTTCGTCGGGCTCGGTCAGGCCATCGTCCAGCAGCGCCACGGCGACGGTCTGCGCGGTCTCCCCGGGAGCGAAGCTCAGCGAGCCGGCGGCGGCCAGGTAGTCGGCGCCCTGGTCGGCCGTGCCGTCGCTCGTCGCGTAGTCGACCGTCACCGTCGCGTCGGCGGCGCAGTTGAGCGCTACCTCGAACTCGCACCGCGGCGTCCGTTTCCAGCGCCGCGCCGCCGGCCACCGACAGCAGCGGCGCTCCCAGCGGCCGCAGCGACAGCGCGTCGTAGAGGCTGCTGTCGGTGCCGCGCGGCTCGTCGCTGACCAGCCGGATCCGCACCGTCTGGGTGCCGGCCGGCGCGAGCTGCAGATGGCTGATGCGCTCCCACAGATGGAAGTTGCTGACCGGACCGCTGTCGTAGGAAGCGAGCACGGCGCCGGCGCCGTCGCGATACTCGAGGATGATCTTGGAGGCGTCGTCGTTGACGGTCCGGACGTAGCCCTCGAAGATGAACTGCTGCCGGCCGGCCGCGATGTGGTCGGCGAAGGCGGAGACGTCGACGTCCTGGCGCAGCTCGAAGACGGAGAAGCCGCTCGAGAAGTCCGAGGGTCCGAACGACACGCCGCCCTCGAGCGGCGACGGCGAGTTGCCGCCCCGGCGCTGCCAGTCGCCGCTCACCTCCACCCAGTTGGCGACGTCGCCGCCACCGGCCTCGCCGCCGCCGTTGACGACCAGGTCCGGGCCGACGCAGTCGGCGTCGTCCTCGACGATGACCAGGTCGACCTCGGTGACCGCCAGATAGGCGTTGAAGGCGTCGCGCAGCTGCAGGCGCACCGGCTCGTCGCCCTCCGGTAGGGTGTCGCCGTAGATCCTCACCTCGGCGCTGCCCTGGACCGCGCCGGCGGGGATGCTCGCGCGGCCCCCCGAGACAACGTCGAAGTCGACGCCGTCATAGGCGGTGGCGAGGGGCAGCACGTCGTAGGTCACCCGCACCGCGCGGTCGGTGGGGGCCGAGAGCAGGATCGGCACCTGCACCAGCCGGCTGTCCCGATCTCCCTCGACGAACCGGGTCTCGCCCACGGTCACGACCGGCACGGTGTCGTCGTTGACGATCCGGCCGGTGGCCGCCGGGGCGGCCAGGGAGGCGTTCACCGGCGCCGACAGCTCGAGCTTGAAGGTCTCGTCGCCCTCGGTGAGGGCGTCGCCGAGGATCTGCACCACCACCTGCGCCGAGCTGCCACCCGGCGCCACCGTGACCGTTCCGCCGCCGGCAAGATAGTCCTCGCCCGCCCGGGCGCCGCCGTCGGCCGTCGCCCAGTCCACGCTCACCGGGTGGGCGAACGGGTTGGAGAGCTCGACGGAGAAGACCATGTCGCTGGGCCCGGCGTTGCCCTCCGGCTGCGCGACGTCGGCGACGGTCACCACCGGCGCCGCCAGGTCGACGATGGTGAGCTCGGCGCGCGGGTCGTCGAGCCGGCCGTTGACCGGGCTCGACAGATCGAGGAAGAAGGTCTCGTCGGCCTCCTCGTCGAGATCCGGCAGGACGTCCACCGGCACCGTCCCCTCGAGGACGCCGGCCGGGATGACCAGGGTTCCGGCGGCGGCGGCGTAGTCGGCGCCGGCCAGCGCCGTGCCGTCGGCGGTGGCGAAGTCGACGCGAGTCTCCGCCGGGCTGGCGCAGCTCAGCCGCACCGGCACCTGCGCCTGAACGGTGACCGCGTCGCCTTCGCGCTCCACGGCGTCGCCCGCCGTCACCAGCGGCGGGTTGACGGCCCGGAAGGCCAGGTCGTCCGGGAAGGTGTCGATGTCGCCCGTCGACTCGCGGATCCCCAGCAGCCGCACCCGCGCGCCGCGGGTGCCGGCCGGCGCCGGCCGCTCGTCGAAGACGCGCTGCCAGGCCCCCTGGCTGTTGATCTCGCCGCTGTCGAAGCTGTCCAGCACCGTGGCGCCGGCGTCGCGGTACTCGATCACGAAGCGCACCTTGTCGAGGCTGATGCGCGAACGGATGAAGCCCTCGAACTGGAAGGGCTGGGTGCCGGCGTCGATCTGGGCGGCAAACAGCGTCAGGTCGACGTCCTGCGCCAGCTCGGAGAACGCGTCGCGAGGCGGGAAGAAGTGGAACGGCCCCTCCTTGGGCGGCACCACCGCCCGCTGGCCCCAGGCGGCGCCGGCCACCACCGTCCAGCCGGGCAGGGCGCCGCCCACCAGCGGCTCGTCGGCGCTCGGGTTGACCAGCAGGTTGGCGCCGGCACAGGTGCCGTCGGGGTTGTCGTCGTCGAGGATGGTGACCAGGCCCTCGCCGTCGGCCAGCGAGGCGTTCACCGGGTTCGACAGGATGACCGACAGCGTCTCGTTGTCCTCGCCCTCGGTGTCGCCCAGCACCGTCACCGCGATCTGGCCGGTGGTGACGAACGGGGGAATCGTCAGGCTGCCGGCGGTCGCCTCGTAGTCGGCCGCCGCCGTCGCCGTGCCGTCGGCGGTGGCGAAGTCGAACACCGTCTCGAGATGGCTCGGGTAGGCCAGGGTGACCGTGAGGAGCGCCTGGCCGGCGCCGGCGTCGCCCTCCTGAACCGCGGCGTCGTCGATCGCGGCCGCGGGCGGCGGGTCGTTGTCGAGGATCGTGCCGACCGCCTGCGGGTCGCGCAACAAGGCGTTCTGCGGGTTGGCGAGGTCGATGAAGAAGGTCTCCGGCGGCTCGCCCAGCAGGTCGCCGACGATCCGCACCGCCAGGCTGGCCACCGTGGCGCCGGGTGGGAAGGTGACGCTGCCGCCGGTTTCGAGATAGTCGTCGCCGGCGGTGGCGGTGCCGGCGGCGGTGGCGTAGTCGACCGTCACCGGCAGTGCCGACTCGCGGCTCAGCACGAGCTCGAACAGCGCATCGACACTGCCCAGGTCGGTCTCGAGCACCGACAGGTCGGCGATGGTGATGCCGGGCGGCGAGTCGTCGTCCAGGATGACGCCTGCCGCCTGGGCCTTCTCGAGCGACGCGTTGACCGGGCCGGACAGCGTCAGGGTAAAGCTCTCGTCGTCCTCGACCTCGGTCTCGCCGAAGACGTCCACCGCGATCTCGGCCTCGAGGTCGCCGACCGGGATCGCCAGCGTGCCGGCGGCGGCGGCGTAGTCGGCCCCGGCAGTCGCCGTGCCGTCGGCGGTGGCGTAGTCGACGCTCACCGGATCGCTCGCCGGGGTCGACAGCCGAACGGTGAAGCGCGCCTGCCGGGTGCCGGCGTCGCCCTCCAGCAGCTCGACGTCCGCCACCGCCGCCTCGGGCGGCTGCGACACCGCCGGGCAGACCTCGAGCGCCACGTCGTCGACAAAGAAGTTGCTGTTGCCCGGCGTCCCGCTGACCTGGCCCTCGAAGCGCAGCAGGTGGGCGCCGCCGTCGGCGAAGGGCGACAGGTTGACCCTGACCGGCAGGTAGCGCTGGCGGTAGACGGGAGTGCCCTCGCCGGCCGCGAAGACCTGTTGGCCGTCGAGCAGCACCCGCAGCTGGTCGGTGCCGTTGGCGGACGCCTCGGGGATCCAGAGCTGGAAGGTCAGCGCGGCAACGCCGGCGGCGATCGTCACCGACTGCTCCAGGGCGTCGCTCCCGGCCTCCCCCTCGGCGCCGCCGAAGAAGGCCCAGCCGTCGCCCGTGGCGGCGCCGGCGAAGCCGCAGGCGGCGCTGGTGCAGATCGGCGTGCCGAAGCCGGTCGAGGACTCGGTCCAGGACGGGCTGGGCGTGCCGGCCTCGAAGCCGCCGTCGCCCACCAGGCCGCCGATTGGCGGCGCGGCGCAGACCGGCGGCGCGTCGCAGACCAGGCGCACGTCGTCGACCTGCGAGTACCAGTCGAAGGCGGCGGCGTCGGGGTCCCGGTAGCGCCAGCGCACGACGAGACCGCTCTGGCCGGCCCAGGGAGACAGATCCAGCTCCACCCGCTCGCCGGCCGCGGCGCGGATCGCGCCGTGGTCCTCGCCCCAGACCAGGAGCGGCGTCCAGCCGGCGCCGCCGTCGGCGCTGATCTCCACCGCCAGCTCGTCGCGGCCGGCAAAGCTCTGGTGGTTGGCGGCGTAGCGCAGCGCAGCGCTGGCGGCGCCGGCGAGGTCGAAGGCCGGGCTGCGCAGCTCGCTGGCGAACGGCGCGATGCCGAACCGGTCGCTCGACACGCAGGCCGCGTCGCCGCCGGCGGCGGTGAAGTTGCCGTCCTCGCCGCAGCCGGCGCGATTGCCCCAGACCGGCGCCGCGCCCGGATTGCCCACCACCGACCAGCCGGCCGGGATACCGCCCTCGAAGCGCTCGACCGGCCCGCCGCAGGCGAGCTGCGCCGACGCCGACCCTGGCGCCGCGAGCCATGCCATCCCGGCCGCCAGCAGCGCTGCCGGGAGCAGGGAGGATGCTCGCGTCGGGCTCACGAGCGTGGCTTTGTTATCGACGAGCTTGCATATGTTTATTGGCTTTCAGATTAGGAACATAACACTTTCGTGTAGACTGCTCCAAACATGGTTCCGAACCCCGTTCACCGAGACCGTGGTCGGCGGATGTGGCGAGTCGCCACCGCTGCGGTGGTCGCGGTGCTTCTCGGCGGGTGGCTGGCCGCGGCGCCGGCCGCGGCCCAGTACTGCAGCGACACCCAGGGCGACGGCATCCTGGTCGAGATGCTCCAGGGCACGGGCAGCGTGGCCTCGGCCGAGCCCCGCTGCCTCGGCGCCTTCTACTGCGAGGAGACCGACATCGGCGCGCCGCAGACGGAGGCGATCTTCGATCCGGACAGCGGCAGCTACACCGTACAGGTGAAGGTGCCGCTGACCATGCCCGACAACTCCCGCAACGACGGCACCAACGGCACCGACGTCGGCCTGCGGGCCAAGGTGCACTGGTTCGCCCAGGCGCAGCCCGATCCGGCGACCTGCTTCCCCGGCTTCAACGGCTGCGCGCCGTTCGAGTCCTGCGGCCCGCTGGGCGCCACCATCGACTTCGACACCGGCTTCACCTCGATCTCGATCGGCGGGCTGACCTGCCAGGACCTCGACGGCGACGCCCGGCTTACCAGCTACTCGTTCAGCGTCCTGCGCTGCGCCAGCCCGTTCGGCGACGTGCACCACTCGCGCCGACTCGCCGACCATCGACCTCTCGCCCGCGGCGGTACAGGGGATCCTGGGGTGCCCTCCCCAGAACACCTGCTGCAGCCTGGGCTGTAAGCCCTGTCCGGGCAACAGTGGCGCCAACGTGGCGGGACAGGGCGCCGCGCACTGTCCGGGCCCGCCGGATAACGGCAGCGGTGCCGCCCTGGCCTACACCGCCCGCGGCGCCGGCACGCCGGGCCTGCCCGGCAGCGCGGAATGGCGACCGGTTCTGGGCCGCGGCTGGTCCCACGACTATGCCGAGCGCATCGTCCCCGACCCGGACGACAGCCACGTCTGGCTGATCACGAGCCTCGGCACCTACCGCGAGTTCTGGCGCCCGGTGGACGGCGTCTACCAGGAGGCCTCGCCGTCGGACGAGTACCGCACCCTGACCCGCACACCCTCGAGCTGGGAGCTCAGGGAGCTCGACGGCGCCGTCCACAGCTTCGACGCCGATGGCCGCTGGGCCGGCACCACCGACGCCAACGGCAACGCCAAGCTGCCCACCTACGACGCCGCGGGCACCTTGACCGACGTCGCCTTCCCCGACGGCAGAAGCGAACGCTTCACCTACCACCCGGACGGCAAGCTGGCCGCCATCGAGGAGATCGGCGTCGGCGCTGCAGCGTCCCGCACCTGGTCCTACACCTGGGCCGGCGACGATCTGACGCGCATCGACCGGCCCGACGGCACCGCCGGTGAGTATTTCTACAACGACCCGCGGCATCCGGGGTATCTAACCCGGGTCGACGACGTGGCCACCGACAGCACCCGCCGGGTCGAGCGCGGCTACGAGTACGACGCGCGAGGAAACGTCGTTCGCACCTGGCGCGGCGAGACGGTGGCGGGCGCCAACGGCGACGTTCCCGGGCCCGGCGCCGTCGAAACCTGGGCGCTGAGCTTCGACGACCCGGCCCAGCCCACCCAGACCCTGGTCACCGACCCGCTGGGAAACCTATCCACCTACCTGGTCGAGCGCGACCCGCGGAGCGAAACGCCGCGGATCACTTCGATCTCCGGCGACTGCCCGACCTGCGGGCTGGGACCCAACACGCAGTTCTTCTACGACGATCCGGACAACCCGCTGCGGCCGACCCGGACGGTGGATGGGCGCGGGACGCAGACGTTGATGACCTACGACGGCAACGGGCAGATGACCTCACGTACCGAGGCGTTCGGCACGCCGCTCGAGCGCACCACACCTGGGAGTACGCCGACCCGACTTTCCCGGCGCTGGTAACCAAGATCGAGAGGCCGTCCACCTCGAGTACCGGCACAAGTGAAACCCGCTTCACCCTTGACGGATCGGGCAACACCATCCGGAGGGCTATCTCCGGCATCGAGGGCGGCAGCGCTTTCAACTACGAGACCGTCACCACCTACAACGCCGCCGGCAAGGCGAAGGTGGTCGATCCACCCGGCTACGGCAGCGCTGACCAGACCAGCTTGACCTACGACCCGGCGCGCGGCAACCTCCTACCGTTGAGCCGCACCGACCCGCTGATAGGCGTCAGCAGCTTCACCTATGACGCCTTCAACCGCAGGGCATCGGTGACAGACCCCAACGGCGTGATCGAGGAGTTCGCTTACGACGACCTCGACCGGATGCGGTTCAGCATCAGGAAAGGCGCTGCGCCCGCTGAGGACCGCGTCTACGAGAACATTTACAACGCCTTCGGCGATCTTCACAGGATCATCGAGCCGGAGGGCAACATCGCCGAGTATGGCTACGACGACGTCGGCCGGATGGTCTCGGTCGCCCTCGGACCGAGCGGCGGCCCACTCTCGGAACGCACCCTGTACACCCTCGACGCCTTCGGCAACCAGACGCGAGAGGAGCTGCAGCGCTGGGACGGAGCCGGCTGGGTGACCCATGCCTTCTCGGAGTCCACTTACTCCTCGCGCTGCCGGCTCGACAAGATCACCTACTCCGACGGCTCCCAGACAGAGCTCGGCTACGACTGCAACGGCAACCTAGAGCGCGTCTGGGACGCCAACCATCCCTCCGCCGGCCAGACCGCCCAGCCGTCGCAGGTCTATACCTGGGACGCCCTCAACAGGCTGACCGCGATGTCCCAACCCTGGGCCGGTGAGGGTGGCGGACAGGTCACGACGACCTATTCCTATGATGTTCAGGATCACCTGATCCGGGTGGTCGATCCCGAGGGCAATCGTACGCGCTACATCTACTCGGACAGGAATCGTCTGACCGAGCGCATCTCTGATGTGAGCGGCCGCACGACGTTTGCCTTCAACGATCACGGCGAGCTCGTCCGCGAGACCGACGCGCGCCAGATCACCCTGCACCGCACGGTGGACGCCATGGGCAGGGTGCTGTTCATCGACTATCCGGACAACTCGCTGGACACCACCTACACCTATGACGACCCGGCAGTGGCGTTTTCCAAAGGAAGGTTGACGGCTATCACCCGAGGCGGCGACTCGGTCGCCTACGGGTACGACCGCTTCGGGCGCCTGATCCGCGACGGCGACCTGGGCTTCGCCTACGACCGCAACGACAATCGCGTCGAGATCGGATATCCCAGCGGCATACGAGCCCTCTACACGTACGACTTCGCCAACCGCCACGAGACGCTGACCGTCCAGAACGGAGCGCAGCCTCCCCAAGCCGTGGTCACCGGCTCCAGCTACCTGCCCTCGGGGCCGCTGTCGAGGTTGGACCTCGGCAACGGCCTGACCGAGGTGCGAGACTTCGACCAGCGCCACTTCCCGCTTGGCATCGCGGTCTCGGGCCTGCTCGATTGGGACTACGGCACCGACTCGGTGGGCAACGTCCTTGGCGTTACCGACACCCTGCACGGCGGCAGCCGGAGCTACGACTATCTGGACCACCTTTACTTCCTCAGGCGCGGCGACGGCCCCTGGGGCGATCTCTCCTGGACCCACGACAAGCTGGGAAATCGGCTAATCGAGACCCGTGACGGCGTCACCTCGACCTACCGCTACGAGGTCAATGCCTCCGGCGGCAGGAGCCCCAGGCTCCTGGAGATCCAGCAGGGCCAGGACGGCGTCCTCCGCTACTTCTACGACGCCGCTGGCAACCGAACCTATGAGGCAGATGGCGAGACCAAACAGCGCCTCGACTACGACGGCGACGGTCGCCTCGCCCAGATCACCATCGATACGCCCGCTTCGGCCAGCGACCGCGTGAACCTTCAATACGATGGCCGCGGCTTCCTGACCTCGTCGCGCCTCACCCCTTCGGGGCAGGCTACCGCGATCGCCACGACCGCGACCTACGACTCCCGCAGGCGCCTCTACAGCAAGCGAACCGTCGAGGACCCCGGCCCACGGTTGCCCAGAGACGAAGCCTCCACCATCACGACCAGCCATGTTCTCTACTTCTCCGGCCGACCGGTCGGGATCTTCGAGGACACCCGCCAGACCGATACCCAGGGTCAGACCACCGAAAGCGAACGCCTCCTCTTCATCACCACCGACCACCTGGGTACTCCGGCGCTGGTGACCGATGCCGCCGGCGCCGCACTGTGGCAGGGCGGATTCGAGCCGTTTGGCGCCGCGCTGTCGGCACCCGAAAGCGCCGGGCTGTTTCTCCGCCTGCCCGGTCAGTGGCAGGATCCCAGCTGGATGCAGGCCGGGCTGAGCTACAACGTGCACCGCTGGTACGAGCCCTCCACGGGTCGCTACAACCGGCCCGAGCCACTGGGACTCGAGCGCGAGGTCAACCTCTATCTCTACGCCCAGTCCGCACCGACCGTGGTGTTCGATCCCGATGGGCTCGCCACTCAGGGACGCTCCCTGATGGCGAAGCTACTGCCGCCTGAAATTCCGCAGTCGCTCGATTGCATGGCCACAGTCTCCGCCGCCGGCCGGCTGAAGCCCGTCAAGTTCGGCGACATGTACGGTTGGCGCTACCAGCACTGCCTGTTCAGCTGTATTCTGGTGAAGAACTGCGGGCTTCCCAAGCTGGCGGTCCAGGGGCTGGGCAACCTGATCGAGACCAAACAGATCCTGGAATGCGTCACCGTGGGCGACAACTGCCACTCCGCCCACGCGGACCAGGACTACAAAGACAACCGCCAAGGCAGAGACTGTCCCCCGGACGTCAACTGCTTCGAGAACTGCCAGGGCCAGTGGAAGCAGGACAAGACGCCCGAGCAGTACGGCCCGTTCACTGGGTTCGTGCCGCTGGGAAAGCACGTCTCGGCCTGGTGGGAGATGCTCGGCCCATAGGGCTCGTCGCGGTGAGTCGGCGCCCGTCTCTGCATCGTGGCAGCGTGTTCGCGCTGCTGTGTATCTCGGTCGCCACCTGCGGCCTGGATCCAGACGGCCTGTACTCGCAGCGCAGGGTCGAGGAGGTGGGTCCGGCCAAGTCGGTCGAGATCACCGACTACCCGCGTCAGGACGGTGAGGAGGTATGGGTCAACCTGGCAAAAGGGCGGACGGTGGACGACCTAATCGACCTCGAGCCGTTCGGCCCGCTGAGGCCCGGCGACACGCCGGAAGAGGCTGCCAAGAAGATGGGCGTCAGCGCCGGTTTTCGCGAGGACCAGTGGGAACAGGAGCACTACTTCGACTCCCCGAGCGGTCAGCTGGCGATCGGCCGGGTAAGGAGCTCGGAAGATGGATGGGCCGGCTGGGCCCTTTATCTTTATCCGGCCGCCACCGACCCGTCCCTCTACATCTCAGAGCCGCTCCTGCGCTGCTGCGTGGACACCACCAAGACCTACTCGCACGTTCTCTTTCGGAACCCCGACTCGAGCGCCGCAGTGGAGGTGGAGCTCTCGCAGGGCAGCGTGCGCCGGGTCCGCTGGGTGAGCGAGCGCGGTGAGCCCAACATGATCCGACGCCGGGTGCCAGCCTCGTAGGCGAGCCTCACGAAGTGCCGCAGGTGCCACGGGACGAAGGGCGATGCCGTCGCCGTTGACGTCGCACAGTTGAAGAGCAGTGATCCGCTCGCCGGCACGGTTGCCGCCCGCCCGGTCCCTCGGGTAGATTGGTCGCCAACCTCGGGGAGGTTTCGTGGCACGACAACGGCCGCCGTCCGCCTGGCGCCACGCCTGCTGGCTCGCCGCCGGCCTGGCGGCGCTCGCCGGGGCGGCCGAGCCGCAGGTCGATCGCCAGGCTGACGAGGAGTTCCTCCGCAGCGCGCGGGTGACCCGGACCGAGGAGGTCGGCGCCGGCGTCACCCACCCGCAGCGGCTCACGCTGACCGCCGGTGGGCGCACCGCGCGGGCGGTGTGGAAGACGATCGACGAGTACGCCCCGGTCAAGAACTTCCACGACGGGGGGCCGGTGGAGATCGGCTTTCGCGACTGCTGGAAGCACGAGATCGCCGCCTACGAGCTCGACAAGCTGCTGGGCCTCGGGCTGGTGCCGCCGACGGTGGCGCGCAAGATCGACGGCACGCCGGGCGCGGTGCAGCTCTGGGTCGAAGGATCGATGACCGAGACCGAGCGGCGCCGGCGCGGCCTCCCGGCCCCCGACGCCGGGGCCTGGAACCGTCAGATCCACACCGTCCGGCTGTTGCGCCAGCTGACCCACGACACCGACTTCAACAACACCGGCAACGTGCTGGTCGGCGAGGGCTTTCGGGTCTGGGCGATCGATCACTCGCGGGCGTTCAAGACCCGCAAGAAGCTGCTCGCGCCGGACGACCTGGAGCGCTTCCCGGCCGCGGCGCTGGGACGGCTGCGCCGCCTGACGGCGGCCGAGCTGCGAAGCGAACCTGGGGCACTGGCTGACCAAGGCCCAGCGCGCCGCCCTGCTGGCGCGGCGCGATCTCATCGTCGAGCGCGCCGACCAGCTGCTCGCCGAGCGCGGCGCGAAGGTGGTGCTGCTGCCCTGACCGGTCCGGGGTCGCTCACCGACTCTCTGCCACGCTGGCCCGTCAGTCCGCGCTGCCAGTCGCTTCGTCCACCTGACCCGCGAGCGCCCGCGCCGCGGTCCGACGCTGCGGCCGGACAGGGCCGGCTGAGGTGCCGCCACTACTCGATCTCGACCGCCCCGGCCGGCTCGAGCAGCAGCGTCGGGTCGATCCGCGCGCCGCGCCAGCGGGCGGCGAAGTGCAGATGCGGGCCGGTGGCGCGGCCGGTCTGGCCGACGCGGCCGATCCGCTGGCCGCGCTCGACCCGGGCACCGGGCTCGACGGCGACCTCGCTGAGATGGAAGTACATGCTCACCAGGCCGTCGCCGTGATCGAGGAAGACGCTGCGGCCCGGGAAGAAGAAGTCGCCCGTCAAGGCCACTTCGCCGGCGGCCGCCGCCAGCACCGCGCTGCCCGTGGCGGCGGCGTAGTCGACACCCGAGTGCGGGCTGCGCGGCTGGCCGTTGAAGAACCGGCGCGAGCCGAACCGCCCGCCGGCGGGCAGCCGCTCGAGCGGCGCCGCCAGCGGCAGGGCGAACCGCGGCGGGCCGCGGCGCGCCCAGAGGGCGCCGATGAGGCCGTTCTCGCGGCCCACCCGAGCGAGGTCCTCGGCCGACAGATCGACCCGCGAGTCGTCGGCGAGCTCGATGTGCTGCACCGGGTAGGGATAGTCGGCCACCCGCACCCGGCGGGCCTCGAACACGCCGCCCCGCCAGCGGCCCAGCTCGAGCGAGCCGGCGGGCGCCAGCAGGTCGATGGGGTACCAGCAGGCGCCGGCCAGCGGGTCCCACTTGGCGCCCGACATGCCGCAGCGCTCGACGCCCTCGCCCGGCCACCGCACGAGCGCGCCGGGCGCGATCTCGGGCAGGCCGTCTCCGGACGGGCCGCTCGCCGGCGCGATGGCTTCCTGAGCGACGATTGCCGGCCCGCCGAGCGGCGCCAGCCCACACATCGCCAGCACGAGCAGGAGGTTTCGCCGCATCGACGGCAGCGTACCAGCCCGGGGCTCGAGTCCTGGGCCGCCGCACCGTCGAGAGCTTCCACTACCGCACCGAGGATCCGCACCCGGCGCCGTCGGCAGGGCGCCGCCCGGGCGGTAGATTAGGCGGCCATGGGCCCGCTCTGGATCGCCGTCGTCGCCGCGCTCGCCGCGGGCGCGCTCGCCTGGCTTTCGCGTCGGCGGGCGATCGCCCGCCGGGCGGAGTGCCGGCGGCGCTTCGCCGCGCTGCTCGCCGAGCAGCGGCCCGGGCTGACGGTGGTCGAGGCGGCGCCCGGCCGCTGGCGGCTGGACGGCGCCGAGGGGCCGCTCGCGACCGTCGACGGCAAGGCCCTGACCCGCGCCGCCGAGTCGCGGCGACCGCGACCGGCGGCGGCTGTTCCTGGCGGTGGCCGACGCCGCCCGTCACGGCCCCAGACCGTTCGCCGGCGAGTTCGACCTCAAGCGGCACGGCTCCCGCGTCCTGCCGCGGCTGGCCGACGAGGGGCTGGAGCTGCTGTCGCTCGAGCCGCGGCCGGTGCGTCACACCGCCGCCGATTCCGGCGGCCTGGCGACGATCTACCTCGTCGACGGCGAGCCGCGGCCGGCCTACCTGGCCGAGGAGCATCTCCGCGGCGCCGGCATCGACGCGCGGGACGTTCACGGCGTCGCCCTGGCGGTGCTGCGCCAACGCTTCGAGGAGGCTCCGGTGCGCGCCGCGCTCGCCGGCGGCGAGGTCGCGGTCATCGCGCCGGAGGACGGCTGCGGCGCCTCCCGGCTGCTGCTCCTGGCGGAAGTTCTGCGCGGCGGCGAGGCGCTCTTCGCCGCGGCGCCAACGGCGGGCCGACTGCTGGTCGCCGGCGACCGGGCCGCCCTCGAGCGGCGCCTCGACTGGAACCTCGGCGAGATCGACGAGCCGACCGAACCCCTGCCGCCGGCGGTCTTCCGCGTGACCGGCGCCGGCCTGAGAAGGGAGAGCTGAGATGTGGCGCACCCGAGCCGTCCTGTCCCTGCTGTACGAAGACGTCGCCGGCCTGCCGCGCGAGGAAGAAGCGACGGCCGAGCGGCGCGCCGAGGCGATGGGGCGCGCCCGCCGGCGGGCCCGGATCGCCGTCGCCATCGACTGGGCGGCAATCGTCGTCCTGCTCCTGGTGGGCGACGGCACCGCGCCGATGCTGACCCTGGGCCCGACCGAGCGCGCCGTTTTCACCGTCGCGATCCTGGTCGTCGCCGTGCACTCCGGCTTCCGCCTGGGCCAGCTCGACAAGCTGCGCGCGGTGGCCCGGGCGGGCGACCGGCTGGCGGCAAGGGACCCCGAGAGCTGACCGGCGGCGACCTGCCAACGCTGTGCCGCAGCTTATTGGCGCCCGTCAACGCCTGTTGGTAGGATGCGGCAGTTTTTGACGATGTGTCGCGGCCTCCGACCGAGGCTACCCATGGACTTCCCGAAAGGGGGACGCGTGATGTCCAAGTTCTGGCGGTTTCTGGTCTTCGGAACGATCGCCCTGCTGCCGCTGGCCGCGCCGGTTGCCGCCCAACCGGCCGCGGGAGAAGAGCCGGCGCAGGAGGAAGGCGCCCAGGCGGAGGACAAGTTCGACGAGGTGATCTCGGTCACCGCCTCCAAGTACGAGCAGCGCCTCAACGAGGTGCCGGCAGCGATCACGGTCCTCGACGAGCGGACGCTGGCGGAGCTGCCGGCCGACGACTACGGCGACCTGCTGCGCAACGTGCCGGGTCTCAACGTCTCGCAGATCAGCGCCCGCGACATCCAGATCACCGGCCGCTCGGCCTCGAGCAGCCTGTCGACCAGCGAGCTGGTGCTGCTCGACGGCCGCACCCTCTACCTGGACTTCTTCGGCTTCGTCATGTGGGACTACGTGCCCATGGACACCAACGAGCTCAAGCAGATCGAGGTGGTGCGCGGACCCGGAAGCGCGGTTTGGGGCGCCAACGCGATGAGCGGCGTCATCAACCTGATCACCAAGACGCCGCGCGAGATGCAGGGCACCAGCGTCACCGCGGGCGGCGGCGACTTCGGCACACTCTACGGCAGCATCACCCACGCCGGGGCCAACGAGCGGTACGGCTACAAGGTCTCCGGCGCCTTCTACGAGCAGGACCCGTTCAACCGCCCGACCGGTCTCATTCCCGGCACCAACACGATGTACCCGGACTTCCGCAACGAGGGCACGACCCAGCCAAAGGCCAACGTGCGCTTCGATTTCGACCAGAGTCTCGATTCGACCTGGGGCATCGATCTTGGCTACGCCGCCACCGACGGCATCATGCACAGCGGCATCGGGCCGTTCGCCATCGCCTCGGGCGCCAGCATGAGCTCGGTCAAGGTGAACTGGGCCAAGCGCGCGGCCCGCGCCACCTTCTTCGTCAACCTGCTGGACGGCAACGCCTCGAACCTGCTGAGTCGTGATCTCAGCGGGCGGCCGATCCAGTTCGCCTTCGCCAGCGACACCTACAACCTGGACTTCACCAACACCAAGGTGTTCGGCGACAGCAACGTCTTGACCTTCGGCGGCACCGCCCGCACCAATCAGTTCGACCTGTCGATCGCGCCCCAGGGCGACGCCCGCGACGAGTACGGCGTCTTCGTGCAGGACGAGATCCTCATCGGCGAGAAGGTGCGCTGGCTGGTCGGCGCCCGCCTCGACGACATCGACCCGATCGGCTCGGTGGTCTCCCCCCGGACCAGCCTGCTGATCTCGCCCACCCCGCACCACACCTTCCGCGCCTCGTTCAACCGGGCCTTCCGGGCGCCGTCGATGATCAACAACTTCCTCGACGTCACGATCAGCTTCGACGTGGGACCGGTGCCCGGCGTGCCGACCTTCCTCGGGCCAGGCATCCCGATCTTCCCGGAGTTGGTTCTGGCCCAGCTCGTTCAAGCCGGGTTGGTACCCCCCGGTGTGCCCTGCGAGTTCGTCCTGACCCTCTGCGGCCCATTCCCGACCTTGTACAACGAGTTTCCGGTCAACGCTCTCGGCAACCCGCTGGTGACCGAGGAACGCCTCGACGCCTTCGAGGTCGGCTATGTGGGCCAGTTCGACAACGGCACCACCTTCACCATATCGGTCTACCGCAACGAGACCACGGACGCCATCGACTTCACGACCGTTGCCGCCTACACGTCGACCAACCCGCCTTCCAACTGGCCGCTCGCGCTGCTCGCCACGGGCACCCCGCTCTTCCCGTCCGAGGCCAACGGCCTGTTGCCGTCGACGCTCAGCTACCGCAACATCGGCAAGATCATCGACGAGGGGGTCGAGGTCTCCTTCGCCGGACGCCCCTCATCCGCCGTCTCCTGGTTCCTCAACTACTCCTACCAGGCCGAACCCGAGGTGACGGGCATCGCTCCGTTGGTCCTGGCCGACGGCACGGTGCGCAACGCCATCAACAGCCCGCCCGAGAACCGATTCAACGCCGGGATCTCCTACGACAGCGGGCGGTTCTACCTCAGCAGCAACGCCAACTACCAGGACAAGGCGTTCTGGACCGACGTCCTGACCCCGGGTTTTTGGGGACCGACCGACTCCTTCACCCAGGTGAGCGTGGGTGGCGGTGTGCGCTTCAACGGGGACCGGACGACGCTCTCGGTCAACGTCCAGAACGTCTTCGACGAGGAGATTCTGCAGCACGTCTTCGGCGACCTCATCGAGCGCAAGATCACCGGCCAGATCCTGTTCCGCTTCTAGGCTCCACCAGATCGTGCTCGATCTGTCCGCGCGCCGGGCGCTGCCTCTGTGGCTCAAGCTGGGCTATACCGCCTGGTTTGTCTTCTGGGTGCCGGTCTATTGGATCGACAAAGGGCCGGCCAACTTCCTCTGGGTGTGCGACGTGGCGAACTTCGTCGTCCTGGCCGCGGTCTGGCTCGAGAGCCCGCTGCTGTTCTCCTCGCAGGCGGCCTCGGTGCTGGTGATCCAGTTCGCCTGGATCGTCGACGCCACCACTCGCCTGGTCGCCGGCTTCCATCCCATCGGCGGCACCGAGTACATGTTCGAGGCGACGCAACCCCTGCTCGGCCGGATGATGTCGCTGTTCCACGTCTTCATTCCGGTGCTGCTGTTGTGGGTCTTGTGGCGGCTGGGACACGACCGCCGCGGCTGGCGCCTGCAGTGCCTGATCTGCTGGCTGGTGCTGCCGCTGAGCTTCTGGATCGGCCAGCCCGAAGCCAACATCAACTGGCTCTGGGCGCCGTTCGGCATCGAGCAGACCTGGATGCCGCCGCTGGCCTTCCTGGCGGTCAGCATGATCGCCTACCCGCTGCTGCTCTACCTGCCCACCGACGCCCTGCTCACGGCGTGGCTGCGACGCGCCGGACGGCCGGTCCACGGTAGCGGCTAGGGAAGGAGCTACCGCCCCGGGCGGTCAGCCCACGTCGAGCTTCAGGGCGGCGGCGAGCTGGCGCAGCTTGTCGAGAACGACGGCGGCGTTGTCGGGCCCCGCCCGCAGCAGGTGCTTCTGTGCCGGGCTGAGCCCTTCGAGCCGCGGGTCGCCGAAGGCGTAGCTCTCCACCCCCGGCTCCAGCGGCAGCGGCCCGCCGGGCAGCGGCGTTGCCAGCAGATGGCGGATGGCTGCGGCCAGGGCGTCGTCGAATCTGCGATCGGGGTAGCCGAGGTCGGCGTAGCCCGCCTGCAGCAGGGGCTCGAGCTGACGGTAGAGCTCGGCCGCGCCGGCGGCGTCGATCGAGTCGACGACTTCGGTCATCCGGTCGTAGCGGGCGTAGCTGCTCGGTGCGGCATAGAGCTCGCCGCCCCGCTCGACCACGGCGAACTCCCCGGCCGGATCGAGAAACCCGAGGTGCGGCCGCGGGCTCTCGCCGCGAGCGATGTTGTCCACCGCCGCGGTGAACCGCCGCACCAGGTTGTCGCTCACCAGCCAGCGCGCCAGGTCGGGATGGGTCGACAGCTCGGCGACCACCCGCTGCAGCCACTCGTCGCTGTCGTTGAGCGGCGGCAGGTCCAGCACCCGCGACGCCGGCTGGGCCGCCGGCTCGTCCGCGGCCGCGGGCGCCGGGGCCGCCAGCGTCGGCGGTGGCGGCGGCGCTTCGCGCGACAGCAGCAGATAGGCGGCGACGCCGGCCACGATCACCAGCAGGGCCACGGCCCAGGGCCACCAGGGGCGGCGCGTGGGCGGCTCGGTCGGCGGCGTCGGCTCGGGGGGCGAGTACTGGTCGAACTCCATGCCGAAGATTGTACTCCCTACTCGCCGACGCGAGGATCCCGGTAGTGGCTCTCGAACCGACCCACACCAGGATCCAGCCGGTCGCGGCCGTCCCTCTGCCGCCGAAGACTGCTACATTTCGCCCATGCGCAAGATACGGCTTGGCAGGACAGAAGTGGAGGTCTCGGCGATCGCCTGCGGCACCTGGGCCCACGGCGGCCCCAAGCGGGTGGGCAAGATGGAGGTCGGCTGGTCCGGGCACGACGACCGTCGGGCGACCGACGCCCTGGTGGCGGCGTGGGAGTCCGGAGTCACCCATTGGGACACCGCCGACGTCTATGGCGACGGGCAGGCGGAACGGCTGATCGGCGGTCTCTGGGATCGGTTGCCGCGCGAGGAGATCTTCCTCGCCAGCAAGGTCGGCTGGGACGCGGGCCCCTACGAGCACGCCTACCACCCGCGGCTGATCGACGAGCGGATCGAGCGCTCGTTGCGCTATCTCGCCACCGATCGGATCGACCTGTTCTATCTCCACCATTGCGATTTCGGCCCCGGGGACCGCTTCCTCGACGGCGCCGTCGAGCGGCTGCGCCGCGCCCGCGACGACGGCAAGATCCGCTTTATCGGCCTGTCCGACTGGAGCTCGGAGAAGGTAGCTCGCTACGCCCCGCGGGTCGAGCCCGAGGTGGTCCAGCCCTACCGCAACGTGGTCGACGACAGCTACGCCGCGAGCGGTCTGGCGGCGTGGGTCGAGCAGAACGACGCCGGCGTGGCCTTCTTCTCGCCGCTGCGGCACGGGCTGCTGCTGGGCAAGTACGACGAGCCGACCGGCTTTCCCGACGGCGACCACCGCAACCGGATCCGCGAGTTCGGCGACGCCGCGGCCCTGGCCCGGCTGCGGGAGTGCCGCGCGGCGGTGGAACGGCGCTTCGCCGATCGGCCGGAGGCCGTGCTGCACGCCCTTACCGGCGTGCTGCTCAGCGACGCGCCGACCGGCTGCGTCCTGCTCGGCATGCGCCGGCGGCGCCACGCCGTGGCAGCCGCCGGCCTGGGCGAGCCGCTGTCCAGCGCCGACGCGGAATGGGTGCGAGAGCTCTACCGGGGCCAGGCCCGGACTTGATCCGCTCCCTCAGTTCACCGTCGGCGGCACGAAGAGCGAGGCCGGCGACTCGCCGCGCGGCGCCTCCTCCATGCGCATCAGCTCGAGCAGCAGGCGCTGGCGATCGGCCAGGGTCGGCGCTTCGAGCAGCGCCTGCAGCTCCGCCGGGGCGAAGGGCAGCGCCGCGGCAAGGGCGTTGACCAGGCGCGGCGCGTCGAGCGAAGCCAGCAGGTCCATGTCGAACGCCAGCTGGCGTCGGCCGCCGAAGCGCTCCACCGCGGCGAGCAGGGGCGCGGTCTCGACCGGGCCGGGATCGGTCCCGACGTCCTCGGCGAAGGGCTCATAGCTGGCCCGCACCTGCCGGTAGCCGCGGCGGCGATCCACCTCCTCAGCGACCCCAAAGCGCATGACGCCGCGCAGCAGAATCAGGAAGCGGCCGTCGTCCTGGCGCTCCGCCTGTTCCAGCACCCCGGCGCAGCCCACCGAGTAGAGCCGGGGGTCGTCGTCGCCGACGCCGAGGTGGTCCGGCCCGGGCAGCAGCGGCTGGATCATGCCGATATGGCCGCCGCGCTCGAGCACGTCCTCGACCATGTTGCGGTACCGCGGCTCGAATATGTTGAGCGGCATGTAGTTGCCGGGCAACAGCAGCGAGCCGGTCAGCGGGAAGACCGGCAAGATCGACGGCGGCGGATCGAGGCCGATGTCCTGGGGCGGCGCCGGCATCGGCGGAGGCTATCACGGCGATCGCTGGTCTATACTTTGACGAAGCAACGATCATGACGATCGACTCCTCGATTACGCCGCCGCCAGCCGCTGCGAGCGAAGACCTGGCGAGCGAACTGCTCTCCGCCCACCGCCGGCTGCTCGACGGCATCGGCGAGAAGACCCATCTGAGCGCCCTGCTGCAGCAGTTCTGCACCACGCTGGACGAAGCCATCGCGCCCGCCTGCAGCTGCGTGATGCTCTACCAGCCGGCCGAGCGGATCCTCAACGTCGGCGCCGCGCCGGGTCTGCCGGCGGATTTCCGGCGGGCGATCGACGGGCTCACCGCCGGGCTGGCGCCGGGCAGCTGCAGCGCCGCCGTCCATCGCAACGAGGTGGTGGTGAGCCACGACATCGCGACCGACCCGCTGTGGAACGGGCTGCAAGGCCCGGCGGTCGCCGCCGGCTTCCGGGCCAGCTGGTCGCTGCCGATCCGCAGCCTGCAGTGGGCGGACTCTCCCGGTCAGGACGACCGGGTACGGGTGGTCGGCACGGTGGCGATCTACCTCTGCCGGCAGCGCTCCCCCACCGCGCAGGAGATCAAGCTGCTCGACATCACCAGCGCGCTGGCCGGGCTGGCGATCAACTCCGCCAGGACCCAGGCGAAGGTCGGCGAGCGCCAGCTCTACGACGCCCTCACCGGACTGCCGAGCCGCAGCCTCTTCTTCGATCAGCTCAAGGAGGCGCTCGCCGACCTCAGCCCGCACGAGAACAAGATGGCCCTGCTGCGCCTCGATCTCGACCATTTCAAGGAGGTCAACGAGACGTTCGGCTACGCGGTCGGGGACTTCCTGCTACGCAGCGTGGCCGAGCGGCTGGTGGCGCTGCGCGGCGGCACCGACCTGCTGGCGCGCTTTGGCGACGACGAGTTCATCTATCTCATCCGCGACCTGCCGCGCGACGACGACGTCCGTCATCTCGCCGAGGGCATCCTGAGCGAGCTGTCCAGACCGCACGACTTCGGCGGCGAGGAGCTCGCCGTCTCGGCCAGCCTCGGCGCCAGCGTCTATCCCTGGGACGGCGAAGACGCCCAGACGCTGCTGCGCAACGCCGAGAACGCCCTGCACGCGGCAAAGCGGCAGGGCCGCAACCGGATCCGCCTCTACGCCCCGACCCTGGGCGGCAGCGGCTTCGAGAAGCTGCAGCTGAAGCTGGCCCTCGGCTACGCGGTCGAGAACCGCGAGCTCGAGCTGCTCTACCAGCCCAAGCTGCGCAGCGACAGCGGCGAGATCTCGGGGGTCGAGGCGCTCGTCTACTGGAATCACCCGACCCAGGGGCGCATCTCGCCGGGCAAGTTCATCCCGCTGGCCGAGGAGTCCGGCTTGATCATGCCGATCGGCGCGTGGGTGCTGAAGACCGCTTGCGCCCAGATGCAGGGCTGGCGGCGCCAGGGGTACCGCCACCTCACCGTCGCCGTCAACATCTCGGCGCTGCAGTTTCGCGAGGTGGGCTTCAAGGACACGGTCTCGACGATCCTCGCCAACACCGGTCTGGCGCCGGAAGCGCTGGAGCTGGAGATCACCGAGACGGTGGCGATGACCGACGTCGACAAGACGATGGAACGGCTCGAGGCGCTGCGGGATCTCGGGCTGCGCATCTCGATCGACGACTTCGGCACCGGCTACTCATCGCTGGCCTATCTGCAGCGGTTTCCGATCCACACCCTCAAGCTCGACCGCTCGTTCATCATGGGCCTGCCGGAGAACAAGGAGAACCGCGCCATCGTCAAGGCGGTAATCGCCATGGCTCGTTACATGGGCCTCGAGCTGGTCGCCGAGGGCGTCGAGGGCGAGGGCGAGGCGGACATCCTGCGTGGGGAGGGCTGCGAGCTGTTGCAGGGCCACCACTTCAGCCGTCCGGTGCCGGCTGGCGAGCTGGAGCGGATGCTGCAGCGGGGATTCCGGCGCGAGAGCCATCGCACCTTCTACGTCGCCGAAGCAGAGAGTGGCTGAGGCGAGGAGGGTATCGCGCGCCCTGCTGGCGCCCGGCGGCGGCCTCTGGTACCTGGAGGGGTTCGTCGACGACAGCCGGCATCTACGCCGCGTGCCGATCCTGGCCTTGCCCTTCCGCATCGGCCGTCACCCGGACCAGGACCTGTCGCTCGACTCGAACGCCGTGTCGGGCCAACACGCCGAGCTGCGCGCGGCCGGCACGGGGCTCGAGATCGCCGACCTCGGCAGCACCAACGGAACCCTGCTCAACGGCGAGCGGCTCACCGGCACGGCGCCGCTCGGGGAGGGCGACATCGTCCAGCTGGCAACGCTGGAGTTCCGCCTCGGCATCCTCGAGCCCGGCCGCACCGAGGCGCTGCTGGGCTCGACCACCGAGATCAGCGCCCCGCTGCCCGCCCTGCTGGTCGAGCGGCTGGTCAGCTTCCGCGAGCTGATGGAGACCGAAGCGGTGGCGGCGCACTACCAGCCGATCGTCGCCATCGCCGACGGCACGCCGATCGGCTACGAGGCGCTCGGCCGCAGCGAGCTGCCGGTCCTGCCGCTGAGCTCGTGGGAGCTGTTCGAGATCGCCGCCGTGGTCGGCGCCGAGGCCAAGCTGAGCCGCCTGTTCCGGCGCCGCGGGGCGGCCGACTGCCGGCGGCTGCCGCCGGAGCTGCTCTACTTCTTCAACACCCACCCCGCCGAGCTGCGCGAGGAGGGGCTGGTGGAATCGCTCGGCCGGCTGCGCGAGCAGCACCCGCGCCTGCGCCTGGTGCTGGAGATCCACGAGGCGGCGATCACCGAGCCGGCGTCGATGGCGCGGCTGCAGGAGGGCTTGCGCGGACTGGAGATCGGCCTCGCCTACGACGACTTCGGCGCCGGCCAGACGCGGCTGGCCGAACTGGCAGCGGCACCGCCGGACTTTCTCAAGTTCGATCGCAGCATGATCGAGGACATCGATCGCGACGGCGGCAGCCGCGGCCGGCTGCTGGCGGCGCTGGTCAAGATGGCCGCCGAGCTCGGGATCCGCTCGATCGCCGAGGGCATCGAGCGGCAGGCCGAAGCGGACGCCTGCGCCGAGCTCGGCTTCGAGCTCGGCCAGGGGTTCCTGTTCGGCGTCCCCGAGCCGGCGCCAGGCCGCCCCGGCGCGGAAGCCGCCTGATGCGTCGGCCGCGCGCACCGGGCCTGCTCGCCAGACTGGCGCTGGCGCTGGCGCTGGTCGGACTGCTGCCGGTCGCCTTCGCGGTGCGCAGTCTGGTCGCCATCGACCGCACCGCCATGATCGAGCAGACCCAGGCCCTGCACCTCGTGGCGGCACGATCCACGGCGCGGCAGATCATCCAGTTTCTCGAGAGTCGGCGGGCCTTGGCGTCCGGCCTCGCCGGCGACGACGCCTTGGCCGATCCCACCTCGCCACTCGCCCGCCAGGCCCTGTCGCGCAGCCTCACGGCCTGGCAGGAGTTGGGTGTCGAGGGCCTGGTGGTGGTTACCCCGGAGGGCGAGGAGGTGATCCGGGCCCAGCTCGCCGATCCGCGATCGCGCCGGCTGATGGCGGCGGCGGTCCAGCGGCGGCCGGGGGCCGCGGCGATTTTCGTCCCCGGCGAAGAGTCCCCGGGGGTGCGCCTCGAGGCCCCACTCGCCGGCGGCGGCGGCCTGCTGTGGCTGATCTGCAACGGCGCCGAGATCCCCGACGCGCTGAGGCACTACGAGCTCGGAGACAACGCCGACCTGATGCTGGTGGGCGCCGGCCGCAAGGCGCTGATCGGCGATCAGCAGTTGGCCGACGACTTCCCAGAGCAGATCGTCGACAGCATCCTGGACGTGGAGGTCGACGGGGTCAAGACCGACTTCGTCTCCCGGCTGGACGGCCAGCAGTTCATCGGCGCCTGGGCGACGGTGCCCATGGCCCGGTGGGCGGTCTTCTCGCGCCAGCCGATCGCCGTCGCCCATCGTGTCCAGCGCCAGATGTTGCGCCGCTCGGGGTGGGCCGTGGGCGGCGCCCTGGCGCTGATCGCCCTGACGTCGGTCGCCGCCTACCTGTCGGTGATCCGCCCGATCCGGCAGGTGGCGGCCGCCCAGCGGCGCCTGGCGGGACTGCCGGCCGCCGGCGGCGGCGACGAGATCGGCCAGCTGCGCGCCGCCTTCGAGGCGCTCGAGCGCCGCATCTCGGACCAGGAACGGCTGGACGAGGTCTTTCTCGGCCGCTACCAGGTCTCCGACGTGCTGGGCTCCGGCGCCATGGGGACGGTCTTCCGCGGCTGGGATCCGAAGCTCAAGCGCCCGGTGGCGCTCAAGACCGTGCGGCTGGACACCAAGCTCAAGGGCAAACAGCGACAGGACCTGGTCGAGCGGCTGCTCAGCGAAGCGGTCACGGTGGCGCGCTTCAGCCACCCCAACATCGTCGGGGTCTTCGACGTCGAGGACCACCCGGAAGGTGCCTACGTGGCGATGGAGCTGGTGGACGGCAAAAGCCTCGAGCAGCTGATCTGGAGCCGCAAGCGCCTGCCCGCGGCGCAGGTGGTGCCGCTGGGCGCGGCCATCGCCAGGGGCCTCGCCGCCGCCCACGAGCACGGCATCGTTCACCGTGACATCAAGCCCGCCAACGTCCTGCTGGGCCGCGACGGCTCGATCAAGGTCACCGATTTCGGCATCTCGGAGCTGCTTTCGTCGCTGGCTCCGAAAGAGGACGTGGTGTTCGGGACCCCTGGCTTCGTGCCGCCGGAGACCCTGCGTGGCAAGGGATACGACCAGGCCGGCGACCTGTTCTCGATGGGGGCGGTGCTCTACACCAGCCTTGTCGGGCGACCGCCGTTCGACGGCCGATCGGTCAAGGAGGTGATCCGGCGGACTCTGTTCGGCGTCGTCGAGCGGCCCTCCAAGCTGGCGCCGGACGTGCCGCCCGAGCTCGACGAGCTGATCCTGGCGCTACTCAGCCGGGAGCTGGACAAGCGCCCCGCGGATGCCGCCCAGGTCGCCGACCTGCTCGAAGAGCTGGCGCGGCGCCACGGCTTTCTCTGGCAGCCGGAGGAGACGCCGGCCACGACCGAGATCCCCGAGCAGTCGCTCCAGGCGTCGCGCTGGATGCCGACCACACGCCTCGGCGACAAACGGCCGGCGGACGGTTGACGCCCCTCAGCGCGGCGCCGTCGCCCGCCAGCTCGTCGCCTGGCGATGGCCCAGGGCGTCGGTCGCCTCGACGGTGAGCGACAGGACGCCGGGCCCGGCCTCGGTCACCTGCAGCTCCAGCCGCTCGAGGCCGGCGCCGGCGTCCCGGGCGTGGATCACCAGCCCGCCGACGGCGGCGCCTCCGCCCGGCGGCAGCAGCCCCGAGCCGTCGGCCGACCGCACCAGCAGCTGCCCGTCAGCGCCCTCGACCGCCGCTGTCGCGGGCGCCGCAGGCAGGCTGTAGCTGGCCCGCGCCACCTCCCTTGCCGGCTCCGAGCCGGCGGCGATGAGCGAGCTCCAGCGCTTGCCGTCGACCGACACCTCCAGCCAGTTCCAGCCCCGACCCAGCCAGCGCCGCTGGGCCTTGCGCACCCAGCGGCACTGGGTGACGAGCGGCCAGCGGCTCGTGGCCCTGGGCAGCCAGCCGCAGCTCGAGCGATCGCGACCCCGCCGCCCCGCGGCGGCCACCGCTTGCCCGGTTACCGTCACCACCGGCGGCAGCGCATCGACCACGACCTCCTCGTCGGCGGCGATGACCGACTCGTTCCCCACCCGGTCGATGGCCCGCACGGCCAGCCGATAGGTGCCGTCCGGCCAGGCCCCGTCCCAGCGCTGCCGCGACACCTCGGCGCCGTCGATGATCGGCTGCCAGCCGGCGACGCCGCTCTGGGCGTCCTCCAACCGCGGCTCGATGCGGACGTGCTCGTCCACCACCAGCCGCCCGCCGTAGCGGATCTGGCGGCCGGAGACCGCCAGACTGCCGGTCGGACCGGTCCGATCCGGGCCGCCCACGACACCGAGCGCCGATCCCGGGCTGGGATAGCCGTCGAGGCCGCTGGCGCTGACCGCCGTGACGCGCCAGAAGTAGTCGCCCGGCGGCGGCGCCTCCGGCGCCCAGCCGGTCTCATCGAGGCCCACGCGGCGCTCGACCAGCAGGGTGCAGTCGGCGTCGCTGCACAGCTCCACCGTGTAGCCGGCGGCGCCCGCCACCGGTTGCCAGGCCAGCTCGACATCGTTGTAGGTGAGCCGCGTGCCGGACTCGGGCAGCAGCCCCTCGGGCGGGGGCAGCAGCTTCTCGGGCGGCGCCGGTGGCTTGCCCTGCTCGACCGCGGTGCCCATGCCGCGCGCCACCTCCACCTTGCGACCGCCGGACTCGACCTCGCCGCCGCCCTCGTAGACCATGACCCTGGCGCCGGCGTCACGAGTGCGGCGGGCCCGGGTCTGGGCAACGCCGGTCTCGTCCGGCCGCGACACCGCGCGCGTGCCACCGACCAGGATCTCGATCGCCCGGTCCGAGCCGGGCGCCTGCCGGGCCGTCACCTCGGCCTGACCCTCGACGATCTCCACCGCCCGCGGCGGCTCGCCGACGAGCTGCCGGCCGCGGCGCCGCAGATAGACCACCGAGTCCTCGGTCATCAGCACCCGCGTGCCGTCGGGGAACTCCATCTCGGTCGACGCCCGCGAGCCCGTCCTCAGGCCGTCCTCCTCGAGCATCAGATCGAGCTCGCGGGACCGGTTCCAGGGGATCGGCTGCGGTCGACCCTCGACCCGGCCGGCGAGGCTGCGCAGCCGCGCCGTCGGCACCGAGTCACGGCGCTCGATCAGCACCTCGAGCCGCAGACCCGGCTCGAGGACGTCGGGGTCCTCGATCCCCGGGTTGAGCTTCCAGTTCTCGCGCCAGAGCCCCTTGTCACCGAGGTACTTGCGGGTGATGAAGTGCAGGTTCTCGCCCGGCCGCACGATGTGCCAGCCGCGGTCGTACTTGCTGAGGTCGGGCGACGACGCCTCCTGCCCCTTCGAGGATGCCGGCGCCAGTACCGCCAGCGCCAGCGTAACGGCAACACCCGCTATTCGGCTGGACACACTCATATGCTCGCCCTTCCCTGAAGAATCTGTGAACAACAATCCTACCGCAGCCCGGGCGCCAGCGGCCAACCCGCGACCCGGCCGGCCGGGACGCCGCCGTCGCCAGCTGAATCTGGCCGCCTCGACCCGGTCGAACACCCAGGACGTAGAATCTGCCCAGGCCGAGGAGCCGCGACATGTCCCAACCGAACTCGATCCCCGATCCCGACCCCTTCGTCGACCGTCACATCGGGCCCCGGCCCGAGGAGATCGCCGAGATGCTCTCGACCTGCGGCCAGGAGTCGCTCGAGACGCTGATCGACGCGGTCATCCCGGCCGCCATCCGGCGGCGTGAGCCGCTCGAGCTCGGCCGCCCCGGCAGCGAGCACGAGCTCTTGCGCGAGCTGCGGCGGCTGGCCTCGCACAACCAGGTCTTCCGCTCGTTCATCGGCATGGGCTACGCCGGCTGCCGACACGCCGCCGGTGATCCAGCGCAACGTGCTCGAGAACCCGGGCTGGTACACCCAGTACACGCCCTATCAGGCGGAGATCGCCCAGGGGCGGCTGGAAGCGCTGCTGAACTTCCAGACCATGGTCGCCGAGCTGACCGGCGCTGCCGCTGGCCAACGCGTCGCTGCTCGACGAGGCGACCGCCGCCGCCGAGGCGATGACGATGTGCCACGCCATCGGCCGAGGCCGGCGCAACAAGTTCTTCGTCGCCGACGACTGCCATCCGCAGACGATCAGCGTGGTCCAGACCCGCGCCCGGCCGCTGGGCATCGAGGTCGTCGTCGGCGATCCGGCCGACGCCGAGCCGCTGGCGGCCGAGCTGTTCGCGGCGCTGCTGCAGTACCCGGCCACCGACGGCCGCATCGAGAACCACGCGGCGCTGATCGAGCGGCTGCACGAGGCCGGCGCGCGGGTGGTCATGGCGACCGATCTGCTGGCCCTGACGCTGCTGCGGCCGCCGGGCGAGCTCGGCGCCGACGTCGGCGATCGGCTCGAGCCAGCGCTTCGGCGTGCCGCTGGGCTACGGCGGCCCGCACGCCGCCTTTCTCGCCACCCGCGACGAGTTCAAGCGCCAGCTGCCCGGGCCGCATCGTCGGCGTCTCGCGCGACGCCGAGGGCAAGCCGCGCCTACCGGCTGGCGCTGCAGACCCGCGAGCAGCACATCCGCCGCGAGAAGGCGACCAGCAACATCTGCACGGCCCAGGTGCTGCTGGCGGTGATGGCCGGCTTCTACGCCGTCTACCACGGCCCCGAGGGCCTGCGGCGGATCGCGCGGCGGGTCCACGGGCTGACCCGCGCCCTGGCGGCCGGGCTGCGCCGGCTGGGCTACGCGGTCGGCGACGAGCCGTTCTTCGACACCCTCAAGATCGGCCTCGAGCGGGGCGCCGACACCGAGATCCTCACCGCGGCCCGCAGCCACGCGCTCAACCTGCGGCACTACGAGGACGGCTCCGTGGGCGTCGCGCTCGACGAGACCACCACCGAAGCCGATCTGGCCGACCTGCTCGAGGTCTTCGCCGGCGGCCACGGTCACCCGGTCGCGGTCGACGAGCTGCTGGCCGAGACCGCCGCCGACAGCCTGCCGGCGGCACGCTGGCGCGATCGACGCCCTACCTCGAGCAGCGGGTCTTCCACGCGCTACCGCTCCGAGCACGAGATGCTGCGCTACCTGCACCGGCTGCAGGCGCGGGACCTGTCGCTGACGCACTCGATGATCCCGCTGGGCTCGTGCACCATGAAGCTCAACGCCACCACCGAGATGATGCCGGTCACGCTGGCCGGAGTTCGCGCGATCTGCATCCCTTCGCGCCGGCCGAGCAGGCCGCGGGCTACGCGCGAGCTGTTCGAGCAGCTCGAGCGGCTGGCTGGCGCGAGATCACCGGCTTCGACGCGGTCTCGCTGCAGCCCAACGCCGGCGTCGCAGGGCGAGTACGCCGGGCTGCTGGTCATCCGCGCCTACCACGAGAGCCGCGGCGACGGCGACCGCGACGTCTGCCTGATCCCGACCTCGGCCCACGGCACCAACCCGGCCAGCGCGGTCATGGCCGGCATGCGGGTGGTGGCGGTGGCCTGCGACGAGCAGGGCAACGTCGACCTGGACGACCTGCGCGGCCAAGGCCGAGCGCGCACGCCGACCGGCTGGCGGCGCTGATGGTCACCTACCCTCGACCCACGGCGTCTTCGAGGCCGAGCGTGCGGGAGATCTGCGACGTCGTCCACGAGCACGGCGGCCAGGTCTACATGGACGGCGCCAACATGAACGCCCAGGTCGGGCTCTGCCGGCCCGGCGACTACGGCGCCGACGTCTGCCACCTGAACCTGCACAAGACCTTCTGCATCCCGCACGGCGGCGGCGGGCCGGGCATGGGCCCGATCGGCGTCGCGGCGCACCTGGCGCCGTTCCTGCCCGGCCACCCGGTGGTGCCCTGCGGCGGCGCGCAGGCGATCGGCCCGGTGGCGGCGGCGCCGTGCGGCAGCGCCGGCATCCTGCCGATCTCCTGGATGTACATCGCGCTGATGGGCGCCGAGGGCCTGACGCGCGCCAGCCAGGTGGCGATCCTCAACGCCAACTACATGGCCGCGCGGCTCGAGCGACCACTACCCGGTCGCTCTACACCGGCGCCGAGCGGCCTGGTGGCGCACGAGTTCATCATCGACCTGCGGCCGTTCAAGCGACAGCGCCGGCGTCGACGGTCGACGACGTCGCCAAGCGGCTGATGGACTTCGGCTTCCACGCCCCGACGATGTCCTGGCCGGTGGCCGGCACGCTGATGATCGAGCCGACCGAGAGCGAGTCGCAAGGCCGAGCTCGACCGCTTCTGCGACGCGATGATCGCCATCCGCGAGGAGATCGACGCGATCGAGGACGGGCACGCTCGACCGCGAGGACAACCCGCTGCAGCAGCGCGCCGCACACCGCCGCGCGCGCTGGCCGGCGGACGACTGGGACCGGCCCTACAGCCGGCGAGCAGGCGGCCTTCCCGGCGCCCTGGGTCGCGAGAGTCGCAAGTTCTGGCCGCCGGTCGGCGCGGATCGACAACGCCTGGGGCGACCGCCACCTGGTCTGCACCTGCGACCCGGTGGAGAGCTACGAGGAGCCGGCGGCGGCGCCCGAACCGCTGCCCGCCACCTGACCCCCCTCCTGACCGGCCCGCTCGCCTCGGGCCGGGGCTGTCGCGCGCCGGGAACCCAGCGCCAGTCGATGGCGCTGGGCGCCAGGCCTGGAACGCGAAACAAACAGGGCGGCCCAAGGGCCGCCCTGTTGTGCTGCGTCGGTCGGGAAACCTCTCCGACGGCTAGTCGTCGTCCGGCGACCAGCGGTCCGGGCGGCTGCCGCCAAAGCGGAAGCGCAGCCCGAGGTAGGCCTTGGCGTCGAGCGAGTTGCTGTTGTCGTCGACGATGTCGAAGCGGCCGACGCCAAAGAGGCTCATGTTGCGGGTGATGCCCACGTCGAGCCCGAAGTGGGCGTTCACACCCAGCGCCTCGTCGCTGTTCGACCGGTCGATGGAGCCGTTGTTGGCAAACACCCGCACATCCTCGTCGATGAAGTGGATGCCGGCGCCGGCGCCGAGAAAGAAGTCGACCGCGTTGAGCGGCATCACGCCGACGAGGTTGACGCCCAGCAGCAGATCCGATCTGCCGAGCGACTGCGAGGTCTGGCCGCGGGTGCCGGTACCGGACTCCCAGTAGCCGAGCTCCGGCTCGAGATAGCCGCGCCAGCTGCCCGGCCGGTTGTGCCCCGGGCCAACGGCGATGCGGAAGTTGATCGTGCCGTAGAGCTCGACATCGTCGGCCTGACCGGGATCATCCAAGCTGATCAAGCCGAGCCCCAGGCCGAGCGAGTACCGGCTGTCGTCCTCCCAGTCACGCTGATCGTGCCGGACATAGGTGTCGCCATCTTGCTGCGGTGCCGCAAACGTCGGGGCCGCCGCCAAAAGGCAAACGGCTGGCAGCGCGCCGATCCACTTCAACCTGTTCATACCTGGGCTCCTTTCGCCTGTCCAGTCCCTATAACGCGCCACCTGACGCGGCGGCATCTCGTCAACAAACTATTGCTAATCTAGCACAGGCAAGCGCTCGAAAGTCAAAAGAGCACGCGCCGATTCAGGCTCTCGGACGAGTATATGCCACGGCGTCGCCAACGGCACAGCCGCTCAGTCGAGCCAGCGCGGCAGGCTCTCGGCGAGGAAATCGAACGGGCCGAGCGCCTCTTCGAGCCCCAGGTCGGCGGCCATCCGGCGGGCGGTCTCGGCGAGGACCTCGCGATAGGGCCGGTAGGGACCGGCCTGGACCTCGGCTTCGTGGCGGGCATGCAGGGCCAGGATCCGGTCGGGCTCGGCCACGTCGCCGCCGGCCGCTGCCGCAAAGGCCGACAGGATGCCGTTGCGCCAATCGACGAGGGTGCCGTAACAGTCGAAGGTCAGGTAGTCGTAGCGCATCTGCCTTGATTCCAGGCGCAATATCTCATATTGTTCGTGATTGGCCTGTTCGTGCAGATGGCCTGCTGCCGTCTGACGACGCCGGCTTGGAGCAGGGACAGGCAATCGAGAGAAGTCGGTAAACCCAAGGAATGTACGGAAAAGGAGTTCCCCATGCGTAAGATGTTCAACTATCTGAGTCTGATCGCCCTGGCGATGCTTATCGTCGTGCCGCTGGCTGGCTGCAAGCAAGCCGAGGATGCGGCCCAGAAGGCCGAAGAGGCCGCCCAGGCGGCAGCCGATGCCGCCGGTGAAGCCGCCAGTGCCGCTGGTGAAGCCGCCGAGGCGGCAGCCGAGAGCGCCGAGGAAATGATGGAAGAGGGCATGGAAGGCGCCGAGGAAATGATGGAAGAGGGCAAGGAAGGCGCCGAGGAGATGATGGAAGAGGGCAAGGAGGCCGGCGAGGAGATGATGGGAACGGCCGGCGAGGGCAAGGGCGAAGAGGGTCACTAGACCGCCCGGTATCCACAGTGCCGCCCCGGATCCGCATCTGGGGCGGTTTTTTCATGCGCTTGACTTACGCCTTGTTACCGCCTATTGTGAAGATCCAACCCCAGCCAATTCCGACCCCGCGCCCGGCCCGAACCAGAGCTCCAGATGCCCGCCGCCGCCCCATCTCCCCAGAGGCCCGGCAACGAGCCCGCGACCCTGCTGGCAGCCCTGCGCGACGATCCGGTGGCGCGGCTGCGCAGCGGCCGCGAGCTGGCCGAGCGGCGATCGACAAGCCCCCCCGCCGCGCCGTTGCCCACCGGCCTCGGGTCCCTCGACCGGCTGCTCGGTGGCGGCCTGCCCCGCGGCCAGCTGGTGGAGATCGTCGGCCGCCGTTCCAGCGGCCGCTTCGCCGCCGTTCTGGCCACCCTCGCCGCCGCCACCAGCCGCGGTCAGGCAGCGGCCCTGGTCGACCTGGGCTCGGGCCTCGAGCCGGCCGGCATGGCCGCCGCCGGCGCCTTTCTGGAACGTCTCCTCTGGGTGCGCCCGGAGAGCCTGCGGCAGGCGGCGCTGGCAACCGAGATGCTGCTGGCCACCGGTTTCCCGCTGGTGGTTCTGGACCTCGGCTCTCCCCCGGTGCCCGGAGGGCGCGGGCCGCAGGCCGTCTGGCTGCGCCTCGCCCGCGCCGCGCTCGACCGGGGCGCGGCGCTGCTGGTGACGAGCCCCTACCGAGCCAGCGGCGCGGCCGCGGCAGCGGTGCTGGAGGCCGGCCGCGGCCGACCGATCTGGCACGGCCGCGACCGCGCGCCGCAACTGCTGAGCGGGCTGCGCTCGTGCCTGACTCTCGAGAAGCGGCGTGATCTACAGCGATCGCCCGCAGCGGAGATTCTGACCCTGCGCACCTCGAAGCCAGAGGGCGCCTCCCCCGCCACCATCCCGGCGGCAACGTAGCAGAAGCGTGGACCACCGCATCGCCTGCCTCGCGGTACCGCTGTTCCCGCTCGCCGCCCGCCTGCGCAGCGAGCCCGACCTCGCCGGCGAGGCCGTGGCCATCTTCCAGGGCAACGGCAGCGCCGCGCGGTTGATCGCCGCCAGCCGCCGGGCCCGCCAGGCCGGCATCCGCCCCGGCATGTCGCCGGCCCAGGCCCGGGCGATCCTGCCTCGGCTCACCGCCCGCGGCCGCGACCCGCTGAGCGAGCGCGCCGCCTGTCAGGCGCTGCTGGAGATCGCCGAGAGCTTCTCGCCGCGGGTCGAGGACGCCGCCGAGGGCGTCGTCTACCTCGAGCTCGATGGGCTGCAGCGCCACTTCCCTGGGGAGACGCCCGAGCAGGACCTCGGCCACGCCCTGATCACCGCCGCCGGCAAGGCGGGGCTGACCGCCTGGGCCGGCATCGCCTCCAGCAAGCTGGCGGCGCGCATGGCGGCCGAGCAGCCCGCCTCCCCGACCATCGTCAGCGCCGGTGAGGAGGCCTCGTTCCTGGCGCCGCTACCGCTCGCGCGCCTCTCCCCCGAGGTCGAGGTGCTGTCCACCCTGGAGCGCTGGGGCATCCGCTCGCTGGGCGAGCTCGCCCGCCTGCCGGCCAACGAGGTGGCAAGCCGGCTGGGGTGCGCCGGCCAGCAGCTGCACCAGCAGGCGCGCGGGCTCGATCCGCGGCCGCTGGTGCCCTATCAGCCGCCACCGATCTTCCAGGAGGGGCTCGACCTGGACTGGCCGTTGACGGCGCTGGAGCCGTTCCTGTTCGTCGCCCGCGCCGCGCTCGACCGGCTCTGCCGCCGCCTCGCCGCACGCGGCCTGGCCTGCGGCCGCCTGGGGATCTCGCTGCGCCTCGACCCGGACGGCTGGACCGAGCGCGAGCTGCGCCTGCCGGCGCCCACGGTGCAGACGAAGACGCTACTCACGCTGCTGCGGCTGGAGCTCGAAGACAAGCCTCCCGGAGCACCGGTAACGGCCTTCGCCCTGAACGCCCAGCCGGACCGGCCGCGCGAAGCCCAGCTTTCGCTGTTCGGTCCCGCCGCCCTGTCGCCCGACCGGCTGGCCACGACCCTGGCGCGACTCTTCGCGCTGCTCGGGCCCGACCGGGTGGGCTCGCCCCGGCCGGCGGACGCCTGGCGGCCGGAATCGATGAAGCTGGCCGCCTACGAGCCACCGCCACCGCCCGCGCTCGAGCTGCGCGAGCCCGAGCCCCAGGGCCGCGGGCTGCTGGCGGTGCGCACCTTGCGGCCGCCCCTGCCGGTCGAGGTGCTGCAAGACGAAGCGGCCGGCCGGCAGCCCGGACAACCGAAAGAGGTGCGCGCCGTGGTCGTCGAGCAGACCGCCGGAAGACCACGGATCCAGGGCCGTGTCCGGGTCGCCTCGGGCCCCTGGAGGCTGGAGGAGGAGTGGTGGCAGGAGCGACCGGTGGCGCGCGACTACTGGGACGTGGAGCTCAGCGACGGCGGCATCTACCGGCTCTACCGAGATCGGGACCCGGGCGACTGGTTCGTCGACGGCATCTACGATTGACCGGCGTGATAGCTTTGCTCCACTCTCCCCCGGCGAAAACAAGTTCAGCATGAACGACTCGCACGACGCCGAAACCGGCCCCGCAGGAGCGCCGCCGATCGACGCCAAGTCCCGCCTCCTGCAGCTCGAGAAGGCGGTCGAGACCATGCAGGTCGGGGTGACCATCACCGACCTGGACGGCAGGATCGTCTACGTCAACACGGCGGAGGCGACGATGCACGGCTACGCGGCCGACGAACTGCTGGGCAAGCCCGGCAGCGTCTTCGCGCCGCCCCAACTGCACAAGAAGCCGATCGAGCGGCCCCGGTTGCGCAAGGTCCGGAGCTGGCGGCGCGAGAGCGTCAACCTGCGCAAGGACGGCACCACCTTTCCGGTGGAGATCCTCTCCGACGCCGTCCTCGACGAGCGCGGCGAGCCGCTGGGGCTGGTCAGCATCTCGCAAGACATCACCGAGCGCAAAGAGGCCGAGCGGGCGCTGCGCGAGAGCGAGGAGCGCTACGCACTGGCGGTGCGCGGCGCCAACGACGGCATCTGGGACTGGAACCTGCGGACCGGCCGGATCTACCTGTCGGAGCGCTGGGGCCAGATGCTCGGCTACGAGCCGGAGAAGATCGGCGACCGCCGCGACGACTGGTGGGAGAAGATCCACCCCGAGGATCGGGATCGCGTCGAGAGCGCACTCGACGCTCATCTGGGCGGCGAGGCCGAGCACTTCCAGGTCGAGTACCGGATGCTGCACGCCGACGGCTCCTACCGCTGGACCCTCACCCGCGGCCTGGCCGAGCGCGACGGCCAGGGCAAGGCGGTGCGCATCGCCGGCTCGCAGACCGACATCACCGATCGCCAGGTGCTGGACCCGCTCACCGGCCTGCCCAACCGGGCCCTGTTCCTGGATCGCCTGGCCAGCGCCCTGGCCCGTTCACGCCGCAAGGCCGACCTGATGACCGGGGTCCTGTTCCTCGACCTGGACCGGTTCAAGTTCGTCAACGACAGCCTCGGTCATCTGGTGGGCGACCAGCTGCTCAAACGGGTGGCGGCGACGCTGGAGGGTTGCCTGCGCCCCGGTGACACGGTCGCCCGCCTCGGCGGCGACGAGTTCACCATCCTGCTCGAGGAGATCCACTCGGTGGAGAACGCGATCCAGGTGGCCGAGCGGGTGCACTCCCGTCTCGAGGAGCCCTACCGCCTGGGCGACCACGAGATGTTCATGACCGCCAGCATCGGCATCGCCCTGGCCGCCTCGAGCGACGAGAAGCCGGAGAACCTGCTGCGCGACGCCGACACCGCCATGTACCGGGCCAAGTCGATGGGCCGGGGCCGCCATCAGCTGTTCGACAGCGACATGCGCCAGCGGGCGGTGGCGCAGCTGCAGATCGAGACCGACCTGCGGCGGGCGGTCGAGCGCCACGAGCTGGTCGTCTACTACCAGCCGATCGTGTCGCTGCTCAGCGACCAGATCACCGGGTTCGAGGCGCTGACGCGCTGGAATCACCCCGAGCGCGGCCTGATCATGCCGCTCGAGTTCATCGCCGTCGCCGAGGAGACCGGCCTCATCCTGGAGATCGGCCGCTGGGTCCTGACCGAGGCCTGCGGCCAGCTGCGCGACTGGCAACGGGAGATGCCCGAGGTGGCGGAGCTGAGCATGAGCGTCAACCTGTCGCCCAAGCAGCTGCTCAAGCGCGAGATGGTGGGCGAGGTGGCCAACGCGCTGGCCGAGACCGGTATCGCGGCGGAGCGGCTGGTGCTCGAGATCACCGAGGGCGCGTTCATCGAGAATCCGCGGACCGCGATCGAGATCATCGAGGAGCTGCGGACGATCGGCGTCAAGGTCAGCGTCGACGACTTCGGCACCGGCTACTCGTCGCTGAGCTACCTGCACAGCCTGCCGGTCAACACGCTCAAGATCGATCGCTCGTTCATCACCAAGCTGGGACAGCGCCCCAAGCAGACCGAGCTGGTGCAGAACATCATCAAGATGGCTGATGACCTGGGCATCGACGTCGTCGCCGAAGGCGTCGAGACCGACGATCAGCGGGATCGCCTGCGTGCCCTCCATTGCGGCTACATGCAGGGCTTCTCCTTCTGCCGCCCGCTCGAGCCGGACCGTATCGGCGAGTTGCTGCTGCGGCGGCGGTCGGTCTAGGGCCCGCCGCCGCGCGGGCGGCAATCGCGTCAGGCGTTTGATTTACGCCTTGTTTACGCCTATACTCGCCGGTCCCATGGGCCGTCGATCCGGGCCGCTCGGGCCCCCTTCCCGCAACTTCGGCTACAGCCTGAGATGGCTGCGCACCTCGCCGGGAGCACGCAAGGAGAAGATCCGCCGGGGCGAGGGCAAGCAGCCCCTCGACGAGCCCCCCACCCAGGAGCCGGAAGGCGAGCGCTGGCCGGGCTCGCCCGCCGGGCGCGGACCGGTCCCCGCGATCGACTTCGATGGCCTGAAAGGCGTCACCCCGGCCGGCTACCGGTCGCCCGGGGCCCGCAAGGAGGCGCTACGCCACCGCCCCATCCGCGGCCGGCGGCCACCGGCCGGCCCCCTGCCCGAGCTGCACGCCGCCTCCGCCTTCTCGTTTCTCGCCGGCGCCTCGCTGCCCGAGGACCTGGCCGAGCGCGCCGCCGAGCTGGAGATCCCGGCGATGGCGCTGCTCGACCGCAACGGCCTCTACGGCACGCCGCGCTTCCACCAGGCGACCCGGCGGGCCGGCATCAAGGCGATCGTCGGCGCCGAGGTGGAAATCGGTGACAGGCACCTCATTTCGCCGTCGGGCGAAATGAGGTGCCTGTCACCGCCGCTTTCCCCGCCGTCGGGCGAAATGAGGTGCCTGTCACCGCCGCTTTTGTCGCTGCTGGTGGCCGAGCGCGCCGGCTACCGCAATCTCAGCCGGCTGCTGACCGCCGCCGCCCGCGGCCGGGCCAAGGGCGAGGCGCGGGCCTCACCGGCGGATCTGACGGCCCACGCCGGCGGCCTGTGGTGCCTCACCGGCGGCGCCGAAGGTCCGCTCGCCCGGACACTCTCCAGCTCCGGCCTGGATGGCGCCCGTCGTCTCCTGGAACGGCTGGCTCACATCTTCGACGGCCGGGTGGCGGTCGAGATCCAGCGCCACCGGCAGCGCGACCAGGAGCACCGCAACCGGGCCCTGGTCGAGCTGGCGAAACGACTGCGGCTGCCGTTGGTGGCCACCAACGGCGTGCGCTACGCGCGCGCGGACGACCGGCGGCTGCACGACGTCCTGACCTGCATCCGCGAGCACACCCCCATCGACGACGCCGGCCGGCTGCTGGCCGCCCATCGCGAGCGGCATCTCAAATCCGGCGCCGAGATGGCCGAGCTGTTCGCCGATCTGCCCGTGGCCCTGGCCGGCGCGCGCGAGCTCGCCGAGCGGCTCGACTTCACCCTGGCCGACCTCGGCTACCGCTTCCCCGACTATCCGCTGCCGCCCGGCGAGACGGCCAGCTCCTACCTCAAGCAGGTGGTCTGGAATGCGGCCCCCGGCCGCTTCCGCCCGCTCACCGCCCGCGCCCAGGCCCAGCTCGAGCGCGAGCTCGAGATGATCCGCAAGCTCGACCTGTCGGGCTACTTCCTGATCGTCTGGGACATCGTGCGCTTCTGCCAGCGGCGCGGCATCCTGGCCCAGGGCCGCGGCTCGGCGGCCAACAGCGCCGTCTGCTACGCCCTGTCGATCACCGCGGTGGATCCGGTCAAGATGGAGCTGCTGTTCGAGCGCTTCCTCTCCGAGGAGCGCGGCGAGTGGCCCGACATCGATCTCGACCTGCCCTCGGGCGAGAGGCGCGAGGAGGTCATCCAGTACGTCTACCGGCGCTACGGGCCGCACGGCGCGGCGATGACCGCCAACGTCATCACCTACCGCGACCGCTCGGCGGCGCGCGAGGTGGCCAAGGCGCTGGGCTACTCTGCCGAGCAGGTCGACAAGCTGGCCAAGCGGCTCGGCAGCTGGGGCTACGACACCAGCCGCGGCGACTCGAGGTCGCTGCCGCGCGAGCTCGCCGCCGCCGGCTTCGACCCCGAGCGGCCGCGCATCCGGCTGTTCGCCGAGATGTGGCGCCGCATCCAGAACCTGCCGCGCCACCTGGGACAGCATTCGGGCGGCATGGTGATGGCTGCCGGCCGCCTCGACGAGGTGGTGCCGCTCGAGCCGGCCGCCATGGAGGGACGGGTCGTCGTGCAGTGGGACAAGGACGACTGCGCCGACCTGGGCATCATCAAGGTGGACCTGCTCGGCCTCGGCATGCTGCGGGCGCTGGAGGAGGCGATCCCGCTGATCCGCCGGCACCAGGGGGTGACGGTCGACCTGGCCCATCTGCCGCCCGACGACGAGCGCACCTACGGCATGCTGCGCGCCGCCGACACGGTCGGCGTCTTCCAGGTGGAGAGCCGCGCCCAGATGGCCTCGCTGCCGCGCAACGCGCCGCGCACTTTCTACGACCTGGTGATCCAGGTGGCGATCATCCGTCCGGGGCCGATCGTCGGCGGCATGGTCCACCCCTACTTCGAGCGCCGCCAGGGCCGCCAGCCGGTGACCTACCCCCACCCCAGCCTGGAGCCGATCCTCGAGCGCACCCTCGGCGTGCTGCTGTTCCAGGAACAGATCCTGCGCGTGGCCATGACCGCCGCCGGCTTCAGCGGCGGCGAGGCCGAAGAGCTGCGCCGCGCCATGGGCTTCAAGCGTTCCGCCGAGCGGATGGAGGCGCTGGAGCGCAAGCTGCGTTGCGGCATGACCGAGCGCGGCATCCACGGCACCGCCCAGGAGCAGATCGTCCACGCCATCACCGCCTTCGCCCTCTACGGCTTTCCCGAGTCCCACGCCGCCAGCTTCGCCCTCATCGCCTACGCCAGCGCCTACCTCAAGGCGCACCACCCCACCGCCTTCCTGATCTCGCTGCTCAACGCCTGGCCGATGGGCTTCTACCACCCGGCAAGCCTGGTCAAGGACGCCCTGCGCCACGGCGTCGAGACCCTGCCCATCGACGTCAACCACTCCAACTGGTTCTCTACCTGGGAGGACAGGGCGGAGACCAGCCGGCCCTTAGCAGACCGGCGGCGGCAGGGGCGCCGGTCGCAAGGCGGGCGCCCGAGGCGACCGCAGGCGTACTCAGAAGTACGCCGAGGATCGCCGACCAAGCCCAACACCGCGACCGGCGGCTCTGCCGCCGCCGGCGGGCGCCCGAGGCGACCGCAGGCGTACTCAGAAGTACGTCGAGGATCGCCGACCGAGCCCATCCAAGGGCGGCTGCGGCCGCCCGCGACCGCCGACCGTCTCCCGGCATCCCGGGAGACGGTCAAGAACGCCGCAGCCGAGGTCGCTGGCGCCGCCGGCGCCGCCCGGCTGGGGCTGCGGTTCGTCAAGGGTCTACGCCGTCCCGCCGGCGAGGCCATCGAGCGCGAGCGCGAGCGGCGGCCGTTCCGCGACGCCGACGACCTGGTGCGCCGCTGCCGCCTGCGGCGCGAGGAGCTCGAGACCCTGGCGGCGATCGGCGCCCTCGGCTCGCTGGGGCTGAGCCGCCGCCAGGCGCTGTGGCAGGTCGCCCGCGCGGCCCGGCCGGCCGGGCCGCTGCTGGCGGCGGCGGACGGCAACGGCGCGGGCCGGCGGCCGGTCGCGGCGCTGGCCGAGATGACCGACTACGAGGCGACGCTCGCCGACTACGCGGGCACCGGCCTCACCACCGGGCCCCACCCGTTGACCCACCTGCGGCGGGCGCTCGACCGGCACCGGGTCCTGCCGGCGGCCGAACTGCAGCGCGCTGCCCACGGCGCCCGGGTGCGCACCGGCGGCGCGGTCATCGTCCGCCAGCGCCCCGGCACCGCCAAGGGGCTGCTCTTCCTGACCCTGGAGGACGAGACCGGGATGGCGCAGGCGATCGTCAGCCCCGACCTGCTCGAGCAGCACCGCGAGACGATCGTCGGCACCGCCGGTCTGGTGGTCGAGGGAGTCGTGCAGAAGCGCGACGGCACGCTGTCGATCAAGGCGGACCGTTTCTGGCGTCTCACCGACATCGCCGCCGCGCCGAGCCACGACTTTCGCTGACGACGGCGGCGCCGCAAAAGAAACCTTTTCCAGGTTGGTGACCTGCCACCGGCTGCGCTATCCTCCGCCCAGACCGCTCCTCAGGACAGAACGGCCTCTACGACCATGAGCTTCGTCGGCAAACTGGACCAATTCAAGCTGCCGGACCTGCTGCAGATCATCTCCGGCAACCGCAAGACGGGGCGGCTGGCCCTGACCCGCCGCGACAGCCAGGCGGTGATCGTCTTCCGCTCCGGCCAGATCATCTACGCCGCGTCGAGCGCCGCCCGCGAGACTCTCGGCAGCCTCCTGCTCTGCCGCCAGCTGATCGACGAGGAGGGGCTGGCGCGGGCGCTCGAGATCCAGCACACGGCCACCGAAGAGAAGCGCCTGGGCACCATCCTGGTGGAGAGCGGGCTGCTCAGCGAGGAGGCGCTGCGGCAGGTGATCACCGGCCAGATCGAGGGCGTGATCGCCGACATCATGCAGTGGGAGGGGGGCTTCTTCAAGTTCGACCTGCTGCGCCTGCCGGACCACGGCGAGGTCGAGGTCGACGCCCGGGACTTCGTCCACCGCGAGGGCCTGAGCGCGCAGAAAGTGCTGATGGACATCGCCGCCGAGATGGATCGCACCGCCGCCTACCCGATCCTCTTTGCGGCGCCGGCAACCGGCGTCGAGCCGAGTCCCGGAGCCGCCGCCGGCGACCCTTCGCGGATCGGCTCGTTGAAGTCGATCATGAGCGCCATCCGCTCGCCCGAGTTCACCGGCGAGGCGACGGCGCGGATCCTCGGATTCGCCCGCGACAGCCTGCCGCGGGGCGTCCTGTTCGTCGTGCGGCGCGACGGTTTTCGCGCCATGAGCGTCTTCGGCGCCGGCGGCCGCGACGGCTCCCAGCCGAATCCGCGGATCAGCCTGGCCCTGGACCAGCCGTCGGTCATCGCCGAGGCGGCGGACCGCAAGGAGAGCTACCACGGGCCGCTGGAGGACAACCGGGCGAACCGCGCGCTGCTCGCGGCGCTCGGCAAGGAACGGCCGACCGAGGTGGTGGCGATCCCGCTGGTGGTCAACGACCTGGCGCTGCTGGTGCTCTACGGCGACAACGCGGCTACCGGCGAGCCGATCGCGCGGATCGACCAGCTCGAGCTGCTGATGCTGCAGGCCGGCCTCGCCATGGAGCGCCACCTGCTGCGCAAGCGGCTCGACTACCTCGAAGAGCGCAAGGGGCGCTGAGCTACTCTTCGGGCAGGTCCATGCCCATGACGTGGTAGCCGCCATCGACGTAGACCACCTCGCCGGTAATGGCGGCGGCCAGTGGCGAGAGCAGGAACAGGCCGAGGTTGCCGACGTCCTCCTGGCCGATCTGCCGGCCGAGCGGCGCGACCTCGGAGAAGCGCTTGTACATGCTCATGAAGCCCGGGATGCTGCGCGCCGCCACCGTCTTGACCGGGCCGGCCGAGATGGCGTTCACCCGCACCCCGCGGGCGCCCAGCTCGTAGGCCAGGTAGCGCACGCTGGCCTCCAGCGCGCTCTTGGCGATCGCCATGACGTTGTACTTGGGCACCACCTTCTCGGCGGCGTAGTAGGTCAGGGTGACCAGGCCCGCGCCCTCGGCCAGCAGCGGCTCGGCGCGGCGCGCCACCGACACCAGCGAGTAGGCGGAGATCTCGAGCGCGGTCAGCCAGTCGTCGCGGCCGGTGTCGATATAGCGACCCTCGAGCGCCGCCCGCGGGGCGAAGGCGATGGCGTGAACCACACCGTCGATCCCGCCCCAGGCCTCGCCAAGCTCGGCAAACACGGCGTCGAGCTCGCCCTCGTCGGTGACGTCGCACTGCAGCAGGCGGGTGCCCGCCCAATCGGCGGTGAGCTTCTCGAGGCCGCCGAGCAGCCGTTCGCCCTGGTAGGAGAAGGCGACCTCGGCGCCGGCCTCGTGCAGCTGGTCGGCGATCGCCCAGCCGAGGCTGTAGCGGTTGGTCACCCCCATCACGAGATAGCGCTTGCCGGCGAGATCGATCTTCTTCATGGTCGGTTATCTTACCGCCGGCGGCGGCGCGTGGTAGAAAACTCGGCAAGGCCCGCCCACCATGCGCCACCACCTCATCTACCTGGTCCTGCTGCTGCTGAAGGCGTACTCGCGCCTGTTCTACAAGCAGCAGACCGAGTGGGTCCAGCCGATCGGCGACGAGGACCCCTGGCGGCCGTTCCGGCTGGTGATCGTGCTCAACCACACCAGCCTCTTCGAGTGGCTGTACGCCGGCACGGTGCCCAACTCCTTCCTGCGCCGGCTCGCCGACCAGGCGGTCGTGCCGGTGGCCGACAAGACCCTCAGCCGGCCGATCGTCGGGCGCTTCTTCCGCCTCATCATCCCCAACTGCGTGCCCATCACCCGCGAGGCCGACCACACCTGGCAGAGCGTCCTCGGGCAGATCGACTCCGAGAGCATGCTCATCATCTTCCCCGAAGGCCGCATGAAACGCGCCGACGGCCTCGACAAGCACGGCCGCCCGATGTCGGCCCGCGGCGGCATCGCCGACATCCTGCTGCGCCACAAGGGCGGGCCGATGATGATCGCCTACAGCGGCGGCATGCACCACATCCAGGTGCCGGGCGAGCGCCTGCCCCGCCTCTTCAAGACCCTGCGGATCCGCTACGAGGCCCTCGACATCGATGAGTACCGCCAGGGCATCGGCCTCGACCTGAAGCCGATCGAGTTCAAACGGGCGGTGCGGCGCGACCTCGACCGGCGCCGGGACCTCCACTGCGGCCCGCTCGAGCGCCAATCGGGGATCCGCTACCCGCTCGACGGAGCCCGATCAGCAGACTGACCGCCGTCGCGCCGAGGATCAGCGCGCCGCCGGCCAGCGCCGCGGCCGCCGGCCGCTCGCCGTGCGCCCACCACGCCCAGACCGGGTTGAGGACGGGCTCGACCAGCAGCAGCAGCGAGGTCTCGAGCGCCGCCAGCCGGCGCACCCCGGCGGTCAGGAAGAGGTAGGCCAGGGCGACCTGGACGGTGCCCAGGTAGAGCACGAGCCCCCAGTCGGCGGCGGTGCCGGCGCTCACCGGCAGCGCCAGGGGCAGGGCCGCGAGACAGGCGATCAGATTGCCGGCGGTGACCGCCGCCAGGGCCACGCCGCCGCCGCCCTCGCGCCGGCCGAAGCCGCGCAAGCCGACGACCACGAAGGCCCAGCTGAGGCCCGCCAGCGCCGCCAGCAGGTTGCCCGCCAGCGGCGACGGCGCCGTAGCGCTGGGAGCGGCGCGGGCGAGCAGGACCGGCGCCAGCCCGGCGGCCATCACCGCCATCAGGGCCAGATCGCGACGCCGCAGCCGCTCGCCGAGCAGCCACGGCGCCAGCAGCAGCAGATACAGCGGCGCCGTCGACTGCAGAAAGATGGTGTTGGCGGCGGTGGTCAGCCGGTTGGCGAGGACGAAGCAGACCAGGGTCGTGGCGTAGGCGACGCCGACGGCGACGACCCGCGGCGCGAAGACCCGGCGCGCCGCCGGCACCGCCACGAGCAGCACCAGGGCCGCGATCCCCGAGCGGAAGCAGGCGATCTGCCAGCCGGTCATGCTCGACCGCCTTGATCGCCGCGCCGCCGGTCGAGAACAGCAGCGCCGCCGCCAGGACCGCCAACCTGGCCCGGGTCATCGCCGTCCCCCCGAGGGCGCCGCGGAGCCGGCGCTGCTAGCCCGGGCCGACACGGCGGGCGCCGCCCTTGCCCGCCCCGGTCTCGCGCAGCAGGCGGCTGGCGCGCGGCTGCCAGCGCAGCCCGAAGGTCTCGGTCGCGGTCTCGAGGACGTGGTCCACCGCCTCGGCGGGGGAATCGGTCACCATGAACCGGCCCGGATCCTCCGGCGAGATGGTGCCCTGGGGCAACATCGAGCCGTTCATGAAATCGAGCAGCCCGCGCCAGTAGTCGCTCCCCACCAGGACCAGCGGGAAGTCCCGGATCTTGTCGGTCTGCACCAGGGTGGCGGTCTCGAAGATCTCGTCCATGGTGCCGAAACCGCCGGGCAGGATGATGAAGGCGGTGGAGTACTTGACCAGCATCACCTTGCGCACGAAGAAGTAGCTGAAGTCGACCGACAGGTCGAGATACGGGTTGCCCGACTGCTCGTGCGGCAGCTCGATGTTGCAGCCGACCGACAGGCCGCCGCCCTCGCGGGCGCCGCGGTTCGCCGCCTCCATCACGCCCGGGCCGCCGCCGGTCATCACCGCGAAGCCGGCGCGGGCCAGCCGCTTGCCGACCTCCCTGGCGAGCTCGTAGTAGGGGTGGCCGGGCGGAATCCGGGCGGAGCCGAAGACGGTCACGCAGGGACCGATGAAGTGCAGCGCCCGGAAGCCGCGGACGAACTCCAACGAGATGCGCCAGAGCCGCGCCATCTCGGAGCCCCGGCGCTGCGGGCCGGAAAGAAAGCTGCCCACGTCGCTGTCGGCCGGCGCCGGCCCGGAGGCCGTCGCGGGGCCGTCGCCGGCGGTCCCGGCGGCCCCCTGCCGACGCTCGTTGTCGCTGGTCACCGCCACCGTTTCTACCACAGCCAAGGCTCGCCGATGTGATAAAAACTCGGTCGTGAAGCCAACAACCGGACCGGGTGAGAAGCAGCGTCGGCGACGGCGCCTCGAGCGCCGAGCTGATCGCCCTCGAAGACCGCTACGGCGCCCACCACTACCACCCGCTCGACATCGTCCTCGAGCGCGCCGAGGGGGTCTGGGTATGGGACGTCGAGGGCCGGCGGTTCATGGACTGCCTGGCGTCGTACTCGGCCCTCAACCAGGGTCACAACCACCCGGTGGTGGTGCGCGCGCTCCACCGACCAGAGCAGCCGGCTGTCGCTCACCTCACGCGCCTTCCGCAACGACCAGCTGGCCCTCTTCCAGCAGGAGCTGGCAGAGCTGGCGGGCTTCGCCAAGGTGCTGCCGATGAACACCGGCGCCGAGGCCGTGGAGACCGCCATCAAGGCGGCGCGCAAGTGGGCCTACACGGTCAAGGGCGTGCCCGACGACGAGGCCGAGATCCTGGTCTTCGAGAACAACTTCCACGGCCGCACGACCACCATCGTCGGCTTCTCCTCCGAGCCCCAGTACCGCCGCGGCTTCGGCCCCTTCGCTCCCGGCTTCCGGCTGCTGCCGTACGGCGACGCCGACGCCGTCGCCGCCGCCATGGGTCCCAACGTCGCCGCGGTCCTGGTCGAGCCGATCCAGGGCGAGGGCGGCATCATCGTGCCGCCGGACGGCTATCTGCGCCGGCTGCGCGAGATCACCCACGAGCACGGCGCCCTGCTGGCGGTCGACGAGATCCAGTCGGGCCTCGGGCGCACCGGCAAGCTGTTCGCCTACCAGCACGAGGAGATCCGCCCCGACCTGGTGATCCTCGGCAAGGCGCTGGGCGCCGGCCTCTACCCGGTCTCGGCGCTGCTCGCCGACGCCGAGGTCATGGACGTCTTCCAGCCCGGCGACCACGGCTCGACCTTTGGCGGCAACCCGCTGGGCGCGGCGGTGGCGCGGGCGGCGCTCCGAGTCCTGATCGACGAGGGGCTGATCGACAACTCGGCCCGGCTCGGCGCCTATCTGCTCGAGCGGCTGCGCGCGATCGACTCGCCCCACATCCGCGAGGTCCGCGGCCGCGGCCTGTGGGCCGGCATCGAGCTCGAGCCGGCGGCCGGCGGCGCGCGCCGCTTCTGCGAGGCGCTCCAGCGGCAGGGCCTGCTGGCCAAGGAGACCCACCAGCACGTCATCCGGGTGGCGCCGCCGCTGATCATCACCGGCGACCAGCTGGACTGGGCGATCGAGCGGCTCGAGAAGGTCTTGACCGGACCCTGATCCGGCGGCAGCGGAAACTCACGGCACCGGTCTGGCGTAGACCTGGACAGGCCGCAAACGAGCGCCGGCCAGCGAAGTCGTGCCCGGCGCCATTCGAGTGGAGAACAACGTCATGCAACAGCGCAAGAAGAACATCTTCGCCAGAGCCTTCGGGGCGATCTGGCGCGGCGTCGAAATCGCCAGCCGGGTCATCATGGTGCTCGTCTTCCTGGCCGTCCTGATCGGTCTGTTCATGCTCTCCCGAGGCGAGACGCCGGACGTGCCCGACTCCGCGGCCCTGGTGATCGCCCCCCGGGGCATACTGGTCGAGCAGCTGAGCGGCGACCCCACCGACCGCGCGATCGAGAAGCTCACCGGCCAGGAGGTCCCGGAGACGCTCTGGCGCGACCTCGACGACGCCATCCGCGCCGCCAAGGACGACGACCGGATCCAGGCCCTCTGCCTCTACCTCAACCGGATGGGCGGCGCCGGCCCGGGCCTGTCCAAGCTGCAGGCGCTGCGCGCGGCGATCGACGACTTCAAGACCAGCGGCAAGCAGGTCATCGCCTACTCCGACTTCTACCCGCGCGACGCCTACCACCTGGCGGCGGCGGCGGACGAGATCTACCTGCACAAGATGGGCATCGTCCTGCTCGACGGCTACGGGCGGTACCGCACCTACTACAAAGAGGGCATCGACAAGTTCGAGCTCGACTGGAACGTGTTCAAGGTCGGCGAGTACAAGTCGGCGGTCGAGCCCTACCTGCGCAACGACATGTCGGACGAGGCCCGGGAGGCCAACCTCGAGTGGATGGGCGACCTCTGGCGGTCGTATCTGGCCGACATCGCCGCCGCCCGCGACACCACCCCGGAGAAGCTGACCGACTCCATCGACCGCTTTGTCGAGCTGGTCGAAGAGGCCCAGGGCGATACCGGCGAGATGGCGCTGGCGGCCGGGCTGGTGGATCATCTCGCCGACCGCGACGGGCTGCGGGCGCGGATGATCGAGCTGGTCGGCGAGGACGAGGAGAGCCACTCCTTCAACCAGATCGGATACGGCGAGTATCTCGAGGCGGTCGGCGACAAGGCCCGCCGCTACCCCACCGAAGGCGACGCGGTAGCGGTGATCGTGGCCAAGGGCTCGATCCTCGACGGCAACCAGCCGCCGGGAGCGATCGGCGGCGACTCCACCGGCAAGCTGATCCGGGACGCCCGCCAGGATGAATCGGTCAAGGCGATCGTGCTGCGGGTCGACTCGGGCGGCGGCAGCGCCTTCGCCTCCGAGGTGATCCGGCGCGAACTGGTGCTGGCCCGCGAGGCGGGCAAGAAGGTGGTGGTTTCGATGGGCACCCTGGCCGCCTCGGGGGGCTACTGGATCTCCACCGCCTCGGACGAGATCTGGGCCAACCCCAACACCATCACCGGTTCGATCGGCATCTTCGGCATGATCCCCACCTTTCAGAAGCCGATGCAAAAGTACCTCGGCTGGCGGGTCGACGGCGTCGGCACGACCTGGCTGGCGGGTGCGGCGCGGCCCGACCGCGCGCTCGACCCCGAGCTCGGCCGCGCCATCCAGGTGATGGTCGAGGAGGGCTACCGCGAGTTCCTCAGCCGTGTCGCCGAGGCGCGCTCGATGAGCGTCGAAGAAGTCGACAAGATCGCCCGCGGCCGCGTCTGGAGCGGCCAGGACGCGCAGCAGATCGGCCTGGTGGACAACATGGGAGGGCTCGACGAAGCCATCGCCTCGGCCGCGGCCATGGCCGAGCTGGGCGAGGACTACGCGGTGCGCTACATCGAGAAGCAGCCCAGCTTCTCCGAGAAGATGGCCCGCCAGTTCCTCACCCGCGCCGCCGACTGGTTCGGCCCCGTCGAGACCGACTTCCGCGGCGCCGGCCTGCCGCCGATCCAGCGCTCGCTGCTGGAGATGGTGCGGCGCGAGACGGAGATGCTGGCGAGCTTGAACGACCCGAACGGGGTGTACGCGATCTGCGACTGCGACCTCGAGTGAGCGGGCCCCGACCCCGCTCGGCGATTCGCGACACAGCCGTAGCGGTCGAGCTCCGTCTCGACCGTCCCGCGCCTGCTTGCGCTAAGGCCGGCTCGCCCCTTCGCCGAGGCCGCCGCTTGAACTCGCTGACGGAGCGTCGTTGCCCAGGGGCCGGCCGGCTCTGGAGTCCAGGGGACAGGGGTACCCCAGGTACCGGCTCGGCTCAGTACGGACTTTGGGCGTTGCCTCGCCTGCGCATCGCCGACGCGCGGCACCGATCGAGGCCTGCGAAGGACCGTGCTGTAGCGCTGGCGATGAGCTACCTGAGGTACCCCTGTCCCCTGGCCTCCGCCGCCGGCCTCCGGTGGTGGTCCACGCGACAAACGAAGCAATCCTCCGCCTGGCGGCCCAACCCGAGCGACGGACTTCGACGACCTTGCCAGGGATCGGCCACCACCGAAGGTCAGCTGCCACCGGGCAACGCAGGACCGAGCAGCCCACAACAGAGGTCGGCGACCATCGGGCAACGACGCCCCGATCAGACCCCACCGGAGGTCGGCGGCGGAGCCGAGAGATGGGGGGTTCCAGGTAGCTCACGAGCAGCGCTAAAGCAAGAGCCTTCGGAGGACTCGATCGGTCCGGCGCGTCGCGAGTGCGCAGGCGAGGCGACGTTCAAAGTCCGACTGAGCCGAGCCGGTACCTGGGGCCCCCCTTCTCTCGGCTCCATAGCCGACCGGCCCAGTGCAACAACGTCCATCTATCTCGGCTCTTCAGCCGACCGGCCCAGTGCAACAACGTCCGTGTCTCTCGGCTCTTCAGCCGACCGGCCCCCATGCGAGCACGAAATTCTTGTCGACTCCACAGCCGACCGGCCCAGAAGCTCAGGCGCCCATACTCGACACCAGCCGCCGCCCCGGCGCCGCGCCGCTCGCGGCTCCGAACTGGATACCTCGCTTACCACTCCACCGGCAGCTTCAACGTGTTCTCCTGCTTGTCCCGGTACAGCACGTACCCCATCCGCCGCCCGTACAGGTAGAGATCCCGCAACAGCTCCACATCGTGCCGGCAGTAGGCCTCGACCAGATCCATGCGGCCCTGCTTGACCCACTCCAGGCTCTGCAGCCCGTCGGCGGTCTTGTGCGCACCCAGGGTCGCGTCGACCAGGTGGTTCAAGCCGAGGCGGAAGCCCAGCTGGCGGCGCACCTCTTCCCAGAGGTCGAGCGTGGGCAGCTTCCGCCGGTAGTCGATGCCGGTGTAGGCGGAGAGCACCTCGTAGTCGAAGCGCTTGACGTTGAAGCCGACCACCAGGTCGGCCGCCTCGAGCCGGGCGATGAGCTCGCCGACGCGGTCCTCGCCGAAGGTCTCCATGCGGCCTTCCTGCAGGTGAAGAACGGCGCCGGTGGCGACGCGCATCCGGTGGATCTTGTCCCAGCCGCCGAGCTCGGCCGAGCCGCGGATCGTTTCGAGGTCGAACAACACCGTGTGATGGGATCGCTTCGGTAGGGGCGGCTCGGCGGGCAGGGCCCGGGCGGCGGCTGGACTGGCGGACGAGGGTGCGGGGGGAACGGGCTGCGGCAGCGGCGCGCCAGGCCCAGCGGGCCGGAGGGCGGGCGGGGCCGCGGCGGGGGCGGCCTCTCGGGCGGGTCGAGCGCTCGGACCCGGCGAGCCCGCGGCTCCGTCGTCCCGGCCGGCCGCCAGGGCCTCTGGGTCGAGCAGCTGCACCGTGACTGCCGCGGCCCCGTCTCCGTTCGCCGCTCCGTCCCCGCTCACCGGCTGCTCGCGCCCCAGCAGCAGCCTGAGCAGCCGCGCCGCCCCCGCCTTGTCGAGCGGCCGGTTGCCGTTGCCGCACTTGGGCGACTGGACGCAGGACGGGCAGCCGTCCTCGCACCGGCAGCCGACGAGCAGGTCCAGCACCCGGCCGAGCAGGTCCGGCAGGTCGCGGAAGCCGCGCGCCGCGATGCCGACCCCGCCGGGGTGGCCGTCGTAGATGAACACCGAGCCGCAGCCGAGCTGCGGATGGCGCGGCAGCGAGATGCCGCCGATGTCGCCCCGGTCGCAGATGACGAAGGTCGGGAACAGCGAGATGGCGGCGTGCTCGGCGGCGTGCAGGGCGCCCATGAACCCCTCGCCGCGCTGGCGCAGGCTCTCCTCGATCGGCTCGGGCGCCGCCCACCAGAGGCCGACCGTCTCGAAGACGACCGGCGGCAGGTCGAGGTCCTGCTGGTCGAGCAGCTCGCGGCTGCGGATCTCGCGGCGCTCGAAGCCGATCACCCGCTCGGTCACCCGCAGCCGGCCGAGCCAGGCCTGCAGCGGGCCGTCCTGGCGCCGGTCGAGCACCTCCAGGATCTCGGTCTCCTTGTCGGTGCGTGGGGTGGTGAAGTAGTCCAGCCGCGCCGGCTCGGCGTGCACCTTGCCGCCTTCGAGATCGAGCTCGCGCACCAGGTACTGGCGGCCGAAATGCAGGTAGACCGCGCCCGGGTGGCATTCGTGCAGCACCCGCACGCCGTCGACCGTGCCGATCACTCGCCCGTCATCGGTCCTCAGAATGGTGGCGGTCGTGGCGCCGCCGCGCAGGTTGACCTGGCGCTGCGGATGCCGCTGCCGGCTGTGCAGCTCCCGGCCGTCGGCGGTCTCGTGCAGCTCGCCGGCGCGCAGCAGCTCCCCCACCAGCGGCGCGTGGGCCTCGAGATAGCCGCTGTCCTCCGACCGCCGGAGCGGCAGCTCGGCGGCGGCGCAGACCAGATGCGCCCGGCTCACCGGCTCGTTGGCCGGGTCCAGCAGCAGCTGCTCGCAGGGGCGCTCGACAAACTGGCGCGGGTGGTCGAGGTAGTACTGGTCGAGGGCGTCGGGCAGCGCCACCATCGCCGTCACCGACTCGCGGTCCGCCCGGCCGACCCGGCCCGACCGCTGCCAGGTGGCCATGACGCTGCCCGGATAGCCCACCAGGACGCAGGCATCGAGGCCGCCGACGTCGATCCCCATCTCCAGCGCCGAGGTCGAGATGACGCCGTCGAGCTCGCCGTCGAACAGCCGGCGCTCGATCTTGCGCCGTTCGGTGGCGAGAAAACCCGAGCGGTAGCTGGCCACGCGGCTCGCCAGATCCGGCCGCTGCTGGCGCAGCCAGGAGAAGAGCAGCTCGGTGATCCGCCTCGCCTTGGTGAAGACGATGGTCTTGAGCCCGGCGTCGAGAAACCGGGCGGTGATGTCGAGCGCCGCGCTGTAGGGGCTGGCCTCCGGCCGCACCAGCAGCAGGTGGCGGCCCTCGCGCGGCGCGCCCGACTCGGTCAACCAGCGGAACCGGCGGCCGGCCAGCGCCTCGGCGAACTCGTCGGCGTTGGCGGCGGTGGCCGAGGAGGCGACGATCTGCGGCCGCGAGCCAAGGTGGTCACAGACCCGCAGCAGCCGCCGCAGCACGTGGTGGAAGTGGCTGCCGAAGATGCCGCGATAAGTGTGGAGCTCGTCGAGCACGATCCAGCCCAGCTCGCCGAGCAGCCGTTCCCAGCTCTGCCAATAGCCGAGGATGCCCATGTGCAGCATGTCGGGGTTGCTGATCACGACCCGCGGCAGCTCGCGCTTTATCCGCTGGCGCTCGCTGCGCGAGGCGTCGCCGTCGTAGATGCCGGCGAAGTTGTCGGCCCCGCAGCCGGCGAGCTCGGCCAGCCGACCCAGCTTGGCCCGCTGGTCCTGCCCCAGGGCCTTGAGCGGGTAGAGGAACAGCGCCCGCCGCGGCCCGCCGGCCAGCGCCTCCTCGAGCACCGGCAGCTGGAAGATGAGCGACTTGCCGGAGGCGGTCGGGGTGGTGACCAGCAGGTCCTTGCCGCCGCGCACTGCCGCCAGCCCGCTCGCCTGGTGGGTCCAGAGACGACGCACCCCGAGAGAATCGAGCGCCGCGGTGAGCGGCGGCGCCAGCGGCGGATCGAGCTCGCCAAAGCTCTCCCGAGCCGGCGGCAGGTAGACGACCGCCGCCAGCTGGCCGCCGATCCGGTCGTCGGCCTTGAGGGCTTCGACCACCCGGCGCACGGGCTGCTGGATCGGCTGCCGCATGGGCCGATACTACCGCCCCACTTCCGCTTCCGCGCGCCCATCGGCCGGCATCCGCCTGTGATAGAAAACCGCCCACCATGACGTCAACGTCCCCGCTGTTCACGATCGCCCGAGGCGCCGCGCCGGCCGCGCTGCTGGCACTCGCCCTGCTCGGCGCCTGCGCCGGCCGGGCCGACCAGGCGCCGCCGACCGTGCTGGCAATCCACGGCGGCGCCGGCACCATCACCCGCGCCGAGATGACCGCCGAGCGCGAGGCCGCCTACCGCGCCGCGCTGACCGAGGCGCTCGAGACCGGCCACCGCGTCCTCGCCGGCGGCGGCACCGCCCTGGACGCGGTCGAGGCGACGATCCGGCGGATGGAGGACTCGCCGCTGTTCAACGCCGGCAAGGGCGCGGTCTTCTCCGCCGCCGGGCGCAACGAGCTGGACGCCTCGATCATGGACGGTGCCACCGGCAAGGCCGGCGCGGTCGCCGCCGTGACCACGGTGAAGAACCCGATCTCCGCCGCCCGCGCGGTGATGGAAAGGACCTGGCACGTGATGCTGGCGGCCGAGGGGGCGGACGCCTTCGCCGCCGAGATCGGGCTCGAGACCGTCGAGCCGGGCTACTACTTCACCGAGTGGCGGTGGGAAGCGCTGCAGGAGCAGCGCCGGCAGGAAGGGCTGGAGCCGCTGCCGGCGCCGGCGGCCGCCGGCGAGCGCGCCGCCGCCGGCCCCGCCTACGGCACCGTCGGCACCCTGGCGCTCGACGCCGCCGGGCGGCTGGCCGCCGGCGCCTCGACCGGCGGCATGACCAACAAGCGGTACGGCCGGGTCGGCGACTCGCCGATCATCGGCGCCGGCATCTGGGCCGACCGGAGCTGCGCCGTCTCGGGCACCGGCCAGGGCGAGTACTTCATCCGCCTGAACGTCGCCCGCGACGTCTGCGCCCGCGCCGAGTATCTGGGCCTGACCCTCGCCGAGGCCGGCGACCAGGTGATCCGCGGCGCGCTCGGCGAGGCCGGCGGCACCGGCGGCGTGATCGCCCTCGACGCCGCGGGCAACGTCGCCATGCCCTTCAACACCGAGGGGATGTATCGCGGCTGGATCGGCGCCGACGGCGTGGCGCACGTGGCGATCTACGGCGACGAGGAGTAGCCCGGCAGGCCGGCTGAAGAGGCCGGCCAGCCTGCGACCTCTGATAGCCTTGCCCCGGCGCGTCCGTTCCGGGCGCCGCCCAATTCCACTCATCACCGCAGCAAGGAGGTTCGACCATGCCCGTACGCTCAGCCAGCGCCGTCTGGGAGGGAACCCTCATCGACGGCAAGGGCACGATGAAGATGCAGAGCGGCGCCTACGAGGGCGCCTACTCGTTCGGCTCCCGCTTCCAGGAAGGGACCGGCACCAACCCCGAGGAGCTGATCGCCGCGGCTCACGCCGGCTGCTTCTCGATGGCTCTTTCGGCCGGTCTCGGCAAGTCCGGCTTCAACGCCACCCGCGTCGCCACCTCGGCCCGTGCCCATCTCGAGAAGGTCGGCGAGGGGTTCCAGATCACCCGCATCGAACTCACCACCGAGGCCGTGGTGCCGGGCCTGGACGAGGCGACCTTTCAGCAGCACGCCACCGGCGCCAAGGAGAACTGCCCGGTGTCGAAGGCGCTGGCCGGGGTCAAGATCAGCCTCGACGCCAAGCTGGTCGGCTAGCCGATAGCGCGGGTCGCGGCGCTCGGGCGAGGGCCCGATCCCGCGACCCGCCGCCCGCGACCCGCGACCCTACCCGAACCGCCGCACCGCGCGGTCGGTCGGCAGATAGACGAAGACCGGCTCGGCCGCGCCGCCGGCCGGCGACCGGGCTTCGGCCCGGTGGCGCACGTAGAGCTCCTCGGCGACGCCCTCATAGGCATCCAGCCGCTCGTAGTCGGCGGCGGTGAGGAACCGGTAGAGCAAACCCTCGGCCTGGTGCCCCCGGGCCGGCAGGACCATGGCGTAGCCGAGCCCCGGTAGCTCGCCCAGGGCGTGATCCAGCAGCACCGCCGGCTTGGGCACCACCCGGCGCTCGAGCAGGCGGCCGGTGAAGACCGGGTCGGTCAGCGTGCCGTAGACGAACAGCGGCAACGGCGGCGCCTCGGACAGCGGCTGCATCGTGACGGCGCCGTCGTCGCTCACCGCTCCAGGGCGGCGGCGGCCCGCAGCAGGGCGCAGACCGTCTTGGCGTCGGTGATGCGGCCGTCGCGGGCCATCGCCACCGCCGCCGAGACGGGCTGGCGCTCCACCGTCAGCAGCTCGTCCCGCTCGAGCGCCTGGGTCCCGGGCTCGAGATCCCGCGCCAGAAAAAGGTGCAGCAGCTCGTCGGTGAAGCCGGGCGAGCTCCACACCGCGCCGAGCGAGTCGAGCCTCGCGGCCCGCCAGCCGGTCTCCTCCTCCAGCTCGCGGCGGCCGCAGGCCGCGGGCGCCTCGCCGGGCGCCAGCTTGCCGGCCGGCGCCTCGAGCAGCCACTCGCCGGTGGCGTAGCGGTACTGCCGCACCAGCAGGACCTCGCCGTCGCCGGTCACCGGCACGACCACCGCGGCGCCGGAGTGGCGGATGATCTCGAGCTCGGTGGTGCCGCCGTCGGGCAGCCGCAGCCGGTCGATCCCGACCTCGAGGACCCGGCCGGAGTAGGCCGTCCTCCGATCCAGCAGGCGCGGCTCGCTCACCCGTCCTTCTTCTTGCCGAACTTCTTGAACCGGCCGAGCAGGCCGCCCTTCTCCTCCTCCTCGCCGGCTTGCTGGTCCGCGGCGCCCTGCTGCCCGCCGCCGCCCAGCATCGCCTCGGTCGGCATCAGCTGAGTCCGGGTGTAGTCGGACGGGATGACGAAAGTCCCGGTCGGGAAGCTCACCCCGCGGCGCAGCTCGGAGACCAGGGTGCGGGTCGTCGTGGTGCTGGCCTTGCCCTTCTTGCCGGTGGTGGTCGTCGTCGAGACCGACTCGAGCGGGAAGCCCTCGATCTTGGAGACCTCGAGGTCGACCAGCTCATCCAGCTCCGTGCCGGTCCGGGGCGGCTCCTTGCGCAGCCAGATGCCCATCGCCGCATCGCTCAGCTCTTTCGTGTACCAGACGTCCTGGATGGTCTCCATGTGCTGCGTCCGGCCCATGCCGAGCACCTTGATCTTCATGTCGTAGCTCGTGCGGTAGCGAGCGTGGCTGGTGGCCACCCCGGCGACCTCCTTGCCCGGGCCGCGCTCGAGCATCTCGACCTGCGCGTTGTCGACCTCGAAGTTGATCAGCCCGCTCTCCGACAGCGTGCCCAGCATCTGCATCACCGCGTCGAGATCGAACTCGCCCCAGGTCTTGTCCGCGGGTTTGACCAGCTGGATGGTCTGACCGGCGTCGGTGGTCAACAGATAGCTGCCGGCCGGCATCCACGGATTGCCGCTGTCCTCGAACTGGATTCGGGCCTTGTCGCCATCGATCGACGCCGTGACGGTCGACTCCATCTGCTCGTTCTGCTGCGCGCCCTCCTGCCAGGTGCGGGCGCGATACTCGATGCCTGCCTCGACCGGAACCACCAGGCCGACTGCCAGCGTCAACGTGATCCAGACTCTCTTCACCGGGAACCTCCCCTCTCTCTCTCGAACCTCGCGTGGCGTTCGAGTCGTGTGTCGTTCGATGCTCCAAAAACCAATCTTACTGTCCCATGCCGGAAAGACGGATACAAGCGGATCTTCCAGTCCACAAGACACGCAGGGCGTCTGCAGCGGCCCCGCGACTGCACGCACTCAGCTAGGATGACCCGTTCACGAAAGGAGCCCCCATGCGTACGACGCGGCGGTTGTCACCCTACCCCGCTCTCGCACTCATCCTCGCCACCCTCACCCCCGGCGCGGCCTCGGCCCAGCCGGCGCCGACCGAGCTGCCGGGGCTGGCCTACGACCTGGAGTTCTTCCCCGGCACAGAGTACGACCCGGCGGTGCCCACTCCCGATCAGTGCCTGGGCTTCCGCCCCGGCGACCGGGCCGCCTTCCCGCGCGAGATCGAGCGCTGCCTCGAGGCCTGGGCCGCGGCCAGCGACCGGGTGCTGCTCGAGGAGTACGCCCGCAGCTTCGAGGGCCGCGCGCTCTACACCGTAGTGCTCACCTCGCGGGAGAACCACGCCCGGCTCGACGAGATCCGCGCCGGCTGGGCGCGGGTGGGCGATCCGCGGGGCGCCTCCGAGCCCGAGCTGGGCCGGCTCATCGAGGAGCTGCCCGCCGTCGCCTGGGTCGCCTACTCGATCCACGGCGACGAGACCTCGGGCAGCGACGCCTCGCTGACGGTGATCCACCACCTGGCGGCGGGCCGCGGCGAGGCGGTCGAGGCGCTGCTCGACGAACTGGTGGTGGTCGTCGACCCGATGCAGAACCCCGACGGCCGCCAGCGCTTCCTGCAGATGGTCGCCGAGCACCGCGGCGCGCAGCCGAACGTCGACGACAAGTCGCTGATCCACAACGGCTACTGGCCCTGGGGCCGCACCAACCACTACGGCTTCGACCTCAACCGCGACTGGGTGTTGGGCGTCAACCCGGAGAGCCGCGGCCGCATCCGCGCCGCCGGCGGCTGGCACCCGGTGCTGATGATCGACGCCCACGAGATGGGCGCCCAGAACACCTACCTCTTCTCGCCGCCGCGCGAGCCGCGCAGCCCGTTCACCGCCAGCGGTGCGCTCGAGTGGGGCCCGGTCTTCGCCCGGGAGCAGGCGCGGGCCTTCGACGAGCGCGGCTGGGTCTACTACACCGGCGAGTGGAACGAAGGCTGGTACGCCGGCTACACCGACGCCTGGGGCGAGCTGCGCGGCGTGGTCGGCATCCTCTACGAGCAGGCCGGTTTCGCCGAGGACGGGGTCCGCCGGCCCGAGGGCACCATCCACACCTACCGCGAGGCGGTTCACCACCAGGCGGTCAGCAGCCTCGCCAACCTGGAGACGCTGCGGGCCAACGCCGGCGCGATCAAGCGAGCGTTTCTCGCCGACCGCCTCGCCGCGGTCGCCCCGCGCGGCCCCTGGGCCGGGCGCACCTTCGCCATCCTGCCGACGGCCAACCGAGGCCGGATCGAGCGGTTTGTCGACCTCATGCGGCTGCAGGGCATCGAGGTCTACACCGCCGCCGAACCGTTTGTCGCCGCCGCGGCGACCGACCAGCTGGGCCGACGGTCGGCACGCGCGACGGTGCCCGCCGGCAGCCTGCTGATCCCCAACCGGCAGCCGCTGGCGCGCCTGGTGGCGGCGATGCTGGAGTTCGACCCGCGGATGCCCGAGGAGTACCTGCGGCGCGAGCGCCGGCAGATCCTGCGCACCGGCGAGAGCTCGATCTACGACGTCACCGCCTGGAACCTGACCATGATGCACGGCCTGCCGGCGCTGAGCCTCGAAGCCGGGCTGCCGGCTTCGGCGACGCCGCTGGCCGACCCCGCGCCCGTCGCCGCGGCCGCCCCGGAACCGACGGCGGTCGCCTGGATCGTCGACGGCGCCGACGACCGCTCGGTGGCGGCGGCCGCCCGGCTGCTGGAGCAGGGCATCGAGGTGCGCGCCGCCGACAAGCCGTTCGAGCTCGACGGCAGGGCCTTCGCGCGCGGCTCGCTGGTCGTCCTGCCGATCGACAACCGCCGCTTCGCCGGCGACCTGGCCGGCGCGGTGGCCGCCACCGCCAGCGAGCTGGGCCTGGCGGCGGCGGCGGTCGGCACCGGCTTGGGCGAGGGCGAGCTGCCGGACCTCGGAGGCGGCAACTTCCAGCGCCTCGAGCCGCCCCGGATCGGTCTGTTCACCCGCGGCGGGCTGTCGGTCTACGATTTCGGCTCGATCTGGCACGCGCTCGACCAGCGGCTGGGCGTCCGTCACTCGCATCTCGATCTGGACCGCGGCGAGCTGCCCGACTTGAGGCGGTACAACGTCCTGGTGCTGCCCGACCGCTGGTCCGGCAGCCTGTCCGCCAAAGCGCTCGAAGCGCTCGCCGCCTGGGTCGAGGCCGGCGGCACGCTGATCGCCATCGGCCGGTCCGCCGGCCAGCTGGCCGGCGCGGAGTCGGGCTTGAGCGAGGTGCGCCTGCTGGCCGACGTCCAGGCCGAGCTCGACCGCTACGAGCAGGCGGTGCTGCGCGAGTGGCAGGCGACGCGCCGCGAGATCCCGCCGACCGAGGCGATCTGGAGCCACACCGCCGGCGGCGGCGTAGCCTTCCCGTGGGACGTCGAGGGCGTGCTCGGCCGGCCGGCCGCCGAGGAGCTCGACCGGCGCGACCGCTGGCAGCGTCAGTTCATGCCCCAGGGCGCCCTGCTGGCGGCGCGGACCGATCCCGAGCACTGGCTGACCTATGGCAGCGGCGACTTCCTGCCGTTGCTGTACGGCAGCCCGCGGGTGCTGATGACCGACGGCGAGGCGCCGGTGCGGCTGGGGCACTTCACTCCGGCGAGCGACGGCTCCGGCGGCAGCGCCGACGGCGCTGTCGAGCGGGTGGGCTGGTCGCTCCTGCCGCCGGGCGAAGAGCTGCGGCTGCGGATGAGCGGCCTGCTCTGGCCGGAGGCGGCGGCGAGGCTGGCCCACGGCGCGGCGGTGACCCGCGAGCGCCGCGGCCGCGGCCAGGTCATCCTGTTCGCCGCGCCGGCCACCGTCCGCGGCAGCACCCTGGCCGCCGAGCGGCTGCTGATGAACGCCATCGTCTACGGCCCGGGGCTGGGGGCGAGCCCGGCGATCGAGCCCTAACCTGCGCTTCGCGCCGACTCCGCTCGCGACGGGACTCGGTCAGAGACCCAGGCTGGCAGCCCGTGGCGGCCGCCAGGGGGCCTCGACCGGGCCGAGATTCAGTATCCTCAGTCCGCGATGCGCGGGATTCTGAGCTCCGAGCAGGAACGGCTGCTGGCCGAGGAGCGCCGCCAGCTGGGCGAGCTGGCGAGCTCGCTGGCCCGCTGGGACGCCGCGCGCGAGGACCAGGCGACGCTGGCCAGCTCGGTACGCCAGCTCGAGGAGCTGTTCCTGCTGGTGGTGGTCGGCGAGTTCAACTCCGGCAAGAGCACCTTCATCAACGCCCTGCTCGGCGCCCGGCTGCTCGACGAGGGCGTCACTCCGACCACCAGCGCGGTGCACCGGCTGCGCTGGGGCGAGGCCGAGGAGCGCGCCGCGGGCGCCGACGGCATCGAGGAGATCGCCGCGCCGGTGGAGCTGCTGCGCCAGGTCCAGATCGTCGACACCCCGGGCACCAACGCCCTCGACCGCAGGCACGAGGCGATTACCCGCGAGTTCGTGCCGCGGAGCGACCTGGTGCTGTTCGTCACCTCCGCCGACCGGGCGTTCACCGAAAGCGAGCGCGGCTTCATCGAGTCGGTCCGCGAGTGGGGCAAGAAGCTGGTCTTCGTGATCAACAAGATCGACATCCTGCGCCAACCGAGCGAGATCGACGAGGTCGAGACCTTCGTCGCCGAGAGCTGCCGGCGGCTGCTGGGGTTCTCGCCCGAGGTCTTTCCGGTCTCGGCCCGCGAGGCGCTCGAGGCCAAGTTGGCGGGCGACGCGCAGCAGCGGTTCGAGAACAGCCGGTTCTCGCCGCTGGAGCGCTACCTGGTGCGCACCCTCGACGAAGGCGAGCGGGTGCGGCTCAAGCTGCTCAACCCCCTCGGCGTCGGCAGCCGCCTGGCCGAGCGCTATCTCGAGGCGGCGCGCGAGCGGGTCGAGCTGCTGCGCGACGACTTCGCCGCCCTCGAGCGGATCGAGGGCCAGCTCGAGGTCTTTCAGGAAGACCTCGCCCGCGAGTTCCGATTCCGGCTGACCGACGTCGACAACCTGCTGCTCAACTGCGAACAACGCGGCGAGGAGTTCTTCGACGACACCTTTCGCCTGGCACGGGCCCTCGACCTGCTCAACAAGTCACGGATCAAGGCCGAGTTCGAGCGCCGCGTGCTGGCCGATCTGCCGCGCCAGATCGAGCTCAAGATCGACGAGATCGTCGACTGGCTGGTGGCCGCCGAGCTGCGCCAGTGGCGCGCCGCCACCGAGCACCTCGCGGGGCGCCGCGCGCTGCACGCGGAGCGCCTGGTGGGTGAGATCGGCACGTTCGACACCGACCGTCGCCAGCTGCTCGATACCGTCGGCCGCGCCGCGCAGCGCACCGTCGAGCGCTTCGACCGCGAGCAAGAGGCCACCCGCCTGGCCGAGTCGGTGCAGGCCGCGGTGGCCGGCACCGCGCTGGTCGAGGTCGGCGCCATCGGCCTGGGCGCGATCGTCAGCGCCATGGCCACCACCTCGATGGCCGACGTCACCGGCCTGGTGGCGGCCGGCACCCTGGCAGCACTGGGCCTCTTCATCCTGCCGGGCCGCAAGCGCCAGGCCAGACGACGACTGGCGGCCAGCATCTCGGACCTCCGCGGCCGTCTGATGCCCACCATGACGGCGGAGTTCGACCGCGAGCTCGCCCGCGGCATGGTGCGCATCCGCGAGGCGCTCGGGCCCTACACGCGCTTCGTCGAGGCCGAGCGTCGCCGGCTGGGCGAGATGGAGGCCGAGCTCGAGGATGCGGCCTCGGCGCTGGCGGCGCTGAGCCACAAGATCGAGGGGCTGTAGGCGGCAGGGCCAGGGCGCCGTAGCGGTCGACCTCCGTGTCGACCGGCGGAGGCTACGGCGGCGCAGACGGTCGAGACGGAGCTCGACCGCTACAGGTCCGCCAGGAGGCTTGGGTCAATCCGGCGCCAGGTAGCGCCCGCGAATCTCCTCCACCCGGCGCCGGTTGACGCCCAGGTCCGAGTGGCCCACCCGCGACGCGGACCGCACGTGGACGACGCCCGCCGCCGGGTCGACCACCATCTCCAGATCGTCGACAAAGCGGAAGATCAGGCTGTGGAAGCGGGCGCGCAGGCGGCCGTCGCCGCACTCGTCGACGGTGGCCCGCGGCATCGCCTCGATGATCTCGCGCAGCCGCTCCAGCGCCTCCTCCGGCGTGCCGTCGAGCGGCAGCGGCTCGACCCGATGGGCGTCGTCCGCGGCCAGCGAGCTGACGCAGTTGGGCTTGTCCGGGCAGGGAGCCAGTTGGTGGATCGCGGGCGGCGGGGGCGGCATGTCGGCGACCATGATGGGGCGACAGTATCAGGGCCTCGCGGCACCGGTCGCGGCGCGCCGTAGAATGTCCCCATGGCCGAGATCCACCCGACCGCCGTCATAGAACCCGGCGCCCGGCTGGGCGAGGGCGTGCGCATCGGCCCCTACGCGGTGATCGGCGGCGACGTCGAGATCGGCGCCGGCACCAGCATCGGCCCGCACGTCGTGATCCATCCCCACGTCCGCCTCGGCAGCGCAAACTCGGTGCACGCCCACGCGGTCCTGGGCGACCTGCCGCAAGACGTGGCCTTCGCCGGCGCCGAGACCCGGCTCGAGATCGGCGACCGCAACCGCATCCGCGAGAACGTCACCGTCCACCGCGCCAGCCAGCCCGACCGGCTGACCCGGGTCGGCTCGGACTGTTTCCTGATGGCGGGCTCGCACGTCGCCCACGACTGCCAGGTCGGCGATCGGGTGATCCTGACCAACAACGTGCTGCTGGCCGGAGTCGTCACGGTGGGTGACGGGGCCAACCTCGGCGGCGCCGCCGTGATCCACCAGTTCTGCCGCATCGGGGAGCTGGCGATGGTGGGCGGCTTCGGCGGCGTCGGCCAGGACGTGCTGCCCTACTCCATGGTGCACGGCATCCCGGCCTGCCACTACCGGATCAACACCATCGGCCTGCGCCGCGCCGGCATCAAGGGCGAGCGCTACGGCGCCCTGGAGCGCGCCTTCCGCGCCCTGCGGGCAGGCGATCGGGAGCTCGGCGAGGCGCCCGACACGCCCGAAGTGCGCCACCTGCGCGAGTGGCTGGCGGCGCCCTCGAAGCGCGGCGTCGCCGCCTGGGCGCGTCCCGGCAGCCGCGGCTGAGCCGCGGTCTCGGCGCCGCCGTCCCTACATCCGGTCGCCGCTCGGGCCGAGCTCGCGGAAAGCCTGCCGCGCCGAATCCGCCAGCTCTTCGTCCCCCGACAGGGTGAGAATGCAGCGCGGCAGGAACTCGGCCAGGTCGTCGACCTCCGGGCCGTCGTGGCGGTGCAGCAGCTCGATCAGCATCAGGGCGAAGGCGGCGTTGTCGAAAGTCTTGCCGGCCAACCGCTCGGCGATCTGGCCGTACAACTCCGAGCGATCCGGACGGTAGCCGTCCATCGCCTCGAGTCGCCGGTAGATCTCGTCGACCGGCGGAAAGCTCTTGTACTGGGCCAAGATGCGACCTCTCCCTGTCCGATTAAGAGAGTATCGCGACTGCGCGTAGGGAGAGAAGAGCGTGCTGTATGTCATCCTCTGGATCCTGATGCCGGACGCCTGGCCGTCCCTGCCACAACGGCAGCCGAGGCATCCGCCGGCAGACGCCAATCGAAAACCCTCTAATGTTCGGCCGCCGCATCGAGCTGTTCCGACTCCTCGGCTTCGCCGTGCGTCTGGACCTGAGCTGGTTTCTGGTGGTGGCGCTGATCAGCTGGTCGCTGGCCTCGAACGTCTTCCCACCGCTCTACCCGGAGCTGGCCGTCTCGGTCTACTGGCTGATGGGTCTGGCCGCGGCGCTGGGGCTGTTCGCCTCGGTGATCCTGCACGAGCTCGCGCACGCCCTGGTGGCGCGGCGCTTCCGACTGACCATCCGCGGCATCACCCTGTTCATCTTCGGCGGCGTGGCCGAGATGGAGTCGGAGCCGCCCAGCGCCGAGGCCGAGTTCATGATCGCCATCGCCGGGCCCATCGCCAGCGGCATCGTCGCGGTGGGCTGCCTGGGCGCGGGCGCCCTCGGTCCGCTCCTCGGACTGCCGCTGCCGCTGACCGGCATCCTGATGCACCTGGCGGGCCTCAACCTGCTGCTGGTGGGCTTCAACATGATCCCGGCCTTTCCCCTCGACGGCGGCCGCGTGCTGCGCTCGGCCTTGTGGAAGTTCAAGTCCGACCTGCGTTGGGCGACCCGCATCACCACCAGCATCGGCTCGGGCTTCGGCCTGGCCCTGATCCTGCTGGGAGCCTTCCGGATGCTGGCGGCGCGCGACCTCGTCGGCGGCCTGTGGATGCTGCTCATCGGCCTCTTCCTGCGCAACGCGGCCAAGATCGCCTACCGGCAGCTGCTGATGCGCCGCTCGCTCGAGGGCGAGCCGGTGCGGCGGTTCATGCAGACCGACCCGGTCGTGGTCTCGCGCGCCATGGCGGTGGCCGAGCTGGTCGAGGGCTACATCTACCGCTACCACCACAAGGCGTTCCCGGTGGTCGACGGCGATCGCCTGCTCGGCTGCGTCACCACCGAGGCAGTCAAGGCGCTGCCGCCGAGCGAGTGGCCCCGGCAGTCGGTCAGCGCCGTCATGCAACCGTGCTCCGACGAGAACAGCATCGGCCCCGACGGCGACGCCGCCCAGGCCCTCGCCCTGATGTCGCGCACCGGCCAGTCGCGGCTGATGGTCATCGAAGACGGCCGCCTGGTCGGCACCCTGGCCCTGCAGAGCCTGCTCGGCTTCCTGGCGCTCAAAGTCGAGCTCGAAGGCAGCTCTTCTTGACACCTTTCGAGGTCGCGGGATAGCCTCGCGGCGCCAGTTTTTCGGTTCAACATTCTTCCTTCGAACCCCTTCGGGAGGGTCTACGTGGGCGTCGACCAGCACGCACAGGAACAGTGGGGCACGCGCATCGGGCTCGTGCTCGCCATGGCGGGCAACGCCGTAGGGCTCGGGAACTTCCTCCGGTTTCCGGTGCAGGCCGCGCAGAATGGTGGCGGCACCTTCATGATCCCCTACTTCATCTCCTTCCTGGTGTTGGGGATCCCGATGATGTGGATCGAGTGGGGCGTCGGCCGCTACGGCGGCACCCACGGCCATGGCTCGGTGCCGGGCATGTTCGACGTGCTGACCGACCGCAAGAAGAAGTGGGCCAAGTACTTCGGTGTGCTCGGCGTGGTGATGCCGCTGGTGGTCTTTATCTACTACAGCTACATCGTCTCCTGGATGCTGGCGCTGAGCCTGTTCAGCCTGACCGGCGACTACTTCGGCATGGGCGACGTCGAGGGCATGCGCGGCTATCTTTCCTCCTACCAGAACATCTTCGACTCGACCGGCACCAGCGGCTGGGTGACGATCTTGTTCTTCCTGCTCACCTTCTGCTTCCTGGGCTGGGTGCTGTCGCGCGGCATCAAGGGCGGCATCGAAAAACTGGCGCTGATCGGCATGCCGATCCTGTTCGTCTTCGCCTTCCTGCTGCTGGCCCGGGTGCTGACCCTGCCGACCATGGCGGCCTCGCCGGCCGAGGGGCTCAACTTCATCTGGAACCCGGACTGGCAGGCGCTGACCAACGTGAACGTCTGGGTCGCCGCCGCCGGACAGATGTTCTTCACCCTGTCGGTGGGCATGGGCTCGATCCAGACCTACTCGTCGTATCTCAAGGAGAAGGACGACGTCGCCCTGACCGGGCTGTCGACCGCGGCGACGAACGAGTTTGCCGAGATCGTCCTCGGCGGCACCATCGCCATCCCCGCCGCGGTGGTCTTCTTCGGCGTCGCCGGCGCCATGGCGATCGCCCAGGGCGGCACGTTCGACCTCGGCATCGTCGCCATGGGGGTGGTCTTCCAGGGCCTGCCCGGGCCGGAGATCCTCGGCCGGGTGGCGGCCTTCCTCTGGTTCTTCCTGCTCTTTGTCGCCGGCATCACCTCGAGCGTGGCGCTGGCCAGCCCCACCATCGCCTTCCTGCAGGAGGAGTTCAGCTTCACCCGCAAGAAGGCGGCCGGCGCGGTCACCTCCCTGGGGCTCGGGCTGGGGCTGTTCCACGTCATCTTCTACCGCTTCAACGTCCTCGACGAGTGGGACTACTGGGCCGGCACTTTCGGGCTGGTGCTCTTCGCCGCGGTCGAGGTCATCCTGTTCGCCTGGATCTTCGGCATCGACCGCGGCTGGGACGAGCTGCACAAGGGCGCCGACATCCGCATCCCGGGGATCTACAAACTGATCATGAAGTGGGTGACGCCGGTCTTCCTGTTCGGTCTGCTGATCTGGTGGACGATCGACGAAGCGATCCCCACCCTGCTGATGGAAACCGTCGACGACCCGGCGACGATCCCCTACCGCTGGGCCAGCCGCCTGCTGATGCTCGGCCTGGTGGCGATCGGCGCGCTGCTGATCCGCAAGGCCTGGAAGGCCAGCGGCCGCGCCTAGCTGCTAACGCCGGGAGACGATCCAGATGACGACCTTCGCCGCCGTTTTCATGACCCTCAGCATGATCGCCGTCACCTGCCTCGCCGGCTGGTGCTTCTACCGGATCCTGACCGCACCGCCGCCTGGGAAGGAGTAGATCGACCGCATCGACAGACAGGGCCTCTGGAGAGCCCTGGCCATCGCGATCACCTTCGGCGCTGCCGCGCTGATCGCCTGGCGCTGGTACCACAACTACATCTTCACGTTCGACGCCCACCGACAGGGCGTTCTCTACGTGCTGTACACCGCCCGTGCGGCGCTGCTCGGGCTGGTAGCGATCTGGGCCGCGGCCAACCGCCGCCCGATCCTGCTGGTTGTGCTCTGCCTGGCTTCGATACTGCCCAACCTACGCCCCGATCTCGTTGCCAGGCCAGCCCTCGTCTACCTGGCGGCCGCCCTGATCCTCTTCCTCAGGGATCCAGGATTCGCCACCGGGCGCGGCCGTCTGATGCCGCTCGCGACCTGGGCCGCCGGTCTCGTGGGAAGGCTCTTTGGCGAGCGGCCCGCGGTCGCGAAGCAACCCGCCAGGGGCTGGAGGTTCTGGGTGCGTGTAGCCCTGGGGATTGGCGGCATCGCCGTCGCCTCGCTAACCATCCCTTACTGGGTGCTGCGCATGGGCCATAGGCTGTGGGCAGGCTCCGGGCCTTTCGAGGCTCCGCAGTGGCTGTACCTCATGACGCTGCTGTGGGCCGTTCTGGCGTTGGTCTACGCGGTCAAGCCTTGGCGGAGGCTGCACCTCTGGCTGCTGCTACTGTTCCTGACCTGCCTGCTTGCTTGGACCTATACCCTCGGCCGCCAAAGGCAGTATGAACAGGAGCGGGAACTGCGCCGGACGGACTTCGCGAAGCGGGATGCCAAAGCCTCAGCTGCCAGGTCAGCGCTCGAGAGCCTCGAGACCAGAGCCCAACAGGCCGGCCGCACCAGCTTCGCTGAGCTCGACGGCGATGCCGACGGCTCGCTGACGCTCGAGGAGTTCGCCTCGCGACCTCAGCCGCTGCTCTTCGATCTCGCCGGCCGCGACTTCGCCAGCATCGAGCCTGCCATAGCCGCCTACCACTTCAAGAACTGCGACGTCGACCAGGACGGCCGTGTCAGCGAGGCCGAGTGGACCTGCACAGTGGACATCGCGGCGCGGCGAGGCAGCTTGACGGGACTGCTGGAGCACCGGGAATGGTCCTTCCCGATCCTCGATGAGAACAGCAACGACCGGATCGCTCTCGACGAGCTGCTCGCCGCGCCCCGGGCATGCCGGCCCTACACCGACGAGAAAGCGAGGTCGCTGTTCGCGCGACGTGACGCCGATGGCGATGGTCTGCTCACCCGCCGAGAATGGGTGAGGCGCTAGCCAGCCCTGGCCGTGCTCAAACGCGCTCTACCTGCTCTCCCAGCTTGACGCCCGGGTCAACCTCGAGGAGCGCTCGCGGCTGGGCTACGCCAACCTGCGGCCGCTGCAGATGGCCTACGAGTCGGCCAAGTTCATGCTGCCGATCCGGCTCGGCACGGTCAACGCCGACGGCCCGCAGGAGCTGTTCGTCTACACCCTGACCCGCCGCGGCCGGGTCGAGACCACCAACTACCGCACCGTCCGGCTGCCCACCGGCATGGACCTGCCGGCCTACGTCAAGCAGGAGTTCGGCGACTTCTACCGCGACCTCTTCTCGACCCAGGTCGAGCGCCAGGGCATGCGCTCGGTCTTCCTCGAGTACGCCTGGGACATGGGCTGGTGCGACCCCTGCGCCGCCGATCCGCTGTCCGCCGACGAGCTGCGCCAGCTGGGCGTCTTCTGGCTCGACGCGGGCTCCGATCGAGGCCAAGCCCGCGACGCCTTCGTCACCCGGCTGCACCTGCGCTACGACCGCGACCACTTCCCCGACGACCTGCGCTTCCACGAGACCGCCGACCGCACCAACTTCCAGGGCCGCTACGTCCTGCGCCACGCATGGACCGGCGACCGCACCTGCCGCGCCGCCGACGACTACCGCCGCACCCTGCCCGACCGCTTCGAGCGCGAGGCGCAGCAGCTGGCCTCGCTGACCGGCTGGGAGATCGAGGAGATCCGGCGGCGGATGGGCTTCGAGGGCCCCGCGCCGGCCACCAGCGACGAGCCCTGGTGGCGGCGGCTCTGGCGGCGCGAGTGAATCGGCGCGCCGGTCTCTCCGATTTCGCGTCGGCTGTCAGAGCCTGACCGAACAAAGTGACGCAGCGAGCCAGGACGTTGCGCGCCGTCAAGCGCGGCGCGTCTTCGGTTGGTCAGCCGCGTTTCGGCGCGCCGGCGACCAGTGCCGCGAGCAGCCGGCACAGCGCTCATGGAACGCCGGTGCCCACTCGTGCCCGCCGTCGAAGCGCTCGAACTCGACCTCGACGCCCTTGCCGCGCAGCAGCTGGAAGTCGGCGGTGAGCTTCTCCTCGCTGTACCAGCTGTCCGAGGCGCCGCGGCCGATGAGCACCCGGGGGAAGCTGTCGAGGTCGCTCTCGGCCACTTCCGGCGGCACGTCGCCGGCCAGGGCGATGAGGCCGTGGCAGCTGTGGCCGGCGCCGGCGGCGGCGCGGTAGGCCATGGCGACGCCCTGGGAGAAGCCGCTGTAGACCAGCGGCAGGTGGCCGCCGCCCGCGGCGGTGAGGATCTCGCCGACCGCGGCTCGCACGTAGGCCGTGTTGTCGGCGATCGCCTGCTCGCGGTCGAGCTTGGTCATCCAGCTCGCCACCACCTCGCCGGTGCGGGTGTAGAAGGGGTGCAGGCCCTGGATGGCGGCGACGGTCCAACGCTCGATCCCGGGAATGGCGAGCAGCGCCTCGAGATGCGGCGCGGCGCCCTCGCCGTAGCCGTGAAAGCCGACCAGGACGCCGGCCGGAGGGCCCGCCGCCGGGCGCAACAGGTAGCGGCCGTGCACCGCGGCCTCGATCAGGTGGACCTGTACGTCGCTCATGGCTCCTATTCAACCACGACACCGAGCCGACCCGTCCCCACCGTCCCGCCGGCCGCCCAGGAATCGGATCCTGCTTCTCTCGGCCCACCCGGAAGCGATATTGGAGGGTGGAGCCGGAGCGGTCACCCCGAGAGCGGAGCATAAACATCCAAAGCGGAGCGACGGGGTGACCCGGAGGCGGAGCCCGGCCCGGGCCACGTTCGGCCTGCGGGCAGACGTCTACCGGCGCAGCGGCGCCGACAGCCGCGCCGCTTCGCGCTCGACCGCTTGGACGAGGTCGGCCTCGCCGCCCCGCTCCTCGACGATCCGCACCAGGGCGCTGCCCACCACCACGCCGTCGGCCACCTTCCCCACCGCCTTCACCTGTTCGGGAGTCGAGATGCCGAAGCCCACCGCCAGCGGCAGCTCGAGCCGGCGCCGCAGCCGCTTGACCTCGCGCACGAGCTCGGGCGGCAGTTCCTCCCGGGTGCCGGTGACGCCGGTGCGGGAGACGTAGTAGACGAAGCCGCTCGAGGCCGCGCCCACCGCCTTCTCGCGCGCCCGGGTGCTGGTCGGCGCCAGCAGGAAGATCGGGTCGACACCCGCCTCGAGCAAGGCCGGCCGCAGCTCGCCGGCCTCTTCCGGCGGCAGGTCGACACACAGCACACCGTCGACGCCCGAGGCGGCGGCCTGCTCGGCGAAGCTGTCCACCCCGCGGGCCAGGATCGGGTTGAAGTAGGTGAACAGCACCACCGGCACGCCGAGCCGCTCCCGGCTGCCGGCCACCAGGTCGAGGATGCCCGACAGGGTGGTGCCCGACGCCAGCGCCCGCACCGCCGCCCGCTGGTTCACCGGCCCGTCGGCGATCGGGTCGCTGAACGGCACTCCGAGCTCGATGATGTCGGCGCCGCCGAGGGTGAGCGCTTCGAGCAGCAGGCGGGTGGTGGCGAGGTCCGGGTCGCCGGCGGTCAGGTAGGGGATGAAGGCGGCCCGGCGCTCGGCCCGGCAGCGATCGAAGGCGGCGGCGATGGCGCTCATCGCGTCTCTTTCTTGTTTGCGGCCTCGCTCGGCGCCGTGGTCCGCCGCCGCGCCTCGCCGGGCGTCGTCGTAGTCGAGCACCGACTCCAGGTCCTTGTCGCCGCGACCCGAGAGGTTGACCAGGACGACCTTGGCGGTGCCGAGGCGCGGCGCCCGGCGGATCGCCTCGGCCACCGCGTGGGCGCTCTCGAGCGCCGGCAGGATGCCCTCGAGCTCGGCCAGGGTATGGAACGCCTCGATCGCCTCGTCGTCGCTCACCGTGGTGTACTCCACCCGGCCCCGCTCGGCCAGCCGCGCGTGCTCGGGGCCGATCGCCGGGTAGTCGAGACCGGCCGAGACCGAGTGGGTGCCGGCCACCTGCCCCTCGTCGTCCTGAAGAACCAGGGTCCGGGTGCCGTGCAGCACCCCGACCGAGGCGCCCAGGAAACGGGCGGCGTGCTGGCCGAGCTCCGAACCGGTGCCGCCCGCCTCGACCCCGACGAGCCGCGCGCGCGGCTCGTCGAGGAAGGCGCCGAACAGCCCGATGGCGTTCGAGCCGCCGCCGACGCAGGCCACCGCCAGGTCCGGCCAGGCGCGGCCGGTGGCCTTCTTGAGCTGGCGCTTGGCCTCGTGGCCGATCACCTGGTGGAACTCGCGCACCATGCGCGGGTAGGGGTCGGGGCCGAGGACCGAGCCCAGCACGTAGTGGGTGGTGCGGACGTTGGTCACCCAGTCGCGCAGCGCCTCGTTGATGGCGTCCTTCAGGGTCCGGCTGCCCGAGTCCACCGGCGCCACCTCGGCGCCCAGCAGGCGCATGCGCTCGACGTTGGGCGCGCTGGCGCGCGCATGTCCTCCTCGCCCATGTAGATCGTGCAGGACTGGCCCAGGAGCGCCGCCGCGGTGGCGGTGGCGACGCCGTGCTGGCCGGCGCCGGTCTCGGCGATGAGGCGCCGCTTGCCCATCGACTCGGCCAGCAGCGCCTGGCCCAGCGCGTTGTTGATCTTGTGGGCGCCGGTGTGGAGCAGGTCCTCGCGCTTGAGCCAGATACGCGCCCCGCCCAGCTGGTCGCTCAGCCGCGCGGCCAGGAACAGCGGCGTCGGCCGGCCGGCGTAGTCGCGCAGGAGGCCATCGAGCCGGGCGCGGAAGGCGCGCTTGCGACGCTGCTTGTCGAAGGCGGCGGTCAGCTCCTCGAGCGGCGCCACCAGGGTCTCGGGCACGTAGCGGCCGCCGTAGTCGCCCCAGTAGCCGGGTCTTGCCTGCTGCGTTTTCTTCCCTCGAGACATTCTTGGCTCACCCGCTCCTTCGCAACTCCGAGAATAACCGTTGCATCAGTCCGGCGTCCTTGATCCCGGGCTTCGACTCGACGCCCGAGCAGACGTCGATGCCCCAGGCGCCGGCCGCGGCCGCGCGGGCGTTGTCCGGGGTGATGCCGCCGGCCAGGAAGACCGGGCGCGCGGTGACCGGACGGACGGCGGAGGCGTAGTCCCACGGCCTGCCGCTGCCGCCGTAGCCGGGCCGGCGCGGCTCGAGCAGAAAGCCCCAGACGTCCGGGTAGCGGGCCGCCTGCTCGGCCTCGCCGGCCTCGGGCCGCAGCACCTTGATGGCCCGCTCGGCCCATGGCCGGATCGTCTCGGGCCCCTCCTCGCCGTGAAACTGGACCAGATCGACCAGCGGCAGGATCTCCTCGATCCGGCCCGGCTCGGCGTTGACCGTCACCGCGACCAGCCGCACCCGGCCGCCCACCGCGGCGGCGATGCGGCCGGCCGCGTCGAGATCCAGGCAGCGCGGGCTCGCCGGGTAGAAGTTGAGGCCGAGAAAGTCGGCGCCCAGCTCGACCGCCAGCTCGGCGTCCGCCACCCGGGTGACGCCGCAGATCTTGACCCGCGGACGACCCTGGTCCGGCATCTCGTGTCGGCCCGCCACCACGACCCCTCAGCCGTCCCGGCTGCCGCCGGCGATCAGGCCCCGCAGCTTCGCCCCCGGGTCGTCGGCCAGCAGCAGCGCCTCGCCGATCAGGAAGCCGTCGAAGCCGGCGCCGGCCAGCCGCGCCACCTCGGCATGGCTGGAGATGCCGCTCTCGGCCACCTTGAGGGCGCCGGCGGGCAGCCGCTCGACCGCCGATATCGAGGCCTCGATGTCTACCTGGAACGTGCGCAGGTCGCGGTTGTTGACTCCCACAAGCTCCCAGCCGCCGCCCGCCAGCTTGGCCAGGTCGGCCTCGCCGTGGGTCTCGATCAGCGGCGCCAACCCCGAGCGGCGGGCCGCCGCCGCCCAGCCGAGCAGCTCGTCGGCCTCGTACAGGGCGGCGATCAGCAGCACCGCATCGGCGCCGGCCGCCCGGGCCCATTCGAGCTGCCGCGGGCTGACCAGGAAGTCCTTGGCCAGCGCCGGCAGCCCCGACGCTTCACGGCAGCGGGCCAGCAACTCGTAGCTACCGCCGAAGTGGTCCGGCTCCACTACCACCGACAGAGCCGCGGCGCCGCTCGCCGCGTACAGCCGTGCCTGCGCCTCGGGGTCGATCCGTCCGGCGAGCGAGCCGAGCCGCGGCGAGCCCATCTTGATCTCGGCGATCACCGCGCTGCCGCGGCGCAGCGCCAGCGCGCCCAGGAATGCGTTGTCACCCGGAGCCAGCGGCGTCCTCGCGGCGGCTCCCGCGGGTGGCAGCATCGGCTCGCCCTCGCCGGCCAGCCGCGCCCGGCGGTCGGCGACGATCCGCAGCAGAATGTCGGCCGGGCCGCTCACCCGGCTCCCCCCGCTCCCCCGGAGAACCGGCGCAGCTCCTCCAGCTTGGCCGCGGCGGCGCCCGAGTCGAGCGCCCGCCGCGCCCGCTCGACGCCGCCGCCAAGGTCCTCCGCCAGGCCAGCGACGTAGATCGCGGCGCCGGCGTTGAGCACCGTCACCTCGGCCAGCGGGCCGCCCTCCCCCGCCAGCAGCCGCTCGAGCGCCGCCGCGTTGTCCGCCGGGCCGCCGCCGGCCAGGGCCGCCGCCGGCACCCGTTCGAAGCCCAACTCCTCCGGCTCCAGGGTGCGCGTGGTGACCCGGCCATGGCGCAGCTCCGCCATCCGCGTCGGCCCGGTCAGGGTGATCTCGTCGAGGCCGTCGGCGCCGTGCACCACCAGGGCGTGGTCGCTGCCGAGCTCGGCCAGCACCGCCGCCAGCGGCTCGACCAGGTGCGGCGCGTAGACCCCCAGCAGCTGGCGCCGCGCCCCCGCCGGGTTGGTCAGGGGACCGAGGACGTTGAACAGGGTCCGCACCCCGAGCGCCCGGCGCACCGGCATCACCTGCTTCATCGCCGGGTGGTAGCCGGGGGCGAAGAGGAAGGCGATGCCGATCTCGTCGAGCGCCGCCGCGGCGCGCTCCGGCGACTGCTGCACCTCGACCCCCAGCGCCTCGAGCACGTCGGCGCTGCCCGAGCGGCTGGACACCGAGCGGTTGCCGTGCTTGGCCACCGGCGCCCCCGCCGCCGCCGCCACGAGCGCCGCCGCGGTGGAGATGTTGAAGGTCCCCTTGCCGTCGCCGCCGGTGCCGCAGGTGTCGACCGCCCCGGGCCGCCGGTGGGCCACCGGCAGGGCGCGCCGGCGCATGGCGGCGGCGGCGCCGGCGATCTCGTCGACGGTCTCGCCCTTGGTGGCCAGCGCCGCCAGCAGCGCCGCCTGCACCGGCGGCTCGAGCCCGCCGTCCATCAGGGCGCCGAACAGCTCCTCCACCTCGGCCCGCCCCAGGTCGGCGCCCGAGATCACCCGCCGCAGGGCATCGCGGGGATCAGACACGACGAACCGCTCGCGTCTGGTCGGCAGCCGCCACCGCCGCAAGCTCGCCGCAGAGAGCCAGGAAGTTGTCGATCAGCTGGGGCCCGTCGGCGGTGAGGATCGACTCGGGGTGGAACTGGACGCCCCAGTAGGGCCGGCGCGCGGTGGCGCATCGCCATCAGCGCGCCGTCGTCGCTCCAGGCGATCGGCTCGAGCGCCGCCGGCAGGTCCTCCTGGCGCACCTCGAGGCTGTGGTAGCGGGTGGCCTCGAACGGGTTGGGCAGCCCGGCGAAGATGCCCAGCCCGCGGTGGCGGACGCGCGAGGTCTTGCCGTGCATCAGCTGCGCCGCGCCCTCGACGACGCCGCCGTAGGCCAGCGCCCAGGGCCTGGTGGCCGAGACAGACGCCGAGCAGCGGCACCTCCGGCTGCGCCGCCAGCAGCGCCGAGACAGACGCCGGCGTCCTCCGGCCGGCCCGGGCCCGGCGAGAGCACGATGCCCGACGGCGCCCGCGCCGAGCAGCCCCGCGACGTCGTCGGCGTCGTTGCGCACCACCTCGACCTCGACGCCCGCGGCCGAGGAACAGCTGCACCAGGTTGTAGGTGAAGGAGTCGTAGTTGTCGATCACCAGGATCATGGGCTCGCGTCCTCCAGTCGCAGCCGCGCGCGCCAGCGTCGACCGCCGCCAGCAGCGCCGCCGCCTTGTTCTCGGTCTCCCGCTCCTCGGCCGCGGGATCGGAGTCGGCGACGATGCCGGCGCCGGCGGTGACCGAGATCTCGCCGTCGCGGACCACCAGGGTGCGGATGGTGATGCAGGTGTCGAGGTCGCCGGTGAACGACAGATAGCCGACCGCGCCGGCGTAGGGGCCGCGGGCCTCGGGCTCGAGCTCGTCGATGATCTCCATGGCGCGGATCTTGGGCGCGCCGGAGACGGTGCCGGCGGGAAAGCAGGCGAGCAGCGCGTCGAGCGCCGTCCGGTCCTCGGTCGAGCTCGGCCTCGACGTTCGAGACGATGTGCATGACGTGGCTGTAGCGCTCGATCTCCATGAAGCTCGAGACCCGCGACGCTGCCCGGCCGCGCCACCCGGCCCAGGTCGTTGCGGCCCAGGTCGACCAGCATCACGTGCTCGGCCCGCTCCTTGGGATCGGCCAGCAGCTCCGCGGCCAGCCGCTGGTCCTCCGCCGGCGTCGGCGCCGCGCGGCCGGGTGCCGGCGATCGGCCGGGTCTCGAGCCGGCCGGCGGTGACCCGCACCAGCATCTCCGGCGAGGCGCCCACCAGCGACGCCTCCGGGCCCTCGAGCAGCACCATGTAGGGGCTCGGGTTGATCACCCGCAGAGCCCGGTAGAGGGCCAGCGGCTCGACCTCGGCCCGCTGCCGCCAGCGCCGCGCCAGCACCGCCTGGAAGATGTCGCCGGCGGTGATCTACTCCTTCGCTTGCCGCACGGCGGCGCGGTAGTCGGCGCCCTCGATCGAGCGGCTCGGCGGCGACCGGCGCCGGCCGGTCGTCGCCGAGGGCCACGGCGCCGCTCTCGCCGGCGCCCTCGAGCAGCACCGCCAGCTCGTCCAGCCCCGCCTCGGCCTGCTCGCGGCTGACCTGCGCCCTCGATCTCGTTGGCCACCGCCAGCAGCCGCTGGTGGGCGTGGTCGAAGACGACGATGCGGTCGAAGCGGGCCAGCCGGGCCAGCGGCAGACCGAAGGGATCGGGCGGCCGGTCGGGCAGCCGCTCCACCAGCCGCACCAGGTCGTAGCCGAAGTAGCCGACAAAGCCGCCGGTGAACGGCAGCGGCCCGGGCTCGGCGCGGATGCCGGCGGTCAGTCGGGCGAGCGCCTCGAGCGGCGGGCCCGGCAGCGATCGCCGGCCGTCGGCGTCCTCCTCCTCGAGCCGGTCGGCGTAGAGCCGGTAGACCGCCCGCGGCGCGGCGCCGAGAAAGCTGTAGCGCGACACCTGCTCGCCGCCGGTGACGCTCTCGAACAGGAACCGCCAGGGCGACAGCCGCGACAGTCGCTGATAGACCCCCAGCGGGGTCAGCGTGTCGGCCAGGAACCGCCGCGTGTGGGGAACGGCGCGCCGCGCGATCATCCGGCCGCCCCGCCGGGCCCGATCCCCAGCACCTCGGCGGCCTCGTCCAGCGGCATCGGCCGCCCGGTCATCGCCTCGAACTGCGCCGGCGCCTGGTGCAGCAGCACCTCGCGGCCGTCGACGGCGTCGAGGCCGCGCGCCCGGGCCGCGGCGACCAGCGGCGTCGGCTCTTGCCGGCGATAGACCATGTCGACAACCACCGCGCCCGGGGCCAGCCGGCCGGGGTCGAAGGCCAGCTGGTCGCCCTCGGCGCCACCGAGCGGCGTGGCGTTGACCACCAGATCGAACGCGGCCGGATTGAACGAATCCAGCGCCACAAAGGCGACTTTCAACCGCCGCGCCGAGCGGATGCCGCGCTCGGGGGAGCGGTTGACCAGGGCCACCTCGGCGCCGCTTCTCTTCAACGCAAAGGCGGCCGCCCGGCCGGCGCCGCCGGCGCCGATCACCGCCGCTCGCCGGCCGGCGATCTTCAACCCCCGCTTCTCGAGCGGCCCGACGACTCCGTCCGGGTCGGTGCTTTCGGCCTCCCAGACACCGTCGTGCAGCACCAGGGTGTTGGCGCTCCCCAGGTGCTCGGCCAGCGGGCTGGCGGCGCCCGCCACCGCCAGGGCGATCTCCTTGTGCGGCGCGGTGACGGTCAGGCCGCGCAGGTCGAAGCCGAGCTCGGCGAGGCCGCCCCCCTCGACCAGCTCGAGCCAGAAGTCGCCGAAGCGCTCGACCTCGAAGGCCACGTACAGGCAGTCCAGGCCCAGCCGCCGGTAGAAGCCGTTGTGCAGCCGCGGCGACAGGCTGTCCGCCACCCGCCCGCCGACGATGCCGAACAGCCCGCCGCCCCAGCCCGTCCGCGAATCCTCCTCGGCAGACAGGCCGTAGTCCTCGCACAGCCGATCGAGCCGCGGCTGGCCGGCCGCCGCGGGAACCTCGCCGGCGGCGGTATAGATCAGCGGCGCGCCCAGCCGCGGCGCCAGCAGCCGCGTCCAGGCTCCCGCCGCGCCGCCGGCGAAGGCGACCACGTCGTCGCGGCCAAGATCGCGCAGCAGTTCGAGCGGCAGCAGCGCCTGCCCTGGCGAGGCCGCCGTCGGCACCAGCTTGACGTAGCTCGACTCGACGGCGGCGAGGCGCTCGTAGACGGCGCGCAGGTCCGAGGCCTCCGCCGCCCGGCCGTGCCAGGAGAGCAGCCGCTTGGCCGGCGGCACCGCCTCAACGGCGCCGCGCAGGTCCCGCACCTCGAGGTCGACCAGGTCGTAGCCGGCCGCCGCCGCGGCGATCCGCCGGCGACGCTCTTCGCGGTCGTCCGGCCCGCCGCCGCCCTCCGCCGCGCTTCTCAGCGTGTAGAGCAGCTCGCCCGGGAACCGCCGGCGCAGGGCGCCGGGGTCGAGGTCGCCGGCCAGGTCGGCGCGCACCTCGAGGATCGACGCCCGCCCCGCGACGCTGGCGAGCAGCGCCTCCGAGGGCTCCTCGGTGACGGTTGCGACGAGGCTGGCGGAGGCAGGCACGGGGGTGTCGAAGCGGTGTTGCGCCGGGCGCGCGAGCCTATCAGGCCGCTTCCCGGATGGTACGATCGGCGGGTTGGAGGAACCCGCCATGCTGACCTTCACGACCGCCGACCGGGTGCTGCTGATCGTCCTGGCAGCAGTTGTAGCAGTGATCTTCTTCCGCGACCTGCGGCCCAAGATCCGTCACATTCTCGCCGGCCCGACGGACCGGGTGCGCACCGACCGGATCGGCCGGCGGCTGGCGGTGGCGGTAAAGGAGGTGCTGCTCCAGACCCGGGTGATCGGCGGGCGGAAGATCGCCGGGGCGATGCACGCGGCCGTCTTCCTGGGCTTCCTCTGCTTCGCCCTCGAGACCACCGATCACTTCCTCGAGCCGTTCGACGTGCCGCTGCTGGCGACCCTGCTGGGCCCCTGGCTCGGCGGGTTCAAGCTCTTTCTCGCCGGTGTCGCGGTGGTGGTCTCGCTGGGCATCGTCGGCCTGGCGTTCCGCCGCTTCGCCATGCCCAGGATCTCGCCCGACCCCACCTCCTACAGCTCGGGCCTGGTGGCGCTGATGATCCTGGTGCTGATGCTGACCTACATCTACGGCATCGCCGAGGCGCCGCGGTTCGAGAAGGCCAACTGGTGGCTGCACGCCGGGCTGATCCTGGCCTTCCCACCGCTGATCCTGCGCTCGAAGCACTTCCACATCCTGATGGCGCCGGTGGACATCTTCTTCCGCACCCACCGGCTGGGCGACCTGCTGCCGCTCGACCTCGACCTCGAGGCCCTCGAGGAGTCCGAGGACGAGGTCGCCCTGGGGCTCGAGTCGATGGGCCACGTGCCGTGGAAGATGCGCATGGACTTCCTCACCTGCGTCGAGTGCAAGCGGTGCACCGAGCAGTGCCCGGCCAACAACTGCGACCAGGAGCTCGACCCGCGCGGCTTCATCCTGGCCGGCCGGGCGGCGCTGGGCAGCGACGGCCCGGTGATCGGCTCGGTGATCTCGGAGACCGCGCTGGGCCAGTGCACCACCTGCGGCGCCTGCGAGAACATCTGCCCGGTCGGCATCGAGCACCTGCAGCTGCTGACCGGCGCCAAGCGGGCGCAGGCGCTGGCCACCGGCAAGGGAATGGTGGCAGCCGACTTCCTGCAGGCCGTCGAGCGCACCGGCAACCCCTTTTCCGAGCCGGCCGCGAAGCGCGCCAAGCTGATCGAAGAGCTCGGCATCCCGCTCTACCGCGAGGGCGAGCACGAGTACCTGCTCTGGCTGGGCTGCGTCTGGACCTACAACGCCGACGCCAGGAGCAGCCTCGCCGGGCTGGTCGAGGTGCTCGACCGCGCCGGGGTCAGCTACGGCGTGCTCGAGAGCGAGTCGTGCAGCGGCCACCACTCGCGCCGCCAGGGCGAGGAGCTCCAGTTCCAGACCCTGGCGGGGGAGAACATGGCGGCGATGAAGGAGAAGAAGGTCGCCAAGCTGATCACCGGTTGCCCGCACTGCTTCCACACCATCCGCCGCGAGTACCCCACCCTCGACGACGAGTTCGCGGTCGAGACCGTGCACCACTCCGAGCTGCTGGTCCAACTGATCCGCGACGGGCGGCTGACGCCGACCCCGAACGGCGGCAACGGCAGACCGGCGAGGGCCGCAAGCTGACCTTCCACGACCCGTGCTACCTGGGCCGCTTCGAGGGCGTCTACGACGCGCCGCGCGAGATCATCCAGCAGGCCGGATTCGACCTGATCGAGCTCTCCCGCCGGCGCGAGCGGTCGTTCTGCTGCGGCGGCGGCGGCGGCGGCTTCACCCGCACCCACGAGGAGGAGAAGCGGGTCGATCAGGAGCGCAAGCGCGAGATCGCCGACTCCGGCGCCGACGTCCTGATCACCGGCTGCCCGGAGTGCAAGATGATGCTCGACGCCAGCGTCCAGGAGACCTACGACCTGGCCGAGCTGGTGGCACGAACGACCCGCGGCGCGGCGGGCGAGGCCGGCGAGGCCGACCAGCCCTCGAACTGATCGCGCCGCCGCCGCAACCGGGCGCCCGCCGCCCGCCAACCAAACCCGGAACCGACGACCGGAGAGAAGCCCATGAGACTCCCGCGCCCCGCCCGCCCGCTCGCCGCGCCGCCCCTCACCGCGCTGCCGCCCATCCTGCGGCTGCTCCCCCTGCTCCTGCTGCTGCCGCTGCCCGCCGCCCTGGCGGCCGCCGGCGCGCCCGCCGGTGACGAGAACGCGCTCACCTTCGACCTCATCTTCGGCGACGGCGCCGACGGCCGGGCGCCCGAAGCGCTGACCTGGTCGCCGGACGGCCGGACCCTGGCGTATCTCTGGGACGACGGCGAGGGCAAAGGGCTGTGGCGGCTCGACGCGGCCACCGGCGAGCGGCGGGCCGTCGCCCGCGAGGGCGGCGACGGCGGCCTCGAGCTGGCCGCCTTTCACTTCTCGCCCGCCGGCGACAGCCTGCTGCTCGAGTCGCGCGGCGACCTCTACCTCCTCGAGCCGGGCGGCGAGGCCCCCCGGCGGCTGACCGACACCAGCGCGGAGGAGACCGATCCCAAGTTCTCCCCCGACGGCTCGCGCGTCGCCTTCATCCGCGACTTCGACCTCTGGGCCCTCGACCTCGCCAGCGGCGAGGAGACCGCCCTGACCGACGACGGCGTCGAGAACGAGATCCTCAACGGCGTCACCGACTGGGTCTACTGGGAGGAGATCTGGGGCCGCGACTCGACCGGCCACTGGTTCTCGCCCCGCGGCGACCGGATCGCCTACTACCGATTCGTCGAGGAGCCGGTGGCCAGCTACCCGCTGGTGGACTACACCGCCGTGCCCTACCCCACCGTCGAGCGGCAGAAGTACCCCAAGGCCGGCACCGCCAACCCGATCGTCAGCGTCGGCGTCATCCCCGCCGGCGGCGGCGAGACCGTCTGGCTCGATACCCGCCACGAGCCCGACGACTACCTGGCCCGGGTCGACTGGCTGCCCTCGGGCGAGCGGGTCGCGGTGCAGCGGCTCAACCGCGAGCAGGACACCCTCGAGCTGCTCTCGTGCAGCCCGGTCGACGGCTCCTGCGCCCTGCTCCACCGCGAGACCTGGCCCACCTGGGTCAATCTCCACCAGGACCTGCGGTTCCTGGCCGACGGGCGCTTCCTCTGGAGCTCCGAGAAGAGCGGCTGGCGGCGGCTCTACCTGCACGACGCCCAGGGCGCCGAGCTCGCGGCACTGACCCCGGAGGGCTGGGCGCTGACCTCGCTCGACGGGATCGACGAGGAGGCCGGCACCTTCGTCTACACGGCCTACCGGGGTGAGGGCCTGGGGGCCAAGGACCGCCTCCTGTTCCGCGGCCGGCTCGACGGCGGCCCACCCGAGGTGACCTCCTCCGCTGAGGGCTGGCACTCGGCCGCGGTGGCCGAAGCCACCGGTTACCGGGTCCACAGCTGGAGCCACGCCGACCAGCCGACCCGCCGGATGGTCGTGGACGCCGACGGCAAGCCCATCGCCGAGCTCCCCGGTGAGCCGCCGCCCTACGACCCGGAGGCGCTGCCCGCGTGGCGGTTCTTCGAGATCGACGACGGCGACGGCGGCAAGCTGCCGGCGGCGATGCTCCAGCCCGCCGGCGCCGGCGGCGAAGGCAAGGCGCCGGCGATCATGTACCACTACGGCGGCCCCGCTTCGCAGGTCGTGGCCAACCGCTGGACCGCCCGCGGCCGCGGCCTGTGGCACAAGATGATGGCCCAGCGTGGCTACGCCGTGCTGATGGTCGACAACCCGGGCTCCAACTACTTCGGCAAGCACGGCGAGGACCGCCTCCACCGCCGCTTTGGCGAGGTCAACCTGGCGGCGCAGCTCGCCGGGGTCGCCTACCTCGAGAGCCTGGGCACCATCGACCCGGACCGCATCGGCCTGTGGGGCTGGTCGGGCGGCGGCGCCAACACGCTGTATTCGATCCTCGCCAGCCCCGGCACCTGGGCCGCCGCCATGTCCGGCGCCCCGGTCACCGACTGGCGGCTCTACGACACCATCTGGACCGAGCGCTACCTCGACCACCCGAAGGACAACCCGGACGGCTACCGCGACTCCTCGGCGCGCACGCACGCCGCCAAGCTCGCCACGCCGCTGCTGCTCGTCCACGGCACCGGCGACGACAACGTCCACCCGCAGAACACCCTGGGGCTGATCGACGAGCTGGTCAAGGCCGGCGCGCCGGTCGAGATGGCGCTCTACCCGGGCCAGAAGCACGGCTTCCGGGGCATCTCGTCGCGGCACTTCTACGAGCGGATGACGGAGTTCTTCGAGCGCCTCCTCGGTCCCTCACGCGACGCCCCGTAGTGAGAGCCGGGCAAGGACGCCCTGGGCTTCGGCGCCGCAGCGCCGCCGGGGACCGCGACCGCCGGGGACCGCGACCGCCGGCGACTCGATCCGAGCCCGCACCGACGTCGTAGCATTGGGCGGACGTGATCGAGATCGTCACGCTATTCCTGGGGCTGGTCAGCGGGCCGCAGGTCGTTGAGCTGGCAGTCGGCCCGGCGGTGGCCGCGGTGGAGATCCGGCTGGACGGCGAGCTCGTCGAACGGCGCACTTCGCCGCCCTGGCGCTTCGAGATCAGCCTCGGCCAGGGCCTGGCGCCACACGAGCTCCTCGCCCTCGCCCGCGACGAGGCCGGCCGGGAGCTGGCCCGCTCGCGGCGCTGGATCAACTTCGACCTGCCGCGAGTGGAGATCGAAGCCCGGGCGCCACCGGGCGGGCTGACGCCGTTGCCGCTGAGCTTCGCCGACGGCGCGATTCCGGCGGCCGCCGAGATGCAATCGTGGTTTCTCGCCGAGGGCAAGCCACTGCCGGTGAGCGCCGTCCGCGCCGGCCCCGCCGAGGTGGTGGTGGTGCGGCACCCGGGCGCGGCGCCCGGCCTGGAGGAGCTGGCGCGGGCCTTCCTGGCCCATGAGCTCGATCGCATCGGCCTGCGGGCGAGGCCGGCGCGGGGCGAATCGCCGGTCTGGAGCCCGGAGCTGCTGCGCCTGCCGTCGGAGGAGTTCCAGCGCGCCGCGCTCGAGTTGTCGGACGTGCCGGCCGGCGCCCCCGAGAGAATCCGGATCGGTCGCTTCTGGCAGGCCTACCGGAGAGCCGCCGGCCTCGGCGACGCAACCGCGGTGCGCTTCATCTCGCCGCTGGCGGCGCCGGTCTCGCGCAGCGATTCAAGCCGCCATCTGTTCGCGTCCTCGGCGGGCGTCGCGGACGTCGGCCTCCTCTGGCTGGCCAGGAAGGTGCGCCCGATCGGTTTCGACCTCAGGCTCGCCGACGCGGTGGCGGTCGCTGGCCGCGAGGCCCACGCAACCGGCAGGCGGCGCGCCGTCGTTCTGCTGCTCGATGGCGAGACCGGCGACCGAAGCCTGTACGGCGCCGCCGCGGTTCGCGACTACCTGCGCGCCCTACGGGTGCCGTTGTTCGTCTGGGCGTTCTCCCGGGCCGTTACGACGACCGCCTGGGGCGAAGCTCGGTTCGTCGGCCTGGAGAGGACCGGCCGGAGCCGAAGGGCACGCTCGGGTGACGTTCGCGAGGCTTTCGATCGCCTCGACGAGGCGGCCGCCGAGTTGCGCCGGCGACTCGACCGCCAGCGCATCGTCCTGCTGGGCGGCAAGCACCTGCCAGACCGGGTCGAGCTCGCCGCCGAGGCGGCCGGCGCCAGGCCGGCCGGGCTCGACGAGCTCGCCGACAAACGCGGCGACGGGACCCGCTGAGTCCAGCCAATGGTCGAGTTCTTGAGCCTCCTGCTCGGCCTGTTCACCGGAGTCCATGGGGTCGAGCTCGCGGCAGCCGAAGCGGTCGCGGCGATTGAAGTGCGACTCGACGGCGCCCCGCTGACCAGGCTGTCGCGGCCGCCCTGGACGTTCGAGTGCGACTTTGGCCCCGATCCGAGGCCGCACGAGCTGCTCGCCATCGCCCTCGACGCACGGGGCGAGGAGATCGACCGCGCGACGCGGTGGGTCAATATGGCCGTCTCCCACTCGGCGGCGTCGATGAGCCTCGAGGCTGGCGACGGAGGCAAGCCCGTGGCCCTGCGCCTGTCGTGGGAGTCCATCGGCACCCGACGGCCGCGCACGGTCGAGGTGCTGTTCGACGGCGAACCGCTGCGGGTCGAGGACCCGCGTCGCGTCCCGCTACCACGCTTCGATCCTGCAAGGATCCACTTCGTCAGCGCCACGCTGACCTTTCGCGAGGATCAGGTATCGCGTCTCGAAGCGTCGTTCGGCGGTGCCCTGGGCGAAGACGTCCGCACCGAGCTGACGTCGGTCGCGGTCATCCTGAACAAAGGAGCCACGCTGCCGCCGGTGGAGAGAATGAAGGACTGGTTCCACAAGAAGGGCTCGCGGCTGGCGGTCCACGGCGTCGAACGGGGGCCGGCGGAGGTCATCTTCGTGCGCGATCCCAGCGTGCAGACCCATCTCGAGCGTCTGGGCGAACTCGCCGTGGGGCTGGCCCCAAGCCCGGACCGAGGGGGGCCCGACCCAACCGCCGCACCCATCCAACGGCCGGACCCGGACCCGCTGCGCGGCTTCGCGCGGCTCGGCACCGGCGTCCATCTTCGCTTTCTGGCGCCGGGCGCGGCGCCGCTGCCCGGCGACGATCTGCGACCCGAGATGTTCCCGCATTCGCCCACCTACGGCGCTCAGGACGGAGGCTTCCTGCGGATCAGCCAGCTGCCGACGGAGATGGGCTTTCCGATGTACTTCGGCGACGCGGTGGCGGTCGCCGGCATGGCCGCGCACGGCAGCCACCGGCGGCGCGCCGTCGTCGCGCTGCTGGGCGACGCTTCGGGCGACCGCAGCCAGTTCAGCGCCGAAGCCGTCCGCAGCTACCTGCGACAGCTCCACGTACCGCTCGCCGTCTGGATCTTCGGCGGCGAAGCGAACGCCATGGAGTGGGCCGAGGCGCGCAATGTCGGCCCGCGGCCGCAGGACCGCAAGGTGCCGAAACGCTTCTCCGAGGCGCTTGCCGAGCTCAAGAACATGTTGAGGCAGCAGCGCATCGTCTGGCTCGAGGGCCGTCACCTGCCCCAGGACATCGAGCTGTCCGCCGCCGCCCGGGGCGTCCGGCTGGCGGGGAGATGATCAAGACGCCGGGCCCCTGGCGCTGGCAGCGCGAAACGTGGTCATCCACGGCTCGGAAGGGTGCTGGATCACCCGTCGCCCGCGCAGCGGCGCGGGCGGCGGGGTGACGAACCATCGCCCGATGGGCGACAATCGTTCGGACCAGGTGCCGCGAAAGGCCAGGAGGCCACCGTGACGAACTCCAACTCGCCAGCCACCCCAGCCAAGATCCTGCGCATCGGGTTGATCTCGGGAGTCCACAACCTCGACCCGAGCCGCGCCCAGGATTTCGTCAGCCTGATGGTCGTCTCGCAGATCTTCGAGCGGCCGTTTGTGGCTCCCGACCGCGGCCAGCCGGCCGTGCCGATCCTCTTCCAGGAGAGCCTCCAGCCGGAGTCGGCGGACCAGACGGTCTTCTCGGCCGCCGTGCGGGAGGACATCCGTTTCTCCGACGGCACTTCCCTGTCGGCGCCGATTCTCTGCCGCTCGCTCGAACGGGTCAGCCACTTCAACTCCCTGGCGCGCGCCGAGGCGCGCGGCGATCGGGTGGTCTTCCACCTGCGCCGGCCCAACGCCAGCTTCGAGCTGGCCCTGGCGGCGCCGTACTGCGGCATCGCGCACGAAAGCGGCGGCCGACTGCTCGGCACCGGCCCCTATCTGGCGGCGCCCGGCTCGACCCCCGAGCGGATGCGGCTGGTGCGGAACCCGAACCACCGCGGGGCGCCGGCGATCGACGAGCTCGACTTCATCTGCTTCCCACCCGACGCCGACGGGCGGGCGACCGCCCTGCTGCAGGCGTTCGAGCGCGGCGAGGTGGACTTCACCAACGTCCTGCATCGCGAGGACATCAGCGGCATGAGCGGCGTGCGCAAGCAGTTCGCCCCGGCCAACTCGACCGCCATCCTCTACTTCAACACCGAGCACCCCCCGCTCGGCGACCCCAACGTGCGCCGGGCGATCGCGGCTGCGATCGATCGGGTCGAGGTGGCCAGTCTCTGTTACCCGACGAATCCGCTGGCGATCACCGCCAACGGGCTGCTACCGCCGATGATGAGCGACTGGCGCGACGGCGTGAGGTTCGATCTCGCCGAGGCCGGTTCGCGGCTCGCCGCCAGGCAGCTCGACGACCTGCCGCCGCTGCGCATGATGGTGATGTTCGGCGCCCGACCCTACTTGTCGCAACCGCAGGCGGTGGCGCGCTACATCACCGGCCAGTTCGGCAAGCTGGGGCTCGAGGTCCGCATCGAGACGACGCGCGACAGCGAGGACTACTTCCGGCGGGTCACCCGGGGCGACTACGACCTGGCGCTGACCGGCTGGATCGCCGACACCCTCGACCCCGGTGACTTCCTCGAGTCCTGCCTGTCGGCCGAGGCGATCCCCAGCCCGGGCCAGATCTCCTTCCACGCCAATCTCGCCCGCTGGCGCGAGCCGCGAGTGGACGAGCCTGTTGCGGCACATGCGCACCGAGCCGGGCGGGCCGAGCCAGCAGGAGATCCTCCAGCTGGTCGCCGAGGAGATGCCCCTGCTCCCCCTGATCACCGGCGCGCTGGCCTACGTCCACTCGTTCGGCGTGCGCAACTTCCAACCGGACCCGCTGGGGATCCCGGATTTCGACAAGCTGGACCTGCGCCCGCTCTGAGCCCTACGACGTCCCCGGCGCGGCCATGATCAGCGCGCCGTTGGTGCCGCCGAAGCCGAAGGAGTTGGTCAGGGCGTAGCGCAGCTCGGTCGGCCGCGCCACGTGCGGCACGAAGTCGAGGTCGCAGCCCTCGCTCGGGTTGTCGAGGTTGAGGGTCGGCGGCAGGATCTGGTGGCGCAGCGCCAGGGCCAGGATGCCCGCTTCGAGCCCGCCGGCGGCGCCCAGCAGATGGCCGGTCGACGACTTGGTGGAAGAGACGGCCAGCTTGTAGGCGTGGTCGCCGAAGACCCGCTTGATCGCCTTCACCTCCGCCTCGTCGCCCAGCGGCGTCGAGGTGCCGTGAGCGTTGACATAGCCGATCAGCTCGCGATCGATGCCGGCGTCCGCCAGAGCGCTGTTCATCACCAGCTCGGCGCCGGCGCCCTCGGGATGGGGCGCCGAGATGTGGTGCGCGTCGGCGCTCATGCCGTAGCCGACGATCTCGGCGTAGACCGTGGCGCCGCGCTCGAGCGCCGCCCGCCGCTCCTCGAGCACCACGATGCCGGCGCCCTCGCCGATGACGAAGCCGTCGCGGTCGCGGTCCCAGGGCCGCGAGGCCTTCTCGGGCTCGTCGTTGCGCAGCGACAGCGCCTTCATGGCGCAGAAGCCGCCCACCGCGAGTGGCGCGATGATCCCCTCGGCGCCGCCGGCGATCATGGCGTCGGCGTAGCCCCGCTGGATCTGGCGAAAGGCATCGCCGACCGCGTGCAGCCCCGAGGTGCAGGCGGTCACCGGCGACGAGTTGGGCCCGCGGAAGCCGTAACGGATCGACAGCAGGCCGGCGATCATGTTGATGATCAGCCCGGGAATGAAGAACGGCGAGATCCGCCCCGGCCCGCGCTCGAGCAGCAGCTGGTGGGTGCGCTCGATCAGCGGCAGGCCGCCCATGCCGGCGCCGACGATCGCCCCGACCCGGTCGCCGTTGTAGGGGCTGTCGAGAAAGCCCGAGTCCTCGAGCGCCATTTGACAAGCGGCGACGCCGTAGTGGGCGAAGAGATCGACCTTCTTGATCTCCTTGCGCTCGAAGTAGTCGGCCGGGTCGAACCCCTCCACCTCGGCGGCGATACGGCAGGGGTAGTCGCTGACGTCGAAGCGGGTGATCGGGCCGACACCGCTGCGGCCCTCGAGCAGACCCCTCCAGGTCGGCTCCGTGCCGACCCCGAGGGGCGAGAGAAGGCCCACGCCGGTTATGACGACCCGGCGACGTTCCCGGCCGTTCACGCGATCACCTGTCCTGGCTCGGTCTGCAGCGGCTACCTTCAGTCGCCCTTGGCAGCCGCGGCCTCGATGTAGGCGATGGCGTCGGCGACGGTGCCGATCTTCTCCGCCTCCTCATCCGGGATCTCGATGTCGAACTCTTCCTCGAAGGCCATGACCAGCTCGACGATGTCCAGCGAGTCGCCCCCCAGATCGTCCGTGAAGCTGGCTTTGTCGGTGACTTCGTCGGCGCTGACGCCGAGCTGCTCTACGATGATGCTCTTGACCTTCTCTTGAACGGACATGGGACGGTTCCTCCTGTTTCCGGGATGCCGAGCGGGATCCGGCCCCGAGTTTGTAGCACAAAGCTCGGGGGCGAGTCCACGCGCACCCCCGGTCGGTCTAGTGTATTGTCTCCGACTTGCCTTGCCGCCTGGGCGAGCTAGCGGCGTCGCTGGCAAGGCGCGCTGAGGAAGGCATAGCCGAGCCTATGTCGAGGAAGCGCAACGCCGCCAGCGGCGTCGATAGCCGTCCAGACGGTAAGGCAAGTTGGAGACACTGCACTAGATGTAGAGACCCCCGGAGACGTTGAGCACGTGGCCGGTGACATAACCGGCTTCGGCGCTGGCCAGATAGACGGCGGCCCAGGCGACGTCGTCGCCGGCGCCCAGTCGGCGCAGCGCGATGGCTTTCTCGAGCCCCTTCTTGGTCTCTTCGCCCAGATCCGCGGTCATGGCGGTGGCGATGTAGCCGGGAGCGATGACGTTGACGGTGATGCCGCGGCTCGCCAGCTCGCGGGCGAGCGACTTCGAGAAGCCGATCAGACCCGCCTTGGCGGCGGCGTAGTTGGCCTGCCCGACGTTGCCCATCAGGCCGACGACCGACGACACCGAGATGATCCGCCCCCAGCGGCGGCGCATCATCCCCCTGCAGACCGCGCGGGTGACGGCGAAGGCACCGGTGAGGTTGATCGACAGCACCCGCTGCCAGGTCTCGAGGTCCATCCTCGCCAGCAGCTTGTCCTGGGTGATGCCGGCGTTGTTGATCAGCACGTCGACCGCCGCGAAGGGCTCGGGCAGGCTGGCCAGCCGCTCCTCGACGGTCTCGGGCGAGGCCAGGTCCAGGGGCAGCGGCATGGCCTCGGCGCCGGCGGCCCGCAGCTCGCCGGCCAGGGCCTCCAGCTTGTCGGCGCTGCGCGCCGCCAGCACCAGCCGGGCGCCGCTTTCGGCGAGCCGGCGCGCGATCGCCTCACCGATGCCCTGCGAGGCCCCGGTGACCAGGGCGGTCCTGCCGTCGAGCCGGAACGGTCCGGGCGTTGGCTGCGAATCGGACTCCGGAGGGATCATGGGGTCTCCTTTCTAGCGGCCGGCAGCAGCCCGTCGAGGGCCGCCGGCTCGGCCAGGCTGACGGCCTCGACGTCGCGAGCGATCCGCCGCACCAGGCCGGTGAGCACCGTCCCCGGGCCGATCTCGACAAACCGGCCGGCGCCGTGCTCGGCGGCCATCCGCTCGATCGACTCGACCCAGCGCACCGGTGAGTCGACCTGCCGCGCCAGCGCATCGCGCGCCGCCGCGCCGCTGGTAGCCGGCGCCGCGTCGACGTTGGTCATCACCACGACCCGCGGGTCGCGGAAGTCGGTCTCCGCCAGCAGCGGCGCCAGCGCCTCGCGCACCGGTCGCATCAGCTCGCAGTGAAACGGCGCCGAGACCGGCAGCAGCTGCGCCCGCTTGGCGCCGGCCTCTTTCGCCAGGATCACCGCCCGCTCCACCGCCGCCGTGTGGCCGGCCACCACGGTCTGGATCGGGGCGTTGTAGTTGGCCACCGCGCAGACTTCGTCGCCGGCGGCCTCGAGGGCGATCAGCTCGACCTGCGAGGCCGGCAGCCCGATCATCGCCGCCATCGCGCCGATGCCCACCGGCACCGCCTGCTGCATCAGCTCGCCGCGGCGGCGCACCAGTCGCAGCGCATCGGCGAAAGCCAGCGTGCCGGCGGCCACCAGGGCCGAGTACTCGCCCAGGCTGTGTCCGGCAACCACCGCCGGCACCAGACCGCGCTCGGCGGCGGCCCGCCAGACGGCGACCGAGGCGGTGAGGATCGCCGGCTGGGTGTTGGCGGTGAGCTGCAGCTCCTCCTCGGGCCCTTCCCAGCAAAGGCGCGACAACTCGAAGCCGAGCACCGCGTCGGCCTCATCGAAGGCCGAGCGCGCGGCAGCGGAATGGTCGGCCCAGGCCCGGCCCATGCCCACCTTCTGCGAGCCCTGACCGGGGAAGACGAAGGCGTTCACCACCGGAACAGCCCCGCCCCCCAGACCAGCCCGGAACCGAACGCCGCGCACAGCACGAGGGCGCCGGGGGCGATCTTGCCGGCACGGTTCAGCTCGTCGAGGCCGATCGGCACCGAGGCCGCGGAGGTGTTGCCATAGCGCTCGATGTTGACGTAGGTGTGGCCCTCGCGGATCGCCAGCCGGCGGCCGACGGCCTCGATGATCCGCAGGTTGGCCTGGTGGGGGATGAACCAGTCGACCTCGTCGTGGCCGACGCCAGCCTCCTCCAGGACCTCGTCGCTGACCCCCGCCAGCGAGCGCACGGCGATCTTGAAGGTCTCGTTGCCGCGCATCTTGATGAAGGTCTGATCGGCCTCGAGGGCGCTCAGCGGCGGCGGCATGACGCTGCCCCCGCCCGGGCGGTAGACCAGCTTGCCCAGGCTGCCGTCGCTGTGCATCTTGACGCCGAGCACGCCGCGGTCGCCCTCGCCCTCTTCGGCGCGCATCACCACGGCGCCGGCACCGTCGCCGAACAGGACGCAGGTGTTGCGGTCGGTCCAGTCGGTGAACTTGGAGAGGATCTCGCCGCCGACCACCAGCACCGTCTTGGCGCCGCCGCCGAGGATGTACTGGTTGGCGATGCCGACGCCGTAGATGAAGCCGGCGCAGGCCGCCGACACGTCGAAGGCCGGGATGTTGGAGGCGCCGATCGCCGTCGCGATCTGGGTCGAGGTGGCGGGAAACGGCGTGTCCGGGCTGACCGTGGCGCAGATCACCATGTCGACGTCGGAGCCGGGGATCCCCGCCATCTCCAGAGCACGCCGGGCGGCCGGGATGGCGAAGTCGGACAGCGCCTCGTGCTTCTCGGCGATGTGACGCTCGCGGATGCCGGTGCGGCTGACGATCCACTCGTCGGTCGTGTCGACCATCTTCTCGAGGTCGGCGTTGGTCAGGATCTTGTCCGGCACCGCCATTCCGGTGCCGACGATACGTGCGCGTCTCATACGGGAATCTCCTGCGTCGCGACCTGGCCGCCCGAACGGACGACGCCAAGCAGGCGACGCTCCTGGCGGTGCAGCTCGGCAACGCTGTCACGAATCTTGACTGGCAGCCGCGCGGCGCTGAACTCCGCGGCGCTGCGGATGGCGCTGGCAACGGCGCGCGAGCTCGACCGCCCGTGGGCGATGAAGCAGCCACCGCGCACCCCGAGCAGCGGCACCGCGCCCAGCTCCTCGTAGTCGGTGCGCCGCTGCAGCGCCTCGATCGCCGGACGGGCCAGGGCGAGGCCAAGGCGCGCCCGCCACGATCGGGCGAGCTCCTCGCGGGTCATCTCGGTGATCAGCTCGGCCATGCCCTCGGCGCTCTTGAGGATCGCGTTGCCGACGAAGCCGTCACAGACCACCACGTCGGCACCGCCGGAGAACACCTCGCGGCCTTCGACGTTGCCGATGAAGTTGAGGCCGGTGGTCTTGAGCACCGCCGCCACCTGCCGGGTCAGGTCGGTGCCCTTGCCCTCCTCCTCGCCGATCGACAGCAGCCCGACCCGCGGCTCGGCGCTGCCGAGGATCTCGCGGGCGTAGAAGTGGCCCATGACGGCGAACTGGCGCAGATGCTCCGGCCGGGAGTCGATGTTGGCGCCGACGTCGAGGACCACGGTCCGGCCCGATCGGCTGGGGAAGACCGCCGCCAGCGCCGGCCGATCGACGCCCTCCAGAGCACCGATCGCCATGCGCGCCGAGATCACCGCGGCGCCGGTGTTGCCGGCGCTGACCATCGCCTCGGCCTCGCCGGCGGCCACCAGCTCGGCGCAGCGCCGGATCGACGAGTTGGGCTTGCGCCGGATCGGCGTGGTCGCAGGCTCGTCCATGCCCACCGCCTCCTCGGCGTGCTCGACCCGGATCTGCCCGCGCGGGCCGCCGCACTGCGCCAGCTCGCGCTCGATGCTGGCGGCGGAGCCGACCAGCTGGACCATGATCTCGGCGCTGGCGACGGCGGCGGCGGCGCCGCGCACGACGGCCCCGGGCGCATGATCGCCACCCATCGCGTCGACAGCAATACGGATCATCCGGGCTCCGGCAGCGCGGCTAGCGCCGCGGGTCAGCTAAGGTCGTCCTGGTCGGGCTGCGGCCATGATCCTACCAGCCGCTCGCCGGGGCGAGCCCTCAGCCGGCCTCTTCGACCTCGACCACCTGGCGGCCGCCGTAGTGACCGCAGTGGGAGCAGGCCCGGTGCGGCAGCGTCGCCTCTCCGCAGTTTGAGCACAGCGCCTTGGGCGGCGCGGCGAGAGCGTCGTGGGCGCGACGTCGGTTGCGGCGCGCTTTCGAGTGTCGGCGTTTGGGATTGGCCATCGTCTTGTCTGCCTCGGTATCGAGCCGGCCTGCCTCAGCGGTGGCGCCACTGCGCGAGAGTCTGCCACCGCGGATCGATCTCCGCGGGGACACAGGCACAGGAGGCCAGGTTGCGATCGGCCCCGCACTGGGGGCAGAGACCGGCGCAATCCTCGCGGCAAAGCGGCTTCATGGGGATGTTGAGCTGCAACTGCTCCATCAGAATCGGTGTCGTGTCGAGCTCGCCGCCTTCGACATACAGGGTCTCGAGGTCGGCGTCGCTCAGTTCGTGCTCGCCCAGCAAGGGCTCGGATCCGCTGGTCTCGATCGCCAACTCGATCTCGCCCTCGACCGCCGTCGTCAGCGGCGCCAGGCAGCGGGTGCATGTCAAGATCTGCTCGTACGAGAGTCGCGCCTCGAGCCGGTAGCCCGCGAGATCGCGGATCACGCTCCCCGACCACGAGATTCCGCCAACGCCCACCAGTTCACTGCGACCCAGGCTGTCGACGGAGATCGAAGGGGTTTCCTGCCAGTTGAAGGGCTCGTCTCCGACCTGCTCGAGTTGGATCAGCATGCCCGACACCCTTCCCCAGGCGGGGGCAAAGGCTAAGCGATTCAAGGGTTTCTGTCAACGGCGGCTCCGCGCGGGCGGCTTGATCGAGACCCGAGTATCTGGGACGATTCCCCACCCGCTGTACGACCAGCCGCCAGTCATGAGCCCGCGATCAGAAAAGCCGCCCGCCGGTGATACCGCCCGCTCGCCCTACCGGCGGCTGCGCCGGTGGATCGCCCGCGCCTTCCCCGGCCTGCAGCAGCTCTACCAGCGGTCCGAGGCCGGGCTGTTCGCCGCCCTGGCGCGCTACCGGCACTGGCGCCAGTGGCGCCGCGGCCGCCCCCGCCGCCGCTGGTCCGCCAGCTTCCGCTGGCTCGCCTCCCAAGCCGCAGCCCTGCGGCGGCGGCGGGCGGAGCCAAGATTGACGGTGGCCGTCGACGTCACCCCCTTCTGGGAGCCGCTGACCGGCATCGGTTGGTACCTCTACCAGCTGCTGCGGCATCTGGCCGACAGCGACGAGGTGCGCATCCGCCTCTACGGACCGGGCGTCGTGGCCACCGCCGAGCGCACCGCGCCGACCGTCGACCTGCCGCGTGGCGCGGCCATCGAGGAAGTGGTCTACGAGGTGCCCGAGAACCTGGTCCTGTCGGCCGGGCTGCTGATGCGCTGGCTGCGCCGCGCCGAGCGGCTGCTGATCGCCGCCGACGGCAACGAGGTGGTGTTCGCTCCCAACTTCCGGCCGCCGCGGCGGCTCGGTCTGGCGCGGGGCGCCCTGGTCGCGACGGTGCACGACCTGGGGTTTCGCAAGGTGCCCTGGACGCTACGCGATTCCACCCGCCGCCTGCTGGCCGAGAGCATCGACGAAACGCTGCTGCGCGCGGCGCGCCTGATCACCGTCAGCGCCGCGGTCCGCGACGAGCTCGCCGAGTACCGCTACGCCTCGCCGGAGCGCGTCCGGGTGGTGCACCACGGCGCCGGGCAGCTCGACGGGCTGCCCGAAGAGGCGCCACCCGACGGCCTGCCCGAGCGCTACGCCCTGCACGTCGGCACGCTCGAGCCGCGCAAGAACATCGTCCGGCTGCTCGAGGCCTGGGAGCGGCTTGGCGAGCTGATGCCCGATCGGCCGCCACTCGTGCTGTGCGGAGGTTACGGCTGGCAGACCGGCACCCTACGCCGCCGGGTCGAGGCGGCGGTCGCTGCCGGCTGGGCGCTGCACCCGGGCTACGTCACCAGCGGCCAGTTGGCGGCGCTCTACCGCGGCGCGGCGGTGGTGGTCTTCCCCAGCCTCTACGAGGGATTCGGGCTGCCGGCAGTCGAGGCCATGGCCGCCGGCGTGCCGCTGGTCTGCAGCGACATCGCGGCACTGCGCGAGGTGGCCGCCGACGCCGCCCTCTACGCCCCGGCCGAGCGGCCGGACCGGCTGGCCGAGGTCCTGCATCGGGCGCTCACCGACGACGAGGAGCGAAGCCGTCTGCTCGCCGCCGGCCGCGCCCGCCTCGCCGCCTTCAGCTGGCCCGAGTCGGCTCGGCGCACCCTCGCCGTCTGGCGCGAGGCGGCCGGCGGCAGGAGCTAGCCCGAGCCCTCCGCCGCGCCGCCGGCACCGCGCGACCGTGCGAGACTTCCCCCGGTCGAGCATAGAATAGAGCTTCGCTCCACCCTCCCCCGTGGCCTACCGAATCGGCATCGACGCCCGCAAACTGAGGGACGAGTCCGGGATCGGCTCGTACATCCGCAATCTGACGCGGGCGCTGGGCGAGATCGACCAGGTAAACCAGTACCACCTGTTCGTCAGCTCGTGGGACGACCCGCTGTTGGCTGAGCTGGGCGACAACTTCGAGGCCATCGTCGAGCCCTGCCCGGTGTACTCGGTGCGCGAGCAGCTGTCGCTGTCGTGGCGGCTGACGCGGCTCAAGCTGGACCTCTACCACGCCACCCACTACCTGCTGCCGGCACTCGTGCCGTGCCGCTCGGTGATCACCGTCTACGACATCCTGGACGTCTTCTACCCCAACTTCAGGCCCTCGCCGCTGGCGTTCTTCTACGCCCAGCGGCAGATCCGCCGCAGCCTGGCCCGCGCCGACCGGATCATCGCCGACTCACGCAACACCAAGACCGATCTGATGGACCGGCTGGGCATCGACGGCCGACGCGTCCGGGTGGCCTATCCCGGGGCCGATGCCGCCTTCGCCGAGCCGGTCGAACCGGCTCGGGTGGAGAGCACGCTGGCTCGCCTGGGCATCGAGCGGCCCTACCTGCTGCTGGTTGACGAGGACCAGGCCCGCAGCAACCTGGACCGTACCGTCCAGGCGTTCGCCGCGGCCCTGGAGCGGCGCCGGTTCGAGGGCTCGCTGGTCTGCGTCGGTCCGCGCACGCACCTCGACTTCAAGGTGATCCGGCGGGCCGAGCGGCTCGGCGTCGCCGACCGCCTGGTGCTGCTGGGCTCGCTCAGCCCGGAGGACGAGCCCGCGGTCTACCAGTCGGCGGAGCTGCTCCTCTACCTCGCCCTGGAGAAGGCTTCGGGCCTGGCGGTGGCCAACGCGATGGCCACGGGCGTACCGGTGGTGGCTTCGGCAACCGCCGCGCTGCGCGAAGTCGCTGAGGGCTATGCGATGCTGGTGGATCCGCTCGACCGAACTCATATAGCCAATGCGATCGACGGCTTGATGGGCAGCACCGAACGCCGCGAGGAGCTCTCGCGGGAGGGGGCCAGACGGGCGGCCGACTTCACCTGGCGCGGCACCGCCGAGAAGACCCTCGAAGCCTACGAGAGCGCCCTCAGGATGCGCTCTTGGCGACCCGGGCTGCGCCGCGGAGCCGGCGGATGAGCGCCGCGGGCGGACCCCGGGCGGCGCTGGTCCACGACTGGCTGACCGGCATGCGTGGCGGCGAGAAGGTGCTCGAGTCCCTCGCCGAGCTGCTGCCCGAGGCGCCGATCTACACGCTGTTCCACTTTCCCGGAACGCTCAGCGCCGATCTCGAGGGGCGGTCGATCCGCGCCAGCTCGCTGCAGCACGCGCCGGGCTTGCGGCGCCACTACCGCCGCTATCTGCCGCTGTTCCCCGCCGCCATCGAAGAGCACGACCTGGGCGGCTTCGACCTGGTGGTGAGCAGCAGCCACTGCGTTGCCAAAGGCGTCATCCCGCCGCCCGGGGCGCACCACCTGTGCTATTGCCACACCCCGATGCGCTACGCCTGGGACCAGGAGCACGCCTACTTTCCCAACCGCACCGGCCTGGTGGCGCGGCTGCGCTCGCTGGCGCTGAGCCGGCTGCGCACCTGGGACGTGGCATCGAGCAGCCGGGTCGACCGTTTTGTCGCCAACTCGAGCTTTGTCGCCAGCCGGATCCGCCGCTACTACGGCCGGCAGGCCGAGGTAGTGCCGCCGCCGGTCGACACCGGCTTCTTCACCCCCGGCGACGGCCCCGGCGGCTCGTACTGCCTGGTGGTCTCGGCGCTGTCGCCGTACAAGCGAGTCGATCTGGCGATCGCCGCCTGCGCCGAGCTCGGTCTGCGAGCTGCGCATCGTCGGCCAGGGCCCCGAGCTGGATCGGCTGCGGCGCCAGGCCGGCGGCGGCGTCCACTTCCTCGGCCACGTCGACCGCGAGCGCCTGCGCGAGCTGTATCGCGGCGCCGCCTGTTTCCTGCAGCCACAGACCGAGGATTTCGGCATCGCTTCGGTCGAGGCGCTGGCCTGCGGCTGCCCGGTGGTGGCGCGCGGCGAGGGCGGCATCCTCGACATCGTCGACGACGGGCGGCAGGGCGTGCTCTACGCCCCCGCGGAGGCCGGCGAGGAAGCCCCAGCGCTGGCGGCCGCCATCCGGCAGCTCGACGCACTGCAGCCGGAGCGCGAAAAACTGCGGCAGCGGGCCGAGCTGTTCTCCGAGAGGCTCTTCCGTGAACGCATGGCGGCCCAGATCGCGACGACCCAAATCGCGGCGACCCAGAGCGCGCCGGGTCAAGCCGGCGGAGGGCCCCGCGGCTGAGACCCGGCGCGGCCAGCGGCGAGCCGGCGAGCCGCCCACCGGGCGAGGTCGAGCTGGCCATCGTCATCGTCTGCCACGACGACCGGGAGGACATCGGGCGGTGCCTCGAGGCCCTCGCCGCCGAGCCGCCGGCGCTCTCGCACCAGATCGTGGTGGTGGACAACGCCTCGACCGACGGCAGCGTCGAGATGATCGGTCGGCGCTGGCCCGATGTCCTGGTGCTCGAGAACCGCACCAACCTGGGATTCCCGCGGGCGGTCAACCGGGGCATCCGCGCGACCTCGAGCGAGCTGGTGCTGCTGCTCAACCCGGACACCCTGGCCGGCGGCAGGGCGATCGACGCGCTGGCGACCGAGTTGCGGACCGCGCCGGCCGTCGCCGCCGCCGGGCCGCGCATCGTCGACGCCGACGGCCGGCCCGAGATCTCCTGGTGGTTTCACCTCGGCCCGGCGACCGAGTGGCGGCTGCGCCGGTTGCGCCGCGCCGGCGAGCGTGGTGCGGCGTGGGCGCACCAGCGAGTCGAGGAGCTGACCCGCCGGCGCCGCGAGGTCGACTGGCTGACCGGCGCCTGTCTGCTGCTGCGCCGCCGCGCCGCCGTCGCCGCCGGCCTGATGGACGAGACCTACTTCCTCTACTTCGACGACGTCGACCTGTGTGCCGCGCTGCGGGCCGCCGGCGGCCGGATCCTGTTTCTCCCCGACGCCGAGATCGTGCATCTGCGCGGCCGCACCACCGGCCGCCGGCCCCGCGCCACCGCCCGCCACTACCGCGCCAGCCAGCTGCACTTCTACCGCAAGCACCATCCACTCTGGTACCCGCCGCTGTGGCTGCTGCTGCGGCTGCGGGGCCAACTGCCGCCGCCCGCGATACTCTCTCCGGAGGCATGAGCGATCCGTTGGCATCGACGCTCGCCGAACTCCGGCGCCGCCTGGAGGCCGACCGGCCGGCAGCGGACGAAGAGGCGGCAGCGGACCGGGGCGAGGGCCAGACCGACATCTGGCAGCTCTCCGAGCTGGAGCTCGACCGGATGATGGGCCGGCGGCTCGACGAGCTGCACCGCCTGCTGCCTCCCGACCCGGACCTGCCGCTGCCGCCACAGTCGCTGGCCCGCCGGTTGCGCCGCCGCCTCGCCCTGTGGGTGCAGCGGCTGCTGCTGCTGATCTCCGGCCCGCAGTGGCACCTCAACGCGCTGCTGACCGAGCTCGGCCTTGCCGCCTATGTGCGCCACCGGCTGCAGGAGGGACGCGAGGACGAGCTCGCCCAGCGCATCGCCGGGCTCGAGGAGGAGCTCGCCCTGTTGAGGCGGCGGGTCGAGGGCGGGGATTCCCGCTCCTAGCCTGAACTTCTCACCAGCTCTCTACTACGCCGCCGTATGCACCTAAATCTGCGAGACTTGCCTCGGTCGGCCATCCTCGACGTACTTCGAGTACGTCTTTGGTGCCCTCGGTCGGCAAGTCCCACATCTTCAGGCACCTACGCCGGCTCGCGACGAGAGCCGGTGAGAAGCTCAGGCTAGGTCGACACGGAGGTCGACCGCTACGGGCATGGCGCGACAGCACAACGAGAGGCTGCGGTGGTGAGCGCCGGCGGCAGCCCCATAGACGGCGCCGGGCTGACAGCGCTGGTCGACCGGCTGCGTCGGGCGCGCGGCTGGCAGACGGCCTACAACCTGGTGCAGCGGGCCGAGTGCGCCCTGGGGGGGCGCCGCCCGCGGCTGGCGGTCTACGACCACGCGCTCCACCTGGTGGGCGGCGGCCAGAAGTACGGCTGCCTGCTGGCGGCCGCCCTGCGCGACCGCTGCGAGGTGACGCTGATGGCCAACCGGCCGATCACCACCGCCGAGCTCGAGGGCTGGTACGGCGCCGATCTCGCCGATGTCGCGGTCGAGGTGGTCGAGCTGCCGCGCCTCGGCGGCGCCGGGGCGCAGCCCGACCCGGCCCGTGTCGCCGCCGGCGAGCCCAACCCGTTCACCCCGGTGAGCGTCGCCTCGGGCCGCTTCGACGTCTTCGTCAACAACAGCATGAACGAGCGCGTGCGGCCGCGCGCCAATATCGCCGCCGCCGTCTGCCACTTCCCCGAGCGCCGGCCGGCGGGCGAGTTCTACATGGACCTCTACCGGCCGCTGATCTACAACAGCGAGTACACCGCCGAGTGGATCCGCCGCCGCTGGGGCCTCGCGCCCGACCGCCGCCTGTTCCCGCCGGTCGAGGGCGGGCCACCGCCGCCGGAGAGCGAGCGCCGGCCGATCGTCCTGTCGGTGGCGCGTTTCGAGCGCGCCGGGTCCAAGCGGCAGCTGGAGATGGCGCGGGCCTTCCTCAGGCTGCGGGCCGAGCTGCCGCGCCTTTCCGCCGGCTGGCGGCTGGTCCTGGCGGGCGGCGTCGAGCCGGGCGGCAACGACTATCTGCGCCGCCTCGAGCAGGCCGCCGGCGACGACCCGGCGGTCGAGATCCGCACCAACGTCTCGGCTGAAGAGCTGGCCGGCCTCTACCGCCAGGCGTCGATCTTCTGGCACCTCTGCGGCGCCGGCGCCCGCGACCCCGGGCTGCGCGAGCACTTCGGCATGACCGTGGCCGAGGCGATGCGCTACGGCCTGGCGCCGGTGGTCTTCGACGGCGGCGGCATGCCCGAGATCGTCGACCACGGCGCCACCGGCTACCGGGTCACCGGCAGCGCCGGCCTCATCGAGCGTACCCTCGACCTGATGGCCGACGCCGGGCTGCGGCGCCGCCTCGGCGCCGCGGGCGCCGCGAGCGCGGCCCGGTTCGGGCTCGAGCGCTTCGCCGACGAGGTGCGGGAGATCTTCACCGAGCCGCTGGCCGCCTACACCGGCGGCTTCGCGGCCGAGCTCGAGAGGCTGCGCGATGAGCTTTGAGGTCTCGATCGTCATCCTCACCTGCGACTCGGTGGGCGTCGTCGAACGGCTGGTCGACGCGCTGCTGGCGCAGGAGGACGCGCCGAGCTACGAGGTGCTGTTCATGGACAACGCCTCGGCCGACGGCACCGTCGAGTACCTCGAGGGCCTGCCGATCGCCGCCAAGCGGATCGTCGACGTGCCCAAGGGCGAGTTCAGCCACAGCGGCACGCGCATGCGCGCCGCCGAGCTGGCAACGGGCAGGGTGATGGTCTTCTTTGTCGACGACATCGTGCCGATCGGGCCGCACTTCCTGCGCGACCTCACGGCGCCGGTCCTGTCGGGGGAGTTTCCGGCCGCCTACGGCGTCTTCCAGATCCACCCCGATGAGCACGACCCGATCGACGCCCACCTGCACAACCTGTGGTTCGAGAACCTCGAGACGCCGGTCGGCCCGGTCTCCGAGTTCGCCTGGCGCTGGCTGCCGGGGGCGGCGCGGCGGCAGATCTGCAACTTCGACAACTGCTCGTCGGCCGTCGAGCGCCAGCTGCTGCTCGAGGTGCGGTTCCCGAACGTCAACTACGGCGAAGACATGACCCTGGCCAAGCGGCTGCTGTGGCGCGGGCACCGCATCCTGATGGTCAAGACGGCGCGCTTCTACCACTGGCACCGCTCGAGCTTCAGCTATGTGCTCAAGCGGATGTGCGTCGACGCCGACCTCACCCGGCGCGAGTTCGACCACGTGATCGTCAAGCGCAAGCTGGGGGTGGTCCGGGCCGTCGGCATCCGGGTCCTCCACCGCACCTGGGTGGGCCTGTTCAAGCTGCGCATCCCGTTCGGCCGGAGGCTGCGGTCGATCGCCTACAACGCCAAGGTGCTGACCGCCGACTTCATCGGCAAGTACATCGGCAACCTGCGCGCGGAGGAGATCGGCGCGTTCGCGCCCATCGACCGGCGCCTGCTGCGGCTCAAGCAGAGCATCCTGGGCGAAGTCGAGGCGAAGAGCGTCAAGCGGTACTGACGACATCCGCGGGCTGCTGCCGTGTCCGCGTGGCCGCCAACCATGCTGCGCCGGTAGTCGAGAGCCGGTGACGAGGTCGGGCTAGCATGAGCGGGTGGGCGAGAAGAGAACATGGCCGCGGCGGCTGGCGGTCGCCATCGTCGCCGTCCTGGCGCTGGGGCTGATTCTCGTCGCCCTGGCATGGTGGGCGCTGCGGGCACCGAGCGTCCAGCAGGCGGTCCTCGGGCGCCTGTCGAGCTGGACCGAAGCCGAGCTGGGCTTCGCGCTGGCGGCCGACGGCTTCCGGCTGGGATTGTCGACCGGCACCCTCGAAATCGACCAGCCGCGGCTGCAGGTGCCGGGCGCCCGGCCCTTCGCCAGCGCCCGGCGACTGAGCGCCCGCTGGGCCCCGAGCGCGATCTTCCGCCGCCCGCTTCGCCTCGCGTCGCTGGCGGTGGACCGGCCCACGGTCGATCTCGGCGCGCCGCTGCCCGCGGGCCGCCAGAGCCCCGGGCAGGCGCCTGCCGCCTCATCTCTGCCGTTCCAGGTCGACCGGCTCTCCATCGCCGACGGCACCGTCATCGGAGGCTCGGCCGGAGCGGTCTCCGGCTGGCGCCTCGACGAGCTCGCGGCCGCCGCCGGGTTCGACGGCAGCCGGCTGAGCATCGAGCGCCTGAGCACCGCCGCGAGCCTGGAGCTAGCCCACCGCGCCGATGCCCCGGTCGCGCTCGCCATCGCCCTGGCCGGCTCCGCCGAGCTCGACGGCACGCTCGACATCGCCAGCCTGAGGATCGCCGGCGAGGGGCTCCAGGCCGAACTGTCCGGACATCTCGACCCGGCCGGCGAGGCCACGCGGACAGCCTTCGAGATCGCCGCCGACCCCGGCCTCTGGCTCGGGGGCGAGCCGACCGGACCGGTCCAGGTCGCCGGCGACCTCGATCTGGGAGCCTGGCGCGGCACGGTGACGATCGGCGGCGGCCCGCAGCCCGCGACGCTGCTCGCCGGCCTGCTGGCGGCCGAGCAGGCGTCGGCGCTCGAGCTGGCGCACAGCTCCCTCGAGCTCGCGGCCGATCTGCGGCTCGAGGCCGACCGCGCGGTTGTCGGGACCGTCCGGCTGGGCGTTCTCAAGGATCGGACGCCGGTTCTCGACGTCGTCGCCAGCCCGCGGGTGACCCTCGGCGGCGACCTGCCCGCGGAGGTATCGGCGGAGGTGCGCATCCTGCCGGGCGATCCCGGCCAGCGGCGGCTCACCGCCCGGCTCAGCAGCCCCAAGGCCGGCAGCCTCGACGACTGGCGGATCGCCGCGGGCGAGGCCAAGCTCGACCAGCCGGCGGTCGAGCAGCTGGCCGGCCGGTTTGCCGGCCTCTACCCGCGCCTGCTCGATCCCGCGGCGACCCCCGAGCTGCCGACGCTCGGCCGTCTGACGGGGCGAGGCCGCTTCCAAGGCCCGCTGGCGGACCCGGAGATCGCCGCCGAGGCCGAGCTCCAACCGCACCCCGGAGGCCGCATCACGCTGGCCCTGTCGGGCCGGGCCGTGGCTGGGCCGCTGCTGCTCGAGACCACCGGCAGCGGCCTCGAGATCGGACATCTCACGCCCGCGGGGCTGCAAGGAACCCTGGACTGGCGGGGCAGCGTCCGCGACCCGCTCGGCGCGGTCGCGGGCAGCCTCGAGCTCGCGCTGCGCGACCTGGCGGGCGCCGGTGGGCCGATCGTCGACTCCCTGACCGCCACGATCTCGGGCGACCGCGAGCGGCTCGACTGGCGGCTCGAAGCCAGCGGCCCGGGCGGCGCCGCGGGAACCGGCGCCGGCACCGTCGAGCCGGTCCTGCCGCTGCGCCGGGCCACCGCCGAGCTGGCGCTGGAGACCGGTGACCCCCGCCTGCCGCGCGTCGCGGGGACGCTCGAGCTGGCCGGCGGGGCGCTCGCCGCCACGCTGCAGGCCGCGGTCGCCGGGCGCGACCCGGTGACGCTGGAGCTGACCCTGCCGCTGGCGGCCCTCGACGCCCTGCCGCAGCTCGCGGCGCTCGCCGGGCTGCCCGTCGCCCGGCGCGGCGGCGCGATCGAGATCGGCTGGTCGGCTCCGGACGGTGACTGGACCGACGTCCTGGCGCGGGAGCCGGGGAGCACGATCACCCGGCTCGAGGGCGGCTCCTCGGGCCGCGCCTCGGTCGACCTCGCGTGTCCCGCCTGCTCGACCGGCTCGGCCGAAGTGCGCGGCTTCGCCGTCGAGCTCGACGGCCGGCGCGCCGCCGCGATGGGTGACCTCCGGCTGACGCTGGCCGACGGCCGCCTGCGGGTCGAACCGTGGTCGGTGAGCGGCGCGGGCCTGGATCTCGACGTCGAGGGCGAGGTCGAGCTGTCGCCCTCGCGGGAGACCGCGAGCGACCTCGCCGACCTGGCTACCCGGGTGCGAGCCGTGCTCGCCGCCAGCGTCGATTCGGCCTGGCTCGCGTCGTTGCCGCTCGAGATCCTGACGCCGGGCGTCATCACCGTTCGCGCCGAGGTCACCGGCGCGCCGGCGCGGCTCGCGGGAACGGCCGAAATCGCCGCGCCGGGCCTCGTCGTCGCCCCCGCGGCCTCCCCCACCCTGGCGCTGGCGGAGCCGCTGGCGACCTTGTCGCTGGCCGACGGCATCCTCGACTGGCAGGGGGCGCGCCTGCGGGTCGGCGACGCTCTGCTCACCAGTGGTGGGCGCGCCCGGCTCGCGGCGCCTCTCGACGAGGTCGACGGCTGGCTCGAAGTCGTCTCGGGCATGCCGGCGCTGGAATCGCTGCGCCTGCCGTTCACCCTGCGAGCGGGCGTTCTGGAGGTTGCCGGAGGGACCATCGAAACCACCGCTGGCGCCGGCTCGCTGCGGCTCGCGGTACCCGTCGACGGGCGAGAGGAGAGCCCGGCACGGATCGCCTGGGAGCTGCCGGCCAACGACTGGGCGCCGTTGCTCGCTCGCCTGGGAGGGGGCCAGGGCCTCGAGGTCCTCGAGCTGGCGAGCCGCGGATCCCTGGCGCTGTCGCTGGACCGACCCGCCCTGGCCGAGGGCAGCATCGTGCTGGACGCTGGGCGGCTCGTGATGCGCGGCCGGGAGACCCGGTTCGCGCCGGCGATCGAGATCGGCGTCGCCAACGGCGAGCTGCGAATCGCGCCCTTTGCCCTGAGCTCGGCCGAGGGGAGCTTCTCGTTCCAGGCCCGGGCGGCGCTGGCGCCGGGGTGGCGGCCGGCGGACCCGGCGGCCGGCCTGATGGTCGACTTCGAGGTCCTCGGCAGCGGCATGATCGACGCCGGCCTGCTGAGTCCCTTCCTGGCCGGCGGCCGGGCGCAGGGCCCGCTCGGTCTCGAGATCGCGGTGCGCGGCAGTCCGACGAGCTACGCCGGCGAGATCCACCTCGCGGGGCCCGAGGCGTCGCTGCTGTACCGAACGCCCTATCTGACGCGGCTCCAGAGGCCGGATCTGCGGTTCACCATCACCGACGGCGCCATCGAGCTGGCCGAGGGCAGCGCGCAGCTCAACGAGGGCGCCCTGCGGCTCTCCGGCTCCATCTGGCGGGAAGGGCGGAGCGATCTACGGATCGAGCTCTCGGAGGCGCTCTTCCGTCTCGACTACGGGCTGCTGGCGACCCTCGGCGCCGAGCTGAGATTTCGGCGGGCCGCCGACGGCTCCTCGACGCTGGCGGGCACGCTCGACCTGGAGCGCGGCGCGCTGACCCGCGCCGTGCGGCTCGACCTCGACTTCCTCAGCCAACTACTGGCGCCAATCGACCTGACGACCACGGAGGACGACCCGCTCGACCTGGTCGCGCTCGACATCGCCGTGCGTACGCGCGAGGGCGTGCGGGTGAAGAACAACCTCGGCGACCTGCTCGTCCGCTGGGAGCCGCTCGACGTCACAGGCACCTTGGCCCGGCCGATCATCCAGGGCCGGCTGGAAGCGGACCCGGGCGGACTGCTCTACCTCTATGGGCAGACCGTGCGGCTGGACAAGGCGACGATCGAGTACCCCGGGCAGGAGGGAGCCGAGCCGCAGCTGGACTTCGAGGTGACAACCTCGCTGGAAGATCCGAGCATCAAGCCGCTGACCCGCGCCGACCCGTTTCGCGACGTCGCCGGGAGCCAGCCGGCGGCCGCTCCCGCGGCGTCGGCGGCGGCCGCCGACCTGGCCCGCTACGTGGGTGATCAGTTCACCGGGCGGGTGAGCGAGACCGCCGGCCTGAGGGTGTCGCTGCGACCGCTGCTGATCTTCGGCGAGACCGATCCCGGAGCGCAGCTGACGGTGGAACGCGATCTGTCGCCGATGCTGGCCATCGCCGCTGCCGTGGATCTGCGCAACGCCCAGGGCCGCACCTACCTGCTGGAGCTGCACGAGCTGCGCCTTCTGCCGCATCTCGTCGCCCAGGGCTACACGAATGACCAATCCGCCTATGGCTGGGCCCTGCTCCAGCGCCAGGAGTTCGGCGGCACCAAGAAAGCCACCGACGGCGAGCTGGCGCGGATCGCGAAGATCCTGGTCAAACCGCCGCCGGGCATATCCAAGCGCGGCGTCAAGCGCGCTCTCGGGTTGGACAGGGGAGATCGGTTCGACCCCAGCCAGCGCTTCGCGGCCGAGGTCGAGCTGGTCGACTACCTGCTCGAGAAGGGCTATCCGGAGGCCGCTGTGACGGTGCGCCCAACCGCCTTCGGCAGCGGCGGGCGCAAAGTGGCGATCGAGGTCGACATCGCTCCGGGACCCCATGTCCGCTTCGCGTTCACCGGCGAGAAGATCCCCAAGCCGTTGCGGCCGCTGATCACCGAGATCTACCGCCCCGATGTCTTCGAGCCCGAGTCGATCGAGGAGCTCAAGGCCGAGACGGTGCGGGCCCTGCGCAGCCGCGGCTTCCTCGATCCGCAGGTCGAAGTGCGGGTCGAGCCGCTCGATGCGGCCCGGCCGGATGGCGCCCGGCGAGTGGTCATCCGGACCGAGGGCGGGATCCGCAGTCCCCCCGCCGCCCCCGTCTTCCAAGGCGTACCGCCGGAGGACGCCGCGGAGCTCGGCGCGATCTTCCTCAATACCGTCCAGCGGATCGAGCTGGCGGCCGGAGTGCCCGCCGCCGACCGGCGTCTGCTCGCGGCCCTGGCGGGTCTGGGATACCCGCAAGCGCGCATCGCGCGGCGGCGCGAATCCCTGAAGGACCGGGCGCTCACGGTCGAGATCGAGCCCGGGCCGCGGCAGCGGATCGACAGCGTCGGCATCGACGGCGAGGGGGACGCGGATGTCTCCGCCGAAGGGCTCGAGCCGCTGCTCACCGTCGCCGCCGGCGATCCCCTGCGGCGCAGCCGGCTGTCGAGCTCGGCGCTCGCGATCCAGCGCGAGCTCAACGCCCGCGGCCGCCTCGAGGCCAGCGTCCGGACGCTGGTGACACCGGCCGACGGCGCCGACCCCCAATTCGTCGCCGTCAGGTTCGTGGTCGGCCCAGGACCGGTCTCGCGGCTGGCCGAGCTCGACTTTCGCGGCCTGCGCTCCACCCGGGAGCGCTGGGCTCGGCGGGTCACGGGGCTCGAGACCGGCCAGACGCTGGCCGGCGGAGATCTCGCCAAGGCACGCACCCAGCTGTGGCGCACCGGGCTGTTCAGCGGCGTCACGACCGAGACCTCCGACCTCGAGCCGGGCTCCAAGCGGGTCGTCTTCGATCTCACCGAGCGCGATCGCTTCCGGCTCAGCTACGGCGTGCGCTGGGACTCGGAGACCGGCCCGGGAGCCGTTTTCGACGCCACCAACAGCAACTTCCTCGGACGCAGCTGGACGCTGGGGCTGCGCGCTCTGTACTCGCGCGAGGAGTCCAGCCTGCGCGGGCTGGTGACGATCCCGCGCTTCTTCGGCGGTCCGGGTGCGGTCGACCTATTCGCCGCCGCGCGCGAGGTCACGGAGAACGCCGTCGACGTCAACTTCGGGCCGACCGAGGTCGTCGCCGAGATTCGCGAGGGATCGCTCCAGTACTCGCATCCGCTGAGCAAGCGGGCGACGGTGCGCATCTACGGCCGCTACAGCGAAAGCCGAAGAGCCTTGCCGTCCATGACCCTGCGAGTGAAGAACCCGCAGCTCGGGCTGCAGTACGTCTACGACAGCCGCTCGCCGCAGCCGCTGTCCCAGCACGGCATCCTCGCCAGCGTCGACCTCTCCGGGTCGGGGAGCTTCCTCGGCGGGGACCTGAGGTATGCCCGGGTGTTCTCACAGTTCAATCTCTACCGTCCGGCCGGCAGCCTGCTGGGACACGGGCTCTCCTGGTCGCAGTCGTACCGCCTCGGTCTGGCCAACGCGGTCGACCAGGACCTGGCGCGGGACGTGCGGTTCTTCGCCGGCGGCGAGTACTCGGTGCGGGGCTACGCTAGAGATTCGCTCGGCGAGGTCGAGACCCTCGGGTCCCTCGCCCAGGCTGCCGGCGGCGCGGCGATGCTGGTGCTCAACCAGGAGATCAGTTGGCGCCTCTGGAACGACTACGCGCTGATCCTGTTCGTCGATGCCGGCAACGTATGGCAGGACACCGGCGAGCTGGGCCGCAGCCTGCTGAAGTCCACCGGCATTGGTCTGAGAGCCGTCACGCCGGTCGGCCTGCTGCGCCTGGACCTGGCCCACGCCCTCGACCGGCGCCCGGGGGTCGACCCCGAGTACAAGCTCTACTTCGGGCTCGGCGCCAGCTTCTAGCCCGCGCCGGCGGCGTGCCGACGCCAGCCGCCGGCGCTCACTCACCGACCGAGCCCTGGCAGGCAGCGGCGCGACCTGCGAGACTCAGGGCATGCGTGCCCAAAGCCGTCGCTACCCGCCCGAAGTCGTCTCTTTCGCGCTCACCCACCGTCACCGTTTCTCCCTGCCGTTCCGGGAGATCCGAGCCCTCCTGTCGCAGCGGGGGGTCGATGTCTCCGCGCCCACTCTGCGGCGCTGGTCCAGACAGCTGTCCGCCAACGCCGTTCGCGAGCTCGCCCGGCCGCAGGCGGCCGCGACCGGGCCCCAGCGCCTGGCCGAGTCCACCGTCTCGATTGCCGGTGGGAAACGGACCCTCTGGACCGCGATCGACGCCGCCGGCGAGACGACCGACATCCTGGTCCAGAAGCGACGCAACCCGGGCGCCGCCGAGCGCTTCCTGCTGCGCCTCCAGCGTGAGCCCGAGGTGGACACCTTCACCAAGCGGGTGTTCACCGGTTATCAGGGTTGGTTCGCCACGCCAAACGACGGCGTGCTGAACCGCTGGAAGCACTGGAGCCGGAGCGGCCGGCCTACCCCAGGCAACGTGCACATGGACCTGTACCCCGACGTGAGGGACTTCAACAAGGCCGATCTGTACCCGTCGGGCCTCGCTCCCTTCGGCAACGGCCGGCCGGCCATGCTGTACTCCTCCTACCGCCAGGGCATCGTCAACGTGCACTTCAAGTGGCTCGCCAAATACGGCATCGGCGGCATCTGTCTCAACCGCTTCATGAACACCAGTGCGCGGTTCATGGCGGCGCGCAACGAGATCACCAAGATGGCCTTCAAAGCTGCCCGGCGCTTCGACCGCCGCCTCTACTTCAAGTACAACCTGCACCAGCACTACACCGTGCCCGACCCCGCCGCCGGCATCATCGCGGATTACGTCAAGACCTTCGAGCGTGAGATGCCCGGGCTGATCAGCTCGGACCGCTACGCCAGGAAGGCGGGCAAGCCGGTGATCGAGATCTGGGGCGCCGGCTTCATCCGTAACAACGGGTCGATCACCAAGCAGCAGACCTTGAAGCTGATCGACTTCTTCAAGCGCCGGGGCTTCTACGTCATCGGCGGCATCCCCTATCACTGGCGTGAGGGCATCAAGGAGTCGCGGCCGAACTGGCAGGACGTCTTCTCGCAGTTCGACATGATCACGCCCTGGGCCGTCGGCAAGTTCCGCACCGACGAGGCGACCCAGGGGGAATTCGACGGCATCGTCCGCGACGATCTCGACTGGCTGGCCGACAAGGGAGTCGACTACCGGCGGGTGATCTTCCCCGGCGCCTCCTTCGCCAACGTCAAGAACGGCTACATGAGAAACGGCACGCCGCGCCGGGCCGGCGACTTCATGTGGCGTCAGGCGTACCACGCCGCCAGGCTGGGCCTCGACGTCTTCGTGGCGAATTTCGACGAATTCGACGAGGGCACAGCCATCGCCAAGTCGGCGCCGGACTCGCGCTACGTGCCGCGGAACCAGTGGTTCCTCACCCTCGATGCCGACGGCACCCACGTCTCGTCCGACTACTACCTGCGGCTGACCGGCGACATCGCTCGGATGATCGCCGGGCTGCAGCCGATCGAGTTCGACGTGCAGACGCCGTTTCACCCCGAATCTCAGAGCTAGCGCGGCGGCCTCAACCGCGGCGGCGGTACCGCCGCCGCACCGCCTCGAAGTCCCACAGCGGCCCGGCGGCGCCCATCAGTTCCCACAGCGCGGCCGCGTCGCCCTCGACCCGGTCGAGGATGTAGTCGACCGTCGCCGGGGCGGGCGGCGCCGGGCGCGGCGGCGGCGGCGGCATCCCCAACCGGCGCAGCCGGTCGCGCGCCGAGCGTGGCAGCCATGGACGGAGCCATCTCCGGTAGAGGCCCCGGCGCGAGAACCGCCAGGCCGCACCTCCCCGCACCCGCCGGTCGCCGGCGACGTTGCGAATCCGGTCCACCTGGATCGCCTCGGTGCGGGGCTCGACGCCGAGGAACCTGGACAGCTCGGCGACGGTCCGCCGCCGGTCCGCAACATAGCTCTCGAACCTGACGATCGAGACTCGATCCTCGCCCAGCTCTTCGATCCAGGGGCGGATCTGCATCGCGTAGCGGCCATAGTCGACCAGGCTGGGGCAGGTTCGAGCCGCGTGGTTGACGTCGGCCCCGACCTCACCGTTCACCAGCAGGTGATAGTGATGGCTCACGGCCCGCGCCACCGGTTCGCGCACCAGATAGATGACGCGCGGCCGGCCCAACAGCCGCCTCGCCCGCCGCGGCACGCCGGCGACGTCCGGCAGCTTGCTGTAGCCGGTCGAGGCCTCGCCGCAGATCTGGCCGCCGCGGGCGCCGCGAAACAGACGACCGTAGCTCTTGCGCCCGGCCCGGGTCAGGACGTGGTCGCTGACCAGGTCGTGCGGCTCCTTGTCGTCGGGCAGGAAGATCCCCGGGTTGAGCCCGAGGTCGAAGAAGAGCGACGTCGTGCCGCACTTCATACCGCCGATGATGAGGAAATCGGGCAGCCGCATGAGCCGGCGGTGTGGCGCCTCCGCCGCCCTCAGCCCGAGCCGTTGCCGGCGGCGCGGTGGAACATCGACTCGTAGCGGCCGATCAGCCGCCGCTCGTCGAGCCATTCGAGGGCCCACCGCCTGCCCGCCTCGCCCATCTGCTCACGCTGCGCGGGATCGGCATGCAACTGCGCAATGGCCGCGGCAAACGCCTCGGGAGTGCGCTCCGCCAGCAGGCCGCCCCCTCCGTCGCGGATCTGTTGCCAGATACCCGCCTCGCGCGTGGTGACCACCGGAGTCCGGCAGAGCAGCGATTCGACCAGGACGCGCCCGAAGTTCTCCTGACTCGTCGGCAGGGCGAGCAGGTCGGCCGCCTTGTAGAGCGAGAGCTTCCGCACCCCGTCGACCCAGCCGAGGAACCGGGTCTGATCGGCGATGCCCTGCTGTTGTACCAGCTTCTCGAGAGACTCTACGTAGGAGGGCGAGCCCGAGCCCGAGATCAGCAACCGGCAGGCGAGGCCCTGTCGCTTGAGGAGGCCGATCGCCTCGATCAGGACGTCGACGCCCTTCTTGGAATGGAGCCGGCTGAGGAACAGCACCGTCAACTCGCCGGCGGCGGCGGTCGGCACGACGGCTTCGCCGGCCGGGTCGCCCGCCAGCCGCGCCAGCACCGGACTGAACGGCAACGGCACCACCGACACCCGCTGGTGGGGGATCCATCGCCCCGCCTGTTCCCGCTCGGCGTCGCTGGTCGCGATGACGCGGGCGGCGCCGGCGAGATTGCGACTCTCGAACAGCCGATGGTAGACGCGCTTGCGAACCGGCTTCTGGCTCATCGGCCACTCGTCCAACATGCCGTGGGGGATCATCACGTAGGGCAGGCCGAGCCTTCGGGCCAGCGTTGCCAGCTGGGTGTTGCGAGGACGCCACATGCCGTGCAGGAGCAACAGGTCGGCGTCCCGCAGCAACTCCTCGACCCGCCGCAGATCCGCCCGGGACAGCAAGTGGAGCCTGCCGTGCACCGGATCCAACGAGACGATCGCCGGCAGGATCTGCTCCGCGGCGAGCCACTCCTCCGGCAGCTGGCAGCCGGCGGCGGTCAAGACCGTGTGCCGGTGCCCGCCGGCCGCCATCATCCGGGCGATCTCGAGCGTCGACCGCGGCACGCCGCCGCCGGCGGTGCCGATATCGGTGAAATGGGAGACGATCCTGAGCCCGGGGCGAGCTGGACCAACATGGGCGATCTCGCCCTGAACCTGTGCCACTGCCATCGTCACCGACGGGTTGCGAGCCCCGAAACCGAGTAGCGCCTGAGAGAGCCGGGCACCCCACACGCTTTCCGCCCCACCGGATCCCGGCCTTGCTGCGCGATACGCTCGTCATGGTAGCTCATTACGCGGCCTGGCGGGAGTGTTCGGGCCACGCCGAGCATCCCGGGCACTGCTAGCCGATGAGCATGTCGACGAGCCGGCGAACGCTCAGCCAGAGAATCACCAGCAGCACCGGCGGCACGACCCAGCGCAGCAGCACGATCGGACCGGAGGCGAGGCGGGCAAACAGCGGGCCGGCGCCTCCTGCGACACCGCCGGCACGACGCCCACCGCCGCCACCAGCGTGCCGGCGGCCAGGGTCGCGGCGCGCCGGCCCAGGCGCAGTTCGTCGATCAGCGAGGCGGTGACCACCTCGAGCAGCGAGATGAGCGAGGTGATCCCGGCCACCAGCAGGGCGACGAAGAAGGCGACGCCGGCCCAGATAGCGCGCCACGGAGTTGAAGGCGCCCAGCAGCACCATCGCCAGGGTCAGCCAACCGGCCAGCCGGCCCAGCCGGCCGCTCAGGCGGTCGATCCCCGCACCCGGTGAGTGGCCCCGTCGAGCGGGCGGCTCGGCCTTGCCTCGCATCGGTAGCCCGACCCTATCTCGGATCGCTCACCCGGACCGCGACTTTCCGCCGCCGGCTCGGGCCGGGTGCCAACCCGAGAGCGGTCGCGACCCGCAAGGTCCGTGCTAGGGTTACGGCCAAGATCTCGAAACAGCCAGCGGCCGCAAAACCAGGGGTAGAGCGGGCTGTCCGCGGAGTCGCTGGCGCGGACCGCAGACCCGGAAGGGGGCCACGAGAATGCTCGGCCGACATCCCGCGTCCGTGTTCCATCGCACCCGCTTCGGCCCGGCCTTGGCGCTGCTGGCCATGATGCTGACGGCGGCGGCCGCCAAGGCGCTCCCGACCGAGCAGGCCAGCGAGCCGTTCTCCTCCCAGCCGCTCGTCCTGAAGATCGGCTACACCACCTTCGAGAACCCGCGTCACGTGGTCACGCGCCAGGCGACCACGCTGCAGTCGATCACCAAGTACCTGTCGCACCTGAGCCAGGCATCGGAGCGAGACATCCTCTTCCGCCGCCCGGTTCAGTTCGACCTCTACCTGGGCAACTACTACCAGATCCTCGCCTGGGTCGAGTCCGGCGCTCTCGACGGCGCCGTCGTCTCGCCGTTCGTCGCCTTCCTGCTGCGCGAGAAAGGCCTGGCCGAGCCGGTGGTCGAGTTCTCCGAGGGGAACCACCTGGAACGGACGGACTGGAGCCGGAACGGACACTGGCCGCTGATCGCCGGCGCCGGCAACGACGCGGCCAGGAACGACCCGGTCAGGGCCTACACCCAGTATCTCGACCGGCTTCGCGAGCTGGTCGAAGACGAGCCCGCGACGTGTCTCAAGACCGTTCGCGGGGAGTTCCAGATCAACATGGTCGCCCACCTCTCGTCTTCGGGTTTCATCGCCCCGACCCTCTACGCCGAGCGGTACGTCACCGATCGCGGGCTGCGGCCGGGCCTGCGGCAGGCGTTCTGGCAATGCTTCTTCGACAACGCCGCCCTGCGCTTCGATCACGCGCACAAGGCGAGCGCCCAGCGGCAGGCCGAGCCTCCTGTCCGGCTCTACTTCTCCTACAGCGGCCGCGCATCGCACAAGTTGCGCAAGAGCGAAGAGGATCTCGGGACCGGGGCCTGGAGCTGCTACGACTACAGCCGAGCCCGATCGAGCTCCTGCGTCGAGGATGCGGGAGCGCCACCGATCCCCAACGACGTGCTGGTCCTGCGGACCGACTTCAAGCGGGCGCTGCTCGTCGCGCCCGAGGAGCAGTTCGAGCGCTCGAGCTGGCAACTCGACACCGCCGACGCCGGGCGGATCTTCGGCTCCGATTCGGGCTACTCCGGGGTCGCCGCCTACGCCTCGATGGAACACGCCGAGTTTGCCACGAGCCTGCGGGAGGCGTTCTTCAAGGTCCAGCTCGGCGGAGCGTTCGATCGCCTCGAGCCGATCAACGCCATCTTCTATCGCTGGTTCGAAGAGGGCCGCTACGAGTTCTCGGTCGAGGAGATCTTCGATCTGCTGGTCAAGGACCAGATCAGCTCGGACGTCGACCACGTGGCGCTCGTCCTGCCCGGCGGCGGGGTCAAGAGCGCCTACCAGGCGAAAATGCTCGACGTGCTCTATCGGAGCGGCGACCGCCAGCCGTCAGCCGAGCCGACAGCGGCGGCGACGCCGGCGCGGCTGGCGAACGGCCCCGGCCCGGCCGGGCGCGAGCCGGGGCTGCCGCTGCGGGTGCGTGAGGTCGTCGGCACCTCGGGCGGCGCGATGGTGGGGCTGTTCGCCGCCCAGAAGTCGGACGACACCGACCCGGATCTGTTGACCGATCTGTGGCTCAAGGACGGCGAGGTCCAGACCAGCAGCGATTCGCTCTTCCCGGCGCTCGACATGCTGCGCTGGATCTCGATCTTCATGGTGCTGGCGATCTTCGTCGCGTGCTTCTACGGACTCCGTCTGTTGCGGCTGCTGCGACCCGCCGAGGCCACGGATTTCAGGCCCAGCTTCCGCACCCCGTTGCGGGTCTGGTTCATCAGCGGCGCCGTGCTGCTGGCGGCGCCCGTGCTGGTGGCTCGGCTGCGGCTCAACCCCGAAGATCGGCTCACCGAAGAGGGGATCCTCTTCTTTCTGGCCACCGCCCTCTGCCACTTCGCGGTCTCTTGTATCGGCCTGCCGGAGCAGCCGGCGTCCCCGGGGGCGCGCAAGGGGCGAGCACTGTGGCCAGCGGGTGCCGCCGCCAGCGCCCTGCTCGCTGCGGCGGCCGTTCTGGCCGGGACCTCGGCCATGCGGACGCTGCTCGCCGTCATCAGCGCGGTGGTGGCGATCCTGTCGCTGCTCGCCTACGTCGCCAGCCCGGCCTCGCGGGTGGTCTTCCGGTGCCGCCGCCTCTATCTCGAGTCGATCGGCAGGGTGGTCCTGATCCTCCTGACCTCGTTCGCGGTCTTCTTCCTGTTCTGCCTGGCCGGCAGAAGCACCTTCCTCGAGATCACCATCGAATACTGGCTGTGGCTGGCGCTGTCGACGGTAATCGCCAGCACCGCCGCCCTGCTACTCGCAGCGAAACTGCCCGTGCTGCGCCTACGCCAGGCAGCCGGCTATCTATCTTCGAGCCACGTCATCGGAGGACTGCGGGTGGAGCGGGGCCTGGCGCTGGTGCTCCTGTTTGGCGCCGCGCTGGCCTGGTGGAACTTCGTCATCGCGCCGGCGATCTACGAGGGTGGCACCGCCAAGAGGTTCTTTCGCCAGCGGGTCGCGGCCTCCGGCCTGGCCGGGGCTCCGGGGCCTGCCGCTCTGCAGGCGACGCTCATCGTCACGGCGTCCAACGTCGAGCCGCTTACGGTCGACGAGCGGCTGCTCGAGCCGGGCGACATCTACTTCTGTTTCGCCGGTGCCGAGCCCTGCCCGGCGGCGCTCGGCCGCCGTTGGTTCAGCCAGGAGGCGACGCCGGAGACGATCGTGGACCCGGTGTTCGCCTCGGGCTCGCCGTTCCCGGTCTTCCCGCCGAACCCCACCGAGCTGCCGGAGCAGAATGAGCAAGGCCGAGCGAAGGCGCTGCTCATCGACGGCGGCTACACCCACAACGTACCGCTCGAGGCGGCGGCGCTCGCCGGAGCCCGCCAGGTGCTGGTCGTCAGGTCTGAGCCCGACACCGAGATGGTTCTCGACCGGAGCTGGTTTCCGAGCCAGCTGGCGCGCTACGGGCTGAATCTCGTCTCCTTTCTCTTCGGCCGCGCGCAGGAGATCGATCGAGGAGTCTCCGATGACCTTTTCGTGGCCTCGTTGGTTCCCCGCCCTCGCCCCTCGTGGCCCTGGCTGGCGGACTTCCGCAGGCAACGGATCCTCGACATGGTCGACTTCGCTCAGCAGGACCTCGAGAACCGCATCGGCGTCGTCGAGAGCTGGGGGCCGCCGCAGCTGTTCCGCAAGATCCGCGCCGGCCGCGTCGTCGACGCGTTCGAGAAGGCGACCATCCGGCACCTGAGACTCGACGCCGCGGGTTGGGATCCCGTGGTGAGGGCGGCGCTGATGAAACGCATCGTCACCCCCGGCCAGCAGGTAGCGGTATTCGATTTCGACAACACCTGCATCCGCAACGACCTGGGCGAAGCGGTTTTTCTGCGGTTGATCGTCGACGGCGCCTTTCGCGGCGACGACGAGCGGCTCTGGCGGCTGATCCCCGACGTTGCCGCCCGGCAGAAGCTGCGCGCTCTATGGGAAGCGCACGGCGCGGCGTGGCGGCAGGCCGAGCGGCGAATCGACGATTGGCGGCAGTGGGAGCCCGAGTTCCTCGACTTCGTGGTGCTCTTCTACCGGCAGTACGACGCGCTGCTCGAGGCCGAGGGGGCGGCGACCGCCTATCCCTGGGTGGTCAGGCTGTTCGTTGGCATGACCCCCGAACAGGTCGAGCGGCTCACCAGCGAGGTCTGGGCGCGGGAGCGCAGCCGGGGTATCGGCCTGGCGCCGGTGCTGCTCGAATCACCCAACGAGGGGTCGGTGGAGATCGCCCGGGGATTGGCTCCGTTTCCGCAGATCGAGGAGCTCATCCAGCGCGTCGGCCCGAACGGACTGGGGTGGCACGTCCTGGTGGTCACCGCCAGCAGCGAGTACTCGGTGCGCGCGGTGGCGCCAGAGCTGGGCGTGCCGGCCCATCAGGTCCTCGGCATCCGGCTCCACGAGGACTCGACCGGCCGGCTGACCGACCGGATCCGGCCGCCGGTGACCTACCGGCCGGGCAAGGTCGAGCGGCTCGACGGCCGGCTGCGCGAGATCGGGCTCACGCTCGCCGACGTCGGGCTGGTCGCCGGCGACAGCATGACCGATCTGGAGATGCTGCGGTCGACCCGCAACCTGGCGTTGTTGATCGATCGGGGCAAGATCGCCGACTCGGAGCTCGAGACCGGGTTCGCGCCGGGGGTGCTGGTCGTGAGGCAGCCGGTCCAGGGTCTGCTGGACGCCATGCGGCCGGGCCGGCCGCCCGGCGAATGAGGCGAGGGCGGCCCCGCCCCAGGGCCGGCCGGACCCCGATCTGGTATCATCGAGGCCTCGGCGGGTCGCACGATCGGCCCCGCCCTCCGGAGATCCTCCAGACCCGTTCCACCCCGGCCGAGCCCGCCGCGGCAGGGTCGTGTTGCATCACCCCACTGGTGCGATGACCGGCCCGCCGCGAGAGCAACATGAAGGTCTACCCGCACCCCACCGAGATCCCCGACGTCGTCGTCGTCGAGCACCAGCTGTTCGAAGACGACCGCGGCTTCTTCCAGGAGGTCTTCCGGCGCGACGAGTTCGAGGCCACCGGGCTGCCGACGCAGTTCGTCCAGGCCAACCACTCGCGCTCGGCGCGCGGCGTGCTGCGCGGCCTGCACTTCCAGTGGGAGCCGCCGATGGGCAAGCTGATGCGGGTGACGGCGGGCGCCGCCTTCCTGGTGGCGGTGGACATCCGCCACGGCTCGCCCACCCTCGGCCGCTGGGTCGGGCGCGAGATCACCGCCGAGAACAAGCTCCAGCTCTGGGCCCCGGCCGGCTTCGCCCGCGGTTTCTGCGTGCTGAGCGAGTCGGCCGAGATCCAGTACCTGTGCACCGGCGTCTACAACGGCGACGGCGAGTCGGGCATCGCCTGGGACGATCCCGAGATCGGCATCGAGTGGCCGATCGCCGATCCCCAGCTGTCGGCCAAGGACCGCGAGGCCCAGAGCCTGGCCGAGTGGCTCGAGCGGCCGGAGTCGCGAGCCACTTCCGATACCGCAGCCGCGGCGCCCGGGGGCCACGACCATCGCAAGGAGACTGACGATGAAGATACTGGTCGCCGGCGGCGCCGGCTATGTGGGCTCGGCGCTGTCCCCAAGCTGCTCGAGCGCGGCTACGAGGTCGACGCCATCGACCTGCTCTGGTTCGGCAACAACCTGCCGCCGAGGTGCGGGTGATCGAGAAGGACATCATGGATCTCGAGCCGGCCGACGTCGCGGGCTACGACCAGGTGATCTTCCTGGCCGGGCTGTCCAACGACCCGATGGCCGACTTCGCGCCCGGCATCAACTTCGCCTCGAACGCCGCGGCGCCGGCCTTTCTCGCCTACCTGGCCAAGCGGGCCGGGGTGAAGCGCTACATCTACGGCAGCACCTGCTCGGTCTACGGCTACACCGTCAACGAGCTCTACGACGAGACCTCGCCGGCGGTCTCGAACTACCCTACGGCATCTCCAAGCTGCAGGGCGAGCGCGGCTGCATGCAGATCCAGGACGACGGCTTCTCGGTGATCGCCCTGCGCCAGGGCACGATCTGCGGCTACAGCCCGCGCATGCGCCTCGACCTGGTGGTCAACACGATGACCAAGACGGCGCTCACCACCGGCCGGATCGTGGTCAACAACCCGGCCATCTGGCGGCCGATCCTGTCGATCGACGACGCCGTGGCGGCCTACGTGCGCTCGGTCGAGGCCAACTTCGAGATCTCCGGCATCTTCAACGTCGCCTCGGGCAACTACACCATCGGCGAGCTGGGCGACTACGTCAAAGAGGTCCTCGACGACGAGCTGGGGCACAAGGTCGAGCTGGAGATCAAGAACGTCCAGGACCTGCGCAACTACAAGGTGTCGATCGACAAGGCGATGCGGGTGCTGAGCTTCAAGCCCAAGCACGACGTCGAGTCGATCGTCCGCAGCCTGCTGGCCCACCGCGAGGAGTTCAGCGACTTCGACAACCCGCTCTACTACAACATCGAGGTCTTCAAGACCCTGCAGCGCGGAAGGCCGGCGCCCGGTTGGAGAAGGTCACCGCATGAAGGTCGCCGTCGTCGGCGCCAACGGCCAGCTGGGCACCGACCTGGTCGACGCGCTGGCCGCCGCGGGCTATCGAGACCGTCGGCGCTGGGCCACGCCGACATCGAGGTCGCCGACCTCGACTCGGTGCGCGCGGCGCTCGCCGCCCACCGGCCGGACGCGGTGCTCAACACCGCCGCCTTCCACAACATGCCGCAGTGCGAAGAGCGCCCCGGGCGCGCCTTCGCGGTCAACGCGGTCGGAGCCCTCAACCTGGCCCGCGCCGCCGCCGAGCTGGGCGCGCGCAACGTCTACTTCTCGACCGACTACGTCTTCGACGGCGCCAAGGGCGAGCCCTACGTCGAGACCGACCGGCCGGCGCCGCTCAACGTCTACGGCGCCAGCAAGCTGGCCGGCGAACGGCTGAGCGAGGTCTACGCCCCGGGCTCGCTGGTGCTGCGGGTCTCCGGCCTCTACGGCCGCGTGCCCTGCCGCGACAAGGGCGAGAACTTCATCACCAAGATGATCGCGCTGGCCGGCAAGCTGCCCGAGGTGCGGGTGGTCACCGACGAGATCCTGACGCCGACCCCCACCCGGGCGATCGCCGAGAAGACGGTCGAGCTGCTGGGCACCGACGCCGCCGGTCTGCATCCACCTGACCTGCGAGGGCTCCTGCTCCTGGCACGAGTTCGCGCGCGAGATCTTCACGACCCTGGGGCTCGAGACGCCGCTCGGCGAGGCCACGGTGGCGGATTTCCCGATCGCCGGTCGCGGCGCCCCCACTACTCGGTCCTGGCCAACACCCGGCTCGCCGCCACCGGTCTGGCGCCGATGCCGCACTGGCGCGAGGCGCTCGGGGACTTCCTGGTGCGCGAGCACGCGGTGGCCGCCAGTTGACAAACGAGGCCGAATCGGGTTCAAATTGTTGAATCTGAGGGAAGGGAACGGGCCTGCCCCTCTGCTGCTGCCCGAGTCGACTCGGGCGTCCGGTAGGAGGTAATCCTAGATGATCCACCAACGCCACCGCGCGACCTCGGCGATCTACCTGGCGAGTGACCTCGTCACCACGTCGGCGCCTTCTTCGCCGCCTGGTACCTCCGCTTCGGCAGCGGCTGTTGGCCCGCCGGGCACCAGCCGGAGCTCGGGCGCTACCTGATCCTGCTGCCGATCATCGTCTGCCTCTGGCCGCTGGTCATCTACTTCCACGGCCTCTATCAGGTCCGCCGCGGCCGCAACCGGATGGACGAGGCGCTCACCATGGTGGTGGCGATCGTCCTGGCCACGGTGCTGCTGGCCTCGGCCATCATCCTGGTCAAGCCGACCTACATCGCCCCCGGCGACACCCTGCCGCGGGTCGTCTCCTACAGCCGCGGCCTTTCTCGGCCTGTTCGCGGCGCTCGACCTGCTGCTGGTGATCGCCGCCCGCGCCACCATCCGCAAGCGGCTGCGCGCCTCGCGGCTCAAGGGCCAGAACCTGATCCGCATCCGGTGGTCGGCGCCGGCGATCTGGGCCGCGAGGTCACCCGCAAGATCCTCAACCACCGCGAGTTCGGCTTCCAGGTGGTCGGCTTTCTCGACGACGACCCGGCCAAGCGCGACCGCAGCTACTTCGACATCCCGGTGCTGGGCAACCTGGACGAGGTCTCCCGGGTGATCGCCGAGCACCGCGTCGACCAGGTGATCCTGGCGCTGCCGCTCGACGCCCACCGGCGCATGATCCAGGTGGCCGACGCCGCCTCGCAGGAGTGCGTCGAGCTGCGCATGGTGCCCGACATCTTCCAGTACGCGACCCTCAAGGCGACCATCGAAGACCTCGACGGCACGCCGGTCATCAACCTGTCGCAGGTGCCGCTGGCCGGGCTGGAGCAGCCTGGTCAAGCGCGGCCTCGACATCGCCCTGGCGGCGGCCGGGCTGGCGGTGCTGCTGCCGTTGCTGCCTCTTCGTGGCGCTGGCCATCTGGATCGAGGACCACGGGCCGATCTTCTACCGCCAGGAGCGCATGGGCCTCGACGGCCGGCCGTTCGACATGCTCAAGTTCCGCTCGATGCGGGTCAACGCCGAGTCCTCCACGGGACCGGTCTGGGCGGTGCGCGACGACCCGCGGCGCACCCGCATCGGCGCCTTCCTGCGCCGCTGGTCGCTCGACGAGCTGCCGCAGCTGTGGAACGTGCTCAGGGGCGACATGTCGATGATCGGCCCGCGCCCGGAGCGCCCGGCCTTCGTGCACGAGTTCAAGACCAAGATCCCGCAGTACATGCTGCGCCACCGGGTCAAGGCCGGCATCACCGGCTGGGCGCAGGTGCACGGCTGGCGCGGCAACACGTCGATCCAGAAGCGGCTGCAGTACGACCTCTACTACATCGAGAACTGGTCGCTGAAGCTGGATCTCAAGATCCTCTGGATGACGCTGCGCTACGGGCTGCGGTTCAACGCGTACTAGCGGCTCCGGATGTCGACGCCGCAGACAACCGCTGCTCGGCGTCAGACTGGCGCTTCGGAGGCGGCATCGAGGCCGAGAGGTGCGCGCCGGCCGGCCGGGCCGAAGCGTCCAGCGCGCCGCTCCAAGCCGCTGGGCTGCTCCCTACGTGGCGATGGCTCGGCTTTTCGTTGCTGGGGCTCGGAGGTCACGACCAGCAGCCTCAAAGGCCCGGGCACCATGGCCGCGAGTGAGAGCGCCTGCGCTTTATTCGCCACTCCGGGACATCCCATCGGCTTTCCGCTACCTCTGCCGCTTGGCGACGCTCGGCCGGAGGCCGGCCGGGAGCCGAGGGGCGCGCCGGCAGACGGGGAGCATCCGAGCACGCAGCGAAAGCAGCGCGCGCAGGATGACTCCACGTCAGAGGCGACGCCCCACGGATCCGAGCCGGCCGGGCCGAAGCGTCAGCGGGCCTGCGGGGCACCGCACGGAGGCCGGCCGGGAGTCGAGGGGCCGGCCCGACAGCGGGGAGTATCCGAGCACGGCGCATCCAGCGCCGCGCGCAGGATAGCTCCCCGCCCGAGGGCCAGGCCCCGCGGCTCCAAGCCGGCCGGCCCGAAGCGCCACCGCGCCGCTCCAAGCCGGCCGGGCCCGAAGCTGGTCCCCGCGGGCTGGCCAACTGAGGCGCGCACCCGCCGTTTGTGGTTCAATCCCCCGGATGTGGCCCGATCCCAGCCTCGCCCCCCTGCTCTGGCTGATCGCCGCGACGCTGGTCCTGGCGGGGCTGGTCGGCCTCGTGCTGCCGATCGTGCCGGGCGTGGTGCTGGTCTACTTCGGCCTGCTCCTGGGCGCCTGGATCGACGGCTTCGAGCGCGTCGGGCCGCTGACCATCGTCCTGCTGACCCTGGCGACGGGGCTGGTCTACGCCATCGACATCGCCGCCGGCTCCTTCGGCGCCAAGCACCTGGGCGCCAGCCGCCGAGCGGTGTGGGGGGCGGCGCTCGGCACGCTGGTGGGCCTGTTCTTCGGCATCCCGGGGATCCTCATCGGCCCCTTCGTCGGCGCCGTCGCCGGCGAGTACACCGTCCACCGCGAGCTCGCCCGGGCCGGCAAGGCCGGCGCCGGCACCTGGCTCGGGCTGGCGCTGGGCGCCGCGGCCAAGGTGGCGCTGGTGTTCGGGATGCTGGCGCTGTTCACGATCTCGTACATTCTGTAGCGATCGAGCTTTGTCTCGACCGGGCGCGCCGACCGAGCCCGCGGTCGAGCAGGAGCTCGACCGCCAGGGCGCAAGGGGGCAGACAGGGGAGAATCAGCCGCTCTTGCGTCGCCGCAGCGCTCCGAAGGCCTCGTTCAAGAGCAGGCGCGCGCGCTGCAACTCTTCCGGCCTGAGCCGCTCGCCCCCAAAGCTCTCGCGCAGATAGAGGCCCACCAGGGAGCCGGCCGCAATCTGCGCCGCAGGGAAGCGGTCGCCGAGGCGCCGCGCCAGTGCCAGCGGCGCCACCGCCGGGCCGAGCGTCGGGTCGAGGGCGCGCAGACGCCCACGCAGGCGAAGATAGGCGCGGGTTGCGGTGAGCTCCCGGCGGCCGAAACGCCACCAGATGACCGCCGCGACCAGCACCGCCAGCAGCGGCAGCCAGGCCGGCAACGATGCGCCGTCGCCGGGGACGACCGCCTCCGGCTGCGGCTCGGGCGCCGCTTCGGGCTCAGCCGGACGGGCCACGTCGGGCCGCGACTCGCGGCCGAAGAGCATGCGGCGCAGGTTCGAGCCACAGCGAGCGCAGGCCGAAGAAGGCCCGCGCCTGGTCGTAGAAGCCGTACGAGATGACGTAGCGGTCCCAGCGGAACTCGAGATAGTCCCAGGCCTGCCGCATCAGGGCCATCAGGCCCGGGTTCGGCGGCCCGGGGCAGCCCCGAGGCCGGGGTCGGGTCGAGGATCCGCCAGCCGCCCTCGCCGACCAGCGCCTCGACCCAGGCGTGGGCGTTGGCGCCGCGGACGATGTGGTAGCCCTCGAGCGGGTTGTACTCGGTGCCGAGATAGCCGGTGACCAGCCGCGCCGGGATGCCCTGCGAACGCAGCATCAGCACCAGCGAGGAGGCAAACAGCTCGCAGTGCCCGGCGCGGTCGCGGAAGAGGAAATCGTCGAGCGGGTCGGCGCTGGGCGAGTCCATCCGGTCCAGCGTGTAGGCGAACTCCTGGCGCAGATGGGTCTCGGCCCGCAGGGCGCGCTCGGCGTCGTCGCCCGCGCCCATGACCTCCGCCGCCAGCGCCCGGATCCGCGGCGGCACCGAGTCGCCGTCGGCCTCGGCGGCGGTGGCGGCGCCGGCCGCGAGATCGGGCAGCAGCGGCCGCTCGCCGAGGCCGGCGCGGAATTCGAGCGTGGTGGGCGGCGGCACCGGCAGGGCGACCACGCCGCTCGCCTGGACCGCCACCCGGGTGGCGGCGACCTCGATCACCGCCGCATCGACCGGCAGCACCAGGTCGGCGCGCCGCTGAGGCTGCAGCCAGATCTTGACCCAGCTTCTCACCGGCGCCGCGGCGAGGCCGAAGCCGCCGCCGGGGCTGCGCCGCACCGGCTCGAAGCCGGCCGGTTCGCGACGCCACGAGTTGTCCTCGAAACGGTCGTAGACCGCCGCCTTGAAACGTGCCTCGTGCGCCGGCGGCGGCGGCGCCTGATAGTCCAGCCGCATGACCACCGCGCGGTCGTTGCGCGACCGGCCGATCGAGTCGAGATCCAGCCGGTCGCGCAGCGCGGCGATCGCGTTGACGCCGCTGCCGCCCGGCCCGACCACCGAGATGTAGGGGTTCTGGAAGCGCGGCAGGATGGCGAACAGGGGCACCGCCAGGGCCACCGTCCAGATCACTCCCGGCACCACGAAGCCGCGCATCGGCACGACCGCGGTCGAGGTCCCCGGCCGGCCGTGCCGCTCCAGCAGATGGGCGGCGGTCAAGCGGCTCAGCAGCAGCAGCGTCAGGCCCAGCTCGACGACGAAGTAGGCCAGCACCGACGGATGCACGCTGGTCCCCATCGCCGCCACGAAGAGGAAGAAGATCGCCAGCAGGGCGTGCCACTTCTCCTTCTCGCGGTGCAGGCCCCACAGCTTCACCGCCAGCGCGAACAGCACCAGGTGGACCAGCGGCTGAAGCACGCGCCCGCGCCACACGACCGACAGGTCGAGGGCCAGCAACGGCAGGTAGAGGACGGCCAGAACGTTCATCGCCCAGTACGGCAGCCAGCCATCCTCGCCGCGCCAGGCGCGCAGCAGGAACAGCCCCACGACCAGCCAGTAGATCGCCAGCTGCAGCCAGCCGGTGACCTCGTTGAAGGCCAGCGGCAGCGGCGTGAAGAAGGCCAGCGCGCCGAGCAACAGGCGCTTCTCGCGGGCGAAGCCGAGCGGTGGCGGCGCCTTCTTCATGCCTCGGCGGCCAGCGGCCCCTCGGCGCCGTCCATGGCGAAGACCATGCAGGCGGCGTTGGGGTCGATCGGCGCCGGCCGGCGCCCCCGCCGCCGCCACCGGCTCGACCAGCGCCAGCGCCTCGAGGATCCGCAGCCGGTGGGAGCGGCCGCGGCCGTAGCCGACGCCGCCATCGCGCAGCCGCAGCTCCACCTCCCAGCCGCGCGACAGGTGGTGGTGGGCGGCGCTGGCGGCGCGGCTGACCAGCGTCTCGAAGCGGCGCTCGGCGGCGGCCCCGGCGAGCGGCGCGACGCCGTTGTCCAGCACCACGGTCAGCCGCTTGCCCTCCTCCGCCTCGCGCTCGAGATAGACCAGACTGCCGGTGCGGGCGCTCTGCTTCCAGTGGATGCCGCGCGGGTCGTCGCCGCGGCGGAAGCCGCGTAGCGAGAACAGCTCGTGGCCGCGCCCCACCTTGCGCATCCGCCGCTCGTCGCCGGCGGCGACCCCGGCCAGCCGCAGCTCGGCCGCCGGCAGGATCGCCGGGTAGACCAGCAGCTCGCCGGCCACCGGGTAGCGCAGGCCCTTGCGGAACAGGCCCAGCGGGTAGATCGAGGCCAGGTGCAGGTAGGGCACCGGCAACCGGCCGCGCCGCCGGGGGACGAGGTCGACCGTCAGCCGGTGCTCCCGTCGCGGCGGCAGATAGGGCACCAGCGCCGCGCTCGAGCCGGACGGCCCGGTGGCCTCGAGCAGCCGGCGGCCCAGCCAGCGGCCGCGCGTGCGCAGCCGGAAGGCCAGCGTCGCCGGCTCGCCCACATAGAGCTCGCCGGGCGGCTCGAAGGCGACCTCCAGACCGCGCAGGTTGCCGCGCGAGAGGAAGCCGGACACCACCAGCAAGGCCAGCTGGCGCCGCCTCCACCAGGTAGAGAGCGTTGTTGCCCGTGTTGGCCGCCGGCACCGCCACCAGCAGGGTCAGGACGACGTACCAGACGCCGACCCGGGTGATGCGGATGCCTTCGGGGACGGTGCGCCGGGCCAAGATGCTCGCCGGGGAAGTTGAAGATCGGGCAGGCTAGACGGGCACGGGGGTGGCGGCGAGGATCCGCTCGATGGCGCCGTGGGCGGCGTCCAGGCCGCCGGCGCCGCCCTTGAGCGCCACGCGGTGGGAGAGCACCGAGGGCGCCACGCGCTGGACGTCGTCGGGGATGGCGAAGCCGCGCTGCTCGCACAGCGCCATCGCCTGGGTGGCGCGATAGAGGTTCTGCGCGCCGCGGGTCGAGACCCCGAGCAGGATCTCGGGCGAGCTGCGGGTCGCCGCGGTCAGATCGAGGATGTACTCGGCCAGCTTCTCCGCCACCTCGATCGCCGGCCGCCGCCCGGCGCAGGTGGATCAGCTCGTCGCGGTCCAGCACCGGCTGGATCTCGGCCAGCAGGCCGCGCACCCCGCCGGCGCGCAACAGCCCGCAGCTCCTCCTCGCGCGGCGGGTAGCCCAGCCGCAGCGACATCATGAAGCGGTCGAGCTGCGACTCCGGCAGCGGAAAGGTGCCGACGTACTCGAGCGGATTCTGGGTCGCCAGCACCAGGAACGGGATCCGGCAGGATGTGGCGCACCCGGTCGACCGAGACGGTGCGCTCGCTCATCGCCTCGAGCAGCGCCGACTGGGTCTTCGGGCTGGCCCGGTTGATCTCGTCGGCCAGCACCACGTTGGCGAAGATCGGCCCCTGGACGAACTCGAACCGCTGGTCCTCGTCGCGGTAGACCGAGACGCCGATGATGTCCGAGGGCAGCAGATCGCTGGTGAACTGGATGCGCTGGAAGTCGAGCCCCAGGCTGCGGGCCAGCGTCTGCGCCAGGGTCGTCTTGCCGACCCCCGGCACGTCCTCGATGAGGATGTGGCCGCGGGCCAGCAGACAGACCACGGCCAGCCGGATCGCCTCGGGCTTGCCCTTGACGACGCGGCCGATCTGCCCCTCCAGCCGGGCGACCCGGCCGGCGGCGCCCGACTCTCCGGCGGCTACCCAGGCCGGCGCGGCTAGCTGGCTATCGTTCACGCGCTCTCCTCGATCGGGACCGACGCGGCGGTCGGCCCACGTGAACAACGTGCTGAGAAGGCACGGCTAGCCGGCCGAGGAGAACTCTTTGTACTCGCCACGCTCCTCGGCGGGCACCGGGTGCCGAACCTCGGCGAAGAAGCCGTCGCCCTCGACATAGGGCACGTCCTCGAGCACGTAGGTGTACCCGGTGACGTTGGCCTTCTTCACCATCGAAGTGTCGAACCAGATCTTCCAGCTGGCCTTCTCGTTCTTGGCCTCGTCGACCATGGTGACGTCGACGGTGATGCCGGGCAGCAGCTCGGGGCTGTCGTGCTTGATCAGGAAGTCGAGCATGACGTCCGGGGTGACCGGCCCCATCGGCTCCTCGACCATCTCGCCCTCGCCCTCGCCCTCCTCGCCCTCGCCTGCGACCTCGGCCGCCATGGCGACCTCCTCCATCTCCGCTGCGCCTTCCTCGGCCGCCATCGCCGGCTCGGCCTCTGGCTCCTTCTGGAGGAGGAAGCCGTTGAGCTCCGCCGAGTACATGCCCCGCAGGCGGGCCACCTTCTCCTCCGGGGTGCCGCAGGCGGCCAGCGAGCAGCAACACGGCGCAGGAGCACAGAACGGTTCGCACGGTCGAGAGTTTCTTCACGGAGAACCTCCGGTCGTTGACGGTCTTCTGATCGCCCGGATTATACCCGCCCGGCGGGCTCAGGCGGCCCGACGCCGCCAGCGGCCGGCCAGCGAGCCGGTGAGCACCAGCTCCGGCCGCAGCTCGACGCCGAAGCGCCGCTTGACCTCGCGTCGCGCCAGCAGCATCAGATCGAGCACGTCGGCGGCAGTGGCCCCCTTCTCGTTGACGATGACGTTGGCGTGCTTGGGGCTGATCCGGGCGCCGCCGCCGCGCCGTCCCTTGAGGCCGCAGAGCTCGATCAGCCGGCCGGCGTGGTCGCCCTCGGGATTGCGGAAGACCGAGCCGGCGTTGGGCGCCCGCGCGGCAGGCTCGCCCAGCGGCGCTGGTTGAGCTCTTCGATCCGCGCCAGCGAGGCCCCGCGGTCGCCAGGCGAGAGCGCAAAGCGGGCGCGGGTGACGATGGCGCCGGTGCCCTCGAGCGCGGTCCGCCGGTAGGAGGGCTCGAGCCGGTCGACGATCCAGCCGGCGCCGGCGGCCGTCGCGCTCGACCACCGTCGCCCACTCCAGGACGTCGCGGATCTCGGTGCCGTAGCTGCCGGCGTTCATGTAGACCGCGCCGCCGACCGTCGAGGGGAAGCCCGGAGAGCGCCTCGAGGCCGCTGAGCGAGGCGTCGGCGGTGAGCCGGGCCAGCCGCCCCAGGGGCACGGCGCCGCCGGCCTCGACCGCCGCCCCATCGAGCCGCACGCGGCGAAAGCCGCCGACCAGCCGCAGCACGACGCCGCGCAGGCCCTCGTCGGGGATCAGCACGTTCGAGCCCAGGCCGAGGAGCTGGAACGGCGCGCCGTCGAGCGCCGCCAGCAGCCGGCCGAGCGCCCGCTCGCTCGCCGCGGTCGACCAGCAGCTCGGCCGGGCCGCCGATGCGGAAGGTCGTGTATCGCGCCAGCGGCTCGCCGGGCCGGACCTCGAGCCCGGGCGTCGTCCGCAGCCGTCGCACCAGAGCGGCGTTCAGACCGTCGGCCATCGGTGCCCGGGCGGCTCGAATCGAAGATCGGGAGGCCGAAAATACGTCTTGAAGAGAGCAGGCGGCAAGCGATCCTCGGGAGGCCGCCGCGGTGCACTAGTATAGCCCTGCCGGCCGCCACGGCGGTCCGGCGCCAACCGCACCGATCAAGGAGCACGTCTTCATGCCAGACTCCGAAAGCCGACCGGCTCAAGGCCGTCGAAACCGCCATGTCCCAGATCGATCGCCAGTTCGGCAAGGGCTCGATCATGCGCCTCGGCCAGCAGCGAGGGGCTCGAGATCGCCGCCATCCCCACCGGCTCGCTGGCGGTCGACTTCGCCATCGGCATCGGCGGCTTCCCGCGCGGCCGCGTGGTCGAGATCTACGGCCCCGAGTCCTCGGGCAAGACCACCCTGGCGCTGTCGGTCATCGCCCAGGCGCAGAAGCTCGGCGGCGTGGCCGCCTTCATCGACGCCGAGCACGCCCTCGACGCCAGCTACGCCGGCAAGCTCGGCGTCGACATCGACAACCTGCTGGTCTCGCAGCCGGACTTCGGCGAGCAGGCGCTGGAGATCGCCGAGATGCTGGTGCGCTCCAACGCGGTCGACGTCGTGGTGATCGACTCGGTGGCGGCGCTGGTGCCGCGGGCCGAGCTCGAGGGCGAGATGGGCGACTCGCACGTCGGCCTGCAGGCGCGGCTGATGTCGCAGGCGCTGCGCAAGCTGACCGCCATCGTCGCCAAGTCCAAGACCTGCCTGGTCTTCATCAACCAGATCCGCGAGAAGATCGGCGTCATGTTCGGCAGCCCGGAGACGACCTCCGGCGGCCGGGCGCTCAAGTTCTACTCCTCGGTGCGGATCGACATCCGCCGCATCGGCGCCATCAAGGACGGCGACGAGGTCACCGGCAGCCGGGTGCGCATCACCTGCAAGAAGAACAAGGTGGCGGCGCCGTTCCGCCAGGCCGAGTTCGACATCGACTACGGCGAGGGCATCTCGCGCGTACGGCGAGCTGATCGACCTCGGGCTGCGAGCACAAGCTGGTCGCACAAGAGCGGCGCCTGGTACAGCGCCGGCGAAGTGCGGCTGGGCCAGGGACGCGAGAACTCGAAGCAGTTCCTGCGCGACAACCCCGACCTGGCCGACGAGATCGAGACCAAGCTGCGCCAGGAGATGGGGCTGCCCGCCTTCGAGCCCGCCGCGGCGCCGGCCGCGCCGGCCGCCGCGGCGGCGGAAGAGGTCGAGAACTAGGAGGTCCCGCTGCTCCTTCGCGGCCGGCATTCTCGCCTTCCTGCTGCTTCCTGGCGCCGCTCGCGGCGGCGACCTCCGGCGCTGGCGTTGGAGCTCGCCGCGGAGGTCGACGGCGCCGCGCTGGCCCGCCGGCCGCTCCATCTCGACATCACCGTCTCCGGGCTGGCCGCAGGACGAGTCGGTCGAGCTGCAGCTGGCCGCCGCCGGCCGGCGGGCCGAGCTGACCCTCGCCGAGGGCGCCCACGAGGTGCCGGTCGACGGCGCTCGACCTGCCGAGCGGCCGCCACCAGCTGCGCATCTCGGGCGGCGGCGCCGCCACCGAGCTCGAGCTCCGGGTGCTGCCCGGCTGGCTGTCGATCCTGCCGCCGCTGATCGCCATCGGCCTGGCGCTGATCTTCAAGGACGTGCTCATCTCGCTCTTCCTGGGCGTCTTCGGCGGCGCCCTGATCCTCTTCGGCTGGAACCCGTTCACCGCCTTCGCGCGCTCGATCGACAGCTTCATCGCGCCCGTCGCTGGCCAACAGCAGCAACGCCAGCATCATCATCTTCACCACCCTGCTCGGCGGCATGGTCGGGGTGATCGGCAAGAGCGGCGGCACCCAGGGCATCGTCGAGCGCCTGCAAGCCCTACGCCACCAACGCCCGGCGCGGCCAGCTGGCCACCTGGGCGCTGGGCGTCCTGATCTTCTTCGACGACTACGCCAACACCCTGATCGTCGGCACCACCATGCGGCCGATCACCGACAAGCTGCGGATCAGCCGCGAGAAGCTGGCCTACATCGTCGACTCCACCGCCGCGCCGGTGGCCAGCGTCTCGCCGATCTCGACCTGGATCGGCTACGAGATCGGGCTGATCGGCGCCGCCTTCGCCGCCATCGGCCTCGACTGGAGCCCCTACACCGCCTTCCTCGCCTCGATCCCCTACCGCTTCTACCCGCTGCTGGCCCTGGTGCTGGGCTTCACCATCGCCGCCACCCGCAAGGACCTCGGGCCGATGCACAAGGCGGAGCAGCGGGCCGCAGCAGACCGGCGAGCTGGTGCGCGAGGGCGACAGGCCGCTGTTCGACGCCTCGAGCGACCAGCTGAGCGCCGCCCGAGGGCACGCCGCTCAGGGCGGTCAACGCCCTGCTGCCGATCCTCACCGTCATCGGCGTCACCCTGCTGGGCCTCTACCGCACCGGCTCGGCGGGGCTGGAGCGGGCCGCCTTCGACTCGCAGCATCGACTGGCTGCGGCAGGTCTTCTCCGACGCCGACAGCTACGCCGCGCTGCTCTGGGCGAGCCTCGTCCGGGCTCACCGTGGCCCTGGCCCTGGCGCTGGTGCAGAAGCTGCTCTCGGTACGCGAGGCCATGGAGGCGACGGTCAACGGCTTCCGGGCGATGCTCATGGCGCTGGCCATCCTGGTGCTGGCCTGGTCGATCGGCTCGATCTGCGACCAGCTGCACACCGCCGACTACGTCGGTCGGGCTGATCGGCGACAACCTGGCGCCGCAGTGGATGCCGGTGCTGGTCTTCCTGCTCGCGGCGCTCATCGCCTTCGCCACCGGCAGCTCCTGGGGCACGATGGCGATCCTGATGCCGATCGTCATCCCGATCGCCCACTACCTGACGCTCGGCGTCGGCGAGCCGATGGGCGGCAGCGGTCTACTCCAGCGTCATGCTGGGCACCTACTCGTCGGTCCTCGCCGGCAGCATCTGGGGCGACCACTGCTCGCCGATCTCGGACACCACCATCCTCTCCAGCATGGCCTCGGGCTGCGACCACATCGCCCACGTGCGCACCCAGATGCCCTACGCCGTCGGCATCGGCGTGCTGGGCATGCTGCTGGGCGACATCCCGTCGGCCTACGGCCTGAGCCCGTGGATCAGCCTGGCGGTGGCGTCGGTGATCATCGTGTTCGTGGTCATGCGCTTCGGCAAGCGGACCGAGGCGGCAGCCTGAAGCCGGCGCGGGTGGCAGCGGCAGCGTGAGCGACGAGTTCGGCGATCCGCCCGCGCCGATCGAGCTGCCGATCACCGACGTGCTCGACCTGCACAGCTTCCCGCCGCGCGAGGTGCCCGAGCTGGTGCGCGACTACCTGGACGCCGCCTGGGAGGCCGGCTACCGCAGCCTGCGGATCATCCACGGCCGCGGCATCGGCGCCCAGCGACAGACCGTGCGCACCCTGCTCGCGCGCGATCCGCGGGTGGTCTCGTTCGGCGACGCCCCGGCCGGCGCCGGCGGCTGGGGCGCCACCTGCGTCGAGCTAGCTTGAAGAGGCCAGGCCGAATGCCCCCGACCGCTCTGCGCCGCGCTTTGACCAGCCTGCGGCGCCTGCTGCGGCCGCACCGGATGGACCTCGTCTACTCGCCGGCCTGCGCGGTGCGGATCGACGGCGTCCAGTTCGACCCCGAGCGCGGCGAGCGCATCCTCACCTTCCTGCTCTCCGAGGGCCTGGTCGGCTGGCGCCGGGTGCTGCGCCCCGAGCCGGCCTCGGTGAGCGACCTGCTGTCGGTCCACACCCGAGGGCTACCTCGAGTCCCTGCACCACGCCGAGGGCTTCGTCCCGATCCTCGGCTTCCCGCTCAACGACGACCTGCGCGAGCGCGTGCTGGCGGCGCAGCGGACCCAGGTCGGCGGCACCATCCTGGCGGCCCGCCACGCGCCTCGCCCACCGCCGGATCGCCGCCCACCTGTCGGGCGGGCTGCACCACGCCCGGCCCGAGGCCGGCGGCGGCTACTGCGTCTACAACGACGTCGCCGTGGCGATCGTCGCCCTGCGCAGCGACGGCTTCGCCGAGCCGGTGCTGGTGGTCGACCTCGACCTGCACGACGGCAACGGCACCCGGGCGGCCTTCGCCCGCGACCCGACGGTCTTCACCTTCTCGATCCACAACCGCGACTGGGATCCGCGCGAGGCCGTGGCCTCGAAGTCGGTCGTGCTCGACGGCGAGGTCGACGACGAGCGCTACCTCGAGACCCTGCGCGCCGAGCTGCCGCCGGTGATCGAGGCCTTCCGGCCGCGGATGGTCTTCTACGTCGCCGGCACCGACGTGGCGGCCGACGACAAGCTGGGCAACTGGCGGCTGACCGCCGCCGGCATCCTGGCACGCGACCGCTTCGTGCTGGAGAGCTTCGGCGGCCGCCGCCCCGAGCTGCCGCTGGTCATCACCCTGGCCGGCGGCTACGGCCGGCTGACCTGGCGCTACTCCGCGCGCTTGCTCGCCTGGCTGGCCGCCGGGCCGGGTCATCGAGCCGCCGTCCACCGAGGAGGTGACGCTGCTCGGCTACCGGCGGCGGATCCGCGCCCTCGACGCCGCCCGGCTCGAGGCCGCCGACGACGAGACCGACTGGGGCCTCACCGAGGCCGACGTCCTCGGCAACCTCGGCCCGGCGACCCACCGCACCCGCTTCCTCGGCCACTACTCGCGGCAGGCCGTCGAGCTGCTGCTCGAGACCTCGAGCTTCTACGAGAGCCTGCGGGCCCTGGGCTTCGCCCATCCCACCCTCGACATGGACCTCGACAACCCGGCCGGCGAGACCCTGCGGCTGTTCAGCTCGTCCGATCGCTCGGAGCTGCTGATGGAGGTGCGGGTGCGGCGCGACGCGCGCACCGTGCCCGGCATGGAGCTACTGCGGCTCGAGTGGCTGCTGCTGCAGAACCCGCGCGCCGAGTTCAACGGCGACCGCCGGCCGCTGCCCGGCCAGAGCCATCCCGGGCCTCGGCCTGCTGGCCGACATCATGTCGATCCTCGTCCTGATCACCGAGCGGCTCGAGCTGGCCGGCATCCTGTTCGTGCCCTCGCACTACCACCTGGGCTCCAAGGGCCGCCGGTTCCTGCGCTTCCTCGACCCCGACGACGAGGGCCGCCTGCGCGCCATCGAGCACACCGTCGGTCACCTGGGGCTGGCCGAGGCCACCAACGCGGTGGCCGCGGGCAGGCTGCGAGACAGGGCCACCGGGGAGCCGGTTGAATGGCGGCCCGCCTCGATGGTCGTGCCGACGACCCAGCGGCTGCGGGACCGGGTGGCCGCGGACGAGTACGAGCAGGCGGCCGCCGCCGCTGCCGAGCGCTACGACTTCACGCTCGCCAACTGACCGCGGCCCGGGACCGTGTGGCGCGCGGCGGGCGGGCACGACCGCCGGCGCGAATAGCCGGCCCATCGGCCGCGTAGCTGCCCTTGAACTTCGAACCGGGAGGTGAGAGTGACCATAAAGAGCGTCCGCGTCCTGTCCCTGGGCAAGATCCTGGGCTCCATCTACGCCGGCCTGGGCCTGATCTTCGGGGTCATCCTGGCCATCGTCTCGCTGTTCGGCCTGGGACCGGTGGCCGACGGCGCCGGGCCGCCGCAGGCCCTGCTCAACATCCTCGTCGGCGGCGGCGCGGTGATCGCGCTACCGCTCGTCTACGGCCTCTTCGGCTTCCTCGGCGGGCTGGTGGTGGGCACGATCTACAACTTCGTGGCGGGGATCGTCGGGGGGTTGGAGATCGAGGTCGGATAGGCCTTGCGCCCGGCAAGACCGCTCGTCGTAGCGACAGCGGTCTTGTCAGGGCAGGAGGTCGGGCGTAGTCGAGAGCTGGTGAGGAGGTCGGGCTAGTCCTGAAACGGCGACTGGGAGACCCGGATCGCGAGATTGTCCCAGAAGACACCGTCGTCCGTCCTGCCACCGAAGTCGTCCGTCGGGACCAGCACGGCCAACACCTCTTCGATCAGCGCGCCCCTGGACCACACCCCGCCGAGCTCCGAGCGCGGCAGGAGAAACGCCCTGAGGTCCTGGGTGACCCCGTCGACGTCGATCGAGACGTAGCGGTCGCCTTGCGATCTGTCGCCACCTGAGGAGGTAGCTGACACGGCACCGCGCCTGATCATCCACCGTTTGATACGCTCCTTCTCCCTTTATAGCCATTCAAGAACATTGAGTACGAGCCACGACGAGGAGTCTCCGGCCCGCGACCATGACGCCACGAGAGCGCTCGGCGAGCAGATCTATGCCCGCATGGCGTCGGCGACCCTGGACGGGGAATCGGTCAACGCGATCGTCGGCGGTGGCGACCCCAGAGCCACCGGCGAGGCGATCGTCGAGACCCTCTCCCGTCTTGGCCTGCTGCGCCCGGATTTGCGCATCCTCGACCTCGGGTGCGGCTGCGGGCGGGCGGCAGTGGCGCTGATGGAGGCCCTCGCAGGCCGCTGTGAGTACGTCGGCCTCGACATCATCCCCAGGTTGGTCGCTTTCTGCCGCGAGGAGATCTCGAGCCGCTATCCGAGCTGCTCCTTCTCGACAATCGACGGCTCCAATCCCCACTACGACCGCTTCATCGGGGCCGGCGAGAAAGAAGCGGACCTGGCCGCGGTCGGCAACCTCGAGGGGGGCTTCGACCTGGTTCTGGCGTTCTCCCTCTTTACCCACCTCGGGCGGCGCGAGGCGCTCGACAGCCTGCGCGCCATCTACCGCTCTGCGGCGCCCGGCGGCTCGGCCGTGCTGTCGTGCTTTCTGCTCGACCACGGCTCGCGGCGCCAGATCTGGAATCGCCAGGCGCGGCTGTTCGCGGAGCGGCGGCACCGGCTCAGGGCGCGCGCGGGGATCCGAGTCATCGTCGAGGGAGCCAACGTCGCGGTGGCTTTCGACCAGGCCCTGTTCACCCGCATGGTCTGCAGAAGCGGTTTCGACGGCATCCGCGTGATCCACTGCGGCGATTGGCGGGGCCTGGAAGGCCTGCATTTCCAGGATGTCGTCGTGCTGGACAAGGGGTGGCCGATTCCCCCCGACTTCGACCCGGCGGGCTACCTGGAGGCCAACCCGGACGTCGCCCGCAGCGGCGTCTCTCCGCAATGGCACTATCGGGTCTACGGCGGCCGCGAGGGCCGCGATTGGCGGCCCCGCTCCACTCCCGAGTCGGACCGTCGAGGGAGTTGAGCCGGCAGAACGCGCCGGCCGGCCGTTCGCGGAGGCGAGCGATCCGGCAAACGACCTAGCGGCCGAGCAGCGTCAGCAGCCCGGTCGTCAGCCCCGGAACGTAGGTGATCAGCAGCACGCCGAAGGCCAGGATCAACAGCATCGGCATGGTCGCCCGCCAGATCTCGAGCAGCGGCTTCTCGAAGCGGTAGGCCGAGAGGAACAGGTTGAGGCCCACCGGCGGGGTGAGGTAGCCGAGCTCCAGGTTGGCGACGAAGATGATGCCCAGGTGGATCGGGTCGATGCCGAAGGCGACGCCGAGGGGCACGATCAAGGGCACGACCACGACGATCGCCGAGAAGACGTCCATCACGCAGCCGACGGCGAGCAGGAACAGGTTGAGGCCGAGCAGGAAGAGCAGCGGCGAGGTGATCTGGCCGCTCACCCAGTCGACCATCCGATCGGGGACCTGGGCGTCGACCATGTAGTTGGTCAGACCCATGGCGACGCCGAGGATGATCAGCACGCCGCCGATCAGCAGGGCGCACTCGGTGAGCACCCGCATCAGGTCCTTGCGGATCGAGATGTCCCGGTGGATGAAGGTCTGGGCGACGAAGGCGTAGAGCGCCGCCACCGCCGAGGCCTCGACCGGGGTCGCCAGCCCGGAGAGGATCGCCGCCAGGACGATCGCCGGCAGCGCCAGCTCCCACTTGCCGGCCCACAGCGCCGTCACCGCCTCACGGCCGCTGAAGCTCGACCGCCCGGCGCCGCTGCGGATCCCCTCGCGCACGCCCCAGGCGGCGACCAGGACCACCAGCAGGATGCCCGGCACCAGGCCGCCGATGAAGAGATTCTCGATCGGCACCTGGGCGACGATGCCGTAGAGGATCAGCGGCAGCGCCGGCGGGAAGAGCAGCCCCAGCGAGCCCGAGGCGGTCAGCAGCCCGAGCGAGAACTGGTCACGATAGCGGTCCTCGCGCAGGGTCTGGATCAGGACCCCGCCGAGCGCCAGGATGGTCACTCCCGAGCCGCCGGTGAAGGCGGTGAAGAAGGCGCAGACCGCCGCGCAGACCACCGCCGTGCCGCCCGGGATCCAGCCCACCAGGGCGCGGAAGACCCGGAGCAGCCGCTGCGAGGCGCCGCCCTCGGCCAGCAGGAACCCGGCCAGGGTGAACAGCGGGATCGCCGGCAGGGTTGGCGAGACCACCAGGCGATAGGTCTCGGCGGGTACCGCCGCCGCCGGCACCCCCTCGGCGAGCAACAGCAGCACCGCGGCGCCGCCGATGGCGGCGAAGATCGGCCCGCCCGCCACCGTCGCCAGCACCACCAGGACCAGCCAGGGCAGGGCCGGCCCCAGCGACTCTGGCATCAGCTCGAAGGCGCGGCTGAGGCTGAAGAACCTCCAGCCGGCAAGAAAGCCGAACGCCAGGCCGACCCCCGCCAGCACCCGGCCCAGCCGCGTGTCCGAGGCGCGCCAGACCAGCCGCCAGGCGATCAGGGCGAAGCCCACCGGCAGGGCCAGTTGCGCTACCCAGGCCGGCAGGCCGGCGGCCACCACGGTGCCCGCCTCGCGCTCGCTGATCACCAGCTCGACGCAGGCCCAGAACAGCAGCGCCGACACCGCCGCCGATACCGCCGCGGCAAACACCTTCGCCGCCCTGCGCCACGCTCCCGCCGGCACGAACTCGCCGGTGGCCAGCGACAGCAGCCGCCCCTCGCGCGCCGCCACCGCGGCCCCCAGGAAGGCGACCCACAGGGTCAGGTGCTGGGTGAACGGCCCGGCGCCGGGAATCGACAGCCGTAGCGGCCGGGCGACGATCTCTGCCAGCGGCAGCAGCACCATCGCCGCCAGCGCGGCGCCGACGACGCCGTTCTCGACCTTGTGCAGCCGGCCGAGCAGAGCCTTCAGGGCCGGGCTCCGCCAGTGGCCGCCGAGCCGCCGCCAGCCTGCTGGCGATAGGCGGCGCGGGCCTTCAGGGCCTGCTGCAGGATCTCCGGCGGCAGCCGGTCGCCGCTCACCCGCTCGGCGAACTCGGCGGCGGCGGCGCGAAACTCAGCCAGCCGATCGGCGTTGTCGATACGCACCACCTTCAGGCCACGCTTCTCCATCTCGGCCACCGACTCCCTGTCCTGGCCCGGCACCTCGCGCTCGAGCTTCTTGCCCAGCTCGGCGGCGGCGACAAGCAGGCCTTTGCGATCGGCCTCGTCGATTGCCTGCCAGACGCGCTTCTGGACGATGGTGGCGCCCACCAGCGGCGCCAGCCCCAGATCCAGCATGTTCGGCGCCTGCTTGTACCACTGGAGCAGCAGCGCCGCCAGCGGCGGGCTGGGCAGCGCCTCGATCATGCCGGTCTGGAGTCCGGTGAGGATGTCGGTGGTGGCCAGCGGCACCGGCCGGTAGCCGCTTTTCTTCCACCACTGCACCGCCCGGTCGTCGCCAGCGCCGACGAACAGCTTGGTCGACTTGAGCTGCTCCAGGCTGGTTACCGGCGCGGTCGAGAACAGGTGGACCCAGCCGGCGTGGGCCCAGTTGAGCAGCACGTACCCCTGGGCATCGAGCCGTCGCGACAGCTCGGGCGTCATCTGCTCGATGACGTAGTAGAGCTCGTCGTAGGAGTCGAAGAACATCGGGATGGTGAAGACCCGGAAGGCGTCGTCGATCTCGGTCAGCCCCCCCACGGTGAGCGCCGCGGCCTGCAGCTGGCCGATGCGCATCTTGCGCACCACGTCGGACTCGTCGCCGGCGACGCCACCGGGGTAGACCCGCAGCCGCACCCTGCCGTCGGTCGCGTCGGCCCATTCAGCGCCCATCTCTTCGATGGCCAGGTCCCAAACCGAACCGTCGGGCGCCAGGCTGGCCAGCTTGACGGTCACCGCGGAGGCGGGCGCCGCCGCGAGGAGGCTCGGGAAAAGCAGGGCGAGGGCGGTTCTCTGGAGTCGTCTCATAGTCGAGGCCTCAATCGATCAGCAGCTTACAACCGATGGCCGGCAGGCGACCGGCCGCCTGCGACCGCGTGTCGGTTTCGCGGCTGCAAGTTTCATTCCGCGGCCGGCTCGACCTCGAGGAAGTACTCCTCGATCCGCTCGAGCAGGGTCCGGGCCCGGCGCTGGGCGATCAGGTTCTCGAGACGCAAGGAAGGGACGGCGTCGGGGTCGACTGCCAGGGCCTGCTCGAGCAGGCGGCGGAACTCGGCCGAGTCCTGCGCCGGCACCGTGATCCCCACCGCCAGCGCGACGTAGGGGCTGGCGCTGGCGCCATCGGTCAGCTCGACCACACGGTCGAAGTGGGAGCGCGCGGCCACCACCGAGCCGCCCATCGCCTCGGGCAGCGAGTCGAGGCTGATCAGCGTCGAGTGGACCAGGCCGTTGCCGTAGTCGGCGTCCAGCGCCGCGGCGCGGTCGAGCAGCGCCCGCACCGCCGGCACGTCGGCGGCGACCGCCGGCTGGTCGAGCCCCAGGGAGATGGCCGAGCCCCAGGCGGCGCCGGTCCAGGCGATGAAGCCGATGTCGGCCGCGCCCAGCGCCGCCGCCGCGGCCGCCGGCTCGACCCGCAGCCGGCCGCCGATGCCCGGATGGCCGGTCTCGAGACCGCGCAGGCAGTAGTCGCGCGCCCGCAGGTAGAGCTTGAAGGCCCGCCGGTCGAGCTCGCGCGAGCGGCGGTAGTCGTCGATCTCGACCATGAAGGCCTCGACCTCGACAAACCCGTAGGCGTACTGGGTAAAGCCGCTGCAGGCGGCCAGAAGCAGGTTGCGGTCCTCGGGCGCTTCGGCCAGCAGCGCCTCGATCGTCTTGAGCGCGAACGGCAGCGCCTGGGCCACCAGCTCGGGGTCTTCGTCCGAGGCGAAGACGTCGCCGCTCGAGGCCAGCGCCCGGCCCATCGCCCGGATCGCCATGCCGCGGACCGAGCAGCCCGCGAGCAGCAGCGCCGCGCCCAGCAGGACGCCCGCGCGCGCCGCCGCCGCTCTTCGCCATCGTCCCTGCGCGCGCATGCCTCGCGGCAGGCTATCGGCGCGCCGCAACCACGTCAACGTCCTGCCGTAGGAGACAATGAGCGGAAGATGAGAAACGCGAGCCGCAACTACGTCAGCCGCGCCCAGCGGTTCGTCGGCGAGTACACCCGAGGCCTCAACGTCCAGGACCTCCGGCGGCTGTTCGACCAGGACGCCAGCAACGCCTACAAGGTCCTGGTCCGCGGCCAGGAGGACGACGAGCTGCCGGCGGAGGCACCCAAGAGGATCCTCCACCGCCTGCGGATCCTCTTCCTGGGGCTTTCCTACAAGCTCACTCCGGCGCGCCGGCTGCTCTTCGTCGCCTCTCTGCTGCTGGTCCTCGCCGGGCTGCTGACCGGGCCGACCATCAACCTCGAGGGCGAGCGGCTCCATCTCTACCTGGAGTTCTCCGCCCTCTGGTTCGTCTGGGGCGCCGTCGGGCTGGTGTGGCTGCTCGCCCTCGAGCTGGTCGACCGGGTGCGGGTGCGCGACGAGCTCGAGGTCGCCCGCCAGCTGCAGAGCGACCTGCTACCCAGCCGCTCACCCGATCTGCCGGGCTACGACTTCGCCCACTCCTACCGCACCGCCAACGAAGTCGGCGGCGACTACTACGACTTCCAGCCGCTGCCCGACGGCCGGCTGGCGATCCTCATGGGCGACGCCAGCGGCCACGGCATCGCCGCCGGGCTGCTGATGGCGATCGCCAACGCGACGCTCAAGACCGCCATCGACGTCGACCCCGCGCCGGTGGCGGTGGCCACGCTGCTCAACAGCGCCCTCTACCGCACCGGCGACCGGCGGGCGTTCATGACCCTGTTCTACGGCGTGCTCGAGCCGGACAGCGGGCGGCTCGATTTCGTCCTCGCCGCCCATCCGTTTCCGTTCGTCCGCCGCGCCGGCGGCGCGATCGAGGAGCTCGGCGCGGGCGGCCTGCCGCTGGGGCTTCGCCCCAAGGTCGAGCTGCAGCCGCTCGCCGTCACCCTCGGCCCGGACGACGCGCTGGTGCTCTACACCGACGGCCTGCCCGAGGCGGTCGACGGCCCCGACGGCGACGCCTTCGGCTTCGATCGGCTGAAGCGGCTGCTGGCACCCGCCGGCAGCCCGGCCGTGCTGCACGACCGCATCCTGATCGACTTCGACCGCCACGTCGCCAGCGAGCCGCTGGCCGACGACCTGACCCTGGTGGTGCTGGCGCGGCTGGCACAAAGCTAGCCTCACCTTCCCACCGGCTCACTCCCGCACCAACGCCGGGCGGGGATCTGGATGCTGCAAGACGCGCAGCCCTGCCTCAGGTAACAATCGGCGCCCCGCGGTCGCCTCAAGGGATAACGAGCGAACGATCCGGCCCATCGTTCTCCGATGCCCGACGGCCGGTCTGCTAGCCTGAGGTCACCCAGCACAAGGAGGTACCCGCCATGCCGAGAGACAACGTAATCGTGGCGAAGATCGACGGCATCGATCCGTCGGTCGACAAGCCGTCCGCGGACATGGTCGGAGAGGCGCCCGAGGGCTTCTCGATCCGGTTCGAGGGCGACAGGGTCGCGCTGCTGCCGGCGGGCGAAAACGCCGCGGGCTTCTCTCGATCCTCGAGTCTCTACGCCAGATCGAGGCCCCGGTCTACATCGAGCTCGAGGCCGAGACCGACCGGATCAAGCGCCTGCTGGTGCCCCTGACGGTCACCGTGGGCGAGATCACCGACCGCGGCGAGGAGGTCGAGGTGGAGCTCGAGATCTCGCACGCGCGGCACGTGCTCAAGCGCTCGAACGCCGATTTCGACGAGCTGCTCGCCGAGCTCGAGAAGGCGCGCGAGGCGAGGACCGCCGTCGTGGTCACCGGCGAGGAGGACCACGAGATCATCGATGTGCGTCCCTCAGCCAAGAAGCTGGACATCGACCTCGGCCCACCGCCCCGGAGGCCCTGGTACAGATTCGTCTTTCTCTGGCTCTACTGCCTGCTGCGCTGCATGTCGCGCAAGCGGGCCAAGCAGCTCTTCGACCAGGTGGCCGCGACGACCTGCAACCCGCTGACCGTGCCGCCGCCGTGCATCCCGTTTCTCTACCCCGACGACGGCTGCTGGGGGCGGGCGCACGAGATGTGCCGCCTGCTGATCGCCGCCGGCGCCAAGCCCCGCAAGGTCTGGATCTACCACAGCCCGGGGAACGTCGCTCAAAGCGAACACCCGGAACAACCCGAACTGCTTCGTGCAGTGGGGCTGGCACGTGGCGCCGACTCTCTGCGTGCGCACCGGGTTCCTGCGCAAGACCGAAATGGTTATCGACCCTTCGCTGTTCACCCAGCCGGAGGCCAAACCGGCCTGGAAAGGCGTTCAGGGCGATCCCGGCGCCCAGCTGGTCGATACCAGCTGCTCGGTCTTCTACCGGTCCTCGGGCGGCTACACCGAGACGGACCCGAACTACACCAAGACCAACGTGGTCCTGACGACCTATCGGGCGGCGCTGCTCAACCGCTCGCTGACCATCGGCCCGCCACCGTACGCCAACTGCCCGTAGGGCCCGGCGCGGGCCGGAGACCCGGCCGCACGGGCGGCTGCCCGGGATCGACTCAGGTTGCGGCCCGCGCCGCCGCCAGCAGCGGCGCCAGGCACTCGGGGTTGGCCAGGGTGCCCCGCTTGAGGGCCTTCTCCTCCGGCACCCCGGCCAGCAGCTTGCGGATCGGCACCTCGAGCTTCTTGCCGCTCAGGGTGCGGGGCACGTCGGGAACGGCGCGGATCTCGTCGGGAACGTGGCGCGGCGAGAGCTGCCCGCGCAGCGCGCCACGCAGGCGGCCGACCAGCGCCTCGTCCAGCTCCTGGCCCCGGGCCAGGACCACGAACAGCCACAGCTCGCCCTCCCGGCCCAGGGTGCCGGTGTCGATCACCAGCGAGTCGACGATCTCGTCCAGGGTGTCGACGACGCGGTAGAACTCGCTGGTGCCCATCCGCACCCCGCCCCGGTTCAGGGTCGAATCCGAGCGGCCGTAGATCACCGACCGGCCCTCGGCGTCGAAGCGGATCCAGTCGCCGTGACGCCAGACCCCGGGGTAGTCCTCGAAGTAGCTCTCGCGGTAGCGCTCGCCCTCCGGGTCGCCCCAGAAGTAGAGCGGCATCGACGGCATCGGCTCGGTGATCACCAGCTCGCCCACCTCGTCGAGGACCGGCTCGCCGCGCTCGTCGAAGGCCGCGGCCGCGGTGCCCAGGCCGCGGCACGGGATCTCGCCGCCGCGGACCGGCAGGATGGGCGCACCGCCGACGAAGGCGGTGCAGACGTCGCTGCCGCCGCTGATCGAGGCCAGCATCAGATCGGCCTTGAGCGACCCGTAGACCCACTCGAAGCCCTCCTCGGGCAGCGGCGCGCCGGTCGAGCCGAGGGCGCGCAGCGCAGCCAGCTCGAGCTCGCGGCCGGGCGCCAGGCCCGCCTTGCGGCAGGCGACGAGGAACGGCGCGCTGGTGCCGAAGTAGGTGATGCCCTCCTCGTCGGCCATGCGGAAGAGAGCCATCAGGTCGGGATGGGCCGGCGCTCCCTCGTAGAGCACGATGGTCGAGCCCAGCGCCAGCCCCGAGACCAGGTAGTTCCACATCATCCAGCCGGTGGTCGAGTACCAGAAGAAGCGGTCGCCGGGACCCAGGTCGTTGTGCAGCGCGAGCTGCTTGAGGTGCTCGAGCAGGATGCCGCCGTGGCCCTGGACGATCGCCTTGGGCAGCCCGGTGGTGCCCGAGGAGTAGAGGATCCAGAGCGGATGGGAGAAGGGCACCGGGTCGAACTCGAGCGGGCCGGGCTCGGCGGTGAGATCCGCCCAGGAGAGCGCGCCGGCGTGGGCTGCGCCGGTGCGCGGCAGCAGCACCGCCGCCTCGAGGCCCGGCAGCCCGGCGCGGATCTCGGCGACCTCGGCCGAGCGGTCGAAGAACCGCCCGTTGTAGGGATAGCCGTCGTGGGCCAGCAGCACCTTCGGCTCGATCTGCCGGAACCGGTCGAGCACCGCCGCGACGCCGAACTCCGGCGGGCAGCTCGACCAGATCGCCCCCAGGCTGGCGCAGGCGAGCACCGCGGCCACCGCCTCGGGCGTGTTGGCCAGGAAGCCGGCGACCCGGTCGCCGCGCTCCACCCCCAGGCGCACCAAGCCGGCGCGCACCCGTCCAACCTGCTCGCGCAGCTCGTCGAAGCTCCACTCGACCCGCTCGCCGTTCTCGGACCGGTAGACGATCGCCGGCGTGTCGACCTCGGCCGCCAGCAGATGCTCCGCCCAGTTGAGGGTTCCGCCGGGAAACCAGTCCGCGCCCGGCATGCGGCGCTCGCGGAGCACGGCCTCCGGCCCGCGGTGCCACCGCACCTCGAAGTGGTCGGCGAGCGACTGCCAGAACTGCTCGAGCTCGGCCACCGACCAGCGCCACAGGTCACCGTAGCCGGCGAAGGAGAGGCCGCGGCTCTGTTCGAGCCAGCTCATGTACGAGGCGAGCGCGCTACCCGCCGCCCGCTCGGCAGAGGGTGTCCACAGAGTCACCGGAGCGGTCGGGCTCAAAGCCGATCTCCCGCGAGGCATCCGGCACCACCCGGGCGTGACTGCATGCTCTGATCCTAGCCTGCTTTTCTCACCGGCATCCCTACTCGAAGCCCACCGGGCGTAACTTGAAGCCGCAGCGGTAGGGATTCGGCTCCAGCGTGTATTTCGGATGAGGCCGCGCGCCCCAGCTGTCGTCGCCGCCGACCCCGGTCAGTCGCAGATCCAGGTTCAGGGTCACGAAGTCACGGCGCTGCATCTGGTAGCGGTGCTTCGCCCTCTCCATGTCCTCCGTCGTGTAGCGCAGGGCGTTGACGCTCAACGGCTCCAGCCCGACCGCCTGGATGCCCGCACCGTCGGCGCGGGTCAGCGAGACCCAGCGCACGTCGGTCTTGTTGCCGGTCTCCTGAGGCTCGGAGTAGTCGAAGTACTGCTCGTCGACGCTGCCGCTGTAGAGACCGCCAGGCGAGGTGCGCCTTGCCCGGGCCGAGAAAGCGGACCGCGGGAGTCAGTCGTCGGCGGTGCCGACCGCCTCGGAGGCGGCCACGCCGGCATCCACCGCCTCGAAGTCCAGCTCGCTGCCCCGCAGGCTGTGGGGGATCAGGTAGACAGCGGTCATGACCAGGGCCGCGGCGAGCACCGCGGCTCGCCCGAGCCCGCCGATGCGCCTCGCCGTCGGGCCCAGGGCGAGAACCGCGATCACCCAGACGACCCACATGATCAGCGTCTTGTTGTCGGTCAGGTCGTAGCCCCACGGGAAGCCGGTCCAGTACTCGCCGAAGGCGTGCTTCTGCACGAACGGGCCGAGGAGCATGCCACCCAGCGTCAGGCCCGCCAGGGTGAGCCGCGCCAACGGGCGGATGTTGCTGGGCGCGAATATGGCTCCCAGCCCGGCGCGCATGCCGATGAGCATGGAGAGGAACATGGCTGCCACATGGGCGATGAGCAGCGCTGATGGCACCGGGTCCTTGTAGCGCAGCACGATGGTCGGCTCCACGGCGTCCGGTTCCGGGATCCGGACCGGACCGGCGGTAGTCTCCAGCTCGAGGAAGTACTCCATCTTGCCGGCGGCGGGCTGGATCGGCAGGTAGCCGACGAGGCGCTGATTCTTCTGCCAGGGCTCCACCCCCATCTCGACCCTCTCGAACGGGTCGTTCGTCGGATAGCGCCGGAAGGACAGAAAGCCGGTCGCCGGGTCGCCCGGCCGCGGCAAGGCCCTCCGCGGCACGACGATCCGCGCCCGCTCGTCCGTCTGCTGGCTGCGCGGCAGGCGATAGGGGTACGACCGCCCCTCGACCGTGATCTCGCCACGGATCGGATAGGTCGGGCCGGTCCGGCGCTGGTAGACCCCGGCCGCCAGCATCAGCAGAAGCGCCGCCGCCCACAACAGGACGCCCAGCCAACGGGGGTGACGCCTTTCTGAGCTCATCGGACCTCCCTGATCCTCGGTGCAGGGCCGTCCGCGGCGAGCTCGCCAGCCCCTCGCTCCGCTCGCGACCTGCCGGCAGCCCGCCTCACCCGCGCTACCCCGCCTCGCGGCCGTGCTCCGCCCAGTAGGTCACCAGCCGCTTGAGGTAGGCCAGCGAGGCCTCGAGGTTCTGCACCGTGTTCCACTCGAACCGGCTGTGGTAGTCGTGGCCGCCGTTGAAGACGTTGGGCGTCGGCAGTCCCATCTCGGAGAGCCGCGAGCCGTCGGTGCCGCCACGCACCAGCTCGGTCTCGAGCTCGATCCCCATCTCCGCGGCGGCGGCGAAGGCGAAGCTCACCGCCCGCGGATCCTTCCCCTCGATGTAGCTCTTCATGTTCTTGTACTGATCGACGATCTCGAGCGCGACCGTCGCCCGCGGATGCTCCCGGCGGGCCTCCTCCACCAGGGCTTCGAGACGCCGCTTGCGCTCCTCGAGACCTTCGGCGGCGAAGTCCCGCAGCAGGATCTTGGCAGTCGCGGCGGGGATCGAGCCGGCGATCTCGAGAGCGCAGAAGTAGCCCTCGCGGTCCTCGGTGGTCTCCGGCGCCTCGCCGGCCGGCAGCCGGGCGAGGATGCCGGCGAGGAGGATCGTGGCGTTGGCCATGACGTCCTTGGCGTAGCCCGGGTGGACGTTGACGCCGGTGACCCGGATGACCGCCTGGGCGGCGTTGAAGGTCTCGTACGACAGGGTGCCGGTGCCCGAGCCGTCGATGGTGTAGGCGACGTCGGCGCCGAGCCGCTCGAGATCGAGCTTGTCGACGCCGCGGCCGATCTCCTCGTCGACCGTGAAGCAGACCCGCACCGGCGGACGCGGGATCGCCGGCTCCGCCAGCAGCTCCTCGACCAGCTGCATGATCACCGCGCAGCCCGCCTTGTCGTCGCTGCCGAGCAGGGTCGTGCCGTCCGAGGTGATGAGGTCGTGGCCCACGTGCTCGAGCAGTGCCGGACTGCGCGCCGGGTCGAGCGCCACCGTCGGGTCGCCGGGCAGGGCGACCCTCGCGCCGTCGTAGCCACGGTGGATCAGCGGCTCGACCGGCCCCCCGGGCTCGTCCTGCGCGGTGTCGACGTGGGCCAGCAGCGCCACGACCGGCGTCGCCGCCGCCTCGGCCGCGGGCAGCGTGGACGGCAGGGTGGCGTAGACGTAGCCGTACTCGTCCATCTCGGCGTCCGCCAGGCCGAGGCCGCGCAGCTCCTCGGCCAGCAGGCGAGACAGGTCTTTCTGCCGCTCGGTCGACGGGGTCGTCTCGGAGTCGCGGTCCGACTGGGTGTCGATACGCACGTAGCGCAGGAAGCGCTCGACGACGCCGGGCAGGGCGGGGCTGGCGGTCATGTCAACACCCTCCGAAACAGGGGCCCCGGCAGCGGGGCTCAGGCCGGCGCCGGGCCGGCGTGAGACTCGAGTCCGCGCAGGATCTCGAGCGCCAGCTCGAACTGCTCGCGCGCCCGGGTGACGTAGGCGTGCGCCTCGTCGATGTAGCCGTCGGTCGAGGCCGACCAGACGCGATTGAGATAGCGCTCGCCGGCGGCAAACGGGTTCATCACGTCGGCGAACGGCTGCAGGCCGAAGCTGTGCACCAGGCTGTAGCGCGCCTGGACGAAGTCGTCGAGATCGTCGGGGAACTCGCGGTCGATGACGTGCCGCAGCTCGTAGACGTCGGTCGCCGCCATGCCGGCCTCGAGCTGGCGGGCCTTGTCGACAACGGAGGTCAGGCTGCTCTCGAGCATCGCCAGGTTCTCGCGGATCGTGTCCGCGCTCGTCGCCTCCCGCCGCCGGACGACGCGCAGCAGGACGACTCCCAGCACCCCCACCGCCAGCGCCCCGAGGAAGTGTGGCACCCGCACTCCCTGGCGCAGCTCGACGGCGAAAAACGAGGCCCCCAGGAAGCCCGCGACGAGGAACAGATAGCCGATGTTCTTCACGCCTGCCGCTCCTCAGGCCGCAAAGACGATGGACAGCGAATAGCCGACCCCGACCAGCGCCTCGCCGACGATCAGCCCGGCGGCCAGCGGAATGCCGGTGTCCTCGGCGAAGGCGCGGCCGAGCTTCCAGTCGCTCAGCTCGCGCAAGACCGTGCCGATCGTGTAGGTCAGGATGATGTTGAAGGGCAGATAGAAGCCCAGCCCGACCATGACCCCGACGCCGCCGATGCCGGAGGCCGACAGCAGGGCGCCCAGACCTGCCCCCGTCAGGTACTTGGCGATCGGCACGTCGCCGCCCAGAACTCCCTGGATGACGCTGGCCAGCGCCTGCCCCTGCGGCGCCGGCAGCTGCTCGCTGCCCATGCCGTAGGCGCGGTGCAGCACCACGATCAGGCCCATGATCAGGATCGGCCCCAGCCAGGTGCCGAGAAACTGGGCGATCTGCTGTTTGCGCGGGATGGCGCCGACCAGATACCCGGTCTTGAGATCGAGCATCAGGTCCGTCGCCTGCGCCATGGCGACGCACATCGCCGCGCCGACGATGATCGACGCCACCACGGTGGCGCGGTCGTCCATCCCCGAGGCGACGAAGATCAGGATCGTGATGCCGATCAGCGTCATCCCCGACAGCGGCGACCACTGGGTGCGGCCGATGCACTCGGCGAGCACGATGCCCGCCAGCCAGACCCAGATGGTGCCCAGCACCGCCATCAGGATCATCCGCCAGGGCTCGATCTCGGGCACGGCAAGGACCGCGGTCGTACCCAGCAGCACGACGGCGCCGACGATGCCGAGATAGAGGTAGCGGATCGGCAGCTCGTCGCGGGAGACCGCCGACTTGATCTTGGACGCCTGCTGCATGCTGCGGATGGCCGCCACGACCAGCGGGAAGGCCAGCACGATGCCGGTCAGGGCGCCGCCGATGATCATGCCGATACCCACCGGCCGGAACAGCTGCAGCCGCAGGAAGGTGGCGATGCCCTGCCCCGCCGTCTCGAGCTCCTCGGGCGCCGGCAGGATGCCGCGCCAGTCCATCAGCGGCGCCAGGAACCAGTAGCAGACGTAGCCGCCGATGACGAAGAACCAGCCGCCGCGACCGGCCAGATAGGCGGTGCCGATGGTCAGCAGCGACAGGTAGTAGACCGCGTTGGCGTACTCGGGCAGGCCGAGCATGGCGCCGATGTTCCAGTTCTCGACCCCGGTCGTCAGGCTGATGAGATGCAGCACCGCCGCCACCAGGGCGGCGCCGACCAGCAGCTGCGCCTTGCGGATCCCGGCGCCCGGCGCCTTGAGCACCGCCGCGGTGGCGATGCCGCCGGGATAGGCCAGCCGGTCGAAGTCGATCATCTGCTTGCGCAGCGGGATGATGAAGGCGATCCCCAGCACGCCGCCGGCCATGCAGGCGATGACCACCAGCAGTTTGTTGAAGTCGGTATAGCCGAGGATGAAGATCGCCGGGATCGAGAACATCATGCCCGCGGAAGCGCCGTTGACCGACGAGGCCAGCGTCTGGTTGATGTTGTTCTCGATGATGCTGCGGCGGCGCATGACGCCGCGCAGGATGCCGAAGCCGAGGATCGCCGCCAGCTCCGAGCCCTCGATCGAGAAGCCCAGCTTGAGGCTCAGATAGCCGATCGAGATGGCGATGACCGCGCCCAGGGCGTAGCCGATGAGGATCGCCGGCCAGGTGATCTCGGGGTAGGGCCCGTGGCGGACCTCTCTGCCGGCTTGCGCGCTCATCCTCGAATCGCTTCTCGGAACCCCGCGATGCTAGCCGAGGCTCGGCCGTCAGGCAACGTCATCGAGGGTGGGCGGCCGGCGTTGCGGCCGCCGGCGACGGCTCCTCGGTCACGAGATACGCCGCAGGCGCCCCAGGCCATACCGCGGATACAATCCCGCCATGACCTTCCAGATCGGCTTCCTCTTCGCCCTGCTCGCGGTGATGGTCTACCTGTTCCTGACCGAGAAGCTGCCGGTCGACCTGACCGCCTTCCTCGGGCTGCTGATCCTGGTCTTCTCCGGCTTCCTGACGCCGGCGGAGGCGTTCACCGGCTTCTCGTCGCCGGCGGTCATCACCATGCTCTCGGTGTTCATCGTCGGCGCCGCGCTGCTCGAGACCGGGGTCGCGGACATCATCGGCGGCCGTATCCACGCCATCGTCGGCAGCAGCGAGACCCGGCTGATCGTCGTCCTGATGGTCACCTGCGGCGTGCTGTCGGCCTTCATGAACAACATCGCCGCGACCGCCGTGCTGATGCCGGCGGTGGCGACCATCGCCCGAAGAGCCGGACTGGCGCCGTCGCGCCTGTTCATGCCGCTCGCCTTCGGCGCCATCCTCGGCGGCACCACCACCCTGGTCGGCACGCCGCCCAACATCCTCGCCGCGGAGATGCTCAGCGAGCGCGGCCTCGAGCCCTTCTCGCTGTTCGACTTCACGCCCGTCGGGGTGGCGATCCTGGCCCTGGGGGTGGTGTACATGCTGACCCTCGGGCGCAAGCTCCTGCCGGTGCGCGAGCAGCAGGGCCTGACGGCCGTCGAGGCCCGCGATCTGTCCCAGGTCTACCAGCTGGAGGACCGGCTCTTCTCCATCCGGCTGCCCGAGGGCACGCCGCTCGACGGCATGACCCTGGCGCAGACCCGACTCGGCAACACCCTCGGGGTGAAGGTGCTGACCATCATCCGGGGCGGCAAACAGCGCCTGGCGGCAAAGCCCGACTCGGTGCTCCGCGCCGGCGACGTGCTGTTCGTCGACAGCCGCGCCACCGAGCTCGGAGAGCTGCTGCGCATCCAGGAGCTCGAGGTCGAACAGACCCGGCTCGCCGAGCTGCCGACGCCGGTGCGCGGCGTCGAGGGCGTGCGGGCGCGGGTCGTCGCGGGGTCGCCGCTGATCGGCCGCACCCTGCGCGAGCTCAGGTTCCGCGACCGCTTCGGGCTGGTGATCGTCGGCATCCGGCGCGGCGGGACCCTGCACCGCCTGAAGCTGGGCGAATGGGTGCTCGAGGCGGGCGACGAGGTCTTCTCCCTCGGCGCCCAAAGCCAGCTCGACGCCCTCGGCCGGCAGCCCGACCTGGAAGTCGTCGAGACGGGGATGGCCGCCGTCAGCGACGTGGTCAGCGAGCTGCACCTGTTGCACATCCCCGCGGGCTCGTCGCTGGTCGGCTCTTCGATCCGCGAAAGCCGGCTGGGCGAGCTGGTCGACCTGACCGTTGCCGGCCTGATCCGCGAGGACACCACCCGCTTCGCCGTCTCCCCCGAGGAGATCCTACGGGCCGACGACCGGCTGCTGATCGCCGGCGAGCCGGAACGGCTGCAGACGCTGTCGGAGCTGGGCGAGGTGCAGCTCGAAACGGAGGCCGGGGAGGCGCCGCTGGAGTCCGAAGAGGTCGGGATGGTCGAGGCCGTGCTGGCGCCCCGCTCGTCGGCCATCGGCAGGACGCTGGCCGAGATCGAGTTCCAGGGCCGCTACGGGCTGCTCGCCCTGGCGCTGTGGCGCGAGGGCCAGCCGCACCACGTCGACTTCGCCGACGCGCCCCTGCGGCTGGGCGACGCGCTGCTGCTGCACGGGCCGCGCGACAAGATCCGTCGCCTGGCCAGCGACTCGGACTTCGTGGTGCTGTCGCAGCTCGACCAGGCGCCCCGCCGGCTGAGCAAGGCGAAATGGGCGTTCGGCGCGCTGCTGCTCATGGTCGCCCTGGTGGCCACCGGTACGCAGCCGATCCACGTCGCCGCCTTTACCGCCGCCTCGCTGGCGATTCTCTTCGGCGCGCTGACCATGCAGCAGGCCTACCGCGCCATCGAGTGGAAGGCGATCTTCCTGGTGGCGGCGGTGCTGCCGGTCGGCATGGCCATGGAGCGCACCGGCGCCGCCATGTTCCTGGCCGACGGCGTCACCCGGATCGCCGGGCCCCTGGGCAACCACATGACGCTGCTGGCGCTGATCGTGCTGGCGAGCATGCTGTCGCAGGGTCTCGACGGGGCCCCGGCCGTGGTGCTGCTGGCGCCGGTGGTGATCAACACCGCTCAGAGCCTGGGCGTCAGCCCGTATCCGATGATGATGGGCGTGAGCCTGGCGGCCTCGGCCGCCTTCATGACGCCGTTCTCGCACAAGGCCAACCTCCTGGTCATGGGCGCCGGCGGCTACCGATCGAGCGACTACCTCAAGGTCGGCACGCCGCTGACCCTGCTGCTGTACGTGCTGCTGGTGCTGCTGGTGCCGGTGTTCTTCCCGTTCCATCCCTAGCCTGCCGTCGCCGGCCTACAGCGCGCGAGGTTCTGGCGGCTCAACCCGGCGACGCCGGATGGCTAGCCCGACCTTCTCACCAGCTCTCGACTGCGCCGACGTAGTAGCAAGAATCTGCGAGACTTCCCTCGGTCGGTCATCCTCGACGTACTGCAAGTACGCCTGCGGTGCCCTCGGTCGGTAAGCCCCACATCTCCAGGCACCTACGCCGGCTCGCTGCGAGAGCCGGTGAGAAGGTCGGACTAGAGCGCGGGCCCGGTACCGAGATACCGGGCCCGCGAGCGGAGTTGGGTTGGCGGCGTTGGCGGTAGCCGTCAGTTCGGCGGCTTGGACCCGTCTCGCCGAATGAGGTACGCCTGACAGGCGACCAAGGCCGCCGCCGTCGAGAAAAGCCCCGCCGCCAGGGCGGCGAAGAGGAACTGGCTCGCTCCGAGCCCGTCCGTGCTCCAGGCCCTCGTCAGGACGAACACGAACATGCTCGCCAGGGTCAGGCTCAGCAGCACGTAGCCCTTGAACAGCTGTGGGGCGCGGTCCTGCTTCCTGGCGAGCGACCAGGCGGCGAGGACCACCGACACCAGCCCAACGACGCCATACAGAGTGATCTCCGGCGTTGTCACCCTAGGCACCGCAGTCGCCGTGAGGTGAATCCTCTTCGATGCACTCCAGGAGCCCGGAACAGGCCAACGCCGCCCCTGCGGTCACCGCCGGATGGGCGAGGATGACCAGCAGGCAGCCCGGCGCCAGTATGCCGCCTGAGGGCACGGTCCCGCCGCAGATGCTGATCAGGGCACTCAGCGACCCCAGCCAGGACAGGATGCCCTGCACGCACTTCACGGTCTCCGAGACACAGCCATCTCCCGCCGGTGCGGCCGTGTTGACCTCGCCGAGGGACTTCCAGAACTCGACGCTCTGCTCCTCCAGCAGGGCGCCGATCATCCGTTCGTAGCCCTCGAGCTCCCACGGCTGGATCGCCGGGCCGCCCCGCGCCAGCCGCCGGTTCTGCTCGGCCAGGTCGATCACCAGCTCCTGGTCGTCCACCCGAACCACGTACTCCCTGGCGTTGCCGCGCTCGTCGACCCGGGTCAGCGTCGAGATACGGCCGTTGATCTCGGCCAGGAAGCCCTCCTTGCTGGCGAAGTAGCGCACGCCCATCTGCTCGCCCCAGGGAGCCGCCGCGCTCAGCCGGCCGCCCTGAAAGATGCCGCCGTCCTGGTGATAGTGACCCGTGGTCGTGGCGATCTCGACCCCGTTCCTGCCCCGCACCAGGTGCTCGGCGGTGTCAGCATGAAAGGACGGCTGGGCTTGCGCGTTGCGCCCCGAGCCCTGACTCGCCGGCCGTTGCTGGGCCAGGACGGAGCTCGCCGGCATCACCACCACCCACACCGACAGCAGAACCGCGATTCTCGCTCTCAACTTCATCCGAAACTCTCCCTTCTTGTCGCTCCCCGCCTGCTCACGAGGCCGGGACGTTGGCTTTTCCCCCGCCGCCGGAGAGCGGCCGAGCCTTGCTGCCTCTCTCTCGCGGTAGGGGAGCATCGGCGGTGTAGTCAACCGGCCCGGCAAAACATCACAGCTTCTTGACACAGCAAGCCGGACTATCCGCCGCTGGCGGCCTTCCGCTCCCGATCCGAGCCCGCGGGGCCGCTCAGCGGGGCCGGAGCGCCCCGCTACCGGTGGAAGAGGGCGGCCCCGTGACTTAGCAGTCCGGGCGGCTCGAAGACCGGCCCGTGGGCGGTGGACAACTCCTCGAGCCGGGCCAGGGCGGTTGAGATTCCCAAGGCGTCGAGGTGGCGAAACGGCCCGCCGGTGAACGGCGGGAAGCCGAGGCCGAGGACCGCGCCGACGTCGCCGTCGCGTGGCGCTGCCAGGATGCCATCCTCGAGGCAGCGGACGGCCTCGACCGCCATCGCCAGCATCAATCGCTCGCCGGCGGCGCGCGGCTCCAGCCGGGCCGCCGAGCGCTCGCCATCGAGCAGCGCCAGCACCGCCGGGTCGGGCCGCTTGCTCTTGCCCGAGTAGTCGTAGAACCCGCGCCCGGCCTTGCGCCCCAGCCTGCCCTCCTCCACCAGCCGGCGGAAGCCCCCGGGCGACGGCATCCGGTCCGGGAAGGCCGCGGCCATGGTGCCGGCCGCCTTGGCGGCGACGTCGATCCCCACCTCGTCGAGCAGCTCGAGCGGCCCCACCGGGAAGCCGGCGGCGCGGGCCGCGGCGTCGACCTCGGCGATGCCGGCGCCCTCGAGCAGCAGCGCCAAGCCCTGGGCCAGGTAGGGCGAGAGGATGCGCGAGGTGTAGAAGCCGGGGCCGTCGGCGACGACGATGGGGGTCTTGCCGAGACGTGCGGCCAGCGCCACGGCACGACGCACCGCCTCGGTCGAGGAGCCGGGGTGCCGAATGACCTCCACCAGGGGCATGCGATGCACCGGCGAGAAGAAGTGGATGCCGACCAGCCGCTCGGGCCGCTCCAGGGCTCCGGCGAGGCGGGCGATGGGGATGGTGGAGGTGTTGGAGCCCAGGATCGCCTCGGGCCCGAGCCGGGCCTCGAGCTCGGCCAGCAGCCGGCGCTTGATCTCGGCGTCCTCGACCACCGCCTCGACCACCAGGTCCGCCTCCTCGAAGCCGTCGAGGTTGTCGCCGGCGACGACCCTCGCTGCCGCCGCGGCCGCCGCGGCCGGATTCAGCTTGCCGCGCCGGACCAGCGAGGCGAACCGCTTCTCGCAGAAGGCCACGCCGCGCTCGAGCGACTCGGGGCTCGAGTCCATCAGCCGCACCCGGTAGCCGGCGCGGGCGGCCGCCGCCGCGATGCCGGAGCCCATGAAGCCGGCGCCGAGCACCCCCAGGGTGCCGGGCTCGGCGCCGTCCATCTCGCCGGCCGCGGCCAACTCGCGGGTGGCCAGGAAAAGCTCGATCAAGCGCCGCGAGACGTCGGTGACCAGCAGCTCGCCGATGCCCTCGGCCTCGGAGGCCAGCCCGGCCGCTCGGCCGCGGGCGTAGCCGGCCTCGATCGCCGCGAGCGCCCGCAGCGGCGCCGGGTAGTGGCCGCGCGTCTTCGCCAGGAGCCGCTTGCGGGCGGCGCCAAAGAAGACCTTGCGGCCCAGCGGGTTGCCGCCCAGCAGCCGGTCGCGGAAGGAGATCGAGACCCGACGGTGGCCGCGCGCCAGCAGCCGCTCGGCGGCGGCGCGCAGCTCGTCGGGCGGCACCACCTCGTCCACCAGCCCGGCCGCGAGCGCCTGCGCGGCGTTGAGGCGCCGGCCGGTGAGGATCATCTCCACGCCCCGCTCGAGGCCGACCAGCCGCGGCAGGTGCCAGGTCCCGGCCATCGCCGGCAGCAGGCCGAGTTGGGTCTCGGGCAGCCCCAGCAAGGTTGCCGGGTCGTCGGCCGCCACCCGCCAGGTGCAGCCCAGGGCCAGCTCGAGGCCGCCGCCCAGCGCCGGGCCGCGGATCGCGGCCACCGAGACGCAGCCGAGCCGCTGCCAGCGGCCGAGCATCGCCTGGCCGCGCCGCAGCAGATCGGTGACCGCCGCCGCCGACTCCAGCCGCTGGAACTCCTTGAGGTCGGCGCCGGCGACGAAGCTGCCCGGCTTGGCCGAGACCAGCACGACCCCTTTCGACGGCAGGTGGGCCTCGAGCCGGTCGAGGACCCGGTCGAAGGCGGCCACGGCGGGCTCGCCGAGGGTGTTCAGCGGGCGGTCGGGGTCGTCGAGGGTGACGACCGCGACGCCGTTCAGCCGTTCGAGCTCGAGGCCAAGCGCCATAGCATCCCCTTCAGTGTGTGGCGGCGGCCGATGCCGGCGGCGCGCCGAGCCCGGCGCCCGAGCGCCGCCTCCGGGCAGCCCAGCTCCGCCAGGATCGTCTCCGTGTCCTCGCCCAGGGCCGCCACCCGCTGCGGCGAGCGCGGCCGCTCGCCGTCGATGAGCGCCGGGTAGGCCAGCCGCGGCAGGCCCTCGCCGCCGTCGCGCACCAGATCCCGCGCGCGCACCTGCGGATGGGCGCGGCTCTCGGCGGCCGAGAGCACCGGTTCGGCGGGCAGATCGTGCTCGTCGAACAGCTCCTGCCACTCGCGCCGCGTCCTGCCGGCGATGACCCGCGCCACCCGATCGCGGCTCGCGCGGTCGGAGCGATACTGCAAGCGGCGGAGATCCCGCCGGCCGACGACGTCGCAGAACCGCTTCCAGTAGACCGGCTCCAGGCAGGCGAGAGCGACCCGGCCGCCGTCGCTGGTGGCGTAGAGGTTGTAGCAGGGGTAGGCGCCGGTCAGGGCCAGCGGCTCGCCGGCGGCGCGCGGCGCGTCGGCCTCCTCGGCCCAGGCCATCAGGTTGGCGTGCCCGGCGGCGTCGACCAGCGGCGCGTCGATCACCGCGCCGCGGCCGGTGCGGCCGCGCTCGACGAGCGCCGCCAGGATCGCCGCGGCGGCGCTCCAGCCGCCCACCAGGTCCGCCGCCGGCAGCGCCGGCATGGCGTCGACCGGAGCCAGCGAGCCGGCCATCGCCTGGTAGCCCAGGTCGTGGCCGGTGCGCAGCCGGTGCGGGCCCTCTTGCCCCCAGCCCGAGATCGAGCAGACCACCAGCCGCGGATAGCGCGCCGCCGTCTCCTCCGGCCCGGCGCCGGTGAGCCGCTCGAGCCCACCCGGCCGCGAGCTCTCGAGCAGCACGTCGGCCCGCCGCAGCAGGCGGTCGAGGACCTGGCGCGCGCCCTCCTGGCGCAGGTCCAGCGCGAGGCTCTCGAGACCGGCCAGAAGCTCCGCCGCCAGCGCGCCGGCGCCGGCGCCGCCCTTCATCGGCCGCACCAGCCGCACCGGGTCGCCCACGGTGGGCTCCTCGACCTTGATCACCCGGGCGCCCAGGTCGCGCAGGATGCGCGCCGCGTAGGGGCCCGGCAGGTGGCGGCTCAGATCCACCACCAGGTGTCCGGACAGTGGGCTCGAGCTCATCACGCTGCGGGGGTCTGGTCTCTACTCCCGCTCGACCACCATCGAGAAGCCGACGCCGCCGGCCGCGCAGACGGTCAGCAGCCCGAGGTTGAGGCCGCGGCGCTCGAGCTCGTAGAGCAGCTGCATCACCACCCGGGCGCCGGTGGCGCCAAACGGGTGGCCGATGGCGATCGAGCCGCCGTTGACGTTGAACTTGTCGAAGTCGACCTCGCCCACAGGCGCGCTCCGGCCCAGCTCGTCGCGGGCGAACTTCGCCGAGGCGAAGGCCTTCATGTTGGACAGGATCTGGGCGGCAAAGGCCTCGTGCATCTCGACCAGGTCCATGTCGGCGAGGCCGAGGCCAGCCCGCTCGAGGGCCATCGGCGCGGCGTAGGCCGGGCCCTGCAGCAGCTGGCTGCCGGGGTCGAGCGAGGCGTAGGCGAACGAGCGGATGTAGCCCAGCGGCTCGCGGCCCAGCCCCTTCGCCTTCTCCTCGCCGGCCAGCAGCACCGCCGAGGCGCCGTCGGTGATCGGGCTCGAGTTGCCCGCCGTCAGGCTGCCGTAGCGCTTGTCGAAGACGGTGCGCAGGCCTGCGAGCGCCTCCATCGAGCTGTCGCCGCGCACCCCGTTGTCGGCGGTCACGGCGCGATCCTGGCGCGGCGGCGGGAAGACCGCCACGATCTGCTTCGAGAACCGTCCCTCCGCGGTGGCGGCCGCGGCCCGCTGGTGGGACATCAGCGCGATCTCGTCCTGGGCGCGGCGCGAGATGTCGTTCTCCTTGGCCATCTTCTCGGCCGACTCGCCCATGCTCTGCCCCGTGGTGTACTCGGCGATGGCCGGCGGCACCGGCACCAGGTCGCCCGGCCGCACCTTGGACAGCACGCCGACCCGCTGGCCCAGGGTCCGCGCCTTGGAGAACTCCATCAGCTTGCGGGCGGCGCTCTTCGAGTACTGGATCGGCACGTTGCTGAGCGACTCGGCGCCCCCCGCCAGGACCACGTCGCACTGCCCCGTGAGGATCGCCTCGGCGCCCGAGGTGATCGCCCGGTTGGACGAGGCGCAGGCCAGGTTGACCGTGGTGCCGGGGATCGTCATCGGCAGGGAGGCGCGGAAGACCACCTCGCGGCCCAGGTTGGGCGCGTGCAGCGCCGGCACGACGCAGCCGAAGATCGACAGGTCGATCTCCTCCGGGTCGATGCCGGACCGCGAGACCAGCTCGCCGGCGGCGGCCCCGGAAAGGTCGACCACGTCCATGTCTCTCAGGTCGGTGCCGGCCTTGGCAAAGGGCGTCCTGCAGCCGGCCAGGATGGCCACCCGGCCGCCTTCGCCGCGCAGGCTGCGGCTGGCCACCCGGGCGATGGCCGGCGCGGCGCCCTCTCCCCGCGTCCAGACGGTGTCGGCGCGCGCGCCGATCTCCTCGGCAGCCGAGGCTTCGTTGGGCGGCGGCAGCGGCGCAGTCGAGGCCGCCGTGGTCTCTTCGCTCATTTCGCTCCTTTGCTCGCGCCGGAACGGCGCTTGGACGTCGTCACTCTACCAACCTTCCGCCACCCGGACCGCATGCAGGGCATTCGCTGGCGCCGGCCGTTCCAGCCGCTGGGGTGAGACTGCAGGGTGGCCGCTACACCGTGGGTGAGACTCTCCGGCGGCCGCTACAAGCCGCCGAGGTGACGCTCCGTGGCGATGGCTCCCTTGAGGGACGGCGGCGATTGAGGCTCGGCTCGTGGTTGGGGACGCGGGGGCGGTCGAGGGGGGCGAGCAGCGGTCCGCTTTATTCGCCACTCCGGTCACCTCGGCGGCTTTTCGCTGCTTCCGGTGGCTTCGAGCCTCATCTGGGGGGGCTTTCCGCCAGAGTTCCGGTGCCTCGCAGACGTTGGCTCGTCAGTAGCGCTGGAGGCCGGCCGGGAGACGAGGGGGCGGCCGACCCAGGGGAGTATCCGAGCACGCAGCGAAAGCGGCGCGCGCAGGATGGCTCCCCGACCAGAGGCCTGCCCCTCGGCGCCAAGCCGGCCGGCCGCTCACACCGGAGGCCGATCGTCAACCCGAAAGCCGGCCGTCCCGAGCGCCCAGCGGCACGGATCCTGCTAGGGTTTCTCAGTGATGCGACGCCAACTCCTCGCGTCCGCGGTCCTCGCGGCCCTGCTCTCGACCCTCGCCCTGCCGGCCGCCGCGCCGGCCCAGACGGTCGAGAAGACCGAGCTGTTCAAGAAGAGCCTCGAGGCCGCCGCCCAGGCGATCGAGTACTACGGCGAGCTGGACCGGCCGGAGGAGCTGCGGCGGGTGGCCGAGATCGGCTACCGGCTGGCCCAGGAGTCGGTGTTCCAGCAGATGCCCTTCACTTTCTACCTGGTCGACATGCCCGAGCCCAACGCCTTCGCCCTGCCGGGCGGCCAGATCTTCCTCACCCGCGGCATGCTCGACCTGCCGCTCGACGACGACATGCTGGCCGGGCTGCTGGGCCACGAGCTGGGCCACGTGGCGCTCGAGCACGGCATCAAGATGAAGCGTCGGGCGACGCTGCTCAACGTCATCAGCCAGGCGGTCCTGGCCGGGGTGATCATCGGCGCCGACAGCGGCGGCAACCGGCAGCCGACCAACCCCTACGACCCCACCGGCGGCGAGCGCAGCAACCGCGGCGACATCATCTACGGCACCGCCGCCGCCGGCGCGGTGGTCAGCGAGCTGCTGCTGCGCAACTACAGCCGCGAGTACGAAGACGAAGCCGACGAGGAGGGCCAACGGCTGGCCGCCGCCGCCGGCTTCGACCCCAGCGGCACCAACAAGCTGATGGACACCATGCGCGCCCACATGCCCCAGTCGCGCGAATACGGCTACTGGCGCACCCACCCCTTCTTCGAGGAGCGGGTCAAGGCGGCGGCGGTGCGGCAGGCGTACCTCAAGGTCCAGCCCGGCGAGCCGGCCTCGGCCTACCGCCTGAAGACCCAGGCCAGCCTGATGTCGCTGGCCGAGACGTTCGAGAAAGACGAGAAGCTGGCCGACCTGCTGCGCGACCGGGCGCTGGTGGCCTGGCCGCAGGGCGAGGTGGCCGACGGGCTGCGGCTCGCGGCGCTCGAGGAGGGCCGTGACCTGGAGCTCGAGAAGAACGACCTGCGGCGCGACTTCGGCGCCCTGATCGCGCTCTATCAAAGACACCTCGAAGAGGTCCGCGAGCTGACCCCCGAAAGCCCGCTGATCGCCATCCTCGACAACGAGATGGCCGGCTTCCGCGCCGCTCGCGACAAGCTCTACCCGCAGGCGCAAGCGACCTTTGCCGGCGGCGTCTTCGAGACCGGGTTCCTCGAGACCTTCCTGTCCAACTACGCCGAGGCGCCCGAGGTGCCCGAGGTGGCGCTGGCGCTGGCTACCGCCTACAGCCGCCTGGGCCGGCAGGCCGATGCCGTGGGCCTCTACATGCGCGCCTCGGCCGCGGCCACCGCCGTCGACTCCACCGCCGGCGAGCGCGCGAGCCGCGGGTTGCGCAGCCTGGCCTCCTCGCTCGACCGGCTCGACGCCCTGCAGCGGCTGGCCGCCGAGAGCGACGACCCTGAAGTGCAGCGCCTCGCTGCCGAGCGGCTGGCCAAGCTGGCCCCCACCTACAAAGAGCTGGCCAACGGCGCCGCCTACCTCAAGAGCTACCCCACCGGCGAGTGGGCGGCGGTGGTCAACGAGCGGCTCAACTCGCTGGCCGAGAAGCTGCACGGCGAAGTGATCCTCTACCAGACCGTCGGCGACCACGTGAAGGGCATCGAGCGGATCCAGCAGATTCTCACCTACGCCCCCAACTCGCCCGCCGCCGAGCGGCTGCGCGAGCGGATGGTGTTGGAGAGCTAGCAGCCCGTGGCAGAAGTCCGGGCGGCAGGACGCCGCCGGGTTGCGGTTCGGGTGGATCGATCCCAAAGGTCTCTACTCGAGAATCAACCGATAACCGCCCTCGATAATCCCGGCTGCGATGGCGTAGCGAGTGAGGCCCGCGGTGTCGTGGATGTCGAGCTTGTTCATCAGGCTCTGACGATGCTTCTCGACCGTCTTGATGCTGATGCCGAGCTCAGCCGCCGTCTGCTTGTTCGCCCTTCCTTCGGCAACCAGCTGCAGAATCTCGACCTCGCGCGACGTCAGTGTGCCGACCCTTTTCTTCAGCAGTCCTCTCGCTCCGTGCGGCGAGGTCTGCTGGCGTTCGCGAATGAGCTTGGCGATGGAGGGGCTGAAGTACATCTTCCCCTTGTGGGCCTTCCGGATCGCCGTGGCCAGATCGACGGCAGAACTCTGCTTGATCAGGTATCCCGCCACACCGAGCTCGGTCACGTGGTCGATGTAGCTGTCGTCGCCATGCGCCGAGAGAATCAGGATCCTGGTGGCGGGTACGGCCGCGAGAATCTGCCGGGTGGCTTCGAGCCCGTTGAGCACCGGCATCGCGATGTCCATGACGACCACCGCGGGAAGGAGTTTCTTGACGAGCTGCACCGCTTCGCGGCCGGTCTTCGCTTCCCCAACCACCTCGATGTCGCTTTCCAGCTCGAGTAAGCCGCGAATCCCTTCGCGAACGACCGTGTGGTCGTCGGCCAGCAGTACGGTTATCGGCTTCAATTGCTGAGCACGTTCCTGTCGGCGATCACGTCGAGCTTAGCTATCAGCGAGCGGAACTATCGCGCGGACCGTCGTGCCGTGCTGAGGTTCCGACTCCACCTGGAAGCTGCCGCCGACCATCTCCAAGCGTTCCCGCATCCCGAGCAGCCCCAACCGCTTGAGTCTCTTGGCGCTCAGACGGCGCGCCACGTCGAAACCCTTGCCGTTGTCGTGAATCTCCAGCGCGACGACGCCCGCTTTTCTTCGGATCGTCATGATCACGAGGCTGGCGCGCGCATGCCTGGCGACGTTGGCCAAGGCCTCCTGGGTCACGCGATAGAGCACCGTGCGCCTTTCGTTGTCCAGTTTCTCGACCTCCGCGAACGCCGTGAAGCGAATCGGAATGCCGTTCTGTTTGGTGAAGGCGTCCAGGTGGGCATCAAGAGCAGGGATGAGCCCCAGGTCGTCCAACAGAGGCGGGCGCAGATTTCGCGCGAATCTATGCACGGTTTTCATGGAGCTCTCGAGTAGGCGCTGCGTGGTGCCAATCGTCTGCTGGAGAGCCTTCGCGTTGACGTTGGCTTCCCTCTTCAGAGTCGCCAGCTTGACGTTGATGGCGGTCAAGGTCTGCCCGATCTCATCGTGAAGCTCGCGACTGATCTTTCTGCGCTCTTCCTCCTGCGCCGAGAGGATCCGATGAGAGAGCAGGCGAAGCTGCTCCTGCACGCGGAGAGACTTCTTCTCCAACTGGAGGTGCTGCTGCTTGCTCTTCTTGAGCGCCGCCTCGAGCTTGTTGCTCCGGGCCAGTTCGCGTTTCAATCGACGACGGCTGTCGGCCAGTTCGATCGTGCCCAGTCTCATCGTCTCCTTGAGCCGAGCAAGCTGGCCGTTTGTTTCGACCGTGGCGCCCTGGACTCCTGCCATCGGCTCGAGAACCGCGGCGAAGAAAGAACTGGCCCGCGCCTTGCCGTTGGTGGTTCGCGGCGTTTCGACGGCTGAAACCAGAGTCACCAACGCGCGCGCGTGTATCTTGCCCAGGGCGGCCGCGCTGATTCCTCCCGTGACGGCTCGGCGACCGAGTTTGCCGGCCGCCAGAAGGCTCGCCCGGGGACCTCCCTCCAGGTGTTTCTTCAGAGCGGCCAGGTAGTCTCGCTGCAACTCGATCGATTTGTTCGCGGATCCGCTACTCACCTGCCACCTCTCCTGTGGCCACCCTTCCTGTAAGGTCTTCGCTTCGTTGGCGTGCCTCCGACGTCGGTAGCTCGTCGGATGCCTCGAGCTAGACCGATCTCATTATGAGACGCTGAACCTGGTCTGTCCATCGGGCAATAGCCTTGCGCGTGGGCAGCGTTCACTTCAGTATTCTCGTCGCGCGAAGGATCGCGATGAGGATCACGGCACCCAAGACCGCCCCGACGAAGCCCATCACGGGGCCACCCGTCAGTCCGATCACGCTCGCCAGCCAGCTCCCGAGGGCAGCACCGGCTATCCCCACGATGACGTTCGAGATTAGCCCCATCTGGGCATCTGTCTTCATCATGACGCTGGCGAGCCAGCCGATGACTCCGCCGGTTGCGAGCCAGATGATCAGGTTCATGATTCCTCCCGATGAGTTACCCATCGCGACGCCGAGCTTCCTCGGGGTCGAGCCCTGCTACCAGCTCGCGAGATGGACGTAGCCATTTAGTCCTTCTTCCAAGGCGCAAGCAGCAGCAGTCCGCCGGCGACGACCGCACCGACTCCCGCCCAGACCGGGATGTTGACGGTATCCTTGTCCTTCACCGACAACTCGAGAGAGCCGATCTTGGCTTCGTGGGTCTCGCTGGTGAAGCTGAAGCCGCCGTATACCAGTCCCAGGAGACCGGCCACGATCAACACGATCCCGATGATCTTGACGCTACTCACATAGTCCTCTGCTTTCTGTTCATAAGACCCAGGGTAGAACCAGGCGATTCCTGGTGCTCCGGGAACATCCGGTTAGTTCCTTTCGGCCAAATCTTTGGCGACGGCCGCTGCCATGTGCCCGCGGATCGTGCGCCCCACCGGACCAGCGGTGGCTGTGACCTCGCCGCCGATGGTGAAGCGGTCCGCGAGGAGATGGTCGATCCCGTCTTCGTTCATGATGAGCATCACGACATCAGCCGACTGACCGCCAATCTGGAAGCCAACGCTCGCTCCGTCAACCGTGTAAAACGCCGCCGAGCCCATCTTTCCGTTGGCCTGCCGGCAAGACGCAACGCCACGGCCGTGCTTGCCCCCCACGATGAAGGCACCCTTGGCGACGGAGGGGAAGATCATGATGCAGTCGGCCTTCGCGAAGAGCTCTTGCGGGATCCCCTTGTCCGGGGCGCGCGTCAGGGCGTCGAGAACCGTCACGGAATCCTTGAGTGTCTTCTTGTCTTTCCTGTTCAACTCGTTCGACGCCGCCACGGGGAGGGCTAGAAGGAGCGCGAGCGGAATCGCCATCAATCCAATGAGTCGGGTTCGCATAAGTGCCTGTCCTTTGATCTTGCTTTGAGGTTTCGTGGACTGGTGCCCGGAGCGCCGCAAGTATCGCGCGAGGGCCCAGTTTCAGGCATTCCCTGTCTCGTGGAGCATCGTATTCAGGGCCGAGGTTGGAATCCATGGGGTGTATCCCTACCGCCGAGCAGACCCTCGTAGGGTTACACCCCATAGAGAACGGCCTGGCGCTGCGTCTACCGTGGACTCGAGCAGCGTGGTTACCGCGGCTGCGACGTACGAAGGCGCGCGAAGGCCGCCCGCGAGCGGACGAACCAAGAATCGCGTTGCTGGAGTGGACAGAGGGTGCTTCAACCGCACTGCTGTCGCGACCAAACAAACGAGAAGGAGACACGATGCATTCGCAACCAACAAACCAAACCCTCATGGGCCTGGTCCTGGCAGTCCTGCTGGCCGCCGGCCTGTCCGCCTGCACGCCACAGGAATCAACGCCCGAGGCGACTGAAACCCCGCAGACGACCTCTGCCCCAGCCGCGGCCCGTGCACCCGAAGCGGTCACGGTCACCGTGCCCCGAGGCACGGAGCTCAGCGTAACGCTGTCCACAACCGTAGGTTCCGCCACCAGTCACGTGGGAGACAGCCTTAGCGCCACGACGACGACTCCCATCGTAGTTGGCGATCGGGTGGCCATTCCGACCGGCAGCACGATTCACGGCCGCGTAACGGGCGTAGGCCCCGCCACGAAGGGCCTGGACATATCGGAGAAGGGAGGAGTCATAGTACTTTCCTTCGACAAAGTAACGACCCCCCGAGGCCACAGCACCTCCCTGTCCGCTTCTCTTGCTGACTTCGCCAAGTCCGGCAAGAAGACCGCCCGCATCATTGGAGGCAGCGCCGCGGGAGGGGCCCTGCTGGGGAAGATCCTGGGCGGGGAGACCAAGGACGCCGCCTTGGGAGCCGTTCTGGGAGGCGCGATCGGCACCGGAATCGCCGCTGGCACCAAGGGAAAGGAACTGGAGATTCCCGCGGGTACGGAGTTCCTGCTCACCCTGGATGAATCGCTGAGCATCTCCGCCGGGTCGTAGTGGAGGGGAACTGGAATCTCGGTTCTTGCGGCCAAGACCCTGGATCAGGCGATTGACGCTCGCCGACAGGAGTCAGGTCCATTGGCGGAGATGTCGGCCCGGATGGGTGCGGCTAGTCGACCAGACGCAGTGCTTCGCGGCCGACCAGTTGGCCGCCGGCGGTCTGCAGCATGACCCGGTAGGTGCCGGCCACCAGGAGACCCTCGCTCGGGCTGAACGCGTCCCACACCTTGAAGCCCGCCTCGTGGGGCGTGATCTCGAGTTCACGGGAGGTCTTGAGCAACTCGCCGTCTCGCCACCACTGGACCTCGACGCGGACGCGCTCTCTTCGCGGCGCAAAGACGGTGGCCAGGACCGCCAATCGGTCTTGGCCACCGGACAAGGCCGCCTCCCCGGCCAGGGGCGCGATCGGCTCGAGGGTCGCCGACTGTACGTCGCGAGCAAAGACGAGCCCTTCGAGTCTCAGTGGGACCGGGGGGACGAGAACCCGAAGCCATACGAGGAGGCCTGTGGCGACCAGGGCTGGAAGCACGGGGAGTACAGCGGCGCGCCAGCGCCCGCTGCCCTGCGGAGCGCCGACCATCGTGATCGCCGCAACCAGCCCGACCAGCGCTGCGATCACAATTGCCGACTCGAGTCGCAGGCCAAGCGCCAGAGGCAGGAGAAGGTTGAGGGCGGCGAAGGAGACGATGGCGAAGAACAAGATGCCGAACCAGGCGTGTCGTCGCAGTAGTTCGTCGAACAGCAGATCGAGGCAAGCCATTACGGCCAACAGCGCAAGCAGTGCGAGAAACAGGACGTTCGGCGAATCGAGGGTGGTCGAGTAGAAGTAGAAAGGGAGGATAAAGAAGAGCGTCTCCTGGTACATCACCCGGGTCAGGTAGGAGGCCACGCCATGCCAACGCCTGCCCCTGCTGCGTTCTTGCGGTGGCCCCGCGCGCGTGAAGAACAGGGTCGACAACCAGGTCAGCACCAGAAAGGCGAGAACCCAGGCGGCGTAGCCGTAGGCCATGCGTGCCAGCACGACCACCACGGCGCCGGTAGCCAGAGCCCAGAGTGAGTGAAGCGCCCAGAAGGCCCTCCGGTGGCGCTCGTAGAAGCGGAACAGGCTCGCGCGGAACCCTGGCTTGCCTTTGATCATGCTAGAGCGCCTCTCGGCGGACCGGTCGAACTCGGCGGCGCTGCTAGGCCAACGATAGCGGCACCATGATACGCCGCCGCGGGGCGCGCCGGGAACCGTCGGTTTGAGCTAGTCTGAAGGTCTCACCAGAGAGCGGCATATGCCGAGACTCCCAACCGGGCGCATCTATTGACCAACGCACAATGGTTCCTGCTGGTCGGATGCCTGATGCTGGCAATGGGGCTGAACCTGTCGGCCATCCGGCGCCTGCCGGTGACGTCCGCCATCATCTACCTCGTGGTCGGCGTCCTCGTCGGTCCGATGGTGCTCGCACTGTTTCATTTCAATCCCCTCAAGGAGTCGGCATCGCTCGAGACTCTGACCGAAATGGCGGTGCTGATCTCCTTGTTCGCCGCCGGTGTGAAAATGCCGGCTCCGTTCCAGTGGCTTCGTTGGCGCACGCCGATCCTGCTCGCCTCGGTCTCCATGGCTCTGACCGTCGCCCTGGTCGCCGTGTTCGCCCGCTATGTGCTCGATCTGCCATGGGGCCTCGGCGTGCTGCTCGGCGCCATCGTGTCGCCGACCGATCCCGTGCTCGCGACCGATGTGCAGACACGCCATCTGGGTGACGACGACCGGCTCCGGTTCAGCCTGACTTGCGAGGCGGGCATGAACGACGGCTCGGCGTTCCCCTTCGTAATGCTCGGCATGGGGCTTCTCGGCATGCATGAATTGGGCGACGGCTTTGCCCACTGGCTCCTGGTGGATGTCCTGTGGGCGACAACCGCCGGGATCGGTGTCGGGGTGCTGTCTGGCGTCTCACTGGCGAGGCTCTGTTTGGGCCTGCGACGCCGCGGCGTGACGAGTGGCCTCTTGAACGACCTCCTCGGGCTGGGCCTGATCGGCACGGTGTACGGGATCAGTGAGCTGATCTCTGCCTGGGGATTCCTGGCCGTGTTTTTCGCCGGCGTTGCGCTGCGCCAGACCGAGTTGAAGATCGCGGGTAGGCCGGCATCCGAATCCGTCCGGCTCGCAACCGAAAGCCAAGAGGCGACGCCGGTCGCACCAGGGGTGGCCACGGTCAGCGAGGGATCCCTGGTGTTCAAGGAGCACCTGGAACGCCTTTCCGAGATCCTCCTGGTCCTCCTCGTCGGCGGCACCCTGTTTCTGGACTCGTGGAGCTGGCGCGGTGTCGGATTCGCGTGCTTTCTCTTCGTCGTGGCCCGGCCCGTGAGCGTGCTCACTGGCCTGTCCGGGTCGGCGACGCCGCTGCGGATCCGGGCCATGGCCGCATGGTTTGGCGTGCGCGGCATCGGCTCGCTCTACTACCTCATGTATGCCATAGATCACGGGCTGCCGGAGCCCATGGCCGTGGAGCTGATTCACTTGACACTGATCGTGGTGACCTTGTCGATCCTCGTGCACGGCGTAAGCGTCAAGCCGTTGATGGAACGCTTCCAGGAGCTACAGAGTTGATCAGCTCTCTCTTGACAGTGCCCGCTCGACGTCGGGTCTTTACCCCGGTGCAGGCGCCAGCCCGAAGCACTGTCCGCCCGGCGGCTTGAGTCCGCTTGCAGCCACTCCCCGCAAGGATGTGTAGGACCGGGCGGCTCAGGCCGGAACCGCGACGGGTGCCTTCTCCCGGTGCTCAGCCTCAATCCGCGCGGCCGCGGTGTGGGGATCGGCGGCGACGGCGAGCGACAGGCACTGTCCCTTTTCGACGAACATCAGCTTCTGCTCGACGAAGCCGGCGATGACCTCTTCTCGTTGTTGCCGGCTGGATGATGCAAAGCGACGTCGCAAGGCCGACTGGGGTCTGCTCTGCATGCAGTACATGTAGATGTCGCGCCATAGATCATCCAGCCGAATCACCCTGAACCCGTCGCGCCGATCGATGATGTCGATATAGGAGCCTCGGTCCTTGTAATACAAGGGCGCCGGGATGAAGAAAGTCGGCTGCATGCCCGATTGGGTCTCCACGCGAATGCGGCGATGCAACTCGCGCCAGCTCTCCAGTGCCTCTCGAACACCGCTCCAGTCGGCACCGGGCTCGACCGTGTCGAAGCTCAGCACACGCAGTTCCAGCCGCTGCCAGATCTCTTCGGGTAGCGCGGCCTTGTACGCCTCGTCGTTGCGGACGTTGGTCACGCCGAACAGCTCGGAACGGCTGAATACCGACGTATTGCGCTGCAGGCCGAAGCGATTCAAGGCCACCGGTTGGTAGCCGACGGCGTAGTCGAGCATGTTCCGCGCCGTCTCGTCGGCCTCCGACTGCGGCGCTCGGGGGAAGTCGACGATGATCGCCGAGTCGCTGTCGATGCCGAGCTCGAAGCAGGTCTTCATGGCCTGCAGGTTGTGGATGGTCTGAGTTCCCTTGCCCAGGCGCTGCAGATACGCGCTGGAGAATCCCTCGATGCCGATGGTGACGAACCGGAGGCCGGCCTGCCACAGCAGCATGATCTCGTAGGGTGAGAGCTGTGCCCTGATCTCGGTGCAGAACTCGAATCGGCGTCCCTTGCGTTGGATCGCTCGGGCCAGCTCGTCGACGCCTTTGACGCGAGTCACCAGGTCACAGAACATGAACCGGGCCACGGAGTGACGAACGCTCAAGGCCTCCATCTCGTCGGCGATACGGTCTGCCGTCTTCTCCCGGTAGACCTTGCCCGCTTCGGAACAGAAATGGCAGGTATCCATCGGATTGCCCGTGCGATCCACGCGATCCCACCAGCAGCCGCGTGAGCCCTCGATCGGCAGCAACCAGTCGACGGCCAGCTCCCGATCGGCGATCTCGGGAAAGCGATCGAAGTCGGGGTAGGGCAGCTCGTTCAGGTCGGGGACGACGGCCGAGGCGGCGGGCCGCTTGCGGCCCGGCAGTAGCCGGTCTTCGGGGCGCACCGGGACCTGGTGGTTGGGGTCCTCGAGCCGACGCAGCAACTCGACGAACTGGTACTCGCCATCGCCCTGGATGACGTAGTCGAGAAACCGATACTCGCGCAACAGAACCGGCCCCATGCCCTCGCCTACCCCGGCCCCGCCGAACACGACGGTGACGTCCGGGTCGGCCTCTTTCAAGCGTTGCGTGGCGAGCAGGCTCGCAAAGAGCTGGTTCGAGGTCGTGGTGAAGCCCACCACGTCGTAGTTGTGCGCCAGCTCTTCGGTCGCCCGAGCGACGTTGCCCTCCAAGACCCCAAAGACGTGGTCGAAGAGCCCCGCCCGCACCTCGGCGCTGCTATCCGAGAGCCCTTCGAACGAGGCGGCGATCTCGACGAAATAGTCCTTGACCGAGGCCTTCTTCTCCGGGTAGAGCTGCGCGCAAAAGAGCATCTCGGAGACTTTGCGGGTACCGATCTCCGTGTACAGGTCCACGCCGAGCTCGGCGGCAGCGTAGATGTACGGGTATTGGCATTCCAGAGTGTGTTCCGGGCACCTCTGGCGCACCACCGCAGTCAGGATTCCCAGAGCCGGCGCGGGCTTTTGCACTTCCGCCCAGGGCATGGCGGCAAGGGCGATCCTCATGGCTGGATGAGCATTGTCGGATCAGCATTATCGCGCACAGGCCCGGCGGGCCGCCGGGCGCGCCCAAGGCTCCATCCCCAGTGAGTGGGCCGGGCTGAGGAAGTCCAGCGCAAGAAAGCAGGCCGCCCCGATCCCTCGACCGGGGGTGCCTGCGTCGCTTCTTGATCGACAGCCTGCTGCGGTACTACTTGTCCTTCCAGAGGAAACCACCGGATTTGACGGTCGTCTTGACTTGCACAGCGTCCTCCCCTCTAAGGGTTCTGGTGCGTTTCAGTCTGCTCCTAGGGAGTAACGCGAGAAACGACCTCGAGGAGGATCACCCCCGTGTGAGGTCCCACCCGTTTCGGGGCCCCCGTGTGAGGCCCCTCACTTCGGGCACCTCACTTCGGGGTGTCTGCGAATCGGGCCATCGCGATGCCCTGCTCACCCGCGACCGAGTAGTAGAGATAGTAGGCATTGCCCTCATTCAAGAGCGCGGGATCCCTCAGTTCGTGCACCGGCCCTTCGGCTGCGCCGGGCACCGAAGTGAGGATGGGACGGTCGGCGCCTTCGTAGGTCTCTACCGGGCGAAGAACTTCCACCGGCGGACCGGCCACCCAGTCCATCCAATCTCCCGTGAGGCGAACGTCGGATCGCAGGAGTCTCTCCGGCGTGTCGCCGATTCGGGAGTAGAACACCACCAGTCGATCACCTTCCCGGTACAACGACGCGTGCCTCATCCGAGGAATGAGGTCCGGGCCTTTCTCGAACGGGCCCAGGCCGTCATCTGAGCGCAACAGCACCCCCGCCTCGGATCCTCGCTTGCCGATCGCGTAGTAGGCGCCCTCGAACCGGAAAACGCGGAAGTACGGGAGGCCCAGATCCTCGCCCACGGTCTCGAACCTCAGCCCGTCAGAGGACGTCGCCAGGAATGTGCGCTGGCCCGGCCGTTCTCTTGAAGGTCCGTGGAAGTACATCCTGATCGTCCGCTCGGCCTCATCGACCACGACCTCCGGCGAGCCGATGTGGCCCACCGCCACCGTCTGCTCCAGGCGCAGCACTCCGGGGCGGTGAATCCGCCACGGTCCCGCCGGATCATCGGCGACAGCCAGGCGAATGTACCGGCCTCGGTGATGGGCGAAGTACATGTAGTACCGCCCCAGGGGGCTCTCCACCCAGTCCGGTACCGTGATGACGGAGGGGCCGTTGATGTTGGCACCCTCGGGCCCCCCGAGACCGGGCATCCCGGGACGAAGCAGCGGGTTGCCTTCCACGCGGACCAGCGGTCGCTCGCTCCAGTGCGGCAGATCGCCCTCCGGGGCGCCACATGCCGGCAGGACAGAGATCGCCGCGACGAGACACCATCGTCGCGGAAAAGACCTCTTCGGTGTCAAGCGAGGGGCTGAAACCAGACTCATCTAGTCTTCCTACGGGCTGAGAGGCACAAACTACGGCGTGGGTTCCACACCGCCCCACCTTGCCGCACGAGAAGAGGCGGGTTATGGAGCAAATCCCCGCTACGTGGCCGTGGCGCGAGCGTGGCCTGCGATGGGAACCGTGGCGCCTTCGTCTGTCTCTCAACGGAGAGTTGACTGAAGTCCGGGTTGTGCGCACCGATGGCACGATTGGCGCCAGAATCGAGGGGCTCGAGGACGAGGTGTTCGTGGTCTACGTCTTCCCCCTGCCCGTGGACCGCGAGATCTATGCCGACGTGGCACCCCTCCCCACCGACGTCCTGGATGAGCGGGTCTGCCGGGTCGCTCGGCCGATCCTCGCCGAGACGATCGCGCTTCTGGCGGAAGATCGTCGTCTTCGCGACGACCATGCGTGCGGATCTGGTCCTGGCCGGGACCCACGGCCGCTCGTTGGCCAGGGAGCTTTATCTCGGGAGTGTCTCCAGCGCCGTCGCCCATCTCGCGCCATGCTCGGTGCTGATCGTGCGCTGATCTCACCGCCCGCGGAGTCGCCGGGATGAGCTGCCCAGCGCCCGGGGAGCCTCCCCGGCGGGACACCCGTCTCAGGGGATCACGTCGACCGGCACCGGCATCAGGTTCCAGGTAAAGCGACTCAGCCCGTCGGTATGCTGGTGCAGCACCTCTCGCTCCGGCTCGCCGTCCCGCCAGACATAACGCCTGATCTCATCGTCGTTGTCGCTGGCGACGTAGAGCTCGTCGCTGCCGTCCGCGTCGAGGTCGGCGAGGACCGCCGCGTGCTCGAATCCGGACGAGTCTCGGTCGATCGAGCTGATCGACCAGGTCGACCCGCCGGGCCGCAGCAGCCACAGTCCGCTCTTGCTGGCCGCGGCCACCATCTCCTTCTTGCCGTCGCCGTCCACGTCGCCGGCGGTGAGGAAACGGCAGAGCCGGTCATCGAGCTCCGCGATCACTCGACCCCCCGCCGGATCGGTGCCGCTGTCGAAGCGACGGATCTCTACTCTGCCGCCCGAGACCGCCTCCACCGCAACGTACAGCTCATCGCGGCCGTCGCCATCGACGTCATCGACCAGGATCTCCTTGGCATGTCGGTCGCCGAGGTCGGCCACCACCACTCTCCCTTCACCCGCGGCCGGCACGTAGCGCACGACTTCGCCGTGCTGAGGTGTGCCGTCCAGCTTGTTGGGCTCGCTCGGTGTGGCATAGATCTCGAGCACGCCGTCGCCGTCCAGGTCGCCGAGCTCGATCTCGTGGACGAAGGTGCCGGGCTCACGATCGAGCTCCTCGGCCGCGAAACCTCCTCCGTCGAGGGGGCGCAGCAGCTCCACCACTCCCTGGTCGTGCGTGGCCACCACGATCGAGGACCCACCGTCACCGAGAACGTCGCCCACCTCGGCATCTCGCATCCGGCTGAACTTGCCGCCGAAATCCGCCTGCCAGACCACCTCCGACTCTCCCGTAGGAAGCCACAGCTTGACCATGGCGCGGGTGCCGCCCATCGTCAGGACTCCGCCTTCCCCGGCCGTATCGACATAGGCCATCGCCTTGTGGAAGACGTTGCTGTCCGCGTCCTCGATGAACCGGTAGCGCCAGCTGCCTCGCTCGAAGGTGAGGATGCCCAGCCGGGCCGGCAACAGCAGCACCTCACCATCGACATCCCTGTCCACTACCGCGAGTGCGACGAGGATGCCGTTGGGAAGAGACTGCACGGCGCTGTCGGGGGCGCAGCCCCCGAGGGTGCCAAGGAGGGCTACGAGAAGGGCGCTCACAAGAACCACTCTGGGCGAAGAGCTCATCCTGCTTCCTCCTTGCTCGGCCATCGGTCGGATCGTCGGGCTTTGTCGCGTTGGTGATCGTCTCGAGCCGGATCTGCCTGCCGCACCTCGAGAGGTCGGCCGCCCGGGAAGACGATCGACCAGCCCCGGACGATTCGCAGGGGCAGTGTCCTGGCCAGATCCAATCTAGGTGAGCATCGAGCTACGGCAACCATCCGCCGGGGTGGTGCGGGAGGATCCGCGGGCTGCTAGTTTGGTTTCCGGAGGCCTTCCAAGCCACCTCCGAGGTCGAGGCCTGCCCACCCGGTGTCGGCGCCCCCGGCCAAGAACCCGAAGACGGTGGCGTGTCTCTCAACGAATGGATTCGACCTTCGCCTTCGAGAGCGTCGACCAGGGCGCCGCCCGCTTCAGTGGGGATGAACCCGGGTACATCTACACTCGGATGGGCAATCCGACCGTCGCCGCGCTCGAAGGCGCCGTGGCCTCGCTGGAGGGAGGCCACGCCGCCCTGGCCACCAGCTCGGGCATGGCGGCGATCGCGACGGTTCTGTTTACCTATCTCGAGGCCGGAGCCCATCTCGTCGGAACCGACTCCGTCTACGGACCCTCGCGAGTCATCGTGGAAAAGCACTTTCGCAGATTCGGGGTCCATTCCGACTTCGTGGACACCTCCGACCCGGAGAACATCCGCGCCGCCCTTCGGCCCGAGACCCGGCTGCTCTACATCGAGACGCCGGAGAATCCCACGATCCGGCTGACCGACATCGAGCGCTGCGCCGCAATCGCGCGCGAGCACGGTCTGCTGCTCGTCGTCGACAACACCTTCGCCACGCCGGTCCTGCAACGGCCGATCGAGCACGGCGCCCACATCGTCGTGCACAGCATGACCAAGTTCCTCAACGGCCACGCCGATGTCGTCGCCGGGATCATCGTGACCTCCGACGAAGAGCAACGGGTGGCCTTGCGGGAGGTGCTCAACCACCACGGCGGCTGCATCGATCCCCACCAGGCGTGGCTCGTCCATCGCGGTCTCAAGACCCTGGGACTTCGCCTCGCTCAGGCGCAGCGCAACGCTGGGGCGATCTCCGAGCTGCTGCATTCTCATCCCGCGGTGGCCTGGGTGCGCTACCCGGGCGCGCCCGATTATCCGCAGCGCGATCTGGTCGACAAGCAGATGGACGGCCCGGGCGCGATCTTGTGCTTTGGCGTTCATGGCGGCCTCAGAAACGGCCGCCAGCTCCTCGAACGCGTAACCCTGCCGACGCTGGCCGTTTCGCTCGGCGGCGTCGAGACCCTGATCGAGCATCCGGCATCGATGACCCACGCCGGCTTGAGTCGCGAGGCCCGGAAGAAGGCTGGAATCACCGACGACCTGATCCGCCTGGCCGTCGGCTGCGAGGATGCGCAGGATCTCATCACCGATCTGCGGGCGGCACTCGACTCCCTGCCCGCCCCCGAGCCCGAGGAGGCCGAGGCCGCGGTCGTCTGACCTCGCCTCGTGACGTGAAGAACCTTCCTGCTCCGCCGTCTGGGTGGCTTCTCGAGCGCGAGATACGGGCGATCCGCGGGGAGCTGTCGTGGCGCGACCGCTTCAAGCTCGCCCAAGAGATCTTCGAGCGTCCGGATTCCACAAGGAAGACGTGGCTTCCGGAGGATTGGAGCCGCTGGGCCTGTCGTCGACTTTCGCGCACTGAGGCCCTGCGCTTTGCTTTGGAGATTGCCCAGCCGGGGCCGCAACGGCTCTCCGAAGAAGAGAAAGAGATACTGATCAGGGCGCAGGCTGTCCTCGACCATCGCCTCGAGAACGGAGAGCCCCCGTCGAGTGATCACGTTCTCCGATGGTCGGCCCCCGCGGTCGTCGACGAAGACGGAGAAGGCGAGGCCGGGGAGTGAGTTTCTTCCGCAGCGTTTTCGGAGTCCGTGTGACTAGAAGTCTGCGCTCTGCCAGTCCCCGGCCCCTGGCCCTGGCTGTTCTCATCCTGAGCAGTTCCCTCGTCGCCAGCGTTCCGGCTCACGGCCAGGACGTGGCGGTAGGCGACACGATCACGCTCGTGAAGCGACAGCTCCACATCCCGGCTCACCCCGCACCGGGAGACAACCACGTCTCCTTCCGGTTCAAGAGCCTGTCCTCGGCCACCGTGCTGGACCTCGATGCCGCCACCTCCTGGGTCCGCATCCAGGCAGAGGTTGCGGGAGGCGGAGGCGACAGCGGGTGGATCACCCGGAAGTACATCGCCAGCACGGTGCCATCCACCGGGGATCTCCTGGAGGACGAGCTCGCCTGGTGCCCGTTCAAGGGGAGTCCCGTTCCTCATCCGAGCGGACGTCTACGGATCGCCACGTGGAACCTCGGGAACCTGCACCGGCAGAACGGCCAGTCGATCTTCGCCGACTCGGTGAAGCGGCAGGACATCGACTACAAGCGGCTGCGCTGCTATGTGCGGCTCTTCGACCCCGACATCCTGGCCGTCCAGGAGGTCGATGGCGAGGAGGCCCTCAAGAGGGTGGTGGATACGGATGTCTACGACGTGCATGTCTCCGGCCGCCCGAACAGCGAGCTCGGCGGCAAGCAGAACACGGGATTTGCCTTCAAGAAGGGCCTCGACGCCACCGTGCGGCCGGATTTCACGGACCTCGATGTCGGCAACGACGGCCTCCGGCACGGGACCCGCCTCGATGTCGAGCACAACGGCACGACGATGAAGCTGATGAGTGTCCATCTCAAGAGCGGCTGCTTCAGCAACACGACGACGAACCCCAGCGCCTGCGACAAGCTCTCGCAGCAGATCCCGATCCTGGAGGACTGGATCGACGCGAGGGCCAGCGAGCCGGAGCCCTTCATCCTCCTGGGTGACTTCAATCGCCGCTTCAACGAGGCCCTGGATGTGGCCTGGTCGGAGCTGGACGACGCAAACCCGCCGAACGCGGATCTGAGCTCGGTGACCGCCGAGATGCCGATCAGTTGCCGGGGAAACGAGTTCACCCGGTTCATCGACCACATTGTCCTCGACAAACGGGCCGCGGCCTTTGTGGAGTTGTCGTCGTTCCGGCACATCACCTTCCGCCAGGCCGACAAGGACAGGTGGGATCACATCTCCGACCACTGCCCGGTGGTCGTGGATCTGTTTATCGAGCAGTGAGGAGTAGACGGACCTGTAGCTCACCAGGAGAAACGACGATACAAGCACCACCCAAACACCCAGTTACTTCTTCTCAGGCCAGCACGACGGCCGCGGCCGCCAACTGCTCGAGCGCCCGCTCTCGGGGTCGCGCACCGAGAAGCCGGAGTAGCCGTCCTCGCCGCCGGCAACGTAGAGGCTCCCTTCCGGGTCGGCGAAGTCGTTCTGCATGTCGACCACGAGCAGAGCGGTCTTGCCGTCGTATCTCGCCATGCCGGTCAGGCTATCGCAGCCCGAGCGTCGTATCTCGCCACCCCGGTCGGGATATCGTAGCCCCAGCATGAGGGAGAGTCGCCACAGCCGCGCCCGCGGGTTCCTGCTCACCGACCACTACCACCTGACGGCCTCGCAGCTCTACTTCCGCATGGGGCTGCACGAGCGGCGAGTCCAGTTCGACCACTTCTTCCGCAGCTACCCCAACTACGGCGAGCACCAGGCGGGCTACTGCGTCAACGCCGGGCTCGAGTGGCTGCTCGACTGGATGGAGGAGACCCGCGCCACGAATGAAGACCTCGACTACCTGAGCGGCCTGCGGGGCGCCACCGGTGAGCCGCTGTTCGACCGCGACTTCGTCGGCTGGCTGACGGAGAACGGCGACTTCTCGCAGATCTCCATGCGAGCCATCCCGGAGGGCCGGGTGGTGCATGCCAACGTGCCGCTGACCGTGGTCGAGGGCCCGCTGGCGATGGCCCAGATCCTCGAGACGCCGCTGCTCAACCACCTCAACTACCAGACCCTGATCGCCACCAAGGCGGCGCGCATCCACTCGGCCGGCCGGGGTCGGCCGCTGCTCGAGTTCGGCCTGCGCCGCGCCCCCGCCTCGGGCGCCATGGCCGGCACCCGGGCGGCGCTGATCGGCGGCGCCGACGCCACCTCCAACATCGGCATGGCGCGCGAGCTGGGCGTCCCGCCGCGCGGCACCCACGCCCACAGCCTGGTCCAGGTCTTCATGGCCCTGGGCGAGGGCGAGATCGGCGCCTTCCGCGCCTTCGCCGAGGTCTACCCCGACGACTGCCTGCTGCTGGTCGACACCATCGACACGCTGGACAGCGGCGTCCCCAACGCCATCCGGGTCTTCGAAGAGCTGCGCCGCAAGGGCCACCGGCCGCTCGGCATCCGGCTCGACTCGGGCGACCTCGCCTACCTGGCGATCCAGGCGGCGGCGATGCTCGACTCGGCGGGTTTCCCGGAGACCTCGATCGTGCTCTCCAGCGGCCTCGACGAGCTGGCGATCTGGCAGATCCTGACCCAGATCGAGGAGGAGGCGCCGCGCTACGGCCTCGATGCCGACAAGCTCATCGGCCGGCTGGTCTACGGCGTCGGCACCAACCTGATCACCTCGGGCTCCACCGGCCTCAACGGCGTCTACAAGGCGGTGGCGCTCGCCGACGGCGACGGCTGGAAGCCGATGCTCAAGCTCTCCGAGGCGCCGCGCAAGACGCCCAACCCGGGGGCCAAGACCGCCTGGCGAGTCTATGACCGGCGCGGCCGGGCGACGGCGGACGTGCTGGCGGGCATCGACGAGACGCCGCCGGCCGAAGGCCCGCTGACCCTCCACCACCCGGTCCGCCGCGGCGTCACCCGCACCCTCGAGCGCGACGAGGTCTCCAAGATCGAGCCGCTGCTCGAGCCGGTCCTGGACCGCGGCCGCCGGCTGGCGCAGCCCGAACCGCTCGATGTCCTGCGCGGCCGCCGCCAGGCCGACCTCGACCGCCTCGACCCGGGCGTCCGGCGGCTGATCAACCCGCACGTCTACCACGTCTCGCTGACCACCGAGCTGTGGGAGCTCAAGCGGCGGCTGGTGGCCGAGACCCTCGAAGCCGGCTGACGGCCGCCGCGGCCAGCATGTTCCAGCCCGCGCCTGCCCACCGGCCGCCGTCTCCCGGGAGAGCGAGACGCAAGCTGCTGGCGGCCGTCGCGGGACTGGTGATGATCGGGTCCGTCGGGCTCGGTCGGCCCGCCCGCGCGGAGGGCCCTCGCCGCGCGGACCCCGGCCGGATCTTCGCCTCCTGGGCGGAGTGGAAGAGAGCCCACGACGAGCTGGTGTCCGCATTGGACGATTTCGCGAGCCTCGGCCAGGAGCCGATCGACACCGCCGAGAGACTCGGCGCCGTCATGGCGGCGCGGGATCGCGTCTATCGCATCGCCCAGGGCGTCGAGGGCTATCTCTACCTCCGGCTGCAGTTGGACGGCGCGGACGAGGAGGCTCGCTCGCGGCAGCATCTCGTCGACGCGACGGACAGGCAGTGGCAGAGCGAGGGTTCGCCCTGGTTCAACCGCGTGCTGACCGAGCTCGGACACGCACGGATCGCCCGGTGGGTGGCCGACGAGGAGGGGCTCCGCCGCTACGGCTTCTTCTTCCGCCGCTTCTTCCGCGCCGCCGAGCACCCCTACCCCGAAGGCCAGGACGACCTCCGGGCGCTCTCCAGCATCTTCGAGCGACAGTCGGCTCGGGTCTACCAGGCACTGGCCACGACCGAGACTCCGGTCGTCGAGGTGGTGCTCGAATCCGGCGAGCGCCTGGAGCTGACCCCGGCGCGTGCCCGATCGGTCCTCGGGGAGTTGCCGAGCGCCCTGGACCGCAAGGCCGTGAGCGGAGCGTGGCTCGAAGCCCTCGGGCGACGCTCACAGACCTACGCGGCGTTGCTGGAGGGAATCGTCGAGCGACAGCAGCTGCTCGCGCGGGTGCGGGGGTTCGACTCGGCTCTGGCCGCGCAGCTCCACGCCGACGCCATCCCCGCGGACGCCATCCGCGGCGCGATTCGAGTCGCTCGAGAGGGATCGGCCCCACTGCGCCGCTACCACGAGCTGCGCAAGAGGACACTCGGGCTCGACGAGTACGGCCTGCAGGACCGTTTCACCGCCCTCGACCCGGGTGGGCGCGAGATCGGTTTCGACGAGGCGCGGCGGCTCATCATCGAGTCGGCTTCGGCTCTGGGGCCGGAAGCGCAGGGCCTGGTCACGCGGGCGTTCTCGGACGGGTGGATCGACTCGGTCGAGCGCCCCGGCAAGAGGCCGCATGGGGGATCCACCTTTGTCGCCGGAGCCCCCTACGTACTGGTCAACTACCGTGGGTCTCTCGACAGCCTGTTCCAGCTCGCCCATGAGATCGGTCACGCCGTGCACGCACAGCTCGCCCACGACGCCCAGCCCTTCATCTACTCGCACCGGTCGTCTCTGACCTCCGAGGCGGTGGCGGGCGTCTTCGAGGGAGCGCTCGTCGCGCGGATGGTCGGCCAACCCACGAGCCGGAAGGAGAAGATCGGGGTGCTCGACCTGGCGATCCAGAACACGCTCAGACTGTTCTATCGGCCGATGCTCGACGCGGACTTCGAGCTCCGGCTCTACGAGGCGGACGGGCCGCTCACGGGCCCGTCACTCGCAGCGCGTTACCTCGCGGTAGCCAGGGAGTTCTATGGCAACACCGTGCGCCTGGACGAGCGGGATGGGCACGCCTGGCAGCAGACCCCCCACTACTACACCTCCCCTCTCTACATGGGAAGATACGGCCTGGCCTCCGCCGCGGCCACCACCATGACCTCGCGGCTCACCAGCCCATCCGCCGCCGAAAGGGCGGCGGCAAGGCAAGCGCTGCTCGAGCTCATGCGCTCCGGGGCGAGTGACTACCCGATCGAGCTGCTGAAGCGGGCCGGCGCCGACCTGGGCGACTCCGCGGTGAGCCGCGCCCCCGTCACCCGGCTGGCGGCCCTGGTCGCCGACCTCGAGCGGACCCTCAGCGGCGACTGACCGGCGACCCCATGCGGTGGAGGCGGCGTGGCACCGCTGGTCGGGAATCCGGGTGCGCAGCACGAGTCGAAGCGCCGCGCTGGCAAGGCGCGCGACTGAGGCATAGCCACAGCTATGCCGCAGGGAGCGCAACGCCGCCAGCGTGGATGCGGCGGCTCGTGATGCGTGCCCGGATTCGCGACCAGCAGTGCCTTTAGGGGTTGAAGCAGGCGCAGGAGGTGATCTTGGCGGTGCGCGAGCGGATGCGCGGCGGCGGGTCGTCGGCGCGGCCGGCGGCACAGTAGTCGAGGCTGCCTACCAGCTGGCCCTTGGCCGGCTGGCGCCAGCGGCCGGCCACCAGCAGCGAGTTGCAGCCGGTGGCGGGGTCGCCGAACAGCAGCCCCTCGTTGAACAGCTCGAAGGCCGCCACGGTGCCGCCGCGCGACTCGAAGGTGCTGTCCTCGGCGTTGTGGAACTGCTCGCTTGCGTTGATCCGCCCGTGATTGACGAACTCGCCGCCGTTCTCCAGCTGGCGGTGGGCGTTGACCAGGCCGCGGTTGGAGGCCCGGCCGAAGTTGCGGATGCTGCCCGAGGCGTCGAGCACGCCGGAGTTGTCCAGCTGGCCGCGGTTGCGCAGCTCGGCGCCGACGCCGACAAAGCCGCCGAGGTGGTTGACCAGGCGCGCCGCCGGGCCGACGATCAGGTTCTCGTAGGTGACCAGGACGCCGTGGTTGTCGACCGCCACCCCCTCGAGGCCGAGCGAGAAGTAACGCAGGGTGCCGTGGTTGACGATCCTGCCGCTGGCGACGCCGGCAGGCGCCTCGAAGTCGACCGAGATGGGGATGGCCGCGCCGCAGACCTCGAAGGTGCCGCCCTTCAGCGTGATCGAGCCGGTGAAGATCGCCGACTCGTCGACGCACACCGTGTTGCCGGCCGTGGCCGTGTAGCTGTCGCCGTCGCGGCCGGTGATGAGGAAGTCGCACTGGCCGCAGCCGCCCCCCGCCGACGCCGGCGGAGCGAACGGGGCCAGTAGACCGGCGGCCAGGGCAAGCGGCCCGAGCAGCGCGCGCAGACTCGGTCGATGGCCGGACATCCCCCCGATTCTACACCACCGAGGCGAGGAGGCCTGGGCTAGGAGTCGAGCACTTCGCGCACCCGGGCGCGCAGCTCCTGCACCGTCCACGGCTTCTGCAGCAGCGGCGCGTCGTGCGGCTGCTCGGGGCCCACCGCGGGCACGTCCCGCTCGGCATAGCCGGTGGTCAGCAGAAACCGCACCTCGGGCGCCACCCGCCGGGCCTTGCGCCGCAGCTCGGAGCCGCCCAGCCTGGGCATCACCAGGTCGGTGATCACCAGGTCGATCTCGCCGGTGTGCAGCCCCAGCAGCTCCAGCGCCTCCTCACCGTCCCTGGCCAGCATCACCGTGTAGCCGTGATGCTCGAGGGCGGCGCGAGCGACCTCGCGGATCGCGGCCTCGTCCTCGGCGACTAGGATGGTCTCGGCGCCGCCTCCGGCCGCCGCCGCGGCCGTCTCGGGCACGGCCTCGCGCGCCGGGTCCCCGTCCAGCGGGAAGTAGAGGATGACCGACGTGCCCTTGCCCGGCTCGCTGTCCAGCTCGACAAAGCCGCGGTGCTGCTCCATCAAGCCGTGGACGATCGCCAGGCCGAGCCCGCTGCCCCGCTCCGGCTCCTTGGTGGTGAAGAACGGCTCGAAGGCCATTTCGCGGGTCGGCACCGACATGCCGCTGCCGTCGTCCCGTACCGCGAGGCTGATGTAGCGGCCGGGGCTACCGCCGAGCCTGGCCGCCTGCTCGTCGTCGAACTGCGTGACCCGCAGCTCGACCCGCAGCGAGCCGCCCTCGGGCATGGCGTCGCGGGCGTTGGTTCCGAGGTTGATCAGGACCTGCTCGAGGGCATCCGCGTTGGAGGCGATCGTCGGCACCTGGTCGTCGATGCTGAGCTCGATCTCGATCGACGCGGGCAGCAGCCGGCGCAGCGTCTCTACGGTCTCGCTGACGATCTTCGCCGGCTCGACGGGGTGCAGCTCGAGCTGCGAACGGCGGCTGAAGGCGAGCAGGTTGCGGATAAGCCGGGCGCCCCGCTGGGCGGCGTTCCGGACCTCGCTCACCAGCCCCTCCAGGTTGTCCGCGCCCGGCGGCAACGCGGCGCCGATCAGCTCCATGTTGCCCAGGATGATGGTCAACAGGTTGTTGAAGTCGTGCGCCATGCCGCCCGAGAGACGACCGATGGCCTCGAGCTTCTGCGCCTGCCGCAGCCGGTCCTCCAGCTGACGCTGCTCGGTGACGTCGTGCCCCATGGCAATGTTCTCGCCGGTGGGCAGGGTGAAGTCGGCCCACAGCTGGATTCGCGTCGAGCCGTCCCGGGCCCGCACCCGGTACTCGCGGAACTTGCCGTCGCTCCGGGCGATGGCGTCCACCACCCGGTCGCGCTCGGCGGTCTCGGGATAGAACAGCGACAGCGGGTCGGGCGAGCTCTCGATCTCCTGCCGGCTCCAGCCCAGGATCCTCTCGGCGGCGCGGTTCCACAGCACGCACCGCCCCCGCTCGTCGAACGAGTCGATCATCATCGGCGCGTTCTCGAGGATCGTCTGCAGCCGTTCCGCGGCGCGCTCGAGCTCGGCCACACGCGCCGCCAACTCGTCCGGTGGGGGTCCCTGGTTGCTGGAGCCCATCGCTGCTCTCTTCCGGATACCTTGGCGTCGCCTGAACAGAGTACAGCATCTGCCGAGGGATATGATCCGAGAAGGCCGGCGGCGGGATGTCCGCCACGGCTTCGGGAGGGTCCGCGATGAGCAAGACAGCGACAACCACAACCGCCGCCGCCGGGCTGCTGGCCGCCCTGCTGCTGGCGCCGCACGCGCTTCTGGCCTGGGGCGACAACGGCCACCGGATCTCCGGCCTGGTGGCCCAGAACGCCCTCTCCGACCCCGCCCGCCGCGCGGTGCGGGAAATCGCCGGCGCCCGCACGCTGCAAATGCTGGCCACCTGGCCCGATTTCGCTCGCTCCGACCCCGCCTGGGACTTCGCCGCCCGCTGGCACTACGTCAACGTCGACGACGACCAGAGCCTGGACGAGGTGATGGCGGCCGCGGCGCGCACCCCGGAGCCGGACAACCTCCTCGAAGCGATCGACTACTTCCGGGCGATCCTCGCCGGCGACGCCGAGCGGCGCGGCAACTTCCAGGAGCTGATGCGGGCCAACGGCGCCAAGCCCCGCGAGGGCTCGATCGAGCTCACCGCCCTGTGCTTGCTGGCCCACTTCGTGACCGACCTCCACCAGCCGCTGCACGTCGGCCGCGCCGGCGACCGTGGCGGCAACTCCATCGCCGTCAACTTCTTCGGCGAGGTCCGGAAGCTGCACTCGGTCTGGGACAGCGGCATCATCGAGCGTCAGGGGCTGAGCTTCACCGAGTTCACCACCTTTCTCGACGCCGAGCTGGCCGGCACGGTCGAGGCCGGCGACGGCGGCGTGCGGGCCTGGGCGCAGGAGTCGCGCGACTACCGCCATCAGCTCTACGAGATCTGGGGCAAGACCGATCGCGACAACTACCTGCCCGAGCTCGGCTACCGCTACGTCTACGACCACATCGGCCCCGTCAAGCGCCGCCTCTACCTCGGCGGGCTCAGACTGGCCGGAGTGCTGAACTCGATCTACGAGTAGGGCTCGGCCTGCCCTGCCGGCCGGCTTCTCGGCGGAGTCGGCGACGGCAGGCGGCCGTCAGTCGGTCTTCTGCCAGCGGATCTCGACACCATCGCGCTCGCCCAGGGCGGTCGCGAGCAGGGTCATCAGGGCATCGCTGCCGCCGCGCTCGCCGAGCATCGCCACCGTCTCCGGCCGCAGGTAGTAGTCCTGGTCGTCGGAGGTCTCCTCCTCCAGGTTGTCGATCAGGAACTTGAGATCCGGCTCCGAGATGGCGCCGATGGCGGCGCCGGAGTCGTTGTCGTAGAGGGTAATCGCCATGGAGGTCTCCTCGGGTCGGGGGCTGTCTGTCGCCTCGGCAATCATAGCGTCCCGGCGCGTATGGCAGAAAGCTGCCGCATGAGCCCTCAGAGGCCAGTAACGTCCCGGACAGGAGACGGACCCAGGTGGTGGCGGGAGGTCGCCGGTCCGAGGAATGACGTCGGATCCAGCGGCTCGAAAAACGGGAATCGGTGGAAGTCGGTCTCCCGCGTGTAGACGGTCCTGAGCCGTGCTCGCGCATCAGCGCGGCGCAACTTCCAGACGCGCCCCTGGGGCCGATGACTCCCTCAGGGAAGCAGGGACGGATCGATCTCGAGCGCCAGCTCGCCACCCGCCTCGAGCACGAAACCTTCGCCCAGCACGACCCCACTGCCACCACGTAGCGTCGCGACCCCCGTGGCGTCGACCACGAAGCCGGCGCCGGCGCGCAGGATGTCGCAGGCCTCGAAGGTCTGCGCGTCCTGCACGGCCTGGGGCTCGAGCTGCCGCTCGCAGAGCTCGAAAACCGCCGTCAGGGAGCGGTCCTGGTCGAGCAGGGTGTCCTGGGTGCCGGCAGTGCCGAGGGTGGCGCCGCCCTCGGTCCAGCGGATCAGCGCCGAGCCGGGCTCGCCTGCGGCGGACAGCTCGACCGGCGTGCCGGCCGCGTAGAGCTCATCGCAGTCCGCCCCGCAGCCGATGCCGGCCGGAGTGCTGGTCACGGACCCCAGGCCGGAACCGGCGGCGACGACGTCCAGCCGATGGACGGAGACGAACGAGCTCCCCGGTCCCTTGCCGGCCGTGGCCAGCTGCATCGGCGAGCCCGCCTCGAGCACTGCCATGACGGCCGCCGGATCGGGCGCGGCGGGCGCCGCGTTGGCGTCGAAACGGAAGCTGTAGAGCGTCCCCCAGTCAAGGGCGCCCAGGCCCGGGTCGCCGGCCGGGGTCGACCAGGTGATCTCGGTGGCGGTGACGGTGGGCAGCCAGTCGTTGCCGGGGTCTCGATCGCCGTCGTGGAAGCCGACGCTGGCCAGCTCGACCCCCGGCGGCAGCGGCACCGAGAACGAGCGGACCTGGCGGTCGAAGTCGAAATTCATCAGGCCGTAGTCGTAGCGGGTGGCGCCGCTGGCAAGCGTCGCGGCCGCGCTGGCCAGCTCGAGCTGCCCTTCGCCGGTGTCGAGCAGCGCCGCCACGGCCCCCGGCGGCGGCGCCGCGCGATCGATCCAGGCGTCGAGCGTCGCCCCCTGGGTGACGCCGGCGTCGGCGAACGGGAAGGTCCAGGCGCCGCCCGGCTGCGGCGCCACCTCGCGCCGGCCCATGCTGTTGAAGATGTCGACGTCGCCGGGCGTGACGTACCAGGCCTCGATGAAGTACCGGGCGCCGGGGGTCAGGAGGTCTTCGTCGGCCACCGTCAGCCGGTGCTCGAACGGGTCCGGATGGGAAGCGCCCTCGCCGAGGTGGTCGCGCTCGTCGTCCACCGGCTCGCCGTCGAAGTGCGAGCCCAGCGACTGCCAGGCGCCGGTCGCGGCGGTGACCTCATGCCGCGGCGCCAGGTTGATCCGGTTCTGGTTGGTCACCGCCTGATAGAGATCGCTGCAGCCGGCGAAGAGGATCTGGGAGCCGCAGCAGGAGCAGTTCGAGTTGGCGGCGAAGAACGCGTGTTTGACGTCGGCGCGGCCGATCTGGTGCAGGGCGCCGTCGGCCAGCCGGTAGAAGCTCAAGACCAGAAACGGGTGGGGGCCGATGATCGCCGGGTTGAAACCGCCGTCGGGGTAGATCGGCCGGTACCACTCGACGTCGGAGGGGCCGATGTTGTGCAGGTCGACGTAGGGGGAAATGGCCACCCGGCCGCCCTCGTGGTGCACTTCGGTCAGAAAAGTGATGCCGGTCAGCTCGACGTCGACATCGAGCCCCTCGCCGACGTTCGACTCGCAAACGGTGCACGAGGTCTCGAGCGGCGCCGCCAGGCGCGTCCGCAGCTCGCCCGAGCCGACCGCGATCCCGGCCAGCTCCGGTGCGCCGAGCCGGCGCGCGAACGACTCGGTCAGCCGCAGATCCATGTTGAGAAAGACGAACTCGCCGACGTCGGGGAGATACTCCGGGTGGGGACTGGTGAGGAAGAACGGCACGGCGCCGTCGACGGCGCGGAGCACGAACAGGGCGCCCTCCGGGGCCGGGGCTGCCGCCGGCGCCAGCTCGAAGCCGAGCATCGACTGCCGGCCGCCCGGCCAGAGGAGCTCGAAGCCGCCGCGATGCCTCAGGATGCCGCCGTCGAGGCCCTCGAACGAGCCGTCCGGAGCGCGCAACCGCAGCGACGGCGGCGCCGCCGCCGGGAAGATCGCCCGCACGAAGCCGCCCTCCTCGCCGACCGGCTGCCGGAAGACCACCTCGAGGTCGAGGTCCTCCAGGATGTGCCGGTTGAGCTCCAGAGCCGTCTCGGCGCTAGCCACCGCCATGGGCTCACCGATCTCATGGGCCGCTGCCGCACCGCCCCAGACCCCTGCGAGCAACAGGACCGCGCAACGCATTCGAGAGGACATAAGCCATCGGATCTTAGCGCCGAAGCGCGGCGAGCGACGGCAGCGGGTGCCGCGCGATCCCGGGGCCCAAGCGACGTTCGTCCGGGGCTAGCCCGAAGGTTCGTCCGCAGCGACTTCCTTGGGACGCTGGGCCACGAAGACGAGCGCCGCGTAAACGCAGAAAACGCCCGCGAGTGCGGCTGACACCCGCAGCAGAATCAACGGCTCAGCTTCGTCGTGCCGCTCGAAGCACCGCATCAGCGCGGAGATGAGATAGATCGGCGGGCCTGCCAGAGTCGCCCACATCAGCGCCATCGGGCCGCTGGACACCAGCGCCCGTAGCCAGCCTACCGAACGGATACCGTCGTACAAGACCGAGCCCTGCAACAGGGAGGCCGGGTCAATGTACGACACAAGCCTGTTCTTCAAGATCCGCGGCCGGTACTGGGCCAGCGCCAGGTCGTGAACCTCGGAGTACCGAAGGCGGATCAACCCGACGACGACCAAGGCGAGGTAGATCGCACCGATCGCGGCCGGCAGCGCCTCGCGGACTGGCGCTGGGCTCACCACGACGCCGAGAATGGTGATCTCGGTGACGTTCTCCCCGATCAGAAGCTCGAAGAACAGGACGAAGACGAGCAGGAGCCAGGCCATCCGCTCGAAACGCCGCGTCATCAGGCGCTGGTTCTCCTGCACCGCGGCGATAAACCACTCTACGTCCTGCGGGTCGTCGACAAAGGCGGCCCGGATCCTACTCTGCACCGCCGACGCTTTCATGGCGGACCTCCACCTCCATCGAGTCCGCGGGGGCGGAAGAAGCAAGTGACGGTCAGGCCGCCTTGAGGATCTCTTCGAGCCGGTCCAGATCCTGTCTCAGGCTCTTGACCAACCTGGGCGGCGCCAGGCCGACGCGCGGGAAGAACGCCTTGCTCGCCGCACCGCTCGCCGCATCCAGAGCCTCGACCGCCTGGTCGAGGTACTCGCTTGGATCCCGAAGGACAAAGAGATCCTTGGCCTTGTCTCCGAGGCCCTTCGCCAAACGCCAAAACCGGTCGACAAGCTCCATGGCTACCCCCAACCGCTTTCGTAGCAGTGGTAGCAGCGACTCACAACATCCGTCCGGGTGGGAAGGGGACCACCCCTACGGACAGGAGACCGAAGGCCTTGGGGTCTTGGGGCCTTGGGGCCTTGGGGCCTTGGGGCCGTGCTCTGGCCTCAGGACCACAGAGATGCGATCAGTCCCGACGATCCACAAGCACGTAGACCGCCGGGATGATCAGCAGGGTCAGCAGGGTCGAGGTCAGCAGCCCGCCGATGACCGTCAGGGCCATCGGCCCGCGCAGCTCGCTGCCCTCGCCCAGCCCCAGCGCCATCGGCAGCAGGCCCAGCACGGTGGTGGCGGTGGTCATCAGGATCGGCCGCAGCCGCACCCGGCCGGCCCGCTTGAGCGCCTCGAGCTTGGCCAGGCCCTCGCGGCGCAGCTGGTTGGTGTAGTCCACCAGGATGATGGCGTTGTTGACCACGATGCCGGCCAGCAGGATGGCGCCGATCAGCACGACGATGCGAGATGGTGACCCCGGCCAGCCAGAGCGTGGCGACGACGCCGATCAGCGCCAGCGGCACGCTGAACAGGATGACGAAGGGGTGCAGCAGCGACTCGAACTGCGACGCCATCACCAGATAGACCATGAAGACCGCCAGCAGGATCGCCAGCCGCATGCTGTCGAAGGAGGTCTCCATCTCCTGGCGCTGGCCGCCGATGCGGTAGCCGTAGCCGGCCGGCAGGTTCATGGCCTCGAGCGCGGCGCCGATCTCCTCGGAGACCGAGCCCAGGTCGCGGCCCACCAGGTTGGCGGTGATCACCGCCACCCGCTCGCCCTCGCTGCGGCGGATCTCGGCCGGCCCCTCGACCTCCTGGATGTCGGCCACCGCGGACAGCGGCATCGCCGTCTTGCCGACCTGGAAGACGGTCAGCCGGCCGAGGTCGTCGACGCTGTCGCGGTAACTCTCGTCGGCCCGCAGGCGGATGTCGATCGACCGGTCCTCGCGCTGGATGTCGGTGGCGACCGCGCCCTGCACCTTGGCGCGCACGATGCCGCGCCACCTGGCCCAGGGTGAGGCCGTAGGCCGCCAGCCGCTCGCGGTCGAAGCGAATCTGCAGCTCCGGGTTGCCGCCCTCGGTCGACGACTTGATGTCGCTCAGACCCGGGATCTGGCTCATCCGCCGCACCAGCTCGTCGGCCAGCCGTTCCAGCAGGCTCAGGTTGTAGCCGCGGATCTCCAGCTCGATCGGGCGTGCGAAAGCTGAAGTAGGACGGCCGGCCGAAGCGGTACTCGAGCTCGCTCTGGCGGTCGAGAGCCTGGCGCATGCGAGTCCATCAGGCCCTCTTCGCGCTGGCGCGAGATCGGCGGCGCGACCCCCAGGGTGAGCTGGCCGATGTTCTCGCGCCGCTCGCCGGCCACCCCGCCCTGCTCGTTCGAGGTGCCGGCGATGGCGTAGACGGTGCTCACCCCGGCGAGCGCGGCGGCCTGCTGCTCGAGCACCGCCAGCCGGCGCTCGGTGACCTCCAGGTTGGTCCCCGGGGGCAGCTCGACGTTGACGAAGAACTCGCCCTGGATCAGCTCCGGCACCAGCTCGCGGCCCAGCCGTGGCACCACCAGCAGGCTGGCGCCCAGCAGCGTGAAGGCGACCAGGACGGTCGGCACCGGCCGCGCCAGCACCGCGGCCAGCAGCCGGTCGTAGAGCCCGGCAAGCCGGTCGTAGAGGCCGTGGAAGGCCGCCAGGGGCAGCCGCAGGATCGCCGCCATGAGGCTGGCGAGCCCGCGAAAGACCGCGCGCACGCCGCGCGCGGCGGCCACCACGGCGGCGAAGACGCCGCGCCCGGCCGTCGCCCGCCAGCCGCTTGCCGGCGGCGCCGCCGGCGCCGGCTCGGTCTCGTCCCGGGGGCGGAAGTCGCGCGAGGCCAGCATCGGCAGGATGGTGAGCGCGACCAGCAGCGAGATCACCAGCGAGAAGGTCACGGTGAGCGCCTGGTCGCCGAACAACTGGCCGGCGATCCCCTCGACGAAGACGATCGGCACGAAGACGCAGATCGTCGTCAGGGTGCTGGCCACCACCGCCCGCGAAACCTCGGCGGCGCCCGCCTCCGCCGCCGCCGCCTCGCCCAGGCCCTGGTCCCGCCGGCGCTGGATCGCCTCCAGCACGACGATCGAGTTGTCCACCAGCAGCCCGATACCCAGGGTCAGCCCGCCCAGCGACATGATGTTGAGCGAGACGCCCGAGGTGTACATGAGGAAGAACGTGGCCACCACCGAGATCGGGATGGCGATGCCGATGATCAGGGTGGTCTTCCAGCTGCGCAGGAAGAGGAAGAGGACCAGGATCGCCAGCCCGCCGCCATAGAGCGCCGTCCGCAGCACCTCGGAGACCGACTGGCGGATGTAGCCCGCCTGGTCGGTGATCACCTCCATCTCGAGCGACGGGCCGATCGCCTGGAGCCGTTCCCGCAGCGGCTCGATCCCGGCCCGGACGGCGTCGGAAACGGAGACGGTGTTGGTGCCGCCCTCCTTGTAGACCGCCACTTCGACGCTCTCGTGGCCGTTGATGCGGGTGATGATCTCGCGGTCCTTGTGCCCCATGCGCACCCGCGCCACGTCCTCGAGGCGGACGATGGCGCCGGCGGTGCGGTCGATCACCACCTCCTCGAGGTCGGAGGCGCGCAGGAACTCGCTGACCGTGCGCACCAGGTACTCGGTCTGGCCCTCGCGCAGGCGGCCGCCGGTCAGGTTGATGTTCTCCTGCGCCAGCCGGTTCAGCACCAGGTCCGAGGACAGCCCCAGGTTGGCGAGCTTGCGCTCGTCCACCTCGACCTGGATCTCCTCCTCGAGACCGCCGCTGACCACCACCGCCGCCACGCCCTCGATCCGCTCGAGCGACCGCTTGACCTGGTCGTCGGCCAGCAGCCGCATGCGGATCAGGTCCTCGTCGCCGTACAGGCCGACGCGCAGGATCGGGTCGAGCGACGGGTCGTAGCGCAGCAGCACCGGCCGCTCGGCGTCGGCCGGCAGCTGCATCATGTCGAGCCGCTCGCGCACGTCGAGGGCCGCCAGATCCATGTTGGTGCCCCAGGAGAACTCGAGCGTCACCTCGCTGACGTCGGCGCGCGAGCTCGAGGTGACCCGGACGACGTTGTTGACCACCCCCACGGCGTTCTCCACCGGCCGGGTGATCAGGTTCTCCACCTCCACCGGGGCGGCGCCGTCGTAGACCGTCTGCACGCTCACCGACGGATAGGTGATGTCGGGCAGCAGATCGGTGGCCAGCCGCTGGAACGCGACGACGCCGAAGACGATCGTCGCGACGGCGAAGATGAAGACGCTGACCGGGCGTCGGATGGAGAACGAGATGAGCTTCATGGGCGCCTACCGGCTGGGAGTCGCGGGCGTCGACACTAGGAACCGCCGCCCCGGCCCTCGCGCATCCGCTTCATCCGTTCATCTTCGGCCCCGGCGGGCGGCGTCGCAGCCCCCTCGCCGTCGAGCGACAGGATCTGGATCGGCGTGCCGTCCGACAGCCCGTCCTGCCCCACCACCACCACCTGATCGCCGGCCTCGAGGCCCGAGACCACCTGCACGAAGTCGCCCTCGGCGAAGCCCAGCTCGACCTCGCGACGACGGGCCACGCTCTCGCCCGCCAGGTAGACCGTGTCGCCGATGCTGTCGATGCTCAGCGCGGTCTTGGGCATCACCAGAACGCCTTCGCGGCGGTCGGTCTCGACAAAGACGTCGGCGAACATGCCCGGGCGCAGCTGGCCGCGGCCGCGCACCGCCAGGGTCACCCGCACGGTACCGGTGGCGGCGTCCACCACCGGCCGGATGCGCAGCACCTCGGCCTCGAACCGCTCGCCGGGCCACGCCTCGACCTCGAGATAGGCGGCCTGGCCGATCTCGAGCCGGCTCAGGTCGCGCTCGGGGACCTGGATCGGGCACAGCAGCGGATCGAAGTCCGACAGCCGGAACATCGGCGTGCCCGGGCTGATCTGCTGGGCGAAGTCGACATAGCGGGTGACGATCAGGCCGGCGAACGGGGCCCGCACCCGGGCGTAGCCGATCTGGATCTGATCCCCCTCGAGCTGGGCGCGGGCGGTCTCGAACCGGGTGCGGGCCTGCTCGTGCTCCTCCGGGCTGATGAGCTGGCTGCGCTCGAGCTGCTGCGCCCGCTCCCAGGCCTGGGTCGCCTCCGCCAGGTTGACGCGCGAGATCTCGAGCTGCGCCGACAGCTCGGCGTCGTCGAGCCGGGCCAGCAGCTGACCGCGCGCGACCGCCATGCCCTCCTCCGCCCGCAGCTCGACGATCGGGGCCGAGACCCGGCCGACGACGTCGACCTCGTTCTCGGCCTCGAGGGTGCCCTGGGTCTCGATGAACGAGGAGATGTCGCGCCGCTGGACGGTGGCGGCCTCGACCGGCACCGCGGCGGCCGCCTCGGCCCCGCCCGCGCCGGCCCAAGGGGAGCCGCCTGAGCCGCCGCCGGGGCCTCCGCTCGGGCGGCCGCCGGCGCTCTCGGCGCCATCCCCGCCGCCGCAGGCGGCGGCCAGCAGCGCCACGACGGCGGCGGCGGGCAGAGAGACTCGGAAGAGGCGGCACATGATGGGGCTCCTTGCGAAAACGGGAGGGCAACGGGGCAGGCTAGACCGCGCGCGCCACCCGCCCGGCGTACCGGGTGAGATCGTCGATCAACGAGTAGATCGTCGGGATGATGACCAGGGTCAGAAAGGTGGAGGTGGTCAGACCACCGATGATCACCAGCCCGATCGGAGCCCAGGTGGCGGCGCGGCCCTCGACCGGGCCGAACCACTGTGGGAAGAGGAAGGGCGCCACCATCGGCAGCAGGCCGAGGATGGTGGTGACGGCGGTGATCAGGATCGGCCGCAACCGGTGCTGGCCGCCCTGGACGATCGCCTCGTCGCGGCTCATGCCGTGCTGGCGCAGGTAGTTGATGTGGTCGATCAGCACGATGGCGTTGTTGACCACTACGCCCAGAAGCACGATCAGGCCGAGGATCGTCATCGAGTCCCACGGCTGGTCGGCCAGCTTCATCGCCAGCCCGACCCCGAGCAGCGCAAAGGGCACCGAGAACATGATCGTCAACGGCTGGGCGAAGCTCTCGAACAGCGCCGCCATCAGCATGTAGACCAGCGGCAGCGCGAACAACAAGGTGAACAGGCCGCTCGACTGGTCGCGCTGCTGAAAGCGGTTCCAGCGGCCGAAGCTCCAGTCGTAGCCCGGCGGCAGCGGGGCCGAGGCCATGATCGCGCTGATCGCCCGCATGGCGCCGAAGGTGGCGCTGGGGGAGGCGGCGTTGGCCGAGATCGTGACCTTCTCACGGTGGTTCTCGCGCTCGATGGTGCGCGGCCCGGCCGCCAGCTCGAAGTCGGCCACCGCGCCCAGCGGCAGGTTGGCGCCGGCGGCGAAGACCGGCAGGTTCTTGAGCTGATCCAGGGTCTCGCGATCCTCCTCGCGGAACTGCATGATCAGGTCGGCCTCGCGCTCGCCGGTCTTGAAGTGGCTCACCGCCCGGCTGGAGAGGGCGTTGGCCACGGTCCGGGCCACCGCCTGGCTGGACAGGCCCGACTGCAGGGCGCGCTCGCGCCGCACCGCGACGCGGATCTCCTCGTCGCCGCTCTCGAGCGAGGTGTCGACGTCGGCGATCATCGGCAGCTCGGCCAGCCGCTCCGCCAGCTGGCGGCTGAGCAGCTCGAGCACCACCGAGTCCTCGCCGGACAGCTCCACCTCGACCCCGGTCGAGCCGGACCGCCCGCCGGAGCTGGCGATCCGTAGCTCCACCCCCGCCTTGACCGGCAGCAGCCCGCGCAGCGCCTCGCGCGCCCCGGCGGTGGTGACGTCGCTCTCGGATTCGTCTTTCAGGTAGACGTCGAACTGGCGGTTGCGCCGCCAGCTGGCCCGCGACCGGCCGGTGCCGCGGTCGAAGCTGAAGGCGATGTCGGCGATGTCGAGGGCTTCGCGCTGGCCGTCCAGGATGCCGTACACCTCGTCGTAGAGAGACCGCGTCTGGGCCAGCGAGTACTGCCGCGGGGTGTCGACCTTGACGATGATCTGACGCTCCAGCGAGCGGCCGGCGAAGGACTGCTCGATGGTGGTGAACAGGTAGACGACGCCGCCGAACATGGCCAGGATCGAGAGCACGAAGGCCAGCCGGTGACGCAGGGTGAAGCCCAACATCCGGCCGTAGAGCCCCATCAGAGCGTCGACGAAGGTCGCCGGGCGCGACTCCTGGGTGCGCAGCAGGAAAACCGCCGCCATCGGCACCACCGTCAAGGCCACCAGCAGCGACGCCACCATGACGATGCAGACGGTGACGCCGATGTTCTCCATGTAGAGGCCGAAGCGCCCGCCGGCACCGAGGAAGATGACCGGCAGGAAGACGCAGACGGTCGTCGCCGTCGAGGCGACGATCGGCAGCGCCACCTCGCTGGCCCCGCCGAGCGCCGCCTCCAGGGCGCTTTCGCCAAGCTCGTTGCGGTGGCGGAAGATCGACTCGATCACCACCACCGAGTTGTCCACCAGCATGCCGAGGGCGAGCATCAGCCCGGCCAGGCTGACTACGTTGAGGGTGATGTCGAACACCCCCCCCTGGCGCAGGAAGTAGAGGAAGACGAAGGTCGCCACCACCGACACCGGCATGGCCAGCGCGATCAGCGCCGTGGTGCGAACCCTCCGCAGGAAGAAGAAGACCGCCAGAATTGCCAGCAGGCCGCCGATCAGACCGGCGTCGCGCAACTGCCCCAGCCCCTTGCGCACGTCGAGAGAGGCGTCCTGGAAGATGCGGTAGCTCAGCCCCGCCGCCTCCGGCTCGCCGACGATGGCCTCGAGCTCCGCCTTGACCCGTTCCACCACCGCCAGCAGGTTGGCGGTCGAGGCCTTGTTGACGTCCATCGACAGCGCCTCGACGCCGTTGAGGTAGTTGAAGTCGTCCTGCTGCGGGAAGTCATAGCGGATCTCGGCGACGTCGCCCAGCCGCAGGCCGCTGCCGTTGATCGGCAGGGCGCGCACCTCGGCCGGGGTGGCAAACTCGCCCACCGCCCGCACCAGCAGCTTGCGGCTGCCCAGCCGCACGTCGCCGGCCGAGACGTTGACGTTGCTGGCGCGCAGCGTCTCCACCAGCGAGCGCACGTCGAGGCCGTGCGCCTGCAGCCGGGCGGGCTCCAGGTTGACCTGCAGCTCCGGCACGCGCAGCCCCCGCACGCCCACCTGGGCGACCCCCTCGAGCCGCTCCAGCCGGCGCTGGATGACATTCTCGGCGTAGTCGAACAGCTTCTCCTGCGGCCAGCCGGCGCTGACGTCGAACCGCAAGACGGGGATGTCGGAGGACTGGAAGCGGCGGATCTGCACCCGCTCGAGGTCGCCCGGCAGCAGGTGACGGGCTCGCTCCACCCGGTCGCGCACCTCCATCGATGCCAGGTCCATGTCGGTGCCGTCGACAAAGGTGATCCGCACCTGCGCCTGGTTGGCCGAGGCGCTGGCCGACATGGTGTCGATGTTGTTGATCGTGCCCAGCGCGTCCTCGAGCGGCCGCACCACCAGACGTTCCACCTCCTCGGGCGACGAGGAAGGATAGGGAGCGCTGACCGTGATGTTGGAGGACGACCAGGTGGGCAGGAACTCGAGCGGCAGCCGGGTGAGCGACAGCCAGCCGAGCACGAAGACGCCCAGCACGGCCATTCCCATGGTGACCTTGCGTTCGACCGCGAAGCGGACGATCGGGCTGATGCGTTTCATGTGGGGGTTCCTGGTCGACTCTTCCGCCCGGCTGTCGCGGCGAGCCGAGCCGGGCCGGCGGTGACGGCCGCGGGCATCCTATCCTCTGGCCGCTCCCCAACCGCCACGTTTTCTCGCCGCCACGGGCCGCGCGGATTCCGAGCCGGCGCGCCAGGACAGCAGCGGCCCCCCGGGGATCGCGCCCCGGGGAGCCGCCCGTGTCCGCGTGGCCGCGGGATCAGCCTATTCGCCGGCCGGCGGCGGCGGGCCGCCGAAGCCGTGCCCTCGGTGTCCCCGGTGCCCGCCGCGTCCCGAGCGCCGGCCCGGCCCTGCGGCGCGCATCTCCTCGAACTCGGCGAGCTGCTCCGGGGTGAGGATCTGGCGCAGCTTCTGGGCCTGTTGCGCCCGCCCGACGGCAGCGTCGGCTTCGAGCGCCGCCACCGCGCCGGCCGCCTCACGGATGGCCGCCTCGTCGAAGGTCTCGGCGTGGATCCGCTCCGCCAGGGCGCGGCGTGCATCGAACAGGGCGCGCCGGACCTCGGCGCCGTCCTCGAAGCCCTCGCCAAACGCCTGGCGCAGCTCTTCGCGCTGGCCGTCGCTCAGCTCGAGCCGCAGAGCCAGGTGCTCGAGCCGGTGGCCGTCCATGGCGCCCGGGCCACGGCCGTGCGACCCGCGCTTCGCGGGCTGGGCCATCGCGGGCAGGGCCGCGGCGAGCAGCATCAGGCCCAGGATGGGAATCGTCAGTCGGTGTCTCAGTGTCATCGTTGGTCTCCTTTTGATCGGTCGTTCTCGTTCGGATTCGCGGTTGCGTCGCTTCCACCCGGTCAGATGCAGCGGCGGCCGCTCCGGTTACACGGCCTGGACACAACGACCTCCCGGAGGCGACACTGTGTAACCGGCGAGGCTCCGGGCCCCTCTTTCCTGGGTGGAGACGCCGAACTCTCGCCATGCCCACCCATGCCGCAACCCTGGCCTTGACCAGCCCGCCCAGCGAAGCGGACGCGCGCCAGGCCGAAGAGCGGCGCTGGATCGCCGCCAGCCGCGACGGCGACCGCGACGCCTTTGGCGAGCTGGTGCGGCGCTACCAGCAGCGGGTCTTCCGGCTCGCCGGCCGGTTCTTTCGCCGGCCGGAGGACGTCGAGGAGGTCGCCCAGGAGACCTTTCTCACCGCCTGGACCAAGCTGCACACCTACGCCGCGCGGGCGCCGTTCGAGCACTGGCTGACCCGGGTCTGCGTCCGCTGCTGCTACGCCCGGCTGCGCCGGCGCCCCGACCCCGAGCCGCTGGCCGACGCCGACCGGCCGGTCGGTCCCGGCGACCCGGTCGCCGGCCTCGAGGTCGAGCGCCTGCTGGCCCACCTCGGTCCCGCCGACCGGACGGTGCTCCTGCTGCTCGACGGCGAGGGCTGGTCGACCGCCGAGATCGCCGATCGGCTGGGCTGGACACGAACCAACGTCAAGGTACGAGCCCACCGCGCCCGCGCCCGGCTGCGCCGGCTGGTGGAAGAGGATCTCGAACGATGAACTGCCGACGCGCCCGCAACCTGCTGACCCACGGCGCCCGCCGCCGATCCGGCGATGATCCGGCGCTCGCCCGGCATCTGGCCTCCTGCGCCGACTGCGAGCGGTTCGCCGGGCGCTGGACCGCCGTCCGCCGCGGCATCGCGCACCGGGTGACCCGGGTGACCCCCGACGCCGGGTTCGCCGCCCGGGTCTCAGCCCGGCTCGACGGCCCGGCCGACCCCCTGCTGTGGGCGGCGCGCCGGCTGCTGCCGGCGACCGTGGCCCTCACGCTGGTCCTTGGCGGCTGGTGCCTGCTGCGCACACCAGCGCCCGCCAGCCTGTCCGCAGAGCTGGCCGACGGCGACCTGCTGACCTGGGTGGCGAGCGGCGACGAGGAGATGCGGTGAAGCGCTGGCAGGCGCTGCTCGCCCTGGCCGGTCTGTTCCTGCTCGGCGCCCTCAGCGGCGGCCTGGGCGCGCACCTCTACTACGCCCGCGCGCTCGATCGGCCGCCGGGGCCGCCGCCGTTCTTCGACCGGCCGATGGGGCCGAGGCTCGAGGAACGCCTGGGGCTGTCCGACGAACAGCGGCAGGAGTTGCGCCAGGTCCTCGAGGAGAGCCGCCGCGAAGCGGAGGCGATGCGCCGCGAGATGGCGCCGCGGATGCGCGAGATGATGCGGCGCAGCGAAGATCGGATCCGGGCGATCCTGACGCCGGATCAGGCCGAGCGGTTCGACGAGCTGCGCCGCCGCCAGCGCCGCCGGTCCGAGCGGTTCTTCGGCGGGCACGACGGCCGGCACCGGCCTCGGCACCGGCAGCGTCCCGAGGACGGCTGAGCCGCGCCGCCGACCGCTGGCCGCAGCCCGAGCGCGGGCCCGCGGGCGCGGGCGGAGCCGGCCGAACGCGCGGCCGGCTCCGGATGCGCTCTGCCGCGCGAGGCCGGGCTACGGCACGACCTGCATCAGCACGGTCTCGACCACGAAGCCGCTGCCGGCATCGCGCAACGTGACGCGGCGCCTGCCGGTCGCCGGGTCGAGCCAGAAGACCGCCACCTCGTCCGCCACGCTGTCGTAGGCGTCTGCCGAGACTCCAAGGCCGAGGGGTACCGAACTGCCGGCACCGTAGCCCTTGCTCAGCACATTGGCCTGGCTCATCGCGTCGCGGCCGCGCACCGCCGCGAAGCCGTTTGCGTTGCGGAACAGAGTCACCAGCTCGTCAGCCGTGGTAGCGGCGAAGCTGGGCACCGAGCGCAGCGCGATCGGCTGGGCCTTGCTGGCGAAGACGCCGTCGCTGATCAGACCGCCGCCGTCCGCCTGGGTCACCCACAGCCGGGCCTTGTCGGACACCCGGTCCCAACCGACCGCCGCCAGCTCGTCCGCGGCGCCCAGGCAGCAGTTGGCCACCCGCTCGAGAGCCAGCGGGGTCATCGCGAGAGGCAGGTTGCGGGTGAGGATCTGCGTACCGCTCAACTCCTTGACCTGCAGCCGCTTGCCGCCGTTGGTTTCGTTGATCCACAGGATGCCGAGCTCGCTCAGCGCATCGCCGGCGAAGCTGTCGACCGCCGCCAGGCCCATCGGCACCGCGCCCGGGTGGAGGAAGAACTCGCTCACCAGGCTGCCGTCGCTGCAGTCGAAGACGTGCACCTTGCCCCGGCCGTCGGGGCCATCGCCCAGGGCGATCGAGGCCGTGACGATCAACGACCGCGACGGTACGCCGCCGTCGTCGGGGATGACCTCCATGGTCACCGGCAGATAGCCGGCCGGCACCACCGCGGTCGACAGCAGCGCCCCAGCCGGGCCCGAGATCACCCGGACCTCGGTCGACGCGGTCATCAGATTGACCGCCATGACGGCCACCCCGTCCTTGGCCGCGCCGACTCCCGGCTTCCGCTCGAAGCCGGTCAGAGCCCAGCCGTCGGGGAAGACCTCGGTCATGTGCAGGATGTTCTTCAGGAAGACGTCCTTGACCAGGACCAGGATTCCGTCCCCAAGCGGCAACTCGAGCGGCGCGGCGGCTTCCGGGAACATGTTCTCGTCCACATCGTCGAGCATCGCCAGGCCGGTAAAGCGCAACACCTCGGTCGACTCCATGACGTCGTTGTTGGCCGGCACCAGATCGGGAGTGTCGGAAGTGACGGTGGCCAGGTTCTCGATCGGTGCCGGGATCGCGCTGGGCACGACGTAGAGCGTGATGACCACCGTGGCGGCCTCGCCCAGGGCCAGATCGCCGACGGCGCACGAGACGACACCCATGGCCTCGCTGCACGCGGCGGTCGGCTCCGCGAGCACCAGCTCCGTCCCCGCCGGCAGCACGTCGTCGATGACCACTGCCTCGGCGGTGGCCGGGCCGAGGTTGGTCACCGTCAACGTGTAGATCTGGAAGCGGCCGGCCATCACCGGCTCGAAGACGTCGGCCTTGACCAGCTCGAGGTCGGCGTCGCCCGCCTCGACCGTCAGCGTGTCGCTTGCCGGGCCGCTGTTGCCGGAGGAGGAGGTCAGATCGCCGGTGGTGTTGACGTAGACGTCAGCCGTGGCGGACGTCACGTCCACAACAACCGTGCAGCTCGCCCCGTCGGCGACCTCGCCGTCGGTGTAGCTGACGGTGCCGGTACCCGCTACCGCGGTCAGCATGCCGCCGGTGCAGTCGGTCGAGGCTCCCGACGGAGTCGCGACCACCACACCGCTCGGCAGGACGTCGGTGAAGTCGAGCCCCGTCGCGGCCAGCGCGCTGGCGGTGTTGTCGATGGTGAAGGTGAGGGTGCTGACCTCGCCCTCGAAGATGGTGTCGGGAACGAACGCCTTGGCAAAGGTCGGCGCCGGCTCGATGTCGAGGAACGCCGTCGCCGGGTCGGCCACCAGCAGGCCCGACGAGGACAATATGCTGGTGATGTTGAGGAAGCTGCCGGCCGTAGCCGACTCCGGCACCGCGACGGTCACATCGAAGGTGCAGCTGTCCCCCGGGCTGCCCGCCGCGGCCAGGCTGGCGCCGGTGACCGCGAGGAAGGAGGTGCCGCTCGCGACCGAGCCGGCGCCGCAGGGCGGGTCGGGGGTCGGCGGCAGAACGGCGTCCAGCCCGGCGATCACGGCATCGAGATCGTCCGAGAAGGCAAGGCCGCTGACGGCGCTGGACGCATCGAGGTTGGTGAGGGTAAAGGTCAGGACCGCGGTGCTGGTAGCCGTCGTCGGGCCGTCGAACGACTTGCTGAAGGTCACGGTCTGGACCTCGAGGTCGTCGGTCGCCGGATCGCCCGTGACCGCGAGGCCGGTCATGGTGCCCGAGACACTGCTGGTGGTGTTGGGGAAGAGGTTGCCCGAGATCGGCCCGACCGGGACCTTCAGAGACAAGCGGATGGTGCAGGAGGCGCCGCCCGCGAGGCTGCCGCCGGAGTAGCTGAAATCGGTTGCCGGCAGGGTGGCCATGCCGCCGCAGTCATTGAGAATCGCCGGACTCTGGGCCTCCAAACCCAGGAGCGTACCGCCCGCATCGCCCAGGTTGTCGGAGAAGGCGATCGCACTGGCGGTGTTCACCGGATCCAGGTTGGTCAGAGTGAATTCCAGCGTCACGGAATCACCCGGCGCCACCGGATCGTCGGTGAACTCCTTGGTCAGCTCCAGCAGGGTCGAGTTGACATCCAGGACGTCCGTGGCCGCAGGCATGACGACGGGGCTGCCGCCGATGATGAAGAGATTGCTTTCGGTGGCATTGGTGTAAAGCCCGTCGAGTGCCGAAGGGCTCACGGTGATGGGGACGCTAAAGCTGCAGGTCGAGCCCGCGGTCAGAATCGCGCTGCTGAAGAAACTCAGCCTCTGGACGGCCGGGCCTGGAGGATCGCTGATCGTGAGCGAAGAGCCCACTCCACAAGGAGGATCGGGAACCGGCGGCAGGGCCGCGGTGAGTTCCAAGTCGAGGGTGTCAGAGAAGATGATCGTCGTAACGTCCGCGCTGCCCAACGTGTTGTCGATCGTGAAGGTCAGCGTCGTCGCGTCGCCGGCGATGACCGTGTCCGGGGTGAACTCCTTGGTGAAGGTCAGCGGCGTGATCAGCAGCGTGTCCGTCGCCTCGAGGTTCTCGGCCCCGACGCCGTCGACGGTCGCGGTGACCTTCGAGGTCGTGTTGGTGAACGAACCGACCGGCGAGGCTGCCGGCACGGTCAAGGTCACGACCACCGTGCAGCTGGCCCCCGGCGCCAGGGTGCCGCCCGAGAAGGCGATCGTCGACGGGGTCGAGATGTCGACCATCGCACCGGGGCAGGTGTTGGTGTCGACCGAGGCCGCCACCAGACCTGGAACCGCCGGCGTGAGCGCCGTCAGGTCGTCGGTGAAGGCAATGTCGGTGGCGTCGGGAGTCCCCTCCTCGACGTCGTAGGAGAGATTGAACTCGAGCGTCACCGGGCCGCCGGCCGGCAGCACCGGGTCGTCGGTGAACTCCTTGCTCAGGCTGGGCGCGCTGGCGACGACCAGGTCGTCGCTGGCCGGCGGGCCCACCACTGTCGCGGCGGCCACCGTCGCGCGGATCGGCTCGGTGGTGTTGAGGTAGGTGCCGCCAGGCAGACCCAGCGGGATGCCGACCGTCACCGAGAAGGTGCAGGAGTCACCGGCCATGCCCGCCTCTGCCAGGCTGCCGCCGGTGAGGCTGAGAGCCTGCCGATCGGTACCAGGGGAGGTCAGAGCCAGCGCCGAGCCGGCGCCGCACGGCGGGTCCGGAACCGGCGGCAGGGTCACCGACACCGGGAAGGGCAGGAAGCCGTTGCCGACCCCACCGCCCGGAGTTCCGCTGTTGTCGGTCAGCTCGTCGTCGAAAGCGATGCCGGTCATCGCCGACGCCGCCGGGTTGGTGATGGTGAACTCCAGGGTGACGCTGTCGCCGGCGGCCACCGTGTCCGGAGTGAAGCTCTTGGTCAGCCGCGGGAAGGGGACGACGAAGAGCAGGTCGCCGGCCGTGTTGCCGGTCTCCGGGAAGCCGCCAACGTCGCCCGAGACCGGGCCGGCGGTGTTGGGATAGGTGCCCGCCATCGCGCCGGCGGGCACGTCCAGCACGACGCTGAAGACACAGGAGCCCTCCGGCGGCAGCGTGCCGCCGCTCAGGGCGAGGACGGCGGAGGGCGGCACGCCGGGGGTGAAGCTCAGGCTCGATCCGGCGCCGCAGGGATCCGCCGGCAGCCCCGGCGCCGCGGCCGGCGCCAGGCCGGCCAGCGTCGCCCCGAGGTCGTCGTCGAAGGTGATTGCCGTCGCCGCCTCGTCGCGGCTCTTGTTGGTGACGGTGAACCGGAGCGTCACCTGGCCGCCCGGCGCCGCCGGGTCGTCGATGAACTCCTTGGACAGCTCGAGCAGATCCTCGACGCCGGTGACCTCGAGCACGGCGGCCGCCTTGCCGGCAATGACGCCACCCGCCAGCAGGTTGCCCGAAACGTTGCCGAGCGAGCCGACGGAGCCGCCGATCACGTCCACCATCACGGTGCAGGTCGCCCCGGCTGCGAGCACTTCGAAGCCGGGAGACGCAATCCCGTTGGCGTCGAGGGTGATGACGCTGGTGCCAGGATTGGCTATGACGGTGGTGTTGGGGAAACCTGCGCTGACGCAGTCGGTAGCAGCGTTGTTGGGGCCCGCGACTGCCATCCCGGGCGGCAGCTGGTCGGTGAAGTCGAGGTTCCCAATGGCGACCGTGCTGGCCGAGTTGTCGATGGTGAAGGTCAGGGTGCTGCGGCCGCCGAACGGTACGGTCGGCGGGTCTGTCGGGGGCGTTGTGCTGAAGGCCTTGGAAAAGCCGGGCAGGTCCGTGTTGACGAACAGGCTGGCCGAGGCGGGGCCGCTGTTGCCGGCGCTCGAGGTCAGGTCGCCGCTGGCGTTGGCGCATTCCGCCACGAACCCGGAGCTCCCGTCCTGAAGCCCGTCCAGATCCCCGCTGCAGTCGGTGGTGGCCGTCACGTTGACCACGATCTTGCAGCTCTTGTCGGCGCCCACCATGCCGTCGACCAGCCGGACGTCGAACCCGGAGTCGGCGTCGTCCTCGTCGAGAGTGACGGTGCCGCCGCAGGTGTTGGACACGAAGGCCGGCGCCGCCAGGTCCATCCCGAACGGCAGCTCGTCGTCGAACGCCATCATGCTCGCCGCGGGCCGCTCCGAGTTGTCGATCGTGAAGGTCAGCATGCTGACGCTGCCCGGGCCGATAGTGTCGGGCAGGAACGCCTTGGTGAAGGTCGGCGGCGGGGATCCGCCGGCCGCTGCCATGGTGGCGGCGAAGGCAAGCGACAGGGCGAGGAGCAGGGCGCGCGAGCGCCCGCGTCCGAATTGGTTGTTGGTGGCGGCTGAGTTCATGGTTGTCTCTCCCTGTTCCCCTGGGTCTCGTTCCCCCGGGTCTCCCGCGGGTGCAGGAGTCATGCTCGAAAAAAAAGAAATGAACGGGCCGTTACGTGGAACCCGACCTTATCCCGTGGAACCCGGCCTCATCGGACAGCGGCAAGAGTGCGCAAACGCTACCCGCCGGCAATCGCCGACGCAATCAACGTGAGACTCTCCCTGCCGACCGCGTATCCACTCTCTCCTGGACCGACCCGGGCCAGGCGGCCACGGCTGTCGAAAAACCAGAGCCGCATTCTACTCGATGACCGCGACGGGGCAAGCAGCGGCGGCGCGGGGGCGTGTCCTAACCACCAGGACACGCCCCGGCGCGGCGGTCCGGTGGCGGCTCTGTTGGCGGCGCGGGCACGCCCGAAGTCGCTGGCACCCCGGCCAGATACGTCAGCAGCAGCCGCTGCGCCGCCGGCGCCAGGATCAGGTCGAAGTGGTCGCCGATGACGCGGCCCGGCTCGGCGGCCAGCGCCCGGCACTCCTGCGGCGCCAGCCACATCTGGCTCGAGACCGTGGCGTGGCCGTCGCCCGGCTCGACCAGCCGGCGCTGCCAAGCCGGCCGCCGGCGCACCCAGCGATCCTCGGCGAAGCGGAGCCGCCAACCGTCGCCCCGGCGTTCCAGCACCGCCCGGGCCGGGGTGTCGGCCTCGACGTTCTGGATCATGTGGTAGCGGACATCGCCAAAGCCGGCGACGTCGCGGCGCAGCTGGACGTGGAACCGCCGCGCCCGGTCGAGCGCCCGGGCGAGATAGGCCTCGCGATCGGCCGGGTCGCCGAACAGGTCACGGCGCCCACGGCGCTCGATCCGTTGTGCCACCGCCGGCGCGAAGATCGACCAGCCGTGGCGCCGCCAGCTCTCGAGATCGAACAGGTCGACATCCAGCGGCTCGCCCGCGGCGTCGACGAACAGATCGCTGGTGTAGAACGGCAGATCCTCGAAGACCGAGCGGATCGAGAAGATCGCCTCGGGCGTCCAGCGTCGGCCGATCAGCCGCACGTACTTCCGGCCGCGATCGAGCCAGGCCAGATTCTCGAGGCTGCCGCCGTTCGAGGACGAGACCAGGATCAGCTTGCGCACCCGTACCCGCCGGGGCGGGCCGGCGGCGCCGGACTCGGCATCCTCCAGCGAGCCGCCGCCGTACTTGGCGAACCAGCGGCAGACGTGCGCCCCGTTGCTCTGGCAGACCAGGTCCACTTCGAGCCGGTCCTGGCCGCGCGCCCGCCGCAGCCGTTCCAGCGCCTCGGCCAGCCGCGCCGCCGAGGCGGCGTTCTCCTGCCGCCAGTCGTAGCCGAACAGGAAGAGGCTCTCGCCCGGCCGCGGCGCGGCGAGATCGCCCCGCGCGTAGCCGTGGCTCTCGAGCAGCCCGACGATCGGCCCGTAGACCTCCTTGCGGATCGGCCCCAGCCGCACCGCCTGGAGCACTCCGGCCGGCTCGAGGCCGCCGCCGGGGCGCCCGGCGCCGGGACGCAGCGGCTCGACCAGGGCGTAGCCGCCGTCGTGCGGCCGGATGACCGCCCGTCCGTCGCCCCATACCAGCCGGCCGGTGGCCGGGTCGCGCAGCGCCGTGCCGGTGATGCCCGGCACCAGCAGCACAGGCACTTTGTGGTCGTCACCGGTGTCGCCACGGCCGGCCAGCGCCGGGTCGACCGGCAGTACAGCCATCTGGCTGCAGCCGCCGGCCAGCAGAGCCGCCAGCAGCAGAGCCGCCAGCGAGTGGACACCGGAGCGGGAACGTCGGGTCGCCATCGGCCGCCGCATCCTACCCCCGATCCCCGACTACGCGCCGCATCGCGGCTTGACAAAGGCGCGCAAGGTGCTTAAAAACGCAATCTACTCAGGGTGAAGGCGCGTTACCGAGGCGGGGCGGGAGTTGTTTTTCCCGGGGGTGGGGTCTGCCCAGTGCCCGAGATCGCGCCGCTCGGCCGCGCCGGCGTTCGCGGGGTCCTCACCGCGTCCGGCGGCATCCGGCCCGTGCCACGACGAGGCGCCGCTCGGCGTATCATGCCGCCGCGTTGTTCGAGAAGACGTCAACGACCCACATCGGGCGCCCTGGCCCCGGGGGCGCCACCCGGTCGCCGGCCGGGTGGGTGAGGCCGGCATGACCGCCCAGACCCTGGTGACGGCCGCCTGGGTGCTGCTGGCGCTGGCCGCGGCGCTGGCGGTCGCCCTGGCGGCGGTGATCGTCTTCCGGGCCTTCCGCTCACGGCAGCTCGCCGCGCTGGCTCCCTGGCACGCCGACCGCGTGCCCGAGGAGCTTCGCGCCGCCGACTATGCCGGCCGGCCGAGCCTCGAAGAGCTGTTCGCGCGCGAGCGCCGCCTGCTGGCCGAAGTGGATCGCCGCCTGGGCCGCCACCGGGCGCCGCCGCTCGACCGCTACCGCCTGGGCGGCCGGCGCCACCCCGGCGAGAGAAACCTCTCCTTCCTGCGCGAGGCCGAGGAGCAGCACTGCGGCGTGCTCTTGCTGCACGGCCTGAGCGACTCGCCCTATCTGATGCGCTCGCTCGGCGAGCGCCTGCACCGCCACGGCGCCACCGTCCTCGGCCTGCGCCTGCCGGGCCACGGCACGGCCCCGGGCGGCCTGCTGACCACGCGCTGGCAGGACTGGACGGCCGCCGCCACCTACGGCATAGAGCGGCTGCAGGAGCGGCTCGACGACCGCCCGCTGTGGATCATCGGCTTCTCCACTGGAGCGACCCTGGCGCTCCAGCACGCCATCGAGACCGCCCGCCGCGACGGCCGCCAGGCGGCCTCGGGGCTGATCATGCTGGCGCCGGCAATCGAGCTACCCTGGGTGGCCCGGTTCGCCCTCTGGCACCGCGCCCTGGCCTGGCTCCCCTACTTCACCAAGTTCCGCTGGCAGGACGTCAAGCCCGAGTACGACCCCTGCAAGTACAGCTCGTTTCCCAAGCGGGCCGGCGCCGAGGTCTACCGGCTGACCCGGCGGACCTGGACGCTGGCCGCCTCGCTGAGCCCGGAGCGGCAGGGCCAGCTGCCGCCCATCCTCGCCTTCCAGTCGATCGCCGACGACACCGTGGTGGCGAGCGGCATCGCCGCCCTGCTGCGACTGCTGGGCCGCGAGCGCGACGAGCTGGCCCTGTTCGACCTCAACCACTCGCCCGAGCTGGACGGCCTGGTGAGCGACGACGGCAGCTACGCCTTCCCCGGACCGGTCCTGGCCGAGGGCGGGCCGCCCGGTTTCAGCGTCACCCTGGTCAGCAACCGCGAGACCGGCGGCGACGCGGTCGAGGCGCTGAGCTGGCCGGCCGGCGGGGGCGGGCTGGGCGACGCGGCCGCGGCGCGCCGGCTCCCGCTGGCCGAGCGCTGGCCGAAGGGCGTCTTCTCGCTGTCGCATCTGGCGCTGGCGGTGGCCGACGACGACCCGCTCTACGGCGCCCGGTCGGAGCTCGGCGCGGCGGCGCCGCGAGGCGAGCGCGGCGTGCTGGCGCAGCCGCTCGAAGACCTGCTCCGTCTGCGCTGGAACCCCTTCTTCGACTATCTGGCCGGGCGCGTGACCGACCGGCTCGACGGCGGCCCGCGATAGGATCGGACGCCGTGAGCGATCCCGACATGACTAGCCCGGCGACGCTGCGGGTGACCGAGTTGCGCGGCGACGGCATCGGCCCCGAGCTCGAAGCCGCCGTCCGCCAGGTGGCCGACTCGCTGCCCCTGGCGCTCGAGTTCCAGCCCGTCGACTGGAGCCTCGAGCGGCGCGAGCGCGACGGCGAGGCCGCCATCGACGAGGCCGAGGCCTCGATGCGGCGGACCCGGCTGGCGATCAAGTACCCCACCGTCACCAAGACCCGCAGCCCCAACCGGCTGATCCGGCGGCGCTTGAATTTCAGCGTCATCTACCGCCCAGCGGCCACCATTCCCGGCGTCAAATCCAACTTCAAGGGCGACCTCGACCTGCACATCGTGCGGGTGGCCACCGGCGGCACCTACGGCGATCCCGGCCAGCTGGTGGGGCGCGAGGCGGCGGTCTCGATCCGAATGGTGGAGCGCAAGCCGGTCGAAGAGGCCGCCACCTTCGCCTTCGAGCTCGCCCGCCGGCAGGGTTTTCCGGTGACTTCGTCCTCCAAGTACACCATCCAGCGGGTCACCGACGGCCTGTTCGAAACGGTGGCGCGCGAGGTGGCGGCGCGCTACCCCGAGGTGACCCACTCGGTCGAGCTGTTCGACGCCCTGCTGGCCAAGGTGATCATCCGGCCGGACAACTACCGGGTGGTTCTGGTGCTCAACGAGTACGGCGACTTCCTCTCCGACCTGGCCTCGGGGCTGGTCGGCAGCCTCGGCACCGGCGCCAGCGCCAACTTCTCGTTCGACGCCGACAACCAGGTGGAGATCGCCATGTTCGATCCCGCCGGCGGCACGGCGCCCGACATCGCCGGCAGGAACATCTGCAACCCCACCGGCATCCTGCTGTCGCTCGCCATGCTTCTGGACCACGTCGAGCGCCGCGATCTGGGCGAGGCGCTGCGGCAGAGCCTCTACTCGGCGATCGCCGACGGCGAGGCCACCGGCGACCTGGGGGGCAGTCTGGATACGACCGAATTCACCCGCGCGGTGGTGGACCGGCTCGGCGATCGGCTGGCCGTTTGAGGCTAAGCCCTTTATCCGCTACACTATGCGCCACTTGTCAGCGGCCCGGTCCGGACGCTCGAGAGTCTCGACGACACTCGGCGGCCGACCGGGCCGAGCGAGCCGCCGGGGCTCGCGGCCGGCACCAAGCTCGACCATGAAACCTCGGGGCTCGATTCCAACGACCACCGGCGGCGCCATCGCGGCGCTCGTGCCGCTACCTCTGTTGACGGCGTCGCTGGTGACGGCGCTGCTGGGGACGATGCTCCTGCTGGCGGCGCCCGCCGCCGACGCGGCCAGCCTCCGGGGCTCGCGCTCCTCGGTGAGCCGGCAGAACCAGCAGGCCAGGCGACACGACTTCACCTTCCTGCGCACCGCCACCGAGGTCAAGCGCTTCGTCGCCAACGGCTGGCTGGTGCCGGTGCGGGGCAATCGCGACTACGCCCTGCACGCGGTCTCGTTCCCCTACGCCCGGCCGGAGGTCAAGCTGTTCATCGAGCGGCTGTCGCGCCAGTACCGGGCGGCCTGCGGCGAGCAGCTGGTGGTCACCAGCCTGACCCGCCCGACGTCCCGGCAGCCGCGCAACGCCTCGCCGCTGTCGGTCCACCCCACCGGCATGGCGATGGACCTGCGGCGCAGCTGGTCGCGCTCGTGCCGGCGCTGGCTCGAGAGCACGCTGCTCTATCTCGAGGGCCGGGGGGTGCTCGAGGCGGCCCAGGAGCGGCGGCCGCCGCACTACCACGTCGCGCTGTTCCCCAAGCCCTACGCCAGCTACGTGGCCAACCTGGGCAGGGAGAAGTCGAACGAGTACTACGTCGTGCGCGGCGACACGCTGATCTCGATCGCCCGCCGCCACGCCACGACGGTGAGCATGGTCAAGCTGGCGAACGGACTGCGCGGCGACCGGATCTATCCGGGCCAGGTGCTCAAGTTGCCGGCCCGTTAACGCTCTCGCCGCCAAACTCCTCGGCGAGCGCCGCCACCTCTTCCGGCGGCAGCTTGCGGAAGAGGATGCCGGGGTCGCCCAGCGGGCGGCCGGGCTCGAGCACCGCCAGCTCGGCGGCGGCGTCGCCGCCCGGCCAGGGGGGCATGCCGGCCGGCTCGCCCAGCGCCGCCAGGACCTTCTCGGCCGACTCCGGGATCACCGGCCACGACAGCACCGCGAACAGCCGCACCAGCTGCACCCCGGTGCGGACGATCATGGCGGCGCCGTCGCGGTCGGTCTTGATCACCTTCCAGGGCGCAGCGTGCTGCAAGTACTCGTTGCCGCGCACCCAGATCGCTCGCAGCTCGGCCAGCGCCTTGCGGAACTCGATCCGCTCGAGATGGTCACGATAGGCCTCGATCCGCCGGTCGAGCTCCTCGACCAGCGCCGCCTCGTCGGCGCCGGGCTCGCCGCCGGCCGGCACCAAGCCGTCGAAGCGCGAGGCGGCGAACTTGAGACAGCGGTTGACGAAGTTGCCGAAAGTGTCCGCCAGGTCCTTGTTGCAGCCGGCGGCGAACAGCTCGAAGGTGAAGTCGGTGTCGTCCGACTCGGGGGCGTTGGCGATCAGCCAGTAGCGCCAGTACTCCGCCGGCAGCTTCTCCAGCGCCCGGTCCATGAAGACGCCGCGCTGCCGGCTGGTCGAGAACTTGCCGCCGTAGTAGGCCAGCCAGTTGAACCCCTTGATGGTGTCCACCGTCTTCCAGGGCTCGCCCGAGCCCAGCAGGGTGGCCGGGAAGGTCACCGAGTGGAACGGCACGTTGTCCTTGCCCATGAACTGGACGTAGCGCACGTCGCGCGGGTCGTCCCACCACGACCGCCAGTCGGGATCCCCGTCCCCGCCGGCGCCGGCCTCGGCCCATTCGCGAGTGGCGGCGATGTACTCGATCGGCGCGTCGAACCAGACGTAGAAGACCTTCTCCTCGAAGCCCGGCCGGTCGACCGGCACGCCCCACTCGAGATCGCGCGTGATGCAGCGGTCGCGCAGCCCCTCGTTGAGCCACTTGCGGGCGATCGAGGCGACCAGGTTCGACCAGCCCTGGCGGCTCGCCACCCACTCCTCCACCCGCTCTTGCAGCCGCGACAGCAGCAGGAACAGGTGCCGCGTCTCGCGCACCTCGAGATCGGTCGAGCCGGAGACCGCCGAACGCGGCTCGAGCAGGTCCGTCGGGTCGAGGACCCGGGTGCAGTTCTCGCACTGGTCGCCGCGCGCCGCCTCGTAGCCGCAGTGCGGGCAGGTGCCGATGATGTAGCGGTCGGGCAGGTAGCGGCCGTCGGCGTTGGAGTAGACCTGCCGCATCAGCCGCTCCTCGACCAGCCCGTGCTCGTCGAGCTTGTCGCACAGATGCCGCGTCAGCTCGTGGTTCTGCGGCGACGAGCTGCGCCCGAACCAGTCGAACGACAGGCCGTAACGGCGGTAGATGTCGGCCTGCAGCTCGTGCTGCTGGCGGCAGTACTCGGCCACCGGCAGGCCCTCCTCGAGCGCCGCCAGCTCGGCCGGCGTGCCGTGCTCGTCGGTGGCGCAGATGAACAGCACCTCCTGCCCCAGCTGGCGCTGGAAGCGGGCGTAGACGTCGGCCGGCAGCATCGAGCCCACCAGATTGCCCAGGTGCTTGATGCCGTTGATGTAGGGCAGTGCGCTGGTGACGAGGATACGAGCCATCAGACGCGGACCCTAACAGCATCCGGCGCTGGTTGGCAGCGTGCCGCCCTGCCTGCCTACTGCTCGAAGCAATAGAGGTGGAACTGGTTCGAGCACCCGATGTTGCTCGAACCGGTGCCGGTCCAGCTGCCGCCGGTGGAGGTGGCCTGGCCGTACTTGCCCGCCTGGAAGGCGCAGTCGCCCGCCGTCCAGTTCGGCGAGCCGCAGGTCCAGGTCCACATCCCGGTGTCGTCGGGCCCGATGCCCACCGCGCACTGGGTCGAGTTGTCCCAGGCGGTGGCGTTGGTGCGGGTATTGGTCCACACCCGGGTCTCCCCGCCCACCGGGTTGCCGTGCTCGTCGATGTCGATGGCGTGGTCCAGGCTGCCGTCGATCAGGTCGGCCCAGTCGTCCGCCACCTTGGTGCCGTTGACCAGCTTGTACGGCTCGGTGGACTGGGTGAAGCGGTCGACCACGCCGTGAGGCAGCGGGCCGGCTCCGGTATCGACACGGCCGCTGATCCAGGCCTTGAAGGTGCCCGACAGGCCGGCCGCGCCGGCGGCGTCCTGGCAGCGCTGGTCGGCCGCTAGATGGCCGAGGACCTTCTGGCCGCCGCCGAAGTTACCGTCGAACAGCTGGCTCGAGACAAAGACGATCTTGCCCGCCGGCGCCGGCGGCGCCACGTCGGTGGGATCCAGGCGGATCTTGTACTCGATGACATTGCCCCAGATCGGCCTGAAGTCGCAGTCGCCTTTGGGCGACAGATTCCAGGAGAGGATCGACCGGGCGCGCAGCGTCCTGCCGTTGAGCTCGAGCTCCTTCATCACACCCCCGGCCTTGGCGGTCACCGCGGTGTACCAGTCGGGGCTGCCGGTCTGGGCGTTGGCCAGGTGGACCCGGTCCAGAGCCGCCGGCTGCCAAGCGTTGTTCAAGTGCACGCAGCTGAGGACGTACTCGTAGCTGCCCGGCACCGGGAAGGCGCCGAAGCCGTTGGGCTGCCGGATCTCCACCGGACAGGCGAAGACCCGCTTCTGCGGCTCGTAGCCGCAGCACCGCAGCCGCTCGTAGAAGAGGCTGCCGGCGTACACCAGCCGGCCGCAGTACTCGTGCTCGGCCAGCTCGCTGCGCGGGATCTCGGCCCCCTCCTTGGCGCAGTAGCGGTACTTCTCCTGGATCTCGCGGCGGACGGAGACGTCGTCGTTCTCGGCCAGGAGCTTTGCCAGTTCCTCGCGCACCTCCGGCGGGCAACGCGTCTCGCCCGTCATGCGGACCTTCTGGATCATCGGGGCCTTCTGGAGCACCTGGCCCTTCTGCATCTGGACGGTCTTCTGGGCCAGCGCCGGAGCGTTGAGCGCGAAGGCGAGAGCGGCGAGCAGAGCGAGAAGCACAGCGGGGCGTCGGGCAATCATCAGTCCCTCCTGACTCGGTTGTCGGATGCAACGAGCGCAGTCCTACGGTCCGAGGCAAGCAAGGCGTCGCCTCGGGTCCCCCATGTGAGGTTCGAGATCACCTACCGCACCCTCTACGGCCGATTCCTACGTTGCTGGAGATGCCGCGCCCAGCGACATCGCCCTACTCCGCCGCGTCCTCAGCCGCCTCGCCGGCCGCCGCCGCGGCCGCGCCCGCCAACATCACCTCTTCGGCGGTCCGGCTGGCGGAGAGGTCGAGCGCCATGATCCTGACCTTGTCGCGGACGTACATCTTGTCGCCGACGATGGTCGGCGCCGACCAGGCCACCCGGTCGAGCAACTCAACCTCGGAGTGCACGGTCAGGTCCTCGGGGGTGGCGGTGGTCAGGTAGAGCTTGCCGGTCTCGTCCAGCACCACCACCCGGCCGTCGGCGTAGACCACGTTGGCCTTGGCGAAGCCGCGCTTGCGCCAGGGCACCTCGCCGGTCTTGACGTTGACCGCAGACATGAACGTCTGCGCGCCGCCGCTCGAGCCGTAGACCCAGTCGCCGTCGTTGACGTTGGTGACGTGGTAGAAGCGGATCCTGGGAGAGCTCCAGAGCTCCTCGACCACGGTCTTGCCGTCCTCGCCGTGGCTCAGCTCGAGGCCGCGGGAGCCGACGTTGACCGACGAGAGGAACAGGTAGCGGCCCTCGACCAGGACCGGCGGGCTGATGTTCAGCCGCGCCTGGTCAGCCATCGGGTAGCTCCACAACTCTTCGCCGGTCGCCGGGTCGGCGCCCACCATGGCGGTGCGCATGAACGCCACCACCTGGTCCTGGCCGTCGACCTCCAGGATGCGCGGCGAGGAGTAGCTGTTGTGATAGCTCATGGCCTGCCAGACGACGCTGCCGTCGACCTTGTCGAAGGCGACGATCGACTTGCCCTCGCCGCCTACCAGGGCGATCACGGTGTCGCCGTACCCGATCGGGCTGGAGGCGTAGCCGTGCTGCAGGTGGTTGCCGCCGAAGACCTCGCCCCACAGGTTGTGCGCCCAGACCACCTCGCCGGTCTCCTTCTCCAGGCTGTGCATCAGGCCGGCGACACCGATAGTGTAGATGCGGTCGCCGAACGATGAGCGGCGTCGACCGCGGCCCGACGCCGAACCGGGCCCTGTAGCCGGGCAACCCGTGGTGGTCGTAGCGGTGCTCCCAGATGGTCTCGCCGGTCGCCGCGTCGAGGCAGATCACCGCCTCCTGATCGTCGGTGCGGTACATGGTGTACAGCCTGCCGTCCTCGGCCAGGACGGTCGAATAGCCGGCGCCCAGCTGGCGCGACCAGAGCCGCCGTGGCCCGTGCTCGCCCCAGCTTTCGGCGATGCCCGCCGCGGGCGCCCGGAAGTCCTGCCCGGGGCCGCCCCACTGAGTCCAGCTGGCGGGAGGGTCGCCAGCGGCGGCGACGGGCAGCAGGCCGGCGGCGGCGAAAGCGGCGGCCAGGGCGCCGAGAACGGTGCTACGGGTCCGGTGGTTCATGGTCTCTTCCCCTTCAGGTTCGGGTGCTCGAGCCAGGGCAGCCGACGGTCCGGCGCCGGGTTCCCTGGCCGGTCCTTCTCCCCAGCTCTCGAGGCGGCTTCCACCGGCTGGCCGCTGTGGTGCAAGACCCGGTCTGGAAGCGGCGATCGTCTGCGGCTACGCCATCACGCCGGGCCAGTTTGCCGCGCTTTGCGCGTGGCCGGGAAAGACCTCGTTCAGTTCGGTCTCCCCCAGGTGCTTCACCAGTACCTCGGCGAAGAGGTCTCTGAAATCGGTGGTTACCGCGAGATCCCTGCCCTCGAAGCGCATCTCCTCGCGCAGCGTCGGCCACTTGCCGTGGACCCGCCCACCCCGCGTGTTGCCGCCCATCACCATCATCGCCGTGGCCCGGCCGTGATCGGTTCCGCCGTTGCCGTTCTCCGCCACGGTTCTGCCGAACTCGCTCATGGTGAGCACCAGGACGTCGCTCATGCGGTTGCCGAGGTCGGCGGCGAAGGCGCTGAGCGCGCCCGCGAAACCGCGCAGGTTGTCGGCCAGCTGTCCCTGGGATCCGCCCTGGTTGCTGTGGGTGTCCCAGCCCGAGACGTCCGCGAAGCCGATCTCGAGGCCGACGTCCATCTTGATCAGTTGTGCCAGCTGTCGCATCGAGTTGCCGAAGGGCGTTTTCGGGTAGTCCACCTTGCTCGGTGCGACAGTGGCCGCGCGCAGGATGCGGATCGCCTCGAACGCCTCCGCCGAAGACGAGGCGACGATCCCCTCGGTGGCGCCGTAAAGGTCCTCGTAGGCACTCCGCGCTCGTTTGCCGGCCGGCAGGTCGAATGCCTCCAAGCTGCTGACTGCCAGCATCGGGACGTCGCCCCGGAGCGATCGGGGCAGATTCTGGCCGATGGCGACGCCGGTGAACGGTGTGTCGGTGTGCTCCTGGCGGTGGGCGAGGTACCGGTTGATCCACCCGTCCTGCGTACCCTTCAGTCCGGGAGTGCCGGTCTCCATGTAGTCCTGGCCATCGAAGTGGCTGCGCGTTGCGTCGGGTGACCCGACAGCGTGGATCGGCGCCAGGATCCCGTTCGCATAGAGGGGCAGTAGTGACTCGAGGGCCGGGTGCAAGGCGAACTGGCCGTCCAGGTCGATTGCGCCGCCTTCCTGCCCGGGTCGCGGAATCGCTATGCGGTCGCGCAACTGGTAGTAGGCGGGATCACTGTACGGCACGAGCATGCTCAGGCCGTCCACCGCTCCCCGCTGGAACACACAGATCAGCGTCTTTGCGCCAGACCCGCGGGCAGTCGAGCGCGCGGCGTAGGCCGCCCGGGTCAAGAACAGCGGGTCCAGTCCCATGCTGACGAGGGCCATTCCGCTGGCCTTGACGAATGCCCGGCGATTCGGTTTCATCGGTCCTCCTACTGTCTCTGGAACTCCGGCCCGCCGATCGCCAGGCCGACAATGAGGGGCCGCGCGATCTCCGGTTTGCGGATCCCGGCAGTGCTCTCCCGCAGGACTCGCAAGGTGTTGTCCGTGGCGCGCCCGTGCAGGATTGCACTGCTGATCGATGCGATCATCGGCTCATTGCCGGTCGCCGGTTCCGGGGATGCGTGCGCCGGGAGCTCGACTCCTCGAACTCGGCCCGCAGCGAGCCGGAAGGCGAAGTTCATCCGGTTCACCAGGGCGCCCGAGTTGACCCACTCCTCCTTCTCTTCCGGATAGCCGGTAGGCGCTTCGCTTAGGTATAGCGGTTGGCCGAGGCGATCCAACTCGCGCGACAGCAAGGTCGTCGAGTCGGCCCGGCCACCCAGTGCCCGCACGGCGCTCGCCACGAACTCGAGGGGCGTCTTGAACTTGACATCGAAGTTCGCTCCGTCCCAGAACTCGCCCGAGGTGAGAATGGCTCGGACCACGGCCCTGATGTCACCGTCCGTTTCCGCCCACGCCGCCACGGCGGCGTCGACGCAGCCGGGGGGAGCTAGATCGTTGACGAACCGGGCGCACAGCTTGGAGCCGACGAAGCGCATCGTCTCTGGATGCGACGCCAGGATGTCCAGAAGCCGTTCCCCCTCTTCGATACCGCGGCCCGCGGGGAAGTCGAGACCCATGACGGTCTTCTCGCCCCAGTCGTGCGCCCATTCTCTGAACTGGAAGGGGAGACCGTCGCCCTCGCGATCGTAGCTCCATCCGGTGAAGATCCGGGCCACGGCGATCACGTCTTGCTGGTCGTAGCCGCCGTCCACACCGACCGTATGAAGCTCGAGCAGCTCGCGAGCGTAGTTCTCGTTCAGGCCCCGGGGCGCCTTGTCGCGGGCCTTTTCCAATTTCGCCCGCACCGCGGCGACGTCCCCGCCGAACTCGGCCGTGAGCTCGAGCTCGCGCGCCTTCAGGTCGAGCACCGGCGGCTTGCTGCCGGGCGTGACCGATTGGTCGTTGTCCAGGTAGGCGAGCATCGCCGGGCTCCGAGCCGTGGCTCCCAGAAGGTCGCGAAACCTGCCCAGCGCATGCGGCCGGACAACCTGTTCGACATATCCTGGCAGCAGGATGCCGACCTGCCCCTTGGCCATGTACACGTTGAAGTGATTGAACCAGAAATCGACCATCACCTCGTACAGCTGTTGTTCGGAAGATATCGCCCGCACCAGGGCCACCTGCTGGATCTCCAGCGCCAGGACGCGTCCCTGTTCCCGTAGCGCCGCGGCCCTGGCTGCCGTCTCGGCGGCACTCGCCGACTGCGCGATCTCGGCGGCCGCCGCCTGCACCCCGCGCTCTTGGCGTTCCAGCACCATCTGCGCCAGATCGGCCTGGCTGTAGCTGAGGACCGAGTAGGAGGTCACGGCAGCTTCGGTCTTGGTGTCATCGATCGAACCGGGGTCCAGTTGCCGGTCGAGGTAGGCCAGCGCTCCGGTCCGAATGACGCTGTCGACATCCCCGGGCCGCGGACCGTACGCCGTCCGGTTGAGCAGATGGGCAGCCTGCGACCG